>NZ_CP029425.2:7380960-8589152 GCF_002278135.3 Bradyrhizobium ottawaense | reverse complement strand
CGTCAAAAAACTTCTCTTGAGAGATAAGGTTGCGTTGTGAGCGCCATGCAGGGGTTCCCTGGTCATGGCGCGACCTCAAGCGAGTCCATCGTCAGGCATAGCTCGACCGTTCGGCGCAAACGCCGCGGGTCAGATCAGCGATGTCGGAGATGGAGAGTTCGCGAGGTCAGCGCGTACTCGACGCGCCCTCGCACGTGGGAGGCTGAACGCTGGACGGATCGGAGACGGCATCGTTGAACGATGGAACTTGTGTCAATACCGCGTTGAATCCGTAGGCCATGATACCTCCCCGTCCTGCCGTGATCGCTCACGACAAGGTCCTGCTTCTGAAGACACCCGCGACGAAAAATCGCTGATGCCCTGCCCGTCTGCACTGTTCGTCCGCTCGGCTTCGCCATCGCTCGTGTCGGGGTAACTTTGCGATGTCCGTGCGTCTCGCGCGATCGGGATACGCAAGATCCCGCTTGGAGACATTCAGACAAAGAGATACCATTCCCATATTGCTATGGGTTTTTGATCCGACATTCGCTTTTTGAAGCGTCGCCTACGTGCACACCGCCGCCGATTTGCACGCTCGCCCCGTTTCCTAAACCGCGCTGGTCTGAAGATCGTGGGCGCCGCTGACGACTTAAGGAATACACTATGCGGAAAGACTCGCAACGAAATTGATTCACACTTGAGGCGTCAAAAAACTTGACCTCGGTTAACGCCGCGCGGGAGTTGTTCACAGGCTCGGAAGCAAGTTTTTGGATTCGTGCACAGAATCGAGAATGCCGGGCATCATGTGACAATTCTCCGTCACTGCTAAAAAAATTTTTACAAATTCGTCACGCGCCGGACGTGTCGGCGAATTTTCCAAATGCTTGCGGTCGCTATGTCGATAAGTGATTAGCGAGACATCGCTTTTTGAGTCTCGTTTCACAGGGTAACTCCATAGCCACGCGCGTTCCGGTGAATCTACGGTGTGCAGAACTCCTGCGTGCGCGAATTCATCTTAGCCCCGCAGCACAGGGGTTTTTGCAACGCGGTGAAAGTTTCCACTGTTGCAAAACATCGGCAGGTAGAACTACGGAACGAAGAATAGCGCAGGCGGTGCAAACCTTCCGATCGAAGATCGACTGTGGCGTGACCGGTTGAGTGAATATGACTGGCAACAAAAAAGCCCGGCGCGATGCCGGGCTGTTTGACGCGTGCGATGTTCGATCGGATCGGCCGACCGATTGGTTCGCCGTTACCTGGCTCGTTACTTGGCGAGCTTGGCGATCTGCGCGGTGAGGCGCGAGACTTTGCGGCTGGCGTTGTTCTTGTGAATGATGTTGCGCTGGGCGGCGCGCATCAAGGCGGGCTCGGCATTCGCCAGCGCCTTCACGGCAGCGGCGCGGTCGCCGGTCGCGATGGCTTCTTCGACGTTACGCACGGCACCGCGCATCTGGGTGCGGCGCGACTTGTTGACGGCGGTGCGGCGGGCGATCTTGCGCGTCGCTTTCTTGGCGGAAGTGGTATTGGCCATGGTCTCAATATCCTTTGCGGGTACCGGTCGCGTCTTGGTCGGGTAGCGCCGGCTTGCTTGACCGCGGAATCGACGCTCGGATTTAGGGTGTTCGGTTGCTGGGCTGTCCCCGGAACATGAGGCCGCAAAGAGCTCTAAGCCCAAGGAGCCAGCAACTGCTCAAAGAACAGCGGCGGCAGGATTGCGCCCGCCGCCAGTTGGCGCCCTTATAGAGAGGGTCTTCGGCACCGTCAACGCTTTCCAGGCTGGAAAAGCGGCCCCCGGGGCGCTCCAGGGGCGTCGTAACGCCCTGAAGAGGTTGAATTTCTGCCGTCTCCCGGCTATTGGCTGGCGGCGTTTTGTCGGCTCCTCCGATCGGACGACCATATAAGGTGAGGCATGATCCGCGGTTTTTTCCGACTGATTGGGCTGTTGCTGCTCGCTGGCGGGTTCATCTTCATGGTCTATGACGGCGCCCGCTGGGTGGCCGACCAGACCCTCAAATTCACCCGGTTCGGCCAGTTCTGGAACGACATCAATCAGGCCAGCCAATCGGCATTCCGCACCTGGGTCGAGGCCAAGGCGCCCTGGCTCTGGACCTCGGTGATCCGCCTGCTGCTGGATCAGCCGGTGTTCGCCGTCCTCGGCATTCTCGGCATCCTGCTGATGATCCTGTTCCGGCCGCGGAAACCGCTGATCGGCTATTCCCGGGATTGATCCTCAATTCCCGGGATTGAGCGCTCGCGAGGCGTTCGGCGTAACAAGGCCGCTCTCGCCAGCGTAGATCCCTATATTCCCACCTGATCGCGAGCACGCCGCCTGAGCATCTGGCTCGGGCGACGGACGGCTCGTCTGCGGAGATCCAATCATGCTGTTCATGCGCAAGACCACCGCATTGCCGAGCGCAACTGAAGCGCTGCCTGGCCGTGCGCAAGCCATTCCGACCGCGACCACCCATTTCGTCAACGGCAGCAAGCTCAAGCCGCCTTATCCCGCTGGCCTCGAGCAGGCCGTGTTCGGGCTCGGCTGCTTCTGGGGCGCCGAGCGCAAGTTCTGGCAGCTCGGCGATGGCATCTACACCACCGCCGTCGGCTATGCCGGCGGCCATACGCCGAACCCGACCTATGAAGAGACCTGCTCGGGACGAACCGGTCACACCGAAGTGGTGCTGGTCGTGTTCGATCCGAACAAGCTGTCTTACGAGAAGCTCCTGCAGACGTTCTGGGAGAGCCACAACCCGACGCAGGGCATGCGTCAGGGCAACGATGTCGGCACGCAATATCGTAGCGCGATCTACACCTATTCCGATGCGCAGAAGAAGGCGGCCGACGAGTCGAAGGCGCTCTATCAGAAGGCGCTTGCTGCAAAAGGCCTCGGTGCCATCACCACCGAAATCGCGCCATCAGGCGAATTCTATTTCGCTGAGGACTACCATCAGCAATATCTGGCGAAGAATCCCGCCGGCTATTGCGGCTTAGGGGGCACCGGCGTGTCCTGCCCGATCGGCGTCGGCGTGAGCGCGTAGGTCCCACCAGAAGTTCGTCATGCCCGGGACAAGCCCGGGCATGACGGAGTGTGCGGCAGCTATCGCGCCCGCAAAGCACCCCGCCCCGCTCAACGCTTTATTAACCATAACCGGTGCATCACTTAAGCCGTCTCGTTTCGAGGGATTGGTCCGGTGCCGGTTGCACGCGCGTTTCGATGGTCGATCTTGGCAGCGTCCCTGGCAGCGTCCGCCGCGCTGACCCTTGGCGGCTGCATGCAGACCGCCGGCCCCGTCGCGGTGATGCAGCCGCGCGCCGATCTCGATTCCATGGCCTATGGCCAGCCCTACAGTGCGCCGCAGCCGGTTGTCGTCGCTGATGGCGGCGGCGCCATCGGCGCGCTGCGTAATTCCTTTGCCTCTTCGCCCGCACCGATGCCGGTCGGCTACGCCGCGCCGATGCGCTATGACGCTTCCTACCATCTCGACGCCGGCGACAAGCTCCGCGTCGTGGTCTACGGCCAGGAAGGTCTCACCAACAGCTATGCCATCGACGCCGGCGGATCCATCACCATGCCGCTGATCGGTGCAGTGCCGGCCCGCGGCCGCACCACGGCGGGCCTTGCCGGCGAGATCGCCGCGCGTCTGCGCAACGGTTACATCCGCGAGCCCTCGGTCGCGGTCGAGATCGAGGCCTATCGCCCGTTCTTCATTCTCGGCGAAGTCACGGCGCCCGGCCAATATCCTTACGTGCCGAACATGACGGTCGAGAGTGCGGTCGCAATCGCCGGCGGTTTCTCGCCCCGCGCCAAGCGCGACGTGGTCACCATCACGCACACCGAGAACGGCGGCTCCATGCGCGCCGTGGTGCCGCTCGGCACCCCCTTGAACCCCGGCGACACCGTGTTCGTCGGCGAGCGCTGGTTCTAGCTCACCGCCTGAAATCCAGCCGCCCGTCAGGAAAACATCCATCGATCCTGTTGGCGTCGATGACGCGTCCGACCCATGGCCGTGTGATCGCCGGCGTGGTCAGGTTGACATATTTTCCGACCAGCCGATCCGCGCCCTCGCGTGCGGCCTCGATCAGCCCGTGCCGGCGGCCATTGTCCCAGTCGAAGCGCAGATAGATACGGCTGCCCGTGATGCGCACTTCCGCGCGCCCTTGTTTCCACGTCTCCGCCGTGTCGCCGGCGATGGTCGGATCGGCGCCGCCGTTCCAGCGGCTCGCCCAGATGCCTTCGAGCGGATCGGATGGCGCTGCGATCGCTGCCCACGCCGGCGCATTGCCGTCCGCGGCACCGCCAGGCAGCGTGGCCGTCGCGGCATAAGCCATCACTTCGTAATCATCGGGTGAGGGGACATCCATGGTTCCGAACGGATTGCGGATGACGAGGTGCGTGATGGCTTGCGGCATGGCGATCTCCCGGCGTGAGTTGGCTCGATTGGCCAGCTCTATCGCCGGGCGGCAGGATGCAGCCACCCGATTCCTGCTTTGAGATGGCGCAACTCTCTCCTCTTGTCATTCCGGGGCGCGCGATAGCGCGAGCCCGGAATCCATCGCGCCACCATCGCTGACGCCCGATGGATTCCGGGTTCGACGCTGACGCGTCGCCCCGGAATGACAGACGAAAGAGACGCGCCCTATTTCAAATGCTTCGCGAAAAAGTCCATGCTGCGCGGCCAGGCGATGTCGGCGCTGGCCTTGTCGTAGCTCGCGCGCTCGTCGCAATGGAAGCCGTGCTGGGCGCCCGGATAGACGAACACCTCCACGTCCGGCCGCTTCGACTTGATGGTCTCGACGTCGGTCAGGGGGATGCCCGCATCCTTCTCGCCGAAATGCAGTTGCGTCGGCGCCTTCGGCGTCTCGTCTGCGAAGCGCACGACCGCGCCGCCGTAATAGCCGATCGCAGCCTTCAGTCCCGACAGCCGCGTCGCCGCGACAAAGGCGATGCTGCCCCCCAGGCAAAAGCCGATGATGCCCACCGGACCCACGCTCTTCACCGCATCGATCGCGGCCTGGGTGTCGCGCAGCATCGCCGCCCAATCGGGGCTGGCGACGAACTTGCGGGCTTCGGCGATCTCATCGGGCGAATAGCCCGACTGGAAGCCCGGCGTGGTGCGGTCGAAGATCGACGGCGCGATCGCCACATAGCCTTCCCCGGCGAGGCGGTCGCAGACCGAGCGGATGTGGTGATTGACGCCAAAGATCTCCTGGATCACCACCACCGCGCCCTTCGGCGTACCACCGGGATCGGCGCGATAGGCGCCAAACTGGAAATTGTCGGAGGCCGTCAGCTTGATGTCGTGTCCCACGCGGGTTGTCCTTCTTGGTTGGTCGTCGATAGGGAAATTCGCTCGTTCCACAATCTCGTCATGCCCGGGCATAGCCGTCTGAAGGACGGCGTCGCTTCGCTCGCCTATGTCCCGGGCATCCACGTTCTTGGTGCCGCACGGAAGATCTTGGATGGCCGGGACAAGCCCGGCCATGACGAAGCCGAAACTTCAGCGTAAAGCTCCGCTCATCATGCGCCGTGGTCCGAGGCCGTGAGCGGCAACACCTACTCCCACATCCAGTTCTCGCCGTAATCCTCCTTCCACCCTGCCAGCCGTCCATGACGGAATTGCAGGAACAGGCGGTGGCGGTAGGGGATCAAGCCGCTGCCGCCGATGTTGCGCAGCGCGAGATAGATCTCGTTGCCGGGCCGGCCCCGCACATATTGCAGCGGCTGCCCGAGGGCGCGGGCGGTTTGCTCGGCATCCATGCCGAAGCCGAGCGGCGTATTGTTCGACAAGGTCGTGACGAAGGGCTGGCGCGGCGGCACAGTGCCGAAGGGTTCGGCGTGCGCTGCCGACAACAGGGCCGCTGTTGCGCCCGCCGCGAAGATCGCTCGCATCATGGTCTAGCGTCCCTGATTGTCCGGCCTATGCCGGCAAGTTCTTCAGGAAAGGCTCGACCGCGTCAACAAAAGCCTTGGGTTGATCGATGTTGACGGCGTGGCCGGCCGCGGGGATCACGACCTTTTGTGCGCCGGGGATTTTTGCCGCCATGTAATCGGACGCGGCGAGGAACGGCGTGTCGTCGGCGCCGACCACGATCAGGCAGGGCACCCTGATGTCGGGCAGCAGCTCGATCACGCGCGCATCCCGCTGGGTCAGCATGCCGCGCGCGGCGAGCGCCAATCCCCTGGCGTTGCGGTGGCTCGCGGTGGCGCGCTCGCGCGTCGCCGATTTCAGCATGTCGAGACCTTCGCGATCGAGCTTGTCGGCGGTGCCGAGTGCCCGCGCATTCCAGGCATCGCGGGCGTCGTCCTTCTTGAAGCCGGGCCCCGTGTCGATGATCAGCAGCGCACGGGCGGCTTGCGGATAGGTGCGATAGAACGCGAGCGACATGTAGCCGCCGAGCGAGAGACCACCGATGATCGCGCGCTCAGCGCCGACAGCGTTGAGGACCGCCGCCATGTCGCCGACCGTCAGAGTTTCACTATAGGCGTTGGGATCATCCGGATAATCGGACTGGCCGTGGCCGCGCATGTCCCACAGCACGAGCATGTGGTCCCTCGCGAGCGCATCGACCTGCCCATGCCACATCGCCGACGTCGAGGAATAGCCGTGGGTGAGCAGCAGCGGCGGACCGTCGCCGTGAACTTCGTAGTAGATATTGACGCCGTCGCGATCGATCCTTGGCATCGCTTCCGCCCCTTTCTTTTTGTTCTAGCCGCAATCTCAGTGTTTCACTCTCCCCCTCCAGGGGAGGGTAAGGTTCGCGGTTGGCTGCATTCTACTTCGCCAAGTTACCTGGAAGAAACTGCCTGAAAGCGATGGCACGCATGTCTGACGCACGCGCTGTTGTGTCCAGTGGCTGCGTCGGCGCCGTTGGCGCGGCGCACAACGAGCAAGTGCAGAGGCGGCTTTTTTCGACTCGTTCCAAATTGCATTTGCCACGGCACGCGAACCCGATCATTCTCGCCGCCAAGGCTGACGCCAGCCCGGTGGGCGTCCGCTATTCAAGTTGCCGCCGTAAGCGGCTTCATGCACCGGCAGGGGAAGACGCCTATGCCAACACTCACCATCAACGGGCGGAGTATGTCCGTGGATGCGGCGAACGACACGCCGCTCCTCTGGGCGATCCGCGAGCAATTGCAGATGACCGGCACCAAGTTCGGCTGCGGTGCCGGGCTGTGCGGGGCCTGCACCGTGCACGTCAACGGCGAAGCCGTACGCTCGTGTCAGACCATGGTCGGCGATGTCGCCGGCAAGAAGATCACCACCATCGAAGGCCTTTCCGCCAAGGGCGATCATCCCTTGCAGAAGGCGTGGGTCGCCGAGCAGGTGCCGCAATGCGGGTACTGCCAGTCCGGGCAGATCATGCAGGCAGCTTCGCTGCTGTCGAAGAATCCCAATCCGACCAAGGAAGAAGTCGTGGCGCATATGGACGGCAACCTCTGCCGCTGCATGACCTATTCGCGGATCCAGAAGGCGATCATGCGAGCCGCATCCGAGATGCGCACCGCGTCCGCCTCCGGCAACGAACGGAGGCCCACATGAATAAGCACGTCAAGAACGTCACCCCCGCGACGACCGATCTCAGCCGCCGCTCCTTCCTCGTCGGCACCGCCGCAAGCGGCCTCGTGCTCGGCTATGCCGGCGTGCCCGGCATCGATTCCGCGTCGGCTGCGGCTCCCGCCAATTTCGAGCCGAGCGTCTGGTATGCGATCTCGCCGGATGGTCTCGTCACCGTGACCTGCGGCAAGGCCGACATGGGCCAGCACATCGCCTCCACCATGGCGCAGATCGTCTGCGAGGAGTTGGGCGCGAAATGGAGCGACATGCGCGTCGCGCTCGCCTCCAACGATCCGAAGTTCAACGATCCCGTGCTCGGCGCACAGATCACCGGCGGCAGCTGGTCGACCATGATGAACTTCGAGGCGATGAGCCGGGCGGGTGCGGCCGGTCGCATTGCGTTGACGGAGGCCGCCGCTGCAGCCATGGGGCTGCCGCCCTACTTCAAGGACCAGCTGGTGGTGCGCGATTCCATCGTCTCGCATCCGAAGTCGAGGAAGCAGATGTCGTTTGCCGACATCGTCAAGAGCGGCAAGGCGACCAAGACCTTCACGCCGGACGAGCTGAAGGCGATCAAGCTGAAGACGCCGGACCAATACACCATGATCGGCGTGTCGGTGCCGCAGCTCGACATCCCCTCCAAGACCAATGGCACGGCCAAGTACGGCATCGACGTGATGCTGCCGGGCATGGCCTACGGCAAGGTGGTGACCCCGCCGGTACGCTTCGGCGCGACGGTGAAGTCGGTCGACGACAGCGATGCCAAGAAGGTGCCCGGCTTCATGAAAGCCGTCATCCTCGACGACAAGACCGGAACCACCTCCGGCTGGGTCGTCGCGGTGGCGAGCACCTACGCCAACGCGCGCAAGGCGGCGGATGCGCTGAAGATCGCCTATGACGGCGGTCCGAACGCAAAACTGTCGAGCCAGTCGCTGCTGGACGAGGCCAAGCGGCTTCAGGGCCTGGAGGATTCCGGCCAGTTCTTCGTCAAGGACGGCGATCCGAACGCGGCCTTCGGTTCGGCGGCCAAGGTGGTGGAGGCGGAGTACACCACCAGCATCAACATCCATGCGCCGCTGGAGCCGATGAACGCCACTGCGGAGTTCAAGGGCGACATCCTGCACATCTATTCCGGCAACCAGTTCGCGACGCGCTCCGGCGCGATCGCTGCGGGTGCGGCCGGGATCGATCCGAAATTCGTCGTGATGCATCAGCATTGGCTGGGCGGCGGCTTTGGCCGCAGGCTCGATGCCGACATGATGATTCCGGCGGTGCAGGCGGCGAAGGCGGTCGGCAAGCCGGTCAAGGTGATCTACTCGCGCGAGAACGACATGACGATGGATTTCTCGCGTCCGCTCACCTATCAAAAGGTCAAGGCCGGCGTGGACGGCGACGGCAAGCTCGTCGCGCTCAGCCACGACGTGGTCTCGGCCTGGCCGACCGCGCGCTGGGGAATCCCCGATTTCCTGACGCCCTCGGTCGACAAGAAGGGTCCGCTCGACAGCTTCACGGTGAACGGCGCCGACTTCTTCTACACCGTGCCCAACCATTATGTGCGCGCGATCAAGAACGAGCTCGCGCACAACGCCACGCCGTCCGGCCAGCTCCGTTCGGTGGCGCCGGGCTGGACCTTCTGGGCGGTCGAAAGCATGATCGACGAGATCGCGGCGGCCACGGGCAAGGATCCCGCGCAGTTCCGCATCTCGCTGCTCGACGGCGCCGGCAAGAACGACGGCGGCGCGCAGCGGCTGCGCAACACACTGCTCGCCGCGATGGGACTGTCGGGCTACGGCACCAGGCCATTGCCGAAAGGCGAGGGCATGGGGGTTGCCTGCGTCTCGTCGCAGGAGCGCGCGACCGCAAGCTGGACGGCGTGCGTCGCCCATGTCGCGGTGGCGCCGTCGGGCGCGGTCACCGTGAAGAAGCTCACGGTCGCAACCGACGTCGGCACGCAGGTGCATCCCGACAATATCCGTGCCCAGGTCGAGGGCGCGGCGCTGTGGGGCCTGTCGCTGGCGATGTACGAGAAGGCGACGCTGAAGGACGGTGGCATCGAGCAGACCAATTTCGATAGCTACACGCCCTTGCGCATGAGCCAGATGCCCGAGGTCGCGGTTACCGTGATCGCCAATGGCGAGAAGGCCACCGGCGTCGGCGAGCCCGCGGTCACCGTGGTCGCCCCTGCCATCGGCAACGCCATCTTCAACGCCTCAGGCGCCCGTGTGCGGGCACTGCCGATCACGGCGGAAGCCGTGAAGGCGAGCATGAAGGCGTAACGCCGAGCGTGATTGCTGAATGAGACGATCCGCCGGAGGCCAACCTCCGGCGGATTTGTTTGTGGTGATCCGTATCCCCACAAGCCGTCATGCCCGGGCTCGTCCCGGGCATCCACGTTCTTCGTGCTCCGGGGCCAAAGGCCGTGGATGGCCGGGACGAGCCCGGCCATGACGGTGAGAATTCCTCTTATCCATCAATGGCTTCCTACTGTGCATGGGGTTGTTTTCGCGATTTTTGAGTTCTCCCTCCTGGAACCCACATCCGTAAAATTGCGCCCAATTCCGCAAAGTTCCATTGAGCACGCCTCTTAAGGGCCGGAGAACCTGATCCGGCTTAGGCTGACGCCAAATCCAATCCCGTGCTTTGGGGAAGTCATGAACGCCTCAGCCAAAACCGCCGCCAAACGCCGGCTTCTGCTCGCCTCCGACCGGAGCGACGAGAGCACCGAGCTCGCCAGCATCCTGAAGGCGGTCGGCGATGTCTCGACGGTGACGACGCAGGGGATTCCCGAGCAGCCCTCGCGCGATCTCTCCGGCCTCGTGGTCGATATCAACCTGCGCTCCCCCGAAAGCGTGCAGCGCGTGCGCAACAAGCTGCGCGGCGATGCCTATCGTTCGATGCCGCGGCTGTTCGTGCTCGCCGATGCCCTGCATCACGGCACCATGCAGGCCTGGGCGCTGGGCGCCACCGACACGATCTCGCGGCCGCTCCAGGCCGACGCCATCCTTCAGCGCATCCGCGCAGCCTTCCCGGACACCGCCGCCTATGACGCGACCGACCGCGGCAAGACGCTCAACCGCGGCGTCGAGGCGGCGCACGCGGTGCTGGCGAAGATGTTCGAGAAGCTGCCGCTCGGCGTGCCCCTGACCTTCGACGACGTGATCGCCGCCGAGAGCAAGATCCTGAAGGCGATCAAGCATTCCTCGCTGCGCGAATGGCTCACCACGGTGGGCTGCCACCATGTCGGCAGCTACCGGCACTGCCTGTTCGTCACCGGCTTCGCCGTCTCCTTCGCGCAGCACCTCGGCATGCGCGAGGACGACCAGCGCCGCCTGACCCGCGCCGCGCTGCTGCACGATGTCGGCAAGGCCTTCGTTCCCTCCGCGCTGCTCGACAAGCCCGGCAAGCTCTCCGACGATGAGATGGCCGAGGTCCGCCAGCATCCGCGCCGCGGCTATGACGCGCTCGCAGCCCAAGGCGGGTTCCCGCCGGAGATGCTCGACGTCGTGCTGCATCACCACGAATTCCTCGACGGCTCAGGTTATCCGAACGGCCTGTCGTCGAACCAGATCAGCGACATCGTCCGTCTGACGACGATCGTCGACATCTACGCCGCGCTGGTCGAGAAACGCGCCTACCGCATGCCCTTCACGCATTCCCGTGCGTTCGGGATGATGGAAGGCATGGGCGGCAAGCTCGATCAGCAGCTGCTGCAGGCGTTCAGGCCCGTGGCGCTGGGGTCGTTTTAGGCGAGATGCCGTAGGGTGGGTTAGCCGAAGGCGTAACCCACCTCTTTAGTATCCGCAGAGACAGAAGTGGTGGGTTACGCTTCGCTAACCCACCCTACGGCACCGTCCTCACCCCACCATCTTCCGCAGCTCCGCCTTCGCCACCTTCTCCAGTGTCGAGCGCGGCATGTCGTCGACGAACCTGATCTCGCGCGGCAGCTTGAAGTCGGCGAGGCCTTTGCGGCAGGCTTCCATCACGCGCTCGTGCAGATCAGCCGCAGCACCGGCGACACCGCCTTGCGGGATGATGAAGACCACAGGCACTTCGTCCAGCATCGGATGCGACTTGGCCACGACAGCCGCCTCGCGCACGCCCGGCACCAGGGCGATCACCTGCTCGATCTCGGAGGCCGCGACGTTCTCGCCGCCGACCTTCAGCATGTCCTTGGCGCGGTCGCCGAACTTGATGTAGCCGTTCGCGAGCCGCTCGACGCGGTCGCCGGTGAGGAAGAAGCCGTGCGCGTCAAAACTCTCGCGCGTCGCATTCTCGTTGTGCAGATATTCGGCGAACAGCGACAGGCCGGGGATGCCCTTGATCGCGAGATTGCCGGTGTCGCCGACCTCGGTCGGCCGGCCGTCGTCGCCGGTGATGCGGATTTCATATTCCGGCGCGGCGCGGCCGATCGACATGGGTATGTTGGGCTGGTCGACTTCACCGACGATGCCGTGGGTGATGGTCTCGGTCATGCCCCACCAGCCGATGACCTTGACGCCGAACGCCGCGAAGGCCGGCGGTTCGTTGATCGCAGTGCCCCACAGGCGGAATTTGTGATCCCTCGGGATCTCCTGCTCGAGCAGCGCTTTCATGCAGAACGGAATCGTCGAGGTCCATGTCGCGCCGTGCTCGCGCGCGACGCTCCAGAACCGGCTCGCCGAGAAGCGCGGCTGAATCACGCAGGTGGCGCCGACCCACAGCGTCGCCAGCATGGAGTAGGCGAGGGCATTGGTGTGGAACAGCGGCAGATAGGTCTGGTGCACGTCGCTTGCGTGCAGGTCCTCGTGCGCGGCGTTGATCTTCGCGCCCCACAGCGCGTTGGCGTGGGTCCACAGCACCGCCTTGGGGCGCGAGGTCGTGCCCGAGGTGTACTGCACGCTGCACGGCGCCAGCGGATCGGCCGCGCGCCTGGGGCGGTCGGCGCTGTCGGCGAACAGGGATTCAAAACTGTCGCCCCGCGAGACGCCTAGCGCCGGCGCCGCCCCTGCATCGTGCGAGATCACCGCCATCCAGCTTATGTTGCGGCAATTCTGCGCGACGATCTCCGCATAGGCCGGCTGCGTGATCGCGGCGACCGCGCCGCAATGATCGGCGAAATACGCGATCTCGGCCGGCGCCGAGCGCGTGTTGGTGGTGACCGCGATGGCCCCTAGCTCGACACAGGCAAACCAGGCCAGCAGCGCCTCGATACAATTGTCGAGATGAATGAGCACATATTCGCCCGGCTTCACGCCGCGCCGTGCCAGCCCTGCCGCGAGCGCGCCGACCCGCTCGTGAAATTCGCCATAGCTCCAGCGCCGCGCCGGCGCATCGAACGGCGCCCAGATCAGGAACGGATGATCACGCCGGACCTCGGCACGCATCCTCAAGAGCCAGGGCACGTCGAGCCCGTCGAATGGGCCGACGATTCCGGCTGGGGTCTGTTGAAGCGACATGATTCCTCCCGTGCAGCCTGCATCTTGATGGCGGCTGCCTTTTGATGATTGCGTCTTCCTGCCACCGGACGGCGCGGCGAGAAGATCCGCGGGGACGCGGAAATGCACGCTCTCTCCCCGTCATTGCGAGCGCAGCGAAGCAATCCAGTCCGTCTCCGCGGGGGCGGTCTGGATTGCCTCGTCGCAAGAGCTCCTCGCAATGACGGTGTTTGGGGCGGGCAGCGAGCCCACCCCCTCTCAATCCTCGTACGACGAAATCTCGATCAGGCTGCCGTCCGGATCCCGGCAATAGACCGAGCGCAGCGTGCCGCGCGCGCCCTGCTTGGGAACCGGGCCTTCCTCGATCGCGACGCCGTGTGCCTGCAAATGCGCCACCACCTCATTGGGCGTGGCGGAGGTGAGGAAGCAGAGATCCTCGCTTCCGGCGGTCTGGTGGTCCGCGGTGAACCACTCCACCTTGTCGGCATCGCGCGGCCGGACGTTGATCTTCTGGTTACCAAAGACCAGCGAAGTCCGCGGCGCTTTGCCGCCGCCGGGGTCGAACACCTTGACTTCCATGCCGAGAATCTTGCCGTACCACTCCGCGGTGGCCGCGACGTCGGCGACGTTGATCACGAGATGATCGAGGGCTTCGACCTTGACGACCATGCCTTATCCTTTCGTCGCGATGCGCCCCGCCCACTTTGCGCCTGCGGCAAGCTTTGTTACAACCTCGCGGACGCCGGCTTCAAGCTATCTGGCTTCAAGAACAACACGTTGGGAGAACCCTTGAGATGATCACTCGCCGTACCGCGCTGGGCCTGCTCGCCGCCAGTCCGCTTGCAGCCACCCCGCTGTCGAAGGCCCTTGCCGCCGATTATCCGGCCCGCCCGGTGAAATGGGTGGTCGGCTATCCGCCGGGCGGGGCCACCGACATCCTGGCGCGGCTGATCGGCCAGCGCCTGTCGGAAAAGCTCGGCCAGCAATTCGTGATCGAGAACAAGCCGGGTGCCGGCAACAATATCGCCACCGAATCGGTCGTCAATGCCGAGGCCGACGGCTACACGCTGCAACTGGTCAATCCGGCCAACTACATCAACGCCTCGCTCTACACCAATCTGAAGTTCAACTTCGTGCGCGACATCGCGCCGGTCGCCTCGTTCCAGCGCGTGCCGAACGTGATGACCGTCAACAAGGACGTGCCGGCCAAGAACGTCGCCGAGTTCATCGAATACGTGAAGGCCAATCCCGGCAAGGTCAACATGGCCTCGTCCGGCAACGGCACCTCGGTGCATCTGTCCGGCGAGATGTTCATGGCCATGACCGGCTGCAAGATGCAGCACGTGCCCTATCGCGGCGCGGCGCCCGCGATCACCGACATGCTCGCCGGCCAGGTGCAGGTGATCTTCGACAACATGCCCTCGATCATCCAGCACATCCGCTCCGGCTCGCTCCGCGCCATCGGCGTCACCACCACGGAACGCTCGCCGCAGCTGCCTGACGTGCAGCCGATCGCAGACACCGTCAAGGGCTATGAGGCCAGCGCACTGTTCGGCATGGGCGCGCCGAAGAACACGCCGAAGGAAATCATCGCCAAGCTCAACGCCGAGGTCAACGCGGTGATCAAGGAGCCCGACATGGCCAAGCGTCTGGTCGAGCTCGGCGGCGAGCCGCGGGCGCAGACGCCCGAGGCGTTCGGCGAGGAGATCAAGGCCGAGACCGAGAAGTGGAAGAAGGTCGTCGAGTTCGCCGGCCTGAAGGTCGAGTAGCGGTCTTGTGATCGTGAGGATAGGAGCCCTGCCGTCCGGCAGGGCTTTTTTCTTGCGTGCTTTGTTTCGTTGATCTGGAATAAAACGGCGCTGCGAAACCTGATAAGGGATGGCGCCGTATCTCGGGCCAGCTAGAGAGGAGTTGGATCATGCGCAAGACGCAATTGGTGCTGCTGACGTTCAGTGCGGCGGTCCTGGCCGGCTTCGCCACCGTCACGCCCGCGGCCGCGCGCGACTATCCATGGTGCGCCCAGGGCGGCGAATTTGATTATCCCGGCGAATGCACCTACAGCAGCTATGAACAATGCCAGGCCAGCGTGTCCGGCCGGCTCTTGTACTGCGATCGCAATCCGCGCTTCGCCTACGGCCAAGGGCAGCCGCCGCAACCGCGTCCGCCGCGGCGCGTGCGGCCTGTTGCTCCGTATTGAGGATCGACTGACTTCGTAGCCCGGATTTCGTTGCGCTCCATCCGGGCGACGGCTCGCGCCGCTATCGCTTCGCTTCCGCCTGCTCCGTCGCGTTGCACGAGATCAGCATCGTGTACGGCCTGGCGTTTCCGGCGATGTCGGTGGTCTTGAGCTCACCCTTCGGCTCGGCCGTCTGGTAGGGCACCACGGAATTGTCGAGAAAGTCGCGCAGCGCACCCGTCTTGATGGCGAAGTTGATATTCTCCGGAATGTTGCCGGTCGCGGCGGCGATGCGCAACGCCGGGATCTTTGCGGTGACCACGCCCACGATCTGACCGGTGGTGTCGAACAGCGGGCCGCCGCTATTGCCGGGCTGCACCGGCGCGCTGATCTGCAGAAAGCGCGTATCGTTGCGCATGCCGCTGAGCGAGCTCGCGATGCCGGTCGTCACGGTGAAGTCCGACGAGAGCAAGCCATGGAACGGAAAGCCGATGACGATGACGGAATCGCCGGAGCGGATCGAGCGGTCGCGAATCCGCGCAAAGTCCTTGAATGTCGTCGTCGATGACGCCTGCAGGAGAGCGAGGTCGTTGCTTGCGTCGCTCGACACGACGCGCAGCACCATCGAGACCTCACCGGTGAGATTGCCCTTGATGTCGCCGACGCAGCCGTCGATCACATGATGGTTGGTGACGATGTGACCGTTCGCGCTCACCACGAAGCCGGTGCCGGTCTTGGCCCTGGCGACTTTGCTGCCCGCCGGCGGCGATGGCTGCTTCTCCGCCGTGGCGGCCGGCCTGGCCGCACCCTTGGTGAAGTCGCCGGCCTTGTCGAGCCCGTCGGCTTTCACCTTCGTCACGCAATTGGCCAACGCCGCGATGACCGGCCCGGTCGAGGTCAGGTCGAAATTCAGGACGGCGCGGCCGGCCGTTGCGACCATCAGGCTCGCCTTCTGGAACGTGCGCACGACATTGAGTGGCATGATGGCCGTGAGCATGTTGGACTGATACGCCGTGGCGAACAGCCTCGCCTGCTCCTGTCCGTCGAAGATGACATCGATCGCGGCGTTCTCACCTTGCTTGAAGCGGTAGCTGGGACTCGCAAAGGCGAGCGACCAGGTGCCGACAGCGTTGTAGCCGACCACCAGGATAACGCCGTTGAGGTAAGGCGTCGTCGCGGCGCAATGGGAGAAGGCGCCGGTCTGGTCGTTGCTGAAGGCGCCGCCGATCCAATTGCCGACATTGACGCTGCCGAACGGGCCCGCCGCATTCGCGGCTCCGGCGATACCAATTTGCAATAAAGATCCGAGAATTAATGACTTAAGCCACATACCAGCCCCCGGGACGCTTTTGGACCGCATCTTATCTACGGGAGTAGGGGATGCGCAACCGGCAGTTGTCTGGGCCGGCGGTATCCTCTTGCAGCAACTTTCGAGCTTGCGTTTGCTTTGCGATGCCATATACTTTGCATCACAAAGTAACGGGACGAGCAATCCCGGAGACACGGGCGAAGCGAGGTTCTGCCGTTGCCAATGCGCGATCTCGACAAGGCACTGGCCGACATCGTGGCGATTCGCAGCCAGATTGCGGCTGGTACGGCGTTCCGCGGCTATGGCCCGGCAACGATGGCAGCGACCGGCGCTGTCGCGCTACTCACCGCGATCCTGCAATTCTGGCTGTTGGGCGATCCCACCGGCGAGCCGCTCGGCTTTTTCCTCGGCTGGTTCATAGCCGCCGCGCTGTCCGGCCTGATCATCGGGATCGAGATGCGTGCGCGTTCGCACCGCCATCATTCGGGTCTGGCCGACGCGATGATCCACCAGGCGGTCGAGCAGTTCCTGCCGGCAGGCGTTGCCGGCGTGCTGCTCGCGGTGGTGATGTGGAAGTTCGCGGGCGAGACGCTTTGGCTGCTCCCGGGCCTGTGGCAGATCCTGGTATCGCTCGGCATTTTCGCTTCCGTCCGCTCGCTGCCGCGCACCGTTGCGCTCGCCGGTGCCTGGTATTTCGTGTCCGGCTTCGCCGTGGTGGTGCTCGCGAGCCAGACGCACACGTTGTCGCCGTGGACCATGGGCCTGCCCTTCGTGATCGGGCAGTCGGTGATGGCGGGCATTCTCTATGTCGCATCCGGAGACCATGATGTCGAAGACTGACAGCGCGCCCTTCTCCTATGAAGGGCTCGACCGCGTGATCCACGAGAAGGCGAGGCTCGGGCTTCTGACCTCGTTGATGGCGCATCCCAAGGGGCTGGCATTCGCCGACCTTAAACAGCTCTGCGGCCTCACCGACGGCAATCTCAGCCGGCATCTCAGCGTTCTGCAGGAGGCCGGCCTCGTCGAGGTGACCAAGGGCTACGAGGGCAACCGCCCGCACACCACCTGCCGCCTCACCAAGACCGGGCGCCGCCGTTTCCTCGACTATCTCGCCGTGCTCGAGCGCCTGGTGCGCGACGCCGCGAAAGCCGCCGGCCGCGAGGCGCCGCCGCTCGGCCGCCTCGGTATCGTCTCGACCTGATCTTCCCCCCTTTTTGACCGGAGACTTTGCAATGCAAAGTGACCTTGCGTCCCGCAACGAGAAGCTTCATGTCGGCATCATCATGGATGGCAACGGACGATGGGCGACGCGGCGTGGCCTGTCGCGCGTGCGCGGCCACGAGGCCGGCGTCGAGGCCATCCGCCGCATCGTCGAGGCCGCGCCAAAACAGGGCATCGGCACCCTGACGCTCTATGCCTTCTCCACCGACAATTGGCGGAGACCAAAGGCCGAGGTCGCGGCGCTGATGACATTGCTGCGCTTCTATCTCGCCCACGAGGTGCAGAGCCTGGTCAAGAACGGCGTGCGCCTCACCGTGATCGGCCGCCGCGACCGGTTGCCTGACGGCATCGCCAACGCGATCACGCGCGCCGAAGAGACGACCGCTGAAGGCTCGACGCTGCACCTGCGTATCGCCGTCGACTATTCCGCGCGCGACGCCATCCTCAATGCCGCGGCGAAGGCGGCCGCGCTGACGAGCCTTACCCGCGAAGCCTTCTCGCAGCTCGTCACCGGCGAAGCCGGCTTGCGCGACGTCGATCTCATCATCCGCACCTCGGGCGAGAAGCGGCTGTCGGACTTCCTGCTCTGGGAAGGCGCCTATGCCGAGCTGCACTTCACCGAGCGGATGTGGCCCGAATTCGACGCGAGCGATCTCGCCGCCGCCTTGGCCTCCTTCCACGGCCGCGAGCGCCGCTTCGGCGGCCTTCAGGCGATCGTGCCCGAGGAGGTGCCTTCGCTCTCCCGTGTGTGACGCGCGGCACATGAAAACGAGCTGTTCGTTTTCATCCGCATGATTGGCAGCTCCGTCCAAGCGGACGGCGCGCGGCCTCGGCTAGGTCTGCAAGTCCCAGCAACCTGCCGAAAGCATCACGCATGTCACAGCCGTTTCCGGGAGCCGTCATCGAGCCGGTCGAACTGGCCGAAACGAAGGGCATGGTCTGCATCAGGACCGCCAGCGAATCCGATGTCGAGAGCCTCTCGGTCTATTTCACCGGCCTTTCCACGACATCGCGTAGCAAGCGCTTCATGGGCGCGCGAACCGATCTCTCCCTGGTCGCGGCCGAATGCGTCGCCAAGTCCGATCGCCTCGACCACTTCACCTTGCTCGCCGAACTCAGGCAGGAGGGCCACGGCCGGATCATCGGCGAAGCGCGATACGCCTATGACGCGGCCGTTCGGTACGGCGAATTTGCCATCTCGGTCGCCGATGCCTTCCAGCGCATGGGCCTTGGCCTTCGGATGATGACGGCGATGGAGACGCGCGCGGTCGATCTCGGCCACGAGATGATCGCCGCCGAGACGGCCCGGACGAATGCCGAGATGCGCGGCCTGGCGAAGAAAGCAGGTTTCAGGGATACCGGACTGGGAGATTGGCAGTCGGTCCACCTCGCGAAGCGCTTGTCGCGTTAGCGAGCGCGAAAATCCACCATCTCATGAGGACGCGCGGCGCGCGCCAGCGGACGACTCAGTCGCTGGCGGATTTTCCCAAAATTCTCCGGTTAGCCAGGGTCTTGGCAAGTTGCTCGGTGTAGATCATCCGCGCCCATCGATGCAAATGCGCCGGATAACGCGCATACAGGATGTCCAGCATGACGTCCGGGGTATCCAGGAATTGCGACTGATCGAGGCCAAGTCGAGCCGCAATCCTCTTGCCTGCCTCGGTGTGGAAGCTCTGCGGGTCGCCCTGAGCATTGACGGAATTGACCGGCGAGATCACGAGATAGACCTTTGACCGGTCAAGCTTCGAAAGCGTTACGGACAGGGAGTTGAGCGCCTTCTCGAATTCCGCGTTCATCACGAACGGTTTTGAGGCGGGGAGCGGCTTGAGAAGAACGTGGCCGGGCAGCGTGGCCCTGAAAGCCTCCAGCGAAGGAATATCAAGCATTCGGTTGGGGTCGATGGCGCTACCGTGCTCGCTCCATATGGTCGAAATGAACTGATCCTTGCCGCCGTAGTAAATCGCATAGGCGCCAGGAAGCGGGGTGTACACGGCTCGCTCCATCAGCAGTCGGATGTATTCGAGACCGCCGGCCGGAAACGTCAGGCCGGAAGGAACTTCAAAACGGTCGGTCCTGATGAAGGTCGGCCACTCATTCCATCTTGGATCGCGCTCGAACTGGATCGGATTGAACACCAGAACGAGTTTCTTGGGCTGGCGTCCGCGGGCGATCATCTTGTCGAGCATGGCGGCGTAGCCATCCGGGCCAACATAGCCGATGGTGCAGAACGCCTCGACGTCGGATCCCGGAAACGCGTGCAACAAGGTCGGGACGTGAATCCCAAACAGGCAAGAGCTGTCGCCGAGAAAGGCGAGATCGGATGCAGGCAGCCGCTCGGAACGCCTGATCTGCTCGAGGACGATGTAGGTCTCGATTCCGCGAGACCATTGGTGGTTGCTCTGCTGATGGATGAAATTCGCGATTCCGAGGATGAGAGCCGTCAATACGGCGACCGGAACGAACTTGCGCGCGACAAGCTGAAGCGCATTGGTCAGCGGCGACTTTATGATCGCCTGGAGCGTGCGTTTCAGCATGGCCTAGAACTGAAAATAGATGAAGGTTGCGTTGACGTGCCCGGACGCCGCGATCGTCACAGCCGCCAGGGCCGCAAACAGCGGATACCTCATCCACGCAGGTCGGCGGATCAGGAAGTAGTCCCCGTGCGACTGCAATTGCCATTCCAGCAGCATCAGCGGGGCCGACAGCGATAGAATTGCGAGCGCGACGGCACTGTGCACCGGGGCCCATTCCCAGTTCTTGAGCGCACTGAGCATGCCCACCAGCAAATTCCAATTTGCTGCTCGAAAGAGGAACCAGCCGACGAACACGACCAGCATGGTGACGGCCCAGCCGGCGCCGCGGGCGATCTTCGAAGGGGGCTCGTCTCCGCCGGGCAATTTACGCCACATCGCAAGCACGGTGCCATGAAGCAGTCCCCAAAGAACGAATGTCCACGACGCGCCGTGCCAGAGGCCTCCCAAGGCCATGGTCAGCATCAAATTCCGGTTCGTGATGGTCTCGCCGCGACGGTTTCCACCGAGCGAGATGTACAAGTAGTCCCGTAGCCATGTGCTGAGGCTGATGTGCCAGCGTCGCCAGAATTCGCTGATCGATACCGACCAGTAGGGGTAACGGAAATTCCTCGTCAGCTCGAAGCCGAACAGAAGCGCGACGCCTTTTGCGATCAGGCTGTATCCGTTGAAATCGGCGTAGATCTGGATGCCGAAGGCGATCGTGGCGAGCACGACCGACCAGCCGAAGGGTTGATCCGGAATGAAGAGCGTGTCGACGATCACCGCCAGGCTGTCCGCCACCACGACCTTCATGGCGTAGCCGTAGATCAGGAGCCAGAGTGCGCGGTCGGCATGATCAGCCGTGAATTGTCGCGGCTTCGAAAATTGATCCAGGAGATTGCTGGCTCTCTCGATCGGTCCCGCCACGAGTTGTGGGAAGAACGCCTTGAAGGCGAGAAACTTGACGAGGTCTCTCTCCGCAACATGCTTGCCGCGATAAACGTCCACCACATAGGCGATGCCCTGGAAGGTGATGAAGGAAATGCCCAGCGGCAGGATGATGCGCAACGTCGGCAGGTTCGGATTGAGACCCGCGCGCTGTGCAATCGTCATGAACGAATCGACGAAGAAGCTGAAGTACTTGAATATCGCGAGAACGATGATCGCCACTGCGACCGCGGAAAAGAGCAGAAGCTTTCGGGTGTGCTCGTGATGGGTCGCGGCGATCAGAATCGCCGCGGCATAGTTGACGACGGAAATTCCGACCAGCAGAGGCAGAAAACGCCAGTCCCACCAGCCATAAAAGACGTAGCTTGCCGCCAGGATGATGACATTCTGGACCGCGAGCCTGGAGGTGGCGTGGTAGAGCAGGAAGGTCGCGGGCACCAGACCGAGGAACGCCACGGAGACAAAAGACATTGCAAGAATAGGTCACATTATTGGGTCGCGACGCCGCTCGTCGTTCTACTCAGTCTGGATGACGATGCGAGCGGGGTTGCAACCGGGATTGCGAAGATAAACCGCAGTCCCAGCGAGGCGGTGACTGAGGCCGCTTCACTGGCAGCGGCATCCAATAACAACTTTGAGATGAAATCAACCGCTATCCACCCGCTCCCGCTTGCGGGCGGCGACGTCCTTGGCCGAGGACCCGACCACGTGCGCTTGGCGCGCCGGCATCACGGACTTCACCTCCGCGGTGCTGGACCTCTTGATCCAATTCTGGTGTCTTGACGATCCATCAACGCGGATGTCCGCATGACCTCCTTCAAGACCATTCGTGCCCGCGCTGAGAAGCGCAAGGGCGGGCCCAAGGCGCTGGAGAAATTGATGCCGGCAAAGCCGGACCTCAAGCGGCTGGCCAAGCTCGGCGACGACCGCGTCCTCGCCGAAATGACCAGGCGCGTGTTTTGCGCCGGCTTTGCCTGGAGCGTGATCGAGACGAAATGGGACGGCTTCGAAGACGCCTTCCTGCATTTCCAGCCGGCCAAGCTCACCTTCCAGCCCGAGGATTATTGGGAAGGCCTGCTGCGCGATGCGCGTATCGTGCGCAACGGTGCCAAGATCATGTCGGTGCGCGACAACGCCGCCTTCGTGCAGGAGATCGCGAAGGGGCATGGCAGCTTCGGCAAATTTCTGGCGAAGTGGCCCTCGTCCGACGAGATCGGCCTGCTCGGTCTCATGACCAGGCGCGGCAGCCGGCTCGGCGGCAATACCGGGCAGATGCTGCTGCGCTTCGTCGGGTGGGATGGCTTTGTGACGTCCGGGGACGTGGTAGCTTGCCTGCGCGATGCCGGTCTCGACATTGCCGAAGAGGTCAAGTCGAAGGGCGATCTCGCCAAGGTGCAGGCGCAGTTCAATGCCTGGGCCGAGGAGACCGGTCTGCCCTACACATATCTGTCACGCATCTGCGCGCTCTCGGTCGGTGAAAGCCGCAGCGCGTAGCAGGTCCCCGAAGCCAGGAAAGAAAAATGGCCAAAGCCTATTGGGTTGCCACCTACCGCGCGATCAAGAATCCCGATGCGATGGCGGCTTACGCCAAACTGTCGCGTCCGGCGATCGAAGCGGCGGGCGGCCGCGTGCTCGCACGCGGGATGCCGGCCGCGGCCTTCGAACTCGGCCAAATGGAGCGCGTGGTTCTCATCGAGTTCGACAGCGTCGAGCGCGCCAAGGCGGCGTATGCAAGCCCGGCCTACCAGGCAGCTCACGATCTGCTCGGAGACGGTGCGGACCGCGACATCCGGATCGTCGAAGCCGTCGATTAGACCCGCCCGCGGATAAATCGTGTGTATCCTGTGGCGATCTCGTGCCGCGAGCGCGGCAGATGCAACGCGCGATCACGAAATACATTTTTGGGGAACATTTGTGCGCAGCACCTGTTCGGAGTCGAGCCAGGCGGACAAAGGCGTAGGGAACGCGTGCTCCCGCCCGGGGCCAACGAAACCGTATACAGAAACGGAGCAGCTCATGAAGCTCACATCCGAACAGGTGAAGCAGACCGTCAACCAACTCGGCGCTCAGGTGCTGCCCGACGAACATCCGGCCTTGCCGCAGCTCAACAGCATGTTCGGCGAGCATACCTTCTTCGTCGACGAGATGGGCCTCAAGGTCCTCGAGCCCACACCATCGCTCGGTCCCGATCGCCAGAGCGGCGAAGTCGTCAGCCTCGCCGATTGGGGTGATTCCGACCTGACGCGCCTGATGGCGCACGAGCCCGAGCCGACCGGCGTGATCGTCGTGTTCGAGCACGTGAGACATTGATTGCCCCCGAGCGGGTCGAGCTTTATCGGTGGCGGGGTTGAAAATCCCGTCACCGTCGGCCGCGCGCCGCTCTCCGAGGCGGCTCCAGCGATCGCAGTTTCATGCATCGATCGGGATCTCGATCGCGATCTGAGTCCCTGGACCCCTCTTGCTTTCGAGGCGCAGGCGCCCGTTCAGGGACGAGGCCACCAAATTGAATGCGATGTGCAGCCCGAGGCCGGCATGTCCGCTCTCGCGGCCGGTCGTGACGAACGGATCGAAGATCTGCGCCTGCAATTCCTCGGGTATCCCAACGCCGTCGTCGGTGCAGACCAGCCGGACCCGTTTCGCGTCCGGCTGGCTGACTGTGAGCGCGAATCTGCCGCCTCTCTTGTCCGGGTACGCATGCCCCGCGGTATTGAGGGCGAGATTGCTGATCACCTGCGCGAGTGCTCCCGGGTAGCTGTTGAGCTTGATGCCTGCCGGGCATTGGACGTCAACCGTCAGAGCATGGTGCGATAGCAGCGGCCCAAGCTTGGACATCAGCTCAGCCAGCCAATCCTTAAGCTCGAAGGCGCGCCGGTCCTCATCGGCCTGGTGGACTGCGACCTGCCTGAAGCTGTGCACCATCTCGGATGCGCGGTGCAGGTTATCGAAGGTCAGGTCGAGCCCCTGTTTGAGCCTGTCAATTCCCTTGGTCAGATCGGATCGCCGGACCGACGCTCCGCCCAATGCATCGGCGATTGTCTGTAGATCCGTCTGCATGGCTGTCGAGGTCGTCAGGGCGAGGCCAAGCGGAGTGCTGACCTCGTGAGCGACACCGGCCACCAATCGACCGAGCGAGGCGAGCTTTTCCGCCTGCACCAGATGCTCCTGGGTCGCGCGCAGATCGCGCAGCGATTTCTCCGAACGCTCCTTTTCCCGCTGCAGCGCCTCCGACGTTCGGAATTGCTTTCGCGCCCGGTATTCGCGCGCGGCCACCGCGTAGAGCGATAATGCGTAGGCGTTGCCGACGAGAGAGTGATTGATGAATCGCAGGCCCATCGGCATCGTCGGTGCGAACGTCTCGGCGACCAGCAGCGCCAGCCACGACAGCAGGCAGAAAATCGCCAGCGAGCCGATCCGTAATGGCAGCATGGTGGAGACGAACAGAATGATCATCATCATGCCGGGGGCGGCAAAGGTGAAGCCCGACGGCAGGACGAGATAGATGCTCGGCAGGATGCAGCCGGGAATGACGCAATAGACGAGGAAAATCGTCTCTGCCCATGGCTTCATCAAGCGCCGTGACAGTAACGCGGTCAGCGGGAGCAGCACGAACAGTGCGGTGCCGCCACGGATGGCAAGCGTGGTCGGAACGACTTCGGGATAGAGCACCCAATCCCAGAGGGTGTAGCCGGCATAGGTGGCGGCGCCGAGCAGCATCGCGATCTGCGTCCACCCGAGACTGCCTCGGACGTATTGGTCGACAAACCGGCGCTCCTCGATGCGGTCTTCGAAGCGCAATCCGAGGCGTATCAATAAGGCGAGCATTCCAGCATCAATCGCGAAAAATCGTGTTTTACTGTCTCTACGACAGGTTTTGCGCCGCGTCGCGGATAAAGATGTCGCGTTTGCCGAGGCGCCTGTCGGCCCCGTTCAAATGCCCAAGGTCAGCTGCGGCTCCGCATCGTCCCCGGTCTGGAGCGCGGACAGCGAGACACCCAGCAGCCTGACGCGCTTGGGTAGCGGCATCTCGACTTCGAGCAGGCCGCAGGCCAGCCGCTCCAGATCGTTCCGCCCCGCGACGGCCGCTGCGACAGACCTGCTGCGCGTGATGATCTCGAAGTCGGCAAACTTGATCTTCAGCGTGACGGTGCGGCCGCGATTGCCGGTCGCCTCGCAATGCCGCCAGACCTTGTCGACGAGAGGCTTGAGCTCGGCCGCCAGCGCGCCATATTCGGCGAGGTCGGTCGAGAACGTGGTCTCTGCGCCGATGGACTTGCGGATCCGGTTGGCCCGGACCGGACGATCGTCGACACCACGCGAGATCCAGTAGTAATAGGCGCCCGACTTGCCGAAATTCGCATTCATGAACTCCAGCGTCTGATTGCGGATGTCGAGGCCGGTGAACAGGCCGAGCGCATTCATCTTCGCAGCCGTCGCCGGGCCTATGCCGTGAAACCTGCCGACCGGCAGCGTCTCGACGAAAGCCGGTCCCATCTCCGGCGAGATCACGAACTGACCGTTGGGCTTGCGATGATCGGAGGCGAGCTTGGCCAGAAACTTGTTGTAAGAGATGCCCGCCGACGCGTTGAGATCAGTCTCGGCCTTGATCTTCCCGCGGATCTTCAGCGCGATGTCGCGCGCCAGCGGGATGCCTTGCAGGTTTTCCGTCACGTCGAGATAGGCCTCGTCGAGCGACAAGGGTTCGATGATGGGTGTGTGCTCGGCAAAGATGCCGCGGATCTGCCTGGAGATCGCCTTGTAGACCTCGAAGCGCGGCCTGACGAAGATCAGATCGGGGCACTGCCGCTTCGCAGTGACGGAAGGCATCGCGGAGCGAACGCCGAACTGGCGCGCCTCGTAGCTGGCGGCCGCGACGACGCCGCGTTCCGCGGAGCCTCCGACCGCGACCGGCTTGCCGCGAAGGTCCGGATTATCGCGCTGCTCCACCGATGCATAGAACGCATCCATGTCGATATGGATGATCTTGCGGACGGGCGAGGCTTCGCCGGTCACCGTGTCGGATTCGCTCATGGAAAGATGATACAATTGCGCGATGCGATGCGCGAGGTGATGGATGCTGCAGCTGTTGTTGTTCGTGGTAGGGGTAGTCGGCATCGGCTGGCTGATCGGTGCGACCAATCTCCCCGGAGATTGGTATGCCGGCCTCGCCAAGCCGGCTTTCGTGCCACCGAACTGGGCGTTCCCGGTGGCCTGGACCCTGCTCTACATCATGATCGCCATCGCGGGCTGGCGGACCTTTCGCCGTGAACCCGGGGGCAAAGCGATGCTGGCCTGGGCTGCGCAACTGGCGCTTAATTTCATCTGGTCTCCGGTCATGTTCACGATGCATCAGATCGGCGCGGCGCTCGTCATCCTCATCGGCCTGTTCGTCGCGATCGTGACCTATATCGGTCTCGAGGCATCACGAGACAGGCTGGCCGCCGCATTGTTCGTGGCTTACGCAGCCTGGGTCGCGTTTGCCGGCGTGCTCAATGCGGCGATCTGGCGTTTGAATTGAGACATTCGGTCTCAACCGGTTCAAAGAGCAATCTCAGGCTTGTGAGTGGCAAGCATGGTCACGCGACCTAATATGAGCCCACGGAGGACAGCCAATGCAATACAGCTCCGAGCTCATTCACACGATGCGTCAAGCGCTGGAGACCGTGATGGCGAGCGTACCGGCCCATCAATCGGTGTTCGGTCTGAAAGCGGCCGTGGCGGAATGCATCCTGAACGCCGCCGCACACGGCCAGACATCATATGACGGATTGGTCTCGTCCGCCTCCGATCAGATCCAGGCGATTATCGCGGTGCTGACGTGAGCGTCGGCCTGAAACGGCCGCAAGACTGGCGCACCCGACACGATTCGAACGTGTGACCTTTGCCTTCGGAGGGCAACGCTCTATCCAGCTGAGCTACGGGTGCAGTGAGGTTTGATGTAGCCGATTGGCGAGAGGGGGGCAACCGCTTCTCGCCTATCGCACGCGAGCTAATTTGCGCTGGACGGGCGCCGGAACCGCTGCGGCCTCCCTACCAAGGCTTGCGAATTCGGCGAGCACCCTTTCGGCGCAGATGACGCGGTTGCGGCCGAGGCGTTTGGCCACATAGAGAGCCTCGTCGGCCGCGCCCAGCAGCCGGTCGGGCCCGCCACCGTCGGCTGCACCCGGAATATGGCTGGCGACGCCGACGCTGAGGGTGACGTGATCGCCGGCGCCCACGGCGCCGTGGGCGATCTGCAAGGCCATGACGGCGCAGCGGATTTCATCGGCGATGACGCAGGCGCTGTCGCAATCCAGGTCCGGAAGGATCAGCGCGAACTCCTCGCCGCCGTAGCGGCTGGCGAGATCGAGCGGGCGCACGGCGTGCCGGCTGACGACGGAGGCGACCGCGCGCAGGCATTCGTCGCCGGTCTGGTGGCCGTGGTGGTCATTGAACAGCTTGAAATGATCGACGTCGGCGAACAGCAGCGCCAGCGGCTTCTGCGTGCGGTGGGCGCGGGCCCATTCGCTCATCAGCATCTGGTCGAACGAGCGCCGGTTCGACAGGCCGGTCAGGCCGTCCTTGGTGGCGAGCTCCTTCAGCGCCATCTCGGCGCGCTTCTGGTCGGTGAGATCGCGCAGCGTCTCCACCACCGCGATCAGATGGCCGGCTTCGTCGTGGATCGGACCGGCGTCGATGGCGAGATAGAGCTGGCTGCCAAGCTTCGGCATCGTGCACCAGTTTTCCGCGGAAAAGCCGAGCCCGTTATGGCCGCGCGCGGCATATTCGGAATAGAACTCCGGTAGCCGCTCGGGGCGGTCGAGCGCGACGAGGTCGGCAAGGCAGGGACGCCTGGTCTCGTAGAAGGCCTGCCAGTGCTTGTTGGTGCCGATCACCTCCGAGGCGGCGAGGCCGGTCAACCGCTCGCAGGCCCTGTTCCAGATCACGACGCGGCGCTTGGGGTCGATCACGAAGGTCGGCACCACCAGATGCTGCATCAGCCGCACGGCATAGGAATCCGCGACATCGACGGTCTTGGCCGACGTCTTGCTTGACGTCTTCGCTGGCTTCGCCATCAGGCCACCGCCGCCACCGGCAAGGCTCCGGGCAAGCCATCGCCCGAACCGAACAGTTTCCGCACCTCGCTGGCCGGCTTCGGCGGGCTGAACAGGTAGCCCTGCATCTGCGTGCAGCCGAGCGCGCGCAGCAGCTCGCGTTGCGCCTCGGTCTCGACCCCTTCGGCGACCGTGGTCATGCTGCTGGCGGCTGCGATGTTCACCACCGCCTGCACGATGACGGGTGCGCCGCTCGTCTCCGCGATGTCGGCGACGAAGCAGCGGTCGATCTTGATCTTGTCGAACGGGAAGCGCTTGAGATAGCTGAGCGAGGAGTAGCCGGTGCCGAAATCGTCGAGCGCGATGCGCACGCCGATCGAGCGGAGCTGGTGCAGGATCGAGAGCGCAGCTTCGTCGTCGCGGATAAGCACGGCCTCGGTGATCTCGAGCTCGAGCCGGCGCGGGTCCAGCCCGGAGGCGGCGAGCGCGCCCGCGATGCGCAGCGCCAGCGTGTCGCATTTGAGTTGCACCGGCGACACGTTGACCGCTACGCGCACATGCGACGGCCAGGTCGCGGCCTCGTTGCAGGCCATGCGCAGCACCCAATCACCGAGCTCGTTGATCAGGCCGGTGTCCTCGGCGACGGGAATGAACTCGGCCGGCGATACCATGCCGCGATCGGGATGGCGCCAGCGCAGCAGCGCCTCGCAGCCCGACACGTCGTTGGTGCGCAGGTCGACCAGCGGCTGATAGTGAATCTCGAAGCCGCCGTTCACCAGGGCCTGGCGCAGATCCTGCTCCATGCTCAGGCGCGCCCTGGCGCTCGCATCCATCTCCGGCTCGAAGAAGCGGTGGGTGCGGCGTCCCTCGGCCTTGGCGCCGTACATCGCGAGGTCGGCGTTCTTGATGAGCTGGTCGAGATCTGCACCGTCCTGCGGCGCAAGCGCGATTCCGATGCTCGCATCCGTGGAGAGCTGATGGCCGAGACAATGATAGGGCTGCCGGATCGCCTGGTAGATCCGGGTCACGAAGGACAGCACCTCGGCCGAGGATTGGATCCCGGTCTGGATGACGGCAAACTCGTCGCCGCCGAGTCGCGCGATGAGATCGCCGTGCTTGAGGCAGCCACGGAGGCGGCCCGCGATCGCCTTCAACAGCTCGTCGCCGACGTGGTGGCCGAGCGAATCGTTGATGCCCTTGAACTCGTCGACATCGATGTAGAGCAGCGCGAACTGATCTCCGACCTTCGCCAGCTCGCGTTCGATCTGCTCGCGGAACAGCGTGCGGTTCGGCAGGTCGGTCAGCGCATCGTAATGCGCCATATGCGCGATCTTCTCGTGGGCGCGCCGTCGCTCGGTGACGTCCTCGACGACATTGATGATGTAGCGCGGCTCGCCGGACTTGTCGCGGATACCGATCCGGGTCGAAGTGATATAGCGCCGTCCGGTGGCCGGGGTATTCCAGATGTGCTCATCCAGGAACAGGCCGTTCGGCGATTGCAGCAGCTTGTCGTCATCCCGGGTGATGATCTCGGCGTCTTCCGTCGGGTAAAGGTCGAACGCGCTCTTGCCGACGATCGTCTCCGGGGTTTCGCCGAGCTGTTCCTCGGCCACCTGGTTGGCCAGGAGGTAGCGCCGTGTCCGGGCGTCCTTCACGGTGATCCGCGAGGGGATATGGTCGATGATCTCGCGCAGGAAGGTGTGGTTGCGATCGCGCTCCTGTTCCAGGTGGCGGCGATCGGTGATGTCTTCGATCGTGGCGACCCAGCCGCCCTGGGCGAGCGGAGTGTTGATGACCTGGAAGGCGCGGCCATTGGCCAGTTGATGAATTCGCGCGGAGACCGTGCCTTCGGCGACGACCCTCATGACGTCAGCACAGAATTCCTCGACGTCACCGTCGAACGCGCCGCGCTCCTTGCGATGATACATCGCCTCGCGGATGTGGCAGCCGGGCTTGATGACGTCGTGGGAGAGGCCGAACATGTCGGCGTAGCGTCGGTTGCAGGTGACGATGGTGCCGCTCGCGTCGTAGAGGATCAGCCCCTGCGTCATGTTGTTCAAGGCGGTGTCGAGCCGCAGCCGCTCCGCTTCCAGCCGTTCCTGCGCTTCGCGGTTCTGCCGGTTGATCAGGCGGATGATCAGATAGAGGATCAGCGCGATCACGGCAGCCGAAAGCGCGGCGGTCGTCACCATGAAGCCTGTCTGCTGCCGCCAGTCGGCCAGCGCCGCGGCCGTGGTGTTGGTGGCGATGATGACCAGCGGGAAATGCGTCAGCGACGCCGCCGATCCGAGCCGCTCTTCGCCGTCGACCGGACTCCTGCCGCGGAGCGTCTGCTGGCCGCCATTGGCCAGCACCTTCTGCATCAGCGGCGCGTCCTTGAAGTTTCTGCCGATCAGCTCTTCGAGATGCGGATAGCGCGCCAGCATCTTACCTTCGCGATCGAACAGCGAGATGGCCGTCCCCTCGGCCAGCGCGACAGACGCGAAATAGTGCTGGTAGCTGTCCGGATCGATCCGGCGGACCATCGCGCCGAGGAAGGTGCCGTCCGCGCCGGTCAACCGGCGGGCGACGATCGTGGTCCATTTGTTGATGATGAAGCTGCGGACGGATTCCAGCAGCACCGGTTCGGACTGCGGATTCGTCTTGAAGGTCTGAAAGTAGGCCCGTGACGAAACGTTGATCTTGGGCAGCGGGTGGGGCCGCGACCAGCTGATGAGGTCGCCATCGGCATCGTAGATGGCGATATCGCCGAGATAGGACACCGAACTGATCTTGCTGCGCAGCATCTGGTTCGCCGCGGGGCCGGACATGCGCTCGCGGAACATTGCCGGCGAGGTGACCTCCACCAGGTTCATCTGCCCGATCAGATCGGCGGCGACGACGTCGGAATCCTCGAATTGCTGATCAAAGTGCCGGGCGATCAGTTGGACCGTGTTTTCCAGCTCGCGTTCGCGGTTGGCCAGGGTGCGCTCGCGAAATTCGCCGACGGCCATGGCTGTCACACCGAAGATGCCCGCGACCAGCAACACGCCGCACAGGGTCAGCCACAGGACAGGACCACGCCGCGCCAAGGCCTCCCAGCCGTTCCTTGCGGCTCGAGACATTCCGGCTGCCACCGTGGAAAAGACTTGGCGCATTCCCCCTCCCTGGAGGAACACGAATACACCGCACAAATGGCCTAAACCTTAGGAAAGCCAGTTACCTAAGCATTAATCCAGTTGCACAATCGCGTCCGTATGCAGCGGAGCGCGAAACGCGTCAGGGTTGTGCGGCAGGCGTAGCAATCGCCGCACTGCATCATTAATCGCGGCTTAATGCGGGCTGCCTGCTCTTGTCGCCAGCGGGATTGCGCAGCCGTCCGACCACGCCGGTCGGGAAGAAATAGACGCTGGCGATGAACAGCAGGCCGAGCCACAGCAGCCAGCGGTCGGGATGCAGCAGACCCGGCAGCAGCGGCAGGCCGGCCTCCGACGCCGCCGTGGAGGCGACGCCCATCAGCGACTGCAAATAGTTCTGGGCGAGGATGAAGATGGTGGCGCCGATAATCGCGCCGTAGATCGTGCCCATGCCGCCGATCACGACCATCAGCAGGATGTCCAGCATGATCGAGAAGCTGAGCGAAGTATCGGGACCGGCATAGCGTAGCCACAGTGCATTCAGGATGCCGGCGCTGGCAGCGACCAGCGCGGCGATGCAGTTGGCATAGGTCAGGTGGAACACCGTGCGGAAACCGAGCGCCTCGGCGCGAAAACGGTTCTCGCGGATCGCCTGCAGCACGCGCCCGAACGGCGAGTTCACGACGCGCAGCAGTGCGAGGATCATCAGCGCCGAGATGGCGAATACCAGGTAGAAGGTCAGGATCCGGCCGTTGATCTCGAAGCCGACCAGGCTCTTTGGGATCAGCACCGTGCCGGGCCGCAGCAGCTCGGGCAGCTGAAAGCTGCGCCCGTCCTCGCCGCCGGTCAGCCAGGACAGCTGCGAAGCCAGCACCTGGAAGGCGGAGGCGACCGCCAGCGTGATCATGGCAAAGAAGATCGCGGCGACCCGCAGCGAAAACAGCCCGATGGCGAGCGCGAGCAGCGCCGCGAGCGGCAGTCCGACCACGATGCCGGTGGCGACCGCGGCCCAATTCGGGCCCAACCCGTACAGCGCGATGGCGATCGCGTAGCTGCCGATGCCGTAGAACATGGTGTGGGCGAACGAAACCGAGCCGGTATAGCCAAGCAGGAGGTCGTAGGAGGCGACCAGCGCGGCGAAGACGCAGATTTTGGCTGCGACGTTCATTGCCTTGGCCCCCGGAAACAGGAACGGCGTCGCCGCCAGCGCCAGGATGATGACGACGAGAACGAGCGTGAGGATTCGGCTACGCGGCGGATCGCCTGACAGGATCATCATCGGCTGGTCACCGCATAGAGGCCGCGCGGCCGCCACATCAGAATGGCGACCATCAGCAGGATGTTGGAGACGAGGGCGAGCTTCGGCATCAGGAAGCCGCCGTAATTGGCGACCATGGCCACGAGGATCGCACCGATGAAGCAGCCACCGATCGAGCCGAGGCCGCCGATGATGACGACGATGAAGATCAGCACGGTGAGGTCGTCGCTCATGGAGGCATGGACCTGCTCGCGATAGAGCGCCCACATCACGCCGCCGAGGCCGGCCAGCGCCGATCCCGTCATGAATACGCCGAGGAACAGCCGGCGGATGCGATAGCCGAGCGCTTCCACCATCTCGCGGTTCTCGACGCCGGCGCGGATCAGGAGCCCGAGCTTGGTGCGGTTGAGCACCAGCTGGATCGCGATGAAGACGGCAAGGCCGATCAGCATCGCCAGCACGCGGTATTTGGCGATCGCGACGTCGCCGAGGATGAAGGAGCCGCGCAGCGACGCCGGCAGCGGCATCGGGATGATCTGTGGCCCCCAGAGGGCATAGAGCGTCTGCTCGGCGACGATCAGGCCGCCGGTCGTCATCAGGATCTGCTTCAGGTGCTGGCCGTAGACCGGCAGGATCAGCACGCGCTCGACGACGAGGCCAAGGGCGCCCGACACGGCCATCGAGAGCAGCGCGGCCGGCGCCAGCACCGCGAGGTTCATCCAGAGCGAATCCGCCTGAATGGAGGCTGCGAACGGCGCCAGCACCAGGGTCGCGACATAGGCGCCGACGGCGATGAACGCGCCGTGGCCGAAATTGAGCACGTCCATCAGGCCGAACACCAGGGTCAGCCCCGAGGCCATGATGAAGATCATCATGCCCATGGCAAGGCTTGCGGCGGTGAGCGTCAGCCAGGTGCTGGGCGAGCCGATCAGGGGGATCGTCACGAGGGCGAGCGCGACCGGCAAGAGGATCGGTGCGATATCGCGCTTCGGCTTCGGCAGCGGATCGGTTGCAGCAAGGTCAGTCACTGATGCGTCTCCAGGCTCAGGCCGAGCAGCCGCTCCTGCAGCGGCACGTCGGCGGCGAGCGCCGCCATCTCGCCGCGATGGACGATGGTGCCGTTGTCCATCACGAGCACGTTGTCGCCGAGCTCGCGGGCGGCAAAGAAATTCTGCTCGACCAGGAGGATCGTCGCGCCCTTGCGCTTGATCTCCTTCAGGCACTCGATCAGCGCCATCACGATGGCCGGCGCCAGCCCCTTGGTCGCCTCGTCGATCAGCAAGAGCTTGCGCGGCTCGATGATGGCGCGCGCGATCGAGAGCATCTGCTTCTGCCCGCCCGAGAGGCTCCCCGCCCGCGACAGCCAGAACCGGCGCAGCGCCGGGAAGAAACCAAAAATCCAGTCGAGCTGGGTGTCGTCGAGCGGGCCGTCGCGCGCCGCCAGCACCAGGTTTTCCTTCACGGTGAGATCGGAGAATACCGCCATGCTCTCCGGCACGTAGCCGACGCCGAGCCTTGCGATGTCCGGCGTCGCGCGGCTCTCGATGCGATCGCCGGAGAGGCTGATCTCGCCGCTGGACGCCTGCCACAGTCCCATGATGGTGCGCAGCGTCGTGGTCTTGCCGGCGCCGTTGCGCCCGAGCAGCATCGTGGTCTGCCCCTGCGGGACCGCGAGGTCGATGCCCTGGAGGATGTGATAGCGGCCGATATGGGTGTGGACGCCTGAGAGTTTGAGCAGGTCGGTCATGCGGTACCCTCTGCAGTCTTGGGCGCGACGCCGAGATAGGCTTCCTGCACGATCGGCGAGGCAATCACCTCAGCCGGCGGACCATCCGCAACAAGTTGCCCGTTATGCAGCACGATGATGCGGTCGGCGAGCGAGCGCACCACGTCCATCTTGTGCTCGACCAGCAGGATGATCTTGCTTCTGTCCTGCTTGAGCTGCGCGATCAGGTTGAGCACCACAGGCACCTCGTCGATGCTCATGCCGGCGGTCGGCTCGTCGAACATGAAGACCTTCGGTTCCAGCGCGATCATCAGGGCGACCTCCAGCTTGCGCTGGTCGCCGTGCGACAGCGCGGTCGCAGCGACGCCGCGGCGGCTGCCGAGCGCGACCTGCTCGAGAATGGCGTCGGCGCGTGCGATCAGGTCGCGGCGCACCATCCAGGGCCGCAGCATGTCGTAATGGGTGCCGTTCGCCGCTTGCACGGCGAGGCGCACGTTCTCTTCCACGGTGAGGTTCGGAAAGAGGTTGGTGAGCTGGAAGGCGCGTCCGAGGCCCGCGCGGGTTCGCAGCGGCGCGGAGTGCTGGGTGATGTCGGTGCCGTCGAACAGGATGCTGCCGTTCGAGGCGCGCAGCTGACCCGAGATCAGATTGAAATAGGTGGTCTTGCCGGCGCCGTTCGGCCCGACGATCGCGGTGAGCTCGCCCGGACGGAACGTGCAGGTCACGCTGTTGACCGCAACATGGCCGCCGAAGCGGATGGTGAGCTCGCGTGTTTCGAGGGTAAGCGTCATTCGAATTCAATCGAGTCTGGCAATGGAAACGTGGAGATGTCCGCGATGACAGTCGGCTCCCCTCCCCCGCTTGCGGGGGAGGGCTGGGGAGAGGGTGTCTCCGCAGGCGGGAACCCCCGAGAGGACAGAGCCCTCTCCCGGCCTCTCCCGCAAGCGGGAGAGGTGAAGAAGAGGGCAGCGCGGACAAACTCAGCGCTTGTTGCGAACGGGAACGTCCATGTCCTCGATCTTCAGCTCGCGCACCGGCTCGAGCACGGCCCAGGCGACGTTCGGATCGACCTTGACCTTGAAGGCGTACATGCTCTGCAGTGCCTGATGGTCTTCTTTCCGGAACACCATCTTGCCCTTCGGCGTGTCGAACTCCAGGCCTTCCATCGCCGTGATCAGCTTCTCGCTGTCGGTCGACTTCGCCTTGGTGACGGCGGCGACGACGGACATAGCGGCGGCAAAGCCGCCCGCGGTGAAGAAGTCCGGCGGCGCGTTGAAGCGCTTCTGGTGCTCGGCGACGAGCCAGTCGTTCACCGGGTTCTTCGGGATCTCGTAGAAATAATAGGTCGCGCCTTCCATGCCGGGCAGGCCCTTATAGGCGGCGAGCGCCGGCAGGATGTTGCCGCCGGTGGAGAGCTCGATGCCGTAGCGCTTCGGGTCCATGTCCTGCAGCTTGGCCAGCGGATTGCCGGCGCCGGCCCAGATCACCCAGATGACCTTGCGGCCCGGCTTGTCCTTCAGTGCGTCGAACAGGCGCTGGCCGACTGCGGTGAAGTCGGTGGTCGAGGTCGGGGCATATTCTTCGGCAGCGAGCGTCGCGCCGGTCTTGGCGAGTGCCTCCTTGAAGGCGGCGACGCCATCGCGGCCGAACGCATAATCCTGTGCCAGCGTTGCGACGGTGACGCCCTGCTTGCCGATCGCGACCGCATTCGAGATCGCGTCCTGCGAGGAGTTGCGCGCGGTGCGGAAGATGTAGCGATTCCACTTCTCGCCGGTAATCTGGTCCGCGACTGCGGGCTCGATGATCAGGATCTTCTTGTTCTCCTCGGCGACCGGGAGAATGGCGAGCGCCGCGGCCGACGAGGTCGTGCCGATCGCGATGTCCGCCTTGTCGTCCTGATAGGCTTCGGCGAGCGCGGCCTTCGAGAGATCCGGCTTGCCCTGGTCGTCCTTGGTGATGATGACGATCTTGCGACCGTCGAGGGTCATCGTGCCCTTGGTGGCGTATTCAAAGCCCATTTTCAGGCCGGTCTCGGTCTGCTTGGCGTAGGCCTCGAGCGGACCGGTCTTGCCGTAGATCAGCGCGACCTTGAGATCGTCGGCCTGTGCGGAGGTGCCCGCAGCGAGTGCGAGAATGGTTGTTGTTATGATGAGTGATCGACGCACGATGGTCCCTCCTGATTTAAAGTTTCTCGGTAACAGCGATTTGCACAACGCTACGAACATTGCAATTGAACCTTCCGGCCGAGCGCATCGGCCTTGCGAGCATGCATCATTTTTGGGCCCGCCGCGCATCGCCGGCTCCCTCGGCCCGACGCCGATCCGACTGCGCCTCATCAGCGCTTTCGAAAATGTGGGGCGCGACGCCGCGCCTCCCCAGGGCTTCGCCTAGCTTGATGCGCAGGAAGCCCGACGTGGTGTAGCGTGACACGCCGGAATAGAAGCGATCGACGAGGCTGCGCACCATCGCGGAATATTCGTCCATCAGCTCCGGCAGGATGGAAAAATTGTCATAATTGACGATGGCGTAGACCCGGCGGCCGAGCGGCGCCAAACGGCTCTCGACGATCTCGGCGATGGCGTCGATCTCGGCCTTGCTGCGCAGCGGATAGCGCTCCAGATTGACGAAGAACAGGTTCTGCTGCTCGTCCAGCGTGAAGCGCTGGTCGAGCGGGATGGTGAGCAGGCGCTCGCGCAATTCCATCAGTCCCTCGCGGAAGATGCGGTCGTCCATCAGTGCGGGCTCGCGCGGGATCAGCGGCTTGAAATCCATCAGGCGCAAAATGTCGCGCTCGATGTCGATGCCGGGTGCGACTTCGGTGAGCTCGAGTCCGTCCGGCCTGAGCTCGAACACGCAACGCTCGGTGACATAAAGCGTGCGCTGCTTGCGCGCGGCCGCGAACGGGCCGCTGAAGGTGACGTGCTCGACGCGGTCGACGAATTTGCGTGATTTCGCCTCGTCGACGATGACGAGCTTGCCGTCGTTCACGGCGATGCGCTGCTTGCCCGCGCCGAAGGTGCCGACGAAGATGACCTCCTTGGCGTTCTGGCTGATGTTGATGAAGCCACCGGCGCCTGCGAGCTTCGGCCCGAACTTGCTGACATTGAGGTTGCCGGCGCGATCGACCTGGGCGAGCCCGAGGAAGGCGGCGTCCAAGCCGCCGCCGTCGTAGAAGTCGAACTGATAAGGCTGGTCGATCACCGCCTGCGTGTTGATCGCGGCGCCGAAATCGATGCCGCTCGCGGGAATGCCGCCGATCACGCCCGGCTCCGCCGTCAGCGTGATGAGGTCGATGATTCGCTCCTCGTTGGCGACCGAGGCAATCCCCTCGGGCATGCCGATGCCGAGATTGACGACGCTGTTGGCCTTGAGCTCGAGGGCGGCGCGCCGGGCGATGATCTTGCGCTCGCTGACCGGCATCACCGGCAGCGATGCGGCGCGGACACGGATCTCGCTGGAGAAGGCCGGATTGTATTGCGTGCCAAAGGTCTGCCAATGGTTCTCGGGCCTTGCCACCACGACGCAGTCGACGAGGATGCCGGGAATCTTGACCTGGCGCGGATTGAGGCTGCGGGCCTCGGCGACGCGTTCGACCTGGGCGATGACGATGCCGCCGGAATTATGCGCTGCCATGGCGATGGCGAGCGCTTCCAGCGTCAGCGCCTCCTTCTCCATGGTGAGGTTGCCGTCGGGATCGCCTGTCGTGGCGCGGATGATGCCGACATTGATCGGGAAGGTCTTGTAGAGCAGGCACTCTTCGCCGCGTAGCGTGATCAGCTCCACCATGTCCTCGGTGGTACGCGCGTTCAGCTTGCCGCCGCCCTGCCGGGGGTCGACGAAGGTGCCCATGCCGACGCGGGTGACGTGGCCGGGCCGGTGCGCGGCGATGTCGCGGAACAGGTGTGTGATGACGCCCTGCGGCAAATTATAGGCCTCGATCTGACCCGCGATCGCGAGCTGCTGCAATTTTGGCGCAAGCCCCCAATGTCCGCCGATCACGCGCCGGACCAGGCCTTCATGCGCGAAATGGTTGAGGCCGCGATTCTTGCCGTCGCCCTGGCCCGCCGCATAGACCAGCGTCAGATTGCGCGGCTTGCCCTGCGTATAGGGGGCATCGCCCTCGTGGGAGAGATAGAGCTCCTCCAGCGCGATCGCGATCTCCTCGGCAAAGCCGATGCCGACGAAGCCGCCGGTCGCGACCGTGTCGCCGTCGCGGATCAGCATGACCGCTTCGGCCGCGGTGACGACCTTGCCCTTCTCGGAATTGCGCAGGTAAGGCAGAGCTGGGTGATGGCTCACGGCGTTCCTCCCGATCCCTTCGACCGTATGCCGTTGTTGCTTGATCCTATCGCGAGGAGCGACCCTGGAACAGGCCGCTCCTCGCGATGGACGAGGTGATCAGGACATTCAGCCCTGAACTATCTTGCGTGTTTCGGTGGCGAAATAGACCGACACGATGGTGATCAGCGCCAGCGCGATCATGTAGAGCGAGATCGGCCAGGTCGCCGGCGCATAGGCCGTCATCAATCCCGTCGCGATCAGCGGCGACAGTGCGCCGGCGAAGATCGAGGCCAGATTGTAGCCGAGCGAGACGCCGCTATAACGCACCTTGGTGCCGAACAGCTCCGACAGGAAGCTCGCCTGCGGGCCGTACATCGCGGCATGCCCGATCGCGAGGCCGAGCACGATCGCGATCCAGGCATATTGCGGGTTCCTGGTCGCCAGCAGCGTGAACAGCGGGAACGACATCAGCGCCGAGAACACCGCGCCGAAAATGTAGATCGGCCGCCGCCCGAGCCGGTCGGAGAGCGCACCGAAGGCCGGGATGGTGAAGGTCTCGATCGCCGCGCCGATCAGCACGCCGTTGAGCATGTCCTGCTTGTTCATGCCGAGCGACTGCGTGGCATAGGCGAGCACGAAGGTCGCGTAGATGTAGAAGAAGCCGTTCTCGGCGAAGCGCGCGCCCATCGCGAGCAGGATGTTCTTGGGATACATCCTGATCGCCTCGAGGATCGGCATCTTCACTTCCTGCTTGGTGTCCTTGATCTTCTGGAACTCGGGGGATTCCGCGATGGTGAAGCGGATCCACAGGCCGACCAGCACCAGCGCGATCGAGAACAGGAACGGGATGCGCCAGCCCCAGGCAAGCAGCTGGGCGTCGGTCAGCATCGCCGATACCACCGAGAACACCAGCGTGCCGAGCACGAGGCCGAGCGGCGCCCCTAACTGCGGCCAGCTGCCGTAAAAGCCCTTCTTGTCCGCGGGCGCGTGCTCGACCGCCATCAGCACCGCGCCGCCCCATTCGCCGCCGAGGCCAAAGCCCTGGATCAGGCGGCAGGTGACGAGCAGGACCGCGGCCCAGATGCCCGCGGTCTCGTAGGTCGGCAGGAATCCGATCGCGGCGGTCGCCACGCCCATGATCAGCAGCGTCAGATAGAGCATGGTCTTGCGGCCGATCTTGTCGCCGTAGTGCCCGAACACGACGCCGCCGAGCGGGCGCGCGATGAAGCCGAGCGCATAGGTCGCGAACGCCAGCAGCGTCCCCATCATGGGATCGAAGGTCGGAAAGAACAGCTTGTTGAAGATCAGCGCCGCGGCGGTGCCGTAGAGGAAGAAGTCGTACCACTCGATAGCCGTGCCGATCAGGCTCGCGGTGGCGACCGTGACGTGCGAGGGCTGTCTCGCCTGAAGCTGACGGACCGAGATCGCTTCACTCATCTTGCGTCCTCCCTGGTTGCAAATGCGCATGTGCAGCATGCGTCATTGTGCAAAGCGAAGAGCAAGGTCCGCGCCAGATGCGGAAGGTTTGCGCAAATTGGCTGAAATCACGGCAAATCTCGCCGTTGCTGGCGGAACCAGCGGCGCAGCGCCGTGTCCGGAATCCGAGACTCCGGACACGTTCGTGTCTCGAAACTCAGACGGAGGCCGACCCTGCGGCGAGGCCGAACTTGGCGAGCTTCTTGTAGAAGGTTGCGCGCGAGATTCGCAGCATTTTGGCGGCCTCGGAGATCTGGCCGTTGCTGGCGGCGAGCGCCCGTTCGAGCGTGTGCTTCTCGAACTCGGCCTCGGCTTCGGCATAGGGCACCACCGCTCCGGCCGGGCGCTCGGATGCTGCGGGCCTGACGTCGGTGCCGACGGGAAGAATGCGGGCGACATCTTCGCCGGTCAGCCGGCCGGAATCGCTCAGGATCAGCGCCCGCTCCAGGATGTTGCGGAGCTCGCGGACGTTGCCCGGCCAGTCATAGCGCGCCAGCGCGTAAAACGCGCTCGGCGTGATCTTTGCCTTGACGTAATCGCCGGAGGCGCTGATGTCCTCGAGCAGCCGGGCGCAGATGTCGGGGAGATCATCCAGGCATTGCCGCAGCGGCGGCAGGTCGATCGAGAGCACGTTCAGCCGGTAATAGAGATCGGGCCGGAACGCGCCGTCGCTGACGCGCTTGCGCAAATCGACATTGGTCGCGGCGACCACGCGCACGTCGACCCTGGAGATCTTGTCCGAGCCGAGCGGCTCGATCTCGCGCTCTTGCAGCACGCGCAACAGCTTGGCCTGCAATTGCAGCGGCATCTCGCCGATCTCGTCGAGGAACAGCGTACCGCCGTCGGCGATGCGGAATTTTCCTTCGCGTCCCCTGCGGTCGGCGCCGGTATAGGCGCCGGGCGCCGTGCCGAAGAACTCCGACTCGATCAGCGTGTCGGGAATCGCGGCGACATTGACGCTGACGAACGGCTTCTCCGCACGCGAGGAGGCATTGTGAATCGCCTGCGCCAGCATCTCCTTGCCCGTTCCGGTCTCGCCGGTGAGCAGCACGGTGACGCTCTGCCGCGCCGCGCGGCTTGCAAGCTGCTTGGCCTGCGCGATTCCAGGCGTGGTGCCGACATAGTCGGCGAAAGTGAAGCGCGCCGCGCGGGCGTTGGACAATTGCCGCCGCGCCAGCCGCAGATCGCTCTCGAGCTGGGCGACGCGGGCGAGCAGAGGTTTCAGGCTTTCGAGATGGTCGTAGAGCACGAAGCCGATCGCGCCGATCACCGTGCCGTTCTCGTCCTCGATCGGCATGCGCGTGACGACGAGCTGCTCTCCGCCGAGCTCCATGATGTCGAGCAGGATCGGCTCGCCGGTCTCGGCCACCTTGCGCATCAGGCTGTTGGGGATGACCTCCTCGATCGGCCGGCCGATTGCCTCACTGGTCCGTTTGAGACCGAGCGCCGCGAGATATTTTTCATTGACGTAGACGACGCGTCCGCCGCGGTCGATCGCGATCGCGCCCTCGCAGAGCTTCTCCAGCCGCTCGAACAGCGTTTCCATCGCGCGCGCACGGAGATAGGCGGGATCGCTGATCGAGGCGGAAGAGGCGGACATGACATATCCCGGGGGAAGTCTGCCTGTGTATTAGCAAAAGGGCAGCAATTTCAAAGGGGGAATTGGATTGTGCCCCATACTCCGCTGTCGTCCCGGACAAGCGAAGCGCCGATCCGGGACCCATAGCCACAGGGAGATGTGATAACGGGGGACTCGGAGTGACCGTCTTCGCGCCAAACCACACCCTGTGGTTATGGGCCCCGGGTTCGCTTCGCGCCCCGGGACGACAGCGGTATGTGTTGCAGCGCTCGCGCCCCTACCTTCGATACCCGCTCGCCCGCGAATAGCCCTGGCGGTTCTGCTGGTGCGGGCGGTTTGCCACGCTGGCGCGCGACTCGCTGGACACGGGCGTTGCCAGCTTCAACTCCTCCAAAAAGATCGGGCGCGAGAAATAATAGCCCTGCGCGTAGCGGATCTTGGTCGCGGCCTGCAGATAAGCGAGCTCCTCGTAGGATTCGAGGCCTTCGGCGATCACGGTCATGCCGAGCGCTTCGCTCAAGGATTCGATCGCGCGCAGGATGCCCTGGCTGCGCGGGCGCTTATGGATGTCGGTGATGAAGGAGCGGTCGATCTTGATCTCGTCGGCGGTGATGTCGGCCAGCGCCGAGAGCGAGGAATAGCCGGTGCCGAAATCGTCGATCGAGATGCCGACGCCGAGCTTGCGGAACATCGGCAGGATCTCGTCCTGGAAATGATTCTTGGCGACGAAGGCGTCTTCGGTCACCTCGATCATGAAGCGCTGCGGAAAGCCGGTGTCGTCGAGCGCCCGCGCGAAGCTGCGCATGAATTCGGGGTTGCCGGCCTGCTTGGCCGCGACGTTGATGCTGATGGTCGCTTCCGCGCCGAACGTCTCGTTGATCAGGTCGATCGATTTGACGATTTCGGCGAGCACGAGATGGGTCAATTCGTCGATCAGCCCGAGCTCGCTGGCAAGATTGATGAACGATCCCGGCGCCTGGATCACGCCTTCGTCGTCGCGCAAGCGCACCAGGGCCTCGATGCCCTTCACAGCCTGGGTGCGGATGTCGACCTTGGACTGGAAGGCGCAGCAGAAACGCTTTTCCAGGATGGCGAGCCGCAGCGACTGTTCGATCTTCATCCGCGCCAGCGCCTCGCGCTCCATGCTGGAATCGAAGAAGGCTGCCAATCCCTTGCCGTCGTTCTTGATGCGGTACATCGCGATGTCGGCATTCTGGCGCAGCGTCTCGAAGCTGCGGCCGTGATCGGGATAGAGGCTGATGCCGACCGAGGTGGAGGCGAAGAGTTCCGAATGGTCGATGAAGAACGGCGCCGTCAGCCGCTCCAGCGTCGACTGCATGAACTCGGCGACTTCCTCCTGGCTCTGGATCGGGGAGAGCAGCAGCAGGAATTCGTCGCCGGAGATGCGCGACAGCATGTCGGAATCGCGCAAGTCGCGCCCGAGCCGCTTCGACAGCTCGACCAGCAGCGCATCGCCGACGGCGTGGCCGTAATAGTCGTTGATGTGCTTGAAATTGTCGACGTCGAGGAAGGCCAGCGCGAAACGCTCGCCGCCGCCATTCTCCGCCAGCAGATTGTTGGCGTGATGTTCGATCACGCGCCGCGAGGGCAATCCCGTCAGCTCGTCGAAATAGGCCGAGCGGAACAGCTGATCCTCGAAATTCTTTTGCTCGGTAATGTCGGAGGACGCCGAGATCAGCAGCTCGCGTCCGGCGAGGCGAACGGGACGATGGGTCGTGAGCAGCACCTGGCGCGCAGCGCCGCCGTGAAGCGCCTCCTCGGTGACGACAGCCTGGCCGGCGCTCAGCGCCTGGCGGCAGGCTTCGCGGCGCGGCGCAAGATCGGGTGAGGGACGGCTGCCATCCATGCCGAGCTGCGCGGCCGCGGCATCGTTAACCAGCAGAAGCTCGCCATGCGCATCCTGCACGGTCAGGCCGGCCGGCAGCATTCTAACGATTTCCTTGAGAAAACCGAGCTCGGCTTCAGTCGCGCCGGAATATTGGTTGTCGTTCATAGAAGTCATGAATCTTGTTGTTTCAGCGCGCCTGCAATGCACGCAATCATGCGCAGTTCCCTCTTAAGTTTGGTTAAGGGGTACGGAGAAATACGGGGGTGTTTTGCGACGTTGCGACGCGCGCCGACGATCGTCATTAACAGAGGGTCAACGGCCCGTGCGAAACTGCGGGCGGGTGCGCGGGCCGGCTTTCGCCTGACGCGCGATGCTATTCGCTTCGGGGGATGCGGCACTGCATGATGCAATGCAGCCCGGTCTTCAAGTAAGAGATCTCGGTCCTGCCATCGAAGGACGACAGTGCCGATTTCAACAGCTTGGTGCCGAAGCCGGGCTCGGACACCTTGTCCACGCTCGGACCCTCTGTCTCGTCCCAGGTGATGATCAGGCGGTCATCGCTGACGGTCCATGACACCTGCAGCAGACCGCGCGGCGCGGAGAACGCGCCGTACTTGCCCGCATTGGTGGCCAGCTCGTGAAACATCAATGAGAGCGTGACCGCGAGCTTCGGCGGCAGGAACAGGCGGTCGCCATTGAGGGTGAAGCGGACATGGCCGTAGGGGCCGAGCTCCGAGATCAGGAGGTCGCGGATGTCACAGCCCGCCTTGTCGATCCGCGAGATCAGATCGTCGGTCGCGGCCAGCGAGCGCAACCGAGGATCGACCCGGGCCCAGACCTGCGGGTGGTCGTGCAGCACCTGGTGCAGCACGGCGTGCACCGTCGACAGCTTGTTCTTCAGCCGGTGCTGGAGCTCGTCGACCAGCAGCTTGCGATAATCTTCTTCCTCGATCAGGCGCTTGGAGATCCGGCGCTGCTCCGCCAGCATGGTGCGATAGTGCTCGACGCCCCAGATGGTGAGCGCACAGACCGCCCAATAGAGTGCCAGCAGGGCAAATCGCGCCCGATCGGCAAAGGCATCGCCGAAATTCACCACGACGCCGAGCATGCCGCCGACCAGCGCTGTCACGATTCCGATCCGGAAGCCCCCGAACGCGGCGGCGAAGAACACGGCCGGGAAGTAGGGAGTGAAGTAGACGTCGGGCCGCACATGCGCGAGGGCCCAGCGCGTCAGCGTGGCAATCAGCAGGCAGGCCACCGCAAACGCAATGCTCAGACCGAGCGATGGCGGCGCCGCACCCTGCCAACCCCTACGGAATTCGTCGATCAACTTCCCCATGCGCAGCCCAGTTGCGATATGCGTTCGAAAATCGAGCGACCTGTGAAGATGTTACGCATCCCGTCCGCACAAGCATAGCTTGCCTTGTCGGAGGCAGGCAGGGATAGTGGCGTCCGCGGCGATGGCAGCGGCCGATGTTCGCCATTTGGCGTCAAATCGTTCGAAAACAGGAACATTCCATGGGCAGGCTGGACGGCAAGGTTGCGGTGATTACGGGGGCGACGAGCGGGATCGGATTGCGCACTGCGGAAGTCTTCGTTGCCGAAGGTGCCAAAATTGTGATCGCGGGGCGGCGTCTACCGGAGGGCGAAGCCCTGGCCAAGCAGCTCGGCGCCAACTGCATCTTCCGCCAGACCGACGTGACGCTCGAAGACCAGATGCAGGCGCTGATCGCGCTCGCCGTGGACAAGTTCGGCCGGATCGACTGCCTGTTCAACAATGCCGGCGGCCCGGCGCAGACCGGCGGCATCGAAGGCCTCGAGGTCGAGCGCTTCGATGCGGCGATGGCGACGCTGGTGCGCAGTGTCATGCTCGGCATGAAGCACGCCGCGCCCCACATGAAGAGGCAGGGGAGCGGCAGCATCATCAACAATGGCAGCATCGCCGGCCGCCTCGCCGGGTTCTCGTCCTCGATGGTCTATAGCGCGGCCAAGGCGGCGGTGATCCATCTCACCAAATGCGTGGCGATGGAGCTCGGCGAGTCCAACGTGCGCGTCAACGCGATCTCGCCGGGCGCGATCGCGACCGGCATTTTCGGCAAGGCGCTCGGACTCTCGACCGATGCTGCGGAGAAGACGCCGGCGGTGATGCGCGAGGTCTACAAGACCGCCCAGCCGATCCCGCGCGCGGGCCTTCCCGATGACATCGCCCAGGCCGCGGTGTTCCTGGCCAGCGACGAATCCAGCTTCATCAACGGGCACGATCTCGTCGTCGACGGCGCCATGACCGGCGGCCGCAACTGGAGCCAGCAGCAGCAGGGCTATGTGGCCTTGCGCAAGGCGTTCGATCAGGGGGCGTAGTCGCTCCGGGCGACGGTGCCGTAGGGTGGGCAAAGCGAAGCGTGCCCACGAATTCTTCATCGCGACGAACCGTGGGCACGGCGCTCCGCGCCTTTGCCCACCCTACGAGATCTCGTGCCCCGGACGCAGCGCAGCGTCCCCGGCGATGCGAAGCATCGTCCGGTGCGGTGCGCTGCAGAGCCGGGGCCCATGTCTCCACCGACTCGATCGCAGCATTCCGGGTCCCGGCTCGCGCTTCGCGCGTCCGGGACACGAGAAAATCAGACCGCCTTCACCCGCACTCTTAGCCCGTCCCGCGGCTTCGGGATCGGCCACATCTGCCAGTCCGGCTTGTAGCCGGGCTCCAGCGATACCTCGATGTTCTGCAAGAAGTGCCGCGCGAAGCATTTTGCCTGCATGTAGGCGAAGTGCAGGCCGAGGCACATATGCGCGCCGCCGCCGAACGGGACCCAGGCGAAGCGGTGGCGATTGCGCTGCGCTTCCTCGGTGAAGCGCAAGGGATCGAAACGATCCGGCTCCGGCCAGATATCCTTCATGTGATGGGTATAGAGCGGATTGACGCCGACCGCGGTGCCGGCGGGAATCGTAAAACCCTTGAAAGTGAAATTGCGCATGGCGCGGCGCGGCATCGAAGGCACCGGCGGCTTGATCCGCAGCGCTTCCTTGAACGCCATCTCGGACAGCGGCATCTTTTCGAGATCGTCGAAGCTGCTCGGCGCGCCCGGCGCGAGCCCGAGCGCGAGGACTTCCGCGCGCAGCCTGTCCTGCCAGTCCGGATTGGCAGCGAGTTCGCCGATGAAGGAGGTCAGCGACGAAGTCAGCGTGTCGTGCGCCGCCATCATCAGGAAGCTCATATGGTCGATGATGTCCTGCTCGGAGAGTAGCGCGCCGTCCTCATGGGTGGCGCGGCACAGCTGCGAGAACAGATCATCGCCGCCATGATTGCCGCGGCGAAGCGGGATCTGTTCGCGGAAATAGGCGACGATGCGTTTGCGCCCCCTGACGCCGGCGGCCATCTGGGTGCCGGGCAGGGGACGGCGGATCGGGGCGACCGCGGCGGCGACCATGTCGACGAAGGCGCGGTTGATCTCGTCGACCTCCGGCCCGATATCGGCGCCGAGGAAGGACGCCGCAGCGAGATCCAGCGTGAGCTGCTTCATCGCGGGGTAGAGCTGCATCTCGCCGGGCTTGGCCTTCCACTGCGCGACCCGCGCGGAGATGCCGCGGTCGAGATCGGCCAGGTAGGATTTCATCGGCCCGGACTTGAACGCGACCGACAGCGCCTTGCGGTGCAGCCGGTGCTCGTCGAAATCGAGCAGCATCAATCCGCGCGGAAACAACAGGCCGAGCACCTTGTTCCAGCCGTGGGTCGAGGAGAACAGCTTTTGCTGGTCGAACATCACCAGCTCGTTGGCCTCGGGCCCGAGCAGCACGACATTGGTCTCGCCGAACACATGGGTGCGGTAGACCGGGCCATATTTGGCGCCGTTCGCCTCGATGTGGCCCTTGGGATCGGCCAGCACCTGGAAGGTCTTGCCGATGATCGGCCATCCCTCGTCGCCGGGAATGTGCGTCAGGGCGTTGCGCTTGGGCGCGGTGTAGTCGGGCGCCGTTGCGGCCACATTCTGCATCGACATGACGATTGCTCCGGTTGGCAGGCTCCGCGAACATAGCACGATCTGGCCGCGATGATGCGACGCTTGGTGGTGCAATTTACCTCGGATGTCGTCCCCGCGTAGGCGGGGACCCATAGCCACAGGGAGTGTGCGAGATAGTGGTTAGCAATCTTCGCCAAACCCTATGCTGTGGTTATGGGTCCCGGATCTGCGCGCGCTTTGGGCGCGCTTGTCCGGGACGACGAGTAGAGAGAGCTGGCATCCTACCGCTTCGCCGCTTCCTTCTGCAGATCCGGGGCGTTGACGGCGGGGATGGCGACGCGGCCGGGGCCGGTCACCTTCAGCGCCTCGGCGGCCTTCTCGTTCTCCATGATCTTGGCCATCACGGCCTGGCCTGCACGCTCGAAGATGGCGCGGTTCTCGATCACGAATTTTTGCGACCTGCGCAGGCCGTCGATATAGCCGTTGATCTCGGGCACGACGTAGCGCGCAACCATATCCCAGCTGCGGCGCGTCGCCTCCGGATTGGCCCAGTCGTGCACGAAGCCGATGATGGCGCCGACGCCGCCGGAGACCTGCATCACGTTCTTGATGGTTTTGACGAGATCGTCGGGCGTGCCGATGGTGGACGCCGCGCCCTCGACGAAGGCGGTCTTGTCCACGGCTTCATCCGGCGAGGAGAACGCGGTCAGGCCCGGCCGCTGCAGCGTGCCGACATTATATTCGTTGTGCCAGCGCATCAGCCCGGCGCCGGCTTCCTTGCGCGCCTGCTCGCGGGACTCGGCGATGTGGAAGGTCAAGAGCACGCGCCAGTCGGCGCGGTTCACCTTGGTGCCGTGCTTCTTCGCAGCGTCCTCGGCGAACTGCCATTGCTGCTGTAGCGACATCAGGCCCTGTGTCGTCATCGAGCCCAGCGAGATGATGCCGCAGCCGTATTTGCCGGCGAGCGTCATGCCGGAGGGCGAGATCTGCGAGGCCACGACGAACGGCATCTCTTCCTGCAGCGGCAGGATCTGCAGCGCGGCATCGTTCATGGTGAACCAGTCGCTCTTGGCCGTGACGCGCTCACCGTTGAAGAGCCGGCGGATGACGCCGATGGCCTCGTCTTGCCGGTCGCGCTGCGTCATCGGGTCGATGCCGAGCGTGTGTGCGTCGGAGGCGAGCGCGCCGGGGCCGGAGCCGAAGATGGCGCGGCCGCCGGTCATGTGGTCGAGCTGCACCATGCGCTGGGCGACGTTGTAGGGATGGTGATAGGGCAGCGACACCACGCCGGTGCCGAGCTTGATCCGCTTGGTGCGCTCGCCGGCCGCAGCCAGGAACATCTCGGGCGAGGCGATCATCTCCCAGCCCGAGGAATGATGCTCGCCGCACCAGAACTCGTCGTAGCCGAGCGCATCGAGCTGCTCGACCAGCTCGAGATCGCGCCGGAACTGGAGCATCGGATGCTCCCCGATCGGGTGATGCGGGGCAAGGAAGGCTCCGAACTTCAGGCGCGCCATGGCGTTCTCTCCGGCTTTGATTTTCTGTTTGTTGAGGCCGTGAGGCTACGTGCCTGATGGCACGAACGCAATCGCGCGGTGTCCCGCGCGGCGGAATGCAGGCATGCGGCGAAGTTGCCTCTTCTCCCTCTCCCCGCTTGCGGCAGGGCTATGCATTTGAGGCAACCTCCGCCGCGGCACATCCTTCGAGACGCCCGCCGTTGGCGGGCCCTCAGGATGAAGGCGGAGTACGCCGGTGCAGTTTCAAAGCACACCGACGCAGTTCAGCCTCATGCTGAGGGGACCGCGAAGCGGTCGTCTCGAAGGACGAGGCGCTTGCTCCGATGTCGCCGCGAAGCATGTGCGAGTGCCCTGCCGCAAGCGGGGAGAGGCGAAGAGCGCACGAATCTGACCTACGAGGTAATCGCGCCACCGCCCACGAACTGAAATCATCAGGCAACGATAGTTCCGGGTCATGCGCCGATGCATCAGATCGTCACACAACAAGTCGATTCGACCCGCCGCTGGTGGGTGCTGGCCATCGTCGTGGCCGCCCAATTCATGTTCGGCGTCGATGCCTTCATCCTTAACGTCGCAATTCCGACCATTGCGGTCGAGCTGAAGGCATCGCCCGCGCAGATCGAAGCGGTCATCGCGATCTATCTGATCGCTTATGCCACGCTTGTCGTCACCGGCGGCCGGCTCGGCGATATCCACGGCACCAAGACTGTCTTTTTGGCCGGCCTGCTCGGCTTCACGGCGACCTCGCTGTGGTGCGGGCTCGCGCTCTCAGGGGTGGAGCTGATCATCGCTCGCCTGGCGCAGGGCGCGACCGCGGCGCTGATGGTGCCCCAGGTGCTGGCGACGCTGCATCTCCTCTTCACCGACGAGACGCGCAGCCGCGCATTCGCCATCTACGGGATCGTGCTGGGGCTGGCGGGTGCCGCGGGCTTCCTGCTCGGCGGCCTGCTGGTCACGATCGACCTTGCCGGCACCGGCTGGCGTTCGGTGTTCTTCGTCAACGTGCCCTGCGGCCTCGTCATTGCAGGTGCCGCCTGGCGCATCATGCCATCGGTGCCGCGGCGATCAGGGACGAGGCTCGACATCAAGGGCAGCTCGGTCCTGTTCGCGGGGCTGCTGTGCCTGATCGGCCCGCTGCTTTTTGGTCACGATGCAGGCTGGGCACCCTGGCTGTGGGCCGTGATGGCGGTCGGCGGCGTCGTCCTCATAGCGTTCCTGAAGCTCGAGCAGGCAGTCGCTGGTGCCGGCGGCATGCCGTTGATCGACCTCACGCTGCTGGCGGACGCCGCTTTCCTGCGCGGGCTTGGCGCCGCCTTCTTTTTCTTCCTGGCCAATCTTTCCTTCTATCTGGTCATGACGCTGTTCATGCAGCGCGGCCTGAAAATCCCGCCGCTGTCAGCCGGCATGGCCTTCATCCCGCTTGCGCTTGCCTTCGTCGTGGCCTCGCGCCACAGCGGCGCGCGGGCGCGTCATCGCGGCACCAAGGTGTTGATCGAAGGCTGTGCGCTGCAGATCGCAGGCCTCGCCGCGCTCGCGCTTGTTGCAGCCTGTATCGATGCGCCATCGCCGCTTCTGCTCGCGTTCGTCATGATCATCTTCGGCTACGGTCAGGGATTGGTGATGGCGCCGCTCTCCGGCGCGGTGCTCTCGACCGTCAAGCCTGTCGCCGCAGGCTCGGCGTCGGGCATCTACGGCACGACGGCGCAGATCGGAAATGCGGCCGGAGTGGCCGCAATCGGCGCGGTGTTCTTCGCGGTCGATACCTTGCAATCAGCGCGCGCAGGATTTCTGGTCTCGCTTGCGCTGTTTGTGACATTAATCATGATCTGTGCCGCATTTCTGTCGTGGATGCGTCGCGCATCTGCGTGAAGTCGAGGCATTGCGGTTAATTCGTGCGGATTTCGGCGGAATTCCCCGTGATTTTCGTGGATTGACAGCGCACGGTCTTTTTATTTTGCAATGCAGCAACTATCTGGTTTGGCTAAGCGTTGAAAGCCGCCCACCAGGAAGTTGCCGTGTCGTTAGCCAAAAATGTTGATCTGTTGAGACGTCTGCCGAGGCTGGACGGTCTGCGCTTTGCCGAGCTCGGCCGGAGCGCGGATGCGTCCAGTCCATTGCAAGAGGTCACCGGCTTCGGCGACAACCCGGGGGCCTTGCGCATGTTCGCGTTCGTGCCGGCGCAGTTGCAGAAGCCGCGCGCGCTGGTCGTCGTGCTGCATGGCTGCGGGCAGACGGCGGCGGGCTACGATCTCGGCGCGGGCTGGTCGACGCTCGCGAAGCACTATGGCTTCGCGCTGCTTATGCCCGAGCAGCAGCGGATCAACAACGGCAACACCTGCTTCAACTGGTTCAATCCGGAAGATACGGCGCGGGACAGCGGCGAGGCGCATTCGATCCGCGAGATGATCGCGCATATGGCGGAGGCGCATCGCATCGATCCCAAGCGCATCTTCATCACCGGCTTGTCCGCCGGCGGCGGCATGACGTCGGTGATGCTCGCGACCTATCCGGAAGTCTTCGCGGCGGGTGCGGTCATTGCCGGACTGCCCTATGGCATCGCCTCGAATTTGCGCGAGGCACTGGACGGCATGTTTCATTCCCCGGTGCGTCCCGCGCGCGAGCTCGGCGATCTTGTGCGCAATGCCTCGGATTATCGCGGCCCCTGGCCGAAGGTCTCGGTGTGGCACGGCAGCGCCGACCGCACCGTCAATCCCGGCAATGCCAACGAGATCGTCAAACAGTGGCTCGATCTGCACGATCTGCCGGAAGCGCCGATGGCGGAGACCAATGTCGACGGCTATCCGCGCCAGGCCTGGTGGGGCAAGGACGGCGAGACGCTGGTCGAGTCCTACGCCATCACCGACATGGCGCACGGCACGCCGCTTGGGCTGGCCGACAACGACCAGCGCTATGGCGTCGAAGGCGCATTCCTGATCGAGGCCGGCATTTCCTCGTCCTATCACATCGCAAAGTTCTTCGGCCTGACCGGCTGGATTGCAGACGCTGCAAAGGCGGAGGCCAAGCCTACAAGCAAGTCTACAAGCAGGCCTGCAGCGCAGCCGGCACTGACGCCCGCGCCGCATCTCGCCCGCTCGATCCGCGCAGCGGTCGCCGAACAGCCGGCCGAGCCGACGCGCGAGGAGGCTCGCAGCTTCGATCTCGGCCAGATCATCACGCGCGCACTGACCGCCGCAGGATTGATGAAGTAGCCCCAAACTCCGCCGTCGTCCGGACAAGCGCGCCCCAAGCGCGCGCCGATCCGGGACCCATTGCCACAGGGCAAAGTGAGGCGCGAAGGGCCAACTCCGAGTCCCCGCAAAACACGGCTTCCTGTGGTTATGGGTCCCGGATCTGCGCTTCGCTTGTCCGGGACGACAGCGAGGTTTGTAGCGATGTCGTCGTGTCAGTCCGCGGAAACTACGCCGTCTGACCGATCCACTCGATCGGCGTCACCGTCACCTCGCCGCCGGCGACCTTCCGCGTCATCTCCTGATAGGCTTTGAAGAAGTCGCGCGATTGCAGCGCTTTTTGCGCGGCATCGTCAGCGACGCTGGCGAGATGGAAATAGCTGCCATCGTCGAGGTTTTTCAAGACGCGATAGCCGATCCGGCCCGTCAGCTCCGGATCGCCGTCGATCGCCTTGATGAAGCGGCCGACCTCCTGGTGCCAGGCGTCCGTCGCACCGTTCCTGAATTCATATCTGATCATGAAGTGCTTCATGTGACGCTCCCTGTTCGTCGTGTGCGTCATCATCTGCGGCTTGCTAGCGATCCTGCAAGTATGGACAAAATTGATAGTATGGACTTTTTCGACGTTGCTCCTATCCTCTTTGCCATAGCGTTTCGAGCGAAGTGGATGCCGGTTCGCGTGAAGAAAACGCGTCAAAACAAGAATCTAACGCGTGGAGGAGACGACATGGCGAAGGCGAACCCGGCGCGCATCTGTCCGGTCGCGGCCTTTCAGAAGATGATCAGCGGCAAGTACAAGCTGCGCATCGTCTGGGACCTCAAGGACGGCCCGCGCCGCTATGGCGAGATCCGCAGCGGTTTATTGCGCGGCACGGAAGGCAGCGCCGAGATCGCCCCGCGCGTGCTCAGCCGTGAATTGAAGGCCCTGACACAAAGCGGCCTGATCGACCGCAAGGATTTCGGCGAAGTGCCGCCGAAGGTCGAATATCGCTTGACCCGCAAGGGCAATAGCTTCGTGCCGGTCGTCGCGGCGATCCGCGACTGGGGCGATCGTCACCTCACTGAGACCGCCACGCTTGTGGACGCGGCGGAATAAACCTCACATCGCGCCGGTGATGAACGGATTGGTCATCCGCTCCTGGCCGATGCTTGAGCCGGCGCCGTGACCGCAGATGAAGCCGACGTCGTCGCCGAGCGGCAATAGCTTGGTCAGAATCGAGTTGATCAGCGTGGCGTGACTGCCGCCCGGCAAATCGGTGCGTCCGACCGAGCCGGCGAACAGGACATCGCCGACATGGGCGAAGCGCAGCTCCTTGTTGAAGAACACCACGCTGCCGGGCGAGTGGCCGGGGCAGTGGAAAATATCGAATTGCAAGCTGCCGATCGACACGGTGTCGCCTTCGGCGAGCCAACGGTCCGGCGCGAAATTGCGCACGCCGGTCATGCCGAAGCGTGCGCCGCTCTCGACCACATTGTCGAGCAGGAACTTGTCCGCTTCATGCGGGCCTTCGATCGGCACCTTCAGTGCATCGCGCAGATCGGCCGCGCCGCCGACATGATCGATATGGCCGTGGGTCAGCCAGATCTTCTCCACGGTGACGCCGGTCTGCTTGATCGCGTCCAGGATCTTGGGCACGTCCCCGCCGGGGTCGATCACCACCGCCTTCTTGGAGGGCTCGTCCCAGATGATGGTGCAGTTCTGCTCGAACAGCGTCACGGGAACGATGATCGCGCCGGCCTTGGATTGCGAAGAGTCTTGGGTGTCATTTTGCTCGGTCATGGCGCCACAATGCCGATTTTTGCCATGCCGCCAAGCAAAAGATTCGGCCAAGGATCTGGAATGGAGCCTGGAACAATCACGCCCGCCGTCACACGGCCGTCCCAATTGGCTCGCCAATTTGAACCGGGGCGCTGCTGTCGCGTTCTTCCGCCCGAGGCGCAGATTTATGGATGGGTTCTCCAGCATGGCTCAGAGCGATAGCAACTGGTGGCGCGACGGCATCTTCTATCAGGTCTACCCGCGCTCCTTTCAGGACTCAGATGGTGACGGCGTCGGCGATCTCGCCGGCATTTTGCAGCGGTTGCCTTACGTCAAATCGCTCGGCGTCGATGCGATCTGGCTGTCGCCGATCTTTCCCTCGCCGATGGAGGATTTCGGCTACGACATCTCCGACTATACCGGCATCGAGCCGCTGTTCGGCACGATGGCCGATTTCGATGCGCTGATCACGGCCGCCCACGACAACGGCCTGAAACTGATCCTCGACCTCGTGCCGAACCACACCTCCGATCAGCATGCCTGGTTCGTCGAGAGCCGCGCCTCGCGCGACAATCCCAAGCGAGACTGGTACATCTGGCGCGATCCGGCACCCGACGGCGGGGTGCCGAACAACTGGCTGTCCGAGTTCGGCGGCAGCGCGTGGCAGTTCGATGAGACCACGGGGCAATATTACTACCATGCCTTTCTCGCCCAGCAGCCGGACCTGAACTGGCGCAATCCGGACGTCCGTGCCGCGATCTACGACGTGATGCGGTTCTGGCTCGACAAGGGCGTCGACGGCTTTCGCGTCGACGTGATCTGGCACCTGATCAAGGATGCCGAATTCCGCGACAACCCGCCCAATCCGCATTACGTCGAGGGCCGGCCGCCGAACGAAAGGATCATGACGCAATACTCCACCGACCAGCCGGAGGTGCATGACGTGATCGCCGAGATGCGACGCGTCACCGATGAATTCGAAGCCCGCGTGCTGATCGGCGAGATCTATCTGCCGCTGCACCGTCTCATGGCCTATTACGGCAACGACCTCACCGGCGCGCAGATGCCGTTCAATTTCGCGCTGCTCTTGACCTTCTGGAGCGCGCGCTCGATCGAGACAATCATCGAGGATTACGAGAAGGCGCTGCCGCGCGGCGCCTGGCCGAACTGGGTGCTCGGCAATCACGATCGCCCGCGCGTCGCAAGCCGCGTGGGTCCCGAGCAGGCCCGTGTCGCCGCCATGCTGCTGCTGACGCTGCGCGGCACGCCGACGCTCTATTACGGCGACGAGATCGGCATGCATCAAGTGGCGATTGCGCCGGAGGACGTGCGCGACCCCTTCGAAAAGAACGTGCCCGGCATCGGTGTCGGCCGCGACGGCTGCCGCACGCCGATGCAGTGGGATGCGACCGAATTCGCCGGCTTCTCGGCGGCGCGGCCGTGGCTGCCGCTGCCGGCGCACTATGTGCGCGACAATGTCGTCAATCTCGAAGCCGATGCGCGCTCGATCCTCAGCCTCTACAGACGCCTGATCACCCTGCGGAAGAGCAGTCGGCCGCTGGTCGCCGGCGATTATCATCCGATCGCGGCGCAAGGCGATCTCCTGATCTATCGCCGCGAGGCCGAGGGGCAGGCGGTGATCGTGGCGCTCAATCTCGGCCCCGATCCGGTCGCGGTGACCACCAGCGCGATCCGTTTCGGCAGCAGCATACTGCTGTCAACGTTTTTGGATCGCGAGGACGAGCGGATCGAAGGCGTGCTGGATCTGCGCGGCAATGAGGGCGTGGTGGTGGCCCCGCCGTGAGATGTCGTCCCGGACAAGCGCAGCGAAGCGGAGCGCAGATCCGGGATCCATAACCACAGGGAGTGGTTTGGCGACGATTCGGAGTTGCCCGCTCGCCACAAACTCCTTCCTGTGGTTATGGGTCTCCGCGTGCGCGGGGACGACAGTGGGGTGTGCGGTTACAGTCGGGCACTACCCCGGATGCTTCTTCCCTCTCACCGTATCCCCGTCGATATCGCTCCGCTTCAGCAGATAATCCAGCCCGCCGACGCGGTACCAGCGATACCCATACGGCTCCAGCACGATCCGGTGCTGGCCGCGCTTGTCGGCGTGGCTGTGGTCCTCCGCGAGCAGATTGATCAGGTGCGCGCCGGCCTCGTCCGGCAGCCCGGCCGAGAACGCGATCTCGCGCGGCTTCTCGTCGAGATTATGCACGAACAGCACCGAATTGTTGCGCCAGTCGTAGCGCATGATGAACACGGCGGGATCGCGCACCGGAATGATCGTGAAGTCGCCCCAGCCGATTTCAGGCACCTCCTTGCGCATACGGACGATGCGCTCGGTCCAGTTCAGCATGGAGTTGGGATCGCGCCGCTGCTTGGCGACGTTGACGTGGGGATAGCCGTAAGGCCCCTTGTCGATCACAGGGCAGGCCGGCCTGTTGCTCTTGGTGAAGCCGCCATGCGGCTCGGTCGACCATTGCATCGGCGTGCGCGCGCAATTGCGTTCCGGCAGTGAGAGATCGTCGCCCATCGCGATCTCGTCGCCATAGCGGATCACGGGCGTTCCGGGCAGCGTGCACATCAGGCTGTAGGCGAGTTCGAGCCGCCGGCGATCGCCGCCCAGCATCGGCGCGAGGCGCCGCCTGATGCCGCGGTCGTAGAGCTGCATGTCCTTGTCGGGACCGAAATTCCTGAACACGGAGTCGCGCTGCGCCTTGGTCAGCCGCCCCAGGTCGAGCTCGTCGTGATTGCGCAGGAACAGGCCCCATTGCGCGGTCGCCGGCCGCGGCTTGGTCGCCTTCAACGCCTTCGCCAGCGGCCGCGAATCTGCGGATGCCAGCGCATAGAACAGGTGCTGGTTGACGTGGAAGTTGAACATCATGTGCATGCGGTCGGCGTCGCGGCCGAAATATTCCATGTCCGTCTTCGGCAGCACATTGGCTTCGGCGAGGATGATGGCGTCGCCCTGCCGCCATTGCAGGAATTCGCGGAATGCGCGCAGCATGTCGTACTGCTCGACCGGCTTCTTCACCTTCGCACCCTTGGTCGCGATCACGAAGGGCACGGCGTCCATGCGGAAGCCGGAGACGCCGAGCTGGATCCAGAACCCCATGATCTTCAGGATCTCGGCCTGCACATGCGGGTTCGAGGTGTTGAGGTCGGGCTGGAAATCGTAGAAGCGGTGGAAGTAATACGCGCCCGCTTCCTTGTCGCGCGTCCAGGTCGTTTTCTGCACGCCGGGAAACACCATGCCCTTGTCGGCACCGGCCGGCTTCTTGTCGGACCACACATACCAGTCGCGGTAGGGCGAGTTCTTGTCGCGCCGCGCCTCCTTGAACCAGTGATGCTGATCCGAGGTGTGGTTGACGACGAGGTCGATGATGATGCGGATGCCGCGCTGCTTGCAGCCGTGGGCGAACTCGACGAAATCGCCGAGCGTGCCGTAACGCGCATCCACGCTGTAATAGTCGGCGATGTCGTAGCCGTCGTCGCGGCCGGGCGAGGTCTGGAACGGCATCAGCCAGATCGTGGTGATGCCGAGGCCATGCAGATAGTCGAGCCGGCGGAGCAGGCCCTTGAAGTCGCCGACGCCGTCACCGTTGGCGTCCATATAGGAGCCGACGGAAAGGCAGTAGATCACGCCGTTCTTGTACCAGAGATCGTCGATCATCCGCGCAGCCTCGGTGGTTCCGCCGAGGTGCGGCGGCTGCGTGATAAGTGCGTGGGGGAGGGGAGGTTCCGTGTTTCATCCTCGGTGTCGTCCCGGACAAGCGCAGCGAAGCGGAGCGCCGATCCGGGACCCATAACCACAGGGAGCAGTTTTGCGATGACTCGGAGTTACCTGAGCGCCCTACAACAACTCCCTGTGGTTATGGGTCCCCGCTTTCGCGGGGACGACGGCGGAGATCGAGACTGCGCTTAGGCTCCATCGAGCAGTGTGCAGTTCTACGGAATCGGCTATCCTCCCCCCATGGACAATCCCGCCCGCAACATCGCCCTCGTGCCGCCGCCTGATCGCCGCCAGTCGGAGACGGCGCTCGCGGTCGCGCGGGGCACCGCGCGGCTGCTGCGTTCGCTCGGCTTTACCTGCATCAGCGAATTGCCGCTGCCCTCGGGCCGGCGCGCCGATCTCGTGGCGCTGAACGAGCGCGGCGAGATCTGGATCGTCGAGATCAAATCGTCGGTGGAGGATCTGCGCGCCGACCAGAAATGGCACGAGTACCGCGCCCATTGCGACCGGCTGTTCTTCGCCTTCACTCAGGACCTGCCGTGCGAGATCTTTCCGGAAGGCACCGGCCTGATCATCGCCGACGCCTATGGCGCGCACCTGCATTGCGAAGCGCCCGAGCACAAGCTCGCTGCGGCCACGCGCAAGCAGATGACGGTGCGGTTTGGAATGGCGGCGGCGCTTCGGATCAACCGGCTGGTCGACCCGCAAGGGCATGCGGAATTTTGGGAGTAGCGGCGCCGCAAACATCGGTGCCGTAGGGTGGGCAAAGCGAAGCGTGCCCACGATCTCTATCCAACTCTAACAGAGCGTGGGCACGGCGCTTGCGCGCCTTTGCCCACCCTACGAGACCGCTACCTCGGCGCGCGCTTGGCCAGAATGCGCTGCAACGTCCTGCGGTGCATGTTCAGCCTGCGCGCCGTCTCCGAGACGTTGCGGTTGCACATCTCGTAGATGCGCTGGATGTGCTCCCAGCGTACGCGGTCGGCGGACATCGGGTTGGTCGGCAGCTCGGATTTCTCCGCGCTGGTCGACAGCAGCGCCGCGACGACGTCGTCGGCATCCGCCGGCTTGGAGAGATAATCGATCGCGCCCATCTTCACCGCGGTGACGGCGGTGGCGATGTTGCCATAGCCGGTCAGCACGATCGCGCGCGCATCCGGGCGCTTCTTCTTCAGCGCCGAGACCACGTCAAGGCCGTTGCCGTCGCCGAGCCGCAAGTCCACCACGGCGAATGCCGGCGCTGCCTTGCCGATCTGCGCAAGACCATCCGAGACGGTGTCGCATGACGTCACCGAGAAGCCGCGCGTCTCCATGGCGCGCGACAACCGCTCCAGGAACGGCTTGTCGTCCTCCACGATGAGCAGCGAGCGGTCGGTCTGTTCGTTCAGTTCGGCGATGGCGTTCAAGGTTTTGTCCTCTCTCCAACGCGACTACATATGGCCTCGCAATCGGGCGGTGCCAAGGCCGCCGATAGTCGATCGGCCCTGTTGTGCGACGCAAGGTCGCGGCCTATCCTATTGTTTCTTCGAGGCTCTCGATAGCCTCAAAACGCTGTCGCGGCCATGTGATCTGCACCACCGCGCCGTGTTCCGGAAAGATCCGGTTGGTAAACGAGACCTTGGCGCCGGTGCGTTCCAGCAACGTGCGCGCGATGAACACGCCCAATCCGAGACCGCGTCGCTCACCGCTGCCCTCATCCGTGGTTCGTCGCCGCGACAGATAGGGCTCGCCGATCCGGTTCAGGATGTCGGGCGGAATGCCTGGGCCGTCGTCGGAGATCAGAAGCTCGATCGTGTCCTTGTTCCACCACGCGTTCACCTCGACGGTGGTATGGGCGAAATCGACCGCGTTCTCGACGATGTTGCCGACGCCGTAGAGGATCGCCGGATTGCGCGAGCCGACCGGCTCGGACACGGCGGCGACCGCGATCCGCACCTTGATCTCGACGCCGAAATCGCGGTGCGGGGCCACCACCTCCTCGATCAGCTCCGACAGCTTCATGCGGTCGAACGGCGCGCCGGTGGAGGAGAGCTGGGTGATCTTGCTCAAGATGTCGCGGCAGCGCTGGGTCTGCTCGCGCAGCGTCTTCAGGTCGGCGGCAAAGCTGGCGTCCTTCACCGTCTTTTCCAGCTCGCGCGAGATCAAAAAGATCGTCGCGAGCGGCGTGCCGAGCTCGTGCGCGGCCGCGGCTGCGAGGCCGTCGAGCTGCGTCAGATGCTGCTCGCGCGTCAGCACCAGCTCGGTCGCGGCCAGCGCGTCCGCAAGCTTGCGCGCCTCCTCGGTCACCTGGAACGAGTAGAGGCTGGTGACGCCGATCGCGAGCACGATCGAGAGCCAGACGCCGACGAGGTAGATCGGCGGCAGCACCAGGGGATCATCGGAATCCCAGGGCAGCGGCAAATGGAAGAAGAACAGGACCGAGGCGCAGGCTACCGCAAGCACACCGAGGCCGAAGGTGAAGCGCGCCGGCAGCGCCGTGGCCGAGATCAGCACCGGCGCGAGGAAGAGGAACGAGAACGGGTTCTGCAGTCCGCCGGTGAAGTACAGCAGACCGGCCAGCTCCACGATGTTCAGCGCGAGCAGTCCGGCCGCCTGCATCGGCTCCAGCCGCTGCAGCGGATTGGACACGGTCTGGAGCGCCAGATTGAGCGCGGCCGACAAGGCGATGATGCTGACGCAGGGGACGATCTCGACGTTGAATTCCAACCCCTGCGCCACGATGAAGATCGCGGCGAGCTGGCCCAGCACCGCCAGCCAACGCAGCCGCAGGATCGTGTCCAGGCGGATATGCCGCTGCGCGTGGCGAAAGTCGGAAGCAGCAATTTCAGTCATATCGGCCAATGGGGGTGCCTTCCAGATCACAAACGCTGGGCTCGCGGAACCACCGGATTACAAGCCTTGCGCTATCCGCTGCAATAGCAGAAGAACGACCAGCATGACCGAGAATGACAAGGCTTCAAGTCGGCCGACTGTCGCGGAGCGCAGCTCGTCCGCGGCGATCGCGGTCGAGCACCTCGTCAAAATCTATAAGCAGACCCGAGCGGTCGACGACATCTCCTTTTCGTTGCCGCGTGGCAGCATCACCGGACTTCTGGGCGGCAACGGCGCCGGCAAGACCACGACCATCGCAATGATCATGGGCCTTGTGCTGCCGACCTCCGGCCGCGTGCAGGTGCTCGGACATCGGATGCCCGAGGAGAGTGCTTCCGTGCTGGGGCGGATGAATTTCGAGAGCCCCTATGTCGACATGCCGATGCGGCTCACGGTGCGGCAGAATCTCACCGTGTTCGGCAAGCTCTATGCGGTGAAGAACCTCGCCGGCCGCATCGCCGAGCTCGCGGACGATCTCGATCTCACCGAATTCATCGACCGCGCCAACGGCAAGCTGTCGGCCGGGCAGAAGACCCGCGTCGCGCTCGCCAAAGCGCTGATCAACCGGCCCGAGCTGCTGCTGCTGGACGAGCCGACCGCCTCGCTCGATCCGGATACCGCCGACTGGGTGCGGGCGCACCTGGAGCGTTATCGCAAGGACAACAACGCCACGATCCTTTTGGCTTCGCACAACATGCTCGAGGTCGAGCGGCTCTGCGACCGCGTCATCATCATGAAGCGCGGTCGCATCGAGGACGACGATACGCCTGAGGCGATCATGGCGCGCTACAATCGCACCACGCTGGAGGAGGTGTTTCTGGACGTCGCGCGCGGCCGGGTGAACGGTGCGAAGGAGGCGGCGAGGTGAGCGGTCGTACCCGTATTCGTAGCCCGGATGGAGGTCTGTCATTCCGGGGCGCGCGGAGCGCGAGCCCGGAATCCATAATCACAGGCGGCGGTTGCGAGGCGAGACGGGTCACTCCGAGTCTTCGCCAAATTGAGTTTCGTGGTTATGGATCCCGGGCTCGCGACGATGTCGCGCCCCGGGATGACAGATCCCATCCGGGCCAGGTTATCGCGCGATGACGGACATCCCCCTCCACCGCGGCATCTCCGTCCATCGCATCGGCGCGATGATCCTGCGCTACTGGTACCTCCTGCTGTCATCCTGGCCGCGGCTGCTTGAATTGCTGTACTGGCCGGCGCTGCAGGTCATCACTTGGGGTTTCATCCAGTATTACATCGCCGAGAATTCCAATTTCTTCGCGCGCGCCGGCGGCACGCTGATCGGCGCCGTCATCCTCTGGGATATCCTGTTCCGCGGGCAGCTCGGCTTCTCCATCTCGTTCCTGGAGGAGATGTGGGCGCGCAACATCGGCAACCTCATGATGAGCCCCTTGAGGCCGATCGAGTTTCTGCTGTCGCTGATGGTCATGAGCCTGATCCGGCTTGCGATCGGGATCATTCCGATGACCTTGCTCGCCCTGTTCATGTTTCACTTCAATGTCTATGCTCTGGGCCTGCCCTTGATCGCATTCTTCTGCAATCTGATCTTCACGAGCTGGTCGGTCGGCATCTTCGTGTCGGGTCTCGTGCTGCGAAACGGCCTCGGCGCCGAGAGCATCGTCTGGACCCTGATGTTCGCGATCCTGCCGCTCGCCTGCGTCTACTACCCCGTCAGCGTGTTGCCGGTCTGGCTGCAATACGTCGCTTGGGCGTTGCCGCCGACCTATGCCTTCGAGGGAATGCGCGCGCTGCTGATCGAAAACACCTTCCGCGCCGATCTGATGCTGGAGGCGCTGGCCATCAACGCCGTCTTTCTGGTTGCATCTTTTGCATCATTCCTTGCCCTTTTGCGCAGCGCCAAACGGCACGGCTCGCTGCTGTCGGGCGGTGAATAACGTCACTTTCCCGTGGATTCAGGCTGGTTTAGCCGCTTCGGCTCCGTAGATGTACGGAACCATGCATTGACGCAATATTGCGCATTCGGCAGTATGCTGCGATGCGAAGAGGGATATAGCGATGCCTATTGGTGAGTTTGGCGGCGCACCGCCCCTGGCTGCAGAAGGCAGTCCGGTCCTGACGACGCCGATGTACTGGATGTACGAGATGGCGCACGCCTCTCTCAATCCGGCACGTGCGGTCACTGACGCGACCAAGCTGCTGTTCCAGAATCCTCTCAATCCCTGGGCGCGCACCGAGGTCGGCAAGTCGGTCGCCGCGGCCTGCGAATTGTTCGAGCGCACCACGCGCCGCTACGGCAAGCCGGAATGGGGCCTCAACGACACCGAGGTCAACGGCATCCGCGTCCCCGTCGAGATCCGCTCGGTCTGGGAAAAGCCGTTCTGCCGGCTGCTCTACTTCGATCGCAAGTTCGCTCGTCCCCTGCGCAGCCCGCAGCCGCGCGTGCTGATCGTGGCGCCGATGTCCGGGCATTATGCGACGCTGCTTCGCGGCACGGTCGAGGCCTTCCTGCCCGCGCATGAGGTCTACATCACCGATTGGGCCGATGCCCGCATGGTGCCGCTCAGCGATGGCCGCTTCGATCTCGACGATTACATCGACTACGTCATCGAGATGCTGCACGTCCTCGGCGGCAACACCCATGTCATGGCGGTGTGCCAGCCCTCCGTGCCGGTGGTCGCCGCCGTCTCGATCATGGAAGCGCGGCGCGATCCCTTCGTGCCGACCTCTATGACGCTGATGGGCGGCCCGATCGACACCCGCCGCAACCCGACGGCGGTGAACAATCTCGCCCAGGAGCGCGGCATCGACTGGTTCCGCAACCACGTCATCACCAAGGTGCCGTTCCCGCATCCCGGCATGATGCGCGACGTCTATCCGGGATTTTTGCAGCTCAACGGCTTCATCAGCATGAATCTCGACCGCCACATGGACGCCCACAAGCAGCTCTTTGCCCATCTGGTGAAGGGCGACGGCGACCTCGTCGACAAGCATCGCGAGTTCTATGACGAATATCTCGCGGTGATGGACCTCTCCGCCGAGTATTACCTGCAGACGGTCGACACCGTGTTCGTGAAGCACTCGCTGCCGAAGGGCGAGATGACCCATCGCGGAACACGCGTGGACCCATCCAAGGTCACGCGCGTGGCGTTGATGACGGTCGAAGGCGAGAACGACGACATCTCGGGTCTCGGTCAGACCGAAGCGACGCACACATTGTGCAGCTCGATCCCCGATCATCGCCGCGTTCATTACGTCCAGAAGGGCGTCGGACATTACGGCGTGTTCAACGGCTCGCGCTTCAAGTCGGAAATCGTTCCGCGAATCCATGACTTCATGGTCTCAGCTGCGAATCCGAGTTCATTGCAGGCTCTGGCGGCCGAATAACCTTCGTTTTCGGCTTTCCCGTCGAAAATCCAGGCCCCGCCGGAGGCTCCGGCCGGGCCTGGTTCTCTCCAGATTCGCGGTATTTAGGTAGCCTTATAGGAGTGAGTCTTCCCTCACCCCTTGGGGGTGCCGCATGCGTCCAGCGGGGGCGAAAAAAGACGGTTCCAACCCCAGTCTGTAGGGTCTCCCGGACGTCAGACCGCTGTATATTGGGCAAATGATTTGTTTTTGCGCCGAGCGCTTTCCCTGGCGGCGGTTATGGCAAAATCCGGGCGCCCTCCTGCCCCCCGGACTGACAGACATGGCCACTCGCGCTCTCCTCTATCGGCGGCCCCACGAACCCAAGACCGTCCTGATCACCCATGGATCGCAATATTTTGCCATCCGATTGCGCCGGCACCGCCGCGCGCGCCGTTACACCCTGAGAATTCATCCGAGCGATCGCGAAGCCATCCTCACCATGCCGCCGCGCGGCACGCTGGCCGAGGCAAAAGACTTTGCGCAGCGCCACGGTGCGTGGATCGCGGCGCGCCTCGGTCGCCTGCCGAAGGCCGCGCCGTTCCAGCCGGGCACGGTGATACCGCTCCGCGGCACGTCGCATCGCATCGTTCATCGCGCTGGCACGCGCGGCACGGTGTGGACCGAGACGCGCGATAGCGGCGAACGCATTCTCTGCGTCGCCGGCGGGCTCGAGCATGTCGATCGCCGCGTCAGCGACTTCCTCAAGCGCGAGGCGCGCCGCGACCTCCAGCGTTCGGCGGAGGCTTACGCCGCCGAGCTCGGCGTCAGGGTCAAGCGCCTGTCGATCCGCGATCAGTCCAGCCGCTGGGGTTCCTGCACCTCGGCCGGCTCGCTGTCGTTCTCCTGGCGCCTGATCCTCGCGCCGCCCTTCGTGCTCGACTACCTCGCCGCGCACGAAGTCGCCCATCTCGTCGAGATGAACCACTCGGCGCGGTTCTGGCGCGTGTGCGGAAAAGTCTGCCCGTCGATGGAGCGCGCCAAGAAGTGGCTCGACACCTACGGCAATGATCTGCACCGGTATGGGGTCGAGGATTAGGGGCGCTGTCGCCTAACCGTCGCTGTCGTCGCCCCGCTCGACCGGGCGACCCAGTAAGCCGCGGCAGTCGTTATGAATCTCGATGTCTCTGGAATACTGGATTCCCCGCCTTCGCGGGGAATGACAGTTGAGAATGAGCCGGCTGCAGACTCCGCTCACGCACTGAAATCCGCACTCGTCCCCGCTTGCGCGCATGACGCCAGATAGGACGATTGCCGCTGCGCGCTGGCCTTCTGGCCCTCGGCCAGCATCGCCTGGAACGCAGCGTCGAGTTGCTCGCGGCTGTAGGTCGAGGAACTGCTTTCACGCGGTGTCCATTGCGATTGCGTGATCGCGGTGGGCGCCTTTTCGACGGTGCCGCCAAGCAGCCTGGCGTAATTGTCGGCGCGCCACTGCGCCAGGTCTGGTCCGCTCAAGCCGGGAGGATCTTCCAGCTTGCCGATCTTCGCGCCCGCCAGGTTGGTCATGGCCGAGGATCCGCCGTTGTACAGCGTGGCCACCACCTTGCCGTCCACTTTCACCTGCGCGTAGGTATTCTCCGGCGCATTGTCCGCGACGACCGACTGAGGTGCATTGGTCTCGTGCGCGATCAGCCAATGCGTTGCCATGAGGTCATGCAGGACGGGATCATCCGCGGCCGATATGACCTTGGCGCCTGACAGCGGCTTGACCTGCGAGAGGTCGATCCGGAAGCCGCTGGTTGCCGCGTCGGTCGCATCCGGTGCCACCGCCTGAAGACCAGACCTCGCATTTGAAGTGGATGCTGAAGCGGGCCGCAGATGCGGCAGCGCCGCGCTGGATAGATTTGAAATCATGGAACGCTCCCAGACACTCGTTCAACTTATGAGAGCAAATCCCGGGCCGCTGACGGGAGCTTGAAGGGATTGGAGTTTTTGCTTTAGGCGAGTTCCGGGGCGCGGCGAATTTTGCCGCGCTGGGCAGGACTTGCCGAAGCGATGTCGCTGATTTCCAGGCACGTGCTTCAGGCGTCTGGGCTGCCTCTGCAAGCCGTTGATTTCGTTATCTTCGGCTACTGTGCATGGGGTTGTTTTCGCAGTTTTTGTTTTGAGGTCATGGAGACCTCAGCCCGAGCCTATCGGTTTCCGCCGAACAGCCGGTCCATCAGCCAGCCGTCGAGCCCCGCCGCCGCTTCCGGCCGCGCATTGGCGCGCGTCGGCGGTGGACGATAGCCGCCATTGCTTGCGGTTGCCGGCCCGGGCGCTGCCGCTGTCGGCGGCGACACCTGCGAGGCCGCCTGCGCGAGGTTCGACAGGCCCCAGCCACCTTGTGTGCTTGGCAATGCCGCGACCGGCACGCCTTCGTGCGCCGCCTTCATGAAGCGCGACCACACTTCCACCGGCAGGCCGCCGCCGGTCGCCTTCTTGGTCGGCGAGTTGTCGTCATTGCCGAGCCAGACACCCGTGACGAGGCTCGCGGTGTAGCCGATGAACCAGGCGTCGCGGTAATCCTGGCTGGTGCCGGTCTTGCCGGCCGCGGGCCAGCCGGGGATCTCGGCCTTCTTGGCGGTGCCTGATATCAGCGTCTCGCGCATCATCGCGTTCATCATCCCGACATAGCGGGGGTCGATGACCTGATTGCGCTCCTCAGGCTGGCGCATGTAGAGCAGCTTGCCGCCCAGCGTCTTGATCCGCGTGACGACATGCGGTGCCACCGCGAGACCGCCATTGGCGAAGGGCGCATAGGCGCCGACCAGCTCGACCACCGAGACTTCGGAGGTGCCGAGCGCGATAGAGGCGTTGGGCTCGAGCTTGGAGGAGATGCCGAGCCGGTGCGCGGTGCGCACCACGTTCTTCGGTCCGACCTCGAGGCCGAGACGGATGGCGACGGTATTGAGCGACATCGCCAGCGCCTGCGTCAGCGTCACCGCGCCGAAATATTCATGGGTGTAGTTCTCGGGTCGCCAGCCCTTGACCTCGATCGGCGCGTCCTGTCGCATCGTATCAGGCGTCAGGCCCTGCTCGAGCGCGGTCAGGTACACGAACGGCTTGAACGAGGAGCCCGGCTGGCGTCTGGCGGTCACAGCGCGGTTGTACTGGCTCTCGGAATAGTTCCGCCCGCCCACCATGGCGCGCACCGCGCCATCAGGTGTCATCGCCACCAGCGCGCCCTGGCTGACATTGAACTTCACGCTCTTGGCCGCGAGCTCGTCGATGATGGCGGCTTCCGCCACGCTCTGCAGCTTCGGATCGATCGTGGTCTCGACTTTGATGCTCTCGTCGATCTGGCCGACCAGATCGTCCAGCACCTCGCCGATCCAGTCGGCAACGTAATTGACCGTGCCGGCGCCGACCGGTTTCACATTGTAGGAGGGATGGCCGATCGAGGCCTGCGCCTGCGCATCCGTGATGAACTTTGCGTCCGCCATCGCCGCAAGCACGATTTGCGCGCGCGCCTCAGCGCCTTCGGGGTTGCGGTTCGGCGCGAGGCGCGAGGGCGATTTGACGAGCCCGGCCAGCATTGCGGCCTCGGCGACCGTGACGTTCTTCGCCGACTTGCCGAAATATTTCTGCGCGGCGGCCTCGACGCCATACGCGCCCGAGCCGAAATAGACGCGGTTGAGATAGAGCTCCAGGATCTCGTTCTTGGAGTGCTTGCGCTCGAGCCAGATCGCGAGCTCCACCTCCTGCAGCTTGCGCTGCATGGTGCGTTCCTGGGTCAGGAACAGGTTCTTGGCGAGCTGCTGCGTCAGCGTCGAGCCGCCCTGCGAGACGCCGCGATGCATGACGTTGGTGACGAGGGCGCGCAGGATGCCGATCGGGTCGATGCCGAAATGCGAGTAGAAGCGGCGGTCCTCGATGGCGATGAAAGCCTTCGGCAAATACGGCGGCAAATCCTTCAGCGAGACATTGGCGCCGGCCATCTCGCCGCGTTGCGCCAGCATGCTGCCGTCGATGCCGACGATCTGGATCGTTGGCGGCCGCTTGGGAATCTCCAGCGACTGGATCGGCGGCAGATGGGCGCCGACATAGATCACGACGCCGATCAGAGCGATCGCGCCCCACAGGCCGAGCACCGCGCCCCAATAGACCAGGCGGCCGATGCTGGCGCCAATACGTGACTTGGTGCGCCGCTTGGCGCCGCTGCGGCTGGCTGGCGCTTTCCGCTCGCGCGGCGGCTCGTCGCCGGAATCCTCGCCCTTGCGCTTGGCGGATGATTTCGTCGATTTCTTCGGCTTGTCGTCGCCGCCGGGAATGCGATCCGCCGCGGTCAGGCGCAGATCGGCGAGCGCCGCGGGCAAGCCGAACAGCGGCTCCTTCCGCCCACCCTTTTTCTTTCCCCACGCCATACGCAAAAACGCCCGGTCAGCCCGCCCCGCCGCACGCTAGCGGTCGCTGTTTAAGGCCCGGTTACCCAGACCTTAACGCCCGATTAGGAGGTGCGGCATTCCTCCGCCGCAGTTCCGCTGATTGGATGACGGAGCTAGGATCGCCGGCATAAAACACGAGGAAACACGCAGAGGAAACCCAAATGGGCCATATCGATCCGACCAAGGAGATCTTCGCGCAATTCCGGGACAATGACCGCCCGGGTCCGATCCACATGCTCAACCTGGTGCGCCTGCGCAAGGAGGCGGCCTACCCGGACGGCCGCAAGGCGAGCGGCGCCGAAGCCTACGCGGCCTATGGCCGCGAGAGCGGCCCGGTGTTCGAACGCCTCGGCGGCCGCATCATCTGGCAGGGCAAGTTCGAGCTGATGCTGATCGGTCCGCAGGAGGAGCGCTGGGACCATTGCTTCATCGCCGAATATCCTGATGTCGGAGCCTTCGTCGAGATGATCCGCGATCCCGTCTACCGCGAGGCTGTGAAGCACCGCCAGGCCGCGGTCGAGGACTCGCGGCTGATCCGGCACGCCGTGCTGCGGATCGGGAAGAATTTTGGAGAGATACCGGAGTAGTTAGTAGGGTGGGCAAAGCGCCGGGGTGCGCGAATGCGCATCCCGGTGTGTGCCCACCACCTTCGTCGCGATCGTGGAGAGATGGTGGGCACGACGCTTGCGCGTCTTTGCCCACCCTACGACGTGCGTCTTCTGGTTAACCCGCCGGGCCCGCGTCCTCCAGGATCGGGCCGAACAACTCCCAGCGCTCGCCGTTGAACTTCATCATCTGAAGCTGCTTGTTGACGCGGTAGTCGGTAGGCGACGTGTTGGCCTTGATGCCAGGCAGCGCAGTGTCGCTGGCGACGTCCTTCAGTGACGCCGCCTGCTTCATGACGTTCTCGCGCGTCAGGTTGTCGCCGCACTGCTGCAGCACGTGCACCAGCAGCTGCGCGGTGCTGTAGCCGTAGGTGTTGAAGTTCGAATCCTTGTCGCCATCCGGATAGTACTTCGCCATGAAGTCGAAATACTTCTTCATGCCGGGGTCATCCTTCCAGGTCGGATCGAGCGGTTCCTTGCCGTAGTTGACGCTGATCAGGCCCTTGGCGGCGTCAAGGCCTGCGGGTTTCAGCACCGCGCCGACCGAGGTGGCGTTGATGTCGACGATCTGGACCGGATGCCAGCCCATTTCGGCGATCTTCTTGATGGCCTGCGCGGCCTGCTTCGGCGTCGTCGCACTGAAGAACAGGTCGGCGCCGGCATCCTTGATCTTGAGGACCTGCGAATCGACGGTGGGATCGGACACCTCGTAGGAGGCTTCCGTCACGATCATCTTGGCGGCCTTGTCACCGAGGCCGGCCTTGATGCCGTTCAGATAGTCCTTGCCGAGGTCGTCGTTCTGATAGAGCACGCCTACCTTGGCGTTCGGATGCTCCTTCAGAATGTACTGGCCGTAGATGCGGCCCTCGACGAAGTAATTGGGATTGAAGCCCATGGTCCACGGAAAGTTCTTGGGATCAGTGAACCTCGAGGCCCCGGTCGCCGCGAACAGCTGCGGCACCTTCTTGGCGTTGAGATATTTCTGCACGGCCGCGTTCACGGGCGTGCCGATGATCTGGAAGGTCAGCAACACCTCGTCGCTCTCGACCAGCTTGCGGATCTGCTCCACGGCTTTCGGCGGCGAATAGGCGTCGTCATACTGGATCAAATTGATCTTGCGGCCGTTCACGCCGCCCTGGTCGTTGATCATCTTGAAATAGGCGGCCTGCGTCTTGCCGATCGACGAATAGGCCGACGCCGGCCCCGAGAACGGCATGGTCTGTCCGACCTTGATCTCGGTGTCGCTGGCGCCCGGATCATATTTCTTCTGGGCATTGGCCGCTGAAATCGACAGCGCCAGAGCAAGCGCCGTGGCCAGATGCAGCTTTCCATTCCTCATTCGCAATTCCCTCAGTTTGTTTTTGCCGATGATCTGCCGGCCGCAGGACGCGTCCGATGCCATCGCTGAGGGCAAGTGTGGAGGAACGATTGTTGCGACGCAAGGTGGGCGTTCGTAGGGTGGGATAGCCTTGCGGACTGCGCGAAGCGCAGTCCGCTGGGCGTAACCCACCCTACGAGATCGGGACTAGCCCGACGGTCCCGTGTCCTCGATGATCGGTCCGAACAGTTCCCAGCGTTCGCCGTTGAACTTCATCATCTGCATCTGCTTGTTGACGCGGAAGTCGTTCGGTCCGGTGTTGATCTTGATGCCGGGCAGCGCGAAGCTCGGCGTGAAGTCCTTGATGTTGGCGACCTGCTTCATGATGTTCTCACGCGTCAGATCGTCGCCGCATTGCTTCAGGACCTGCACCAGCAGCTCCGCCACCGAATAGGCGTAGGTGTTGACGGTGTTGAGCTTGTCGCCTTCCGGGAAATACTTGTCCATGAAGGCGAAGAAGGCCTTCACGCCGGGATCGTCCTTCCACTGGGGATCGCTGGGCTCCTTGCCGTACTGGGTCGAGATGATGCCCTTGGAGATGTCGAGGCCAGCCGGCTTCAGCGTCGCCGAGATCGGGCTCGCATTGATGTCGAGGATGTGCACCGGCGTCCAGCCGAGGTCGGCGAGCTTCTTGATCGCCTGTGCCGCGAATTTCGGCGTCGAGGCATCGAAGAACACGTCGACGCCCATCGACTTCAGCTTGACCACCTGGGAATCGACGGTCGGGTCGGTGACCTCGTAGGAGACCTCGCCGACGATCATGCTGGCGGCCCTGTCGCCGAGGCCGCTCTTGAGGCCCGCAAGATAGTCGCGGCCCATGTCGTCGTTCTGGTAGAGCACGCCGATCTTGGCGTTCGGATGCTCCTTGAGAATGTATTTGGCGTAGATGCGTCCCTCGGACACGTAGTTGGGATTGTAGGCGATGGTCCAGGGATAGTTCTGGGGATCGTTGAAGCGGGCCGCGCCGGTCGAGGCCAGCAACTGCGGCACCTTCTTGCCGTTGAGATATTTTTGCACGGCGGCGTTGGCCGCGGTGCCGATGAGCTGGAAGGTGAACAGCACCTCGTCGCCCTCGACGAGCTTGCGCACCTGCTCCACCGTCTTCGGCGGCGAATAGGCGTCGTCATACTGGATCAGATTGATCTTGCGGCCGTTGATGCCGCCCTGATCGTTGATCATCTTGAAGTAGGCGGCCTGGGTCTTGCCGATATTGGCGTAGACCGAGTAGGCGCCGGAGAACGGCACGGTCTGGCCGATCTTGATCTCGGTGTCGGTCGCCCCCGTGTCGTACTTCTTCTGGGCGAAGGCTTGGCTTACGAAGGCCTGGTTCGCGGAGAACGTGAAGGCGAGCGCTGTCGTGGCAGCTAAGAAAGCTCTGCGATTGGTCATATTGGTTGTTCCTCCTGACGGAATTTTCGGCCGATGGTCTTTTCCCGTTGATTGCAACGGTCGCCATCGCTGCCGAAGATTGTGGAGGAAGCTTCGCCGCCGCGCAAGGATCGCAGCGCTGCGCCGTAGCGTCTCAGGCCAGGGAGTCCCGGGTCAGGCGTCTCAGGCCAGGAACAACGCAACCAGCGCGACCGCCGCCGGAAGGGCCTGCACCATCAGGATGCGGGTGCTGACGGTCGCAGCGCCATAGGCGCCGGCCACGATCACGCAAAGCAGGAAGAACGCCTTGATCTGGAATGCGAAGGCCGAGTTGCCGTGGACGAGACCCCAGATCAGGCCGGCGGCGAGGAAGCCGTTATAGAGGCCCTGATTGGCGGCCAGCACCTTCGTGATCTCGGCCTTCTCCGGCGTGTTGCGAAACACCTTCAAGCCCTGCGGCTTGTCCCAGAGGAACATCTCCAGGATCAGGAAGAAGACGTGCAGTGTGGCGACCAGCGCCACCAGGACATTGGCGATCAGGATCAAGTTGAGCTCCCCCAGCGTCAGCTTTCGGGTGGACGATAGCACGGCCGGCATGTCAAACGCGATGCATGTTTCGATGCAATGGTGCCACCATGCCCGGGCGATCAACCAAACCGTCTGCAAGCTTCGGCCTCGATCGCCTGACGACGCCGATCGGGATTGCCTTGCTCGTCACCGATGCCGAGGGTGCGCTACGCGCACTGGACTGGGAAGACTATGAGCATCGCATGCGCGAGCTCTTACGCTTGCACTACGGTGCAGTCGATCTCAGTGATCGGCCTGCGCCTGCATCCATGCGGACGGCGCTGTCCGGTTACTTCGAAGGCGATCTCAGTCAGCTCTCGGCCATCGCATGGCGTATCGCCGGCACGCCGTTCCAGCAGAAGGTCTGGAACGCGCTGGCTCACATCCCCGCCGGCACCACGATGAGCTACGGCGCACTCGCCGCAAAGATTGATTTGCCAAAAGCCATTCGTGCCGTCGGTCATGCCAACGGCTCCAATCCGATCAGTGTGGTGCTGCCCTGCCACCGCTTGATCGGCGCGGATGGTTCGCTGGTGAAATATGGCGGCGGGCTCGCGCGCAAGCGCTGGCTGCTGCGGCATGAAGGGGTGGAGGTTTAGTCACCTGTCATTCCGGGGCGCGCGAAGCGCGAGCCCGGAATCCATTTCTCCGCGTCACCGGTGGCTCGATGGATTCCGGGCTCGCCGCTGCGCGGCGCCCCGGAATGACAAGAGAACGGAGGTGCGCGAACGCTCTTCACGCCGCCGGCTGGACCGCCTTGTCGCCGGCCATCACATGGGTCAGCGCGCTCTTGATCGCGGCCTGCCGGGTCGGCGCGCTGATCTGCGCGCCCAGGAGGTCGGTGACGTAGAACACGTCGCGGGCGCGCTCGCCGAAGGTCGCGACATGGGCTGAGGCGATGTTGAGGTTGAGCTTCGAGATCGCGGTGGTCAGCTCGTAGAGCAGGCCGGGCCGGTCGAGGCCGGACACCTCGATCACGGTGTAGCGGTCGGACCATTGGTTGTTGATGGTGACTTCCGGCTCGATCACGAAGGGGCGCGCCTTGCTGCGCACCGTGCGCCGCGCCACCACTTCGGGCAGCCGCAGCTTGCCTTCCAGCACATCCTCGATCATCTCGCCGATGCGGGTGGCGCGCCGTCCCTCGTCCTCGTCGCGGTCGTATTCCCGCGAGATCGAGATGGTATCGAGCGCGCGGCCGTCGGTCGTGGTGTAGATCTGGGCGTCGACAATGTTGGCGCCGGCCGAAGCGCAGGCGCCGGCGATGATCGACAGCAGCCAGGGATGGTCGGCCGCGAAGATCGTCAGCTCGGTGACGCCGCGCACCTCGTCGAAGCCGACATTGATCGCGAGCTTGTGGCCGGCCTGTTCGCTGGAGCGGACGAAGCGGGCGTGGCGAATTTTGCGCGCCAGCTCGACCTTGAGCCAGTAGGCCGGATAGTGCCGGCCGATATAGGCATCGAGTTCCTCCGCCGGCCATTCGGCGAAGGCATTTCGGAATTCGGCGTAGGCGGCGGTGAGGCGCTTGCCTCGGTCGACTTCCGAGAAGCCGCCGGTCAGCACCGGCTCGGTCTCGTAATACAGTGAACGCAAGAGCTGCGCCTTCCAGCCGTTCCACACGCCGGGACCGACGCCGCGGATGTCGGCGGTGGTCAGGATCGTCAGCAGCTTCATCTGCTCGACCGATTGCACCACGGCGGCGAAATTCTCGATGGTCTTGCGGTCGGAGAGGTCGCGCGACTGCGCGACCGTGGACATCGTCAGATGCTCCTCGATCAGCCAGGCGATGAGTTCGGTGTCGGCCGGGCTGAACCCTAACCGCGGACACAGCCGCCGCGCTACCTTGGCGCCGGCGATCGAGTGGTCCTCCGGCCGGCCCTTGGCGACGTCGTGCAGCAGTGTTGCGATGTAGATCACCGACCGGTGCTCGGGCCGGGATTTGCGCATCAGGTCGCTGGCGAGGGTGAACTCCTCGATGCCACCGCGCTCGATGTCCTGGAGGAAGCCGATGCAGCGGATCAGGTGCTCGTCGACGGTGTAGTGATGATACATGTTGAACTGCATCATCGAGACGATCTTGCCGAAGGCGCGGATGAACTGGCCGAGCACGCCGGTCTCGTTCATCCGCCGCAGCACGATCTCGGCGTTGTCGGAGGTCAGGATCTCCATGAACAGCCGGTTGGCCTCGGGATTCTCGCGCATCTGCGCGTTGATCAGGCCGAGCGACCGCGTCACGTCGCGCATCGCATCCGGATGGAAGGCGAGGTTGTTCTTCTGCGCGAGACGGAAAATCCGGATCAAATTGACCGGATCGTGCTTGAACACGTCGGGCGCGGCGACGTTGATACGGTTGTTGTCGACGATGAAGTCGTCGCTGTCGGGGACGCGCCGCTTCGCCGCGGTCGGCCGCAGCCGCGCCATCATCCGGCTCAAGACCGGCGCGGGCTTGGCCTGCTGGTCCTCGAGCTTGGCGCAGAGGATGGCGGTGAGGTTGCCGACTTCCTTGGCGACCAGGAAGTAGTGCTTCATGAAGCGCTCGACATCCTGCATGCCGGGATGCGAGGTGTAGCCGAGCCGCACCGCGATCTCGCGCTGGAGGTCGAAGGAGAGACGCTCCTCGGCGCGGCCGGAGTAGAAGTGCAGATTGCAACGCACCGACCAGAGGAAATCGGCGCAGCGGCGGAAGCTGCGGTATTCCTGCGCATCGAACACGCCGCGCTCGACCAGCTCGCCGGTGTCGCGGACGCGGTAGACGTATTTGGCGATCCAGAACAGCGTGTGCAGGTCGCGAAGTGCGCCCTTGCCGTCCTTGACGTTGGGCTCGACCAGGTAGCGCGACTGACCGCCGCGGCGATGGCGCTCCTCGCGCTCGGCGAGCTTGGCGGTGACGAATTCGGACGCGGTGCCCTGCACGACTTCCTTGTCGAAGCGCTCGACCAGCTCCTCATAGAGCGGCTTGTCGCCGGTGAGGAAGCGCGTTTCCAGGATCGCGGTGCGGATGGTCATGTCGCCGCGCGCCTGCCGGATCGACTCGTCCACCGATCGCGTGGCGTGGCCGACCTTCAGCCCCATGTCCCAGAGGCAATAGAGAATGGCTTCGGCGACCTGCTCGCCCCAGGCGGTCTGCTTGTAGGGCAGGATGAACAACAGATCGATGTCGGATTCGGGCGCCATCAGGCCGCGGCCGTAGCCGCCGGTCGCGACCACCGCCATGCGCTCGGCGCCGCTCGGGATCGGCGAGCGGTAGAGATGGCGGGTCGCCGCCGAATACAGGATGCGGATGATCTCGTCCTGCACGTGACAAAGCCGCTCGGCGCAGCGCCTCCCGTGGCGGTCCTTCAGGAGGATCTCCTGTGCCGCGGCGCGTGCCGCGATCAGCTCGGCCTTGAGCAATTGCGCCATGGCCGTGCGGAACGCGTCCTCGCGCCCCTGGTGCTTTTCGGCAAGCGCATCGACCGCGGCGGTGATCCGCGCAGTGTCGAAACGATCGTCCACCTCGGCCTTGTGCTCAGTCGCGACGCTGTCCATGTCTCACCGGATATAAGAGGTGACAGGCGCTGTCACCCGCCATTCTCTGGCAATAGTCGTTCCATGCTGGAAAGCTCCGGCTTTGGGCAAATCTGTTCTCGGCCGGCGCGCTTTCAAGGGGCGGATTTTCTCGTTGACCTCTAGATATAACTCATTGAAAAACAATGAAGTTTTGGAGGAGGCTGGGTATGACCGGAATTACACGACGCATTCTGCTGGCGGGAGCTGTTGCGCTCGCAATGACCCCCGCGGCCAAGGCGGCCGATCCGCTCAAGGAAATCCGCATCGACTGGGCGACTTACAATCCGGTGTCGATGGTTCTGAAGCAGAAGGGGCTCCTGGAGAAGGAGTTCGCCAAGGACGGCATCACCGTCACCTGGGTGCAGTCGGCCGGCTCCAACAAGGCGCTCGAATTCCTCAATGCCGGCTCGATCGATTTCGGCTCGACCGCGGGTTCGGCGGCGCTGGTCGCCCGCATCAACGGCAACCCGATCAAGTCGATCTATGTCTATTCGCGCCCTGAGTGGACGGCGCTGGTGACATCAAAGGATTCCAAGATTGCCGGCGTCGCAGACCTCAAGGGCAAGCGCGTCGCGGTGACGCGCGGCACCGATCCGCACATCTTCCTGGTGCGCGCGCTGTTAGGGGCGGGCCTCACCGAAAAGGACATCACCCCGGTGCTGCTCCAGCATGCCGACGGCAAGACCGCACTGATCCGCGGCGACGTCGATGCCTGGGCCGGCCTCGATCCGATGATGGCGCAGGCCGAGGTCGAGGAGGGCGCAAAGCTGTTCTACCGCAAGGCCGACGCCAACACTTGGGGCATCCTCAATGTGCGCGAGCAGTTTTTGAAGGACCATCCCGACGCTGCCCGCCGCGTCCTCGCGGTGTATGAGGAGGCGCGCAAATATTCGCTGGCCAATTACGACGAGCTGAAGAAGACCTTCATCGCGGTCACAAAACTCCCCGAGGCCGTCGTCGACAAGCAGCTCAAGGAGCGCACCGAGCTCACCCACAGCCGCATCGGCGCAGCCCAGCGCGAGTCGATCCTCGCCGCCGGCCTCGCTTTGCAGCAGGCGGGCGTCGTCGATGCAAAGGTCGACGTGAAGGCGACGCTCGACGCCCTGATCGACGACCAGGTCTCGCTGCCGACGAACTGATCGGCAGGGAAGAGGCAAGCGCGCACCACACCCCGCCGTCGTCCCGGGGCGCGAAGCGAGCCCGGGACCCATAACCACGGGGCGTGGCTGCCGCGCGCAGGCGGCCACTCCGAGTCCCCGTAACCATGCCTTCCTGTGGTTATGGACCCCGGATCTGCGCTTCGCTTGTCCGGGGCGACAATCGAGATTGCCGCGCGCCCTTGCAATCCCACACAAGACGCGCTTCCTACCGGCCATGATCTCCGACGCGCCAGCCTTGCAACAGACTTCGGAACCGGCCGAGAGCGCTGCTGCGCCCTCGCGCGCCGCGCGTTATGCACGGCCGGTGCTGGGGCTGCTGCTGCCGGTCGCGCTTGCGCTCGGCTGGGAGCTCGTGGTGTGGCTCGGCTGGTCGAACGGACGGCTGGTGCCGCCGCCTTCGCGCGTTTTTGCCACCCTCGCCGAGCTCGCCCGCTCCGGCGAGCTGGTCCGCCACATCACCGCAACGCTGTGGCGCGTCGGGCTCGGCTTCGCCTTCGGTGTGATCGCAGGCACGTTGCTGGGGGCCGTCTCCGGCTACTGGTCGCTGGCGCGCCGGCTGCTCGATCCGACCGTGCAGGCGCTGCGCGCGATTCCGTCGCTCGCCTGGGTGCCGCTGTTCATCCTCTGGCTCGGTATCTTCGAGACCTCGAAGGTCGCGCTGATCGCGGTCGGGGTGTTCTTTCCAGTCTATCTCGGCGTGATGGGCGCGATCCTCTCGGTGGATCGCAAGATCGTGGAGGTCGGCCGGACCTTTCGCCTCTCGGGCTTCGCCATGATCCGCCGCATCCTGCTGCCGGCGGTGCTGCCGGCCTATGTGGTTTCCCTGCGCGTCGGTCTCGGCCTCGGCTGGATGTTCGTGGTCGCGGCCGAGCTGATCGGTGCCTCCGAAGGGCTCGGCTATCTCCTGCTCGACGGCCAGCAGCTCGGCAAGCCCGCGCAGATCCTCGCCGCCATCGTGATCTTCGCCATCCTGGGAAAGCTCACCGATTGGCTGATCGAGGTTGCGGCCGCACCTTTCCTGCGCTGGCAGGATGCCTTCGGGCGCGCGAAGGGAGCTTGAGGCAATGCTGGCGCTCGACCGGGTCAGCAAGACCTATCCCAACGGCGTACAGGCGCTTTCGCGCTTCTCCGCCGACATCAGGCTGGGCGAGATCATCGCCATCATCGGCGGCTCCGGATGTGGCAAGTCCACGCTGCTGCGCGCCATCGCCGGCCTCGATCGCGCCAGCGCTGGCACGGTGACGCTCGACAATGAGGCGATCGTCTCGCCGCATGCCAAGATCGGCATCATCTTCCAGGAGCCGCGGCTGCTGCCCTGGCTCAGCGTCGCCGACAATATCGGCTTCGGCCTTGCCGATTTGTCCGCGGCGCAGCGGCGCGAGAAGGTCGCGCGTGCGCTCGAACGCGTCGGGCTGGCGGAAAAGGCGCAGGCCTGGCCGCGCGAGCTCTCCGGCGGACAGGCGCAGCGGGTTGCGATCGCACGGGCGCTGGTGCCGCAGCCGGAGGTGCTGTTGCTGGACGAGCCGTTCTCCGCGCTCGATGCCTTCACCCGCAGGGATCTCCAGGATCATCTGCTCGACCTCTGGGCGGACACGCGGCCGACGCTCATCCTCGTCACACACGACGTCGACGAGGCCGTGGTGCTGGCCGACCGCGTGCTGGTGATGCGGCCGCGGCCGGGCCGGTTGTTCGACCAGATCGAGATCAATCTCGGCCGCCCACGCGACCGCAATTCGCCGCTGTTCGAGAATTTCAAGCGAAGTGTGCTGACGTCACTCGACCGTTCGCTCGACCGCAATGTGCCCGACCGTGACGCAACCCAGGGTCCCGGTCAGGCCATGTGGTGGTGACAATTTCGCTCTGAACCGGTACATCGAGGGGCAATTTTCCGGGAGAGAACGAAAATGGACGCTGCAGAGCTGCGCCAGATGCAGGCTCCGATCAAGGAGCGCTACAAGACCGATCCCAAGACCGCGCTGATCACGCTGAAGGCCAAGGGCTCCACCGACAGCGAAGGCATCGCCTGCAAGGTCGAGACCGGCCGCGCCATCGCGCTTGCGGGCCTGCATCCGGCGACCGGCGGTTCCGGCCTCGAGCTCTGCTCCGGGGACATGTTGCTTGAGGCGCTCGTCGCCTGTGCCGGGGTCACGTTGAAGTCGGTCGCGACTGCGATCGAGGTGCCGCTCAAGACCGGCAACGTCTATGCCGAGGGCGATCTCGATTTCCGCGGCACGCTCGGCGTCGACAAGGAGACCCCGGTCGGCTTCGCCGAGATCCGTCTGCGCTTCGAGGTCGACACATCGGCGCCGCAGGACAAGCTAGATCTCCTGCTCAAGCTGACCGAGCGCTATTGCGTGGTCTACCAGACCATCAAGAACGGCCCGAAGGTTTCGGTGTCGATGCAGCGGATGTGAGGGGCGAAAGCCGCTACTCCACGGATGGTGTCGTTCCCGCGGAGGCGGGAACCCATAACCCCAGGCCGTCGTGATTTCGCACGGTCGTTGCTCCAGCTCTCAAACCAGTACGGCCTGTGGCTATGGATTCCGGGCTCGCGCTTCGCGCGCCCCGGAATGACAGACAGAATGTCCCCCGATCTCCACTTCCTCCTCTTTCTTCTCCTGCGCATGGCGATCGCGGCGGCGTTCGTCGTGACGGCCTCGATCATCACCGAGCGCGCGGGTCCGGTGATCGGTGCGCTGGTCGCGACCCTGCCGATCTCGGCCGGTCCCTCCTACGTCTTCCTCGCGCTCGACCACGATGCCGCCTTCATCGCGCAGGGCTCGCTGGCGAGCCTTCCGATCAATGCTGCGACGATCTTCATGTGCCTCATTTATGTCGTGCTGGCGCAGCGGCATGGTCTTGCGGCGAGTTGTGGAAGTGCGGTTGCCGTCTGGATCGTGCTTGCCTCGATCATCCGCCAGTTCGACTGGTCGCTCACCGCCGGGCTCGCCGCCAATCTGATCGCCTTCGGCATCTGCATTCCGCTGCTGGCGGGCTATCGCCATGTGAAGATGCCGCTGGTCACGCGGCGCTGGTACGACGTGCCGATGCGGGCTGCACTGGTCGCGACCCTGGTCGCCATCGTGGTCTCGACCTCGGGCTGGGTGGGCCCCCGCATCAGCGGCATCATCGCGCTGTATCCCGTGGTGTTCTCCAGCATCATGGTGATCCTGCATCCGCGCATCGGCGGCGCGCCAACCGCCGCCGTGCTCGCCAACTCCGCCTGGGGCCTGCTCGGATTCGGCACCGCAATCGCCGTCCTGCACGTTGCAGTGGTGTCGTTCGGCTCGGCCGTCGGTCTGTGTCTCGCGCTTGGCACCTGCGTCGCCTGGAATCTGACGCTGTGGGGAATCGGCCGACGCGCGATGCACAACGCGCGGCAAGGGCCGTGAGACTACGGACACGCGCGACATCGCGTCGCGAAAGAACGTGTCGGAGACTGCGTCTCATGCCGATTGGCAGCGCAGCATCTTCCCAAGCCATTGAATGAGAAACGTCATTTCAAGTCGCAGGGCCGCGGATGGCTTCTCTCGACGCCCGCCGGATCGTTCCCGGTCCTGCTGGTTTCCGACACTTCTATTAGAACTTTGTTCGAGCTTTTACCGTAGGAATGATCCTGCATACCCGCTCCGCTGTCATCGGCGCGAACTCGTCCGAGCTGCATCCGAGTGCAGGGACTCGCGGGAATTGTTATTTGAGTACGGCTGTTTCGCCGCGACGGTCACTTCCCCTACGAGCTGTCTACGTAATTTCGAGATGGAGATTCTTTGATGTTCGGTCGCAAGTCCCAGATTGACGCACAAGCACGGCTCGATGCGATCGGCCGCTCCCAGGCCATGATCGAATTCAATCTGGATGGCACGATTCTCACGGCCAACAAGAACTTTCTCGACGCCCTCGGCTATCGGCTTGACGAGATCCAGGGCAAGCATCATTCCATGTTCTTGCCGGCCGACCAGCGCGACAGCGCCGAGTACAAGGCGTTCTGGGCTGCGTTGAACCGTGGCGAGTGTCAGGCCCGCGAGTTCAAGCGGATCGCGAAGGGCGGCCGCGAAGTCTGGATCGAAGCAGCCTACAATCCGGTGCTCGACGGCAATGGTAAGGCGGTGATGGTCGCCAAGATCGCGACCGACATCACCGCGAAGAAGATGCGGAGCATGACGGATGCGTCGAAGATCGCCGCCATCAGCCGTGCCCAGGCCGTCATCGAATTTAAGCTCGACGGCACCATCGTCACCGCCAACGAGAATTTCTGCAAGACGCTCGGCTATTCGTTGGCCGAGATCGAGGGCAAGCATCATAGCCTGTTCGTGGCCGAGGCCGACCGCAACGGCACGGCCTATCGCGAGTTCTGGGCCGCACTCAACCGCGGCGACTACCAGGCCGGGGAGTTCAAGCGTATCGGCAAGGGTGGCCGCGAGGTCTGGATTCTCGCTTCCTACAATCCGCTGCTCGACGAGACCGGCAAGCCGTACGGTGTCGTCAAGTTCGCGACCGACATCACCGCGGACAAGCTGAAGAACGCCGATCTTGCCGGTCAGATATCGGCGATCGACAAGGCCCAGGCCGTGATCGAATTCAACATGGACGGCACGATCATCGCCGCCAACGCCAACTTCCTCAGCGCGCTCGGCTACTCGATGGCCGAGATCAAGGGCAAGCACCACAGCATGTTCGTCGAGCCCACGGAGCGCGACGGCGCCGCCTATCGCGAGTTCTGGGCCGCGCTCAACCGCGGTCAGTACCAGGCGGCCGAATACAAGCGCATCGGCAAGGGCGGCAAGGCGGTTTACATCCAGGCCTCCTACAACCCGATCCTCGACCTCAACGGCAAGCCGTTCAAGGTCGTGAAATATGCCACCGACACCACGCGGCAGGTGCTGGTCCGCATGGGCAACGAGCGCGTGCGCGGCATGATGGAATCCGTCGCCGCCGGTTCGGAGGAACTGAACGCGTCGGTGCGGGAGATCTCCGAGGCGATGACCAAGTCCCGCGAGACCGCGATGAGCGCGGTGGAGCAGGTCGCCTCCGCCGACGCTCAGGCCCAGCGTCTCACCGAGGCGGCGCAATCGATGAGCGGCATCGTCGAGATGATCAACAGCATCACCGGACAGATCAACCTCTTGGCGCTGAACGCCACGATCGAATCGGCCCGGGCCGGCGAAGCCGGCCGCGGCTTTGCGGTGGTCGCCTCCGAAGTGAAGAGCCTCGCCAATCAGGCCAAGCAGGCCACCGACAAGATCGGCCAGGAGATCGGCAGCCTCAACGGCATCTCCGGCGACGTCGTCAGCGCACTCGGCTCGATCAAGCAGGCGATCAACAATGTCAGCGAATACGTGACATCGACCGCCGCTGCCGTCGAGGAGCAGAGCACGGTGACGAACGAGATGTCGACCAGCATGCAGCGCGCCGCCGCGGAAGCCGCGGCGATCGCGGCGCGGGCGTAGGCAAACGCTCGGAAGCGTAGGGTGGGTTAGCGCAGCGTAACCCACCTCTTTAGTTTCTGCGGTGACGGACGTGGTGGGTTACGCCTTCGGCGAACCCACCCTACGGCACCGTCACTGCTTCGGCAGCTTGGCCTTCAACGCATACAACGCATCCAGCGCCTCGCGTGGCGACATCTCGTCCGGATGCAGCGCCTTCACGGCTTCCATCAAGAGGTCCGCCTCGCTCGGCGGAGCGGCTTCGGCGGCCGCGCGCGAGGGCACGGCGAATAGCGGCAGGTCGTCCACCAGCGCGCGCGCGGTCTGGCCGCGGTCCTGCGCCTCCAGCTTGGAGAGCACCGACTTCGCGCGCGTGATCACGGCCGGCGGCAGGCCGGCGAGCTTGGCCACCTGGATGCCGTAGGAGCGGTCGGCCGAGCCCGGCAGCACCTCGTGCAGGAATACGACATTGCCCTGCCACTCCTTCACCCGCACCGTGGCGTTGAACATCCGCGGCAGCTTGGCCGAGAGCGCGGTCAGTTCGTGATAATGCGTGGCGAACAGCGTGCGGCAGCGATTGCTTTCGTGCAGATGCTCGATCGCGGCCCAGGCGATCGAGAGACCGTCGAAGGTCGCGGTGCCGCGACCGATCTCATCCAGGATCACGAGCGAGCGCTCGCCGGCCTGGTTCAGGATCGCCGCGGTCTCGACCATCTCCACCATGAAGGTGGAGCGGCCGCGGGCGAGATCGTCGGCGGCGCCGACGCGGGAGAACAGGCGGTCGATGATGCCGATCCGCGCCCGCGTGGCCGGCACGAAGCTGCCGATCTGGGCAAGAAGGGCGATCAGCGCGTTCTGGCGCAGGAAGGTCGATTTACCGGCCATGTTGGGGCCGGTGAGCAGCCAGAGCTGGCCGGACTTTTGCGCCGGGCTTGGTGAGAGGTCGCAGGCATTGGCGATGAACGGCTCGCCATTGCGCTTCAGGGCCTGCTCCACCACGGGATGGCGGCCGGCCTCGATCGCAAAGCCGAGCGAGTCGTCCACATCCGGTCGCACATAATTGTCGTCGACCGCGAGTTTTGCCAGCGAGGTCGCGACGTCGAGCAAGGCGAAGGCGTGGGCGGCGGCGCGTAGATCGTCGCTGATCGCCATGGCCTTGGCTGACAGCCGCTCGAAGATCTCGAGCTCGAGCCCGAGGGCGCGGTCGCCGGCATTGGCGATCTTGGCTTCGATCTCGCCGAGTTCCGAAGTGGTGAAGCGCACTTGGCCCGCCAGCGTCTGGCGATGGATGAAGGTGGCGTTCAGCGGCGCCGACATCAGCTTGTCGCCGTGCTGCGCGGTGACCTCGACGAAATAGCCGAGCACGTTGTTGTGCCGGATCTTGAGGCCTTTCACGGACGTCGTGTCGGCGTAGCGCGCCTGCATCGAGGCCACGACGAGACGCGAGGCATCGCGCAGGTTTCGGGCTTCGTCGAGCGCGGGCTCATAGCCCTGTCGAACGAAGCCGCCGTCGCGCTTGATCAGCGGCAGCTGCTCGTCGAGCGCGCTGGCGAATTCGGATGCGAGCTCGCGCGACGGTCGCTGCAAGGCCGCCATCACCGCCGCGATCTCCTGCGGCGGCTGATCGAGTTCGCCAAGCCGCGCCAGCACCTGGTCGGCGGCGACGATGCCGTCGCGGATGCCTGCGAGGTCGCGTGGGCCGCCGCGTCCGACCGACAGACGCGCCAGTGCGCGCGACATGTCGGGCGCACCGCGCAGGATGCTGCGGATGTCTTCGCGCGCAGCTGAATCGGCGACAAAGGTGCTCACCGCATCGAGCCGGCGCGCGATCGCGGGAGCGTCCGTCAGCGGCGCGGCCAGGCGTTGGGCAAGCAGGCGCGAGCCCGCCGAGGTCACCGTGCAGTCGATCGCATCGAGCAGCGAGCCGCGGCGTTCGCCGGCGAGGGTTCGCGTCAGTTCCAGATTGGCGCGCGTGGCCGGGTCGATCGCCATCGTTGCGCCCGAGGCTTCGCGCGCGGGCGGCGACAGCGGCGGATGCTTGCCGACCTGGGTGCGGTCGACATAGGTGACGGCTGCTGCTGCTGCGGTGGCCTCCAGCCGCGTCAGCTGCGCCAGCCCGTCCATGGTCGCGACGGCAAAGTAATCGCACAGCCGCTTCTCGGCGGTGGCGCCGTCGAAGACGTCGCGCGTCAGGGGTGTCACGGCCGGCAGCTCGCGCAAGGTCTGTCCGAGCTCGTTGTCGTTATAGAGCGCGTCGGTGACGATGGCCTCGTTCGGGTTGATGCGCGCCAGCGTTGCGGCGAGCTCGCCGCCCGAGCATTCCATCACGGTGAACTCGGCGGTCGAGATGTCGATCCAGGCGAGGCCGAAGCGGTCGCCGCCGGCAGAGGAGCGGGCGCGCGCGATCGCGAGCAGATAATTGTTGGCGCGGGCATCGAGCAGCGTGTCTTCGGTCAGCGTGCCCGGCGTGACCAGCCGCACCACGCCGCGGCGGACCACACTCTTGTTGCCACGCGCCTTCGCGGCAGCGGGATCCTCGGTCTGCTCGCAGACCGCGACGCGGTGCCCGGCCGAGATCAGGCGGTGCAGATAGTCCTCGGAGCGCTCGACCGGCACGCCGCACATCGGGATGTCGGCGCCCTGATGCTTGCCGCGCTTCGTCAGCACGATGCCGAGCGTCCTGGAGGCGATCTCGGCGTCCTCGAAGAACAGCTCGTAGAAGTCACCCATCCTGTAGAACAGCAGTAGGCCCTGATGCGCCGCCTTGATCTCCAGGTACTGTTCCATCATCGGCGTCACGCGCGCGATGGCTTCCGCTGGCGAGGTGGGCGCTTCGTCGGGGGGCGGCACAGGTATCGGCTGTTGTACTGTCATGGGCGGCGCAACCTACAAAATTTCGCCTGAGCGTCCTATTGGTTTGGCTTGGAAGGGCGGGTTTTCCACGCTGTCCGCATGGCGGGATATGGGCGCCACATTCCGGTCGTCATTCCGGGATGCGCCGTCAGGTGCAGGCCCGGAATCCATAACCCCGGCTCGTGGTTATGGATTCTCAGGTGCGCAATGCGCACCATAGCTCGCGACTTCGTCGCGCCCCGGAATGACGACTGAGTTTCATGGTCATCGGTCGAATGCGCCACCCGCGAAACCGTCAATTGACCTGCTGCGGGCGCCCTCCTAAAACTCCGGCGTCATTGAAGAATTCTGGCCGAACCGCGGCATTCAGGGAGAACAACGATGCGTGACGTCTTTATCTGCGATGCCGTGCGGACTCCGATCGGCCGCTTCGGCGGCTCGCTCGCCAAGGTGCGCGCCGACGATCTGGCCGCTGCCCCGATCAAGGCGCTGATGGCCAAGCACCCCAATCTCGACTGGGCGCAGGTGGACGAAGTCTTCTTCGGCTGTGCCAACCAGGCCGGCGAGGACAACCGCAACGTCGCCCGCATGGCGCTCCTGCTCGCAGGCCTGCCGGATTCGGTTCCCGGCCAGACGCTCAACCGGCTCTGTGCCTCCGGCCTCGATGCGGTCGGTGCGGCCGGCCGCGCCATCCGCTCCGGCGAGATCGAGCTCGCCATTGCCGGCGGCGTCGAATCCATGACGCGTGCGCCGTTCGTGATGGGCAAGGCGCAGGAAGCCTTCTCGCGTTCGGCCGAGATCTTCGACACCACCATCGGCTGGCGCTTCATCAATCCGCTGCTGAAGGCGCAGTACGGCGTCGATGCCATGCCGGAGACCGGCGAGAACGTCGCCGAGGAATTCCAGGTCTCACGTGCCGACCAGGACGCCTTTGCCATCCGCTCGCAGCAGCGCGCAGGCAAGGCGATCGCGGCCGGCTATTTTGCGGAAGAAATCATTCCGATCACCATTCCCGGCGGCAAGGCGGGTCCTGTAACCGTCGACAAGGATGAGCATCCGCGTCCCGAGACCACGCTCGAAGGTTTGGCAAAACTGAAGACGATCGTGCGCAATCCCGGCACGGTGACCGCCGGCAACGCCTCCGGCGTCAATGACGGCGCCGCCGCCATGATCCTGGCTTCGGAAGCTGCGGTGAAGAAGCATGGCCTGACGCCGCGCGCGCGCATCCTCGGCCTTGCCTCGGCCGGCGTGCCGCCGCGCATCATGGGCATCGGTCCCGTGCCCGCGACCCGCAAGCTGATGGAGCGGCTCGGCAAGAAGATCAGCGATTTCGACCTGATCGAGCTCAACGAGGCCTTCGCCTCGCAGGGCATTGCCTGCATGCGCCAGCTCGGCGTCGCTGACGATGCGGATTTCGTCAATCCGCATGGCGGCGCCATCGCGCTCGGCCATCCCCTCGGCATGAGCGGCGCGCGCCTCGCGCTCACCGCCGTCCACGGCATGGAGAAGCGCGGCGGCAAGCTCGCGCTCGCCACCATGTGCGTCGGCGTCGGCCAGGGCGTCGCGGTCGCGATCGAGAAGCTGAACTGACGGTCCACGCAGTGGACCGTCATCCCGGGGCAGCCCGAAAGGGCTGAACCCGGGATCTCGAGATTCCGGGCCTGGTCCTTCGGACCATCCCGGAATGACAGTGTTGGCGTTACGCGGGTCGCTTCAAGGACCGTCCCATGATCATCGAGCGCGAGCAGGACGTCACGGCCGCGGCCCTGGCGGTGATGGAGCGGACATCGGATCCGCGCATGCGCCAAATCATGATCTCCCTGGTCAAGCATTTGCACGGCTTCGTGCGCGACGTCCGCCTGACCGAGAAGGAGTTTCGCGATGCCACCGCTGTCATCGCCGAGCTCGGCAAGCTGACCACCGATACGCACAACGAAGTGGTGCTGATGGCGGGCTCGCTCGGCGTCTCGCCGCTGGTGTGCCTGCTCAACAACGGCGATCAGGGCAATACGGAAACCGATCAGTCGCTGCTCGGGCCGTTCTGGCGGCTGAACTCGCCGCGGGTCGAGAATGGCGGATCGATCGTCCGCTCCGAGACCCCGGGTGCGCCGCTATTCGTGAACGGCCGCGTCGTGGACAAGGACGGTCGTCCGGTCGTCGGCGCCGAGGTCGATGTCTGGCACGCCTCTCCGGTCGGCCTCTACGAGAACCAGGATCCCGACCAGGCCGATATGAACCTGCGTGGCAAGTTCACGACCGACCAGGACGGGCGCTTCTCCTTCCGTTCGGTAATGATGATCGGCTATCCCATTCCGACGGGCGGCGTGGTCGGCCGCCTGCTGGAGGCGCAGAGCCGCCATCCCTATCGCCCCGCGCATCTGCATGCCCTGATCCTCAAGCCGGGCTTCAAGGTCCTGATCTCGCAGGTCTACGATCCCAACGATCCCCATATCGACAGCGACGTGCAGTTCGGCGTGACACAGGCGCTGATCGGCAAGTTCCTGCGCCATGACGCGCCACATCCGACCGAACGGGAGGTTGCGACGCCCTGGTATTCGCTCGACCATGTCTACCGGCTCGAAGTCGGGGAAGCCGTACTGCCGCGTCCGCCGATCAAATAGGGCTCAAACCCGCTTCCCCCAATTAGTTATATCCTATAATGATTGGCGGAATCGTTGTCCGGCCGGACCACAATGGCCGGGGAGGAGTTCGTCCATGACATTCATCTATCCCACTGACAGCAACAAGGCGCATCCGCTGCCGCTGTCGCCCGACTACAAGAGCTCGATCAAGCGTGCGCCGAACAAGCCCTTGATCCCGATGCGCCATACGTTGTCGGAGCTGACAGGCCCGGTCTACGGCCACGAGACCGTCCGCAAAGGCGACAACGACCTCACCACCCAGCACAAGGGCGAGCCGATCGGCGAGCGCATCATCGTGCACGGCCATGTGCGCGACGAGGACGGCCGCGGCGTGCCGAACTCTCTGGTCGAGATCTGGCAGGCCAATTCCTGCGGCCGTTACGTCCATGTCCGCGACCAGCATCCGGCGCCGCTCGATCCGAATTTCACGGGGGCCGGCCGCACCGTGAGCGATGCTGCCGGCTACTACCGCTTCGTCAGCATCAAGCCGGGCGCCTATCCCTGGGGCAATCACCACAATGCCTGGCGTCCCGCGCATATCCATCTGTCGGTGTTCGGCCATTCCTTCGTCACGCGCCTCGTGACGCAGATGTATTTTCCGAACGATCCGCTGTTCCCGTTCGATCCGATCTTCAACTCGGTGCCGGACGAGAAGGCGCGGGCGCGGATGGTCTCCTCGTTCGATCTCGAGAACACCCAGCCCGAATGGGCGCTGTGCTACCGCTTTGACGTCGTGCTGCGCGGCAAGAACGCCACCCCCATGGAGAATCACTAAGTGCAGGATTCTGTGACGCCAGACGGGATCACCCCATCGCAGACGGTCGGCCCGTTCTTCAAATACGGCCTGACGCCGAACGGCGAATACGCCTGGAACGACGCGTTCACCAACTCGACACTCACGCCAGACGTCACCGGCGAGCGCATCCGCATCGAGGGGCGTGTGTTCGACGGTGACGGCGTTGCCGTGCCAGATTGCATGCTGGAGATCTGGCAAGCGGACGCGCAGGGTCGCTTTGCCGACCCGCAGGACAAGCGTGCGCTGCCGAATGCGAGCTTCCGCGGCTTTGCCCGTTGCGGCACCGACAAGGACGGCAATTACGCGTTCGAGACCATCAAGCCGGGCACGGTGCCTGATCCCGATGGCAAGCCACAGGCGCCGCACATCCTCCTTGCGGTGTTCGGCCGCGGCATGCTGCGGCATCTCTACACCCGGATCTATTTCAGCGACGAGGCCGGCAACGCCGCCGACCCCGTGCTGGCGCTGGTGCCCACCGAGCGCCGCCCCACGCTGACTGCGGTGCGCGAAGCCGGCAAGCCCGTCTACCGGCTCGACCTGCGGCTCCAGGGCGACAACGAGACAGTGTTCTTCGACGTGTGAGGCAATGCGTGCCGGGGAGGCTTGATCCTCGGCACGCACGTCTCATCTGGCGCATCGAAGCCGAGGTTGCCTCCGGCCGAAACGATTCGCACGTGTGTGCGTCAGCCTCGCTGACTCAAATACCGATGGCTTGACGGCAAATTCCCGTAGTTATGCGGAGTTCGCGAGATACAATTTCGGCGCGAAGCAATCCCGTATTTACCGTATTCGTCTAGGGTGGCTGCAGTTTCGACGCCGCCCCGGATTGTTTCATGAAATTTCGTCTGTCCTTGTCCTCTGCGATCATTGCGTTCGGCATCGTTCTCGCCATCGGTTTTGCCGCCGTGGTTTCGACCAGCCTCTATGCCTTGAAAGAGCTCAAGGTCGGCGGTCCGCTCTACTCCGACATCAAGCTCGGCAACGACCTCATCGCGGACATTCTGCCGCCGCCGGAATATGTCATCGAGGCCTATCTCGAGGCGACGCTGGCCATGCGCGAGCCGGACCAGCTGGCGGCCCACGGCGAACGTCTGGTCCAGCTCCGCAAGGACTACGACGAGCGCAAGGCGTTCTGGGTCACCTCCAGCCTCTCGGCCGACCTGAAAACGGCGCTGGTGTCCAAGTCCGACGCCGAGGTGCAGAAGTTCTGGAAGGCGTCCGACCAGCTCCTGCCGGCCCTCAAGGCCAAGGACGCCGCTGCGTCCGAGCGCATCTATGCGCAGCTGAAGGACGCCTACACCGCGCATCGCGCCGTGATCGACAGCATCGTCGAGAACGCCAACAAGCAGAATGCCGCCATGGAAAAGCTGGCGGCGGACCGCGACAGCTCGATGCTTTATATCCTCCTCGGCGTCTCCGCCGCTGTCCTGGCTTTCGTTGCTGCGGGCCTGCTCGGCGTCGCCCTCGGCGTGGTGCGCCCGATCGTGCGCATGACTGATACGATGCAGAAGCTTGCGACCGGCGATCTCGCCGCCGACATTCCTTTCGCTGACCGAAAGGACGAGGTCGGCTCGATGGCGGGGGCGCTTGTGGTGTTCAAGCAGGCGGCGGTCGAGAATTCCCGCCTGCGCGAGGAGCAGTTGCGGCAGGAGCAGGAGGCGGCGCTCGCCAAGCGCTCCGCCCTGCACCAGATGGCCGAGACCGTCGAGCGCGAGACCGGCCGATCGGTCGACACCGCCGGCGCAGCGACGCAAGGCGTCGAGCGGGCGGCGTCCAGCCTGTCGGAGATCGCGAAGTCGCTCTCCGCACAGTCGCAGGCGGTCGCGGCGGCCTCCACCCAGGCCCTCGGCAGCTCGCAGGCCGTCTCGGCCGCGGCCGAAGAGCTCAGCGCCTCGATCCGCGAGATCGCAAGCCAGGTCGTGCGGACCAGCACCGTCACAAAATCGGCTGTCGCCGGCCGCGAGCAGGCGCGTTCGACCATCCAGGCACTGGCCGGATCGGTGAAGAAGATCGCCGAGGTCTCCGACCTCATCGGCGGCATCGCCGGCCAGACCAACCTTCTGGCGCTCAACGCCACGATCGAGGCCGCCCGTGCGGGCGAGGCCGGCCGCGGCTTCGCCGTGGTCGCCGCCGAAGTGAAGTCCCTGTCCGACCAGACCGCCAAATCCACCGAGGAGATCACGCGGCTAATCACCGAGATTCAGGCCTCGACGCAGGCCGCGGTCGATGCCGTCGAGACCATGGGGGGCCACATCGTCGAGATCGACGGCGTGGCGACCTCGGTTGCCGCCGCAATGGAGGAGCAGGACGCCGCGACGCGGGAGATCACGCGGTCGATTTCCGAATCGGCGTCGGCGGCGAAGGAGGTCTCGGCCAAGATCGGCAATGTCAGCCGCGACGCCGCTTCCGTGAACGAGCGCGCCGCCGAGGTCAGGCAGGCGATCGCCGGCATGGCGGCCAATCTCGAACAGCTCCGGTCGGTCGTGGTGCGGACCGTGCGCGACTCGACCGAGGCGGCTTGAGCGCGGCATCGGACCGGCGGCTGGTGCGTGGGGTCATGATCGTGCAGTATGGCGCGGGACAGGGGCATCGTGAATTTCATGACACCTCCACAACTGCCTGATGTCGTTGAGCCCGCCCGACTGACGGCGGCACTGCGCAGGGGCGGCGTGCTGGATGCCGGCGCCGTGCGCGAGGTGAAGGTGCTGCATCAGCGCGACACCGTCGTGTCACATATCGTGCGTCTCGGCCTGCGCTATGTCGGCGAATCCGGCGGCGCGCCGCAGACACTGATCCTGAAGACGCCGCATGCCGATTTTGCCAAGACGCTCGCGCATGGTGGCCGGCACGAAGTGGCCTTCTATGCGAAACTTGCACCGAATATGCCGCCGGGGCTGGTGCCGCGTTGCTTTGACGGACAGTTCGATGAGGAAAATGTCAGTTGGCATCTGCTGCTCGAGGATCTCACCGATAGCCATGATGTCGCGGCCCAGTGGCCCCTGCCGCCGTCTCGCGAACAGGCGCTGGCGATCGTCACGACGCTCGCGAGCTGGCACGCGGCATGGTGGGACCACCCAAGTCTCGGCGACACCGTCGGCAGTTGGATGAGCGCCGATGATACGTCAAGGTTGATGGAGACCTTTGCTGGCCACTATGATCGTTTTGCCGATCTTCTCGGCGACCGCCTGAGCGAAGAACGACGCATCCTCTATCGACGGTTCATTGAGCAGTCGGATCGTTTGCTTGAGCGCTATCATTCCCATCGACATCTCTCTATTGCCCACGGCGATGCCCATACTTGGAATTTCCTCCTGCCGCGCGCGGACATCGCCGACACCGTGCGCATTTTCGACTTCGACCAGTGGCGCATCAACGTGCCGACCCACGATCTCGCCTACATGATGGCGACGCAATGGTATCCGGAGCGCAGGCAGACGCTCGAGCGCCTGCTGCTCAACCGTTATCATGAGACCCTGATCTCGCACGGCGTCAGCGGCTACACGCGCGGCGCACTTGACCAGGACTATCGCCGATCGGTGCTCTGGCACATCACCAAGCCGGTCTGGCAATGGAGCATCAACCTTCCGCCGCTGATCTGGTGGAACAATCTGGAGCGGATATTTGCGGCCGTGGATGATCTGGGCTGCGAGGAGTTGTTGTAGGGGTCGCGCCGCATATTCAGTGTCGTCCCTGCGAACGCAGGGACCCATAACCACAGGGAGACGTTTGGCGCGAGACTGGTAATTCAGAGTCTTCGCCAAACTACTCCCTGTGATTATGGATCCCGGATCTGCGCTCCGCTTCGCTGCGCTTGTCCGGGATGACAGTGGAGATTGGTGGTCGACCGCGTCCTACTCCATCACCGCATGTTCCGGTCCGGCCGCCTGCTTGCGCAGCGTGGCCTTGGTCGAGCCGATCAGCAAGGCGAGCGGGATGGTGCAGAGGATGAAGAACATCACCAGCTGATAGTCGTAGGCGAAGGCGATGATCTGCGCCTGCACGCTGACCATCCTGTCGGCCATGGCGCGGCCGGCGTCGGTGGAGAGGTTGATCATGCCGCTGACGCTGGGCATCTGGAGCGCGTGGTTGAACGGGTTGATGTGCTCGGACAGGATCGCATAGGTCCGCCGCGTCCCCTGCGTCAATTGGGCGATGACGACGGAAATGCCGACCGAGCTCGCGACGTTGCGCATCAGGGTCAGCATCGCGGTGCCGTCAGTGCGCAGATCGTTCGACAGCGTCAGGAACGCCACGGTCGAGAGCGGCACGAAGACGAGGCCGAAGCCGAAGCCCTGGACGACGCTGACGGTGACGATCTCCGGCACTTGGGTCAAATCGGTCCAGCCGGTCATCTGGAACAGCGAGCCCGCGGTCAGCGTCAGGCCGGCGACGATCAGCGTGCGCGCCTCGAAATAGCGCATCATGCGGCCGACCAGCATCATCGCGAAGAAGGTGCCGAAGCCGCGGCTCGCCAGCAAGAGGCCGGCGGTGATGATGGGATAGCCGATCACGTTCTGCATATAGGGTGAAGCCAGCGCCATGGTCGAGAACAGCACGAGCCCCATCACGATCATGAACACGCAACCGGTGACGAAGTTGCGATCCCGAAACAGCGCGAACCGGATGAACGGCGTCGAGGTCGTGAAGGAGTGCGCGAGGAAGAAATAGAAGGCGACGGCCGAAACGATGAACTCCGCGAGGATCTCATTGGATTCCAGCCAGCCCAGCTGCTCGCCGCGGTCGAGCGCGAGCTGAAGCGAGCCGATCGCGACCGCCAGCGCGGCGAAGCCGAACCAGTCGAATCTGAGGCTGAGATTCTTGTCCGTCTCGTCCATGAAGACGATCAGCCCGAGCACGGTGATGAAGCCGAACGGCAGGTTGACGAAGAACACCCAGTGCCAGGAATAAGTCTCGGTCAGCCAGGCGCCAAGTGATGGACCCATGATCGGACCCATCATCACGCCCATGCCCCAGATCGACATCGCCTTGGCGCGTTCCTGGAGCGTGTAATAGTCGAGCATCACCGATTGCGACAGCGGCACCAGAGCGGCGCCGAACACACCTTGCAGCAGGCGGAACAGCACCATCTGGTTGATGTCCTGGGCGAGGCCGCACAGCACCGAGGCCATGGTGAAGCCGGCCGAGCAGATGATGAAGATGCGCTTGCGGCCGAAGCGGTTGGCGACCCAGCCGACCGGCGCCGTCATGATCGCAGCGGCGACGATGTAGGAGGTCAGCACCCAGTTGATCTGGTCCTGCGAGGCCGACAACGTGCCCTGCATGTAGGGCAGGGCGACGTTGGCGATGGTGGTGTCCAGCGCCTGCATGATGGTCGCGGTCATGGCGCAGATCGTCACCATGTTCCGGCGCAGGCCGGGGACCATCAGGCTGGCATTGGGACCGGACATCGGGTCAGTCCTTGCGTTCAGTCTTTATCCTGGCTCGCTGTCGCCGACAGGCCGAGCAGGCCGGCGAGCGAGCGCTGATGGCCGGTGTCGATGGTGGCGTAGACGCTCATGCCGGCCTTCAGCTTCCGCACATATTTGTCGGTCTCGTCGAAATAGATGCGGATCGGCACGCGCTGCACCACCTTGACGAAATTGCCGGTAGCGTTCTGCGGCGGCAGGATCGCGAATTGCGCGCCGGTGCCGGGCGAAAGCGAGCCGATCTTGCCCTTGAAGACGTGGTTCGGGAACGCGTCGACCTCGAGCGTGACGGGCTGTCCTTCGGTGACGTGGGTGAGGTCGCTCTCCTTCGGATTGGCGTCGACCCAGGGGTGGGCGACGTCGATGATGGAAAACACCGGCGTGCCGGCGGCGACATAGCGGCCGAGCTGGATTTGCTCGACCTGCGTCGCCACGCCGTCCATCGGCGCGCGCAGCACGGTGTGGTCGAGGTTCCGCTGGGCATCGTCCAGCTTGGCCTTCGCCTGGGCGTAGGATGGGAATTGCTCCAGCGGCAATTCGGGGTCGCCGAGCAGCTGCGTCTTGGCGTTGGAGAGCTGTTGCTTGATGTATTGCGCCTGCGCGCCGGCGGTGACCAGCGCATTCGAGGCATTGTCGAGATCGAGCTGCGAGCCGTAATTGTTCTTCACCAGCGCCTGCTTGCGCTCGACGTCGCGCTGCTTCAAATCGATGCCTTGCTGGGCAAGGCCCAGCATGTCGCCATAGATCTTGATGTTGGCGACGAGGTTGTCGTAAGTCGTGCGGGCCTGCGCGAGCTGCGCCTTGGCTTCGTCCACCGCGTGGCGAAACGGAGCGGGGTCGATCTCGAACAGCTCGTCGCCCTGCTTGACGGACTGGCCTTCCTTCACGACGACCTTCTGGATCTTGCCGGAGATGTCGGGCGTCACCAGCACCTTCTGCGCGCCGACATAGGCGTCGTCGGTGCGGACATAGCGGCCGCCATGCAGGTAGAAGGTGATGCCGCCGATGGCGGCGATGACAGGCAGCACGACCAGGAGCAGGAAGCGGCGGTAACGCCGCAGACCCGCGACCAGGCGGCGGCGCGGATCGGTGCCGGCCTTCTTGGTGGGCTTGCCGCTGTCGGTCTTCTGCTCGGGCTGGAACTTGAGGACTTGGTCAGCCATAGCGCTGCTCCTTACGCGCCTGTTCCGCGCCGCTGGTCTGGATCGCGGTACGCACGTTTTCCTTGATGGTTTCGAGCTGGGCCAGGAGGCGATGGGCGTCCGCCGGCGTGATGCCGTCAAGTGCGTTGGCGGTGAGCTCGGACTTCAGCCCGCCCATCCGGCCCAGCAATTGCCGGCCGGCCTTCCTCAGATACAGGCGCTTGACGCGGCGGTCCGAAGCGTCGCTGCGGCGCTCGATCCAATCATTGTCGCAGAGCTTGTCGATCAGGCGGGTCAGCGTGATCGGCTGCATCTCGAGCAGCTCCGCGAGTTCCGACTGCTTCATGCCCTCGCTGCGCTCGACCTTGGCCAGCACCGCCCATTGCGCCCGGGTGATGCCGAACCGCGATGCCTCCTTGTCGGCATAGACGCGCAAGAGGCGGTAGAGCTCACCGAGCGTGAACAGGAAGTTCTGGTCGACGGACCCGCGGGTCATAAGCTTGGTCTCCAATAAGCTTGGGATATAATAAGCAAGCTTATGATTATTCCATGGCGGATTATCAGGATGCTGTCCCGCAGCGCGAGCATGGCTGGCAGCCGGTCGCAGGGTCGTGCTTTGGGTTCCCGGGCTCAAATGCTAGAACGTGGCCGCATGACCCTCGCAAAGCCGGCATTTCCCGCGCCTGACCACGATCACGGCCGCTGCACCGCGGATGCGCTGGCGCACGCCGAGGAGGTCTGCAAGCAGCGCGCTCAGAAATTAACGCCGATACGCCGTCAGGTGCTGGGGGCCTTGCTCTCCAGCCACCGCCCGCTCGGCGCCTATGAGGTGATCGACGAGCTTGCCAAATCGATATCGCGGCCGGCGCCGATCACGGTCTATCGCGCGCTCGATTTCCTGATGGCCAACGGCCTCGTGCACCGCATTGAAAGCCGCAATGCCTACCTCGCCTGTGCCGCCCACGACCACGACGCGACCTCGGCGGTGGCGTTCCTGATCTGCGAGCGCTGCGGCCTGGTCGGAGAGATCCCGTCGGCATCCTTCGCCGGGGATCTCAATGCTGCGGCGCGCAGCTCGGGCTTTGCGCCTAAATTGTCCGTGGTGGAGATCACGGGCGTCTGCACCCATTGTCAAAAAGCTGCATAGAGCAACAACGGCGCAAAGCCGGTAATCGGGAAGAGATGTCCTCGCCACAAGCCAACTATTCCGCCGCACGTCCCCTCAGTGCCGGCGCCATCGCCCTGATGCTCATGCTGTGCCTGACCTGGGGGTTCAACCAGATCGCGGTGAAGCTGGTGCTGCCTGACATTCCGCCGATGCTGCAGGCCACGATCCGCTCGGCGGGCGCGCTGCCGGTGCTGTTCCTCATCGGCACGCTTCGCGGCGTCAAATTCTTCGAGAACGATGGCACGTGGAAGCCGGGCCTGATTGCCGGGCTGATGTTCGGCATCGAATTCGTGCTGATCTTCCAGGGGCTGCGTCTCACCTCAGCCTCGCGCGCGGTGGTGTTCCTCTACACCGCGCCGTTCTTCGTCGCGCTCGGCTCTTATCAGGTGCTCGGCGAACGGCTTGTCGCCTCGCAATGGCTGGGCCTCGCCATCAGCTTTGCCGGCGTCGCCCTCGCGATTGGCGTGCCGCAGCCCAATGTCGATTCGCATGTCCTGCTCGGCGACCTCATGATCGTCGGTGGCGCCGCGCTGTGGGCGGCGACGACACTGGTCGCCAAGGGCACAAGGTTGCGGTTCGCCGCGCCCGAGAAGGCGCTGGGTTATCAGGTGGCGATCTCGATCCCGATCCTGGGACTGGCGGCATGGCTGTTCGGCGAGACCATCACGCATACCCCGGCGCCGCTGTCGCTCGGCCTGATGGCCTTTCAGGCGATCTGGGTGGTTGGAACCACGTTCACGCTTTGGTTCGCGCTGGTGAAGGCCTATTCGGCCAGCAAATTGTCGGCTTTTACCTTCATCACCCCTTTGTTTGGCGTCGTCGGTAGCTATTTCATCATGCACGACACGCTAAGCTTGGCGTTCGGGGCGGCTGCCGTCCTTGTAATTGCTGGGCTTTTTCTGGTTAACCGTCCCAGCCAAGTCGCTGCGGCGCCGCGCGATGCATTGCTGAACGTCACCAAAACCTGATATTTGGACCCCATGAACAAGCCCGAAACCACCATCGATTCCGACATCGCGGGGCCTGCGCCGCGCCATCATACCACCCAGGTCAAGGTCGGCGACGTCGCCGTCGGCGGCGGTGCGCCGATCGTCGTGCAGTCGATGACCAACACCGACACCGCCGACATCGACGGTACCATTGCCCAGGTCGCAGCGCTCGCGCGCGCCGGCTCCGAAATGGTCCGCATCACCGTGGACCGCGAGGAAGCCGCGGCCGCCGTGCCGCACATTCGCGACGGCCTCGCCAAGCGCGGTATCACCACGCCGTTGATCGGCGACTTCCACTATATCGGCCACAAGCTGCTCGCGGCCTATCCGGCCTGCGCCGAGGCGCTCGCCAAGTACCGCATCAATCCCGGCAATGTCGGCTTCAAGGACAAGCGCGACACCCAGTTCGCCGACATCATCGAGATCGCCAACAAGAACAGCAAGCCGGTGCGCATCGGCGCCAATTGGGGCTCGCTCGATCAGGAGCTGCTGACCAGGCTGATGGACGAGAACGCCGCCTCGGCCAATCCGCGCGACGTGCGCGCGGTGACGCGCGAAGCGATGGTGCAGTCCGCGCTGCTCTCGGCCGCGCGCGCCGAAGAGCTCGGCATGCCCAAGAACCGCATCATCCTCTCCGCAAAGGTCTCGGCGGTGCAGGATCTGATCGCGGTCTATCAGGACCTCGCCAGCCGCTCCGATTATGCCATCCATCTCGGCCTCACCGAAGCCGGCATGGGCTCGAAGGGCATCGTGGCGTCCTCGGCCGCGCTCGGCATCCTCTTGCAGCAGGGCATCGGCGACACCATCCGCATCTCGCTGACGCCGGAGCCCGGCGGCGATCGCACCCGCGAGGTGCAGGTCGGCCAGGAGCTGCTGCAGACCATGGGCTTCCGCACCTTCGTGCCGCTGGTCGCGGCGTGCCCCGGCTGCGGCCGCACCACCTCGACCACGTTCCAGGAACTGGCGCGCTCGATCCAGGATTTCATCCGCGACGAGATGCCGACCTGGAAGACGAAATATCCCGGCGTCGAAGAACTCAACGTCGCGGTGATGGGCTGCATCGTCAACGGCCCCGGCGAATCCAAGCACGCCAATATCGGTATCTCGCTGCCGGGCACCGGCGAAGCGCCCGCCGCGCCGGTTTTCGTCGACGGCAAGAAGTTCCGCACCCTGCGCGGGCCGACCATCTCCGCCGACTTCAAGGCGCTGGTCATCGACTACATCGAGCAGCGTTACGGCCAGGGCGCCAAGGTGCCGGTGACCGCGGCGGAGTGATTTCACTCCGCTAGCGCTCCACACTCCGCTGTCGTCCCTGCGAAAGCAGGGACCCATAACCACAGGGAGTGGTTTGGCGAAGACTCGGAGTTACCAATTTCGCGTCAACCCCCTCCCTGTGGCTATGGGTCCCGGATCTGCGCTTGCGCTTGTCCGGGACGACGAACTGAGTGTGCGGTGCAGATTGCACATCCCTCACCGCGCGCTACGATGGCTCCCAATCAAGAATGATCGGGAGACACGCCATGAGCTCACTCGCCGGCAAGCAGGGCCCGCGCTATCGCCACACGGCCGATGATGGCGCGCCCTATGAGACCATCGCGGTCGAAAAGCTCACCCCCATCATTGGCGCGGAAATATCGGGCGTGGACATCGGCAGGCTCGTCTCCGACGACGCGCGCTCCAACCAGCAGATGGACGAGATCCACCGCGCGCTCGCCGAAAACCTCGTCATCTTCTTCCGTGACCAGCAAATCACGCCGAAGCAGCATCTCGCCTTCGGCCGCAAGTTCGGCGAGCTGCATTTCCATCCCGCCGCGCCGCATGAGGACGAAGACCCGGCGCTGATGAAGATCTACGCCGACAAGAACTCGCCGCGCGCCAACGGCGAGGGCTGGCACTCCGACGTGTCCTGCGATCTCGAACCGCCGATGGGCTCGATCCTCTACATCAAGCAGTGCCCGCCGCGCGGCGGCGACACGCTGTTCGCCAACATGTACGCCGCCTATGAGGCGCTGTCCGACCGCATGAAGGCCTATCTCGATGGCCTCACCGCGCTGCATGACGGCGAGCCGATCTATCGCGGGCTCTATGCGAACTATGGCGTCGCCGACCGTCCGTCCTATCCGAGCGCCGAGCATCCCGTGGTGCGGACGCATCCCGTCACGGCTAAGAAGGCGCTCTACGTCAACCGCGGCTTCACCCGCCACATCAACGGTATCCCGCGGGACGAGAGCGACGCGATGCTCGCCTATCTCTACCAGCACGCCGAGAACCCGCTGTTCCAGTGCCGCTTCCGCTGGACCGAGAACGCCATCGCCTTCTGGGACAACCGCTGCACCCAGCACCGCGCGATGTGGGACTACTGGCCCCACACGCGCTCGGGTACGCGGGTGACGGTGAAGGGGGAGCGGCCGGTTTAATTAGGCAATTGTACCGCTGCTTATAAGCGACTGTGCCCTCGCCCCCTCTATAATGTTGTTCGGCATTGCTCCTTGGTTGATTGCAACAATGAGCCGCGTACGTGCGCGTGTAATTGATAGATACATCTCTCTGAGTACCTGCTGCTCAATAGCGGCCGCTAGCGCCGGATTGTCGACTATTCGAGGAGGAACGAGGCCCTGTTCGAGGCCGACAAGGACCACAGCGTCGAATTCCTGGCCTCCGATAAAATTCGGCCGGCTCAAAACGACAAGAGGCTGATCAGGTGCTAGCCGCTCTCCTCGTTGTGTTAGAACATGGAGCGGAAGTTGCGACGCCACAAATTCTGACCGCAGATCCTCCCAATAAGTTTCGCCATGGCACACTACCGCAATCTGCCGAATGTTCTTCGCTCGTAGTTTCTGCACTGTCTTAACTAGAAAACGACCAAAACTCTTTGCCTCTTCGTTGCATTCCACAATCACCGGCGGAGCTGCCAGAGCCTTCTGCGAAGCCGACAGTCCAACCTCTACCCGTTTGAAATCGGGGAAGTCGGGGCCGAATAGATCCGTCGTCTGCTGGATGACGTAGAACGCCAAATCGACGATCTCCTGAGTAGATCGATGATTTGATGGAAGCTCTTCGTCCTCGATATCAACAATGCCAACCGCTGCTAGTCCAGCAGATGAAAATCCAAAAGGCTCCTGAGCCGCATCTAACGCCAAGGCTATGGGAGCATGCGGAGTCGTTCCCTTCGACAAGAACGGAAATATTCGCCGCTCGTTTTCGTTAAACAACTGAGCTTCATCGATAAATACGAAGTCGTATCCATCGCTCTTGCGCTTGAGCTGCCAAAATCGGGCGAGCCGATGCGGTTATAAACTGCAAGATATCGGGAGAGTAGATCGTGCAAGAATTCCGATCGCAGACAAAGGACTTTGATGGGCTTTGTTCTCTCGAAAGCCCGAGCAGCGGGTAGGAAGGCGGCGGTTTGTTCAAGAGCCTTTTGCCACGAGCTCTCGGTTGATTGCTGCGCGAGGTCGAAAATTTCAATCGATGCAGTCAACGGATAGCGGAACAGAACTATGGAGTGAGATGGGAGGCCGGCATATGCCAGATCTTGTTGATCCGAAGGTAAGAAATGCAAATAGGAGCTGTATGCATTGGTCACCATTTTCTCTTTGATCTTCGGCCAATCATTTCCAAATGCCGTCGACAATTCCCCGGGGGCCACTTCGGAGAGCTCGGGATGAGCAACTAGCTTGACAATCCGTAAGGCCGCCGACGCTCGTCCCAACGCCGTAACCTCTGTTTGGCCCCGTTGCTTTGCCTTCAAATGAGATTCGATAGCATTCATCAGAGCATCGATTTGGTGGGCTTTTGGAGGGACAAAGCTGCCCTCCTTCCAAGGAACATCAATTGCGAGCTGTCCAGCCTTTAGGTAGCCCTGTACGCGCCGATGTAGTTCTGGAAGCGCCCCAAGTGTCGAGAAGTAGGCCCGCACTGGAATGACCGGCAGATAGGTGATTGTCTCAGCTTTTCGTTGGCTAAGATCGCACGCTGGGGTCACGACCAATCCAGTGATCGCGGCTGTTCCCAAAAGACCAGCACATGGCAATCCCTTCCATATGTCACCACAAGAGTGGGCATCGGGGGGCAGCAGATCATAATAGCGACGAGAGCTGAGAGTTCTGTCCGGCAATATGGTCAAGGTCAACTTTCGCAATGCAGCAAGCGGTTGAGGCTGTAATTTGATGCAATCATGGTTGAAGTTGTAGCTCGGTACAATCGAATCCTTGCTCGACGTCAAGTTGCCAAGTGCGCACTGCTCCGCAAGGCTTGTGCGAAGTTGACGCGGGGTGGTGTATACGGCAGGCTTTCAAACATCTGGCTCTCCGGAGGATTTTCCATGCTCCGCGCCGAGGACAATAAATTCCTGACCGAGGCCGGCCCCGGAACGGGCATGGGCGAATTGCTGCGCCGCTTCTGGATTCCTGTCCTGCTCTCCGAAGAGCTCCCTGAACCCGATGGCGAGCCGAAGAAGATCGTCGTCCTTGGCGAGGAACTGCTCGCCTTCCGCGACACGCGCGGTGTCGTCGGTGTCATCGACCAGTATTGCCCGCATCGCGGCGCCAATCTCTGGCTCGGGCGCAACGAAGAGTGCGGCATCCGCTGCGTCTATCACGGCTGGAAATTCGACACCGACGGCCGCTGCCTGGACATGCCGACCTCCTACCCCGACCTCAACGCCAAGGACCTGATCCGCATCAAATCCTATCCGGTGCGTGAATGGGGCGAGATGGTCTGGGCCTATATGGGCCCGCTCGAGGCCATGCCCGAATTGCCTGATCTCGAAATGGCGCTGCTGCCGGCCTCGCACCGCTACGTCAGCAAGAAGTGGCAGGACTGCAACTGGGTGCAGGCGCTGGAAGGCTCGATCGACACCGCGCATTTCACCTTTGCCCATCTCTCCTTCGACAAGGAGGAGAACGAGATCCTGGACATCAAGAAGCACTTTGTGAATCCGATCGCCCGGATGGCGAGCGATCACATGCGCTGGATCGCGGAAGACCCGCGTCCGGTGATCAAGAGCAGCCCGCACGAGGCCGGACTGACCATTGCCGGTGGCCGGCTCACCGGCGGCGACAGCATCTACTGGCGCATCGCGCAATTCCTGATGCCGTTCCACGCCTACGCGCCGAGCGCGATGCCGGGCGAGAGCATTTTTGGCCAGACCTTCGTGCCTGTCACCGACACCAATTGCTGGATCTACACCTATGCCTGGAATCCGGAGCGCCCCATGACGCAAGCAGAGCGCGACGCCTACGACCGCGGCAACGGCGTGATCGCGCAGGTCGACGACCATTACGTGCCGCTGCGCCATAAGGGGAACGACTATCTGATCGACCGCAAGCTCCAGAAGACCCGGAGCTACACCGGCATCAAGGGTGTCTCCGAGCAGGACGCCGCCGTGCAGGACAGCCAAGGGCCGATCGCCGACCGGACCCGCGAGCATCTCGGGCCGACCGATCTCGGCATCATGCATTTTCGCAAGACCGTGATGGATCTGGCGCGGGCGCTGCAGCAGGGTGAGCCGCCTCCGCAGGCGGCGCATCAGGATCGCTATGCGGTGCGCTCGGGCGCCTGCGTCACCAGCAAGTCGAAGGATCTGCCCGCGGTCATGCTCGAACGATTCGGCGATGTCGCGGGCTTCGTCGGCCGGCCACGCATCGCGGCAGCGGAGTAGGATTTGTCGTCAGGGCGGGACATCGTCGCAATTCTCCTGGTGTCGCTGGTCGCGCTATTGCTTCCATCGATCGATGCGGGTCTGGCCGCCCCGGCCCGAAAGGTCGCGAAAGCGAGGCCCAGGCCTTCGCCCGCGCCAGCCAAATGTGAGATGCCGAAATTCCGGATCGTCGTGGATGTCGGGCATACGCCGGACTCCTACGGCGCACTGAGCGCGCGCAACGATCCGGAGTTCGGCTTCAACTTCCGTCTCGCAAGACTCATCACGGCGAAACTCAAGTCCGAAGGCTTTGCCGCAACACGCCTGCTCGTCACGGACGGCAAGGCTCGGCCCAGCCTGTTCAAACGTGTCGGCAGCGCCAATGGGTCGCGCGCCGATCTTTTCCTGTCGATCCATCACGATTCGGTGCCGGACAAGCTGCTCGAGACCTGGGAATTCGATGGCGCGAAGAGCTATTTCAGCGATCGCTTTTCGGGCCACTCGCTGTTCGTGTCGCAGCAGAATTCGCACTTCGCCACCAGCCTGGTGCTGGCCCGGATGATCGGCAGACAGTTGAAGGAGCAAGGCCTGCACTATGCCAGCCAATACACTTTGCCGCTGATGGGCCGTTACCGGCGCCAGTTGCTCGACAAGGATTTCGGCGTCTACCGCTATGACGGGCTCGTCGTCCTCTCGCGGACCAGCAGTGCCGCAGTGCTGCTCGAGGCCGGCTCCATCATCAACCGCGACGAGGAAATGGCGATGAACGCACCCGAGCGGCATGAGACGATTGCGGCGGCCGTGGCGTCGGCCATAGTGGAGTTTTGCGCGAGGCGGTAGTTGCTCCCGCCGTCATTGCGAGCGCAGCGAAGCAATCCAGAGTCTTTCCGTGGAGGCAGTCTGGATTGCGTCGTCGCAACGGCTCCTCGCAATGACTGGCCGCGCCTACAGCGGCGTCCGCCGATACTCCCGGTTCGCCAGGCTGGCTTCCTCCAGATCCAGATCGCGCTCGATCCGCCGCCGCGTCTCGTCGGTGATCTGGCCGTCGCGCAGGAGATCGTGGATGAATTTTCGTTCGGCGGCGATCAGGTCGCGGGTCAGCGCGGTGCCGGCGGCGGAGACGTCGTGGTGGGTGGGATCGAGTGAATCAGGCAGCTGGTTGACACGGATGTCGTGGCGGGCGCGCAGCAGCCGCATGACCTCGTCGGAAACGTCCTTCTGCTCGGTGAGCGCGTCGAGTGATTTCAGTGCTGCATCGAGCGCCTGGCGGCGTGCGGCGATCTCGGCCTCGTGCTCGGCGGCATGCTCGTTGCGGCCGGCCTCGGCGACGCCGAGCCACCGCACTACTGGTGGCAGCGTCAGCCCGACGCCGATCAGTGTGACGAAGATGACGCCGAAGGCCACGAACAGGATCAGGTCGCGATACGGAAATGCATCGCCATCAGGCAGCGTGAACGGCAGTGCCAGCGCGGCCGCCAGCGACACCGCGCCGCGCACGCCGGTGAAGGCGAGCACGAACGGCCATTGCCAGGGCGGCGACGGATCGCGCTCGCGCAACGATCTGCTGAGCATCCGCGGCAGATAGGTTGCGGGATAGAGCCAGGCGAAGCGCGCGACGACGATCACGAGGACCACGGCAGTCGCGATCAGGATGTCGTCGAGCGGGAACGCCTTCGATTTCTCGTAGAGCGCGCGCATCTGGAATCCGGTGAGCAGGAACAGCACGCCCTCGATCAGGTAGATCACGAGGTCCCAGAAGAAGATGCCCTGCAGGCGCGTTGCCGACGAGATCAGCAGCGGGCCGTTCCAGCTCACATAGAGACCGCAGGCCACCGTCGCGATCACCCCGGAGCCGCCGATATGCTCGGGCAGCCAGTAGGACACGTAGGGGGTGATCAGCGACAGCGTCAGCTCGACCTGCGGATCCCCGGACCATTTGCGGAAGCGAAGGGAGAGCCAGCCGACGCCGATGCCGAAGGCGATCTCGCTGGCGACGATGAGGAGGAATTCGCCGGCGGCGAGCGGCAGCGAGAAATGCCCGACCATGATGGCGGCCAGCGCGAAGCGGTAGAGGATCAGCGCTGTGGCATCATTGGCAAGCCCCTCACCCTCGAGGATGACCAGGAGCCGCCGCGGCATGTTGAGCCGGCGCGCGATCGCGAGCGGCGCCACCACGTCGGGCGGCGCGACGATGGCGCCGAGCAGGAAGCCGATGGTCCAGGGCAGGCCGATCATATAGTGCGTGGCGGCCGCCACCATCGCTGCGGTGAAGATCACGGCTCCGACCGCGAGCAGCACGATGGGACGCAAATTGTTCTTGAACTCACGCCAGCTCATGGCAACGCTCGCCGAGTAGATCAGCGGCGGCAGCACCATCAGCAGCACCAATTCCGGCGGCAATTCCACCGGGGGCATGCCCGGCACGAAGGCGAGGCCGACGCCCGCCAGCATCAGCAGGATGGCGGGGGCGACGTTGAAGCGGCGTGCGGCCAGCGCCACGCCTGCCAGTACGGCGAGCAGGATGAGAAAGGTCTGAAACTTCGCTTCCATGATGGTCTGTCTTGACCCGGAAGCGGCTGCAACGTCAATGCGCGTGGCTTACGCCGAGCCGCTCGGCCACCATCCGCCCGATGCGTGCAAAGGCGGCTTCGATCTGCGCCGCATTCGGTGTGCCGCCCTGGGTATAGGCCGCGATCAGGATCGGCGTCCCGGGCTTATTGTCGAACTTGGGCCAGACCACCGCGATATCGCCCGAGGCGTCCTTGCCGTTGTTGCCGGTCTTGTCGCCGATGGTCCAGCCCGCGGGCAGGCCGCCGCGCAACCGGTTCGCGCCGGTCTTGCAGTTCACCATCCAGTCGGTGAGCAGGGCACGCGAGGCCGGCGACAGCGCCTCGCCCACCACCAGGCGCCGCAAATTTCCCGCCATCGCTGCCGGCGTTGTGGTGTCGTGGGGATCGCCCGGCGGCGAGCGGTTGAGCTCGGGTTCGTTGTGGTCGAGCCGGGATGTGGTATCGCCGAGCGATCGCCAGAAGGCGGTGAGGGTGGCGGGGCCGCCGATCCTCGCCAGCAGCAGATTGGCGCAGGTATTGTCGCTGAGCTCGACGATCGCCTTGCACATGTCGCTGACCGACATCGCGCCGGCCGCAAGATTCTGTTTGGCGGTCGGCGCGTAGTCCAAGAGGTCAGGCTTGCCGTAAGCGATCATGGCCGCAAGCTGCTCCTCGCCGCGGTCGACCCGGGCCAGCACGCAAGCCGCAAGCGAGGCCTTGAAGGTCGAGCACATGACGAAGCGCTCGTCGGCGCGCCATGCGAGTTTTTTTCCGGTCGCAAGGTTCTCTGCATAGACCCCGATCCGTCCACCGCTGTCGCGCTCATAGGTTTCGAGCTCAGGCAGGGCCTCAGCGGCCAACGCGGGAGAGGCGGCGATCCAGCACAGCGAGGCGAGCAGGGAGCGACGATCGAGATGCATGGGGAGCTTTCGGGAGAAGAGATGGAAGAGATTACGCACGCTTCATCCGCGCCGTCATTGCAAGCGCAGCGAAGCAATCCAGAATCCCTCCGCGGAGAGATTCTGGATTGCTTCGTCGCAAGAGCTCCTCGCAATGACGCGGCGAGAGTTATGCTTGCAATGATGCAGAATGGAGGGCGAGCGCGTCCGAATTCAGGCAGCGGAACGTCAGGCCCTCCTCATTCCCTCAGGTCATACCGATACGACTTCGACACGATCTGCCAGCCGTCGGCGAGCTTCATCGCCACCAGATAATCGGTGAAGAAGCGCGGAGGCAGCTGGCAACGGACCTTGATGAAGGCGGTCTTGTCGTCCGAACGGTCGATCGTGACGATGAAATCCTCGCGCGGCTTGCCTTCGGCCTTGGCGGAGGCGCGCTTGCGGACGCGGTCGAGCCAGTCGGGCACGGTCAGGACCTGAAGCTCGCCCTTCTCGACCCAGCGCAAGTCAGCGGAGGGATGGAAAATGGTGCCGAGCTTCTCGGCGTCACCCTCGTAAAGCCCGTCGAAATAGGATTGCACGACGGCTTCGATACTCGAACGGTTCTGGCTCATGGGTCATCCTTTTGCATGATGGCTTGGGCGGAACTTAGTCGTACACTTCGAAATGCGCTATGGGTGTCTCTCGCTAATCGCGCGAGGGTGTTGGAATGACCGGATCAGAAACTTCGAACGCTCGTATCCTGATCGGCGAATGCTACTGCCGCGCCGTGCGCTTTGAGGTGGCCGATGCGTTCTCCTATGCGATGAACTGCCACTGCTCGAACTGCCGCCGCACCACCGGCTCCGCCTTCAAGCCGTTCGCCGGCATCGCGCAGGACAAGCTCCGCATTGTCCGGGGAGGGGATCAGCGGATGATTTTCGGCGACGACACTACCCATGACGCCCATTGTGGGCGATGCGGCTCGCTGCTTTATTCCCGGGTACGGGAAGGACAATGGGTCCATGTCGCCATGGGAACCCTGGTTGATGCCCCCTCGATCCGGCCAAGCGCCCACATTTTCGTAGCCTCCAAGGCGCCCTGGCACGAGATTACGGACAATCTGCCGCAATATCGGGGACATATTGGCGATGGCTAGGGGAGTTCGGTCTGCCCGCCGGTTTGGCAGCGAACCCCGACCGCGCTGGCGCGACAAACAAAGGGGGTCCTTCGGGCTGTCGCCGGCCCGGCCTTGGTGACCTCCATCACAAGCGCCGGCACCGGATCCTGCTAAAGCGGTCCCAAGGGGGACCGAAACGTCCCGAACTTCGGAAGTCGTGTCATGCGCAACCTGCTCAGACTCTGCCCGCTTCTCCTCGCCGCCGTGCTGCTGTTCGGCACGGCCCCCGCTTTTGCCGGCAATCGCGTCGCGCTGGTGATTGCCAATTCGGCCTATCAGCACGCGCCGTCGCTCACCAATCCCGTCAATGACGGTGCGGTGATGGCGAAGACGCTGAAGGAGGCCGGTTTCAACAGCGTCGATTTCCGGCACGATCTATCGGCCCTCGATACGCGGCGCGTGCTGCGCGATTTTGCCGATGCGACCCGCAATGCCGACATCGCCGTGGTTTACTATGCCGGCCACGGCATCGAGGTCGAGGGCTCGAATTATCTGATCCCCGTCGACGCCAAGCTCGAGCGCGACACCGACGTCTACGACGAGGCGCTCTCGCTCGACCGCGTCCTGGTCGCCGTCGAACCGGCAAAACAGCTTCGGCTGGTGATCCTGGATGCCTGCCGCGACAATCCGTTCGGCAAGACCATGAAGCGCACGGTGGCCGCGCGCGGTATCGGCCGGGGCCTCGCCCAGGTCGAGCCGACCAGCCCCAATACGCTGATCGCCTATTCGGCGAAGGCCGGCTTCACTGCCCAGGACGGCGACGGGGCCAACAGTCCCTTTACGGTCGCGCTGTCGAAACATCTGACGACGCCCGGCCTCGACGTCCGCCGTGCCTTCGGCTTCGTGCGCGACGACGTGCTCAAGTCGACCGGTAACAAGCAGGAGCCGTTCGTCTACGGCTCGCTCGGAGGTGAGGACGTGCCGTTGGTTCCGGTCAAGGTGACGGCCGCAGCAACGGTTGCGCCCGCGCCGAACCCGCAGGCCGACATCCGCCGCGATTACGAGCTCGCGCTCCAGGTCGGCAACAAGGCGGCGTGGGCCGCCTTCCTTGCCCAGCATCCCGATGGCTTCTATGCGAGCCTCGCCAAGCTTCAAGTCGAGAAAATTGGTGCCGAGCAGGCCCATGCGGCTGCCACCGAGAAGGCGAAACAGGCCGAGGCAGAACGTGATCGTCTCGCGGCGCTTGGCGCGCAGAAGGATGCGCAGGCCAAAGCCGCGGCCGATGCGAAGGCCGCCGAGCAGGCGCAGCTCGCTGCGCAGAAAGCCAAGGAGCAGGCGCAGCAGCAGGCAGCTGCCGCCGAGCAGCAGCGCGTCAATCTCGCCGCTGCGGCCCCGAGCGCGGCGCCGGCCAGCACGGCGACCCCCGCCGGCACCAACGTTGCCTCCCTGACACCGGCGACCGCGCCGGCCGATCTCAGCCGTTCGGTGCAGACCGAGCTCGGCCGCGTCGGCTGCTTCTCGGGCGCTGCCGACGGCAATTGGAGCACGTCGTCGCAGCGCTCGCTGTCGCAGTTCAACCGCTATGCCGGCACCAAGCTCGACGTGAAGGTGGCGAGCACGGATGCACTGGATGCGGTCAAGGCCAAGCCGTCACGCGTCTGCCCGGTGGTCTGCGAGCACGGCTTCAAGGTCGATGGCGACAAGTGCACGAAGATCGTCTGCCGTGAGGGCTATGCGGTCAACGACGACAATGAGTGCGAGAAGAAGCGCGCCGCCAAGCCGGCCAAGCCTGCAACGGCGAAGCGCGACGACGGTGATGAACGTCCCGCCCGGCAGCGTCCTCAGGCCGGCGGCGCGGCGGGCGGCTATGGTGCCGCGGCCGGCATTGCTGCCGCTGCCGGCGCCGGTCGCGCCGCAGGTGGCGGGCAAGTCATCTGCAATAGCACCGGCTGCCGTCCGGTCAGCCGCGGTTGCCACCTCGAATATCGCGGCGGCGGCGGTCCCGGCAACGATGCCAATGCCGAAGTGTGTCGTTAGGGTGTGCATGATCCAGATCGTCGTCCCGAAAGGCCGGGACGACGTCAGGTCGCAATCGCGCTCGCCGCGATGTTGACCGTCAGTGCCAGCAACGCCGTGTTGTAGATGAACGACACGATCCCGTGCGCCGTGGCCGTGCGGCGGATCGTCTTGTCTGTGATGCCAACGTCGGAGACCTGCGCGGTCATGCCGATCACGAACGAGAAATAGACGAAGTCCCAGTAGTCGGCGTGGTCTTCCTTGTCGCCGCTCGGGAACTGAAGACCACCCGGCTTGGCGTTCCGATAATAATCATGCGCGTAATGCAGCGCGAAGGTCGTGTGCACGGCGGCCCATGATAGCGCGATGGTGCTGATGGCGATGGTCAGCTCCAACACGCCCCGGTGCGGTGTGCCGAGCTCCGAGACGATCGCGGCGATGCTGGCGAAGGCGCCGATCGCCGTCACCAGCAGGATCACGAAACGGCCGTCGTCCTGCATCGCGGCGGCGCGCCGGATGTGCTGATGGTCGTTGCAAAGCATCATTGCGTAGACCAGCACGAGATAGACCGCGATCAGCGCATCCCAGCCGAACAGGAGCCGTGTCACCAGCCGGTGTGAGCCCGGCAAGAGCAGACAGACAAGGACGCCAGCCGCGAGCGCGATGAATGTCCGCGGCCGCGCATAGAGCAGCCGCATCGGCCGCGACATCTGGCGGAAGCGGGCGAGGACGGGGTCTTCTTTGCCCTCGGCCGCCATCGATGCGTGTCAGCTCTTCCGCTCGGCGACGAAGCGCGCAGCGGCCTGCAGCACTGCGGCGCGATCGCCGAAGATCGAGACCGCGCTGTCGGCCCGGGCGAGCAGGTCGCGCACGCGCTGCTTGGCGCCTTCGATGCCGAGCTGGGTGACGAAGGTGGTCTTGCCGAGTGCGGCGTCGGCGCCGGCCGGCTTGCCGAGGGCCGCCGCATCGCCTTCGACATCGAGCAGATCGTCGGCGATCTGGAAGGCTTCGCCGAGCGCGCGGCCGTAATCGTCGAGCGCCTGATATTCCTTTTCCGTGGCCTGGCCGAGGATCGCGCCGGCGATGCAGCCGTAACGCAAGAGCGCACCGGTCTTCATCTGCTGAATGCGGGCGACATCGATCGGCTCGTTGCCGCCAAAGCGGCCTTCGCCGGCGAGGTCGAGGATCTGGCCGCCGACCATGCCGCCGATGCCGGCGCAGCGCGCCAGCGCGCGCGTCAGCAGCAGCCGCACGTTGGCGTCGCGATGGATCTCGTCGCGGGTGACGATGTCAAAGGCGAGCGTCAACAGACCGTCGCCGGCGAGGATCGCGGTCGCATCATCGGTCTTCTTGTGCAGGGTCGGGCGGCCGCGGCGCAGGTCGGAATTGTCCATTGCGGGCAGATCGTCGTGGATCAGCGAATAGCAGTGGATGCATTCGAGCGCGGCGCCGACGAGCAGCGCGGCTTCACGGGGAATACCGAACACAGCCGCGCTCTCGACCACCAGGAACGGCCGCAGACGCTTGCCGCCGTTCAGGCTCGAATAGCGCATTGCGTCCATCAGTCGCTTGGGCCGGGCGATCTCATCGTGCAGGATGTCGTCCGACAACAGGCGCCCGAGCAGGGCCTCGGTGTCATCAGCGGTCTTGTCCAGACGCTTGGCGAAATCGGACGGGGACGTGCCGGTCATCAAGAAGGGCTCCAGAACTAAAATTCGGCGGGACAATCCTTTATGCGCCCGCCCCAGTCAATCGTTTGGAAGGCCTAAAAAGTGCTGGAAAAGGCCCGAATTATCACAGACTTAATGGGGAGAGCCGTGGCCGCGTTTCGTTCCGTGCCGGAAAGGTCGATTTGCGCATCGTCAAAATCCTGCTGGTAGCGCTCGCGGTCGTCATTCTCGCGCCCTATGTGATCGCGCCGTTCTACCGCACCGGCCATCCGGTTTCGACGCTGATGGCGTGGCGCTCGCTTCGCGGCGCGCCGATGCAGCGGGAATGGATCGATCTGGCGGCGATGTCGCCCTCGCTGCCGCGATCGGTGGTTGCAGCCGAGGATGCCCATTTCTGCAAGCATCACGGCATCGATTGGGGCGCGCTACGCGAGGCGATCGACGACGCGCAGGAGGATGGTATGCCGTTCCGGGGCGCCTCCACGATCACCCAGCAGGTCGCGAAGAATCTGTTCCTCTGGCAGGGCCGGGATTTCGTCCGCAAGGCGCTCGAATTCCCGCTGGCGCTCTGGATCGATCTCGTCCTGCCCAAGTCGCGGATCCTGGAGATTTACCTCAACATCGCCGAGCTCGGCCCGCAGGGCCAGTTCGGGGTGGGGGCGGCCAGCGCCTATGCCTTCGGCAAATCGGCCGCCGGCCTCTCCCCCCGGGAGGCGGCCCTTCTGGCCTCGATCCTGCCGAATCCGGTCAAACGCAGCGCTAAAACCCCCGGTCCGGGCGTCCGGCGGCTGGCCGGGACCTATGTGGCAAGGGCGCAGGCCTCTTCGCTTACGACCTGCTGGCGGGAAAATCGCTGATTTTGGGCCCTTTCCGGGCGTATTTTCCGGCCCAAAAGCCTAGCTTTGCGGCCAGCCTTCCTCTATAAGCGCGGCCTTGATAGGCATTCAGCTCGCCTCGGATTGCGGGTGCTGAGCCGTCCCTCGCGGACGATGCCCTGATAACACCAATCCCTAGAGGATATTGAAATGGCCGTTCCGAGAAGAAAAACCTCGCCGTCGCGCCGTGGCATGCGCCGCTCGGCAGACGCCATCAAGAAGCCGACCTATGTGGAAGACAAGGACTCTGGCGAGCTCCGTCGTCCGCACCATCTCGACCTCAAGACCGGCATGTACAAGGGCCGTCAGGTCCTGAAGAAGAAAGAGTCCTGAGTTAAGGACCTTTCTCCAGGCAGGATAATCGGGCCTGCCTGATTTCGGCCAACCCATGAGATATGACAGTGACGGCGGCGGAGCTAATGCTTCGCCGCCGCATTGTCCTGTCTGGATATCTTGATCGAGAAGGCATTTCGCCGATGGTCGGTTTCCCGCTGCTTCTGATTCCGCTCGCGGTCTACAACATCATCGCCTTCCTGATGCCGAGCGTGTCCTTCACGGATGTGCTGTTCAAGGTGCCGATGGTGTCAGGCGAGACCTGGCCGGTCACGCTCGCCGACGTGATGCTGGCGCTCGGTATTGTGCTGCTGCTGCTCGAAGTGGTGAAGGGCGCGCGGCCCGGCTCGAAATTCCTGATGGATCATCTGCTGTCACTGATCCTGTTCGGTGCGGCCGCTGCCGAATTCGTGATGTGGCCCAAATTCGGCAACTCGACCTTTTTCCTGCTGGTGCTGCTTGCGATGGCTGATTTCCTCGGCGGCATTGCCCAGCGCACGCGCCGCCGCGTCACCTATGTCGCCGAGACAACGGTGCCGGCGCCACGCAAGGCCAAGCGCCAGGTGGAAGCTCCGGCGGGGGATGCCGTGGCCGAGCCCAAGTTCGAGCCGGTGTCCGCGCCGATCGCAGCACCGGCGGCACCGCCCGCGCCCTCGGCACAGTCGGTCGCCGAATCCGTGCTGATGGATCCTCCCGCACCGAAGCCGGTGTCGAGCACGCCATCGCCGGAAGTCCCCTCGCCGCATTTGCAGCCGGGCGACGGCACGTCTCCGTCCCCCGACACGCCGCCGCGCTGATCGATCTCAAGCCACCTGCCGCGTGCGCGCGCTGACGCTTTGCAGCGGGCGCTTGCTGCCATAGGCCGTCTGCGCATCTTCGGAAGAGGCGCGGCGCAGCCTGCTTGCCTGGGGCAGATGTTCGGCATTGGCGATCAGCTGGGCGACGAAGCTCGGATCGGGACGCGGCAACGGCGTCTTGTGGACCCATTGCAAAACCGGCAGTAGCGGCACCAGGGCCGTGCCCGTGCCGTTATCCGCCGCGTCCGTTCGATCGGTACTCAACATCGCTATCACCGTTGATCCGGCAGAGCCTGTCGCGTTTCGGGACGCTGGCGCCGGGTGCGTGTCAGTACTCGCAAGGCCTATGCCGGACGGGCCGGTTTGGTTCCCCCGGCGTGTAGAAACGTGGTTTCCAAATTGTTTATCAACTTTGCCTAGGGTTGGGGACGAATCTGGCTCTATCCTGTGTCAGCTCAGGACTTTCCCCCTGTCCCGAAACGAGGCGATTTTGATCCCCGCATTACCGCAAGCCTCCGACATCCTGGCCGCCCTCGGCCAGGCCGTGTTTGCCTGGGACATCGGCAGTGATGCGATCGTCTGGGGTGACCAGGTCGCCAGCGTCTTTCCCGGCATTCCCGCCGAGCGGCTGGCGACGGGCGCCGAATTCGCCAAGCTGATCGAGCCCGCGCCATCGCTGCGGACCGCGGCGCTGGCACAAGCCTACGCCGTGCATGGTGCCGACGGCACGCCCTACCGGGTCGAGTACGGCGTGCGCATGAGCGCCGCCGATCCCGTGATCTGGATCGAGGAGACCGGCCGCTGGTTCGCCGGACCCGACGGCCGCCCGGTGCGCGCGATCGGCTCGGTCCGAATCAACAATGAGCGCCACGCCCGCGACGAGGAGCTGACCAAGCTGGCCCGGCTCGATCCGCTGACCGGCGAGCTCAATCGTTCTCATCTGATTGCCGCGCTGGCCGAGGCGATCGAGGAGACGACCCGCTTCCGCTCGACCGCGGCCTTCATGCTGGTCGGCATCGACCATCTCGCCCGCGTCAACGACGCCTTCGGCTTCGACGTCGCCGACGCCGTGATCCTCGACGTCGCCAAGCGCATCCGCTCGCGCCTGCGCGGCGGCGACGTGCTCGGCCGCTTTTCCGGCAACAAGTTCGGCCTGATCCTGAAGAACTGCACCGTCGACGACATGAATGTCGCCGCCGAGCGTTTCCTTGCCGGCATCCGCGACGAGGTGGTGCCGACCAAATCCGGTCCGGTCTCGGTCACCGCCTCGATCGGCGCGGTCAGCGTACCGCGCTATGCCCGCAACACCGACGAGGCCGTCAACCGCGCCCATGAGACGCTGGATGCCGCCAAGCGCCGCCGCGTCGGCTCGTTCGCGGTATGGCGTCCGGATGCCACACGCGATGCGCAGCGCCGCGTCAACATCCGCGTCACCGACGAAATCGTCACCGCACTGAACGAGCGCCGCATCAAGCTCGCCTATGAGCCGGTGGTGTCGGCCGGCTCGCGCGAGCGCGCTTTCCATGAATGCCTGGTGCGGATGGACCAGGGCGACGGCCAGGTGCTGCTCGCGCCCGACATCGTGCCGGTCGCCGAACGGCTCGGCCTGATCCGCCTGGTCGATCACCGCGTGCTCGAGCTCGTGGTGGCCGAGCTCGCCGCCGCGCCCGACATCTGCCTCAGCCTCAACATCTCGCCGGATACGACCATGGATCCGGACTGGTGGGCGGGAATCGAATCGCTGATGCAGGCCCATCCCGGCGTTGCCGAGCGGCTGATCGTCGAGATCACCGAGACGGTCGCGATCCAGGACATCGATGACGTCCGTGCCTTCGTTGGCCGCCTCAAGCATCTCGGCAGCCGCATCGCCATCGACGATTTCGGCGCCGGCTACACCTCATTCCGAAACTTGCGCAAGCTCGGCGTGGATATCGTGAAGATCGACGGCGCGTTCGTGCAGAACATCACCCATTCCGCCGACGACCGCGCCTTCGTGCAGACCCTGATCGACCTCGCCCGCCGCCTCGACATCAAGACGGTGGCTGAATGGGTGCAGGACGAGGAGGCCGCCAACATGCTGCGCGACTGGGGCTGCGACTATATCCAGGGCAGGTTGATCGGGCTGGCATCAGCGGAACGCCCGTGGGGCGCTCCGCCGGACAACGCGCTGCCTGCAGCGAGCTGAGATCTCGTAGGGTGGGCAAAGGCGCACTTGCGCCGTGCCCACCATCTCTCCAACAATTCGGCGCGAATGGTGGGCACGCTTCGCTTTGCCCACCCTACGAAACGTCACGCCCCCTCATCCAGCGCCACCAGTTCGCGCTTCTTGCGCAGCGACGGCAATAGTGGCGCGATCAGCAGCACCAGGGCAAACACGAGACACACCCCCGAGATCGGCCGCTGCACGAAGGTCCAGAGATCGCCCTGCGACAGGATCAGCGACTTGCGCAGGTTGTTCTCCATCATCGGTCCCAGCACGAAGGCCAGCACCAGCGGCGCCGGTTCATAGCCGAGCTTGCGCATGAAATAGCCGATGATGCCGAACGCGATCATCACATAGACATCGAACACGTTGTTGCTGGAGCAGTAGACGCCCAGGATCGTGAACAGGATGATCAGGGGAAACAGGATGTTGTAGGGCAGCTTGAGCAGTTGCACCCACATGCCGATCATCGGCAGGTTCAGGATCAGCAGCATGACGTTGCCGATATACATGCTGGCGACGATGCCCCAGAACAGGCCGGGGTTTTGCGTGATCAGCAGCGGCCCCGGCTGCAGACCGTGAATGACGAACGCGCCGAGCAGCAGCGCCATCACCACATTCGGCGGAATGCCGAGCGTCATCAGCGGAATGAAGGCGCCGCCCGCCGCGGCGTTGTTCGCCGATTCCGGCCCGGCGACGCCTTCGATCGCGCCATGGCCAAAACGCTCCGGCGTCTTCGATAGCCGCTTCTCCAGCGCGTAGGAGGCAAAGGACGCCACGACCGCGCCGCCGCCCGGCAGGATGCCGAGGAAGAAGCCGAGGATGGTGCCGCGGCCGACCGGACCTGCACTCGCCTTCCAGTCCTCCCTGGTGGGCAGCAGATGGGTGATCCTGGTGTTGATGATGTCGCGCTTGATCGCCTGCTCGGTGTTGAGCAGTACCTCGGCAACGCCGAACAGGCCCATCACGACAGGCACGAGCCCGATGCCGTCGATCAGCTCCATGCGGCCGAAGGTCAGACGCGGCTGTGCCGTGATGCTGTCGAGCCCGATCAGTCCGAGCACGACGCCGATGCATGCCATCAGCAATGCCTTCGGCATCGAACCCTGGGTGAGGAAGGTGAGCACCACGAGGCCGAGCACCATCAGGCTGAAATATTCGGCCGGGCCGAACGCGATGGCGACGCTGGCAAGCTTCGGCGCGACCAGCATCAAGGCGATCAGCGCGAATGTGCCGGCAATGAAGGAGCCGAAGGCGGAAATGCCGAGCGCAGGGCCAGCGCGTCCCTGCTTCGCCATCTGGTGGCCGTCGATGCAGGTGACGACGGAAGCTGCTTCGCCGGGGATGTTGACCAGGATCGAGGTGGTCGAGCCGCCATACATCGAGCCGTAATAGATGCCAGCCATCATGATGATGCCGGATTCCGGCGTGCCCGACAGCGTCACGGGCAGCAGGAGCGACATCGCCGAGATCGGCCCGATGCCCGGCAGCACGCCGACCAGCGTGCCGATGAAGACACCGATGAAGCAGTAGAGCAGGTTGACCGGCAGCAGCGCGACGCCGAATCCGTGAGCGACATTGACAAGCGTATCCATAGGGTCAGCCGATCCCGAACAGGCCCGAGGGCAGCTGGATCAACAGCAGCCGCTTGAGCACCCACCACATGCCTGATGGCACCAGCACGGCGATCGGGATCGCCAGCGTCCAGCGAACGGGATCGATCAGCCGCAACAGCAGCAGCACCAAGGGGATCGACGACAGCAGGAAGCCGAGTGGTTCCAGCGCAATGGAGAATGCCACGAGACAGCCAATCAACAGGAGCGGCTTGCTCCAGCGCACATTCTCCCAGCGCGAGGCCAATGTCGGTGCACCCTCGGTGACCGCCGAGACGATGATGGCGCCTGCGAACACGCACATCAGGATGCCCGTGTAGAACAGCACGTAGCCGGAGCCGGGGTCGTTGATGGTGCCGAGCTTGAGCTTCATACCGGACCAGATCACGAAGCCGCCGAGCCCAAGCCCGATCAGACCGCCCCAGAGCTCGGAATTGCTGAGGCGGAGTTTGACGTTGGTTTGACTGTTCATCGGCGCTCTCTCGGCCGTTCCCCGGACGCTGCGCAGCGCGAAGCGGTGCGCTGCAGAGCCGGGGCCCATAGGTTCGTGGCAAAGGTGGATCCCGGCTCTGCGATGCACCGCTGAAGAAGCGCTGCACCGCGTCCGGGACACGGAACTGGCTCAGCCCTACTTCTTCGCGAGCCCGAGGGTCTCGATCACCTTGCGCTCAGACTCCGTGACCTCGACCACGAACTTCTTGTAGTCCTCGGTGTTCTTGTAGTTCGGCACCATGTCGTATTTGGCAAGCGTAGCCACGACCGCCGGATCCTCGACCGCCTTCTTGAAGGCATCGTGCAGCTTGGCGACGATCTTGGGATCCATGCCTTTCGGGCCGGCGATGCCGAAGGGGGAATCATAGACCATGGGATAGCCGAGCTCCTTCAGCGTCGGCGCGTCGGGATAGTTCGGCGAGCGTGCGCCGGTCCACACCATCAGCAGCCGCAACTTGCCGGCGTCGACCAGCGGCCGCCATCCCGTGGAGTCCGCCTGAAGCATCGTGTGCTGCCCCAGCACCGCGGCATTGGTCTCCGCGCCGCCCTTGAAAGGGACTTGCGTCAACTTGATGCCGGACATCGCGGCGATCTGCTCCATGCCGATATGCAGCGAGGTGCCGGCGCCCGGCGTGGCATAGGTCACCTTGCCCGGATTCGCCTTGGCGAACTCCACGACGTCCTTCCAGCTCTTGAACTGCGACTCCGCGCTGGTGGTCACGCCGAAGGTGTAGCCGGTGAGATGGATGATGTAGGTGAAGTCCTTTGCCGGATCCCACGACACTTCCTGCATCAAGGGCAGGCGGAACACGGTGATCGGAATCTGCGAGATGGTGTAGCCGTCCGGCTTCGCGGCCGCCGCCATGGTCGCCGGGCCCACCGTGCCGCCGCCGCCGGCCTTGTTGTCGATCACGATCGGCTGCCCCAGCACCTTCGAGGCGCTGTCGGCGATGGCGCGCATGGAGATATCGGTCGATCCGCCGGCCGGCCATGGCACGATCAGCGTGATCGGCTTGCTGGGATAGTCCTGCGCGCTGGCGGCAGTCGAGAGCAATGCGCCCATGACAGCATGCATCGCGGCAAATGCGATCGTCTTCAGCCCGTATCGCGGCATTGAAACTCCTCCCCTCGCGGCGGCCTCTTTGAGGGTCGCCGTTTCTCGTTCTTGCGAGGCGATTGTTCCTGAAATCGACGGAGAAGAAAAGCGCATTGCGCGGATCGCGGGCGCCGGGCGGTGCGGCAATCCCGGTCGAGGCGGCACGTGCGACAATTCGTCGTTTTTTCGTGTGCCGAGAGACGGAATTTGAGGGAGCAGAAAGCCGCTACGCCACGCGCCGGACCGAAGTCAGCGTCTCTATGGCGAGGCCGACCTCCGATGCCGGGCACGGCCTGCCGAAATAATAGCCCTGTACGGCGGTGCAGCCGCATTCGCGGACGAAGTCGAGTTGCTCCTCGGTCTCCACGCCCTCCGCGGTCGTTTCGACGCCGAGCACGGAGCCGAGGCTTGCGATGGTGCGGACGATGGCAACGCTCTCCGGGCTTTCGCCGAGCGTACCGACGAAGGAGCGATCGATCTTGATGCGGTCGAATGGAAATTTGCGCAAATAGCTCAGCGAGGAATAGCCGACGCCGAAATCGTCGAGGCTGACGCGCACCCCTAGCGCGCGAAGCTGGTGCAGGATCTCGATCGTCGCCTCGCTGTCGTCGAGCAGCGCCGTTTCGGTGACCTCGAGCTCGAGCCGTTGCGGCGGCAGGCCGGCTTCGGCAAGTGCGCTCGTGACCATCGCCACCAACCCACGCGAGCGGAACTGCACCGGCGACAGATTTACCGCGACGGTGACATCGGGCCAGGATGCGGCAGTCGCACAAGCGCTGCGCAGCACCCATTCGCCGATCGGAACGATCAGCCCGGTCTCTTCAGCGATCGGAATGAACTCGGCCGGCGAGACGAAGCCGCGCGAGGGATGTTTCCAGCGCAGCAGCGCCTCGAACCCGGTGAGCTCGGATGAATCCAGCCGCACCTGCGGCTGGAACACCAGATGGAATTCACGCGCCTCGAGCGCGCCGCGCAGATCGTGCTCCAGCGCGTGCCGACTGCGCGCCTCTTCCTCCATCTCGGGCTCGAACAGCTGATAGGCGCCACGCCCCTTGGCCTTGGCCTGGTACAGCGCGAGATCGGCGCATTTCATCAGCTCGTCGGCATCGAGCCCGTGGTCGGGCGCGATCGCGATGCCGACGGAGACACCGACATGGATCGACTGGCTTTCCAGCGGCGGCGGATGACCGATGACCTCGACCAGGCGCCGGGCCAGCTTTTCCGCCGATTGCGGTTGCGGTCCGCGCTGGAGCACGGCGAACTCGTCACCGCCGAGCCGGGCGACGGTATCGTGCTCGCCGACATTCTCCTTCAGCCGCGCCGCGACCCAGCGCAGCAGACGGTCGCCGGCGGCGTGGCCGAGGCGGTCATTGACGGTCTTGAAATTGTCGAGGTCGAAGCACAGCACGGCCATGGCGCCGCCGGCGATCGCGACCTGGTTCAGTCCCTCGCCCATCTTCTCGCGGAACAGCGTGCGGTTGGGCAGGTCCGTCAACGAATCGTGCCGCGCCATGTGCGCGACGCGCGCCTGGGCCTTGTGGCGCTCGGTGACGTCCTCGTAGGTGACGACCCAGCCGCCATGCTCCATCCGCTTGTGATTGAGCTTGATTATGCGGCCGTCGCTCAAATGGCGGTGCAGCGTATGCTCGCCCTCGCGTAGCCGCTCGACGTAATCGGCATAGAGCCGCGCGGCTGTGGTGTTCTGATGGATACCGAGCTCGCAGCTATGCTCCATGATCTCGCGCATCGAGACGCCGGGCTTAACGACATCCGGCGACAGGCCGTACATCTCGATGTAGCGGCGATTGCACACGATGACGCGCAGGCTCGCATCGAGCATGCACAGGCCCTGGCTCATGTTGTTCAGCGCCGCGTCGAAGCGGCGATACTGCTCGCTCAGCTCCTCGATCGCGTGCTCGCGTTCGGTGATGTCCTCATAAGTGGCGACGAAGCCGCCCTGGGCCAGAGCGCAGTACCTGACCGAAATCACGGTGTTGTTCGACATCCGTCGGCGCATCGGAGAGGCGTCGTGATTGGCGATCCTCGCACTGGCGGCTTCCAGCAGCTGTTGCGGACTGTATTCGGAAGAGAACGCGCCGTTCGCCATCGAGCGCTCGATCAACTCGGCGAGATGCGTCCCGGGCCTGGTCTCTTGCGGCGACAGCAGGTAGATCTTGCGGTAAGTGGTGTTGCAGACGCGGAGGCGCATGTCGCTGTCGTAGAAGGCGAGCCCATGCGCCATATTTTCCAGCGCCGCGTCGAGGATGAAGTTCTGCTGCCGCAGCGTTTCCTCGTATTGCAGCCGCTCCGTGACGTCCTCATGCACGGTCACCCAGCCGCCGTCGGGCAGGAAGCGCGAGACCGCCTGCACCATGCGTCCGTCATGGCGCATCACCAGCAGGGATTTCGCCTTTCTGGCCCGCACGTCCTCCAACCTGGAGTTCTGGAAATCGTCGGCCGCCATGCCCGGCAAATTGCCGCGTGACATCCAATGGTCGATCACCGTGCTATGCGGGACCCCTGGCTTCACGATCTCGGGGTCGAGATTGTAGAGGTTCAGGAAGCGTTCGTTGCAGACGACGACACGGCTGTCGGCATCGTACATGATGAGGCCGTGGGACATGTTGGAGAGAGCGTGCTGGCTGCGCTCCGTCTGCACGCGCAATTCCGCCTCGAGCCGGGCGAGGCGGGTGACATCGTCGCAGATCGTCATCCAGCCGCCGCCGGGAAGCGGCTTCAGCTCGAGCGACATGACGAGGCCGGTCGCAAGCTGCTGCTCGGTCCGGAACGGCTTTCCCCCCGCGATCTGCTCCACGCGCCTGGTGTAGAGCGTCTCGATCTCGCTCACCGGAAAGTTGCCGAGCGAGGCGCTGTGAGCGAGCACGTCGCGATAGCTCGTGCCGATCCGCACGATCTCGGCCGACATGTTGAACAGGCTCAAATAGCGCTGGTTGACGAGCACGATCCGGTTGTCGGCATCGTAGACGCAGACACCCTGTTCCATGTGGTCGAGCGCAAGCTGGCTCAGCGCGACCAGGGCCTCCGGGCCTTGCTCGCGGCGTGCACCAAGCTCGTTATCGCGGGTCGAAATCATGGGTTGGCGGGGTCTCGGCGGGCACTAGACTTAACGCAACCTAATTCAGCCATCGAGGGTAGCGAAGAGGCCGGAAAATTCCCTTAAGCGCAGTAGTTTACGGAGGATGACTGGCGAGGGAGAGCGCGTCGGAAATGCGGAGGTGCGCGCGAGAGTTGGCCGGGAGGGAGCGTCAAATGAAGTGTCGTCCCTGCGAAAGCAGGGACCCATAACCACAAGAAAGGTTTGACGGAGATTGGAAGTGAAGGGGCCTTCCCGTGGTACCAGCATTGCGGCTTAGGGACAGATCACGCGGTATGGGTCCCTGCGTTCGCACTAGGGCATGCACATATCTGGTGCGGCGGATTGACTCGGGTTCGCCCTGGGGGTTCCAGAATCGGAGATCTATGTGATTCCTATTGCGGCACTCCATGGTTTGGACGGGGGTGCTGCGATGTTGTCACGGATTGACTGGACGCTGGGCCGGTTCGGGGATCGTCGTCTCGATAAAGGGGGGCGGCGCTCGCTGAACGCATGGTTGCGGGCAAAACTGTCTGCCTTCGGCAGCTCTCCAGGGGGAACCGCGCGCTGGAAGTGCGGTTCAACCGCTTTCTTGGCCATGACAAGGTGACGGTGGATCGGATCATCGAAAGCTGGAGCAATAGCACGGGCCCTGCCGTGGAAGGCCGCCACGTGCTGGCCATCCAGGACACCAGCGAGATCCACTTCAACACCACGCCGCAACGCCGGCGCGGGCTCGGAGAAATCGGCAAAGGCAATAACCACGGCGTGCTGCTGCACCCGCTGCTGGCTGTGGACGCCGACGACGGCAGCTGTCTTGGGCTTTTGAGCGGGCAGATATGGACGCGCGCAGGTCGCCGCACGACCTCGCATGATGATCGGGAATTATCGGACAAGGAATCGCAACGCTGGATATCGACTGCCGTGGCGGCAAGGCCGCTGCTCACCAAGGCCGCGGCGGTGACGGTGCTGGGTGACCGCGAGAGCGATATTTTTGCCCTTTATGCCAGCTCGGCCAAGCAACATTTCCACGTCATCGCGCGCAGCATGCATGATCGCAAGCTTGCCGACCGCAGCAGCCTGTATGAGGCCAGCGATGCCATGGCCGCGGTGGACCAGCGTATGATCCAACTGCCTGCGCGCGCCGCGCGGCCGGCTCGCCTGGCCCACCTCGAACTTCGCTTTGGCGCAATCGAGCTCGCCCGCCCGCAGAATAAGTTCTTGCACCATCTGCCGAAAAGCTTGCCGCTGGCGGTGGTCGATGTGCGCGAGATTAACGCCGAAACCGGCATAGAGCCGCTGCACTGGCGGCTTCTCACCTCTCACGAGGTCACCAGCATCGAGGACGCCTGGCGCATCGTCCAATGGTACAAGCAGCGCTGGATCATCGAGCAGTTCTTCCGCATCCTGAAGACACAAGGCCTCAAGCTCGAAGACAGTCAGATCGGATCCGCCGATCGGCTTCTCAAGCTGGTTGCGATCGCCGCCAAGGCGGCCGTCATCACCATCCAGCTTCTGCAGGCCCGCAATGGTGGTCGCCAGCCCATTCTCGCGGCCTTCGACAACGGCCAAATTGGCGCGCTCACAGCCCTCAACCGGCAACTCGAAGCCGCGAGCAAGCGACTAAAGAACCCACATCCGCCCGATAGTCTCGCTTGGGCCGCCTGGATCATCGGCCGTCTCGGCGGGTGGGATGGCTACCCATCGTCCAAGCCGCCGGGCCCGATCACCTTCAAAAACGGCCTCGAATACTTCAACGCCGTCGCAGCAGGATGGAGCCTCAGAGATATGTGCATGCCCTAGTGCGTTCGCAGGGACGACAGCGGTGGTCTGGTCCGACAGCCTTCCCTACGGCCCGTACAATACCAGTTCCGTATCGGTGAGATCGCCGAGCTGCGGCCGGTGCGGGCCCTTGAAGTATTTGCGACCGCGCCGCTCGGTATAAATACCGACAAGGCCGGGAATCGGGCCATTGGAATCGATCGCCACCGCGATCTTGCCGAGCCGAAGCAGCAGCCGGCCGATGCGGCCTGCGCAGGCGGCGTATTCCGCGGCGTTCCGGCAATAGATCAGCTTCATCGCCGGGGGCGCGATGAAGCCGCGGCGGATGCGCACCGGTTGCAGGATGAAGGGGAATGTTCCCTTCGGTGTGCGGCAGACGAGGCTGAGGCAATTGTAGCGCGCATGCCGCGTCAGAAGCTCGGTCTCGGCTTCGGAAAGCCCCTCGATCGTCTTGGCGTGAGGCGAGATGACCTCGATCTCGCTCCAGCGCGGGGGGCGCGCCAGGGCAGGCACCGAAAAGAATATGCCGCGGCAGTAGGCGCGAAAGCCCTGCGTCTCGATGATCGGCCAGGTCCACGGCGCCGGGCTGATGTTGAAATAGGTCACGTCCTTGTGCCGCTGCGCGATCTTGGTCAGCAGTGGGGCATAGTTGCGGTAGGCCGGATCGACATACCAGCTCGATAGATTGCACTGGATGGCGGTCTCTTCGCCGCTCTTCCGCGCCGTGTAGATCAGCAGCAGCACGCCGACCGGCGTGCCGTCACTCTCGAGCATGTAGCCGAAGCGCGGATAGCCCTCCGGGACAGACCGGAAGGCCTGCCGGCGCAGACCCTGAATCCAATAGTTCCGCGAGCGGCCGACGAAGCCGCGCGTCAGCAGGTCCGCGACCGCTTCGGCGTCGGACTCGGTGATCTCGCGGCATCGCACCTTGGTGTGAATCACGCTCGTCTTACCCGTGGAAATGGCAGGCCTCGTTTCGTCTATTGTTTCAGCATGATCTTTTCGGAAGACCGCTTCGCACTTCTTGCTGACGCGGTCCCTCGGATCTGGATCATGCTGCTAGCGCCAGCCTTCGACATGGGCGTCGGCCGTGACCCGCGGCTGCAGGCCCAGGACGTCCCGCACCTTGGCGGGCCAGGCGGAAAGGTCGGTGCCGTGGGTGTGGAACATGGCGACAGCCAGCCGGTCCATGCCGAAGGCGACGCAGCCGGTGTGGGCCGGCTCGCCGCCGGCATCCTGGATTCCCCAGGTCGTGCCGAAATGCTCGCGGTGATAGTTGAAGCTCATGCAGGCGGTCGGCTGCTCTTCCGAGCGCAGCGGAATGAGCAGCTCGAACTTGAGCTGCTGCTGCTTCTGGCTCACCGCCTTCATCTGGCCGACGCGACCGAAGAAGGGATCGCTGGCATAGTCGACACGGAAGGTGAGGCCGAGGTCGGTCGCGATCGCCTGCGCGCGCACCATCCAGCGCTCACGGAAATCGGCGACGTCATCGGGGCTGCCGATGCAGACATATTCGCGCATCCGGAACGATTGCAACCGGTCGAGATGCTTCGACGGCTCGCGGCGGAAGCAATCCGCGGCAACGTCGAAGCGCAGACCGCCCTTCGGCAAGGGGCCGCGGCTCGCCGCGATCGGATAGACCGGATAGCAGGCGGCGGGCGACAGCACGAGATCGGCGGGAGACAGCGAGGTGGTCCAGTCGCCGCCGGCGTCGAAGCGGCTCACCGCGGCGTTGATCTCGCGCTCGGTCCCGTGCAGACCGCAAACGCAGCCGAGCAGGTTCGGAAAGCTCTTGAGGTAGCCGGATTTCTCCAGCTGAGCCCGGCTCATCACCGGCGGGAAGCGCATCACCTCGGTGCCGCTCTCGCGATGGCTCGTGATCAGCGCGGCGAGCTTCTCGACGACGCCTTCATACAGCCCGGTGCGGGCGTAGACGCCGTCAGCGCCCATGCGGTGGAACAGCTTGTCGGCCAGATGATCGAGCGGATCGATCATCTGCGGCGCGGTCGCGGGCGAGTCGGGAAGGATGGCAATGTTCATGGGGCGATGTCCTGCTATCTCAAAATTGTTATTGTTGATTCAGTCGTGAAGGCTTGTCGGCACGCCGCTCATCAGCGTCGATGTCGCGGCATTGGCCAGAATGCGGTCGTTGTTGATCATGATCGGGGACGACAGCACGTCGCGGAGGTGCCGGCCCATGGTGAACTCGCCGTCGTTGCGGTAGCCGGAGAGGCCGGCTGTGCGCATCGCATGCATCACGGTCTCGACCGCGAGTTCGGAAGCCTGCACCTTCAGCAGCGTGATCGAGGACTGGAAGTCGAGCGAGCCGAGGGCGCGCTCGTCATGTTCGGCGCGGGCAAAGGCATCGATATTGGTCGACAGCAGCGCACGCAGCTTTGCCAGCGACATCTTGGCGGCGGTGAAATGTGCCGCGGCCGGCGGCATCTGGCCGCCGGAGGTGCGGGCCGCCTTGCGGATGAAGGCCTGCGCGCGGGTCACGGCTGCGGCGGCGATGCCGGCCCAGGCCGACGACCAGCACAGATGCGCGAACGGCGTCATGGTCTGGGCGTGGATCTTGTCATAGGATTCCGGGAAGACGCGATCGGCGGGGCAATCGACCTTCAGCTCGAAACCGGTCGAGCAGGTGCCGCGCATGCCGAGCGTTTCCCAGCCCAGCGTCCGCTTCAGCGAATAATCGTCCTTGGCGAGCGCCAGCAGAACCTGGTCGGAGGCGGCGGCCTCGGTAGCGCGGCGGGCGATGGTGACGAGGCCGTCGGCTTCCGCGCCGTAGGAGATCACGGTGGCGTCGCGCACCAGCGAAACGGTATCGCCGGCGTGATCGACCGCGGCGGCGCTGGCGCGGATGTTGCCGCCGTTCTGGCCTTCGGTGGTGGACGAGGCGAGCAGCCACTGATCGCGGGCGACCCGGCGCATCATGGTCTCCATCCAGGGGATGCCGTGGCCGTGCCTGACGACGCAGGCGACCTTGGTCTGGTGCATCGCGTAGATCATCGCGGTCGAGGCGCAGGCGCGCCCGAGCGTGTAGCAGATGTCGGTGACGTCGTAGATGGAGGCACCGAAGCCGCCGAACTCGACCGGGATCATGACGCCGAGCAGCTTCTGCTCGCGCGCGACCTCGAATGCCCCGTGTGGGAAACGAGCGTCGCGATCGACCCCGTCTGCGTCGGCCGCGGCAGCTGCGGCGGTTCGGGCGGCGCGCTCGATCAGGGAGGGACCCTGCTCGAGGAAGCCCGTCTGCGTTTCGTCGACAGTGAGGACTGCTTCACGCACGTTCATACTCGTCCGCCTCCGGTTTGCCGTTCGAGATCGCCGGCATCATTCGCGATGCGCGTAAGCGATCCTCCGGCCATCTTTGCTTGTGAGACGAGGCTACGGATTTAATTCAAATTCGTCGATGAAATAGAGGGTAAACAAAGCCCAATTCCGAACGAACAGTTAAGGTCCGGTTGTTTGCATCACCCGTTTTTCCAGCATCGCGTTAGGACTCTGGAAGAAGCCTGAATTTCAGACAATCTGAGTCATCGTTTACTAAGAAACGCGAAGTATTGGTATCGCCCATTGCGGGACCGGCAGGCCGTGCCCATCGTAGCGGCAAGCCGGTCCGACCTTTGACAGACAGACGGGAATTTGCCGATGCAATCCTTTGATACCGACGTACGCAATCGCATCATCAAGCTGGTGAAGGGCATCCTCGAGCAGAATTCGCTCGCCGCTAACGTGACGCCGTCCGCCAAGCTCGTCGATGTCGGCCTGACCTCGATGGACATGGTCAATCTGATGCTCGGCGTCGAAGCCGAGTTCGACTTCACCATCCCGCAAGCCGAGATCACGCCGGAGAATTTCCAGTCCGTCGAGACGCTGGAGCGGATGGTGGCGACCCAGCTGCAGCTGGCGGCGGCGGCTTAGTCAGGCGCAGCAAAATTTCCCCGGGTCGCCCCTGCGAACGCAGGGGCCCATAACCCCAGGCCGTAGTTGTGCGAAGACTGGTCGTTCGGGATTGCGACCGACCATCCTAGATAGATTCCGCGGTATGGGTCCCGGCGTTCGCCGGGACGACGTCGAGTGTGAGTTGAGCATTTTGCGCTCCTCACAGCACCGGCATCCCCACCACCCGGTTCCAAAACCGCCGCAAAACTGGCATAGCTTAACCATGTCGCACGTGGCGAACAGGGTGGAGCAGGCATGACGCAGGCGGTATTGGGCATCATCGGCGGCTCGGGCATTTATGATTTGCCGGGCCTCGAGGGTGCGCGCGAAGAGGTGATCAGGAGCCCCTGGGGCGAGCCGTCGGCGCCCGTGCGCCGCGGCACCATCGCAGGGTTGCCGATCGTATTCCTGCCGCGGCACGACAATGGGCACCGGCTGTCGCCCTCCGACATCAACTACCGCGCCAATATCGACGTTTTGAAGCGGGCCGGCGTCACCGATTTGATCTCGCTATCAGCCTGCGGCTCCTTCAGGGAGGAACTGCCGCCGGGCACCTTCGTTCTCGTCGACCAGTTCGTCGACCGCACCCACAAGCGCGAGAGCTCGTTCTTCGGTCGGGGCTGCGTCGCCCATGTGTCGATGGCGCATCCGGTCTCTCCACGTTTGCGCATCCATCTTGCCGCGGCCGCTGAAGCCGAGAGCATCGCGATCGCGCGTGGCGGCACTTATGTCTGCATGGAAGGGCCGCAATTCTCCACCTATGCGGAGAGCATGACCTACAAGACGCTGGGCTATTCCGTGATCGGCATGACCAACATGCCGGAGGCGAAGCTCGCGCGCGAGGCGGAGATCTGTTACGCCACGGTGGCGATGGTGACGGATTTCGACTGTTGGCATCCCGATCACGATGCCGTCACCGTGCAGGACATCATCCGCGTGCTGACCTCGAACGCGGACAAGGCGAAGGCGCTGGTGGCGCGGCTGGCAAAGGACTTTCCGCGCGAGCATGAGCCCTGTCCGATCGGTTCGGATCGCGCGCTCGACACCGCGCTCATCACGGCCCCCGAGGCGCGCGATCCCGAGCTTCTGAGGAAGCTCGATGCGGTGGCCGGGCGCATCCTGCGCGCGTGAAGTGAAAGGCAGAATGCCATGAAGGTCGACGGCAAGCATTTTCGCAGCATCTGGCGCGAGCATGACGGCTGGTCCATCGGTGCGATCGACCAGCGCCGCCTGCCGCATGAGTTCGTCGTCGCGAAGCTGACATCGTCTGAAGACGCAGCCGTCGCAATCCGGGACATGCTGGTGCGGGGCGCGCCGCTGATCGGTGCCACCGCGGCCTATGGCATGGCGCTCGCCATGCGCGAGGACGCCTCCGACGCCGGTCTGAAGCGTGCCTACGACACGCTCATCGTGGCGCGGCCGACTGCGATCAATCTGAAATGGGCGCTGGACGAGATGCGCAGGGCGCTCGCGCCGATCGATCCGATCGAACGGGCGGAGGCGGCCTATGCGCGTGCCGACGAGATCGTCGAGCAGGATGTCGAGATTAACCGCGGCATCGCCGGCAACGGCTTGAAGCTGATCGAGGCAATCGCATCGAAGAAGCGGGGCGAGATCGTCAACGTGTTGACCCACTGCAACGCCGGCTGGCTCGCCACCGTCGACTGGGGCACGGCGACGGCGCCGATCTATCTTGCGCACGAACGCGGCATCAAGATCCATGTCTGGGTCGACGAGACGCGTCCGCGCAACCAGGGCGCCTCGCTCACCGCCTGGGAGCTCGGTCATCACGGCGTGTCGCATACGGTGATCCCCGACAACACCGGTGGGCACCTGATGCAGCACGGCATGGTCGATCTCGCCATCGTCGGCACCGACCGCGTCGCCGCGAATGGCGATGTCTGCAACAAGATCGGCACCTACCTGAAGGCGCTCGCCGCTCGCGACAACGGCGTGCCGTTCTATGTCGCGCTGCCGTCGCCGACGATCGATTTTACCGTCCATGACGGCATCCGCGATATTCCGATCGAGCAGCGCAGCGGCGTCGAGGTCACCGACATGACCGGCCGCACCGCGGATGGAAGGCTGGAGACGGTGCGCATCGTGCCCGAGGGATCGCCGGTCGCGAATTACGCTTTCGATGTGACGCCGGCACGGCTCGTGACCGGCCTCATCACCGAGCGCGGCGTGCTGAAGCCGGATCGCGACGAGCTGGCGGCGGCGTTTCCGGAGCGGATCGTGGCGGCGGCGGAGTAGCTCTCGTAGGGTGGGCAAAGGCGCGAAAGCGCCGTGCCCACCATCTGCTTGTGGTGGGTACGCTTCGCTTTGCCCACCCTACGGCTTCGTGCCTCGCAACGACGAGGTGCCTACCCCAGCTTCAGCCCCGTCGCCGCCTCAAGCTCCGCAATCGCCTGCGCGCTGCTCGTCACCTTGATCGTGGTCATGCCCATCTCGCGCGCGGGTTTCAGATTGACGCCGAGATCGTCGAGATAGACGCAATTGTTCGGATCGCCCTTCAGTGTCTCGACCATCAGCCTGTAGATTCGCGGATCGGGCTTGCGCAGGCCGATCTTGGCGGATTCGATCACGTGGTCGAACAGCACCATGACTTCGGCGATGTAGAGGGAGCGCCCGGTCATGCTGCCGATGGCATTGGCAGGCAGATTGTTGGTGATGCAGCCGGTCTTGAATTGCGCCTTGATGCGCTTCAGCGCCTCGACCATCTCGGGGCGCAGATCGCCCTGCAGCAGCGGCAGCACGTCGCGACCGCGCACCTCCGCGCCGAGTGCGAGCGATTCCGTCGCGAACAATTCGTCGAAGGTATCGATATCGACCTCGGCCCGCTCGAACTTGGCCCATGCGTTTTCCAGGTGGTTGGCGGCGTTGGTCCGCCGGATGATGTCGACCGGCAGGCCGCGCTCGGTCTCGAACCGCGCGAATGCTTCGAACGGTGAACTCGTCAGCACGCCGCCAAAGTCAAAGATCACCGCCTCGATCGCCACTATCCTGCCCTCGCCAATTCCTTTCCAAGAGGGCTAGCATGCGCTATCGGCAAGGGCCAGTCCGAAGCAATCTGCCGCCGCCAATACCGAAGCGTGTTCCCATGAAGAAGCTTGCCACGTTCATCACGACTGCGCTGCTGCTCGCCACACCCGCCCATGCCATCGTCGGCGGCGGCACGCCGCAGGCCGACGGCGTCGCGCGCGCCGTCGTCACCATCGTCGGCTCGCGCGGCAATTCCTGCACCGGCACTCTGATCGCGCCCAGGATCGTATTGACCGGCGCTCACTGCGTGCCGCCGGGCGCGGACTACAAGATCGTCGATCGCAGCGGTGGCGCGCCGCAATTGCTGAACGTGCGCACCATCGCGATCCATCCCAGCTACAAGGCGCAGGTGCATCGCGCCGGCGCAGACGTGGCGCTGCTGCAACTGGAAATTCCACCCAAGGGAAAATCGACGGTGCTGGTCGGCACGCCGAATATTCCAATCCAGGCCGGTAGCCGTTTCGTCATTGCCGGTACCGGTGTCACCATGCGCGGTGATGGCAGGAGCGGCGGGGCCACGCGCGTCGCGGGCCTTGTCGTCACGGGCCAGCCCGGCACGCTTCAGATCCGCCTGGTCGATCCCGTAACCAACGGTGTTCGCGACGGAATTGGCGCTTGTACCGGCGATTCCGGCGGTCCCGTGTTCGAGGACAAGCCGAGCGGTGCCGTGCTTGTCGGTGTCATCAGCTGGGCGACGGGACCGAACGCCGGCGATGGCTGCGGCGGATTGACCGGCGTCACGCCGCTCACGCTCTACCGCGACTGGATCTTGCAGACCGCGCGGAGCTGGGGTGCGGCACTGTGATTTGACCGCAACTTGATCTATGTCATTTTGAAGCGGAAGCGCGGCGGGCGATCATGCCGGCCGCGGAGGAAACGCGTCGTTCGTCAAGGACGGCCACAAAAACAAGCAAGGCATAGAAGCAACAATGAATGTCGCTGTTCGCAGTCACGCCACGGCCAAACAGGCTTCTGAACATTTCGACGTGCTGATCGTCGGCGCCGGCATCTCCGGCATCGGCAGCGCCTATCACATCGAGAAGCAACTTCCGGGCACGAGCTATGTCATCCTGGAGACGCAGGCGACGTTCGGCGGCACCTGGAGCACGCATCGTTATCCCGGCATCCGCTCGGACAGCGATCTCCATACGTTCGGCTATAGCTTCAAGCCCTGGGTCGGGCCGCCGATCGCGACCGCCGAAGAAATCCTCGCCTATATGAACGAGGTGATCGACGACAACGATGTCGCCAAGCACATCCGCTACAAGCACAAGATCAATTCCGCCAGCTGGTCGAGCGAGCAGAATCTCTGGACCATTGAGGCGATTACGACCGATACCGGTGAAGCAAAGACCTTCACGGCGAGCTTCCTGTGGATGTGCCAGGGCTATTACCGCCATTCGGAAGGCTACACGCCGGAATGGAAGGGCACCGATCGCTTCAAAGGCCGCGTCGTCCATCCGCAGACCTGGCCTGACGATCTCGACCTCACGAACAAGAAGGTCGTCGTGATCGGCTCGGGCGCGACCGCGGCGACGCTGGTGCCGAACATCGCGGACAGTTGCGCGCATGTCACCATGCTGCAGCGTTCGCCGACCTATTTTCGCCTCGGCCGCAATGCCATCGAGATCGCCGAGGAGCTGCGCCGGCTTCAGGTCGATGAGGCCTGGATCCACGAGATCGTTCGGCGCAAGATCCTGTTCGAGCAGGACGCCTTCACAAAACTCTGCCTATCCAAGCCGGAGCAGGTCAAGAAGGACCTGATCGGCCAGATCAGCGCGGTGCTCGGTCCCGACTACGACGTCGAGACGCATTTCACGCCGACATACCGGCCGTGGCGGCAGCGCATCGCCTTCGTGCCCGATGCCGATCTGTTCAAGGGCATCGCCAGCGGCAAGGCCTCCGTCGTCACCGACGAGATCGAATGCTTCGTCGAGAACGGCATTCAGCTCAAATCCGGCAAGCTGCTGGAGGCCGATGTCATCGTCACCGCGACCGGCTTCAATCTCGCGGCGCTCGGCGACATCGCCTTCGAGATCGACGGCAAGCCGCTCGCCTTTGGCGACACCGTCACCTATCGCGGCATGATGTTCACGGGCGTTCCGAACATGGTCTGGGTGTTCGGCTATTTCCGCGCCAGCTGGACGCTGCGAGTCGATCTCGTCGCCGACTTCGTCTGCCGGCTTCTCGGCCACATGAAGGCCAAAGGCAAGAAAAAGGTCGAGGTCAAGCTGCGACCCGAAGACCACAACATGCCGATCCTGCCCTGGATCGATCCGGAAAACTTCAATCCCGGCTACATGATGCGCAACATGAACCTGCTGCCCAAGCGCGGCGACAAGCCGGAATGGCAGCACAGCCAGGATTACTGGACCGAAAAGGACGAGATCCCGAAGACGGACCTGGATGACAAGGCGTTTGTGTACGGGTGAGGAAGTTCGTGGGTGCGGGTTCGTGTGAGGGGGCGGCGACGCTCACACCACACTCCGCCGTCGTCCCGGGGCGCGAAGCGAACCCGGGATCCATAACCGCAGGGAGTGGTTATGGAGCGAGCAGGTAACTCCGAGTCTGCGCCAAACATCTTCCTGTGGTTATGGGTCCCGGATCGGCGCTTCGCTTGTCCGGGACGACATCGGTTGTTGGATCAACGGCGCGCCAACTCATCCACACCGCAGCTCACGAATTCCTTCGCGTCGCGTTCGCCGCAATCGCCGCCGCCGCCGTCCGATTCTCCACGCCGAGCTTGGCGTAGATCTGCTCGAGATGCTTGTCGACCGTGCGCGGGCTGAGGCCTAGGATTTGCGCGATGTCGCGGTTAGTCTTGCCCTTGCTGAGCCAGGCCAGCACCTCGCCCTCGCGGGTGGTGAGGCCGAGCTCGCTGGTGAATTCCGGAGGCAGTGCGGTGCCGGACTCCCTGGAGAGCCGCAGCAAAAACTCGTTCGGCGCGGTCTCGCCCATGTAATAGAGCCGCAGCTGCGGGTTGTCGGGCAAGGAAGCCGCCTGGGATTTCGCGCTGCCCTTGGCCCTGGCCTGCTCCAGCCATTGCAGCAGCGATGCCGGGAGGACGAAGTCGTCGGCCTGTGCGCCGTGATGATCGGACAGCAGCTTCTGCGCCTGCGGCGTCGCCCACAGCACATTGCCCTGGCGATCGACCGCGAACAGGAAGCGGCCGGAGACGTCGAGCGCTGCGCGCGCGCTCTGGGTCAGGCGGGCATTGCCGAGATGGACGCGGATGCGCGCCAGCATCTCTTCGATCACGATCGGCTTGGTCACGTAATCGACGCCGCCGGCCTCGAGCCCGCGAACGATATGCTCGGTTTCAGCGAGCCCCGTCATGAAGATCACGGGGACATTGGCAAGACCGGCATCGCGCTTGAGCCGGCGGCAGGTCTCGAAGCCGTCGATGCCGGGCATCACGGCATCGAGCAGAACGATGTCGGGCGTGATCTGGTCGATGATACGTATCGCTGCCGCGCCGTCGAGCGCCACCATCACCGTCATGCCGGCGCCGTCGAGCGCGTCGGTAAGCAGCCGCAGCGTCTCGGGAGAGTCGTCCACGACGAGCGCGACGTCGCGCTTTTTCGACTCAATGTTCATGCGCATGCAACGTCTTCAATGTGGACATGTACTGCTCGAGATCGAAGCGGTCGACCAGCGACCGCATCTGCGCGACGAAATCGGCATGTTCCGGATGCTCGCTGCCGATCTCGTCCAGCTTCAACTGGATGCCCTTGACGTAGCCGATCCGGCCGAGCCCGATCAGGGCCTCGATGTGCCGCGCCGGCGGCCTCGATCCGCTTTCGGGGCGCCAGAATGACACGGGAATCTCGTCCGAGCCATATTGCCATTCGATCCTGAGGAGCTGGCGGATCGTCTCCAGAATCCGCGGGATGTCGATCGGCTTCATCAGATAGCCGTCGTGGAAGGGCTGCGCCAGCGGCGCGCCGTGGGCCTCGATCGCGCTGGCCGATACCATCAGGATGCGCGCCTGGTGATGGCCGCTCGCGCGCAAGGCCTCCGCGACGGCCCAGCCGTCCATGGCGGGCATCGAGATGTCGAGCAGGAACAGATCGGGCCGGCAATGCTGCGCCAATGCGAGGCAGCCGGGGCCGTCGGGGGCGCTCAGCAGGATGAAGCCGAGCGGCGTCAGCACCTCGCGCAGGAGGTCGCGATGGACGGGATCATCGTCGGTGATGAGGATGGTCTTGCGCGCGCCGTGATAGCCGGAGATGGGAGCCTCCACCGGCGCGACCGCTGGGGATTGGTGACCTCCGAGAGCAGGATCTTGACCTTGAACGTCGAGCCGGCGCCGACCGTGCTCATGACCTTGATATCGCCGCCCATCACGCCGGCGAGCAGCCGGCTGATGGTCAGGCCGAGTCCCGTGCCGGTTTGCGGCTGCGAAACGCCGAGCGCACCACGCTCGAACGGCGCGAAGATGCGTTCGAGATCGTCGCCCTGGATGCCGGGACCGGTGTCGATCACCTCGAACTCGGCAACGGGGCTGCGATAGTGCACGACGAACTGCACGCTGCCGGTCTGGGTGAACTTGATGGCGTTGGAGAGCAAATTGATCAACACCTGGCGCAGCCGTTTCTCATCGGCATAGACCACCAGCGGCAAATACGCCGGCCGGCGGAACACGAAGTCGATGCCCTTGGCGGCAGCCTGCAGGCGGAACATGCCGACCAGCTGGTCGAGGAATTCGCTGAGGCGCACCTCGTCGCGCGACAGATACAGCCGTCCCGCCTCGATCTTTGAGATGTCCAGAATGCCGTCGATCAGGCCGGAGAGGTGGTCGGCGCTGCGGCGGACGACGCGAACCTGGTCGCGCGGCTTCGTGCTCAGCGTCGTATCTTGCTCCAGCAGCTGGGCATAGCCGCTGATCGCGTTCAGCGGTGAGCGCAGCTCGTGGCTCAGGCCGACGACATAACGGCTCTTGGCGAGGTTGGCGGATTCGGCGACCTCCTTGGCGCGCTGCAACTCGGCGTCGGTGCGCTTGTGCGCGTCGATCTCCTGGATCAGAAGCGCTGTCTGCCGCCGCGTCTCTTCCTCGGCGGCGCGGCGGCTCTGCTGCGCCAGCACGAACAGCCACGCCACCACGCCGATGATGATGCTGAGCGAGAAGAACACCTTCCAGAGCACGTCGGAGACGAGCGCGTTCTCGCCATGCACGCTCGCCGAGGTCTGCAGATAGATCAGGCCCAGCACCAGCGCGACGAGGCCGGCGGAGACTGCGAAAACGCCGATATAGTGGCCGAGCTGCGAGTTGATGCGCGCGTAGATCGGCTGCGGCATCAGCTTGCCCAGCGTCTCCGACACCTGCGCCTGAATCCGCGCGTGCGGCTTGCAGAGATCGTGGCAGCGGGCATCCAGCGAACAGCACAAGGAGCAGATCGGTCCGGCGTAAGCGGGGCAGGAAGCCATGTCCTCCGGCTCGAACGCGTGCTCGCAGATGCAACACTGGATCGCCTCGATGTCCTGCCAGCTCCGCTTCGGCTTTCGCGCGATGTAGTACTTGCCGTCCGTGGCCCAGGCAATCAACGGTGCGGCAATGAAGGCGACGGCCAGCGCTATGAAGGCCGACAGCGCCTTCGCGGTCGGCCCGAACAGGCCGTAAAAGGCGCTGATGGAGACAATGGTCGCGATCGTCATCGCCCCCACGCCGACCGGATTGACGTCGTAGAGATGCGCGCGCTTGAATTCGATCTGCTGCGGCCGCAATCCAAGCGGCTTGTTGACGACGAGATCCGCGACCAGCGCGCCGACCCAGGCGATCGCGACGTTCGAATAGAGCGCCAGGGTCTGCTCCAGGGCCTTGTAGACGCCGATCTCCATCAACAGGAGCGCCACGATGACGTTGAAAACCAGCCAGACGACGCGGCCGGGATGGCTGTGGGTCAGGCGCGAGAAGAAGTTCGACCAGGCGATCGATCCGGCATAGGCGTTGGTGACGTTGATCTTCACCTGGGACAGGATCACGAACGTGCCGGTCAACGCCAGCGCGAGGTCGGGCTGCGACAGCACATAGCGGAACGCTTCGAGATACATATGCGCGGGCTCGGCGGCCTCCTCGGGCGGCACCCCGTGGCTGAGCGCGAAGAAGGCGAGGAAGGAACCCGCGAGGAGCTTCAAGGCGCCAAGCACGATCCAGCCCGGTCCCGCGCTCATCATCGCCACCCACCACGACGCCCTGGAGGCGCGGCGATCGCGCGGCAAAAATCGCAGGAAGTCGACCTGCTCGCCGATCTGCGCCACCAGCGAAAACACCACCGAGGCCGCAACCCCGAACAGCAGCAGGTCGAAATGCCCGGTGAGGTCGCCGTGCTCGCCCGAGAACTTGCGCCACTCCGTGAAGGAGTGCGGGTTGTGCCAGGCGATCGCCGCGAACGGAATGATGTGGAGCACGATCCACAGCGGCTGCGTCCACAATTGGAAGCGGCTGATCAGCGTGATGCCGTAGGCCACCAGCGGGATGATGACGACCGCGCTGATGAGGTAGCCGATCGGCCGCGGAATCCCGAAGCACATCTCGAGCGCGGACGCGAGGATTACGGCTTCGATCGCAAAGAAGATGAAGGTGAAGGACGCATAGATCAGCGAGGTGACGGTGGAGCCGATGTAGCCGAAGCCGGCGCCGCGCGTGAGCAGGTCGATGTCGATGCCGCATTTGGCGGCATAGTAGGCGATTGGCACGCCACAGCAGAAGATGATGGTCGAGACCACGAGGATGGCGGCGGCCGCGTTGGTGACGCCATAGTTCAGCGTGATGGTGCCGCCGATCGCCTCCATCGCCAGGAACGAGATCGCGCCCAGCGCCGTGTTGGCGACCCGGGCGGCGGACCAGCGGCGCGCGCTCTTGGCCGTGAAGCGCAGCGCATAGTCCTCCAGCGTCTGGTTGGCGACCCATTGGTTGTACTGTCGCCTGACGCGGTCTATTCGCTGCCGCCCTGCCACGCTTTACCCCACTCCTGATACGGACCCGGAGCCCTCGCAAATTCCGTACCAAAAGCCTACGTCGGCATTTTGCGGTGCAGTATACGCGATCTTGCGTATGCTTCCGCCGCCCAGATCCGAGCCATCCTCACCGGCGCCAATCGCGTGTCCTCGAAAAAAAGTGGGGTGCTCATGTCAGACGAACTAAACAAGGGCCTTTTGTCGCCGCTCCGGCGCAAACTATTGATGGGAATGGCCGCCGTGCCGGCCATCACGATGCTGCCGCGGGCGTCCTTTGCACAGGCTCCCGCGACCTCGGCGGTCAACACCACCGGCCTTGCGGTCACCGACACCGAGGTGACGGTCGGCATCCTGCACTCGGCGACCGGCACCATGGCCATCTCCGAGACCGGGTCGATCGAGGCCGAAAAGCTCGCCATCGAGCAGATCAATGCCGCCGGCGGCGTGCTCGGGCGCAAGATCAAGTTCATCCAGGAAGACGGCGCCAGTGATTGGCCGACCTTTGCGGAAAAGGCAAAGAAGCTGCTGGTGAACGACAAGGTCGCGGCGATCATGGGCTGCTGGACCTCGGCCTCGCGCAAGGCGGTCCTGCCGGTCATGGAGCAGTATAACGGCATGCTCTATTATCCGACCTTCTACGAAGGCCTCGAGCAGTCCAAGAACGTCATCTATACCGGTCAGGAAGCGACCCAGCAAATTCTCGCGGGCCTGAATTGGATCGCCAAGGAGAAGGGTGCGAAGTCGTTCTTCTTCATCGGTTCCGACTACATCTGGCCGCGCACCTCGAACAAGATCGCGCGCAAGCACGTCGAGAACGTGCTGAAGGGCAAGGTGGTCGGCGAGGAGTACTATCCGCTCGGCAACACCCAGTTCAATTCGGTCATCAACAAGATCAAGCTGACCAAGCCCGACGTCATCTTCACCGACGTCGTGGGCGGCTCGAACGTCGCCTTCTACAAGCAGCTCAAGGCCGCCGGCATCGACCTCTCCAAGCAGGCGCTGCTAACGATCTCGGTGACCGAAGACGAGATCGACGGCATCGGCGGCGAGAACATCGCGGGCGCCTATGCCTGCATGAAGTACTTCCAGTCGCTCGACAATGCGAACAACAAGGCATTCGTGCCGGCGTTCAAGAAGGCGTGGGGCGAGAAGACTGTGATTGGAGACGTCACCCAGGCTGCCTATCTCGGCCCGTGGCTGTGGAAGTTGACGGTGGAGAAGGCGGGTTCGTTCGACGTCGACAAGATCGCGGCGGCTTCGCCCGGCGTCGAGTTCAAGGGCGCTCCGGAAGGCTATGTGCGCATCCACGAAAATCATCACCTCTGGTCGAAGACCCGGGTGGGACGCGCCAAGCTCGATGGCCAGTTCGAGCTGATCTACGAGACCGCCGATCTCGTCGAGCCGGATCCGTTCCCCAAGGGCTACCAGTAAGAAGCGCTCTCAGGCGCTTTCTTCCAAACACCAAGCCTCTCCCTGGCGTGGACAGCAAATCCACGCCCAAGACCCCCGCGTCGCGAACCTGCTCGCGACGCGGGACCCTTATCCCCGACGGAGGACATCGATGTTCGGCGACTACTCGCTTGGTGATCTCGGCTCCATCTTCGTCATGCAGGGCTTTGCCGGACTGATCCTGTTCTCGGTCTACGTCCTGATGGCGCTTGGGCTTGCCATCATCTTCGGCCAGATGGGCGTCATCAACATGGCCCATGGCGAGTTCATGATCCTGGGGGCCTACGTCACCTGGATGACCTCCAATGTCTTCCAGTCCTATTTGCCCGGCTTGTTCAGCGGTTACTTCTTCCTTGCGATGATCCTGGCCTTTGTCGCGTCCGGCGCATTGGGGATGATGGTGGAATGGGTGCTGATACGGCATCTCTACAAGCGCCCGCTCGATACGCTGCTTGCCACCTGGGGCCTCAGCCTGATGCTGCAGCAGGCCTATCGCTCCGTGTTCGGCGCGCGTGAGGTCGGCGTCGAGTTGCCGCAATGGATGCTGGGCTCGCTGCACGTCACCGACAGCATCGAAGTGCCGATCAACGGTGTCTTCGTGATGTGTCTCACCGTGCTGATCACCCTCTCGGTCGCCTACGTCATGTACATGTCGCGCTGGGGCCGTCAGGTCCGTGCGGTGGTGCAGAACCGCATCATGGCCGGAGCGGTCGGCATCAACACCGAGAAGGTCGACCGCTACACGTTCGGGCTCGGTTGCGGCATCGCCGGAATTGCCGGAAGCGCCTTCACCATGATCGGCTCGACCGGGCCGACCTCCGGACAGCTCTACATCGTCGACACGTTCCTGGTCGTCGTATTCGGCGGCGCCGCGAGCCTGCTCGGCACCATCGCCTCCGCGTTCTCGATCTCGCAGACGCAATCGACGCTCGAATTCTTCATGTCGGGCTCGATGGCCAAGGTCCTGACGCTGCTCGCTGTCGTGGGCATCCTGATGCTGCGGCCGCAGGGTCTCTTCGCCCTCAAAGTCCGCAAGTAACGAGAAGCAGGCAGATCATGATCATCAACTCACGCTTCTTCAACCGGTCCGAGCTCATCGGCTTTATTGTCCTGGCCGCCGTGCTGTTCGTGATCCTGCCGCTGTCGCTGGATGTGTTCCGCCTCAACCTTGTCGCGAAATACCTCACCTACGCCTTTGTCGCGCTCGGCCTCGTGCTGTGCTGGGGATATGGCGGCATCTTGAGCCTGGGGCAGGGCGTGTTCTTCGGTCTCGGCGGCTACTGCATGGCGATGTTTCTCAAGCTCGAGGCGTCCAGCGTCGAGAACACGAAGATCCAGTCGACGCCCGGCATCCCCGATTTCATGGACTGGAATCAGATCACGTCGCTGCCGTTGTTCTGGCAACCATTCCACAGCCTCACCTTCACCATCCTCGCCATCATCCTGGTCCCCGGCCTGTTCGCCCTGATCATCGGCACCGCGATGTTCAAGCGCCGCGTCGGCGGTACCTATTTCGCGATCATCACCCAGGCCGTCGCCGCCATCCTGACCATCCTGATCGTCGGGCAGCAGGGCTATACCGGCGGCATCAACGGCATGACGGATCTGCGCACGCTCAAGGGCTGGGACATCCGGCCCGACCACGCCAAGGTCATCCTGTACTTCGTCGAGGTGGTGCTGCTGTTCGCCTGCATCGGCATCGCGCAGTTCATCCGCCTGACCAAGCTCGGCCGCATCCTGGTGGCGATGCGCGAACAGGAGGATCGCGTCCGCTTCTCCGGCTACAGCGTCGCCAACTTCAAGATCTTCGCCTTCTGCATGGCGGCGGTGTTCGCCGCGATCGGCGGCGCCATGTTCGCGCTCAATGTCGGTTTCATGTCGCCGTCTTTTGTCGGCATCGTGCCGTCGATCGAGATGGTGATCTACACCGCGGTCGGCGGGCGCATGTCGATCTTCGGCGCGATATGGGGCGCCATCCTGGTGAATTTCGCCAAGACCAGCCTGTCGGAATCCTTCCCGCAACTCTGGCTGTTCGGCCTCGGCGCGCTGTTCATCGCGGTCGTGCTCGCCTTCCCGAACGGTCTGTCCGGGCTCTGGGCCGATTACGTGCAGCCGCGCATCGATCGGTTGTTCGCCTCGCGCAAGCGGAAGCCGGGCTGGAACGACAATTCGGTCGCCGACGGCGCACCGGCAGAGTGAGGAAATAGATCATGCTCGTCGGTCATCACGATGCCGATGCCACGCTGGCAGTGAGGAGGTAGATCATGCTCGTCGGTCATCACGATGCCGATGCCACGCTGGCAGTGAGGAGATAGATCATGCTCGTCGGTCATCAGCCCAAGGACTTCCTGCTTGCCGTCTCCGGATTGACCGTCTCGTTCGACGGGTTCAAGGCGGTCAACGATCTCTCCTTCTACGTCGAGGAGAACGAGATCCGCGTCATCATCGGCCCGAATGGCGCCGGCAAGACCACGGTGCTCGATCTGATCTGCGGCAAGACCAAGGCGACCTCGGGCTCGATTCAGTTTCGTGGCAAGGAGCTCACGAAAATGAGGGAGAACGAAATCGTGCAGACCGGCGTCGGGCGCAAATTCCAGACGCCGTCGGTGTTCGAGGATCTCACCGTGTTCGAGAACCTCGAAATCTCGTTTCCGCGCGGCCGCACCGTATTCGGCTCGCTGACCTTTCAGCGCGACCAGCTCGTGAAGGATCGGGTCGAGGAGGTCGCGGAGATGATCTTCCTCAAGGACAAGCTCAACACTTATGCCGACGAGCTCAGCCATGGCCAGAAGCAATGGCTCGAGATCGGCATGCTGCTGATCCAGGATCCCGATCTGTTGATGCTGGACGAGCCCGTCGCCGGCATGAGCGTGTCCGAGCGCGCCAAGACCGCCGAACTGCTCAACCGCATCATCAAGAACCGCTCGGTGCTGGTGATCGAGCACGACATGAAGTTCGTCGAGGACATCGCCCACAAGGTGACCGTGCTGCATCAGGGCCAGATCCTCTCCGAAGGGACCATGGAGAAGGTCAAGAACGATCCCAAGGTCATCGAAGTCTATCTGGGGCATTAGCGCATGATCCCGGAAAGTGGCGTCCGGTTTCCGGACAAGATCATGCGCAAGAAATAGGGAGCGCGACGATGCTGGCAATTTCCGATCTTCACGTCGCCTACGGCCAGAGCGAGGTGCTGCACGGGCTCAACGTCAAGGTCGCACCCAACGAGATCGTGGCGATCATGGGCCGCAACGGCATGGGCAAGACCACCTTGATGAAGTCGCTGATGGGCATCCTGCCGGCCAAAAGCGGCTCGGTGACGATGGACGGCGCCGAGCTCGGTAACCTCAAGAGCTACGAGCGCGTCGCCAAAGGTCTCGCCTATGTGCCGCAGGGCCGCATGATCTTCTCCACCATGACGGTGAAGGAAAACATCGAGACCGGCCTCGTTGTCGCGGGCGAATCCGAGGTGCCCGGTGACATCTATGAATTGTTCCCGGTCCTGCTCGAGATGAAGGGCCGCCGCGGCGGCAATCTGTCGGGAGGCCAGCAGCAACAGCTCGCGATTGCGCGTGCACTCGCGACCAAGCCGAAGGTCCTGCTGCTGGATGAGCCGACGGAAGGCATCCAGCCCTCCATCATCAAGGAGATGGCGCGAACCCTGAAGCGCATCCGTGACGAGAAGGGGCTCTCGATCGTCGTGTCCGAGCAGGTCCTGAGCTTCGCGCTCGACATCGCCGACCGCGTGCTGGTGATCGAGAACGGTGAGATCGTGCGCGACGACCCGCGCGACGCCGTCGATGCCGCGCAGGTCTCGAAATATCTGTCCGTCTAACCAACCGTAGTAAAAGGGGAGCATCTCGATGCCAGAGACACTGATCAAGGTCGATCTCACCAAGTCGGCCTACGAAAATGACATGGTGCACAACCGCTGGCACCCCGACATCCCGATCGTGGCCTGGGTCAATCCCGGCGACGATTTCATCATCGAGACCTATGACTGGACCGGCGGTTTCATCAAGAACAACGATTCCGCCGACGACGTGCGCGACATCGACCTGTCGATCGTGCACTTCCTGTCTGGTCCGATCGGCGTCAAGGGCGCCGAGCCCGGCGATCTCCTCGTGGTTGACCTGCTCGACGTCGGCCCGATGAAGGAAAGCCTGTGGGGCTTCAACGGCTTCTTCTCCAAGCAGAATGGCGGCGGCTTCCTCACCGACCACTTCCCGCTGGCGCAGAAATCGATCTGGGACATCAAGGGTCTCTACACTTCGTCGCGCCATGTGCCTGGCGTCAACTTCGCCGGCCTGATCCATCCCGGCCTGATCGGCTGTCTTCCGGATCCGAAGATGCTGGAGATCTGGAACAAGCGCGAGGCCGAGCTGATCTCGACCAACCCGACCCGCGTCCCAGGCCTTGCCAATCCGCCGTTCGCGGCGACCGCCCATGGCGGCCGCGCCAAGGGCGACGTCAAGGCCAAGATCGGCGCGGAGGGTGCGCGCACGGTGCCGCCGCGCGAGCATGGCGGCAATTGCGATATCAAGGATCTCTCGCGCGGCTCGAAGATCTACTTCCCGGTCTATGTGCCGGGCGCAGGTCTTTCGATGGGCGATCTGCACTTCAGCCAGGGTGACGGCGAGATCACCTTCTGCGGCGCCATCGAGATGGCCGGCTGGCTGCATCTGAAGGTCGAAGTGATCAAGGACGGCATGTCGAAATACGGCATCAAGAACCCGATCTTCAAGCCCTCGCCGATCACGCCGAACTACAAGGACTACCTGATCTTCGAGGGCATCTCGGTCGACGAGCAAGGCAAGCAGCACTATCTCGACGTCCACATCGCCTATCGCCAGGCCTGTTTGAATGCGATCGAGTACCTGAAGAAGTTCGGCTATTCCGGCGCCCAGGCCTATTCGATCCTCGGCACCGCGCCGTGCCAGGGCCACATCTCCGGCGTGGTCGATGTGCCCAACGCCTGCGCCACGTTGTGGCTGCCGACCGAGATCTTCGACTTCGACGTGATGCCGTCGGCGGCAGGGCCCATCAAGCACATCACCGGCGATATCCAGATGCCGATTTCGCCCGACAAGTAGCCGGTGCGCTCCCTCTCCCCGTTCTTACGGGGAGAGGGTTGGGGTGAGGGGCTGTCTCCACACGAATGGTGGCAGCGAGTTGTATGAACAGGCAAGAACTTAGGTGATGCGATGCCGGTCTACGAATATCTCTGTGACGATTGCGGACCTTTTACGGATCTGCGCCCGATGGCCGAGTGCGACGATCCGCAAAGCTGCCCGCACTGCGAGACGTCGGCGCCGCGCGTGATCCTGACGGCGCCGAATTTCTTCTGCATGCCGGCCGAGAAGCGCAAGGCACATGCCGTCAACGAGCGCAGCACCCACGCGCCGCAGACGCTCGCGCAATACAAGGCCTCGCACGGGCCCGGCTGCGGTTGCTGCTCCACAGGCAAAACCGTGAAGGACAAGAGCGCGTCAGACAAGAAAAAACCGGCGCGGCTGATGACCAAGACCGGGAGCGGTGCCAAGGGTTTCCCAACGGCGCGGCCCTGGATGATCAGCCATTAGCGCGCGATGACCTCAAACCAATAAACGACAGGAGCGCCCAACATGCTTCACGGCGACATTTCCAGCAGCAACGACACCGTCGGCGTCGCCGTGGTGAACTACAAGATGCCCCGCCTGCATACCAAGGCCGAGGTGCTCGACAATGCCCACAAGATCGCCGACATGGTGGTGGGCATGAAGGCCGGCCTGCCCGGCATGGACCTCGTGATCTTCCCCGAATATTCCACGCAAGGCATCATGTACGACTCCAAGGAGATGTACGAGACGGCATGCGCGGTGCCGGGTGAAGAGACCGCGATCTTCGCCGAAGCCTGTCGCAAGGCCAAGGTGTGGGGCGTGTTCTCGCTGACCGGCGAGCGCCATGAGGAGCATCCGCACAAGGCGCCCTACAACACCCTGATCCTGATGAACGACAAGGGCGAGATCGTGCAGAAGTACCGCAAGATCATGCCGTGGGTGCCGATCGAGGGCTGGTATCCCGGCAATTGCACCTATGTCTCCGAGGGTCCGAAGGGGATGAAGGTCAGCCTGATCATCTGCGACGACGGCAACTTTCCGGAGATCTGGCGCGACTGCGCCATGAAGGGGGCCGAGCTGATCGTGCGTTGCCAAGGTTACATGTATCCGGCCAAGGAGCAGCAAGTCCTTATTTCCAAGGCGATGGCGTGGGCCAACAACGTCTATGTCGCCGTCGCCAATGCCGCAGGCTTCGACGGCGTTTATTCCTATTTCGGCCACTCCGCGATCATCGGCTTCGACGGTCGTACGCTCGGCGAATGCGGCGAGGAGGATTACGGCATCCAGTACGCACAGTTGTCGAAACATTTGATCCGCGATGCGCGCCGCAACGGCCAGTCGCAGAACCACCTCTACAAGCTGGTCCACCGCGGTTATACCGGCATGATCAATTCCGGCGAAAGCCCGCGCGGCGTCGCAGCTTGCCCGTATGATTTCTACAAGAACTGGATCAAAGACCCCGAGGGCACGCGCGACATGGTCGAGGCCATGACCCGCTCGACCCCCGGCACGGACGAATGTCCGATCGACGGCATTCCGAATGGATCGGCCCCGAGCAATTACTGAGCCTTTGCCGGCCCCATGAGTTGGACGGTCAACCATTGATGTGAATGGCCGTCCACAAATGCGGACGTTCTCATGCGTCCGTATGTGCGCGGAATGGGAATGGCGCCCGGCAAAACCGTGGCGCGGTTACAACATGGGCTGTTGAATCTGCCCGAACTGGGGGTCCCGTTGGCAGATTTTCGATGCCCCGTAGTTCTACCGCCCATCCTCTTCGCCTAAGTTCCCCGCGGCGCCGCTGGGGAGCGCCGCGGGTGAGGAACGAGCGTGGGGGCTTGGTTGCGATCGAGCGGGGGGAGTTGCCCGCGCCGGAGTGCCGCGGCAATGCGCGTGGCATTCGGGGCCGGCTTCGTCTCGAGCGCAATCGTTATGGCGAGCCCCGTCGGGGCCCAACAGGTCTTCAACGGATCTCAGACCACGCCGAACGGCATCGTCAACGGCGGGGGCGGCGTCTGGGACAACACTACGACCAACTGGACCGACGTCTTTGGCGGGACCAGCACGGCCTACGATCCTGCGTCAGCCGGCACGCTGTTCGGAAGCAGCGCTCCCTCGACGCCGGCGACGGGCGGCACGGTGACGGTGACGCCGGGCGGCGTGCAACTCACCAGCCTCGTGGGCTTCGACCTCACCGCCGACGGCTCGATCTATACCATTCAGGGCGGCGACCTCAGGCTGGCTGCGGGCGGCACCACGTTCGTCACCAACGATGTGACCGGCACTGCGGATCCCTCGGCCGTGATCGCTTCCCGCATCGTCGGCAGCGACGTGATCAATGTTCAGGGACCAGGTATCCTGGCGCTGCTCGGCGCGAACTCCTATACCGGCGGCACCTTCATCTGCAATTGCGGATCTCTGCAGCTCGGCGACGCGACCCACACCGCGAGCATGGTCGGCGCCGTCACCAACGAGGGCCTCTTCAGCATCGTCAATGCCGACACGTCGGGGATCACGTCGATCCTGAACGACTTCTCCGGCACGACGATGTTCCTCAACGCAAGCTCCGCCAGCTCGATCGTGATCACCAACAACGGCCAGGTGTATTTCGGCGATCCGCTCGGGGGTGGAGCCGACACCGCGACGGCCGGTCGGGCCACCATCATCAATGACAGCGGCCTGATCGGCTTCTTCGGACGGACTAATGCAGGCACGGCCAACATCACCAACCAGAATGGCGGCGGCACGATATTCATCGAGCAATCTTCGGCGGGCTCGGCGACGATCGTGAACAAGGATTTTGGCGGGACCGTGTTCGGGACGTTCGCCGGCTCCGACACGGCGACCGCCGGCAATGCAACCATCATCAATGAAGCGGATGGTCTCACCGATTTCGGCGCGTTCACCACGGCCGGCAATGCCACGATCATCACCAAGGACGGCGGCAGGACCGAATTCTTCGACAACTCCACCGGCGGCAACGCACGCTTCATCACCACCGGGACCGGCGTCGTCGATTTCGGTGGAGGCACCGGTCCGGCCGGCGATGGTCGCATCACCGCAGGATCGATCGAAGGCAGCGGCTTCTACTACATCGGCGGCGGCAATACCCTCGTCGTCGGCGGTAACAACCTCTCGACCGAGGTCAGCGGCGTCATCGGTGATACCTGCGGTTGCGGTCCCGCCGGCCCCGGCTCGCTGGAAAAGGTCGGCAGCGGCACGCTGATCCTCTCGGGGACGAACTCCTACACCGGCACGACCACGGTGAACGGCGGCATCCTGCGGGTCGATGGTGACATCTCGCAGTCGAGCCTGACCACCGTGAATGCAGGTGGTGCGTTTTTCGGCGCCGGAATCGTCGGCAATACCCTCATCGCCAACGGCGGCATCTATGCGCCCGGCGACGGCGGCCCGGGCTCGAGCATGCAGGTTCAGGGCGATCTCACGCTTCAGTCCGGCTCGGTCTATGTGGTGCAGGTCGGTAGCGGATCCAGCACGAGCCACGCGCTCGTTACCGGCAATGTCGCGCTGGACGGCACCGTCGGCGTCGCGCTGTATCCGGGCGCCGCGGTGATGAAGCACTATTCGATCATGAACTTCTTCGGCACCTCCGTCGGGAATTTTTCGGGTGTTGCCGCACCGGGTGGCCTCATCGGCACGACGACCGTCGGGTCGAACGAGGTCATCCTCGATTTCACGCTGAACTACGGCGCGAAATACGCGCTCAACGTCAACCAGCAGAACGTCGCCACGACGCTTCAGAACTTCTTCAACACCAACGGCTTCCTGCAGGCCGAACTCGCGGGACTTGGTCCCGGGGGCCTGACGCAGGCCTCGGGTGAATCCGCAACGGGATCGCAGCAGACGACGTTCAATGCGATGAACCTGTTCATGAGCCTGTTGACCGACGTCTTCAGCTCAGGACGCAGCGGCACGCCTGGCGCGTCGCCATTTGCCGCGGACGCGAATGCGCGCGACAAGAGCGCGCGCGACGCCTTCGCCTCGATCTATCGCAAGGCACCGGCGGCAACGTTCGAGCAGCGCTGGGATGTGTGGACGGCCGGCTATGGCGGCTCGCAGACCACGGACGGCAATGCCGGCCTCGGCTCGAACACCACGAGCAGCAGTGTCTACGGCACTGCCGTGGGCCTCGATTACCGCTTCTCGCCGTCGACGATTGCGGGCTTTGCACTCGCAGGTGGCGGGACCGCCTTCAACGTCAACGGGCTCGGCTGGGGCCGCTCCGACCTGTTCCAGGCCGGCGCCTTCGTGCGTCATACGGCGGGACCTGCCTACATCACGGCGGCGCTCGCCTATGGTTGGCAGGACGTCACGACCAACCGCGTCGTGACGGCTGCCGGTTATGACCAGCTGCGTGCGCAGTTCGACGCCAATGCCGTGTCGGGCCGCATCGAGGGCGGCTATCGCTATGCCATGCGGTGGGCCGGCCTCACGCCGTATGCGGCGCTCCAGGCCACCTTGTTCAGCCTTCCCAGCTATGCAGAGGCAGCCGTGGTCGGCAGCAACGTCTTCGCGCTCAACTATGCCGCCAAGGACGTGACCAGCACCCGCACCGAACTCGGCCTGCGCGCAGACAGGTCGTTTGCCGCGGCCGGTGGCCTCATGACCCTGCGCGGCCGCCTCGCCTGGGCGCATGACTACAATCCGGACCGCACTGTGGGCGCGGTGTTCCAGACCCTGCCGGGATCGGCTTTCGTCGTGAACGGTGCCGCCCAGGCGCGCGATTCGGCTCTGACCACGGCATCAGCGCAGATGAACTGGATGAACGGCTGGTCTGCATCGGCGACGTTCGAGGGAGAGTTCTCGAACCTCACCCGCTCCTACGCCGGCAAGGGCGTCGTGCGCTACGCGTGGTGAGGCATGGTCGCCTCCCTTGAGAGGGAGGATAGGGGAGGCCTCACTGCTTCTTCTGCGGCGGCTTGCGCGGCGGGCGCGGGGCGGCAGTGGGGGCCGGCGTCCCACTCATCTTGTTGGCGGCCTCGCTGACGTCGAGCAGCGAGCGACGGATGTCCTCGAGGTAGCCGGCCGATTTCTTTCTCATGGTGTCGGCGAGCTCGTGCAGCCCCTGTATCTTCTCGAACAGCTCGTCGGCCTTGCCGTCGACGAAGCCGGGCACCACGCCCTCGATCTTCGTGACTGCCTTATCAAAGCCCGCGAAGGCGGTGTCGACCTTGGCCATGACGGAGTCGATTTCGCCACCCTTGCTCCGGAGGTCGGCGGTGTAGTCCTCGAACGTGCGCAGGCCCTCCTTGATCGCGGGGGCGTTGCTGACAATGGTGCGGTCGACACTGTGCAGGGTGTCGACGATGGATTCGGCGTCGCTGAGATCGGCGGTCAGCACGGGGACGCCGTCCGAGTCCAGCGGCACCGGCGGCGCAGAGGGCGCGCCCCCGATCAGCGAGATCGCGGCAACGCCGGTGAGGCCCTGGAACTCGATGCCGGCCACGGTGTCCTTGCGGATCGGCGCGGTGTTGTCGAGCATCACCAGCGCCACGATCCTGCGCGGATTGTCCAGCTTGATCGACAGAATCTGGCCCGCGGGCACGCCATCGAAATTGACTGGCCCGCCGCGGCGCAGGCCGCTGGCCGAGCCGCCCTCGAACACCACGCGCAACTGGCTGCGGCTCTGGATGGTGCGCCATTTCTGCACGCCGAGCAGGCCGCCGAACGCCACGGCGATCACCGCCAGCGTCGCCGTTCCGATCACCAGATTACTCGCGCGTGCCATCAGGCGATTCTACGGCCAAAGCGGGGAAGTTGGAAGGAGCCCGGATGGTACGTAGGGCGGGTTAGCGAAGCGTAACCCGCCGTTTTCGCCTCAGCAGTCGTGTCAATCGGCGGATTTACGCTGGCGCTAATCCGCCCTACGGCCTCAATGCCCGGCAACCCGTCTAGCCGCGGCGTTGTTGAGGACGATGAGGGCATCGACCGCTACGCCCGTCCTGGTGTTGATCAGGAACGGGTTGATGTCGATCGAGGCGATCCGGTCGCCGGCATCCGCGATCAAATTGGAAAGGCCGACCAGCGCTTTCACCGCGGAGGCCTCGTGCAGGGCCGGCTTGCCGCGATAGCCGCGCAGCTTGATGCCGGCCTTGGTGCGGCCGATCAGGAGCCGCGCCTCGGCCTCGTCCAGCGGCGCGCCGGCGAGCGCGACGTCTTTCATCAGCTCGATGTCGATACCGCCGGTACCGAACAGCACGACAGGTCCCATCTCGGCATCGAGCGAGGCGCCGACGACGAGCTCGAGCTCGGCCTTGACCTGCTGCGCGATCAGGATTCCGTCCAGCTTGGGCTTGCCTTTCAACTTGCTCACCCGGGCGGTGATGGCGGCAAACGCCTTCTTCACGTCAGCTGTGCTGTTGAGGTTCAATACCACGCCGCCGATGTCGGATTTGTGCAGGATCTCGGCGCTGACGAGTTTTGCCACGACCGGAAAGCCGATCTGCTTGGCGATCTTCACCGCCTCGGCCGCCGTCTGTGCGATCGCCTCCTTCGAGATCGGAATGCCATAAGCCTTCAAGAGTTTCTTCGAGGCGACCTCGTCGAGTGCGGCGCCGCTCGCCGATTTCAGCGCCTTCTCCAGCACGGCGCGCGCGGCGGGTTTCGAGCTCGAGACGATGTCGGGCACCTCCTTGCGCAGCTTGGCGTAGTCGAGCAGCGACTTGATCGCGGTCACCGCCCGGTCCATGCCCTGCATGACTGCGAGATGCGGCAGCGATTTGCGCAAGGCCTTGGTGAAGTCGGTGAAGCCGATCGACATCGCGCTGATATAGATCACGGGCTTGCCGCCCTGGCGCGCCATGTCATCGACGATGCGCAAGTTGCGCTCGCGCAGCTCGTGCGGCGTCTTCGGCAGCTCGGCATCGACGATGACGATGTCGATATCAGGATCGTCGATCATCAGCTTGATCGACTTCATGTAGACGGAGGGATCGACCACCGCGGCAAAGCCGGCGTCGAGCGGGTTGCCGACGATAGACCCCGGCCCGAGCATCTTCGCCAGTTCGGAGCCGACGTGCGGGCTGAGCGGCGCAAAGTTCAGGCCCTCGGCATAGAAGGCATCCAGCAGCATGCCCCGCTTGCCGCCCGACAGCGTGACCGCCGCGAGCCGGTCGCCCTTGGGCACGACGGAGTGAACGAAGCATTCCGTGGTCTCGATCAGCTCGTCGAGGCCGCCGACCCGGATCACGCCTTCGCGCGTTGCAACGGCGTCGAACGTCTCGATCGAGCCCGCGAGCGCGCCGGTATGCGCCATCGCCGCGGCGCGGCCGCCCTCGGAGGCGCCGAGCTTAAGTGCGATCACGGGCTTGCTGGCAGCGCGCGCCGCCTTGCAGGCATCGCGAAAGGCCTTGGTGTTGCGCACGCCTTCGAGGTAGACGACGATCACCTTGATGCTTGGGTCCTCGGCGAAATAGCGCATCAGGTCCGGCGTCTCGAGCCCGGCCTCATTGCCTGATGTGACCATGTAGCCGACACCGACACCGCGGTCTTCCAGCGCCTGGCGGATCGCCATGACGATCGCGCCGGACTGCCCGGCGATCGCCACCGCGCCCTGTTCCATGGTGACGATGCGATCATCGATGTTGGTGAAGAGCTTTTCGCCGGCGCTTAGGTTGCCGAGGCAATTCGGGCCGGTGACGGCAAGTCCGGTCTCACGTATCGCCGCTTGCAATTCGGCCGCGAGCTTCTGGCTTTCCTCGTCCTGCAATTCGCTGAAGCCCGAGGTGACGATGGTGGCCGACCGTGCGCCGGCGGCCGCGGCGTCGCGGATCACCTGGACCGCAAAGCGCGCCGGCACCAGCACCAGAACGTGATCCGGCTTTTCCGGGAGGCTCGCAAAGTCCTTGTAGCAGGGGACGCCCCAGATCGTCTCCCGCTTGGCGTTGACCGGATAGAGGCCGCCCTCGTAACCGTACTTGATCAGATTGTTCCAGATGCGTTCGGCATAATTGCCAGGCTTGTCGGTCGCGCCCACGAGCACGATGTTGTGCGGGTGCAGCATGGCATGGATGCCCTTGACGATCTCTCCGGCGTCGGGCGGTGGAGACCATGGGCGCGGAGAGACCGATGCGGCGGGCACTTGAGCTTCCATGCGCTTCCTCACTTCTTGTTCTTGTTGCAACGCGCGCCCCGCGGCGGCTTCGGGGGCTGATCCTGGCCGCTCCATGCCGCGAGGCGGAATGGGCAAGACTTGACGACAAAGATTTGGCGATGAGGCTAGCATCACGAGACTTTTGGCGAAAGTGCGAACGGTCCGGCAAGATGCTAGGAAACCGTGACCCTCATTCTCTCAAATGGTGATCATGCCGCTGCTGTCCATCGTGGTGCCGACCCTCGATCGTCCCGACACGCTTCGCCACGCGCTTGCGACCATGGCGTGCCAGCCTGCGCATGCAGATTGCGAGTTCATCGTTCAGAACAATGGCGGTAATCCCGAGATTGCGAGGATCGTTGCAGACCTCAAGGACGAGCGCTTCAGGCATTTTGCCAGCGAGACCGTTCTGACCATGACCGACAATTGGGAGGCGGCGCTCGGCCACACCTCGGGCGAGTACGTCGCCTTCATCGGCGACGATGACGGGCTGATGCCCTACGCTTGTGCCACGGCATCGGAGATGCTCTCCGACCGAAACATCGATCTCCTGAGCTGGAGCGCCTACACCTATCACTGGCCGAGCTATTACCATCCGGCCTTCCGCAACCGGCTGCTCGCCGAGATCGACCTGACCTCGTCCGTGAAGCGAGTGTCGTCACGCGACGAGCTGGCGCGCATCTTCGGCTTCCAGGCGCACTATGCGCATCTGCCGATGATCTACAATTCGTTCGTCCGCCGCAGCATCATCGATCGGATGCGCGCGATCGGTGGGCGCTACTTCATCGGTCTATCACCCGACGTGGCGTCCGGTATCGCCAACGCCGCACTGACCGACAGTTTTATCCGACTGTCGCGGCCTCTGAGCATGGCCGGGTTCTCGCAGCACAGCACCGGTCACGCGCTGTTCTTCGAGACCACTGATCTGCTCGAGACGCCGCGAGGGGCGCGCGATTTCGGACCCATTGACGAGGATCCCCAACTCCCCGATCTCAACGCCCTCCAGCTCTTCATCGCCAAGGACATGCTTGTCCTCAAGCGTCTGCTGCTGGCGGATCACGGCGATGTGCGGCTCGACTTCAAGGCGCTGGCACAGGCGCTCGCGACCGACATCAACCATCGGCCGCCCCTGTATGATCGGACCGTGCAGACCATCGGCGAACTCGCCCGCACGCATGGGTTCGACGTCGCCGACATCATCATTCCTGCCCGCCTTGCGGATCGGCCGCCACCCCGCGGGGGTGTTCGCGTGACCGGACCGAACCGTGTGGTTTACGAGCTGGATGGTTCTGCGCTTGGGCTCAATTCGATTGCGGACGCAGTGCGCGTGATCGCGCAGTTCGTTCCGGATCAGGGGCCGCTCGATCCTGCCGCTCTGAAGGCTCCCGTGTCCTCGCCGGTCCTCGGCGTGAAGGAGCTCGAATTCGCGCATGGCGGAGCGGGCGTCGCCGCGTTGATCGAGGGATGGAGCGAGCCGGAGCAATGGGGCACCTGGTCCATTGGCAGGAATTGCGTGCTCCGGTTCGAGGTCCATCCCATTCCGTCACGGCCGGTCGAGCTTGTGCTGGCGTGCCGGGCCTTCGTTTCCGACGGAAATCCGCAATTGCGGGCGGCCTGCCGCGTCGGCAACGGAGCGCCGCAGCAACTGACATTCTCGAGAGAGGCGTTCGCGGGCTTGCGCAGGTTGATGCTCGATCCCGCCGCGATTGCCGCCGACGGGACGTTGACCATCAGCCTGTCGCTATCCGATCCACGCTCTCCCGCGGATCTCGGACTGAGCTCCGACGCGCGACCTCTCGGCATCGGGCTCGAGCGGATCTGGCTCGATCACGACGTCCGCGCGGCGCGAGGTGAGTGATCGTCACCGCTCAGTACCCCAGCAGGCTCAGCTTGTGGGCGTAGTGAAAGACGACCTGCCTCGCGAGATAGGGGGCGATGGCGCGGCGAATCTGTATCTGTGTCGGATCGAAGCCGAGAGCGCGGCGCCTCAAGATGCCCATCTCCCGGACGCCGATCGCGTAGGTCGATGCCGTCTTCTGGGCATCATGGATTCGGAAGCAGGCGAGAAATCGCGGCAGGCGCACGAATTTGAATCCCGCGGCCTGTGCCCGCAGGATGAAGTCCCAATCCATCGCGTAGTGGAAGCTCTCGTCGATCGGACCGACTCTGTCCCACACGCGCCTGCGCCAGAACATCGTCTCCTGCGGGATATAGTCGGCATATTGCAGCGCGCGCCCGTCATGGGGCGGCAGCACGGCACGGCCGACCTCGAGTCCCTCGCGATCGACGAAGACGCGATGGCCATAGACGATGTCGACATGCGGATGCGATGTGAAGTAGTTGGCAACATAGGCCAGCGTCCCCGGCAGCAGCATGTCGTCGCTGTTGAGATAGGCCATGATCTCGCTGTCGACGCCGGCGAAGCCGAGATTGATGGCGTTCGATTGTCCGCTGTCAGGTTCGCTCCTCCAGCTGATGCTCTCGCCGCGGCCCTTCAGGAGATCAGCCGTGCCGTCGATCGAGGCGCCGTCCTGCACGTGGTAATACAGGTTCGGATAGTTCTGGCTCACGATGCTGTCGATCGTGGCGCCGAGATATTGCGCCTGGTTGTAGCTCGGCGTGACCATCGCGATCCGCGGTGCATTTTCGTGGATCGAGGGTGCCGGCGGGAAGGCCGTCAGGTTGAGCAGGCGCGGAGGATATTGCTCGAAAGTCCACATCGGCGGACGCCGCCAGAGGCTCCGGAGCGAGGATCGCCTTTGCCCGGCGGCGATGAGATCCTGATTCCTTTCGAGCAGCGCGACGCGATTTTCGAGCTGCTCCATTCGCTGTTCGAGGCGCTGCCTGAACTCGTCGTCCATCTATCGAGCTTTCGCAAATTACAACGTATAATAATCAATGGGACCTTCTTACAGGTCTCTGGTCGACGGCGCCAGTTCACGGTCGCGTCAAACGCGATGGACCGGCGTGTCCGGCGCGATTTGAGAGGGCTCGATCGTTCCCGGACGGGCCGATTGCGAACCGCTATTCACGCGCTTCGATCAAGGTGGCATGCATGACATAGCGCTCCGGCCCGGACGTAACGGCGTCGAACGGCCAGCAGGTCGTGAGCACAAGTTCCACACCCTGCGTCGAGGGATCGATGCCCGACGCGTCGAAACGGACAACGGCCGAAGAATCCGCCCGATAGCGAAAATGCCTGCCGTCACGGCGGGTGATCTCAACGATGTCTCCGACGGCAACATTCCGCAAGAAACGGAAATGTGTGTCACGATGCGCTGCGTATACGGCAACACCGCGCTCGCCCGCATCAGCCGTTCGGCTGATATGGCCCGGCCCGAAGGCAAGCGCCTGGCCGCTCGTACCTTCCAGCACGATCGCGCTGGCGCCTATCCGCTTCACCTCGATCCGCGCGACCGGCCAGGTATCGGCCCATGCCCATGGTTTGATCACCTCGCCCGTCGCAAGGCTCTTGTCGAACGCGCGCTCCAGCAGCACCTGCGCCAGCCACGCCTTGGCATGGATGTAGGCGCCGTCGCCGAACAGGATGAGGCCGATCAGTGCCAGAACCAGGGGAGATGAGAGGCGGGGCATGACATCTACTCTCGTCATTGCGAAGCAATCCAGATTGTCTGAACGGCGGCAGTCTGATTGCTTCGTGGCTTCGCTCCTCGCAATGACAGGAAAAAGACGCGCGCGGCCGTTGGTATGGGACGGGCAGCCGCGCGCGCTAACAGAGGAGTTCGGGGCGGCTCCTCTCTCAAGCGGCGTCGGTGAGCAAGAGCCGACGCCGGTTGAACACGAACAGGATCAGGGCGAGCACGATCAGGACCAGGCCTGCGATCATCTTCAGCTCGGCTGAAGTTGCTGTCTTGGGCAGACGGATCGCGTCGGGCGCTGCGGGGGTCGGACGCCGCGCGGCGGGTGAGGTGCTCGCATCGGCATGGCGTTCACGCAAGTGTGCCGGGACCTGCGGCCGTTCGCCGAACACCTTCTCGAAATCCCAGCCGGCGGGCAGGTTGATCGGCAATTCGCTGAGCTTGAGCGGCGCGCCTTCTGGCCGGCTCGGCGTCTTGTCGACGGCGACAAGGCTGGTCAGGCGCGTGACGATCTGATGGTCGAGCGCCAGCGCCAGGATCGCCTTGTCGGCCTCCTCGGGCGCGAGCTCCCGCATGGCGCGCGCCACTTCGGCATCGCCGATCTTGCGCTTGGCCCAGAGCTTTGACAGGCCATTGCCTTCGGCGGCATTTTGCAGCGGCAGCGTCACTGACCATGGACGGTCGTCGACGCGGCCCCTGATCTCGAGCGAGCCTGCGAGCTTGTCGAGCTTTGCTGCCAGCACCAGCGGCTCGTCGCGATAGACGTCCGGGATAATCGCCGGGGTCACGTCGGCGTTGGCCTCGGAGAATTTCGCGGTGAGGCCGGTGACGGCCGGATTTTCCAGCTTGGCGAACAAGCCGCGCATGCGCTCCTCCACCTGCTCGACGGAACCGATATGGGTGAAGGCACCACGGCCGAGCTCGGCGGCGCGGGTCATCAGATAGGTGTTCGGCGCCGAGCCGATGCCGACCATGAAGACGCGCGAGCGGCCGCGCATCGCCGTGATCGTTTCGAACAATTGCTGTTCGTTGCCGATTGCGCCGTCGGTCAGGAAAACGACCTGGCGAACCATGCCGGTGTCGCCGAGCTTGTCTGCCAGCGCGGCGCGCATTGCCGGCACCATCTCGGTGCCGCCGCGCGCCTGCAACGCGCTCACGAACGAGGTTGCCTCGCCGACATGGGCAGCGTCTGCCGTCACGGAGGTTGGAAACAGCATGTCCATGGTATCGTCGAAGCGAATGACGTTGAAACTGTCGGTCGGCTGGAGCCGGGACAGAGCGTAGGCGAGGCTCGCCTTGGCCTGGACGATCGACGTGCCGCCCATCGAGCCCGAATTGTCGATCACGAACACGACCTCACGCGGCAATGGCTTTTGTGTCGTCTGTTCGGCGCTGGGCGGAGTGACGAAGGCGAGCAGGTAGTCGGCGTCGCCGACATGTTCGCGGAACAGGCCGACCGATGGCGCCTTCTCGGCGGCGGCCTTCCAGGTCAGCTCGAAATCGCGGTCAGCCGGGACGGCGCCGTCGGCGAGCGTGATGACACGCGCCATGTTGTCCGGACTTTCGATCTTGACCTTATGGTGGTGGCTCTTGACCTCGCCGAGCGCGAAGCCGGCCTTCAGGCGCACCGTGATGCTGGTCGGATTGACCGGTGCATTCCTGGCGGGATCGAGCACAGGCGGCGAGAGGCGGTCGCGGTCCGGTACCGGGTCCGAGGTCGCCGCGCCCCAGCCCGATCCGTCCTTGCGGAAGTCGACGCTCTGCACGATCGGCGCCGGATTGTAGCGCGGTCCGACCACCAGCGGCAGACGCAGTGAATATTCGTTGCCGGATTGATGCACCGGCTCCTGATATTCGATCTGCACCAGCACGGTTTCGCCGGGGCCGATATTGGCGACCGAATTGGTAAAGATGTTCGGCCGCTCCTGCTCGGTGAGCGCGGCCCTCTGACCGGTGCGGCGTGCCTCTTCGTAGATCACGCGGGCCTGCTGGCGCTCCTTGATGTCGCCGACGATGACGCGGTCGCCGACCACCATCTTCAGCGTATCGACGGCGCCGCCGGTCGCGAGCGGATACACATAGGTTGCTTCGACCCAGTCCTTGGTCGGATTGCGGAAGATTTGGGTGACGCGCGCGCGCAGCGTCGGGCCCGAGACCGTGATGTCGACGTCGGTGCCGAGGCGGATCGCTTCGGTGGTGGCGCCATCCTCCTTCAGGAGAAGGGAGCCGGACTTGGCGTCGCCGGGCTGGAGCAGGCTGGCCTGCTCGTTCGTTGCCGACCAACTGGTTCCGAAGCTGACGAGCAGGGCCACGAAGGCCATCAGCATCACCGCGATGCCCTGCGCGAGAAGAAACAATCCGAGCTTGATCAGCCCCTTCAACATGGGGTGCTCGTCGTTGTCGGCTATGTCGTAGGTGTCCATTGGCCTGCTCCCGGAAGGACGTTTGCTGGCTCTGAGCATTCGCTGGGAGGGGCCGATTTCGCGAGCAGAATGATCGGTCATGTTCCGCCGCGGCCGGCCCGGGCAGGCCGCCGTGGGGCGCCCATGTGCGGTTTTGTGCTGGTTTGTCCGCCCTGCTAGAATGGCCGTGCTGGAGCAGGGTTAGCGATGCAGATGCAGGATAAACTCACCGACAAGCAGCTTTCGGACGAGCAGAGCCGCGAGATCGCCGAGACCATTCGCGAGGAGCTCGCCAGACGCCGGATCTCCCGGCAGACGCTGGCCGAGCAGGCCAAGCTCAGCCTGTCGACGCTGGAGAAGGTGCTCGGCGGCCGGCGGCCGTTTACGCTGGCGACGACGGTCCGGCTGGAGCAGGCGCTGGGCGTCTCTTTGCGCAAGGGCCCCGTCGTGGCGGCGCCTCAGGCCGCCAACGATGTCGCTCCCGACAGTCTCGGCTCCTATGCGCATCGCGCCGTGACCTGGCTCGAGGACGTCTACATCACGCTGCGGCCGTCGTTCGGCGACAAGGACGCGATCTTCGCTTACCGCACCGAGATCGTCTGGGAGCCGAAGGTGTCTTCGCTGGTCTTTCGGGAGGGCGATCGCACCGATACCGCCTACGAGCATACCGGCGAGGTCGCCGTCCCGCATCAGTCAGGCTTCATCTACCTCGTCATCATCAAGCACGGCCAGCACCGCGTGATCACGGTGTCGCGGCCGACGGTCGCCGGCGAGATGTACGGCATCATCTCGACGCTCCGCGCGGGGCCTGGTTCACAGCTCACGCCGATCGCAGCACCGATCGCCTACGTACCGCTCCGGAACGTCCCGAAGCCGTCGCTGGGGAGGGTCGGGCCCGGCGACGCCAACCATGCGTTGTACGGAAAGCATCTGCGCCGCACGGTGGAAGAATCCTTCGCACTGTTTCTGTCGGTATAGTCCGCAAGAAAGAATCCGGAATGGCGTTGCCTGCGTCTATAAGGGGGTATGCAGAACGCGCGCGCCCCATGCATCGGCGAATCTCCGCTGTTCTCCATCATCATCCCGCTCGAATATCACCGCGGGCAATGGGAGCTGTCCTGGCTCGGTTGGACGTCGCAGACCGCAGATAGATCGCTTTACGAAATCATCCTGGTGGTGCCGCCGGACTTCGCCGCGCGCGAGGAGCTGAAGGTGCTGGCTGGCGACCAGGCGCGCCTGGAATTCACCGCTTCGGATCACGACATCGGGCTCTGCGCATTTGGCGCCGCCAAGGCCCGCGGCAGTTATCTGTTCTTCACGGAGTCGCATTGCTGGCCCGAGCCCGAAGTAATCGAGCTGTGCATCCGCGCGATCGACGCGCATCCCGACTGGGCCGCCTTCTCCTGCCGCTCGGTGCCGATTTGCCATAACAGGCTCTCGGAAGCCGAGGCCACAATGTACCAGGCCGACATCGAATTCGGCATGAAGCAGCATCCCTGGCGCAAGGTGCTCGATCAGTGCTTCGTGACGCGGCGTGACGTCTATTGGGAATGCGGAGGCCTGCGCGAGGAGCTCGGCCATTTTGCTGAATGGGTGCTGGCCGCGGCCTATCACGCGAGAGGTCACGCCATCGGTTATCTGGAGGAGGCGCGCTTCCATCATTATTACATCGGCGAAATCGGCGAGCTCAAGACCTTCACGCTCGATTTCGTCGAGGGCGAGATCCGATATCTCAGCGAGGCGCGCCGCGAGCCCGGCAGCGAGCTGCTCGAAGTTCCAGTCGAATGGGTCGAATGGGCCGGATTCGACGTATCGCTCGCCCGCGCTGCGTCGAATGCGCTCCTGCATTACTGCTTTGCAGGCCGCGGCTGGAGGCCGCCTGGGGAAAAACTGCGCGCCTTCTGGCATTGGGGTGCACTGGCTCTGTGCGGCGATCTTCCGGCGCGCTTCGCCGCGCGCCTGGCCGTCCTGCAATCGCATTTCGGTCTGCGCGCGCTGACGATGATCGGATCGAGCGAAGCGATCGCGCGATGGATGAGACGCTACATCGCCTCGCTGATCCATCTGCAGCGGCTCGAATGCATTCGTCGCATTCGCGGCCATGCCGGGCCGGCGGTGAAATTCCTGGGAGATCGCGTTCTCGGGCAAGCCGGATTCCATGCCCTCGAATCGTCAGCGGGGCACACCTTCCGCTGGAGCGAGCCCCAGGCCGCCGTTCGCATCCAGGGGGGCGCGGGCCGCAACACCGTTCGGATCCGAAGTCCCGCCTTGCGCGCGCCGCTGCGCGAGATCGGTGTGCATTTCTATCTCGACGGCGTGCACGTTGATGCCTCCGCGATCGCAATCGGCCCTGATAGCTATACGATGGACCTCGATCTGCCGCCCTCGGGCATCGCCATCCTGGCATGGTCCTGCCCCGAGTTGAGGGGGATTGGCGATTCCCGCCGCCTTGGTCTTTCCGTGGCATCCATCGAGGTGAGCCAGGATGCCGGAGCTTCAATTTCAGCCTAGAGCCTGATCCGGAAAAGTGCCTGGCGGGTTTTCCGAGAAGACCATGCTCAAACCACGACCTGAAGCGCGATGACGATCCATCCTGATCGCATCGCGCTTTGGTCAGACGAGGTTGGCCGGCGTCGAGCTAGCCTCCGGTTTCGGCGCTGATGATATCGCCGAACAGTTCCCACTGACCCTTCTTGAAGCGCCACATCTTGAGCTGCTCGATCGGCGCGAAGTCCGTGGCCGAGGTGTTGATCTTGATCCCCGGGATCAGCGTGTCGGGGACGAAGTCCTTGAGACTGGCGGCCTGCTTCATCACGTTCTCTCGGGTCAGGTTGTCGCCCGACTGCTTCAGCACCTGCACCATCGTCTGGGCCGCGGCGTAGGCGTAAACCAGATTGGCGTCCGAAATGTTCGCGCCGGGCATGTACTTGTCGATGAAGGTCATGAACTTCTTCATGCCCTCGTCGTCCTTCCACTGCGGATCGGAGGCGTCCTTCAGATAGCCGGCCGACAGCACGCCTTCAGATGCCTCGATGCCGGCTGGCTTCATTACCGCGCCGATCGACACCGAGACGTCGGTCATCAAATGCATCGGCTTCCATTCCAGCTCCGCGATCTTCTTGATGGCCTGCGCCGCGAATTTGGGGGTGGCGATGTTCACGAAAACATCGGCGCCGGTGCCCTTGAGCTTGACGATATGGGCGTCGATCGACGGTTCCGACGTCTCGTAGCTCTCTTCGGCCACGATCAGCTTCGATGCCTTGTCACCGAACACGTCCTTGATGCCGGCGACGTAGTCCTTGCCGAAATCGTCGTTGGCATAGAAGATCGCGACCTTCGCGTCCGGCTTCTCCTTCAGAATGTACTTGGCGAAGATCTGGGCCTCGACCCGATAGCTGGGCTGGAAGCCCATGGTCCAGGGAAAATTCTTCGGGTCGTTCCACTTGCTGGCGCCGGTGGCGAGGAACAGCTGCGGCACCTTCTTGGCATTGTGATATTTCTGCACAGCGGTCTGGGTCGGGGTGCCCAGCGCGTTGAAGATCAGGAACACCTCGTCGCTCTCGATCAGCTTGCGGACCTGCTCCACGGTCTTGGGCGGCGAATAGCCGTCATCGTAGGAGATCCAGTTGATCTTGCGGCCGTTGATGCCGCCCTGATCGTTGACCATCTTGAAGTAGGCCTCCTCGGTCTTGCCGATGATGCCGTAGGCGGAAGCGGGACCGGAATAGGCCTCGACATTGCCGATCTTGATCTCGGTGTCGCTGGCGCCGGTGTCGTATTTCTTCTGCGCGAAAGCACCCTGGGTGGAGAGCAATGTCAGGGCAGTTGCCGCGGCGAGCAGGACGAGTTTCTTGTTCTTCATGGAAATTCCTTGGGGTTTCTTGTTGGGTAGGGCAGGCACTTCAAAAAGAAAAAGCGCCCGCGAGGGGCGCTTGGGTCAGGCGTTGGCGACTTTCCTGTCGACTTCGGAGGCCACCGAGAACTCCTTGCGCAAGGTCGGCTTGTGGATCTTGCCCGTGGCGTTGCGGGGCAGCGCGTCGACGAAGCGGATCTGGCGTGGACATTTGAAGCGCGCCAGATTGGCCGCGCAATGCGCGAAGACATCGGCGTCGGTCAGCTTTTGGCCCGACTTGACCGCGACGATGGCCAGGCCCACTTCGCCCCATTGCGGATCGGAAATGCCGATCACGGCGGCCTCGGCGACGGCCGCGAGCTGGTGCAGGACGTTCTCGACCTCGGCCGGATAGACGTTCTCGCCGCCGGAGATGTACATGTCCTTCCAGCGGTCGACGATGTAGTAGAAGCCCTCTTCGTCGACGCGCGTCGCGTCACCGGTGTGCAGCCAGCCGTCGGTGAAGGAGGTCTTGTTCGCCTCCGGCCTGTTCCAGTAGCCCGGGGTGATGTTCGGCCCCTTGACCCAGAGCTCACCGAGCTCGCCGACATCTGCATCGCTGCCGTCGGGGCGCACGATGCGCACTTCGGTGTGCAGCACGGGCTTGCCGGCGGAGCCGGCCTTGCGCGCCGCATCCTCGCGGTCGAGCACCAGCACGGCCGGCGAGGTCTCGGTCATGCCGTAACCCTGCTGAAGCGCGACGCCGCGCGCCTCCCAGACTTTCAAGAGCGGTACCGGCATCGCCGCGCCGCCGACGCCTCCGACGATCAGCCGGCCGAGATCGGTCGTTGGGAAAGCGGGGTGTTGCGCCATGAACTGGTAGATCGCGGGCACGCCGAAGAACACGTTGATGCCCTGTGCGGGATCGTTGATCAGGCCGAGCGCGGTACCGGGATCGAACGCGCGCATGATCATCACGGTGCCGCCGGCATGCAGCACGGGATTGGTGTAGCAATTCAGCCCGCCGGTGTGGAACAGCGGCAGCACGGTGAGCAGAACCGAGGACGGTCCGATACAGGCGGGACCGCCGAGATTGACGCAATTCCAGAAGGTCATGCCATGGGTGATGGTCGCGCCCTTCGGATGTCCTGTCGTGCCCGACGTGTACATGATGGTCGAGACGTCATCGAGCGTGACCTGCTCGATCGCCTCGAGCGCCTTTGCGCCGGCGATGCCGGCCTCATAGGACCCGCCGGGTCCGAGCAGCAGGCTGGTCGCGATGCCGCACAGCTTTGCGACGGCAAGCCCCGTCTCGGCGAGATCGGTGTCGTGGATCATCACCTTCGGCGCGCAATCGCCGGTGATGAACTGAAGCTCGGGAACGGTGAGGCGGGTGTTCAGCGGCACGAAGATCGCGCCGAGGCGGCCGCAGGCGAACTGGACCTCCAGCGTATCGGTCGTGTTCAGCGCCAGCACCGCGACACGGTCGCCGCGTGCGACGTTCAGCGTGTGGCGCAGGAAAGAGGCGAGGCGCGAGACTCGGGCGTCAAGCTGCGCATAAGTGAAGCGGCGCTCGCTCGCGAGGTCGATCACCGCGACCTTGTCAGGCGTGCGGCGGCCATGATGAATGATCCAGTCGTAGTAACGAACGGCCAAGAATTCCTCCATCGGCGGTCTTTGCCGCCTGCATCCGTATTGCCGTGCACCATGCCCGGCGTGGTCCTGGGGACCAGCCGGAGTTGGTGCATCGACGTCTTTTTTGACTTGGAGTTGGCGCGCGAGGGGTCAAAATCGTCTTGCGTTGAGTTGCTAGGCCATGGCCTGCGCCGCAGTGGTTCTTCGGTCAGCCACTCTGCGCAAGTGAGCCGCCGATGTTCCGGCCATGGTGAACGAGACGAATCCGTCCGCGAGGCGAGACTGCGATGAAGAGCCCGTTCTATACCGCCGAGCACGATGCCTTCCGCGAAATGATGCGCCGCTTCGTCGAGAAGGAGATCTCCCCGTTCGCCCATGAGTGGGACGAGGCCGGCGAATTCCCCCGCGAGCTCTATCGCAAGGCGGCCGGGATCGGTCTGTTGGGGCTGGGATTCCCTGAGGAATATGGCGGGATCGCCGCCGACCAGTTCATGAAGATCGTGGCGAGCCAGGAATTGGCGCGGGCGGGCGCCGGAGGCGTCAGCGCCAGCCTGATGAGCCACACCATCGGCTCGCCGCCGATCGCGCGGGCAGCGCGGCCGGAGGTGAGGGCACGCGTGCTGCCGCAGGTGCTGTCAGGCGACAAGATCTCCGCGCTCGCGATCACCGAGCCGGGCGGCGGCTCCGATGTCGCGAACCTCGCCACAAGGGCGCGACGTGACGGCGATCACTACGTCGTGAGCGGTGAGAAGACCTTCATCACCTCGGGGATGCGCGCCGACTATCTGACCGTTGCTGTGCGCACGGGCGGGGAAGGTGCCGGTGGAGTCAGCCTGCTCCTGATCGAGGGCGACACGCCCGGCCTGTCCAGGACCAAGCTTAAGAAGATGGGCTGGTGGGCATCCGACACGGCGACGCTGCATTTCGACGAATGCCGCGTGCCGACCGAAAACCTGATCGGCGAGGAGGGCCAGGGCTTCAAGATCATCATGCAGAATTTCAACAGCGAGCGCATGGGCATGGCGGCCGGCTGCACCGCCTTCGCCCGGGTCTGCCTCGACGAGGCCGTCGCCTACGCCAGGGAGCGCAAGTCTTTTGGCAAGCCGCTCGCGCAGCATCAGGTGATCCGTCACAAGATCGTGGACATGGCGCAGAAGGTCGCCGCAAGTCAGGCGATGCTGGAAATGCTGGCGTGGCGGCTCGAGCAGGGCGAGAGCCCGGTCGCGGAAATCTGCATGATGAAGAACCAGGCGACGCAGACAATGGCGTTCTGCGCCTCGGAAGCCGTACAGATTTTCGGCGGCGCCGGTTTCATGCGCGGCATCAAGGCCGAACGCATCTACCGCGAGGTCAAGGTCAACGCCATCGGCGGCGGCACCGAGGAGATCATGAAGGATCTGGCCAGCCGGCAGATGGGGTTGTGACGGACGCCGTCATTCCGGGGCGACGCGAAGCGTCGAGCTATGGTGCGCAATTGCGCACCTGAGAATCCATCGGGCTCCAGACTCCGTAGAGAAATGGATTCCGGGTTCATCGCTGCGCGATGCCCCGGAATGACGAGAGGACAAAATGCTATTCACCGCCGACCACGACGACATCCGCCGTTCCCTGCAAAAGTTCATCGCCAATGAGATCAACCCTCATGTCGATGACTGGGAGAAGGCCGACATCTTCCCGGCGCACGAGCTGTTCAAGAAGATGGGCAGCCTCGGCTTCCTCGGCCTGAACAAGCCCGTGGAGTTCGGCGGCTCCGGCCTCGACTACTCCTATGCGCTGATGATGGCGGAGGAGCTGGGCGCCATCACCTGCGGCGGCGTGCCTATGGCGATCGGGGTGCAGACCGACATGGCGACGCCGGCGCTGGCGCGGTTCGGCTCGGACGAGGTGCGCCGCGAGTTTCTCGCGCCCTCGGTCTCGGGAGACTTCGTCGCCTGCATCGGGGTCTCCGAGCCGGGCGCAGGCTCCGACGTCGCCTCGATCAAGACCCAGGCACGCTCCGACGGCGATGACTACGTGATCACCGGCGGCAAGATGTGGATCACCAACGGCACCCAGGCCGACTGGATCTGCCTGCTCGCCAACACCGGCGATGGGCCCGTTCATCGCAACAAGTCGCTGATCTGCGTGCCCATGAAGGCCAAGGGTGTCACTGTCGCGCGAAAACTCGACAAGATGGGCATGCGCTCATCCGACACCGCACAGATCTTCTTCGACAATGTCCGTGTGCCCAAGCGCAACCGGATCGGCGAGGAGGGCAAGGGCTTTACCTACCAGATGATCCAATTCCAGGAGGAGCGGCTCTGGGGCGCGGCGGCTTGTCTTAAGGCGCATGAATACATTATCGATCAGACCATCGAATATACCCGCAACCGCAAGGCCTTCGGCCAGAGCATCCTCGACAACCAGGTCGTGCACTTCAAGCTGGCGGAGATGCAGACCGAGGTCGAGCTGCTGCGCGCGCTGATCTATCGCGCCGCCGAGCAGCTGGTCGCAGGCGGGGACGTGACCAAGCTTGCGACCATGGCCAAGCTGAAGGCCGGCCGGCTCGGCCGCGAGCTCACCGACGCCTGCTTGCAATATTGGGGCGGAATGGGCTTTACCAACGAGACGCCGGTCAGCCGCGCCTATCGCGACAGCCGCCTGACCTCGATCGGCGGCGGTGCCGACGAGGTCATGCTGATGGTCTTGTGCAAGATGATGGGCACGCTGCCCGGCAGCAAAGGAAGCTCTTGATGATCACGCTCTATCATTGCGACGCCGCGCGCTCGTTCCGTCCGCTCTGGATGCTGGAAGAGATGGGGCTGCCGTATGAGCTGAAGATGCTGCCGTTCCCGCCGCGGGTCTTCGCCAAGGAATATCTGGCGCTCAATCCGCTCGGCACGATTCCCTTCATGGTCGACGGCGAGACGAAGATGACCGAATCCTCCGGCATCTGCCACTATCTCGGCATCAAGCACGGCCCGACGCCCCTGATGGTCGGCCCGGAAGATCCCGCCTATGGCGCGTTCCTGAACTGGATGTATTTCAGCGACGCCACGTTAACCTTCCCGCAGACGCTGGTGCTCCGATACACCCAGCTCGAGCCGGAGGAGCGGCGCAATCCGCAGGTCGCCGGCGACTATGCAAAATGGTTCCTGGGCCGGTTGCGCGCCGTCGAGGCAGCGACGGCCAATGCCGAAACATTGTGCGCCGGCCGCTTCACCGCCGCTGACATTGTCATCGGTTATGCGCTTCGGCTGGCCGACAATATCGGGCTCGCCAAGGATTTTGGGCCAAATGTCGCAGCCTATTGGGCGCGCCTGCAGCAGCGGGACGGTTTCAAGCGTGCGGTTGCTGCGGAACAGAAGGCTGGCGCCGAGCAGAATGTTGCACCGCGCGTGAGGGCGTAAGGACGCGTCATTCCGGGCGATGCGGAGCATCGACTATGGTGCGCCGTTGCGCACCTGAGAATCTCGAGGTTCCCCGGTGCGCAATTGCGCACCTGAGGTTCGGTCCTATCGACCGCCCCGGAACGACTCGCTGTGTCTTTTGACAGCGCTATCCCGTCGTGACAGCGCCCAAATTTCCGCTAAGGTGACCTCCGTCCGCAGCGGCCAGAGAGCCGCGCGAGGAGGATCCCAATGGAAGATAAAGGTCGCGAATCCGACCATCTGATGCTGATCACGCCGGAGCGGGTATTCTATGCCGGGCTGCTCGGCCGCCCTCGCAAGCGGACCCCCGGCTGCTGCCATATCTACGTCGCGGTGAAAGGCAGCCTGCATCTGACGATCGACGACGTCCACACGTCGGACGAATTGATCGTGACCCTGCCGAACCAGCGCCACACCATCGCCAGCGACTATCGCACCGTGATCAGCGTGACGCTGGAGCCGGAAAGCATGCCGGATGGCGTGATCGAGGCTTTGGCCGAGCGGCTGCGAGGGCCGGACAAGGCTCTCTATGCCCGCAAGATCCTCGCCGCTTACGCGTTGCTGCGCCAGCGCCGCTATGGCGACATCACCACCGCCGAATTCGACGAGATGTGCTTTGGCGAGGCGCTCGCCCGCCGCGTGCTCGATCCGCGCGTGACCCGGGCGGTCGCCCGCATCGAGCGTTTCTCGGGCGAGCCGGTGACGGCCGATACCTGCGCGGCGGAGGCGGGGCTCTCGGCCTCGCGCTTCCTGCATCTGTTCAAGGAGGAGACCGGCATCTCCTTCCGCTCCTTCCGCGCCTGGAAGCGCGCGCGGCATTTGCTGCACTTCGCCAACCAGGACCTCAACCTCGCCCATCTCGCGCAGGACATCGGCTATCCCGACTCGACGCATTTCAGCCATTCAATCCGCCGCTTCTACGGATTGAAGCCGCGCGCGATCTTCGTCGGCTCGCGCGACCTTGCGATCTATCGCAGCACGGAGACGGTGCGGCTCGCGGAGGCGAGTTAGGCTCGCTCTCGTAGGGTGGGCAAAGGCGCTCTTGCGCCGTGCCCACCACCTCTCGGCAACTGGCAAAGATGGTGGGCACGCTTCGCTTTGCCCACCCTACGAATTCGTCGTGTTTTCCAGCTTCTCCGCGCAAGAAGCCGCATGCCGCCCATCCCATGATCGCCAACGTTGAATTCTCAACGTGCGAGACATCCAAGGCATGAGCGACAAGGCCGTCATCACCTGCGCGCTGAACGGCGTGCTCACCGACCCGAAGCAGCACAATGTCCCCGTGACGCCCGAGCAGATGGCGCGCGAAGCCAGGGCTGCGTTCGATGCCGGTGCGTCCGTCATGCACATCCACCTGCGCCAGCAGGCGCCGGGCAAGGGACATCTGCCGTCCTGGGAGGTGAGCGTCAGCAGGGAGATCCAGCAGGCGATCCGCGAAGCCTGTCCCGGCGTGATCATCAATCACACCTCGGGCGTGTCAGGACCGAACTACTCCGGCGCGCTCGACTGCATCCGCGAGACCAAACCGGAGATCGCCGCCTGCAATGCCGGCTCGCTGAATTATCTGAAGGTCAAGGCCGACAACACCTGGGCCTGGCCACCGATGATGTTCGACAACGCGGTCGAGAAGGTGAAGGACTATCTCGACGTCATGAATGCGGTCGGCACCATCCCCGAGTTCGAATGCTTCGACGTCGGCATCGTCCGCTGCGTCGGCATGTACACCCAGGTCGGCATGTACAAGGGACCGCTCGAATATAATTTTGTGATGGGCGTCGCTTCGGGAATGCCTTCGGACCCGGAGCTGCTGCCGATCCTGATCAAGCTGAAGCGTCCCGAGGCGCATTTTCAGGTCACCGCGATCGGCCGCGAGGAAATCTGGCCGCTGCACCAGCGCTGCGCCGAGCTCGGCGGCCATCTGCGCACCGGTCTCGAGGACACCTTCTATCTCGCCGACGGCAAGAAGGTGACGTCGAACGGCCAGCTGATCGAAGCCGTCGCTGCCTGCGCCCGCCGTGCCGGCCGCGAGATCGCGAGCCCCGCCGAGGCGCGGAAGATCTTTGGGACGAACAGGTAAGCCACACTCCGTCATTCCGGGATGGCCGAAGGCCATGCCCGGAATCCATAGCCACGATCGGGAGTATGGATTCCGGGCTCGCGCTCCGCGCGCCCCGGAATGACGGGCAGGAGCACTAATGTCTACCATCGAAAACACCATTTCCCCCGGCAGCGCCGCCTACCACGCCAACCGCGACGGCATGCTCGGCCTCATCGACCGCATGCGCGCGCTGGAAGAGCGCACCCGCGCGGCGTCGGCCGCAGCCAAGGATCGCTTTCACAAGCGCGGGCAGTTGTTGCCGCGCGAGCGCGTCGCGCTGGTGCTCGATCCCGGTGCGCCTTTCATCGAGCTGTCGACGCTCGCCGGCTACATGTTCGATGTACCGGACGCGACCAAGAGCGTGCCCGGCGGCGGCGTCATCGGCGGCATCGGCTTCGTCTCGGGCATCCGCTGCATGGTGAGCGCCAGCGATTCCGGCATCGATGCCGGCGCGCTGCAGCCTTACGGCCTCGACAAGACGCTGCGGGTGCAGGAGCTCGCGCTGGAGAACAAGCTGCCCTATGTGCAACTGGTCGAAAGCGCCGGCGCCAACCTCTTGCGCTACCGCGTCGAGGATTTTGTCCGCGGCGGCAACATCTTTCGCAATCTCGCGCGGCTCTCCGCGGCAGGACTGCCCGTCGTCACCGTCACGCACGGCTCATCCACCGCTGGCGGCGCCTATCAGACCGGCCTGTCCGACTACATCGTCATGGTGCGCGGCCGTACCCGCGCCTTCCTCGCCGGGCCGCCGCTGCTGAAGGCCGCGACCGGTGAGATCGCGACCGAGGAAGAGCTCGGCGGTGCCGAGATGCACACGCAGGTCTCCGGTCTCGGCGACTATCTCGCCGAAGACGATCGCGACGCGTTGCGTATCGCGCGCGAGATCATGGCGGCGCTGCAATGGGAACGCCCGGGCAGGACAGCATCGGAATTCAAGCCGCCGCGCTACGACCAGGACGAGCTGCTCGGCATCATGCCGATGGACCATAAGCGCTCCGTCGACATGAAGCAGGTGATCGCACGCATCGTCGACGATTCCGATTTCACCGAGATGGCGCCGAATTACGGTCCGGCCACCGTCTGCGGCCACGCCCGCATCGAAGGACAGGCGATCGGCATCATCACCAACAACGGGCCGCTCGATCCCGCCGGCGCCAACAAGGCGACGCATTTCATCCAGGCGTGCTGCCAGACCCGCACGCCGATCCTCTATCTCAACAATACCACCGGCTACATGGTCGGCAAAGCCTACGAAGAAGCCGGCATGATCAAGCACGGCTCGAAGATGATCCAGGCAGTGACCTCGGCGACGGTGCCGCAGATCACCATCTATTGCGGCGCCTCGTTCGGCGCCGGCAATTACGGCATGTGCGGCCGCGGCTTCCATCCGCGTTTCTGCTTCTCCTGGCCCAACGCCAAGACCGCCGTGATGGGCGGCGAGCAGGCGGCCGAGACAATGGCTATCGTGACGGAAGCGGCTGCCGCGAGGCGCGGAAAGCCGGTCGAAAAGGAAAAACTCGACGCGATGAAGGCGCAAATCATCGGTGTGTTCGACGGCCAGATGGACGTGTTCTCCACCAGCGCCCGCGTGCTCGACGACGGCGTGATTGACCCGCGCGACACCCGCGCGGTCCTCTCCGAAGTGCTCGCGATCTGCCGCGAGGGTGACGCACGGACGCCCCAGCGCATGCAGTTTTCGGTGGCCCGCCCATGAGGAACGGATCAGTGCAGCACCGGCCGTTCTTCAGGGTCCTGGTCGCCAATCGTGGCGAGATCGCACTGCGCGTGATGCGCAGCGCGCGACAGCTGGGCCTCGGCGTCGTCGCGGTCTATTCGGATGCGGATCGCGACGCACTCCACGTGCAACAGGCCGACCAGGCCGTGCGCATCGGCGAAGCCCTGCCGGCGCAATCCTATCTCAACATCCCCGCGATCATCGCCGCGGCGAGAGCGAGCGGCGCAGATGCCGTTCATCCCGGCTATGGCTTCCTCGCCGAGAACGAGGATTTTGCGCAAGCCTGCAAGGATGCGGGTCTCGTCTTCATCGGTCCCTCGCCGCAGGCGATCGAGGCGATGGGCAACAAGGCCGGCGCCAAGGAGATCATGAAGAAGGCCGGCGTTCCCTGCGTGCCCGGCTATCAGGGCGCCGAGCAGGGTGACGAGGTCATGCTCGCGGAGGCCAAAAAGATCGGCTTCCCCGTGATGATCAAGGCGGTCGCCGGCGGCGGCGGTCGTGGCATGCGGCTCGTCATCGACGCGGCCTCGTTCCCTGATGCCCTGCGCAGCGCGCGATCGGAGGCGAAAGCGGCGTTCGGCGATCCCACCGTCATCCTCGAGCGCGCGATCCAGAACCCGCGCCACATCGAAATCCAGGTGTTCGGCGACAGCCACGGCAACGCCATCCATCTCGGCGAGCGCGACTGTTCGGTGCAGCGGCGGCACCAGAAGCTGATCGAGGAGGCACCGTCGCCCGCCGTGACGCCGGAGTTGCGCGCGAAAATGGGCGAGGTCGCGGTATCGGCGGTGAAGGCGCTGCGTTACGAGGGCGCCGGCACGCTGGAATTCCTGCTCGATGCGAGCGGCGCGTTCTACTTCATGGAGATGAACACGCGTCTCCAGGTCGAGCATCCCGTGACGGAGGCGATCACCGGGCTCGATCTGGTCGAGCTGCAGCTGCGCGTCGCGCGTGGCGAGCAATTGCCGGTGAAGCAGCAGGACATCAAGTTCTCCGGCCATGCCATCGAGGTGCGGCTCTGCTCGGAGGATGCCGGGCACGACTTCATGCCGCAGTCGGGCCGCATGGCGCGCTGGCAGGTGCCTGATGGCATCCGCGTCGAGCACGCGCTGCTATCGGGTTCGGAGATCCCGCCGTTCTACGATTCCATGATCGCCAAGGTGATCAGCCATGGCGCCACGCGCGAGGAGGCGAGGGGGCGGCTGGTCGTCGGCCTTGAGCAGCTCACGGCTTTCGGCGTGACGACTAATCAGGCGTTCCTGATGTCCTGCCTGCGTCATCCCGGCTTTGCCAAGGGTGAGGCGACGACAGCCTTCATCGGCGCGCATCGCGACGAGTTGCTGGCACCGCGCGCGAACGCGGCATTCGACATGGCGCTGGCGAGCCTGCTGCTCTACGTCACCAACCCGCGCACACCGTCATGGCAGGGCGGGCGGAGCCTCGCCGCCACCTTTCCGTTGCCAGCGAAAATCGAGATCGCCGGTCAGACATACGAACTCGAAGTCACGCGCGAGCGCGATGGTAGTTACACTGTCGCCGCCGACGGCCGGCAAGACAAGTTCGAGATCGACCAACTCGATTCCGACGCCGTCCGCTTCCGCCACGATGGCGTGATGGACAGCGCAAAGTTCTTGCGCGACGGCGACCGGCTCTACCTCCAGCACCGCGGCATCCCGCTCGCGGTCACCGATCTCACCCTCGCCGCGCCGAAGGCCGCCGCAGCCAACGGCGGTGACGGCAAGGTGCGCGCCGCCATGAACGGACGCGTCGTCGCCGTGCTGGTCAAGCCGGGTGACCGTGTCAAAGCCGGCCAACCGGTGCTGACGCTGGAAGCGATGAAGATGGAGCACGTCCACAAGGCCGGCGTCGACGGCGTGGTGGCGGCGATCGACGTCGCCGAAGGCGAGCAGGTGACGACGGGCAGGATCGTCGCCGAGATCGGGGCAGGTTAGCGCAACGAACGGGGCAAAGGCGCAAAGTGCCGTGCCCGCCATCGATGTTCAAAAGTGGTGGAGCGGCATCGTCGGCAGGCTCCGCTTTGCCGCCCTACGGCACCTCGCGTGCGGTAAAAATTCCCTATTATTTCAGTTGCTTAATTGCGTACTGGCGCAAGGGGGAAATTCAATTTGAACGGTTTTCATTTTCGGGCTACATATATTGAACATTGTTCAATTTTGGAGCCGGCATGTTGCGCCCAAATGATCCCGCCCAAGCGACCAATCCGACGCTCCCGTCGGTATCCCGACGCTTCTCGTTCGCCGCCCCACAACTCCGCGAGAGATACCTGATTGGGGCCCTCAGCGTTCTGACGCTGTCGGTACTCCTCGCTCCCGCGCTGCCCGCCGCCGCTTGGCACGTCCCGCACTTCGTCGACAGTCGCACCTGGCTCGGTGTGCCCAACGCCGGCGATGTGCTGAGCAATCTCGCCTTTCTCGCGATGGGCGTCTGGGGTTCGGAGCGGCTGCGCGCCCGCCATGATGCGCCTGTGGGTGCAAGTTGGCTTTTCGTCGGCCTGATCCTCACCTGCCTGGGATCTGGCTTCTATCACCTGGACCCCGACATGCCGCAACGCCTTGTGGCCGATCGTCTCGGTATGGCGGTGGCGTTCGCGGGCTTTCTGGGCATCGCAGCCAGTGAACGCATCAGCGTGCGTGCCGGCGAGGCGGTGCTGGTCCTGATGATGATGGCCGGCCTGTTAGCTGCCTGGGTGGCGCGCGAGAATCTCACGCCATGGGTGGTCGTGCAGTTCGGCGGCATGGCACTTGCCGTGGGACTGGCGTTGACGCGGCCGCGGCCTGGCGCGCTCGGCGTGCCGCTCGGTGGCGTGATCTTCTTTTATGTGCTGGCGAAGCTTTTCGAATTCGGTGACGCGCTCATTTTCGAAGCGACAGGGCACATCGTCTCGGGCCACACGCTCAAGCATGTCGCTGCCGCCTTGGCGGCGTGGCCGGTAATCAGGTCGTTGGCGCCAACTGGCTCCGCCCCGTGCCCTCATTGAGCAGACACGCGACCTGATGCCCGTCGCCCGCGTCCAGCAGCGCCGGTCGCTCGGTCTTGCAACGCTCCATCGCATATCGGCAGCGGGTGTGAAACGCGCATCCGGGCGGCGGATTGACCGGGCTCGGCACATCCCCGTCGACCAGCGGCGCGAGCTTCTTCGCCAGCGGGTTGGCAACCGGCACCGAGGCGAGCAGCGCTTGCGTGTAGGGATGCCTGGGATTGCGAAACAGCTCGTCCTTGCCTGCGATCTCGACGATGCGGCCGAGATACATCACGGCGACGCGATGGCTGATATGAGCGACCACGGCGAGATCGTGGGCGATGAAGAGGTAGGAGAAGCCGTGCTGGCGCTGCAGGTCGATCAGCAGATTGATCACCTGCGCCTGGATCGACACGTCGAGCGCGGACACCGGCTCGTCGCAGACGATCAGGCGCGGCTCGAGTGCGAGCGCGCGCGCGATGCAGATGCGCTGGCGCTGGCCGCCGGAGAATTGATGCGGGAAGTTGTGCATCTGGTCGGCTCGCAAGCCCACCTGCTCGAACAGCGTTGCGACCCGCGCATCCAGCGCCTTGCCGCTGGCGAGCCCGTGCACCGCCAGCGGCTCGCCGACGATGTCGCCGGCGGTCATGCGCGGATTGAGCGAGGCGAACGGGTCCTGGAAGACGATCTGCATCGAACGCCGGTGCGGGCGCAGTGCCGCCTTGGACAGATGGGTGATGTCCTCGCCGTCGAGCCGGATCTGGCCCGAGGTCGGCTCGACCAGCCGCAACACGCTACGCGCCACCGTCGACTTGCCGCAACCGGATTCGCCGACGAGCCCGAGCGTCTCGCCGGCATGAACCGAGAACGAGACGCCGTCGACCGAGTGCACGGTGCCGACTTGCCTGCGCAATACGCCGGCGCGCACCGGGTAGTGCTTCTTGAGGTTGGTGACTTCGAGCAGAACTTCGCTCATGCCACCTCCGCGACTTCAGCCGCACGCCAGCAGGCTGCAAGATGTCCGCCGCCCCAATCCGCCAGCGGCGGATACTCGGCCTCGCAGCGCTTGATTGCGAGCTTGCAGCGCGGTGCGAAGGCGCAGCCCTTCGGCAGCCGCACCAGCGACGGCACGGTGCCGGGAATTTCATTGAGCCGAGCCTGCGCCGGGACGCCGGCCGCCGGCACGGCCGGGATCGACGCCATCAGCCCGCGCGTATAGGGATGTTTTGGCGCGGCGAACAGCGCTTCGACGCTGGCTTCCTCGACCTTTCGGCCCGCATACATCACGATCACGCGTTGCGCGGTCTGCGCGACCACGCCGAGATCATGCGTGATCAGCACGAGCCCGGTGCCGAGCTCCTTCTGCAGGTCGAGGATAAGCGCCAGGATCTGCGCCTGGATGGTGACGTCGAGCGCGGTGGTCGGCTCGTCCGCGATCAGCAGCGCCGGCCGGCAGGCCAGCGCCATCGCGATCATCGCGCGCTGGCGCATGCCGCCGGAGAGTTGATGCGGATATTCCTTCGCGCGTCGCGCCGGCTCGGGAATGCGCACCAGGCGCAGCATCTCCACGGCGATATTCCGGGCTTCCTTGGCCGGGATGTTCCGGTGCAGCCGCACCGCCTCGACGATCTGGTCGCCGATCCGCATCACCGGATTGAGCGAGGTCATCGGCTCCTGGAAGATCATGGAGATGCGGTTGCCCCTGACGGCACGCATCTCCGCCTCATCCAGCGCCAGCAGGTCGGTGCCTTCGAGCGAAATCGAGCCGCCGACGATGCGGCCGGGCGGATCGGGCACCAGCCGCATCAGCGACAGCGCCGTTACGCTCTTGCCGCAGCCGGATTCGCCGACGATCGCCAGCGTCTCGCCGCGCTTCACGGTAAAGGAGAGGTCGTCGACGGCTTTGAACAAACCGGAATTGGTGAAGAACACCGTTTTCAGGTTCTTCACTTCGAGCACAAGGTTGGATTTGTCCGTCATCAGCCGCGCTGCCTCGGATCCAGGATGTCGCGCAGGGCGTCGCCGAACAGGTTGGCGCCGAACACGGCGAGGCTGATCGCAATGCCCGGGAAGATCACCAGCCACGGCGCGGTGCGGACATATTCGGCGGCGGACTCGGAGAGCATGCGGCCCCAAGACGGATAAGGCTCGGGAATGCCGAGGCCGAGGAAGGAGAGGGAAGCTTCCGTCAGGATGGTCGAGCCCAGCTGCGCGGTCGCAAGCACGATCAGCGGCGCCAGCGTGTTCGGCAGTACGTGGCGGAGCGCGATGCGCACTTCGCTCATGCCGATCGACTTGGCGGCTTCGATAAAGGGGAGTTCGCGCAGCGCCAGCGTGTTGGCACGGATGACGCGCGCGACCGTCGGGATCAGCGGAATGGCAATCGCAATGATCACGTTCGGCAGCGACGGGCCGAGTGCCGCCGTCATCACCAGCGCCAGCACCAGCAGCGGCAGCGCCTGGAGGACGTCGGAGACGCGCTGGAACACGAGATCGACCCAGCCGGAGAGATAGCCGGAGGTCAGGCCGACGATGACGCCGATCGTGCCGCCGAGCGCGGTCGAGCCGATCCCGACCGCAAGCGAGATCCGCGCGCCGTGGATGATGCGGCTGAACACGTCGCGGCCGAAGGAGTCCGTTCCCATCCAGTGCGTCAGGCTCGGGCGGGCCAGAGCGCGGGCCGAATCGATCGACAGGGGATCATAGCGCGCGATGAAATCGGCGAAGATGGCGGTGAACACGAACACGGTCATGATGACGAGGCCAGCGGCGCCCAGCACATGCCGCTGTGCCAGATACAGCACGCGGCGCCAGCCTCCGGTCGCATAGGCGCCGGCGCGTCTCAGTTCAACGTCATAGTCGATCGCGGCCATGTGAACTCTATCTTCCCCCTCTCCCCGCCTGCGGGGAGAGGGTAGGGGTGAGGGGGGCTCTCCGCGGGGGAGGTGGGAGTTGGACTCGCGGAGACTCCCCCTCACCCGGATTGCTGCGCAATCCGACCTCTCCCCGCAGGCGGGGAGAGGTGAAGGAGAGCGCACATACTGTGTGAGAGAAGGTCATGCGGCTAATCCGTGTACCTGATGCGCGGATCGAACACGGCGTAGAGCATGTCGACGATGAAATTCGCACTCACCACCACGACGGCGATCAGCATCACGAGGTTCTGCACGATCGGATAGTCGCGCCAGCGGATCGCCTCGACCAGGAAGCGGGCGACGCCGGGGATGTTGAACACCGTCTCGGTGACGATCAGGCCGCCGATCAGGAACGCCGCCTCGATGCCGATCACGGTGATGACGGGCAGGATCGCGTTCTTCAGCGCGTGCTGATAGTTCACGGCGGCATCGGAGGCGCCCTTGGCGCGCGCGGTGCGGATGTAGTCCTGCCGCAGCACCTCCAGCATCGAGGACCGCGTGATGCGCATGGTCAGCGCCGCGCTGCGGAAGCCGACGGCGGCGGCGGGCACGGCATAGGTTGCGAACGCCTCGAGCCAGGTCTGCGGATTCGGATTGAAGATCGGCATCTGGCCGAACATCGCCACCGACGCCGTGAGGATGAGCAGGCCGAGCCAAAACGAGGGCAGCGACAAGCCGCTCAAGCTGACGACGCGCAAGGCGTAATCCAGCCGCGTGCCTTGCTTCACCGCGCTGATGACGCCGAGCGGAATGCCAATCGAGACCGAGAACAACAGCGCAAGGCCGGCGAGCCGCGCCGTGATCGGGATCCGCGGCAGGATCTCCTGGAGCGCCGGCTTCTCGGAGACGTAGGAGTAACCAAAGTCGCCGCGCAGAAAACCGCTGATCCAGTGCCAATACTGCACGATCAGCGGCTGGTCGATGCCGAGCTCCTTCTCCAGGTTGGCCTTGTCGGCGGGATCGACATAGCCGGCCGCGGCGAACAGGATGTCGACGATGTTGCCGGGCACGATGCGCAGCAGGAGGAAGATGACGATCGAGATCCCGAACAGGGTCACGAGCATCAGGAACAGGCGTCGCACCAGATAGGCAAACATCCTTCGCCCTCCGCGAGCCGCTACTCTCCAGCCTGCCGCGCTACTTGTCGAGCCACGCGTCCTCGTAGCGAAAGCCGTTATAGGAGCTGTTCGACATGATCGTGATGCCCTTGACGTAGGGCTGCCAGCAGGTGCCGGCCCGTGCATGGAAGATGATCGGACGGGCGACATCCTCCTGCAGCTTCTTGTCGATATCCCAGACCAGCGGCTTGCGCTTGCTGGTGTCGGTCTCCTGCGATTGCACGTCGAACAGCTTCTCGATCTCCTTGTTGCAGTAATTGGTGTAGTTCCGCTCCGAGCCGCAGGAATAGTTTTCGTAGAAGGACTGGTCGGGATCGTCGACGGAATTGCCGGTCAGATTGAGGCCGAGCATGTAGTCCTTGCGCGCGACTTTCGGGAACCAGTTCGCGGTTTCGACGACGTCGAGCTCGCCGTCGATATAGATGCTCTTGAGCTGGTCGATCAGGATCACGGCGGGGTCGCGATATTCCGCGAGATTGCGCGTCGAGACCTTCACCGCGAGGTGCTTGTCGGGGCCGTAGCCCGCCTTCTGCATCAGTTTCTTCGCTTCCTCGCGGTTCGCGTTCACGTCCCGGCCATAGCCCGGAATGGTCTCGAGCTTGTCCTTGGGCATGCCCCAGACGCCTTGAGGCAGTGGCAGCATGGTGCCGCCGATGTCGGCCTGGCCTTCGAACAGGATATCGACGAACGCCTTGCGGTCGAGTGCCATCGCCATCGCGCGGCGAATATCGATGTTGTCGAACGGCGCGGAGGTCGAATTGACGATGATGTTGGTCGAAACGTTGGTCGGCTCGACGACGCAAGTCGCGTTCGGCGCCTGCGACTTGATGTCCTTCAGGAGCGGGATCGTGATGTGCGTCGGGAAGGTCATGTCGAACTTTCCGGCGACGAAAGCGAGGATCGCGGTCGATCGGTTCGTGATGATCGTGTACTCGATGCCGTCGAGATAGGGCAGGCCCTTCTTCCAATAGTCCGGATTTCGCGTCAGCTTGATCGATTCATTGGCCTTGAACTCGACGAACTTGAACGGTCCGGTACCGACCGGATGGGTGCGCATGTCCGCGGGCGAGACGTGGCAGGGATAGATCGGCGTATAGCCTGACGCCAGCATCGCCAGCAGCGACGGCTGTGGCCGCTTCAGGTCGAAGGAGACCTCGAAATCGCCACTCGTCGTGATCTCGTTGACTTCATTGTACCAGGCCTTGCGCGGATTTTGCCGAAGCTTCTGCTGCGATTTGCCCATCAGGAGATCGAAGGTGCATTTGACGTCGGCCGATGTGAACGGCTTGCCGTCATGCCATTTGACACCCTGGCGCAGCTTGAATGTCAGCTTCTTGTTGTCGTTGCCCCAGGACCAGCTTTCGGCCAGCTCGGGCCGGAGGGTATCAGGGCTGTTCTGCGCGATGTGCTGGTCGTAAATGACGAGATTATTGAAGACGCCCATGAACGGCACGTTGACCGAATAGGTCGCGCCCTCGAGGATCGATGCGTTGGCCGGGCTGTCGCGGTGATACATTCGCAGGACGCCGCCCTGCTTGGGCTCGCCGGCGAGCGTGGTGGTTGAGGCCGTCAGCACAGATAGCGCCGCCATTGCGGCGAGCGCCCACACGCTCCGCATGCTCATCCTCCCTGGACATCAGTCTTTTTGGCCCTTGCGGCCTGTTTGTCGCGACGATAGCACGCGAGTTGAGGGAGGCAACCGGTAAGGCCGCATGCCGCCTCGACAATTCGGATGACGGAAGGCCGCAGGTTATCATGCTCACGATGTGAGAGTGCAGGTGCGAAGAGATGGTTCCTGCGGTGATGTTGCGCGATGCAGAATCAACGAACTCACTGTCGTCCCGGACAAGCGAAGCGCAGCTCCGGGACCCATAGCCACAGGGAGACGTTTGGCGAAGACTCGGGGTGACCTGCTCGCCCTACGACTATTCCCTGTGGTTATGGATCCCGGGTTCGCGACTTCGTCGCGCCCCGGGACGACACCATTTGTTTGGACGCGTCTCGCGCATATCGCCCGCGAGTGGAGCGACGCCCTCACACGATCCTCGACGCCTTGTTTCCCCAATACCGGTCCCGCAGCAGGCGCTTGTACAACTTCCCCGTCGGCAGCCGCGGCAATTCCTTCTCGAAATCGACCGAGCGCGGCACCTTCTGTCGCGACAGCGATTTTGCGCAGAATGCGATCAGCTCTTCGGCGAGCGCCTCGCCCGGCACGACATCAGGCATCGGCTGCACCACCGCCTTCACCTCTTCGCCGAGATCGGGATTGGGCACGCCGAACACCGCGGCGTCGGCGACCTTCGGATGGGTGATCAGCAAATTCTCGCATTCCTGCGGGTAGATGTTCACGCCACCGGAGATGATCATGAAGGTGGCGCGATCGGTGAGGTAGAGGAAGCGGTCGGCGTCGACATAGCCGACATCGCCGACCGTGCTCATGCTGCCGTCGGCCGAGCGCGCCTCCCTGGTCTTCTCCGGATCGTTGAAATATTCGAACGGCGAGGCGGTCTTGAACCAGACCTGGCCGGGCGTGCCGGTCGGACATTCCCGCATGTTCTCGTCGAGGATGTGGAGATCGCCGAGCAGCACCTTGCCGACGGTGCCGCGGTGGCTAAGCCATTCCTCGCTGTTGCAGGCGGTAAAGCCGAGGCCCTCCGTCGCGCCGTAATATTCGTGAATGATCGGCCCCCACCATTTGATGATGTCGTCCTTGACCAGCGCCGGGCAGGGCGCGGCGGCGTGGATCGCGATCTCCAGCGAGGACAGGTCGTAGCGGCCGCGCACCTCCGCCGGCAACTTCAGCATGCGCGAGAACATGGTCGGCACCAGCTGGGTGTGGGTGATGCCCCACCGCTGGACGAGTTCGAGGTAACGCTCGGGATCGAAACTCTCCATGATGATCACGGTGCCGCCCATGCGGACCGTGAGGTTCACGGCCGCCTGCGGCGCCGAGTGATAGAGCGGGGCAGGCGAGAGGTAGACCATGCCCTCGCGGTAGTGCCAGAGCTTGGTGAGGAAATCGAACAGCGGCAGATTATGCTTCGGCGGCTCCTCCGGCAGCGGCCGCAGAATGCCTTTCGGCCGTCCCGTCGTGCCGGACGAATAGAGCATGGCGGTGCCGAGCCACTCATCCGCGATCGATGTTGCCGACATCTCCGCGGTGACGTCCGCAAGTCCGACGATGCGCTCGCTCTCGCCGGGGCCGTCGGCGACGATGCAGAGCTTGATGTCGGGGCAGGCCTTGATCGCCTCGCGGGCGATGTCGAGCTTCGCCACCGAGGTGATCAGGATCTTGGACTGGCTGTTGACCAGCAGATAGGCGAGCTCGCCCGGCGTCAGGAACGAGTTGATGCAGGTGTAGTACAGCCCGGAGCGTTCGCCGGCGCCGCAGGCCTCCAGATAGCGCGAATTGTTCTCCATGAAGATCGAGTAGTGGTCGAGCCGCTTCAAGCCGTGCTTGCGGAACAGGTGGGCCAGCCGGTTGCTGCGCGCATCGAGCTCGCGATAGGTGACGGCCTCGCCTGTGGCCGCCATGATGAAGGCGGGCTGCAGCGGGCGTAGGCGGGCATGCTGACCTGGGTACATCTATCCTCCGGCTTTGATTTATGCGGCGAGAAGCAGGATTTCGCGCACCTGCGCCGGGCCTTCGATCTTGCGCGGGTTACGCGGGATCCAGTTGGTGCGCATCGCCTGCTCGGCGATGGCGTCGAAATGCTGCGGCGACACCTGCACCTCGGTGAGGCTGCGCGGCATGCCCAGCGAGCGGATGAAGGCATCGAGCACGTCGGCAGCGTCGTGGCCGGGAAAGCCCATGGCGGCCGCGACGATCATCTGCCGCTCGGCATTGGCGCTCGCATTCCAGCGCATCACCGCCGGCAGCATGATGCAGGACGTGTAGCCGTGCGGCACGTCGAAGGCCGCGCCCAGCACGTAGCCGATGCCGTGGCTCGCGCCCATGGGAACGCCGGCCGCGAGCGCGCCCATCGACAGCCAGGTGCCGATCTGCGCGTCCATCCGCGCGTCGAGATCGGCGGGGTCGGCTTTCACCCGCGGCAGCGCGTCGGCGAGCATGGCGAGGCCCTTCACCGCTTGCGCGTCGGCATAGGGATGCGTCTCGCGCGAGCAGATCGCCTCGACGCAATGGTCGATGGCGCGGATGCCGGTCGACAGGAACAGCCATTCCGGGGTGTGCACGGTGATCGCGGGATCGAGGATGGTCGCGCGCGGCACGGCGAGCGGATGCCGCAGCATCTGCTTCACATGCGCAGCTCGGTCGGTGACGCCCGCGATCGCGCTGAATTCGCCGCCGGCGATCGTGGTGGGCACGCTAACCTGGCGCACGGTTGGCGCCGTCATCTCCGGTGCGACGCCCTTGTGCACGCGGATCCGCTCGATGCCGTCGATATCGTCGATGCCGTTGGCGAGGCAAAGCTGCACCGCCTTGGCGCCGTCGGTGATCGAGCCGCCGCCCACCGTGACGATCAGATCGGCGCCGGCCCCGCGCGCCGCGTTGGTTGCCGCGATCACCGCCTCGCGCGGCGTGTGCGCCGGCATGGCATCGAACAGGCCGGCGCAGCGGGAGCCCAAAGCCTGCTTGATCTTCTCGATTTCGTCGGTCTGCCGGTTCAGCGTGCCCGAAACCATCAGGAAGGCGCGGCGCGTTCCCAGCCGGTCCATCTGCGCGACGATGGCCTCAGTTGCAGGATGGCCGAACACGACCTCCTCGATCGCGCCGAAAACGACACGTCCCTGGTGCACGCCTGCCCTCCCGGACAATTCGTCTTGTTTTTGTGAGGGCAATCTAGCCGAGCGGATGGCGTTCGTCATGTGCGAAGGCGCTGGCGCTCTTTCCCTTTCCCCGCGTGCGGGAAAGGGAAGGACGTTTCCATTCATGAGCCCGGCGAACAAAGTCCAATCGCAAACCTGCCGGCTATTCAGCGCGTGCCGGGCGGGTTGCCACCCCCTGTCAACCCGCCATCCGGTCAGGGCGCGCTTGGAGCCCTGCACGCGCTTTGGTCTTGAAGTGTTCATCAACTCCACCCATCTTGGGACGCCCGCGGGTAAATGCCTACCCTGCCTTTTCCGCGGCCTTTGGCATGAGGACGATGCGAGGACCTGGGATGGCTGGACCGGATGGAAGCGAGCGACTTGTCAAAAAGCACGAATTCGTCCAGCCGCGGCATTACGCACTCGCGGGCCTCCTCGTCGCTTCGTTCGCGCTCACCGGTTGCGGGCAGCCCACCTCGCAAGCGTCTGCGCCGCCGCCGGCGCCCGTGACGGTCGCCCAGCCGGTCAAGCGCACCGTTACCGATTGGGACGAGTTCACCGGCCGCTTCGAAGCGGTTGAGGAGGTGCAGGTGCGCCCGCGCGTCGGCGGCTTCGTCAACTCGGTCGAATTCCAGGACGGCGCCATCGTGCATCAGGGCGATCTGCTTTACGTGATCGACCCGCGTCCGTTCGAGGCGGTGGCCACGCAGGCGGAAGGGCAGCTGTCGGATGCACGGGCCAAGGTGGAACTTGCCAAGCGCGAACTCGACCGCGGCCTCAGCCTGGTGCAGACCAGCGCGGTCTCCGAGCAGGTCGTCGATCAGCGCCGTCAGGCCCTGCAAGCTGCGCATGCCGCGGAGGTGCAGGCTGAAGGCGCGCTCAAAGCGGCCAGACTGAACATCGAATTCACGCATGTGACGGCACCGTTGACCGGCCGCGTCAGCCGCCATCTCGTCAGCCCCGGCAATCTCGTGCAGGGCAGCGACAATGGCTCTTCGACCCTCCTGACCTCCATCGTCACGCTCGACCCGATCTACGTCTATTTCGACATGGATGAGGCGACCTTCATCAAATACAGCAAGCTGTGGTTCGAAGGGCGGCGTCCGAGCTCGCGCGACACGGCCAATCCGGTGCAGGTGACGCTCGCCGGCGAAACCAAGCCGTCCCATGAAGGCACCATCAACTTCCTCGATAACCGGCTCGACGTTTCGACCGGCACGCTACGCAGCCGCGCCGTGGTCAAGAATACCGATCTGTCGATCCTGCCCGGCCAATTCGGTCGCGTCCGGCTGATCGGCAGCGCGCCCTATGAGGCCCTGCTGATTCCGGACGTCGCTGTTGCGACCGACCAGTCCCGCAAGATCGTGTTCGTGGTGAAGCCCGACGACACCGTCGAGGCGCGTCCCGTGGTGCTCGGACCGCTGGACGACGGCCTGCGCGTGATCCGCGAAGGATTGAAGGCCGAGGATCGCGTCATCGTCAACGGCATCCAGCGTGCCCGTGTCGGTGCCAAGGTTGCCCCGCAGACCGCGCAAGCCCCGGCCGGTGGCAAGTCATGAATCTCGGTCGTCTCTCCATCAACCAGCCCATCCTGGCGATGGTGCTGTCGATCGTGCTCCTGATCGTCGGTGCGCTCGCCTACACCACGCTGCCGGTGTCCGAATATCCGCAAGTGGTGCCGCCGACCGTCGTCGTCACCACGCAATATCCCGGTGCCTCCGCGCAGACCGTGTCCGACACGGTCGCGGCTCCCATCGAGCAGGAGATCAACGGCGTCGAGGACATGCTGTATCTCTACAGCCAGGCAACCTCGAACGGCCAGCTCACCATCACCGTCACCTTCAAGCTCGGCACCGATCTCGACAAGGCCCAGGTGCTGGTGCAGAACCGCGTCGCGATCGCGCAGCCGCGACTGCCCGAGGAGGTCCAGCGCAACGGCGTCACCACGCGCAAGAACTCGCCCGATATCCTGATGGTCGTGTTCATGCTGTCGCCCGACGACACCTTCGACCAGCTCTACATCTCCAATTACGCGCTGCTCCAGGTCCGCGACCAGCTGCTGCGTCTCGACGGCGTTGGCGACATCCAGATATTCGGTGCCCGCGACTATTCGATGCGGCTGTGGCTCGATCCTGACCGGATTGCCAATCTCGGCCTGACCTCGGCGGAGGTGCTGGCCGCGATCCGCGCGCAGAACGTGCAGATCGCCGGCGGCCAGATCGCCGAGCCGCCGATCGCCGACCGCGCCTTCCAGCCGAACCTCACCTTCACGGGCCGCCTGAAGGACCAGAAGCAGTTCGAGGACATCCTGATCAAGGCCGGCTCGGACGGCCGCGTGGTGCGGCTGCGTGACGTCGCCCGCATCGAGCTCGGGGCGCTCGCCTACAGCACCAACAGCTTCCTGCTGCGCAAATCCGCGGTCGCCATGCTGGTGACGCAGCGGCCGGGATCGAACGCTCTCGCTACCGCGAAGAACATTACCGACACCATGACGAGGCTGAAGGAGAGCTTCCCGAAAGGCCTCGACTACAATATCGGCTACAACCCGACCGAATTCATCGCTCAGTCCGTCCACGAGCTGATCAAGACCATCTATGAGGCCATGCTGCTCGTCGTCATCGTCGTGCTGGTGTTCCTGCAGGGCTGGCGTCCCGCGATCATTCCGATCATCGCGATCCCGGTGTCGCTGGTCGGTACCTTCGCGGTGATGGCGGCGCTGGGCTTCTCGATCAACAACCTCACACTGTTCGGCCTCGTCCTCGCGGTCGGCATCGTGGTCGATGATGCTATCGTGGTGGTCGAGAACGTCGAGCGGCATCTCGAGCATGGCATGAGCCGGCGCGATGCCGCGCTCAAGACGATGGAGGAGGTCGGCGGCGCGCTGGTCTCGATCGCGCTGGTGCTCTGCGCGGTGTTCGTGCCGACCGCCTTTCTGGGCGGTATTTCCGGGCAGTTCTTCCAGCAATTCGCCGTCACCATTGCGGTTGCGACCGCGATCTCCTGCTTCTGCTCGCTGACGCTGTCGCCGGCGCTGGCCTCGCAGATCCTGGTGCCGCACGAGGAGAAGCAGCCGCCGGCAAGCTGGAATGTCATCGCGCGCGGCTGGAATGCCTTCACCGGCGTATTCAATCGCGTGTTCGACCGTCTGGCGCACGGCTATGCCGGCCTCGCCAATTTCGTGATCCGGCACTCGGTGGTGATGATCCTGATCTATGTCGTGCTGATCGGAAGCGCCGGCTGGTTGATCGCGACCACGCCGCAAGGCTTCATCCCGGCGCAGGACCGCGGCTACGTCATCGTATCCGTGCAATTGCCGGGCGCGGCTTCGCTGGCGCGCACCACCGAGGTCGTGCGCGAGATCGAGCGGATCTCGCTGGACACGCCGGGCATCGTTCGTGTCGCCGCCTTTGCCGGCTTCTCCGGTGCCACCCGCACACAGGCGGGCAATGCCGCCGCGCTGTTCCCGGTGTTCGACGAACCAGAGGCGCGGATCAAGAAAGGATTGACGGCCAACGCCATCACGGTCGAGCTGCGCAAGCGCCTGTCCGCGATCCAGGGCGCCTTCATCATCGTGATCCCGCCGCCGGCCGTGCCTGGCATCGGCACCGGCGGCGGCTTCACCATCCGCATCCAGGACCGTCAGGGCCGCGGGCCTGAGTTGCTCGCTGCGGCCACCGACGAGCTTGTCGCCGCGGCGCGCAAATCGCCCTCGCTGCTCGGCCCCACGGTGTTCTCGCCGTTCTCGGCCAACACGCCGCAGCTCTTCGTCGACATCGACCGCACCAAGGCGCAGAAGCTCGGCGTTCCCATCTCCAATATCAACGACACGATCCAGAGCTATTTCGGATCGACCTATGTCAACGACTTCAACCTGTTCGGCCGCACCTATCACGTCACCGCGCAGGCCGACTTCCCGTTCCGGAAAGAGCCCAGCGACCTCGCACGCCTGCGCACACGCAACGCCTCCGGCGACATGGTGATGCTCGGCAGCGTGGTCGAGTTCAGGGATGTCTCGGGTCCCGACCGCGTCGCGCGCTACAATCTCTATGCCGCGTCCGAGCTCCAGGGCGAGCCGGCGCCGGGCACCAGCTCGACCACCGCGCTCAACACCATCAAGAAGCTGGCGGACGACACCTTGCCGAGCGGCTTCACCTTCGAATGGACCGATCTGTCCTACCAGCAGATCACCGGCGGCAATGCCGGCCTCTACGTGTTCCCGATCTGCGTGCTGTTCGTCTACCTCGTGCTCGCTGCGCAATATGGCAGCTGGACCTTGCCGTTCGCGGTGATCCTGATCGTGCCGATGTGCCTGCTCGCCGCCACCATCGGCGTGCGCATCATGGGCCAGGACGTCAACATCCTCACCCAGATCGGCTTCGTCGTGCTGGTGGGGCTGGCGGCCAAGAACGCGATCCTGATCGTCGAGTTCGCGCGCGACATCGAGAACGAGGGCAAGCCGCGGCTGGAGGCGGTGATCGACGCCTGCCGCTTGCGCCTGCGGCCGATCCTGATGACCTCCTTCGCCTTCATCCTCGGCGTGCTGCCATTGGTGATATCGAGCGGCTCCGGCTCGGAGATGCGGCAGGCCGTCGGCGTCGCCGTGTTCTTCGGCATGATCGGCGTCACCCTGTTCGGCCTGTTGTTCACGCCGATCTTCTACGTGGTGGTGCGGAACCTGGCCGAGGGGCGGAATGAGGGGAAGAAGCCGGAGGTGGTGGCTTCTTAAGCGCACGTGATGGCCACCGGTGTGTCCACATCCTCGCCGTCATCCCCGCGAATGCGGGGATCCATAACCCCAGGGAGGAGTTTGGCGCGAAGCTCTTCGCAAAACTCCTTCCTGTGGTTATGGGTCCCGGGTTCGCGACTTCGTCGCGCCCCGGGACGACGCCATTTTTGTGGCGACCTCCATACTAACGACCAACTTGAAATGGATGGGCAGGCGCGGGGTTCTTCCCTAGTATCCGCGCGATTTCAAAACAGAAAACTGCTGGGAGATAACAGATGAAATCAGCACTTTTGGCCGCCGTCGCAACCTCTGCTCTGGTGCTGGCGGCGCCGGCCTCCGCGCAAGGCGTCAAGATCGGCATCCTCAACGACCAGTCCGGCGTCTATGCCGATTACGGCGGCAAATGGTCGGTCGAGGCGGCCAGGATGGCGATCGAGGATTTTGGCGGCGAGGTGCTGGGTCAGAAGGTCGAGCTCGTCACCGCCGACCACCAGAACAAGGCCGACCTCGCGACCTCGATCGCGCGGCGCTGGTACGACGTCGAGAACGTCGACATGATCACGGAGCTGACGACCTCCTCGGTCGCGCTCGCGATCCACGAGCTGTCCAAGGAAAAGAAGAAGATCGACATCGTCGTCGGCGCCGCCACCTCGCGGCTGACAGGCGATGCCTGCCAGCCCTACGGCTTCCACTGGGCCTACGACACCCGCGCGCTCGGCGTCGGCACCGGTGGTGCGCTGACCAAGGCCGGCGGCGACACCTGGTTCTTCCTCACCGCGGACTACGCCTTCGGCTACGCGCTGGAGAAGGACACCAGCGAGATCGTCACCGCCAATGGCGGCAAGGTGGTCGGCTCGGTGCGCGTGCCGCTCAACTCCTCGGACTTCTCCTCGTTCCTGCTGCAGGCGCAGAGCTCGAAGGCGAAGATCGTCGGCCTTGCCAATGCCGGCCTCGACACCACCAATTCGATCAAGCAGGCGTCCGAGTTCGGCATCGTCGCCAGCGGCCAGAAGCTCGCCGGCCTGCTGATGACGCTCGCCGAAGTAAATGGCCTTGGCCTCCAGGCTGCACAGGGCCTGGTGCTGACCGAAGGCTATTACTGGGACGTCAACGACAAGTCCCGCAATCTCGGCGAACGCTTCCTCAAGCGCACCGGCCGGATGCCGAACATGATCCAGGCCGGCACCTATTCGGCGACGCTGAGCTACCTGAAGGCGGTCAAGGCGGCAGGCACCAAGGATCCGGATGCGGTTGCCAGGAAGCTGAAGGAGCTGCCGGTCGACGACGACTTCGCGCAAGGCGGCAAGGTGCTCGAGAACGGCCGCATGATCCACGACATGTATCTGTTCGAGGTCAAGAAGCCGTCGGAATCGAAGAAGCCCTGGGACTATTACAAGCTGCTCGCCACCGTCCCCGGCGACAAGGCCTTCTTCACCGCCAAGGACAGCGGCTGCCCGCTGACGAAGTAGGGGCGAGGATCGCGCCAATAACTCAGTGTCGTCCCGGACAAGCGCAGCCCTTGGCAACGCGTAGCGTTGTCGAGGGCGAAGCGCAGATCCGGGACCCATAACCACAGGACTGTGTGGTTACGGGGACTCGGAGTGATCGGCTCGCGCTACAACTTCGTCCTGTGGTTATGGGTCCCGGGCTCGCTTCGCGCCCCGGGACGACAGCGGAACGTGTGGCCGCGGCCCCCGCCTCACACCAGCCGCAACACCACTGCACCCAGCGCGCCGGCCCACAGTGCGATGGCGGCGATGCCCTGGATCATGAAGCCCGGGCCGCGCTTGGCTGCCGCTTTCGAATAACCAATGAAATAGACGATGCGGCCGATGATCCAGACGGCGCCGATCCCCGCCGCGATGCCGTCGCCGATATAGACCGCGAACAGCCAGAGCGCCGGCAGGACAATCGGCATCCATTCCAGCGTGTTCGCCTGGATGCGGAAGGCGCGTTCGAAATCCGGATGGCCCGACATCGCCGGCACCTTGACGCCGGTCTTGGTGCGCGCGCTCGAGACGTTGATGGCGGTGAAGAAATAAAATGCGATCGCCAGCAGCGTGACGAGAGCGGTGAAATGATACATCGCTGGTTCCTTCAAACAGACCGCGCTTCAATACCCGGTCAGCTCGAGATAGCCAACGCCGTCATGCGTCCCGGCAAAGCTGATCGGCCCCTCCCAATAGGAGAAGCCGGTCCCCATCCAGGCCCCGGGATTGAGCGGCTTGCAGTGGATCGAGAACGATCGCGACGGGATCGCGATCTGCCATTCCACCGGCAGCTTGCGTCCCGCAACCTCCGCCGTCGCTTTCGGCATCATCTGGATGTCGCCGCCGGCGATCATCTGCGTTTCGCCGGCGGCGCTGATCCAGTTGCCGAAGGGATAGTCTTTGCCGTCCTTCTGCCGCAGCCGGTACAGCATCAGCTTGTCGCCTGACGACAGATGCAGCGACAGCCAGTCCCAGCCGGTCTGGTCGGCGTCGAGCGGCTGGCTGCTCCATTCGCGGTCCATCCAGGCCTGGCCCGAGACATCGACCGGCTTGTCGTCGATGGTGAGCGTGCCGCGGGCGCGGTAGAACGGCTGGCTGTAATAATAGGACGCCTGGCCACGCTCCGATTTGCGGCTGTAGCCGCGATCGCCTTGCAGCACCACAGCGCGATCGGCCTCCAGCGTCAGTGCGTAGCTGAAATCTGTGCTGGACGCCCTCAGCGCCAGCGGCGCCAAAGTGCGGTCATCGGTTCGCTCGAGAGCCTTCATCTCCCAATCGTCGATCCAGGCATCGAACGGCTTGGCCGTGACGCCGGCCTGGCCGACGCCGCCGCGTGAAAAGACTTCGTTGAAGCGGTGGGTGTCGGCGCGCGTCACTGCGGCATGCGCCATCCAGACCTGCTGATTGGCCCAGCCTTCGCCTTGAGGGCCTGGCTGCGCCGCCTGACGGAACAGCGTCCATTGCAGGCCGCAAGCCGCGCCGCTGCCGTCGATGAGGTTTGCCGTCAGATACCACCATTCGATGCGAAACTCCGGATGCGGCCCGTGATCGCCAGGAAAGGCAAACAGCTTTCCCGGCGTCACCTTCCCAAAGCCATCCGCTTTTTCACCGAGCCCCGCATAGCCTTGCGCGCTGGCGCGGCGTGCGAGGGCCAGCGCAGCGATGCCGCCGGCGAAGGCGCGGCGCGACATGCGATCAGCGTTCATTGGCAAACACCTTGACGAGATTTGCCGGCTGCATCCGCGCCAGCCGTGCCACCGGCAACAGCGCCGCCAGCAGCGACGCCAACAGCGCGACCGCGACCAGCTCGACCAGTTGCAGCGGAAACACGTGGAACGGCAGCCGCCAGCCGAACGCCTTCACGTTCACGATCGCGATCAGGCACCACGCCACCAGGAGCCCGAGCGGAACGGCCAGCAGCGCCGTGAACAGCGCCACCGACAGCGTCTTGGTCAATTCGATCGCGGCAAGGCGCGGCCGCGTGATGCCGATCGCCCATAGCGGCGCGAGGTGCGGCAGGCGGGAGTTCGCCAGCGTCAGCAGGCTCGTGAACAGCGCGATCCCGGCGACACCGAGTGTGAAGGCGTTCAGCGCCGAGGTCACTGCGAAGGTGCGGTTGAAGATGCGGATCGATTCGGCCTTCACCGTCGCCTGGTCGGCGACACTGCGGTCGTCGAGCGCAAACTGTTTCTGCAACGCCGCGATCAGGCCGAGGATATTCTCCTTCGCGACGATCAGGCCGATCCGCGTCTGCGGCGTCTGCGGAAACTGCCGGATCAGCGCCGCGACGTTGACGGTCAGCTGCCCCTTAGGGTTGCCGTAATCGGCATAGATGCCGACGATGTCGAGCTCCCAGGTCCCGCCTGGCGCCGGCACCTCGACGACGTCGCCGATGCGGACGTTGAGGCGGCGGCTGAGCTGCTCGCTGATGAAGGCGGCATTGCCCGGCACGAGCCGGCTCCAGCCGCGCGGCGCGGTTTCCAGCAGCGGCCAGCGTTCGCGATAGAGCGCGTGATCGGGCAGGCCGAGCAGCTCCACCGGCTGGCCCTGAACCTGCGCCTCGGCGCGGCCGCCCGACAGGATCGCCTGTACGTCGCTGCGCTCGCGCAGCCAGTTGCGGATGGCAACGCCTTGCGCATTGTCCGAGGCGCTGATGTAGACGTCGGCGGCGAGCCGACCGTTGAGCCAGCCGAGGAAGGTGCGGCTGAAGGTTTCCACCATGGTGGACACGCCGACATTGACGGCGAGCGCGAGCAGCAGCGCCATCAGCGCCAGCGACAATCCGGAAAGCTGCTGCCGGCTGTCCGCCCAGAACCACAGCGCAAGCGGCTTCCTCGCGGCGCGCTGGCCCGCGAGCAGGATGATCTCGAGCAGCGCCGGCAGGATCAGGGCCGCACCGAACATCAACGCCGCCAGCACGCCAAAGCCTGCGATCAGCGATTGCCCGTACTGGAGCAGCAGCAGCGCGACCGCGAACACGGCGCAGGCGGCCAGACTTTGCAGGATCAGCCAGCGGCGCTGCCTCTGCTGCCAGGCGCGCGGCTGCGCCGTCGCCAGCACCGGCATCCTGATCGCCTTGATCAGGCTGGTCGCCGCCGCAACCAGCGCGCCCGCAATGCTGATGCCGATGCCGGCGAGCCACCATTCAGGCTGTAAGGTCAGCTGCCCCGGGATCTGTGCGCCATAGAGCCCGCGCAGCGACGCCGCGACGTCGGGCAGCAGCACTGCCGCGATGAAATAGCCGCAGACGAGCCCGATCAGGCCGGCGATCAGCGCCAGCGCCACGAGCTCGATCACCAGCACGGTGTTGACCAGCCGCGCCGAGGCGCCGCAGGCGCGCAAGGTCCGCAACATCGGCAGCCGCTGCTCGAAGGCGAGGCCGACGGCCGAGTTGACGATGAACAGGCCGACGAAGAACGATAAAAGGCCGAACGCCGTGAGGTTGAGATGAAAGCTGTCGGTGAGGCGCTCCAGCTCGGTCTCCGCGTTCGGCTCAACCAGCTGCAGCCGGTCGCCGACCACGCTTGCCAGCGGCGCAGGCTTGCTCCTGGGCTTGCCGATCAGAAGCCGCGAGACCTGATCCGGCTTGTTCAGCAGACGCTGCGCCACGCCGATATCGACCACCAGCACGCCGGGCGCGAGCTGCGGCAACACGCGCAGCGGCGGCAATTTCGCGCCGTTGCTGATCGGTGGCGCCGCGCCTTCCGTTTCCTGCAAGTCGCTCAGCGTCTCCCGCGCCACCAATGTCTGGCCCGGCGGTGCAACAAAACTGCCTAGATCCGCAGCACCAAGACGCGGTGCGTTGCCGATTTCGACCGGCAGGGTGACCGGCTCGATCCCGAGCAGCCGCACCGAGCGTCCGTTGATCTGGACCCGCCCCTCCAGCGCCGGCGACACCGGCCAGCCGGCACGGCGGAGTTTGATGAACAGCTCCTGGGGAAATGTCGCGCCAGCAGGCGCGATCAGCATGGCGGTGCGGGCGCCGCCGAACGTCGCCGCGGCGCGGTCATAGGCATTGCGGGCCTGCTGGTTGATGGCCTGCACGCCGCTCCACAGCGCGGTCGCCGCGATCAACCCGACCAGCAGCGTCGCGAACTGCATCTTGTGACGCCGCCAATGGCTGAGCAGCACTGCGAGCACCCAGAGCGCGCGTCTCATGCGATCCGCCCCGCATGCAGGGTGAGGTGGCGGTCGAGCGTGCCGGCCAGATGCAGGCTATGGGTCACCATCAGGAAGCCGCAGCCGGTGCGCGCGACGAGGTCGCGCGTCAGCGCCAGCACGTTTTCGGCCGTGGCCTCGTCGAGATTGCCGGTCGGCTCGTCCGCCAACAGCAGCGAGGGCTTTGTCGCCAGTGCCCGGCCGATCGCGACCCGCTGCTGCTGGCCGCCGGACAATTGCTCGGGATAGCGCTTCAGGAGAGGGCCGAGGCCGAGCCGTTCGACCAGCTCCTTGGTCCAGGCTGCATCGTGACGGTCGGCGATCCGCGCCTGGAAAACCAGATTGTCCCCGACCGACAGGCTCGGGATCAGGTTGAATTGCTGAAAAACCAGGCCGATCTGGTCGCGCCGCAAGCTGGCGCGCCCTGCATCGGACAGCGCGGTGACTTCGGTGTCTTGCAGCCGGATCGTGCCGCCATCGGCGGCATCGAGTCCCGCGATCAGGTGCAACAATGTGCTCTTGCCGCTGCCGGACTCGCCGGTCAGCGCGACGCGTTCACCCTCCTTAAGGTCGAGATCGACGCCACGCAGCACATGGACCGGTTCGCCGGCCGAGGAGAAAGTCTTGGAGAGATTTCGGATGCTCAACACGATGAATGGCGCCGGGCGGAATTAGCGGAATTGCTGCGTAGCACACTTGCTGCGGAAATGCCGGGTTGCGTTGGTCTCGAAGCCGTTGTTAGCTCCCAAGATAGCCAAATCAAAAAAGTGCCAAAAGACATCGACGGGGAGAATCATGAGCGCTGAGGGAACGACGGAGGTAGCCAGCAAGACGATCGGGACCAAGGGAACGCCGAAGGGCGCCTGGACCGTCACCTTTCTCCTCTTCCTCTTCATGGTCGTGAACTTCGCCGACAAGATCGTCGTCGGTCTCGCCGGCGTGCCGATCATGACCGATCTGAAGCTCACCCCGGAGCAGTTCGGCCTGCTCGGCTCCTCGTTCTTCTTCCTGTTCTCGATCGCCGCCATTGTGGTCGGCTTCATCGTCAACAAGGTGCCGACACGCTGGGTGCTGCTCGTGCTCGCAGTGATCTGGGCGCTGGCGCAGTTTCCGATGGTCGGCACCGTCTCCTTCACTACGCTGCTGATCTGCCGCATCGTGCTGGGTGCCGGCGAGGGCCCGGCCTTCTCCGTCGCCGCGCACGCGATCTACAAATGGTTCCCCGACGAGAAGCGCACGCTGCCGACCGCGATCCTGTCGCAGGGCTCGGCCTTCGGCGTGATCCTGGCGGTGCCGGCGCTGAACTGGGTCATCGTCAATCATTCCTGGCACTATGCCTTCGGCGCGCTCGGCGTGGTCGGCCTGATCTGGGTTTGTGCCTGGCTCGCGCTCGGCAAGGAAGGCCCGCTGGAGGACACGCAGGTCCTGGCCGCGACCGAGCAGAAGATCCCTTACTTGCAGCTTCTCACCTCTCGCACCTTCATCGGCTGCGTCGCGGCGACCTTCGGTGCCTATTGGGCACTCTCGCTCGGCCTGACCTGGTTCACGCCGTTCATCGTCAAGGGGCTCGGCTTCTCGCAGAGCCAGGCCGGCTTCATCTCGATCCTGCCCTGGGTGTTCGGTGCCACCATCGTCATTCTCACCGGGTGGATCTCGCAGGTGATGATGGCGCGCGGCTACAACACCCGCGTGGCTCGCGGCGTGCTCGGCTCGGTGCCGCTGGTGATCGGCGGGCTGATTCTGGCGGTGATGCCGCATGTTCAGGGCGCGGGCTTGCAGATCGCGCTGCTCGTGGTCGGCTCTGGCCTGTGCGGGGCGATCTATGTGGTCTGCCCGCCGATGCTCGGCGAGTTCACGCCGACGTCGCAGCGCGGCGCGATCCTCGCGATCTATGGTGCGCTCTACACGCTGGCCGGCATCATCGCGCCGGCCGTGATGGGGGCGATGATCCAGCGCGCCGGCAGCACGGTCGATGGCTACATGGCCGGCTTCACCATCAACGCCGTGATCATGGTCGGCTCCGGCCTGCTCGGCCTGCTGCTGCTGTGGCCGAACTCGGAAAAGGCCAGGCTGACGCGCGGTGCGGCGCCGCAGGCAGCATCGTTGAAGGGTGCGGTCTCGCCCACGTAAGGGGGCGGGCGAGGGTTAGATAGAGGCCGCCGGCCACAACCCCAACTGTCGTCCCGGACAAGCGAAGCGCAGATCCGGGATCCATAACCACAGGGAGGGGTTTGGCGACGACTCGGAGTTACAGTTTAGCCCCATAACCGCTCCCTGTGGTTATGGGTCCCTGCGTTCGCAAGGACGACACTGAGAATGAGGCGCGGACTTCGCGCCTCACTCACCATCAGCTGCTAATTCACCCCCTGCGCCCCGCGGATCAGCTTCCCCGGCCGGCGGCCCGTGGCCTCGCCATGCCGCCGCGTCACCACGCCTGAGACGATCGTCGCCTCGTAGCCGTCGACGTCCTGCAACAGCCGCCGCCCGCCGACCGGCAGATCGTAATGCACCTTCGGCGGATGCAGGTGCAGACGGTCATAGTCGATCACGTTGACGTCGGCCTTGTAGCCGGGCGCAATCAGGCCGCGATCGGTGAGGCCGACCGAGAGTGCGGTCTTGCGCGACTGCGCTGCGACCACGAACGGGATCGACAGCTTCTCGCCGCGCGTGCGGTCGCGTGTCCAATGCGTCAGCAGATAGGTCGGGAAGCTGGCATCGCAGATGATGCCGCAATGCGCGCCGCCGTCGGACAGGCCCGGCACCGATTGCGGGTCGATCAGCATCTCGCGCGTCGCATCGAGATTGCCGTCGGCATAGTTCAGGAACGGCACGTAGAGCATGCCGCGGCCCTGGTCCGACAGCATCGCGTCATAGGCGAGCTCTTCCGGCTGACGGCCCTGCTTGCGCGCCTGCGGCCCCAGCGCGTTCTCCGGCGGCTGCTCGTAATCGGGGGGATCGCCGAGCAAAAACATCTTGTCGTAGTTGGGCCGGAAGAACAGCGGATCGTCGGTGGCGGTTGCCGTCTCGCTCAGGATTGCCTTGCGCACGTCGGCCTGGTGCAGCCGCGCCAGCCGCTCCTTCAAGGGAAGATGCGCGATCGCCTTGTAGCTAGGATGGGTCTGGAACGGATTGCGCGACAGCTCGAGCCCGAGCAGCAGGCCGACCGGGCGCGCCGCGATCTGCGCGGTGATGGAGAGGCCGCGCTTCGCCGCCGCATTGATCTCGTCCAGCGTCTGGCGCCAGCGGTTTGGCGATCTGTCGTTCTGCGTGATCGAGAACGAGATCGGACACTTCGTCGTGTCGGCGACCCGCAACATCATCGGCAAGTCTTCGTGGATGGTGGAGAGATCGAGCACGAATTGCAGCACGCTGCGGCCCTGGCTGTGCATCGCCCCGGCGATCGCGGTGAGCTCGTCTTCGCCGGCCTTTAGCGTCGGCGTGAAGTCGCCGGTGGAGGTGCGGTGGTTGAGCGTGCGCGAGGTCGAGAAGCCGAGCGCGCCGGAGCGAACCGCCTCGCCCGCGAGCTTGGCCATTGCGGCATTGTCTTCGGTGGTCGAGGGGTCGCGGCGTGCGCCGCGCTCGCCCATGACATAGACCCGTAGCGCCGCATGCGGCAGCTGCGCACCGACATCGATGTCGAAATCGCGCTTGGAGAGCCAGTTCATGTAGTCCGGAAAGCTCTCCCAGGCCCAGGGAATGCCGGCGCTCAGGACGGGCTCGGGAATGTCCTCGACGCCTTCCATCAGCTGGATCAGGCGGGTGTGGTCGGCGGGCTTGCACGGCGCGAAGCCGACGCCGCAATTGCCCATGATCGCCGTGGTGACGCCGTTCTGCGACGACGGCGTGATGTCCTGGCTCCAGGTGACCTGGCCGTCGTAATGGGTGTGCACGTCGACGAAACCCGGCGTCACCAGCTTTCCGCGTGCGTCGATTTCCTCGGCGCCTTTGCCAGAGACCTTGCCGACCTCGCTGATCCTGCCGCCGGTGATGGCGACGTCGGCCTCGAACAGTTCGCCGCCGTTTCCATCCGCAACGGTGCCGCCGCGGATGACGAGATCAGGGGTGCTCATGTGTTTCTTCCTGTTTTTGTTTTTCTAAGTCTTCTTTCGTCGTCCCGGACAAGCGCAGCGCAGATCCGGGACCCATAGCCACAGGGAGGAGTTTGGCGAAGACTCGTAGTTGGCAGCTTCGCTCCACAACCGCTCCCTGGGGTTATGGGTCCCCGCCCCCCGTGCGCAATTGCGCACTAGGCGGGGACGACGATTGAATTTGTGGCAGCCGCTCTCGCTCCTCAAGAACCGGCTTGTCGCTTCCGCTCCGTGAACGGGGACAGCGCCACCGTCGCCACCATGAACACCACCGACGCGCCGAACACCCAGTGTGGCGCACTCTGGTCCATGATCCAGCCGAACAGCAGCGGGCTGATGATGCCGCCGAGATTGAAGCCGGTGGAGACGATGCCGAAGGCGCGCCCCGCAGCGCCGGGAGGAGCCGCATTGCGCACCAGCATGTCGCGCGAGGGGGCGATCACGCCGGACAGAAAGCCCGCCGCCGTCATCGCGGCAGTCAGCGCCCAGCCGGGCAGCGTCACGAGCGCGATCAGCAGCACGATTGCCGCGTTCACGGCGAAGCAGGCCGCTGCGACATAGCCATGGCGTTCGGTGTGATCGGCAAGGAAACCGCCGGCCAGCACGCCGGCGGCGCTGGCGCCGAGGAATGCCGTCAGCATGACGTTGGCGGCCGAGTAGGACGTGCCATAGCCGCTCATCAGCGCGACGACGCCGAAATTGTTGATACCGGCGACCGACAGGCTGAGCAGCATGAACAGCGCGGTCAGCACGATCAGCGCCGGCGTGATGACAGCCTGCTTCGGCGCGTTCTCCGCGCCTGGCTTCTTCTTGCTGGCGCCGGCGTCGGGAATGTTCATGACGAGCAGCAGCAACGCCACCGCAATGCCGATCGCACCCGAGGCGATCAGCGCGCCGACGCCGCCCGACAGGGTGACGAGTGCAGCCACGATTGCCGGCGCCACCGCGCCGCCAAGAAACCCGGCAAAGGTGTGGATCGAAAAGGCGCGGCCCATCCGTGCCTCGTCCATGTGCTCGGCCAGGATCGCGTAGTCGGCGGGGTGATAGACGCTATTGGCGAGACCCAGCAGCACGGCGCAGGCGATCAGCGAGGCGTAGCTGAGGTGCAGACCGAGCAGGATCAGCGCGAAGCCGCCGAGCGTGAGGCCGGCCAGCAGAATTCGTCGCGCGCCAAAATGGTCGACGAGATAGCCGGTCGGCGCCTGCGTCAATCCGGACACCACCGCGAACACGGTGAGCGCGAAGCCGAGCTCGATATAGCCGACGCCGAGCTGAGCCTTGAGGAACGGGAACAGCATCGGCAGGACCAGCAGGTGGAAATGGCTGACCCAATGCGCAATCGAGATTCCGGTCAGCGTGCGTAGCGCGCTGTCCGCCTTGCCTTGCTGCGGTGCGGCGAGAACGTCGACCATTGCAATTCCGGTTTCACTCCCTGGAAGGCGCGCAAACTATCGGGGAGAGCGGTTATTTGTCCATGAACGCAGGCGCATGGCAGGTAGTGCGGGTGGGGGAAGTGAGGGGCGTTGGGGCGCCTCCACGTCGTCGTCCCTGCGAACGCAGGGACCCATACCGCGTGATATCTCGATTGTAACAGGTCGCAGTACCGGACGGCGATCCCCCGCCAACTTCTCCCTGGGGTTATGGGTCCCTGCGTTCGCAGGGACGACGGCGGAGAGTGGGGCGCTAGCGTCGGATCATAGCCCCCCTCAAAACGACTCGTCATCCGGACCGTAGCGGTCACGCTTGGGCGTCGCGATGTCGCCGTCCTCGTAGTCATCGTCATCGAGCGGAGGCGGGGGTATCTTCACCTTGTCTTCCGCCCGCTTTTTGTCAGCGATTTTGGGCGGCTCGCTTGGCTTGCCGATCTTGGCCATGGCTGTTCCCGGATGGTGATGCTGCATCCGATCCTATCCGGAACATATGTGTAGTTTCTGACCTATCGCAAGCAGGGCCGTCAGTGCACGAGCGGCCCGCCCGCCTTCTTCCAGGCATCCACGCCGCCGGCGATATGGGCGGTGTTGGAAAGGCCGGCCGCCTTGGCGGCGGCCACCGCCATCGCCGAGCGCTCGCCGAAGGCGCAGAAGAACACGATGCGGCGGCCGGTGGCGGCGGCGACCTCGCGCAGCATGCCGCCGGGCTTGAGGCTCTCCTCGACGGACGGATAGGGCGTATGCAGCGCGCCTTCGAGCATGCCGTGCTTCATCCGCTCGTTGGTCTCGCGCAGATCGACCAGCAGCATGTCGGGCCGGCCGAGAATGCGGATCGCCTCGACCGCGCTGAGCGCGCGGCCTTCCTTCTCCAGCTCCTCCTGATGCAGGCCGACATGCATGTTGGCGGGCACCGCCACGTCCATCATCTTCGGATTGGGCAGCTTCAGGTTGGCCATCAGCTCGATATATTCGTCGACCGAGCGCACCTGGAGCCGCGGGTTGTAGCGCTTCTCCTCGCCGATGGTGGAGACGGTGTCGCCCTTGTAGTCGTGCGCCGGAAACACCATCGTCTCGTCCGGCAGCTTGAGCAGCCGGTTGAAGATCGAATCGTACTGCGCGCGCGAGGAGCCGTTCTGGAAATCGGTGCGGCCGGTGCCGCGGATCAGCAGCGTGTCGCCGGTGAAGACGCGGTCGCCCATCAGGTAGGAATAGGAATCGTCGGTGTGGCCGGGCGTGTACATCACGTCGAGCGACAGGCCCTCGATCGTCACCTTGTCGCCGTCGGCGACCCGCATCGCCACAACGTCGGCCTTGGTCTGGTCGCCCATCACGGTCATGCAATGGGTGCGGTCGCGCAGCTCGCCGAGGCCGGTGACGTGGTCGGCATGCAGATGGGTGTCGACCGCCTTGACCAGCTTGAGGTCGAGCTCGCGCAGCAATTGGCAGTAGCGATCGACCTTCTCCAGCACGGGATCGAGGATCAGCGCCTCGCCGCCGGGGCGGCTGGCAAGGACGTAGCTGTAGGTGCCCGAAACGCTGTCGAAGAGCTGGCGGAAGATCATGGCAAGAGACCCGGCGTGGAACTGATTGCAAATTCTACTACGCCACGGGTCGAAAAGAGAAGCAAGTCACTGTGTTGGGAGGGAAATATGGAATATTATTTTGCATAACTCGCTGTCGTCCCGGCGAAGGCCGGGACCCATAACAGGGAGCAGTTTAGGGCAGATCAGTCGTTCGGTACTCCTACCAGCCCCTACCGATAGATCACGCGGTATGGGTCCCGGCCTTCGCCGGGACGACGAGGGAGGGTGTTGCGGAAGACGCTACGGCCTCACCACCGTATACCCATTCTCCGCCAGGAACAGGATCTGCCCGACCCCGACCTGCACCGGTGTTGCCGCGGGAATGAATTCCGGCCGCTTGCCCGTCTCGCGCTCGATCGTATCCACCGTGTTGAGACAGATGTCGAAGCGCACGCCCTGCGCGATCAGGCTCTCGACCTGCTTGCGACGCTCGCTGCCGGACAGCAGGAGATCGACGCCGGGGCCGAACGCGACGACCTCGATCGCGATCTTGTCGGGGTCGTACGCCTTCAAGAGATTGTTGGCGACGCTGAGCACCAGCGCCTGCTTCCTTGCATCACCGTCGGAAAGCTGCAGCACGATCCTGTGCTCTGCGAACGGCTTGTCCTGAAGCGGCACCTGCTGCGCCGAGGCCGGCAGGATCGCGGCCCGGACCAGTAGCGCCAGTAGTAGCGCAAATAAGATCTGCGCCCGCTTCATCCCTGTCCCGCAATACCCGGATTGTCCTCGACGCCTCTCAGCGTCACGCCGGAGCCGAGCCGCTCCTGAAACATCCGGCCCGAGCGCAGATATTTGCCGACGACGTCCCACACCGGCGCGCCTTGCTGGCCGTTGACCGAAGCCCAGCCTGCGACCTTGTAGCGGTGGCTGGCGCTGAGCGCCTTGCCGCCATGGAGTTTCACTTCCGAGATGCGGCCGCCGATCGCGGCGGTCGGCGTGCAGGTGTAGCTGAGTCCACCGGCGCGCACCATGTCGCCGCCCTGCTGATAATAGGGATCGGCGTTGAAGAGGTTGTCGCAGACGTCTTCCAGCACGTCCTTGATCTGGGCTCCCGTCATCTCCTGGACATAGGTCTCGGGATAAGTGATCGCAGTTTCCGCGAGCAGATCCTCCATGGTCAGGGCCTGGCCCGACAGCGCGGTGACGCCCCAGCGGAACCCCGGCGACAGCGCGATCTCGGCATCGAGCTCGGTGCGGAGCGCCGTGCAGATCAGCTCGTCGACCGGCCCGGAGAAATTGCCGCGCCGATAGAGCAGGCGGTCGGGCGTTGCGATCTTTGCCGACCAGTCGGTCACATGCGGCGCGCGCAGCCGGCCAATCAGCTCGGCCATTCCGGGGTCGGGCTTCAGCAGCTCGGAATAAACCGGCAGCAGATGATAATGAATGTCGCTGACCTTGCCCTTGTCGATCGCGAGATCGAGCACGGCGAGGAATTTTCCGTTGGAGCCGGCATTGGTGACGAGCGTGGTGCCGCCGGCGTTCTTCACGGCGATGGGCTGCGGCACGGCGTCATGGGTATGGCCGCCGAGAATGACATCGATGCCGGTGACGCGGCTTGCGAGCTTGAGGTCGACGTCCATGCCGTTGTGCGACAGCAGGATGACGGCATCGACCTTGTCGGTGCCGCGCAAGGCATCGACATGCTTCTGCAACTCCTCCTCGCGGATGCCGAAGGTCCAGTCCGGCGTGAACCGCTTAGGGTGCGCGATCGGCACGTAAGGGAAGGCCTGGCCGACGATCGCGACCCGGTGACCGCCGATCTCCTTGATCATCGAAGGCTTGAACACGCGTCCCGTGGCCTTGTCGAAGGCGGGAGCGTCGTTGAACGCGGCTTCCTCGGTCAGGAACACGTTCTGCGCCAGAAACTCGCCCTTGAAGCGCTCGAGATTGTCGCGCAGCGTCTGCTCGCCATAGGTGAATTCCCAATGCCCGGTCATCGCTTCGATGCCGAGCAGATTGGCGACCTCGACCATGTCGCGGCCCTGCATGACGTTGGCAAGCCCGGTGCCCTGCCAGAGATCGCCGCCGTCGACCAGCAGCGAGCGCTTCTCGCCGACATCGCCGCGCAAGCGGTCGACCAGCGTCTTCAGATGGGCAAAGCCGCCGAGCTTGCCGAAGCGGCCTGCAGACTTCTCGAACTCGACACAGGTGAAGGCATAGGCATCGGCGCTGTCGGGACGGATGCCGAAACGATCGAGGAAGGCGCGGCCGACCAGATGCGGCGGCCGCCCGGCCATCTCACCGACGCCGATATTGATGCTGGGCTCGCGGAAATAAACCGGGTTGAGCTGCGCATGCGTGTCGGTGATGTGCAGGATGCGCGCGTTGCCGAAGCGCTCGAGGTCGTAAATGCTCGCGGACTCAGTGCCCCGCGCAAGCCGCGGCAGACTGAGCGATGCAGCGGCAAGGCCTGCGCCCTTCAGGAAATCGCGGCGGCGGATCGCCATATCAAAATTCTCCGCGCCCTCAATGTCGCAAGACTGTTTCAGTTGATGCCAGTCTAGCGGATTTCCATCGCCTTCCAGGCTTCTTTTTCAGAGGTCGCCTGGAAGATCGACGCCTTTGCCAGCGCCTCGGCCTCCTTGGCTGCGGCGGTGGCGCGGTCGAAATCGCCGCCATCCGCCGCTTTCCTGGCCGCGGCCAGCGTCGAGACGGTCACGGTCCACTGGTTGCGCAAGCCGGCAGCCTCCTTCGATGCGGCTTCAGCGGTGGCATAGGCCGCCTTGTAGTCCGCTTCATTTGCCGCGCGCGCCGCTGACGCGAGGCCGAGCGCCAGCAGCATGGCGAGGGGAAGTGACCGCTTCATGGCCGCGCTCCCGGTCCTGATATCGGCAAGCCGTTGGCGACATAGGACAGGAAATATTCGACGTCGCGATATTCGTCCGATTGCGGCTCCAGCGGAACCGCGCGGGTCTGGCTGTTGCAGGTGACGAAGCGGCGGCTGGTCGTGCCCATGCCGCTCCATTCGGAGCGGTAGATCGGCATCGCGTTCAAAATGCCGAGCGCCGGCGCCAGGATCTCGGCGCGGATGCGCTCGCCCGGGCTCTGCACATGGCAGCTGGCGCAGGAGAAATTCATCTGGCCACGTCGCGTGTAGAAATAACGCTTGCCGTTCTCGAACGCGGCGAGCGCGCGGGGATCATCGGGGATCTTGATGTCCATCGGCTTGCCACGCGAGGTGAAGGCCATGTAGGCGGTGAGCGAGGCCATCTCGTCCTTGACGTAGGAGTAGGGCGCCTCGCCATTGGCCTCGCGGCAGCGGTTGAGCGCGAGCTCCAGCGTGACGACCTTGCCCTCCTTCTCGTCGAAGTAAGGATAGTTCTGGCGGATGCCGACGCCCCCGTTGGAGAAGCAATCGGCATAGGTCTTGCCGTTCTTGAACGGAGTGGCAAACATCTCCTTGCCGGCATCGAGCGCGAACTCATAAGGAGGGAATTCCTCCTTCTCCTGCCACTGCCGCTTCATGTCCGCGTTCATGGAATACGGACCGTTGACGAAGTCCTCGTGCTTCACGTCGGGAAATTTCTGGAAGAAGAAGTTCTGGAACGCCTTGGCGTCGGCAACGGGATCGACCTTGTCGGCCGCGACGACGCGCGGAGAGGTGAGGGCGAACGCCACGAGCGCGGCGCTGAGCGAGCCAAGCAGCAGGGCAGATCGGGTCTTCATCACGAAATCTTCGCGGTGGTCGTATCCGACGCACCCTTGTTGTCGGTCCAGGAGATCTTGAGGTCGTCGCCCTTCTTGGCGCCTTTGAAGCTGAATTTGACATAGGGGTCCTTGGAGACCGCAGTGCCCCAATCGGCAACGAAGACGTCCTTGCCGTTACATTCGAATTTCAGCTGCTGGATGAAGTGCGCGGGGATCGGCTCACCCTTGGGATCCTTGACCAGGCCGGTATCCATGGGGTGCTGGATCAACGCCTGCACCTCGGTGATGTCGCCATTGGATGTTGCGCGCACGCGAATGCTTGATGCCATCGGACCGATCCTCCTAGCCGCCGCAGCCGCCGACGGTGACCTTCACTTCCTTGGTGGCGCTGTAGAGCTTGCCGTCAGCCTCGACGATGGCGACCAGTTTGGTGGTCTTGGCCATTTTCAGCCGGTTGGCGACGCCCGGAATGGTGCCGTCGGCGATCTTGTAGGACGCGGCAAGCGCGTACGGGTTCTCGGTCACGAAGAACGAGATCGAGGTGACCTTGTCGAGCGTCGTCGTCACCGACACCGGCACCACGCCACCGTTCTCGGCGATCTCGGGCGCATCCAGCTTGACTTTGTCCGAGGGCTCGGCGGTCTTGCCATAGAGCGCCTTGATCGCGTCGGCCTCGTTCTTCTGCTTGAAGGCCTCTTCCGGATATTTGTCGTTGGCCGCGGCGCGCGCGGGCGTCGCCGCGAACGGCAGATTGCCAAGGCCGAGCAGCGCGACAGAGGCCGCGCCCTGAAGGATCAGGCGCCTTGTCGCAAGCGGGCCGGTGGTCGTGGTCATCGCAAGTCTCCTGGGCAGCCGGCCGTTACAGGGTCTGCAGGAAATCAACGATCGCGCTGATCTCCTGTTCGGTCAAAATCCGGTTCCGGCCGAACGGCGGCATCATGGTCTGCGGATTGCGCTTGGTCTCGTCGAAGATGATCGCGGTCAGCTCGTTGCGATCGGGGTATTTGGCCTTGAGGTCCTTCAGTTCCGGCCCGATTGTTCCCGGCAGGTCGCCCCCTTTGATGACGTGGCAGGTCAGGCAATTGCCCTTGCCGCGATCGAAAGCGAGCTTCTGGCCGTCGGCGACAGCGGATTGTGCCCGCGCCGGAGCCACAGCCGCGCCGGCGGAGAGGAGCAGCGCCACCAGGACGGCAAGCTTGCAATGAAAGGCGGTCAAGGCGTCGTCCCAAGCGTTATGTCGATGATCTCGTTTGCGGAAATATAAGCGTTCCAAAGCACAAAGGGCATCGTCTGACAATCAAGACTATGCACGCGGCAAAATGGAGTTAATATCCTGCGCATTGCAACCGATGAGACAGTTTGTTCATCCCAGCAGGTTGGCACTAGCAAATTATTCTAGGGCGTTTGGCCCTTACGGGCCGTCTTTTCTGTTTCACATTTATTGGGGACTGACTTGGCTGAATATGTCGTCGAATTTGGCAGGGATGGCGGACGGGTCGAGCCCGATGGGCGGCTCGATGCGCCGGCGTTCCATCGCAACCACCTGCCCATCTGGGCGGCGCTGGAAAAGCACCTCACCGGGCTGACCGGCAACGTGGTCGAGCTCGGCAGCGGAACCGGCCAGCACGTGGTCCATTTCGCCCGCCACACGCCCGGCCTGATCTGGTGGCCGAGCGACCTCAACCAGCGCCACCTCAAGAGCATCGAAGCCTGGCGCGTCCATACGGGCCTCGCAAACATCCGCAGCCCCCTGCGGATCGATCTCACCGATCCCGACTGGTGTCCGGAGATGAAAAGCGGACAGACGCCGACGAGCCTTGCGGCGGTGTTCTGCGCCAATGTCATCCACATCGCACCCTGGGCCGTGGCCGAGGGCCTGTTCGCCGGCGCCGGTCGCTACCTGCGCCCCGACGGCAAGCTGTTCCTCTATGGCCCGTTCAAGCGCGACGGGAAGCACACCGCGCTCAGCAATGCGGTGTTCGACACCTCCCTGCGTGAAGGCAATCCCGACTGGGGCGTGCGCGACATCGGCGACGTCGAGACGCTCGCGAAGGCTGCGGGTCTTCGCCTCGTCGATACGATCGACATGCCCGCGAACAATCTGACGCTGGTGTTTGAGCGAGGGTAAACGGGTGACTTGGGTCTGGGTGCGCGCCGCAACCGCGGTGCGCTCCCTCCCCCCTTGCGGGGGAGGGCGGGGGAGAGGGGTGGCCCAGCAAATGGTCCATCCATCCGCGATCGTGCCGCGCGCGCAAATCGAGAGAGTCCCCGTGTGGTACCCCTCTCCCTGCCCCTCCCCCGCAAGGGCGGAGGGAACGAGAGAACGGTGGCCGCCTTACGTCGCGATCGATCGTAGCCTTGAGGCGGGGTTACTCCTACGCCTCCCCATCCCCCCACCCGATCTTCTCCTTCAAGAACCGAAAACCGAGCACCTCGAAGCCGGCGCGCTCCTTGTTGTCCTTGCCGTAGCCGTGGCCGCCGGCTTCCGGCTCGTAGAACCAGGCCTCGTAACCCATGGCCTGCAGCTTTGCCGCCATCTTGCGGGCGTGGCCGGGATGAACGCGGTCGTCGCGCCGCGTGGTGGCGATCAGGATCGGCGGATAGGTCTGGCCGGCTTTCACATTATGATAGGCCGAGTAGGTCTTGAGCCACTCCCACTCCTCGGCCTTGTCGGGGTCGCCATATTCCGCGATCCAGCTCGCGCCCGCGAGCAGTTTTGTGTAGCGGCGCATGTCGATCAGCGGGATGGTGCAGAACAGCGCGCCGAAGCGCTCGGGGTAGCGCACCAGCATGTTGGTGATGAGGATGCCGCCGTTCGATCCGCCCTGGGCCGCGATCCGTTTTGCGCTCGTCACGCCGCGGCGGACGAGATCGGCCGCGACCGCGGCGAAATCGTCATGCGAGAGTTTCTTGCCGGCGAGCCGGCCGGCATCGTGCCAGCGCGTGCCGAACTCGCCGCCGCCGCGTAAGTTCGCCTGCACAACGGTGCCGCCGCGCTCCAGCCAGAGCTTGCCGAGCGAGGCGTTGTAGTACGGCTTCACCGAATGGGCGAAGCCGCCATAGGCGCTCATATAGACCGGCGCATCGCCGGTCTCGCCGCCCGGGCCGGTCTGGACATAGGGAATGCGCTCGCCATCGATCGAGACCGCCTCGTGCTGCGTCACCACGAGCCCGTCGGCGGTGAACGTCTTCGGCGCTTGCTTCAGCACGACCGGGCTTGCGACACCGCGCTCGATCAGCAGCAGCGACGGCGGGGTGAGCGGATCCTGCACATTGGCGAGCAGATCGCCATTGCTCTCGCTGGGATGACGATCGAGCGGCCAGACGTCGACGACGCCGATCTCGGGCAGACCGCCAAGCGTCTCGCGGCTCCAGCCGGTGGCCGACGGCGTGAAGGTCTCAAAGCGCGGACGCAGCTCGTCGAGGATCGACAGCACGAGCTTGCCCGCAGCCCAGAACAGGCCTTGCAAAGCGCGCCGCGGCGCCGGCTCGAACAGCACCGCAAAATCGCGACTGCCGTTCAGGAATGCCGAGAGTGAGATGCCGAGCACGGTGTCGGTGGCGTAGGTCCGCCCGCCGGCCGTCCAGTCCTTGCGCAGCTTCATCGCGAACCAGTCGCCATGGGCCTGCAGCCAGATGCCGGTCGGCAGATCGAGCTTGGTCATGCGACCGGCGGCATCGCGCAGCCAGACCGCGTGATTGAAGAAGTCGATCTGCTCGACGATCCAGACCCGCGGCTCAGGTCCGGTGTCGTCGGCGCCGCCATAGATCATCATGTGATCGGCGGTGGTCTCGATGATCACCTCAGCCTGATCGACCGGCTGGCCGCGCCGCCACAGGCGAACTGTCCGCGAGTATCCGGAGTCCGTCACCATGCCCTCGCCATGCGCGCTCGACAGCAGCAACGTGTCGGCATCGAGCCAGTCCGCGCCGCCCTTGGCTTCCGGCAGTGTAAAGCCGTCGGCGACGAAGCTCTTCGTAACGAGGTCGAATTCCCGCAACGTCACGGCGTCGCTGCCACCGCGCGACAGGCTCAAGATGGCGTGCGAGCTTCCCGGTGTCGTGGCGATCCCGCTCAGCAGCCAGTCCTCGCCTTCGCGCGCTGCGAGCTGGTCGATATCCAGCATGGTCTCCCACGCAGGACCGGCTTTGCGAAACTCCGTCAGCGTGGTCCGCCGCCACAGGCCGCGCGGGTTGGCGGCGTCCTTCCAGAGATTGTGCAGGTCGCTGCCGCGCCGGCTGACATAGGGAATGTTGTCGGGGCGATCATAGATCGCTGCGAGGATGTCGCGGTCGTGCTCGAAGGCTTTGCCACCGAACGCCTGGAGCGTCAGGCTGTTCTGCCGCTCGACGAAATCGAGCGCTTGCGTGCCCTCGATCTCCTCCAGCCACAGCCAGGGATCGTCGTCGGGAGCGCTGAGTGTAGGCCTGTCGTCGACGGTCATGAACGAAACTCCCAGAAGTCGCGGCGATAGGATTTGATCGAGCGCAAGCCGTCAAGCGCGCGGCCCGCTATCATCGCACCGATTGCGTCAGAGGCATGGCCTGCGCCCGTTTGCGCCGGTTGCCCGGCCACTCGCGTCACTCCATAGTGCCGGGAATCAACCAGCCCTCGAGCCCGTTCGGGCAGAAAAAGCCGATGCTTGACGTGACTTCTGCCCATGAGATCGCCGACGACGCCCGCGTGCGCGCCAATGTGGTGCGCCTGGCCGCGGCCCAGGCGCTGACGGGCGCCAACTCGGCCGTGATCTTCGCCACCGGCGCGATCGTCGGGGCCACGCTCGCGCCGGACATGTCGTTCGCAACCGTGCCGATCTCGATGTATGTGGTCGGACTTGCTGCCGGCACGCTGCCGACCGGCGCGATCTCGCGCCGTTTCGGCCGCCGCGTGGCCTTCGTCATCGGCACGGGCCTCGGCACGCTCACCGGCGTGCTCGGCTCGTTCGCGATCCTGCACGGCTCGTTCGCTCTGTTCTGCATCGCGACCTTCCTCGGCGGCCTCTACGGCTCCGTCGCGCAGTCCTATCGCTTCGCCGCTGCCGATGGCGCCAGCGCGGCCTACCGGCCCAAGGCGGTGTCCTGGGTGATGGCCGGCGGCGTGTTCGCCGGCGTGCTCGGTCCGCAGCTCGTGCAATGGACCATGGACGTCTGGCAGCCCTATCTGTTCGCCTTCAGCTTCCTGGTGCAGGCCGCCGTGGCGCTGATCGCGATGGGCATCGTCGCCGGCGTCGACATGCCCAAGCCCGCGCCGGCCGATCTGCATGGCGGCCGGCCGCTGCTCACGATCGTGACGCAGCCGCGCTTCGTCGCGGCGGCGCTGTGCGGCATCATCTCCTATCCCATGATGAATCTGGTGATGACCTCGGCGCCGCTCGCCATGAAGATGTGCGGCCTGTCCGTGTCCGATTCCAATTTCGGCATTCAATGGCACATCGTCGCGATGTACGGGCCGAGCTTCTTCACGGGCGCGCTGATCGCCCGCTTTGGTGCGCCGAAGATCGTGGCAGCAGGCCTGCTGCTGGAGGCCGGCGCTGCAGGCATCGGCCTCTCCGGGCTCACCGCGATGCATTTCTGGGCCACGCTGATCGTGCTCGGCGTCGGCTGGAATTTCTCCTTCATCGGCGCCTCCGCGCTGGTGCTGGAGACGCACCGGCCGCAGGAGCGCAACAAGGTGCAGGCCTTCAACGATTTCCTGGTGTTCGGCATGATGGCGATCGGCTCGTTCTCCTCCGGGCAATTGCTCGCCAATTACGGCTGGTCGGCGGTGAACCTGGTGGTGTTTCCGCCGGTCGTTCTCGGTCTTGCCGTGCTCTCGCTGGTTTCCTGGGCCCGCCGTCGCAAGGCGCGGCTGGAGGCGGCGATGGGCGAGTTCCCGGACGCGATTTGACTGGCAGGAGATTGTCAGCAATGTTGATACTTCGATCCAGGTCGAAGTGATTTTTTGGCGAGGGCTATTTAGATGTTCGTCATGGCCGGGCTTGTCCCGGCCATCCACGTCTTAGGGACGCGGATCGAAGAACGTGTATGCCCGGGCATAGGCGAGCGGAAGCGACGCCGTCCTTCAGACGGCTATGCCCGGGCATGACGGGAGTAGGCGGCATGCTCGACAATCCTCAACAGCCAGCGATCGACGAATCCTCCCTGCGTTACGAAGGCTGGCGCATCGTTGCGGTCTGCTTCCTGCTTGCGACCTTCGGCTGGGGGCTCGGCTTCTACGGCCAGAGCGTCTATGTCGCCGAGCTGCAGCGCGCGCGGGGCTGGCCGACCACGCTGATCTCATCGGGCACCACGTTCTTCTATCTGTTCGGCGCGCTGCTCGTCGTGTTCGTCGGCGAAGCCGTGAGGAGATACGGCCCGCGCCTCTGCCTGATCGCCGGCACGCTGGCGATGGCGGCAGCTAGCGTTGCGATCGGCGCCGTGCGCGAGCCCTGGCAGCTTTATCTCGCCGATGCCGTGCTCGCCTTCGGCTGGGCCGGCACCAGCCTCGCCATGATCACCAACACGATCAGCCTGTGGTTCGACCACAAGCGCGGCATGGCGATCAGCCTGGCGCTGAACGGCGCCAGCTTCGGCGGCATCGTCGGCGTGCCGCTGCTGGTGACCCTGATCGGCCATGTCGGCTTTGCCAGTGCGATGTATGCCGCCGCCGGCGCCATGCTGGTGCTGCTGCTGCCAGTGATCCTTGTTCTCGTCGGCCGCCCGCCCGATCACCACGGCTGGCACGCGGCGGCCAAGGCGAACCCGCAATCATCGACGCAGATCCGCGCATGGGCGCTGCGCGACGTCGGCTTCCTCACGGTGACGATTGCGTTTGCGCTGGTGCTGTTCGCGCAGGTCGGCTTCATCGTGCATCTGATCTCGTTCCTCGATCCCGTGATCGGCCGCGAGCGCGCCGCTGTCGCCGTCGCGGTGCTGACTGCGATGGCGGTGGTCGGCCGCGTGCTGTTCTCGCTGGTGATCGATCGTCTCAACCAGCGGCTGGCCTCCGCGCTGTCGTTCCTCAGCCAGGCCGCGGCGCTTCTGGTCGTCATCAACCTCCACAACGACTACGTGCTGATCGCGGCCTGCGCGGTGTTCGGCTTCTCCGTCGGCAACCTCATCACGCTGCCGTCGCTGATCGTGCAGCAGGAGTTCGATTCGTCGTCGTTCGGCGTGCTGATCAGCCTCAACACCGCGATCAACCAGGTGACCTACGCGTTCGGTCCGGGAATCGTCGGCTTTCTGCGCGATTGGTCCGGCGGTTATGCGCTGCCGTTCTATCTCTGCATCGCGCTGGAAGTGGCGGCCGCGGCGTTGATCATGGTGCGGGGAAACAGGTTTCGTAGGGCGGATTAGCGAAGCGTAATCCGCCAACTTCGCCCCGCATTCGCTGAGACATGGTGGGTTACGGCTTCGCCTAACCCACCCTAAGGCATCACGTTTCCCGATCCCTCAACAACCCCTCCACATCCAGCCGCTTCGTCACCATCGCGAGCTTGCCATCCGGCCCGAACGGCCATTGCTCCCTCGGCTTGTCCCTATACAGCTCGACGCCATTTTCATCCGGATCGCGCAGATACAGCGCCTCGCTGACGCCGTGATCGCTGGCGCCATCCAGCGCAATGCCGGCCGAGCGCACGCGGTGCAGCGCATCGGCGAGCGCGGCGCGCGTCGGATAGAGGATGGCGGTGTGATAGAGACCGGTCGTGCCGGGCGGCGGCGGCGAGCCGCCCTTGCTTTCCCAGGTGTTGAGCCCGATGTGGTGATGATAGCCGCCGGCCGAGATGAAGGCCGCGCCCGAACCCATGCGCTGCATCAGCTCGAAGCCGAGCACGCCGCAATAGAAGCCGAGCGCGCGATCGAGATCGGCGACCTTGAGGTGAACGTGGCCGATCCTGGTGCCGGCGGCGACGGCTGGGCTTTGCGACATGGGAATGCTCCGTTGAAAGCATGCACATAAGGCGGGCTGCGGGGCTCTGCTACGGCCGATCCCGAAACCCAGCGTTTCCTGATGCGCAATTGCGCATCAGGAACGGAAATTAAGCCAGTTCCGACACCTCGCCCTCCGGCAGGCCGAACTCGAACGTGTTCAGCGTCATCGACACCATCGTGTAGTAACCGCACAGGCCGATCACCTCGACCACGCCGCGTTCGCCGAGCAGCTTCACCGCCTCATCATAGAGGCCCTTCTCGACGCCGTGGCCCTCGTGCAGCGATTTGGCCACGTCGTAGATCATCCTGCCCCTGGGATCGTCGAACTCGGGCGTGCGGCGGTCGCGGATCGCGTCGATGATCTCAGGATCCATGCCGCCCGCCAGTGCCAGCCGTTTATGCGCGTACCATTCGTAGTGCGCGGTCCAGTGCCGCGCCGTCACCAGGATCGCAATCTCCGAAAGCTTTGCGGGAAATATCGTGTCGTAGCGCAGCACCTCGCCGAGCCGCGTGGCGTGGCGCGCCATGTCGGGGCTGCTCAGCCAGGCCATCATCGGCGCCGGCGGCTTGCCGCGCTTGCCGGCAATCGACTCGTCGTAGGTCTGCCGCTGGCTCTCGTTCATTTCGCCAGGCGAAAGAAGTTTCAGGCGCATCGTCGTTTCCTCTTTGTTTTCAAGCACCGTCTTGGTCGCGACTATAGCGGAATGCGGCTCGCGGAAGTGGTTGAATTCCGCGGGAGCTTGGCCCAGAGTCGCGCCCAACAAGTCGATTTTGATTGATGGAAACGACCAATGTCTGAATCCAAAACCAGCGATTCTGAGACCGCCGATCTCGAAACATTCCGCGCTGAGACGCGCGCCTGGCTGGAAGCCAATTGCCCGCCGGAAATGCGCAAGCCCGCGACGTCGGATGCCGACGTGTTCTGGGGCGGACGCAACGCCAAGTTCTCGTCCGAGCCGCAGCGCATCTGGTTCGAACGTATGCGCGACAAGGGCTGGACCGTGCCTGACTGGCCCAGGGAATATGGCGGCGGCGGTTTGAGCGCCGCCGAGCACAAGGTGCTGCGCGCGGAGATGGGAAAAATCGGCGCGCGTCCGCCGCTGTCGAGCTTCGGCATCTGGATGCTCGGGCCGGCGCTGCTGAAATACGGCAACGACGCGCAGAAGCAGGAGCATCTGCCCAAGATCGCCGCGGGCGAGATCCGCTGGTGCCAGGGCTATTCCGAGCCGAACGCCGGCTCCGACCTTGCTTCGCTGCAGACCCGCGCCGAGAGCGACGGCGACGATTTCGTCATCACGGGTTCGAAGATCTGGACCTCCTACGCCAACTACGCCGACTGGATCTTCTGCCTGGTGCGTACCGATCCCGCTGCGAAGAAGCATGACGGCATCAGCTTCATCCTGTTCGACATGACCTCGAAAGGCGTGACGACCAAGCCGATCCTGTTGATCTCCGGCTACTCGCCGTTCTGCGAGACCTTCTTCGACGGCGTCCGCGTGCCGAAATCGCATGTGGTCGGCACCGTCAACCGCGGCTGGGACGTTGCGAAATACCTGCTGCAGCATGAGCGCGCGATGATCTCGGGCATGGGCGAGCGCGGCGTCGGCCGTCCGCTCGGTCAGATCGCGGCCGATTCCGTCGGCACCGATGCGCAGGGGCGGCTCGATGATTCCATGCTGCGCGGCAAGATCGCCAGCTTCGACGTCGATGAAGCCGCGCTTGCGGCGTGCGCCGAGCGCGCCGTCGATCTCGCCAAGGCGGGACAGGCGCATCCGGCGTTCTCCTCCGCGATGAAATATTACGGCACCGAGCTCAACAAGCGCCGCTACGAGATCCTGATGTCGGCCGGCGGCGCCGATGCGCTGGAATGGGAGAGCGAGCGCTCCAAGCAGGGCGCCCGCCCGCGCGCCTGGCTGCGCACCAAGGCCAACTCGATCGAAGGCGGCACGAGCGAGGTGATGCTCGGCATCGTCGCCAAGCGCATCCTGGATTTGCCGGGGGCGTGAGGCGCACTCTCACCACCCGTCATTCCGGGGCGCGCGGAGCGCGAGCTAAGATGCGCAATTGCGCATCTGAGAATCCATACTCCCGATCGGGATTATGGATTCCGGGCCTGGCCCTTCGGGCCATCCCGGAATGACGACGACAGATAGATTTTCGAATCGGAAACACGCACATGGCCCTCGTCCTCACCGAAGAACAATCGATGCTCCGCGATAGCGCGCGCGGGCTGATCAGCGACAAGGCGCCGGTGTCGCATCTGCGCCATTTGCGCGACAGCAAAGACCCCACCGGCTTCTCCAAGGAGTTTTGGCATTCCTTCGCCGAGATGGGCTTCGCCGGCCTTTTGGTGCCGGAAGAATTCGGCGGCAGCGGGCTCGGCTATGTCGAGGCCGGCGTCGTGATGGAGGAGATCGGCCGCACCTTGATGCCGTCGCCCTTCCTTGCCACCAGCGTGGTTGCGGCCTCGGCGCTGAACCGCGGCGGCAATGCTGCGCAGAAGTCGGAATATCTGCCGAAGATCGCGAGCGGGTCGCTGCTCGCGACGCTCGCGATCGACGAAGGCGCAAAGCATCGTCCGCTCCAGACCAACCTGCAGGCCGTGCGCTCCGGCAACGGGTTCAAGCTCTCCGGCGCCAAGGCGCTGGTCGTCGATGGCCACGTTGCCGATTTGCTCATCGTCGCCGCGCGCACTGCCGGCATCGCCGGCGAGCGCGAAGGCTTGACGCTGTTCCTGGTCAACCCCAAGGCCAAGGGCGTCGCGATCGAGCGCACCATCATGGTCGATTCGCACAATGCGGCGCGGATCGAGCTCGCCAATGTGGAGGTCAATGCCGACAGCGTGCTCGGCGAGGTCGATCAGGGCGCCGCGCTGCTCGACGGCGTGCTCGACATCGGCCGTGGCGCGGTCGCAGCTGAAATGGTCGGCCTCAGCGAAGAGGTTTTCAACCGCACCGTCGAGTATCTCAAGAACAGAAAGCAGTTCGGCAAGCTGATTGGCGAATTCCAGGCGCTGCAGCATCGCGCCGCCGAGCTCTATGTCGACATCGAGATCACCCGCGCCGCCACCATGAAGGCGCTTCAGGCGCTGGATACCGATGTTGCCAAGGCAACGTCAGCCGTCGCGGTGGCAAAAGCCCGCGCCGGCACCACCGCCACCCGCGCGGTCCAGGAAGGCGTACAGATGCATGGCGGCATGGGCATGACCGACCAGTTCGACATCGGCTTCTTCATGAAGCGCGCGCGGGTCTGCGAGGAGCTGTTTGGGGATGCCAACTACCACACTGAGCAGCTGGCGCGGGCGCGGGGGTATTGAGGCGAGGGCGAGTAAAAGCGTGCAGCGTCGCCTCAATCTCGATGTCGTCCCGGCGAAAGCCGGGACCCATAACCCCCAGGGAGTAGTTTGGCGAAGGCTCGTGGTTAAAGAGCCTTCCCGCGGTACGGTCACCTGCGCTTGTCGATAAATCACGCGGTATGGGTCCCGGCGTTCGCCGGGACGACACGCGTGAGGCCTACCGCATCGGCGGCGCGTACTGCACGCCACCCGCGTTCCACAGCTGGTTCATGCCGCGCGGGATCTTCAGCTTCGACTTCTCGCCGATGTTGCGCTCGTACATCTCGCCGTAATTGCCGACGTGGCGGATGATGCGGACGGCCCAGTCCTTGGTGAGGCCGAGCTGCTCGCCGTAATTGCCTTCGGTGCCGACGAGGCGCATCACTTCCGGCTTCTTCGACTTCAGGGCCTCGTCGATGTTCTCCGAGGTGACGCCCAGCTCTTCGGCGTTGATCATCGCATAGAGCGTCCACTTCACGATCATCATCCAGTCGTCGTCGCGCTGGCGCACCACGGGGGCGAGCGGCTCCTTGGAGATCATGTCCGGCAGGATCATGTGATCGGCCGGCTTCGCCAGGTTCAGCCTGAGCGCGTAGAGCTGGGAGACGTCGGCGGAGAACGTGTCGCACTTGCCGGTGTCGTAGGCCTTCACGACCTCGTCGAGCTTGTCGAACTTCACCTCGTCATACTTCATGTTGTTGGCACGGAAGTAATCGGCGACGTTGAGCGCCGTCGTGGTGCCGGCCTGGACACAGACCTTGCTGCCGGTCAGGTCCAGCGAGGTCTCCTTGTTGCGCGAACGCGGCAGCATGAAGCCGGCGCCATCGTAATAGGCGACCGCGGGGAAATAGAGGTCGTAGTCGAGCTCGCGCGCCATGCTCCAGGTCGAGTTGCGCGAGAGGATGTCCACCTTGCGGCTCTGCAATTCCTTGAAGCGCTCGCTGGCATCGAGCGGAATGAACTTCGCCTTGCCCGGGTCGTTGAAGATCGCCGCGGCCACCGCGCGGCAGAAATCGACGTCGAAGCCGGCCCAGTTCTTGTTGTCTTCCGAGTACGAGAAGCCCGGCAGCCCCTTGTTGACGCCGCACAGCACCTCGCCGCGGCGCACGGTGCGCTTCAGCGTGCGGGTGTCGTAGAATTCATAGATGATGGCCAGAACGGCGACTAGCACGGCGACCGCGAGCCCGATCAGCAGGCCGCCACGAAAAGTGCGCATCATGTTGCTCTCTCGAAAAATCGGGAAAAGGAATTGGGAGGGAAGGCGACGAGCATGGTCCGGAGGACCATGCCCGGATCAAAAACCTCAGAGCTCGGGCTTCTGCCGGATCACCACCTTGGTGCCGACAGGAACGCGGTCGTAGAGATCGGCGACGTCGTTGTTGACGAGGCGGAAGCAGCCCGAGGACACCTTGGTGCCGATCGTGTCAGGACGGTTGGTGCCGTGGATGCGGTAGACGGTGGTGCCGAGATACATGGCGCGTGCCCCGAGCGGATTGCCGGGGCCGCCTGCCATGAAGCGCGGCAGATAGGGCTGGCGCTGGATCATCTCCGGCGGCGGCGTCCAGTCCGGCCACTCCTTCTTGTTGGTGATGTTCACCAGCCCCTGCCACTGGAAACCGTCGCGGCCGACACCGATGCCGTAGCGGATCGCGCGCCCGCCCGGCTGCACCAGGTAAAGGTGGCGCTCGGCCGTGGAGATGATGATGGTGCCCGGCGTCTCGGTGGTGCGGAAATAGACCACCTGCTTCTGCCATTCCGGCTCGAGCTGGTAGCCATCGTCGGCGACCAGACCCGGCTCGTCGCCGCGATCAGGCTGCTGCGCGATGGCATGTGGTGCGGACAGGATCAGGCCGATCGCGGCCACGAACGTCCCGGTCAGGCGACGAAAATCCGTCATTTCAAGCTCTCCCCACTGCCACGGCGCAAATCATTCGGAACCATCAAACCTGAGGGGCATGTTCATGGCAAGTTGATGGCGCGCCACCCTGATATGTCACGAGAATGCTTTGGTTTTTTGACGGGGTCCTCGCAATGCCACAAACAGGGGATGGCGCGAAAAGCATAGTTTGTCACCGCTCGGGAGGTGAGCTCCCTCTCCCGCTTGCGGGAGAGGGCTGGGGAGAGGGTTTCGCCTCCAGGGAGACTCCCTCAGAGGAGAGAGCCCTCACCCGCGCCTTCGGCGCGATCTCTCCCGCAAGCGGGAGAGGCTCAGACCGAACTCGCGGTGAGATCAAATTCGACAACTGGCGCTAGACGCCGGCTAGATCTTATTGCTCTCCGCAGCGATCCCCAGCCGCCGCACGATCTCCGTCCCCACCGCGCGCGCCTCCACCCGCGAGCCGATCCGCGGGCTGCGAAACCTTCGCCCCGAGTGCAACCGGATCGTGACGATGCAGTGCTCGTCCTCGGACCGGCCGCGGCGCTCGACGGTGATCGTCTTCACGTCGTGCCCTTCGATCTGGTCCGCGCGCGGCGTGCCGTCGCCCCACAGGCGTTCGATGCGGATATCGTGCTCGCGAATGATCCAGAACGCGCCGGTGACGAGGTTCGCATAGCGATGCACGGCGAACGCCGCGAGCGCGCCGAGCGGCAGCAGCAGGATATCGACATGGCTGGGCGGCCATCCGCGCCAGAGCTTGTAGGCGTAGGGCACAGCGGACAACGCGACGGCGATCAACGCGACGATGCGGATGTCCCGTGCGGGAAACGCCTCGAGAGGGTCGCCAAGATGCATCTCGGGATTGCTGGCATCGAGCGGATTGACGGGTTCCTCGACATTGGTAACGTCGAATTGCGTGGCGATCCGGGCCACGGTGTCATGAACATGCGTGACGTCGGAGATCGGCGGCGACGTCAGCCGTTCCCCCGAGGTCAGCGTGAAAACGAGTTGAAAGCGGGCCTTCACCCGCTTGTTGCCGGGAACCTGCAATGCCGTGATGTCGTCCTTCGCGACGATGCGTGTGCGCAGCTTCCCAAACGGGCTTTGCCGCCCGATCAGGATCTCGTTCGCCGTGATGATCCACACCACCGCCGGCGCCATCATGATGCCGACGACGAACCCCGCGCCCACCAGCAGCGCGACCACCGATATGACGATTTCCAGAGTGTCGTGCGTGAACAGGCCCGGCGTGAAGCACAGCGCGACGGCGGCCGCAAAAGCGGACATCACCAGCCGCTGTGCGATCGAGGCGCCTTCACGAAGGCGGATGTCGTTGTTGAGGGGCGTGTCGTCCATTGCGGGCGGCTGATTGCGTTGTCGCGAAACTCCACGGACGGGTCCGTGGAGTCAAGCAACAAGGGAGCCGCGCGTGCCGCACTCAGCCATTGACGTTCAGCAGCTTGGCCACGGTGCGGTCGATCTCGTCGTAGCGGCCTTCGCCGGCGTGCTGGAACACGATCTTGCCGGTCTGGTCGATGATGTATTGCGCCGGCCAATACTGGTTGCGGTAGGCGTTCCAGGTCTTCGAATCGTTATCCTGCGCCACCGGATAGGTGATGCCGTGGCGCTTCAGCGCCGCCTGCACGTTGGAGGCCGAGCGCTCGAACGGGAATTCCGGCGTGTGGACGCCGACCACGACGAGGCCCTTATCCCGGTATTTCGCATAGAGCTCGGTGACGTGCGGCAGCGTGTTGACGCAGTTGACGCAGCCATAGGTCCAGAAATCGACCAGCACGACCTTGCCGCGGAGGTCGGCCATGTTCAGTGGTTTCGAGTTGAACCAGTTGGTGAGGCCGACGAAATCCGGCGCGGTCTGCTGGCTTGCGGCGGCGGTGACGACGGGGGTCGCGCGCGCAGCCTCGTCGCAGATGCCGGGAATGACGGCGCCGGTGACGGTGAAGCCGATCAGGGCGGCGGAGACGGCGAGCAGTCTGAAAGTCATGGAAGCGTCCTCCGGTGACGATGAGGGATGATCACAGGCCGATCTGGCCGGTGGGATAGAAGCCGGTGAGCCACGCCACGATCAGCGTGTCGTATTGGAAATAGGCGGCGACCGCGAAGGCGATCACGACGATGCCAAAGCCCTGCTGCAGCCGCGGCGAGATCCGCGAAAGGCTGCGCACCCGTGTGGTCGCGGCCTGCCCGCCATAGGCTATCGCCAGCATCGGGATCGCGGCGCCGATGGCATAGGCGATCAGCAGCGTGCCGGCCCACGCAAGATTCTTCGAGGTCGCGACCAGCGTCAGGATCGAGCCGAGCACCGGGCCGGCGCAGGGCGTCCAGACCAGGCCGAGCGTGGTGCCGAGGATGAGCCCGCCGAGCGCGCCCTCGCGCTGGGTAGCGCCGGAATTGCCGAGATCGAGCCAGCCATTGAGCCGGCTCGACAGCCATTCGAACGGCGCCGGCCACAGCATCAAGAGGCCGAAGCCGAGCAGCAGGATCGCGGCGGCTTCACGCAGCACGTTCGGATCGAAATCGAACAGCCGCGTCAGCGCACCGAGCAGCAGCGCGACCGCGGAGAAGGAAACGACGAAGCCGAGCGCGATCATCGCCGGGCGCAGATGTCCCGCGCGCCCGATCGAGGCGCCGAGCAGGATCGGCAGCATCGGCAGCGTGCAGGGCGCGGCGATGGTGAGGATGCCGGCAAGAACGGCGAAGGAGAGTTCGAGCATGGGGCACTCGTGAAGGAGGTCACGAGGGCAGTTCGGGCGGGATGCGTGGATCGTTACAGAGCGTCACGGCTTCGTGACGGGGGGCAATTTTCACCTCAGGTCGTCATGCCCGGGTTTGTCCCGGGCATCCACGTTCTTGGTGCCGCGCCGAAGGCGTGGATGGCCGGGTCAAGCCCGGCCATGACGATGGAGGACCCAGCGGGGGTCGCAATGCCCACGTCACGGCTCGCCAAACACAAAACGACCCGGAGGGGGGCATCCCGTCCGGGTCGTGGAGTCCTTGGGAGGTTTAACGAAACCGTATGTGAGCTTTATAGGGGGAAGTTTTTCCGCCTGATGTTGTGCTTTGTTTCAATTGTTTCGTCGGCGGTAACACTTCCGTGTCCCGGGAGAGGGCCAGATCGGCGGCCCTATCCCTTTGAAATCCTTGGCCTCAGGCAGCGAAGCGCTCGACGCCGCAGCCCTTAAGCAATTCGGCCAGCTGCTTGCGGGCGTAGAACATCCGCGTCTTCACCGTGCTCTGGGGGATGCCGATGATCTGCCCGACCTCCTCCACCGACTTCTCGTGGTAGTAGACGAGGGTGATGATCTCGCGATGCGCGGGCGACAGCTTCTGCACGCAGGCGCGCAGGATGGCGCTGGTGTCGCTGCGGTCGAGCGAGGTCTCCGGCGTATCGGAATCGTCGGGGATCTGCCGCACGTCCTCCTGGTCGATGTCCTCGAAGCGGCGCTGGCGCATCGCAGTCAGCGCCTTGAAGCGGGCGATCGAGAGCAGCCAGGTCGAAACCTGGGATCGGCCCTGGAATTGGCCGGCGGTCCGCCACACGTCCAGGAACACCTGGCTGACGAGGTCTTCCGCCGCGGTGGCGTCACGCACGATGCGCAGGATGAAGCGGTACACCCGCACGCTGTGCCGACAATAAAGGATATGCATCGACGTCCGGTTGCCGTCGGCAATGCTCTCGAGAAGCATGTCGTCCGAAGTCGCCTGAGCGGCGATGATGCTCTGGCTGGCCTGGGCGTTGATGGCGATGACGTTCCGCATTGACTTGGCTCCCCGTAGCGCCGCAACCGAGCGGCGTTTCCTTGGACCAAAGTGTTAATGAGCCAACGTTTCGGGACGTCTGCACGAAAAGGGGAAAATGGTTTCGTGCGCCGCCAAATTGTTTCGTCGGAGGGATGGCGACGAAACATTCGGGACGAAAAGTCGTGGAATTTCAATGTACGGAAAATACGGGGATAGGGGTGTTGAGGCGGACGGGGGCGCCACGGAACGAATCTTGGTGACTTGCGTTCGGTCGCGCCAGACTGTCGTCCCGGGGCGCGAAGCGAACCCGGGACCCATACCCAAAGGGAGGAGTGGTTCCGGGGACTCGGAGTGGGCGCTTTCACGCCAAACCACGGCCTGGGGTTATGGGTCCCGGATCTGCGCGCGCCCAAGGGCGCGCTTGTCCGGGACGACGGCGGAGTGTGAGGCTTACGCCTTCTCGCCCGCCGGCGAGAACAGATAGCCGCCGCCGCGGATGGTGCGGATCACGGCGGGCTTGGCCGGATCGGGCTCGATCTTGCGGCGGATGCGCATGATGCGCAGGTCGACGGCGCGGTCGAAGGCTTCGGCGTCGCGCGCGTTAGCCAATTCCAGCAAGCGCTCGCGCGACAGCACGCGCTTCGGATTGGCCGCGAACACCTTCAACAGCCCGAACTCGGAGGCGGTCAGCGGATGCTCGTTGCCCTCGTCGTCGCGCAGGGCTTGGGCTTCGAGATCGAGCCACTTTGTCCCGAACCGTACCAATTGCTCCTTGTCGGATTTCGCCGCCGCCGCATCAGGCGCTGCGGCCTTGGCCGGCACGCTCCGCCGCAGCACCGAGCGGATGCGCGCCATCAGCTCGCGCAGCTCGCAGGGCTTGGCCACGTAATCGTCGGCGCCGAGCTCGAGGCCCACCACGCGGTCGATCGGGCTCGCGGTTGCCGTCAGCATGATGACGGGCACGTTGATGCGGCTCTTGAGGTCGCGGATGATCGAGAGGCCGTCTTCCTCGGGCATGTTGAGATCGAGCACGACGAGATCGGGCATGCTGCCCTGGATCGCGGCGCGCAAGGACTTGCCGCCGTCGCACAGCGTCACGGTGAAGCCGTGCATCTTGAGATAATCGCCGACCATCTCCCGGGCCGGGGCTTCATCGTCGACGATCATGATGTGCTGGCTTTGGGTCATGGTCTCTACGTCACGGCATTTCGGTCGGGGGAAGGGTGATGGTGAAGGTCGAGCCCTTGCCGGGCCCTTCGCTGTCGGCGGTCACCTCGCCGCCATGCATGTCGACGATACGCTTGACGATGGAGAGCCCAAGTCCCGTCGAGCTCTCGCCGGCGGTCGGTTTGGCCGACAGCCGCTGGAACCGGCCGAACAGGCGGCCGAGATCTTCCGGCGACAGGCCGGCGCCCTCGTCGCTGACGCGGACGACGGTGTCGCCGCCCTCGTGGCTGACGACCACGTCGATCTTGCCGCCGATCGGTGAGTATTTGATGGCGTTGCTGATGAGATTGTCGATCGCCTCGCGGATGCGGTCGGTGTCGCACATGGTGACGATGTTGGCCGGCGCGGCGACGCTGATCGCCTGCTGCTTGTTGACGGCGAGCGGCTGGTTGGCCTCGGCGACCTCCTTGACCAGGGCGGCGACGTCGACCGGCTCGCGGCGGATGGTGATGTCGAAGGCATCGGCCATCGCGTCCGAGATCAGATGGTCGACCATCGTGGTCAGGCGCTTGGTGGCGTCGCGGATGTGGTCGACCTGGGCGACCACGCCGTTTTCCGAGGCGCAGGTCGAGATCAGCTCCTTCAGCATCTCGGTGCGGCCGAGGATGACGCCGAGCGGGTTCTTCAGATCGTGCGCGACCGTGCCCAAAATCTCGTTCTTGAAGCCGTTGGCGCGCTGCAGCCGCAGCCATTGCGCGGAGAGGCGGCGGTTGGCCTGCATCAGCGCGCGGGTGCGCTGGGCGACGCGGTCCTCCAGCTGGGTATTGGCGGCTTGAAGCTGCTGATAGAGGATGACGTTGTCGAAGGCGATCGAGAGCCTCGAGGAGAAAATCTCGACCAGCGAGCGGTCGGTCTCGGACAATTCGCGCTCGGCCTGCAGCAGCACTACCACCTCGCGGCCGGACCCGGTGCGCAAATAGATCACGCTGCGGTGGTCGGCGAATTCGTTCTTGCGGCGCTGAAACGCGGCCTCCACCATCTCGCGCAGTTCGGGGTCGAGCGCCTTCGACGTCGTGGTGCCGATGAAGCGGCTATAGCAGCCGCTGCCGGCGAGGACCGAGAGTTCGGGGTCGATGCCGCCATTGTCGCGCAAGACCAGTATACCGGCGCAATCGACGTTGAGCAGCGAGGCCAGCTGGGTCAGCACGCCCTCGGCGAGCCGCTGCATCGACTTGAAGTCGTACAGCGTCGAGGCCGCGTCGATGATGATCTCGAGCCCGCGCCGTGTCTGCACCATGCGCTCGAGCTGCTGATAGGAGCGCAGCGCCGCGGTCAGCGAGGTGAACAGCTTGTCGGCGGTGAGCTCGGTCTTGGCCTTGTAGTCGTTGATGTCGTACTGCACGATCACGCGCCGCTCGGGCGCCTGGCCGGGCTGTCCCGTGCGCAGGATGATGCGCACCGTCTCGTTCCGGATCTCGTTGCGGATGAACTCGACCAGCTCGAGGCCGGCGACGTCGGTCTCCATGATGACGTCGAGCAGCACGGCGGCGATGTCGCTGTGCTCGGCCATCAGCTTGCGGCCTTCCGCCGCGGAATAGGCCGACAGGATCTCCAGGCTCTGGCCGTTGAGGCTGTAGTCGGACAACGCAAAGCGGGTGCCGTCATGCACGGCCGGATCGTCGTCGATGACGGCGATCTTCCATTTCCGGGCGTTGGCATCCTCCGACGCGGTACCGGTATCGTCGATCAGGTGGAGGACATCGTCCTGTTCGGCCATTGAGAAGTCCCGTCACTTTCTGTGCTTTGCGCGCCGCCCTTGGCGACCCGGGGCATGATAATGCGAAAAGTGGTGCCTTGTCCCAGCTTGGATTCCAGCATCATGCGCCCGCCGAGCTGCTGGGTGACGAGGTTATAGACGATATGAAGCCCGAGTCCCGTGCCGCCTTCATTGCGCCGGGTGGTAAAGAAAGGGTCAAAGGCCTGGCGCTGCACGTCGGAGGTCATGCCGGCCCCGTCGTCGGTGAAGATGAGCTCGACGTCGTCGGCCCCGCGCGGCCGCGCCGAGATGATGATCGTGCCGGCGCGCCCGTCGGCGAAGGCGTGGTTGGCGGCGTTGAGGAAGAGGTTGGTCAGGATCTGGCCATAGGAGCCGGGATAGCCGTCGAGCAGCAGCCCCTCGGGCACGTCGACCTGGAGCGTGATCGGCGAGCGCTTCAGCACCGGGCGCAGGCTGGCGATGATCTGGTCGGTGGCCTCGCTGAGCGAGAATTGCCGCCGCTCCGCATGGGAGCGGTCGACCGCGACCTGCTTGAACGACTGGATCAGCTCGCCGGCGCGCTGCAGATTGGCGACCAGCTGCTGCGAGGCGTCGCGTGAGGACTGCACGAATTCCTCCAGCTGCGAGCGACGCAGGCCCCCATCGCCCTTGAGCTGGGCCTCGAAGATCTCGCTGCGCCGGGCAAAACTCGAAGCCACCGTCAGACTGATGCCGATCGGATTGTTGACCTCGTGCGCGACGCCGGCGACGAGGCCGCCGAGCGCCGCCAGCCGTTCGGCATCGATCAAATTCTGCTGTGCGGTATTGAGCTCGAGCAGCGCGCTCTCGGCCTTCTCCTTGGACGCGCGCAGCTCGTCCTCGGTCTGCCGCTTCGCGATCGCGTTCTCGCGGAACACCTCCACCGCGCGCGCCATGGCGCCGACCTCGTCGCGGGCCTTGGTGCCCTGCACCTCGCGGTCGAGATCGCCGAGCGTGATCGCGCGCATCGCCGCCATGATCTGCTGCAGCGGCAGCCGGATCGACAGCGCGATCATCACGCCGGCGGTGAGGATGATGCCGAGGAAGATCACCGCAATGGAAAGGACACGGCGGGAAATATCCGCCAGCGTGCGGTCGAAGGTCTCCTGCGCCTTCTGCTCGCGCTTGCGCATCTTGGTGGAGAGGTCGTCGATGGCGCCGATCGCCTCGGCCTGGCTGGCGTCGATGGTGTTGCGGAGCAGCTCGGTGCGGCTGGCAAGCTGCTCGGAGAGCTTTGCAAAGCCCTCACGCAGTGCGGCGGTGCGGGCCCCGAGCCGCCGCAAGGCCATCTTCTGCAGGTCGTTGTCGGCGAGATCGATCATCACGGGGATGGTCTTCTCGATCGTCTCGGTGTTGCGGCGCGCGTCGTCGGCCGCGCCCGATGACAGCGACAGATAGTAGGAATTGGCCGCCACCAGCATCGCGGTGAAGGCCTCGCGGGATTTTCCGAGCGATGGCCAGATCAGGGCGTCGCGATGGCCGGTGGCGCCTTCGATGATGGAATAGAGGCCGGCCATGTCCCTGGCCGGGCCTTGCACCTGGTCCTCATAGGTCTTGGCAATGGTGGCCTGCACGCTGCGCAGCTCGCCGAAGCCGTTGAGGAAGCGGTCGGTGGTGCGCTCCAGCTCCTCGACCGAGCCCGACAGCATCGGGTCCTTGGCGGCGCGGTTGGTCAGCGTGCCCAGTACCGCCTCGCGCAGCAGCAGGATCTCGGCGAACAGGTCGGGGCTCGGCTGGTTGATGTAGCGGTGGATCAGATTGTGCAGGCGCCCGGTCTCGCTTTCGAGCAGCGCCAGGATGCGGTCGGATTCGCGCACCTGGCGCACGTCGTCCCAGGCCGAGCCCAGCACCTGCGCGCCGTTCCAGATCATCCCCACCAGCACCACCACCACGGCGGAGTTCAGCGCGGCGATCGACAGGATGCGCCAGCGGATCGGCACCGCCCGAAGCACGCCGACCAGCCGTGCGCGCAGCCGTCCGATCGGGCCGGACGGCCGGTCTGCGTGCTCGGTATGTCCAAGTGCAGCCAACGCGGCTCACTCCACCTTGCGAATACGTTCGATCAGCGCGGCCGCGGCGGGATCGCGCCCGGCCTTGGCGTAGATCGGGGCCATCGCGTCCTCGAACGGCTTGCGGTCGATCTCCCTGATGATGGTGACGCCGGCTTCCTGCGCCTTGCGCTGCGACTGCTCCTCGAGGTCGCGCCATTTCTCGCGCATGAACCGGCTGGAGCGCTGCGCGGCCTCCCGGAAGATCTTCTGGTCGTCCGGCGACAGGCTCTGCCAGGCCTTCAGCGAGATCACCAGCACTTCCGGGCTCATCGTGTGCTCGGTGAGCGTATAATGCCCGGCGTGCGTGTAATGATCCGTCGTCACGAAAGATGGCCAGTTGTTCTCGGCGCCGTCGATCAGATGGTTGGCGAGCCCGGTGAGCACCTGCCCATAGGGCATCTCGACCGGCTCGGCGCCGAGCGAGCGGATCATCTGGCTCATCAACTCCGACTGCTGCACCCGGATCCGCAATCCCTTGAGATCCGCGATGGTCTTCACCGGGCGGGCGCCGTTGTAGATCGACCGCGCCCCGGAATCGTAGAAGGCGAGCCCGACGAAGCCATAGGGCTCGAAGCTGTTCAGGATCTCGCTGCCAATCGGCCCGTCCAGCACCTTCTGCATGTGCTCGATGGACCGGAACAGGAACGGCATGGCGAGCACGTTCATCGCCGGCACGAAGTTGCCGATCAGCGCCACGTTGGTCCGGTTGAGGTCGATCGCGCCGGCCCGGGTCTGCTCGATGGTCTCCTTTTCCTCGCCGAGCTGGCGGGAGTGGAACACCTTGATCTCGTGGCGGCCGCCGCTGCGCTCGGCGATCAGCGCGCCCATGTAGCGCAGCGCCTGGACGGTCGGGTAATCCTCGGTCTGGGTATCGGCGGAGCGAAATTCGCGTGCAACGGCGCCCGTCGCACAGACGGCAAGCAGAAGCGCGACGACGATCACTCCGGTCCGCGAGAGTTCGGCACGGCTCAACCTTGGCACACTCAACCCCTCAGTGGTGGAGTCTATGGCGGGAGCAAAAGGTTCAATGCAATCTAGCAGATGGTCGGGGGAAGGCCATCCCGCCCGGCGCGGCCGTGTAATTGTGCGGCGCGGCCGGCGTTCATTCCCGGTTGAAACCGCAAATGCCGCGCCTTAAGCAGGGCAGCCGCCTTTGTCGTGCGGCATGGGAAGCGCCATCGTGACTTCAGCATTGCGCCTTTTGCAGCTCGTCGCCGCCCTGGCGGCTCTCTCATTGGCCGCGCCCGTGCGCGCCGCCACCGACATCGCGTGGTGGCACGCCATGTCCGGCGAGCTTGGGCGGCAATTGGAAAAGCTCGCCTCGGACTTCAACGCCTCGCAGTCCGATTACCGCATCGTGCCCGCTTACAAGGGCAACTACACCGAGACGGTGACCGCCGCGATCTTCGCCTTCCGCTCGCGCAGCCAGCCCGCCATCGTCCAGGTCAACGAGGTCGCCACCGCCACCATGACCGCGGCCAGGGGCGCGATCTATCCGGTGTTCAGCCTGATGCGGGACATGCACGAGCCGTTCTCGCTGACCGATTACCTGCCCGCGGTCTCCGGCTATTACACCGACGCGGCCGGCAATCTGTTGTCGTTCCCGTTCAACTCCTCGACGCCGATCCTCTACTACAACAAAACTATGTTCCGCGACGCCGGCCTCGATCCGGAGGCGCCGCCGAAGACCTGGCCGGAATTGGGCGCGGCCGCAAAGCGCCTGCGCGACCGCGGTGCGGCGTGCGGCTTCACCACGTCCTGGCCGTCCTGGATCCATGTCGAGAATTTCTCCGCTTTCCATAATTTGCCGCTGGCGACGCGCGGCAACGGCTTTGCCGGGCTCGACGCCGAGCTGACCATCAACAATCCGGTCGTGGTGATGCACATCGCCCAGCTCGCCGAATGGCAAAAGACAAAACTGTTCGACTATGGCGGCCGCGGCCAAGCGGCCGAGCCGCGCTTTCAGAAGGGCGAATGCGGCATCTTCATCGGCTCCTCGGCGACGCGCGCCGACATCAGAGCGAATTCGAAATTCGAGATCGGCTACGGCATGATGCCGTATTGGCCCGACGTGAAGGGCGCGCCGCAGAACTCGATCATCGGCGGCGCCACGCTGTGGGTGCTGCGCGACCGGCCGCGCGAGGAATACAAGGGCGTGGCGCGGTTCTTCGCCTATCTGTCGCAGCCCGGCGTGCAGGCCGCCTGGCATCAGAACACCGGCTATCTGCCGATCACCCGCGCCGCGTCCGAGCTGACGCGCGCGCAGGGCTTTTACGAGCGCAATCCGGGCTCGGCGATCTCGTTCGAGGAGATCACGCTCAATCCGCCGACGGAGAACTCGAAGGGCATCCGGCTCGGCTCCTTCGTCCTGATCCGCGGCGCGATCGAGGACGAACTGGAGCAGGCGTTCGCCGGCCAGAAGAGCGCGCAAGCCGCGCTGGATTCCGCCGTCGAGCGCGGCAACAAGCTGCTTCGCCAGTTCGAGCGGGCAAGTCCGGAGCGGTAATGCATGTTGCGATTGGACACCGCTGCGACCTCGAGTGAGGTGCGCCCCCTCTCCCGCTTGCGGGGGAGGGTTGGGGTGGGGGTGTCTCCACAACGGGATAATCCCCTAGAGGAAAGAGCCCCCACCCGGCGCGGGACGATGCTTCGCATCGCCCGGAACGCGCCGACCTCCCCCGCAAGCGGGAGAGGTGCACCGTCTTCTTGGCTCGCACTGAATCAACAAAAAAACACCTGAATGACGATCGCTCCATCGCAAACACTGCCGGCCTTCACCGACTCCGAAAGCTTTCGCGCCTTTCGCTCCGCGTCCTCGCAATGGCTGCCGATCGCCCTCGACATCGCGCGCAGCCACGATCTCGACATCAGCGCGCCGCATGTGTTTGCGACCGGCACCAACCTCGTGGTTGGTCTCGGCGAGACGCTGATCCTGAAAATCTTCCCGCCGCTGCTGCACGCACAATTCGTCTCCGAGCGCGGCTCGCTGATGCAGCTCAAAGGCCATCTCGATCTGCCGATCCCCGAGATCGTCGCCGAAGGAACGCGAGACGGCTGGCCCTATCTCGTCATCACCCGTCTTGCCGGCACGCTCGGCTCGGAGGTCTGGCCGCATCTGCCCGAAGCGCAGAAGGAGCGCCTGCTGCGCCAGATCGGCGAGACCATCGCGAGCGTCCAGCGCGTCCCGCTCGGACCGCTGGCGAACATCGAGCCGCGCTGGGACGACTTCATGCGTGCGCAGATGCTAGGCTGCCGTGCCCGGCACACGCGCCTCGGCCTCGCGCCGAAATTCCTCAAAGGCCTCGACGATCTCCTGCGCGATGCGGAAAAGCTCATTCCGATGGATGCGCCGCCGGTCTTTCTGGTCGGCGAGTACATCCCGGAGAACTTCCTGCTCGCCTGCGATGACGGCCAGTGGTCGCTCAAAGGCCTGTTCGACTTCGGCGACGTGCTGGCGGGATGGCGCGATTACGACCTGCTCGGCCCCGGCGCGTTCATGGCGGCGGGCCGGCCGGGGAGGGTGAAGAGCCTGCTCGAAGGCTTTGGCTATACGAAGCTCGACTATACGCTGAAGCGCCGGCTGATGGCCCTGATGCTGCTGCACCGCGCCAGCGACCTCAACAGCCACATCTGCATCGCGGGCTGGCAGGAGCAGGCGGATGACCTGGTCGAGCTGCAGGAGCTGATCTGGGCGGGTTGAGGCCGGTCAGCGCCGGCCCCGCCTCTCTCCGTCATTCCGGGGCGCCGCGGAGCGGCGAGCCCGGAATCCATGATCCTGCGCGTGCTGCCGCCCGATGGATTCCGGGCTCGATGCTGCGCATCGCCCTGGAATGACAGCCGTGCTTATCGGGCGGGCGCCAATCAAATTCAGCCCATTGAATAGGCAAATCTGTATCTTTGTATGCAATCTCGGGAGATCGAGACGAAGGCCACGACGCGCCTAAATCGACATTTCATAAGCGATATCAGTTCATTAACTTGATTGTAAATACCCGTTAAGCCTTGGCACGAACTTTGCGAATCCGGTTCCAACCAAGAACTTTGAGTTGGAGCGATTTCATGAAGCGCCGCGATTTCCTCAAGTCCGTTTCCGGGTTGGCCGCCGGAGCGGCGCTTCCGGCGATGCCACAGGTGATTTCCTCAGCCTATGCCGACGCCCGCTCCGAGACGCTGCTGATCGTCTCGGAAGGCGGCCCCAACAATCTCGACATCCACGGCGTCGGCACCAACGTGCCCGGCTATGAGGTGTCCTGGAATTGCTACGACCGCCTGATCAGCCACGAGATGAAGAGCGGCCCCGGCGGGGTGCCCTATTACGACCGCGACAAGTTCAAGGGCGAGCTCGCCGAGGAGTTTAGGATCGACGACATGTCGGTCACCTTCAAGCTGAAGAAGAACGCCAAATTCCACGACGGGGCGCCCGTTACCGCCAAGGACGTGAAGTGGTCGCTCGATCGCGCCGTCAGCGTCGGCGGCTTTCCGACGTTCCAGATGAGCGCGGGCTCGCTGACCAAGCCCGAACAGTTCGTCGTGATCGACGACCACACGGTGCGCGTCGACTTCCTGAAAAAGGACAAGCTGACGATTCCCGATCTCGCCGTGATCGTGCCCTGCATCGTCAACTCCGAGCTCGTGAAGAAGAATGCCAGCGAGAAGGACCCCTGGGGCCTCGAATTCACCAAGCAGCAGACCGCGGGCTCCGGCGCCTACAAGGTGACGAAGTGGACCGCGGGCACCGAAGTGATCATGGAGCGCAACGAGGATTGGGTCGGTGGCCCCTTGCCGAAGATCAAGCGCGTGATCTGGCGCATGGTGCCGCAGGCCGGCAACCGCCGCGCGCTCTTGGAGCGCGGCGATGCCGACATCTCCTATGAGCTGCCGAACAAGGACTTTCAGGAGATGAAAGCCAACGGCAAGCTCAACGTGGTGTCGCTGCCGTTCTCCAACGGCATCCAGTATATCGGCATGAACGTCACCAAGCCGCCCTTCGACAATCCGAAGGTGCGCCAGGCCGTTGCCTACGCGCTGCCCTATCAGAAGATCATGGACGCCGTGATGTTCGGCCTCGCCAACCCGATGTTCGGCGCGCCGAAGGACAAGGCGACCGAGGTCGCCTGGCCGCAGCCGCATAAATACAACACCGACATGGACAAGGCGAAGGCGCTACTGGCGGAGGCGGGCTATGCGAACGGCTTCGAGACCACGATCTCGTTCGACCTCAATTTTGCCGGCGTCAACGAGCCGCTCTGCGTGCTGGTGCAGGAGAGCCTCGCGCAGATCGGCATCAAGACCACCATCAACAAGGTGCCCGGCGCCAACTGGCGCACCGAATTGAACAAGAAGGAGATGCCGCTCTTCACCAATGTGTTCTCGGGCTGGCTCGATTACCCCGAGTACTTCTTCTACTGGTGCTATCACGGCAACAATTCCGTCTTCAACACCATGAGCTACAAGTCGGCGGAGATGGACAGACTGATCGACGGCGCCCGCACCGCCGCCGCGGCCGGCGACAAGTCAACTTACGATGCCGACGTGAAGGGCTTCGTCGATCTCGCCTTCACCGACATCCCGCGCATCCCGCTGTACCAGCCCTTCGTCAACGTCGCGATGCAGAAGAACATCAGCGGCTATCAATACTGGTTCCACCGGAGGCTCGATTATCGCGCGCTGGCGAAGGGGTGAGGTGTCGTGCGTGCGTGCGATCTGGCCGTGTCTTTCAGCTCTTGGAGTGAGGCTGCCACCGCTCCCTCATTCCCTCCCCCCTTGTGGGGGAGGGGCAGGGAGGGGGGTAGCCACAAACTCAGACCTCTCCCGGAGCCACCCCCCTCCCTAGCCCTCCCCCACAAGGGGGGAGGGAACGCAGCCGAACGTGCCGCACGATCTCGTTCCCATACGCAGCGCAGGAGCACCCCATGCTCACCATGATCGGCAAGCGCCTGATGTTTGCGATTCCCTCGCTGATCGGGGTCGTCATCGTCACATTCCTGCTGACGCGCGCGCTGCCGGGCGATCCCGCCGCCTACTTCGCCGGCCCCGCTGCGACGAAGGAAGCCGTCGAGCAGATCCGGAAAAAACTCGGCCTCGACAAGCCGCTGATCGAGCAGTTCTTCCGCTACACCAACGACCTCGCCCACGGCGATTTCGGCAACTCGCTGACGACAGGACAGCCGGTCGCGGCCGAGATCCGCAACCGCCTGCCGGCCTCGGCTGAACTCACGCTGCTCGGCCTCATCGTGTCCGTCGTCATCGCCATTCCGCTCGGCGTGCTCGCCGCGACGCGGCCGGGATCGTGGGTCGATCACTTATGTCGCATCACGACGACAGCCGGCGTCTCGCTGCCGGTGTTCTTCACTGGCCTCGTGCTGGTCTATGTCTTCTATTTCCGGCTCGGCTGGTCGCCTGCGCCGCTCGGCCGGCTCGACGTGTTCTACAGCGCGCCGCCGACGGTGACCGGCTTCTATCTGATCGACACCTTGATCGCGCGCGATCTCGAAGCGTTCCGCTCGGCGCTGAGCCAGCTCATCCTGCCGGCGACGACGTTGGCGATCTTCTCGCTGGCGCCGATCGCACGCATGACACGCGCCTCGATGCTGGCGGTGCTCGCGTCCGAATTCGTCCGCACCGCGCGCGCCAGCGGCCTGTCACCGTCGACCGTGATCGTCACTTACGCCTTCCGCAATGCGATGCTGCCCGTGATCACCACGCTCAGCATGGTGTTCTCGTTCCTGCTCGGCGCCAACGTGCTGGTGGAAAAAGTCTTCGCATGGCCCGGCATCGGCTCCTACGCGGTGGAAGCGCTGATCTCGTCGGACTTCGCGCCGGTGCAAGGTTTTGTCCTGACCATGGCGGTCATGTACGTGCTGCTCAATCTCGTGATCGACATTTTGTACGGCGTGATCGATCCGCGCGTGCGGTTGGAAGGGTAGGGGGCATTCATGAGTTCTGTTGCGCCTGCTGTCGAGCCTGTCGGTCCCGCACGTACCTCGGGACTGGCTGCGATCCTCGAACAGACCCGCTACGTGCTCGGCGAAAACAAGGTCACCGGCTTTGCCTTCGCCTTGCTGATCCTGATCCTCGCCGCCGCGATCCTCGGTCCCTACGTGGTGCCCTACGATCCGCTCGCCTCCGACACCGCCGCAGCACTGAAGCCGCCGTCGGCCGCGCACTGGTTCGGTACCGACCAATTGGGGCGCGATATCTTCAGTCGCGTCGTCGTGGCAACGCGGCTCGACACTTTTATCGCGGTCGCCTCTGTCGCGCTGGTGTTCCTGATGGGCGGCCTCGCCGGCATCGCTGCCGGCTATTTCGGTGGCTGGACCGATCGCATCGTCGGCCGCATCGCCGACACCATCATGGCTTTCCCGCTGTTCGTGCTGGCGATGGGCATCGTCGCAGCGCTCGGCAACACCGTGCAGAACATCATCCTCGCTACAGCCATCGTGAACTTCCCGCTCTACGCCCGCGTCGCGCGCGCCGAGGCCAACGTCCGCCGCAACGCCGGCTTCGTGCAGGCCGCGCGTCTCTCCGGCAACGGCGAATTCCGCATCCTCTTGGTGCACATCCTCCCGAACATCATGCCGATCATGATCGTGCAGATGTCGCTGACCATGGGCTACGCCATCCTCAATGCCGCCGGTCTCTCCTTCATCGGCCTCGGCGTCCGCCCGCCCACCGCCGAATGGGGCATCATGGTCGCCGAAGGCGCGGGCTTCATGGTGTCGGGCGAATGGTGGATCGCGCTGTTCCCCGGCCTCGCCCTGATGATCGCCGTGTTCTGCTTCAACCTCCTCGGCGACGGCCTGCGCGACATCGTCGACCCCCAGCGGAGGACGTGATGATTGCTTTGTCTGAAGCCGGTGCTGCCGTTCGCCTCTCCCCGCGTGCGGGGAGAGGCCGGGCCGCGTTAGCGGACCGGGTGAGGGGGGGTCTCCGCGAACTCCTCTGCCAGCCGTTTGCGCGGAGAGAGGCCCCTCACCCCAACCCTCTCCCCGTAAGAACGGGGAGAGGGAGCGAGAGGCCCGTGCACGCCTCACGCGCAAACACCCGTCCAAAATTCTCCAATGATTTCAATCCCATTCTACTGTGCATGGGGTTGTTTTCGCGTTTTTTGGTTCGTAGGCCCGCATGACCGCCCAGCCGCTGCTCGACGTCCAGGACCTCACCGTCGAATTCTCCACCCGCCGCGGCATCGTCAAAGCCGTGCAGCACGTCAACATCTCCGTCGCCAAGGGCGAGACGCTTGCCATCGTCGGCGAGTCCGGCTCGGGCAAGTCGGTGACGTCCTACGCGGTGATGCGCATCCTCGACCGCGCGGGGCGGATCGCCGAGGGCTCGGTGATGTTCTCCGGCATCGACGTCAAGGCCGCGACCGAGGACCAGATGCGCGATTTGCGCGGCCGCGAAGTCTCGATGATCTTTCAGAACCCGCGCGCCGCACTCAACCCGATCCGGAAAGTCGGCGACCAGATCGAGGACGTCTTGCGCACCCACGTGCAGCAGGCCCAGGTCAAGGATCACGGCGAGAAGGCGATCGAGGCGCTGGAGCAGGTCAAGATCGCCCGCCCGCGCGAGCGCTACCACGCCTATCCGTTCGAGCTCTCGGGCGGCATGTGCCAGCGCGTCGTCATCGCGCTCGCGCTCGCCTGCAATCCGCAGCTGCTGATCGCGGACGAGCCGACCACCGGCCTCGACGTCACCACGCAGAAGGCGGTGATGGACCTGATCGTAGAGCTGACCAAGCGCCGCGCGATGTCGACCATCCTGATCACCCACGATCTCGGCTTGGCAGCCGCCTATTGCGACCGCGTCGTGGTGATGGAGAAGGGCCGGGTGGTCGAAACCGCGAAAGCCGCCGACATCTTCGCCAACCCGCAGCACCCCTACACCAAGAAGCTGATGCGCGCGACGCCGCGGCTCGGCGTGAGCCTGCGGGATCTGCTGCCGGAGGAGGAGACTCTAGCCTCTCCCCGCGTGCGGGGAGAGGCCGACGCGCGGAGCGCGGCGGGTGAGGGGGGCTCTCCCAGCACCGTGCTCGCGGAGAGTCCCCCTCACCCCGACCCTCTCAGCGCGAGCGAAGCTCGTCGCGACCCCGCAAGCGGGGAGAGGGAGAAGACGCCGCTCCTCCTCATCGAAAAGCTCGTCAAGGAATACCCGCGCCAGGGCGCCACCGCCACGCTCGGAAAGCTGTTCGGCCGCAAGCCGCCGCTGGAGCCGGATGTCTTCCGCGCCGTTGACGGCATCAGCTTTTCGATCGGCCATGGCGAAAGCGTCGGCCTTGTCGGCGAGTCTGGCTGCGGCAAATCGACCACGTCGATGATGGTGATGCGCCTGCTCGACCAGACCTCCGGCCTGATCCAGTTCGACGGCGAGGACATCGGCGGCATCGCGCCGGCCTCGTTCGCCCGGCTGCCACAGCGCAGCCGCATCCAGATGGTGTTCCAGGATCCGACCGACAGCCTCAACCCGCGCTTCACCGCCGCGCGCGCCATTGCCGACCCGATCATGCAATTGGGAGATATCAGGGGGCGCGACGCGCTTCGCGCCCGCTGCGAGGAACTGGCCACCATGGTCGGCCTGCCGCACAACCTGCTGGATCGTTTCCCGCATCAATTGTCCGGCGGCCAGAAGGCCCGTGTCGGCATCGCCCGCGCCATCGCGCTGCATCCCAAGCTGGTCATCCTGGACGAGCCGACGGCGGCGCTGGACGTCTCGGTGCAGGCTGTCGTTCTGAACCTGCTGCAGGACCTCAAGGCGCGGCTAGGTATGAGCTATCTGTTCGTCTCGCATGATTTGAATGTGGTGCGCTTGCTGTGCGATCGTGTCATTGTGATGCGGACGGGTCGAATCGTCGAAGAGGGCTCTTCCGAGCAGGTCTTGAGCGATCCGCAGGACGACTACACCAAGGAGCTGCTGACGGCGATCCCGCATCCGCCGTTGCAGGTCCACTGAGCATGATCCGGAAAAGTGTGACGCGGTTTTCCGAGAAGATCATGCTCAAATGACAACCTAGAGAGCTAGTTTGGGAGCGTGATGGCCGAGCCGCTGGACGATTATATCGACGCCGTATCGAAAGCGCTGGCGCTGCCGGTCGAGGAGGCCTGGAGGCCCGCGGTGCGCGCCAACCTCGAAGTCTCGCTGCGCCTCGCTCGCCTGGTCGACGAATTCGCGCTGCCGGACGAGACCGAGCCGGCGCCGATTTTCACCGCTTGATGTTGCCATGACCAGCAAGCCAGAGATGACGGCCTCGGACATCGCGAGTGCGGTTGCGGGCCGCCGGATGTCCGCGCTCGACGCCACGGAAGCGGCGCTGTCGCGCATCAAGCAGCACGACAGTGTCCTCAATTCCTTCACTGATGTCACCGCCGATCGCGCCCGTGCGAAAGCACGCGCCATCGACGCCGACATCGCCGCCGGCAAGGAAGTCGGCCCGCTCGCCGGCGTTCCCTTCGCGGTGAAGAACCTGTTTGACGTCGCCGGGCTTCCGACGCGCGCCGGCTCGAAGATCAACCGCGATCGCGCGCCCGCAGCGCGCGATGCGACGCTGATCGAGCGGATGGAAGCCGCCGGCGCCGTGCTGGTCGGCGCGCTCAACATGGGCGAATACGCCTATGATTTTACGGGCGAGAACGTCCATGACGGTCCCTCGCGCAATCCGCACGACACCACGCGGATGACCGGCGGCTCCTCGGGCGGCTCCGGCAGCGCGGTCGGCGGCGCGCTGGTGCCGATCGCGCTCGGCTCGGACACCAATGGCTCGATCCGCGTGCCGTCCTCGTTTTGCGGCATTTTTGGTTTGAAGCCGACCTATGGCCGGCTGTCGCGCGCGCGCTCGTTCCCGTTCGTCGCGAGCCTCGATCATCTCGGCCCGTTCGCGCGCTCCGTCACCGATCTCGCGCTTGCCTATGACGTGATGCAGGGCCCTGACGCGGAGGACAGCGCCTGCACGACGCGCGGTCTGGAGCCGACGCTGCCGCTGATCGCCAATCCCGTCTCGGATCTGCGCATCGCCATCGCCGGCGGGTATTTCCAGAAGAACGTGTTTCCGGAAGCGGTCGAGGCCGTCAGCCGCGTCGCCAAGGCGCTTGGCGCAACGAAGGTGGTCGACGTTCCCGAAGCCGCGCGCGCCCGCGCGGCCGCCTATGTCATCACCACCACCGAGGGCGCTTCGTTGCATCTCGATCGCCTGCGCAAGCGGCCGAACGATTTCGATCCTGCGGTGCGCGACCGGCTGATCGCCGGCGCGATGGTGCCGGCGCCGATGGTCGATCGGGCGCAAAAATTTCGGCGCTGGTATCGCGCGCAGCTCGCCGAGATCTTCAAGACCGTCGACGTGCTGCTCGCGCCGGCAACGCCCTGCACCGCGCCAAAGCTCGGGCAGGTGAATTTCAACCTCGACGGCGTCGAGCTGCCGGTGCGCGCCAATATCGGCGTCCACACCCAGCCGATCTCCTTCATCGGCCTGCCGGTGGTGGCCGTCCCGGTGCCGCTCGAGCCGCTGCCGATCGGCGTGCAGATCATCGCTGCGCCCTGGCGCGAGGACATCGCGCTCCGCGTCGCCTACGCTTTGGAAAAGATGGGCGTCGCGGCAGCGCCCGCGCCGAGAGGACTCTGACATGGAGATCGATCTCCCCGAGGTGATCGCGGAAGTCAAAGCCGCATTCGATCGTTATGAGCAGGCCCTCGTCAGTAACGATGTCGCCGTGCTCGGCGAGCTCTTCCGCAACGATCCCCGCACGTTGCGGTACGGCATCGGTGAGAACCTCTACGGCTATGACGCGATCAACGGATTCCGCGTCGCGCGCTCGCCGGTCGGCCTGAACCGCAGCACCGCCAAGACGGTGATCAGCAGCTATGGCCGCGACACGGCGGTGGCCTCCACCCTGTTCTATCGCGATACGGCGCCCGGCAAGGTCGGCCGGCAGATGCAGACCTGGATTCGCTTTCCCGAGGGCTGGCGCGTCGTCGCCGCCCATGTCAGCATGATCGACGAGCCGAAAGAGACCTGACCGCATGACGCTCGACGATCTTCCGCAGGGAGCACTGCCGGCCGAGCCGGTGGTGCCCCGCGTCGACCGTGCCTCGCCATCGGTGCAGAAGGTCACGCGCGCCGAGGAGCTGCGCCTGCAACTCGCCGACGAGATCGTGCGCGGCGCCCTGGCCCCCGGCTCGCCCCTGGACGAGACCGATATCGCGCGCCGCTTCAGCGTCTCGCGCACGCCGGTGCGCGAGGCGTTGCGTCAGCTCGTGGCCAGCGGCCTCGTCGAAGCGCGTGCTCATCGCGGCGCGGTGGTGGCGCAGCCCTCGATCGAGCGTCTGACCAGCATGTTCGAGGCCATGGCGGAGCTCGAGGCGCTGTGTGCAGGCCTCGCCGCCGAGCGCATGTCCGCCGCCGAGCGCCATGGCCTCGAGGCGATCCACGAGGAGCTGCGGGTGTTGAGCTACACCGGCAATCCCGATCGCTTTCACGAGGTCAACGAGCGCTTCCACAACGCGATCTATGCGGGCTCGCAGAACGGCTACATCGCCGAGATCACGCTGGCGACGCGGGTGCGCGTGCAGCCGTTCCGCCGCGCCCAGTTCCGCAACCTCGGCCGTCTCGCCAAGTCGCAAGCCGAGCACGACCGCGTCGTCGTCGCCATCATGCGCGGCGACAAGCAGGGCGCCGCCGCCGCGATGCGTGCGCATATCGAGCTGGTGCGCGGGGAGTACGAGATTTACGCAGTGTCGGTGTAGCGCCGCGCGATCGGTGCCGTAGGGTGGGCAAAGGCGCAAAGCGCCGTGCCCACGGTTTTTCATGAAGGTCGGGATCGTGGGCACGCTTCGCTTTGCCCACCCTACGAGACCTACTTTGTCGCAGCTTCCTTCATATACGCGCGCCATCCCCCATACGCGGTGATATCTCGCGCATCGCTCAGCACCTCCGGCTCGACGAGAAACCCTTTCACGCTGCGGCCATCGGCAAGGCGCACCGTGCCGATCGCCATCGGCGAAGGAATCGCATTGACGAATTTGCCGAAGGCGGACGGCGACAGCGACCAGATCTCCAGCTCGATGGCGGCGCCCTTGCCGGCTTCCACGCGCAGCATGCCGGGCTTCGGCGGCGTGGTCTTGAGCGCGTAGAGCTTGTAGTCGGGCGCAGTTCTGGTTGCCTCGATCAGGCGCCCGTTCAGTGCCTTCAATTCGCCGTTGAGCACCATGCCGGACAGATGTGCGCCGACGACCGCGATCGGGATCTCGTCGCCGCTGCTTGGCGACAGCGGAGCTTGCGCCGCGCCCTTCGCGCCGAGACTCAGCTTGGTATCGGCATGGAAGACGCGGCCGATGCTCGCGAGCAGCGCATCATGCCCCGCGGGCGCGAGCAGCGTGATGCCGAACGGAATGCCGTCGGCGCGCATCGACGCCGGCAGCGCGAGGCCGCAGAGATCGAGCAGATTGACGAAATTGGTGTAGGTGCCGAGCCGGCTGTTGAGCTCGATCGGATTGGCGAGCACCTGCGCGGTGGTATAGGCGGTCGGCGCGGTCGGCAGCACCAGCGCGTCGATATTGGCAAACGTGCGCTCGGCAATCTTGCGCAGGCCCTGCAGGCGATAGAGCGCCGAGAACGTGTCCGCAGCGGTGAGCCGCGCGCCGGCCGCGGTGATCTCGCGCGTCACCGGATGAATCGAATCGGGCGCGGACGCCAGCAGATCCTTGATCACGAGGTAGCGTTCGGCGACCCAGGGGCCCTCATAGAGCAGCCGCGCCGTCTCGTAGAACGGCTCGAGGTCGAATTCCACCAACGTTGCGCCGAGTGCTGTCCAGCGCTTCAGTGCATCGGCGTAGGCGGCTTCCGCCTTCTTGTCGCCGAAAAAGATCAGCTGTCCGTTGCGCGGCACGCCGAGGCGCAAGCCTGCCGGGAACGGCGTGAGCGCGCCCAGCGGCCGGTCGCGCGAGAACGGATCGGCCGGGTCCGGCCCCGCCATCACGGAGAGCGCCAGTGCGGCATCGTCCACGGTCAGCGCAAACACCGAGATGCAATCGAGCGTGCGGCAGGCCGGCACCAGCCCCGCATTCGAGACCATGCCGAGGCTCGGCTTCAGCCCGACGATGTTGTTGAGCATCGCCGGCACGCGCCCGGAGCCGGCCGTGTCAGTCCCCAGCGACAGCGGCACGAGCCCCGCGCCGACCGCCACCGCGGAGCCCGAACTGGAGCCGCCCGGAATGAGATCCCCGCGGATCGAATTCTTGGGAACGCCGTAGGGCGAGCGCACGCCGACGAGGCCGGTGGCGAACTGGTCGAGATTGGTCTTGCCGATGATGATGGCGCCGGCCGCGCGCAGCCGCGCCACCGCAGTCGAATCGTGTGCCGCCGTAGTGGAGAAGGCCGGGCAGGCCGCCGTGGTCGGAAAGCCCAGCGCGTCGATATTGTCCTTCACCGCAACAGGCACGCCGTAGAGCGGCAGGCTGGCGGCGTCCTTCGTGGCGAGTCTCTCAGCCTCGGCGATCGCATCCTTTTCGTCGCGCAGGCTGATGAAGATGGCGGGATCATTGTGGTCGTGGATGCGCTGATAGGTCCGCGCGACCGTCTCTGCCGGCGTCAGCGTGCCCGCGCGATGCGCGGCCAAAATCGCGGCGATCGTTTCAGGCTGCTCAGCCCCCATTTCAGCCCCCATGGCGACAAAACTCCGGCAACTGCTTCACCCCCGGAGTGAAGCAAGCGATGTGCCATTGTGTACATTATCCGGGCAGGACGGAGGCTGCGGATATGATCCGTGGGATCAGTGGCTTGTGGGATATTTTGGCAGGCGGGCGGGCCGTGCCGTCAGCGCCCTGTGACGGGCATCTGCCCAAATCATGGGCAGTCGAGATCAGGTGAAGCCGGCGAGGATCCGCAGCAGCTGCGCCCGGTTTTCCTTGCCGATCTTCTCTTCGACATGCCGCTCGTGCTCGGCCGCGAGCCGTTTGAATTTCGCCAGCGCCGTCTCGCCCTGGGTCGTGAGATGCAGCGCATGCGAGCGACGGTCCGCCTTCGATTTGACCCGCTTCACGAGCTTGCGCTGTTCGAGGCTGTCGAGCAGGTGCACCAGCCGGGCGCGCTCGATGCCAAGGCGCTTTGCCACCGCCATCTGCGACAGGCCCGGATTGGCGCCGATCACGGTCAGCACCGAATATTGCGTCGGCCGGATGTCGACATCGCCGAGCGTTCTGATGAAGTCCTGAAAGATCCAGATCTGGAAGCGCCGCACCGCATAGCCGGCGTGCCCGACCAGTGCGTCGAGGCCAATATCGTCGGCCATGTCCCGAGGCGCCGCGCCGTTGCCGGCGCGTCTGCGTGCGGAAGTCTGGGCTGAGGTGGCTGTCAAATCGCGTCTCCTGCCGGACTATTCTTGTAACGTCATTATAGCGCGGGCGGAAGATTGTTGTTGACGACAACAATTGTCATGCCCAACATTATGGCCAAAGCAGCCCGGAACGAGGCTGCGGCCGATCCGGGATCCGGGCGGAGGAGGAAATTATGACAACCGCCGCACGCGGCGATGCCGCAAGCCTGTTTGCAACGCCACGGACCGTCGCCGAGCATCGCGCCGACGGCAGCATCGTGCTGCGCTCGCCCGACCCCTTGCGCGACGGCGCGCGCTGCGTCGGCGACTGGCTGGAGCAATGGGCGCGGCAAACGCCGGATGCGACCTTCCTTGCCGAGCGCGGCGACGTCGAGGCGCCATGGACCACCGTCAGCTATGCGCAGGCGCTGCGCCAGGTGCGTGCGGCGGCGTCCTGGATCCTGGCACAGGGTCTGAGCGCCGAACGCCCGCTCGCGATCCTCTCCGACAACAGCATCGACCACGCGCTGCTGGCGCTTGCGGCCCAGCATGTCGGCGTGCCCTCGGCGGCGATTTCGCCGGCCTATTCGTTGATGTCGAAAGATTTCGACAAGCTCAAGAGCATGATCGCACTGCTCGAGCCGGGCGCGATCTATGTCTCCGCCATGAAACCATTTGCGGCAGCGCTGGCGGCGATCAAACCGCTTCACACGGCCCAGATCATCAGCGGCATCGACGGCGATGCCGATGCGTTGGCCTTCGGCGCCATTGCAACAACGCCTGAAACGCCCGACGTCGCAACGGCGTTCGCCGCGGTGACGCCCGACACGATCGCCAAATTCCTGTTCACCTCGGGGTCGACAGGCAGGCCCAAGGCCGTCATCAACACCCAGCGCATGCTGACCTCGAGCCAGCAGGCCAAGGCGCAGACCTGGACATTTCTGGAGCAGGGTGGCCGCGACCTCGTCATTCTCGACTGGTTGCCCTGGAGCCACACCTTCGGCGCCAACCACAATTTCAATCTCGTGCTGCGCAATGGCGGCTCGCTCTATATCGACGGCGGCAAGCCGGCGCCCGGGCTGTTCGCGACGTCGCTCGCCAATCTGAAAAGCGTGATGCCGACGGTCTATTTCAATGTGCCGCGCGGATTCGACATGCTGATCGCGGCGCTGCGCGGCGACGAGGAGCTGCGTCACCGCTTCTTCAGCGAGGTGAAATTCGCCTTCTATGCCGGTGCCGCGTTGCCGCAGAACCTCTGGGACGCGCTCGAAGACCTCTCGATCAGGACCGTCGGCCGCGCGCTGCCGATGGTTTCGGCCTGGGGTTCGACCGAAACGTCGCCGCTTGCGACCGACTGCCATTTCCTCGCCGAACGTTCCGGCAATATCGGTGTCCCCATTCCCGGCACCGAGCTGAAGCTCGTCGCCTCCGGCGACAAGCTGGAGGTGCGGGTACGTGGTCCCAACGTCACGCCGGGCTATTGGAAGGCGCCGGAGCTGACCAGGCAGGCTTTTGATGAAGAGGGCTTTTATCTGATCGGCGATGCCGTGAAGCTTGCCGATCACGCGCGGCCGGAGCGCGGTCTGTTCTTCGACGGCCGCGTCGCCGAGGATTTCAAGCTCAATTCCGGCACCTGGGTCAGCGTCGGCACGCTGCGCGTTGCCGGCATCGCCGCGCTGGCGCCGCTGGCGCAGGATATCGTGGTGTCAGGTCATGGCGGCGACGAAGTGCGCTTCCTGGTGTTCCCCAACGTCGCGGCCTGCCGTGCTCATGCCGGCCTGGGCGAGACGGCTGATGTGCACGAGGTGCTCGCGCATGACAAGGTCAGGAGCGCCATTGCGCAGGGACTGGCGAAACTGAAGCAGGACGGCCCCAATTCCGCCGGCCACGCCACGCGCGCGCTGCTTCTCGCCGAACCGCCGTCGGTCGATGTCGGCGAGATTACCGACAAGGGCTACATCAACCAGCGCGCCGTGCTGACCCGCCGCGCCGATGCGGTGGCGCGGTTGAACGATGATGCGTCGGGCGAGTGGATCGGGTTGTAAAGGCCGGTAGCGAAGCCACATTCCGCTGTCATTCCGGGGCGCGCCTCTTGGCGCGAGCCCGGAATCCAATTCACCGCAGTGGTGTTGCACGATGGATTCCGGGTTCGCGCTACGCGCGCCCCGGAATGACGAGCCGATAGGCCAATCCCGCTGCCGCAATATATTGCTGTTTCTTTTGTTGCCTAAGCAACTAATCTGTGCGAACCGTTCCAGACCAGGACGACGGCGGGGAAACCGCCGGGTCCGATCTCGGAGGAAACGATGCTCGGCAGGAAGGGTGCCGCGGGCAAGCGCGGGCGCATGCCTGGAGGTGGCGACAGGGCGCGGCCGCGGTGCGGTGCGTCAGGTGTAGCTGCTGTCCGTGACCGCGCCGAGATTTTCGTGCAGCCGGCGGAGCAGGCCGATCAGCACCTCGCGCTCGTCCTTGCTCAGGCAGGACAACAGCCGCCGCTCGCGTTCGAGCGCTGCGGCGATCACCTTGTCGTGGGTGCTGCGGCCCTTCGCCGTCAGCGAAATCGAATGGGTGCGGCCGTCATGGGGATCGGTGCGGATCGAGATCAGCCCGCGCTTCTCGAGGCCCGCCAGCGTCCGGCTCACCGGCCCCTTGTCGAAGCCGATGACGTGACAGATGCGCGAGGCCGGAATGCCGGGCTCGATCGCCAGCAGCGACATGATCCGCCATTCCGTGACGTTGACGCCGAACTCCCGCTGATAGAACGCGGTCGCGCTGTTCGAGAGCTTGTTGGCGATGAAGGTGACGAAGGCCGGGACGTAACGCTCGAGATCGAGCGTCGGTCCCGCCTCTGCGGGCGCAGGCTTGTGGCGGGGTCTGGTCGAAGGCGCAGGCATGTCGGCGTTCTGTCTCGCGGTGAGGCCACCGACCTAAAGGCATGCGCCGCGCTTTCACAAGATCAAAATGAGAGAGGTCTCCCATGACCGCATCCGGCACCCCTGCATCGACAGGCTCTGCGGCCGTCCCGCATCTCGACGTCGATCCCTTCGACATGAATTTTTTCGCGGACCCGTATCCGACACACCAGCGGCTGCGAGAGGCAGGGCCGGTGGTCTATCTCGACAAATGGAACGTCTATGGCGTGGCGCGCTATGCCGAGGTCCATGCGGTGCTGAACGATCCCGCGACGTTCTGCTCCAGCCGCGGCGTCGGCCTGTCCGACTTCAAGAGGGAGACACCGTGGCGGCCGCCCAGCCTGATCCTCGAGGCCGATCCGCCCGCGCACACCCGCACCCGCGCCGTGCTGTCGAAGGTGCTGTCGCCGACCGTGATGAAGCAGGTGCGCGACCGCTTTGCCGCCGCTGCGGAGGAGCGGGTGGATGCGCTGCTGGACAAGCGCAGCTTCGACGCGATCACCGATCTCGCCGAGGCCTATCCGCTCTCGATCTTTCCGGATGCGCTGGGCCTGAAGGCGGAGGGACGCGAGCATCTGATTCCCTATGCCAGCGTCGTGTTCAACGCGTTCGGTCCGCCCAATGAGCTGCGCCAGCAGGCGATCGCGCGCTCGGCGCCGCACCAGGCCTATGTCGCCGAGCAATGCCAGCGCGACAACCTCGCGCCCGGTGGCTTTGGCGCCTGTATCCACGCCCGGGTCGACGACGGCGAGATCACCGCGACCGAGGCGCCGCTGCTGGTGCGTTCGCTGCTGTCGGCCGGTCTCGACACCACCGTCAACGGCATCGGCGCGGCGGTCTATTGCCTTGCGCGCTTCCCCGACCAGTGGCAGCGCCTGCGCGCTGATCTGACGCTGGCACGCAACGCCTTCGAGGAGGCCGTGCGGTTCGAAAGCCCGGTGCAGACTTTCTTCCGGACCACCACTCGCGATGTCGAGCTGTCAGGCGCGACGATCGGCGAGGGCGAGAAGGTACTGATGTTCCTCGCCGCCGCCAATCGCGATCCCAGACGCTGGGACGAGCCTGATAGCTACGACATCACGCGCCGCACCTCCGGTCACGTCGGATTCGGCTCGGGCATCCACATGTGCGTCGGCCAGCTCGTCGCCCGCCTCGAAGGCGAGGTGATGCTGACGGCGCTGGCCCGGCGCATCGCGAAGATCGAGATCACGGGCGAGCCGAAGCGTCGCTTCAACAACACGCTGCGCGGGCTCGACAGCCTGCCCGTCACGATCACCCCGGCCTGACCAGGAGCTTTGATGCCCGCCATCACTTTCATCCATCCCGACGGCAAGTCCGAGCGCATCGAGACCGCGGACGGGGAGAGCGCCATGCAGACCGCGACCCGACACGGTCTCGACGGCATTCTGGCCGAATGCGGCGGCAACGCCATGTGCGCGACTTGCCATGTCTATGTCGACGAGGGCTGGCTCGCGCGGCTGCCCGGCATGGCCGACGACGAGGATGCGCTGCTTGACGGCACCGCGAGCGAGCGGCTGCCCAACAGCCGGCTGTCCTGCCAGATCAAGATCACGCCGGAGCTCGACGGGCTCGTCGTGAAGCTGCCGGAGCGGCAGGTCTGAGTCTCGACGCGCCGGCAACGACCGGCGCGGCAAACCATCAAACAGGGGAGGGAACCATGAAACATCTGAAATGGACGCTTGCGTTGGCCGCGAGCCTGGTGGCCGGCGCGGCGAGCGCCGAGATCTCGGACAATGTCGTGCGCGTCGGCGTGCTCAACGACATCTCCGGCATCTTCCAGGACACTAACGGCATGGGCTCGGTGGAAGCCGCGCGCATGGCCGCGGAGGATTTCAACGGCGGCGGCAAGAACATCAAGGTCGAGATCGTCTATGCCGACCACCAGAACAAGGCCGATGTCGGCAATGCCATTGCGCGCAAATGGCTCGACGTCGAGGGTGTCGATGCCATCGTCGACGTGCCGAACTCGGCCGTAGGCCTCTCCATCAACACGCTGCTGCGCGACAGCCGCATGACGTTCCTGGCGTCCTCGACCGCAAGCTCCGATCTCACCGGCAAGGCCTGCTCGCCCAACACCATCCAATGGGTCAACGACACCTGGGCCACCGGCAACACCACGGCGGCCGCGATGGTCTCGCGTGGCGGCAAGGACTGGTATTTCCTCACAGTCGATTTCGCGCTCGGCAAGGGCATCGAATCGGAAGCGCAGAAATACATCGAGGCGCATGGCGGCAAGGTGCTTGGCTCCTCCAAGCACCCGCTCGGCACCTCCGACTTTGCCTCCTTCCTGTTGCAGGCGCAGGGCTCGAAGGCTCAGGTGATCGGCCTTGCCAATGCCGGCGGTGACACCATTAACGCGGTGAAGCAGGCCGCCGAGTTCGGCATTCAGCAGAACGGGCAGCGGCTCGTCGCCTTCCTGCTCTTCATCAACGACGTCCACGGCATGGGCATCAAGGTCGCGCAGGGCCTCCAGCTTATGGAAGCCTTCTACTGGGACATGAATGACGACACCCGCGCCTTCGCCAAGCGGTTCGCCGCCCGTCCCGGCATGAACGGCAAGATGCCGAGCGGCAACCAGGCCGGCGTCTATGCCTCGACGCTCGCTTATCTCAATGCGGTCGCCGCGACCGGCAGCGACAACGCCAAGGACGCCGTGCCCGAGATGAAGAAGTTCAGAGGCAAGGACAAATTGTTCGGCGACACCACGATCCGCCAGGACGGCCGCGTCGTGCATCCGATGTACCTGTTCGAGGTGAAGAAGCCGGAGGAGTCGAAATATCCCTACGACTATTACAAGCTGGTCTCGACGATTCCGGCCGACCAGGCGTTCCGCCCGCTGGCGGAAGGCGGGTGTGAATTGGTGAAGTAAGGGAGCGAGCGCCGTCTCTTTCACCCTCCCCTGGAGGGGGAGGGTCGATCGCGCGTAGCGCGAGCGGGGTGGGGTGATCTCTCAACACGGGCAGTGTCTGCGCGGAGAGACTGTCACCCCACCCCGCTACGCATTTCGCTTCGCGGCATGCTTCGCGACCCTCCCCCTCCAGGGGAGGGTAAGAGGAACGCGCCGCGATAGCCCCTACACCACCTTACTACTCCCCTGCGTGATCAGCCGCGCTGCCCGCTGGTCCCGCGCGTAGATCCAGAGCCAGCTCAGCGCAACACTGAGCCGGTGGCGCAGGCCGATCAGGAAGTAGATGTGGGCGATGCCCCAGATCCACCATGCGATCGCGCCGCGCAGCTTGAAGCGGCCGAAGTCGATCACGGCGAGGCGCTTGCCGATCTGGGCGAGGCTGCCGGCATGCTTGTAGCGGAACGCGCCCTTTGTCTCGCCTCGCAGTCGCGCCTTGATCGTTTCGGCGACGTGACGGCCCTGCTGCTTGGCGGCCGGCGCGATGCCTGGCACCGGCTTGCCGTCCCAGGCGTTGATGCTGACGGTATCGCCGATCGCAAAGATCTCGGGATGGCCTGGTATCGTCAGGTCGTCTTCGACCTGTACGCGCCCGGCGCGATCGGCTGGCGCGTCCAGCCATTCTGCGGCGGGAGAGGCGCGGACGCCGGCGGCCCAGATCCGGGTCTTTGCCTCGAGCAGCTTGCCGCCGAACACCACGCCCTCACGATTGATCTCGGTGACGGCCTGCCCCAGCACGACCTCGACGCCGATCTTCTCCAGCGAGGCCTGCGCATAGGCCGAGAGATCGTCGGCGAAGCCCGCGAGCACGCGCGGCCCCGCCTCGATCAGCACCACGCGCGCCTTGGTCGTGTCGATGTTGCGGAAATCGCCGGGCAAGGTGTGACGCGCCATCTCGGCGATGGTGCCGGCGAGCTCGACCCCGGTGGGGCCGGCGCCGACGATGACGAAGGTCAGCCGCGCCGCGCGCTTCGCCGGATCGGTCTCGCGCTCGGCGCGCTCGAACGCCACCAGGATGTGGCGGCGCAGCGTGGTGCCGTCCTCCAGCGTCTTCAGGCCCGGCGCGAACTGCTCCCATTCGTCGTGGCCGAAATAGGCGTGACGCGCGCCGGTGGCGAGCACCAGCGTGTCGTAGGGCACCTCGCTGCCGTCGTCGATCAGCACACAGCGCCTTGCCGCGTCGACGCCGCTGACGGTCGCGAACAGCGTCGTCACCTCGGGCCTGTCTCGCATCAGGTGGCGGATCGGCCAGGCGATCTCACTGGTGGCGAGCGAGGCGGTTGCGACCTGATAGAGCAGCGGCTGGAACAGATGATGGTTGCGGCGGTCGATCAGCGTGATCTCGACCGGCGCACCCGCAAGCCGGTAGGTCGCCTCCAGCCCGCCGAAGCCGGCGCCGACGATGACGACGCGATGCGGTGTCGTGGTCATGATGTGCCCTCGAATCTCGCTGCTCCACATCCCCATTTAAGTGCGGATCGGACGCTGCGGTCCAATAGCTGTCATCAATCGCCGCATAGGCCGGATGTATCGATCGGGCGCGAAAAAGCGCCGCAGGGTTGATCTAAGTAAGTAGAATTATATTTCTTGCCATCGCCGATTGGGGCGAAATATGGTGCAGGGGCGGGCGCTGAGCCATTGGCGGCGCGACAGATTTTGCGTTCAATAGAGACAGGCCCGGGGCGGCGATCACCCCGTTTTCCGGGACCGATAATAAGGAGGGGAGTGGTTATGAGGACGGCATTCTGGCTGGCGGGCGCAGCGGCGCTGGTGCTGGCGAGCCCGGCATTCGCCGGCGACACCATCAAGATCGGTTTCGTTTCGACCTTCAGCGGCCCGACCGCCGTGATCGGCAACGATATGCGCAACTCCTTCGAGCTCGCGCTGGATCACATGGGCCGCAAGATGGACGGCAAGCCGGTCGAGGTCATCTACGAGGATGACGGGCAGAAGCCCGATGTCGGCAAGCAGAAGACCGAGAAGCTGGTGCAGTCCGACAAGGTCGATTTCATCGTCGGCTACATCTGGTCGAACGTGCTGCTGGCCTCGCTGAAGACCGCGGTCGATTCGCAGACCTTCCTGATCTCGGCCAACGCCGGCCCGTCGCAGCTCGCCGGCGAACTCTGTTCGCCTTACGTGTTCTCGACCTCCTGGCAGAACGACCAGACGCCGCAGGCTATGGGCCTCTACATGAACCAGAAAGGCGTCAAGAGCGTGTTCCTGATCGGGCCGAACTACGCGGCCGGCAAGGACATGCTCGCGGGCCTGAAGAACACGTTCAAGGGCGAGATCAAGGGCGAGGAATACACGGTGTGGCCGAGCCAGCTCGATTTCTCAGCCGAACTCTCCAAGGCGCGCGCCTCGGGCGCGGAGTCGATCTTCGTGTTCTATCCGGGCGCCGCCGGCGTGCAGTTCCTCAATCAATATGCGCAGGCCGGCCTGAAGAGCACGATGCCGCTCTACACCGCCTTCACGGTGGACGAGCTCTCGCTGCCGCTGCAGAAGGAGAACGCGCTCGGCGTGCCCGGCGCGCAGGAATGGGTCAACGACCTCCCGAACGAGCAGAACAAGCGCTTCGTCGCCGACTACCGCAAGAAATATCCCGGCCTGCGCCCGACCTATTACGGCGCGCAATCCTATGACGCCGCCCAGCTCATCAACAGCGCGGTGGTCGCGGTGAAGGGCGACACCAGCAAGAAGGACGCAATGAAGGCCGAGATGGAGAAGGCCAACTTCAAGTCGCTGCGCGGCGCGTTCAAATACGGCAAGAACCACATCCCGGTGCAGAGCTTCTATCTCCAGGACGTCGTGAAGGACGCCGAAGGCCAGCTCTCGCTGAAGACGGTCGCGACCATCGTGGAGAACGACCAGGATCGTTTCCACGACAAGTGCAAGATGAAGTGAGCTCTCGCTCTTCCCCTCTCCCCGCTTGCGGGGAGAGGGTCAGGGTGAGGGGGACTCTCCGCGGGGACGGAGTTGGTCGAATTCCTCAATAGTCCCCACATCGTCATTGCGAGCGCAGCGAAGCAATCCAGCATCTTTCCGCGGAGGGATTCTGGATTGCTTCGCTGCGCTCGCAATGACGTGTTGAGAGATCGGTGCTCCTGATTGTCATGTGACTCGCGGAGACCCCCCCTCACCCGCCGCGCTGCGCGCGTCGGCCTCTCCCCGCAGGCGGGGAGAGGCGAAGGCGCCTACACCCTTGGCATGCTCGCGGGCCGCACTTCGCGGGCCTGGGCTGCGAGCCTGATCCCGGCATTGGCCGCACCGAACCCCTGATAATCCCTGCGCTCGACGATCTCGAAGAAGAACCGCTCGTCGAAAATGTGGGTGTAGACCTGGAAGAACTCGCCGTCGCCCTCGCGGTCGTAGAGGATGTGGTTGGCGCGCAGCTGCGCCATCAGCTCGGGCGCGAGGTCGTATTTGGCTTCGATGTCGTCGTAGTAATTGTCGGGGATATCCAGGAAATCCGCGCCGCGCTTGCGCATCTCCGCGACCGTCGCAAAAATGTCCCGGCACGAGAACGCGACGTGCTGCACGCCCGAGCCGAAGAACTCCGAGATGAAGCGTGCCGGCAACGTCCGGTTGGCGGAGGAGCCGTTGAGCACGAAGCGCAGGCTCTGGTCGGCGTTGATGATGGCCTGGCTCTGCACGAGGCCTCGGGGATCGGCGATCTCCATCTGCGGCAGGCGCTTGAGGTCGAGGATGCCGGTGTAGAACAACAGCCAGGACAGCATCTCGTCATAGGGCATCGACTGCGCGATGTGATCGACGGCGAGCAGCGCGTCCGCGCCTTTGTCGCTCGCAACAGGCTCGAAATCCGTGTCCCAGTTCTTGCCGGCCTGGTCCAGGAAATACAGCAGGCTGCCGCCGACGCCGTGGATCGCCGGGATTTCGAGCTCGCCCGGCCCGACCGGCTGGTAGAAGGTGCGCGCCTTCAACATCTCCGCACGCTGCATGGCAAGGCCGGCATTGTCGACATCGAGCGCAATCGCGCAGACGCCGGGGCCGTGCGTCACATAATGCGAATGCGCAAAGCCGTCGGTTTCGCTGTTGATGACGAGCTCGACCTTGCCCTGCGACCAGCGCTCCACCGCCTTGCTGCGATGCGCGCCGGTCTTGCGGAAGCCGAGTTGCGAAAACAGGCGGGCGAGCTCGCCCGCCTTGCTCTCATTGACGGCAAACTCGATGAACCCGGTGCCGCGGCTCTTCGCTTTCGGTGCCAGCGGTTCGGCGGCGAATCTCGGCCAATCCGGCGCAAGCTGGTCCTCCAGCAGGATCAGCGAGCGCAGGCCGTCGAGCGCGGTCTGCGCAGCCGAGCCGGCGCGGAACTGGTCGTTGAAGATCTCCAGTGACAGCGGCCCGGCATAGCCGGTCGCCGCGATCGCCGCCATGAACTCACCGACCGGCAGATCGCCCTGGCCGGGGAAGGAGCGGAAATGCCGGCTCCACGACAGGATATCGAGCTCGAGCTTTGGTGCATCGGCAAGCTGCACCAGAAAAATCTTGTCGCCGGGAATCGAGGCCATCGCGCGGGTCGGAAGGCCCGGCGCCAGCGCGTGGAAGCTGTCGAGGATGATTCCGATCGCGGGATGATCGGCGCGGCGCACGATCTCCCAGGCGTCGCGATGGTCGTTGACATGACGTCCCCAGGCCAAGGCCTCGTAGCCGACGCGCAAGCCTCGACTGGCGGCGCGCTCGCCCAGCTCGCGAAAATCGTCGGCGGCGCGATCGATGCCGCCGAGCGAGGCGGGCGAGACGTTGGAGCAGATCAGCAGCAAATCGGTGCCGAGCTCCTGCATCAGATCGAACTTGCGTTCCGCGCGGGCAAAATTGCGTGCGCGCTGCGGCTCCGGCATGCCCTCGAAATCGCGGAACGGCTGAAACGCGCAGATCCCAAGATTGAGATCCTTGCAGAGCTTCGCGATGTCGCGCGGGCCGGCGCCGAACGACAGCAAATCGTTCTCGAAGATCTCGACCCCGTCGAAGCCGGCTGACGCGATGGCGCGGAGCTTCTCGTCGAGAGCGCCTGAGAGGGAGACGGTTGCGATCGAGCGCTTGTTCATGTTGCCTGCTCCATGATCCGCCCCGGTGAGACTTTTCGGCCCGTGCGTGCCGCTTCGCTGACGGCTTCGACGACGGCGAGTGTCGCTGTCGCATCCTCGACCGAAATCAGAGGCCGTTCGCGGCCTGCGATCGCCGCCAGGAAATGCCGGAGCTGTTCAACGAGTGGATCGCAAGTGGAGAGTGCGACGTGCTCGCGAACCAGCGGCACGTGCCAGCCGGGATCTTGCGGGTAGGACCACAGCTCCATATTCGGCACCGACAGTGAGCCGCGCGTGCCGGCGAAGACGTAGCAGGGCTGATCCTGCTTCGGGTATGCCGCGTTCTCGCCCGAGGTCAGCTCCCAGCTCCACGGCGCCGGCGTCGCATCCGAAACGGTCATGGTTCCGAGCGCCCCATTGGCGAAGCGCAGCAGCAGCCCGGCGGTGTCCTCGACGGCAAAGCCGCGCACCATGTTCGACGTCAGTGCCTGCACCTCGGCGATCTCGCCGCAGATGAAGCGGAGATTGTCGATGTCGTGGATCAGATTGATCAGCAGCGGCCCGCCGCCGTGCTCGCGCCGCCAGGCGATCTCGAAGTAATCGTCGGGCTTCTTCAGCAGCCACAGCCCGGCCACGGCCGTGAGCTGGCCGAGCTTGCCGGCTGCGATGGCCTCGCGGGCGGCCTTGATGATGGGATTGTGGCGGCGATGATGGCCGACCAGCATGGGCACGCCGCTGCGCTTCACCGCCTCGCAGAGCCGACGCGCCGCTGCGACGCTGTCGGTGACCGGCTTCTCGATAAGCGCGGGCACGCCGGCCTCTGCGCAGTCGAGCGCCATCTGAAGATGCAGCGCGTTGGGCGAAGCGATGATCAGGCCGTCGGGCTTTTCCTGTTCCAGCAATGCGCGATGATCGGCGTGCCAGGGTGCGTTGCGTGCTTGCGCGAATTCCTTGGCCGCAGGCGAGGGGTCGGCAATGCCGGCCAGCACGCAGTCCGCCGAGGTCGCGATCAGTTCGGCATGGCGGCGGCCGATCAGGCCGGCGCCGGCGACGGCGATGCGCCTTCGCGCACTCATGCCGCGCTCTCCTCCATGGCTCCCCCGAGAAAGAGCTGGCCGATGCGGGGATCGTTCAGGATGCGCTTGGCGTCGTCAACCATGCGGGTCTGACCGAGCTCGAGCACGATGCCGATGTCGGAGATCTCCAGCGCCGAGCGCGCGTTCTGCTCGATCATCAGGATGGTGACGCCGCGGTCGCGCAGGCTCTTGAGGATGTCGAAGGTCTGCTGCACCATCAGCGGCGACAGGCCGATCGAGGGCTCGTCGATCAGCACCAGTTTTGGCTCGAGCAGCAGCGAGCGGGCGATCTCGAGCTGCTTCTGCTCGCCGCCGGACAGCGTGGAGGCCTGCTGCGTCGACTTCCGCCGCAGCGCCGGGAACAGGTCAAGCGCGGCCTCGATCCGCGCGGGCAGGTCGAGGCCCTTGCCGGCGGCGACGCCGCCGAGCTCGATATTGTGGCGCACCGACAGCTCGGGGAAGATGTTGCGGCCCTGCGGCACATAGCAGATGCCGGCATTGAGCAGCGCGCGCTGGCTCAAATTGGTGACGTCGCGGCCGGCAAAGCTGATCTTGCCCTCGCGCAGCTTCAACAGGCCGAAGATCGCCTTGAACACGGTGGACTTGCCGGCGCCGTTGGGACCGATGATCGTGGTGATCGTGGCCTCCGGCACGGCAAAGGTCGTGCCGTTCAAGATCGTCATCTTGCCGTAGCCGCCGACGAGATTGTGAACCGAGAGGATTGGCTCGCTCATGGTCGGCTCCTTCAATGACCCAAATAGGCTTCGATCACGGCGGGGTTCTTCCGCACCTCGTCCGGCCGCCCCATCGCCAGCACCTTGCCTTCCGCCATCACCATCACGCGCGAGCACAGCGACATCACGAACTCCATGTTGTGCTCGATCACGACGAAGGTGGCGTTCTTCTCGCGGTTGATTGCGACCAGGCGGTCCTTCAGGTCCGCCAGCATCGACGGGTTGACGCCGCCGGCGGGCTCGTCGAGCAGCACCAGGCGCGGGCCGCCCATGAAGGCCATGGCGGCGTCGAGCAGCTTCTGCTGGCCATAGGACAATCCGCCGGCCGGCTCGTCGGCGAGATGATCGAGCTTGAAGAAACCGATCATCTGGTTGGCAGTCTCGGTCAACCCGGCATCGGAGCGGCCGACCAGGCGCGAGGCCATGTTGCCCTGGTGCTCCTGGCCCGCGAGGATCAGGTTCTCGCGCACCGAGAGCTTTGGAAACACCTGCAGCAGCTGGAAAGTGCGGCTGACCCCGAACTTGTTGAGCTCGGAGGGGCGGAGGCCCGTGACGAGTTTGCCGTCGAGCTTGACCTCGCCGCCTGACGGGGTGAGCTGGCCGAGGATGCAGTTGAACAGCGTGGACTTGCCGCAGCCGTTCGGACCGATCAGGCCAAGGATCTCGCCCTCTCGCACGTCGAAGGAGACGCCGTCGACGGCGCTGATACCGCCAAAGTTCTTCTTGATATCGGTGACTTCGAGGACCGCACTCATTGCACCGTCTCCAGGCGGGATTTTGCGACGGCGCGCAGCGCGGAGGCAGCCTTGGTGCGGCGCTCGGCGAGATAGCGGTCGAGGATTCCCAGAATGCCGGTCGGCGACCAGATCAGGAGCAGCATCACCGCCACCGCGTAGAGCATCAGATAATAGCCTTCGGTGAAGCGCAGCCATTCCGGCAGCAGCACCGCGATCATCGCGCCGAGGAACGGGCCGAAATAGAAGCCCGCGCCGCCGACGATCACCATCATCAGAAGGTCGAGCGAGAGCGACAGGTTGAAGGGCACGGGATCGATGTATTGCGTGAGCGGCGCATAGAGTGCGCCGGCGATGCCGCCGAGCGCCGAGCCGATCGCGAATGCCATCAGCGTGTAGCGGCGGGTGTCGATGCCGAGCGATTGTGCGCGCAGCGGGTTCTCGCGTAGCGCCATGAAGGCGCGGCCCCAGGGCGAGCGAATCAGCCACCACACCGCCAGCGACACGATCGCGAGCGAGCCGAGGCAGACGTAGTAGAACGGCAGCGGCTTGTTGGTCGCGAAACCGAAGATATGCGGACGCGGGATGTTGGAGATGCCATAGATGCCGCCAGTGAGCCAGCTCTCGTTGCGGAACACCAGGAAGGCGAGGGTGGAGAAGGCCAGGGTGACGAAGGCGAGGTAGTGATGCTGCACGCGCAGCGCGGGATAGCCGAGCACCCAGCCGACCGCGAAGCTGAGCACGATGGCGACGACGATCGCCGCCGGCAGCGGCCAGCCATGGGTGGTCATGATCGCCGCTGCATAGGCACCGATGCCGACGAAGGCGCCCTGCGCCAGCGAGACCTGGCCGGCATAGCCGAGCGTGAGGTTGAGGCCCATCGCAGCGATGGTCATCACCGCCCATTGGCTCAGGATGAACAGGCCGTAGCGGTTGAAGTTCATGGGAACGATGATCAGGCCGGCGATGACGATCAGGCCGAGCGCGATCTTCAGGGGTTTGCCGAAGCTGATCATACCGTGCGCTCCTCGGCGCGGCCGAGCAGTCCTTGCGGCCGGAACAGGATGACGGCGATCAGGAAGATCATCGGCACGGCGGCGCGGTACTGCGTCGAGATATAGGCGGCCGCGAGATTGTCGAGCACGCCGATCAAGAGGCCGCCGGCGATCGCGCCGCGGACCTGGTTGAAGCCGCCGACGATCGCCGCGATGAAGGCGGCCTGGCCCAGCACCTCGCCGGACGAGAATTTTGCGAGGTAGATTGGTGTGATCAAAAGCGAAGCCAGTGCGACCAGGAAGGCGTTGATCAGGAAGGTCAGCAGGATCATGCGCTCGACCGGCACGCCGATGATGCGTGCCACCGTCGGGTTCTGCGCCGCCGCCTGCATCTGGTGGCCGAGCGAGGTGCGATTGAGCAGTGCAGTCAGGCCGAACACCGCAACGATGGCGACGACGAGCACGCCGATGCTTTGCAGCGATACCGCGTGGCCGAGGATGGAGATGTCACCGGTCGGCACGATCGACGGGAAGGGCGAGGCCTCGGCGCTGAAGAACTGTTTGACGGCCTCCTTGAGGCCGATCGCCAGCGCCATCGTCGCAATCGCCAGCGGCAGCACGCCGTGGCGCATCATCGGGTCGACCAGCAGCAGCTTGAAGCCGAGTCCGAGCAGGATCATCGACAAGAGGATGCCGAGGATGATCGCGAGCCAGAACGGCGCGCCGGCATGCATCGCCGCCAGCATCAGGAACGCCGGCAGCATCACGAACTCGCCTTGCGCGAAATTGATGGTCTGCGAGGTCTGCCACAGCAGCGTGAAGCCGACCGCGACCAGCGCATAGATCGCGCCGGTGGCCAGTCCCGCGACCAGAAGATCGAACAGATTGGACATTTTCTCCCCTCGTGTCCCTCGCTCTGTCTTCCCCCTCTCCCCGCTTGCGGGGAGAGGGTTGGGGTGAGGGGGAGTCTCCGCGGGGTCGCTGACAGTCGGACTCGCGGAGGCTCCCCCTCACCCGGATCGCATCTACGATGCGATCCGACCTCTCCCCGCAAGCGGGGAGAGGTGAAAGACCACGTTCCTCACTTCACCTTGGGCAGCACCTGCTTCACCACCTGCTTGCCTTCGACCACCTCGACCAGAAAACTCTGGCGGTCGATGTCGCCGGTGTCGCTGAAGGTGACGTCCATCAGGATGCCCGGCTCGTCCGCGGCCTTGATGGTGAGACCGTGCAGCGTCTCGGCAAACTTCTTCGGGTCGACCTTGCCCATCTTCTCGGTGGTGGCTTTCACCATGTAGACGGCGAGATAGCCCTTCAGGCCGTTATGGTCGGGCACGTAATTGTACTTCTTGGAAAATTTCTCGCGGAACGCCTTGATCAGGTCGACCGGGGCATCGGTGGTGAGGCCGACATGGCCGCGTGCGCCGTTGGCGGCGTCGCCGGCGAGCTCGATCACCTTCTGGCCGATCAGCGTGGTCTCGCCCATCAGCGGCGCGGTGACGCCCTGGCGCTTCAGCTCCTTCAGGATGCGCGCGCTCTCCTCCTCGTTCAGGTAGACGAACACGGCGTCCGGATTGGCAGCCTTGATCTTGCCGACGTCGGCGGCGAAGTCGGCCTGGCCCGCCTCGGTCGAGAGGTCGGCGACCACCTTGGAGCCGAGCCGGTCGAGCTCCTTGACGACGACGTCGCGGCCGCCGCGGCCGAAGTCGTTGTTGACCCAGACCACAGCGACCGTCTTCGCCTTCATCTCGTCATGGATGTATTTCGCGACCTTCGGCATCGAGGATTGCTGGCCGAACGAGGTGCGGAACAGGAACTTGTTTCCGGCCTGCGTCAATTCGGCGGCTTCGCCGCCCATGATCTGCGCGATGCCCGCTTCGGCGGCGAGCGGCGCGGTGACCTTGACCGAGCCGGAGTAGCCGGGCCCGAGCAGCACATAGGGCTCGGCGTCGAGCGCCTTCTGCACCTGGGCGCGGGCGACGCCGGGGTTGGATTGCGAGTCGGCATGGCTGACTTCCAGCTTGCGGCCGAGCACGCCGCCCTTGGCGTTGATCTCCTCGATGGCGAGGTCGATGCCATTCTTCCAGTTGGTGCCGACGGTGGCGCCGCCGCCCGAGAGCTCGGCGACGTTGGCGAGCTTGATGGCCTGGGCGTGGACGCTGGTTGCAGTCGCGAAGGCAAGCAGGGCGCCTGCCAGCAGGGTCGATTTCATGGTTTCTCCTCCCATTTTTCGTCGAAATTGTCCGCGGCCTTGTGTCGGATAGGCCGAGCTTCGTGCCGCCATCACCTCGTCGAATGCCTCTCCCATGACCTCGGTCGATGGGGCAAGGCCCGTGAACAGTTCGAAAGCGTCGGCCGCCTGGTAGATCGCGAGCTCCCGCCCGGTCATGATCCGCGCGTCCTTGGCTTGTGCCGCCGCCAGCAGCGGCGTGATCAAGGGCGAATAGACGGCATCCGCCACCCAGAGCTTTTCATGCAGCAAATTGGCGGTGACCGGCATGCCCCGGTTCGGCAGCATGCCGACCGGCGTGCCGTTGACGAGACCGGTTGCGCCGCCCAGCGCATCCTCGACGCTTGCGGCGATCCTTGCGCCGCCCCGCGGCGCAAGCAGGGAGACGAGCGCCGCGGCGCGCGCCGGCTCGCTGTCGAAGACGCGGATGTCGGACACTTTCAGGCTCGCCAGCGCAAACGCGATCGCCTTGCCGACGCCGCCGGCGCCGATCACCGCAACGGCATTCCCCGCGGGCGCCAGCAGCGGCGCCACCGCGCGGGCAAAGCCCGTGGTGTCGGTGTTGTGGCCGGTCAGGCGGCCGTCCCTGACGACGACGGTGTTGACCGCGCCCATGCTGGCTGCGCCCGGCGCCAGCTCGTCGAGCAGCGGGACCACTGCCTCCTTGTAGGGGTAGGTGACGTTGACGCCGGCAAAGCCGAGCCGCCGCACGCCCTCGAGCATCATGCGAAGCCCGGCCGCATCGGCGCCGGCGACCTCGATGAGCTGGTAGTGGCCGCGCAGGCCAAGCGCCTCGGCAGCGCGCTCATGCATGGCGGGGGACGCGGAATGTGCGATCGGCGCGCCGATCAGGCCGGTGAGGAGCTTCTTGCTGGCGGCGTATCCGCGCTTGGACATGGTTCGCTGTCGTCTCAAAGGGAGCGTTCGGTCCCGGCCATTAGCGGGGAAATCCCGCAAGTCCAAGGGCAGTTCCAGGTGCGACGATAGCCTTTCCCTCGCCTAACACAATTACCCTTTTATCCGGCAAACCTAACATGATGTTATTTCTTCCGTCCGCGCGCGCCGCCGGCCTTGCCGTTGCCGCGGGACGGCTCGACCGCGCGCATCTCGGCGCGCAGCGACTCGATGAAAGACTCGGCATGGAGCGACAGCGGCGCGCCGCGCTTGACCGCGATGTAAGTGTCGAACCGCGTCGGCTCGGTGATCTTCAGAAGCTCGATCCCGGGATAGCCGCCGTGAGCCACCGTGAACTGGTCGATGATGGCGATGCCGAGGCCCGCCTTCACCAGCGCGCAGACCGTGGTGCCGAAGCGCGCGCGGATGGTGATGTTGTAGGCGAGACGGTTGCGCGCAAAGATCTCGGCCATGATCCGGCCGTAGGGATCGTTGGGATCGATGCCGATCAGCGGATAGCGGGTGATCTCGGCGGCCGAGACCTGCTTGCGGCCGGCGAGCTCATGCCCCGGCGGCACGATGCAGTACAGCTCGCCCGAGGCCAGCGGCATGAAGTCGAGCCCGGAATGCTCCAGCCGGTAGCTCATCGCCACGCACTCGCCGCGGCCGAGCATGAGATAGTCGATGGCCTCCTCGAGCTTGAGGATGTTGATGTCGATGCCGAGATCGGGATAGCGGCGCCGGACGCGCTCGATCGCGCGCGGCACCATCACCTGCGAGATGCTCGGCACCGAGCCGATGCGCAGCTCCGACAGGCCGCCGCGGCCGATCTTGGAGATGATCTCGGAGAGATCGTCGACCTTCTTGTAGACGCCGTTGATCTGCTCGAAGATGTTCTCGGCTTCCGGCGTCGGGAAGTAACGCCCGTTCTGGCGCTGGAAGAAGCGGATGCCGAGCGAGCGCTCGGTGTATTTGACGAGGCGGCTGATCCCCGGCGCAGAGACGTTGAGCAGCTTCGCCGCACCGCCGATGGTGCCCGTCACCATCACGGCACGGATCACTTCAACCTGGCGCAGCGTCATCATGTTCTTGGCACCCGAGAGAGGATCGCGGCGACGATCATCTCACGAGAGCCGCGATGTCATCCAGCGGCAAGTGTGTGGATGTGGATGGGCAGGGAAGTCGCTCTCGTGTCCCGGATGCGCTGCAGCGTGAAACGCTGCTGCGCAGAGCCGGGACCCGGAAAGTCAGAGGGTAAGCTGCGGATAGGTGGGCCCGCCTCTCCGGCGCATCGTCAAGGAGACGCTGCGCTGCGGCCGGGGCACGAGAGCCCGGCCGGGCTCGCCAGCTTCTCCAATAAGAGTAACTTCGCTGTCAGACTGTTTTCTAAAATCGGCCCATTCGAATGGCAGGGGCTGCATCGTTGCGCGACCTGTCTCGTCGGCGTCGTCTAGCGCAGCCGCGTTCTAGCTCGCCGGCTCTTCCGGCAATACGCTCTCGGCCAGCTCCTCGCGCTCGCCTTCCAGCACCGCGCGCGCGAACTCGATGATCTTCTGCTTGTTGGCCGTTTCGCGGACGGCGAAAAACACGCGGTTCAATTCCAGGCCGAGCACGCTGTTGAGGGCGATGTCCTCGTCTTCCATCGTGGTGTTCCCGCTTCGGTCGCTCAGGTGTATCGTGACGTCAATTCTGCCACAAGTAGTTTAAATCTTCAGGGCGGATGGGCACCGGGAAACTACGGCCGCAGCGAATTGAGGCAGTCCCCAAATACGTGCTATACGGAACGGCGAGAGTCAGGAAACGCACTGATGTCCGCCGTGGATTATGGCCGGGAGGCGCTCGACTTCATTGAAGGCTTGGGGACCTATCGCAAGGTGCCCGATGCCATGAATGCGCTCGAGACGGCGTTCGGTCGCTTCGGCTTCGAAACCATCATCGTGACGGGATTGCCCAATCCCGACCAGCGGTTTGCGCAGATGGTGCTTGCCAAGCGCTGGCCGGCGGGCTGGTTCAGCCTCTACACGCAGAACAATTACGACCGCTTCGATCCGGTGGTGCGGCTGTGCCGGCAATCGGTCAATCCGTTCGAATGGTCGGAAGCACCTTATGACGCCGAACTCGAGCCGAACGCGGCCGAGGTGATGAACCGCGCCACCGATTTTCGGATGTCGCGGGGCTTCATCGTGCCGATCCACGGGCTCACCGGCTATGAAGCCGCGGTGTCGCTTGGCGGCGTTCATCTCGACCTCAATCCGCGCAGCAAGCCGGCACTGCATCTGATGGCGATGTATGGCTTCGACCACATTCGCCGTCTGCTCGAGCCGGCGCCTTATCCCTCGACGCGCCTCACCCCGCGCGAGCGCGAGGTGATCTCCTGGGCCTCGCAGGGCAAGTCGGCCTGGGAGATCGGTGAGATCCTGCACATCACGCAGCGCACCGCGGAAGAGCATCTTGCAACTGCCGCGCGCAAGCTCGGTGCCGTCAACCGCACGCATGCGGTGGCGCTGGCGATTCGGAACAAGATCATCAATCCGTAAGCGCCGTACTGGGAAATTTCCCAATATCGAATCCGGCTCTTTTGGCAGAGTCTGCCCCCATTGAGGATGATTGGGGGTTTTCATGATTCACGCCATTTCTGCGGTAAATCGTCACCTTTATGAAGACGTGATCGAGCAGCATTTCCGGTTGCGCCACGATATCTTCGTCGAGGAGCGGCGCTGGGAGACGCTGCGCAGGCCGGATTGCCGCGAGATCGATTCCTATGACGACGATGATACCGTCTATCTGCTTGCGCTGGAGGGGCGGCGCGTCATCGGTGGCCACCGGCTCTACCCGACGACCAAGCCCTCGATGATGAGCGAGGTGTTCCCGCATCTGGCGTCGGTGCGCGGCTGCCCCGCGGATCCGCTGGTCTGGGAATGGTCGCGCTACTTCGTCGTGCGTGATCGCCGCGACGGCGCGCTCAACCTGCAACTGATGGCGGCGGTGCAGGAGTTCTGCCTCAATCAGGGGATCGCGCAGGTCAGCGCGATCATGGAGACCTGGTGGCTGCCGCGCTTTCACGAGGCCGGCTTCATGGTGACCCCGCTGGGCCTGCCCGCTCTGGTGGAGAATGCATGGACCATGGCGGCGACCATCGACATTCGTCGCGAGACCCTCGATGCCCTGCACGATCGTATCGGCATGACCTCGGTCGTGCGCCAGGACGGCCCGCGTCTGGACGCCGTCGCCCGTGCCAACCTCTGCGGCGCTGCTGCCGCGCAACGAAAGAGCGCCTGAGATGTCGAACATGATGCGGGACAGCCAGATCATGGCGCAGATCAGGGACGATGATCTCGGCTACATGTCGGACATGGCGCTCGAGCTGGCGCAGATGGCGGAAGACACCGGATTGACGACGCTCGCCTATCTGTTCCGGATGGCGGCGCTGGAGGCCTCGACGGCCAACAGCGTGCTCGCCGAACCGGACGATCTTCCCCAGCAGATGACGTCGCACTAGGACGCAATCCTCCATCGCTGACGACATCCGCGCCCTCCCTCCGGTCCACCGGGGGGAGGGTGACTGCATTTGGCTAGGGAGTTCGATTGCCGAAGCCTCCACGGCGTCATGGCCGGGCTTGTCCCGGCCATCCACGTTGAGCCACCTGGCACGAAGGACGTGGATGCCCGGGACAAGCCCGGGCATGACGCAGACCTGCGGCAGGTTGCCCCGGCCGGCACGGCAGCTTTCTTGCAGGAGCGTCTCGATCACATGCATCGGCATGCAACAAAGTGCATGTTTGGTGTCGAATCGCTCTTGCCTCGGAACGATACTGCCATTACCCATTTTTCCGCCTTGAACAGGCAGGGGGAGCTCTTTCACTGATGGCGAACGTGTTCGAACATCGGCGCGACACCGCGTGCGCCTGAAAGAGTCTTGATGCTGCTCGTCGTCGAACAGTTCCTGAACGGATTGCAGTTCGGCCTGCTGCTGTTCCTGCTCGCCGCCGGCCTGACGCTGGTGTTCGGGATCATGGATCTCGTCAACCTGGCGCACGGCTCGCTCTACATGATGGGCGCCTATTTCGCCGCGACCTTCGCGGCGTGGACCGGCAGCTTCCTGCTCGGGGCGCTGATGGCGCTGGGGGCCACGCTGGTGCTCGGCATCGTGCTGGAGATGAGCGCGCTACGGCATCTCTATGGCCGCGACCATCTCGACCACGTGCTGGCGACCTTCGGCCTGATCCTGTTCTTCAACGAAGCCGTGCGGCTGATCTGGGGCCCGGCCGGCCTTGCGCTGCCGCTGCCGGCCTGGCTCACCGTGCCGGTGCCGATCCTGCCGGGTATTCACTATCCCGCCTATCGGCTCGCCATCATCGTGGTGGCGCTGCTGGTAGCGCTGCTGCTCTATCTCGGCGTGATGCGCACCCGCATCGGCATGCTGATCCGCGCCGGCGCCTCCAACCGTGAGATGATCGGCGCGCTCGGCATCAACATCAAGCTGCTCTACACGCTGGTGTTCGGCTTGGGCGCCGCGCTCGCCGGCCTTGCCGGCCTGATGCAGGCGCCGATCCTCACCGTGCAGATCGGCATGGGCGAGAACATCCTGATCCTCGCTTTCGTCATCATCGTGATCGGCGGCATCGGCTCGATCCGCGGTGCGTTCCTGGCCGCGATCTTCGTCGGCATGATCGACACGCTCGGCCGCGCCTTCCTGCCCAATCTGCTGCGACAGGTGCTGAGCGGCGCCGCTGCCTCCACCGCCGCGCCCGCGCTGTCCTCCATGCTGATCTACCTGCTGATGGCGATCGTGCTGGTGGTACGGCCGGAGGGGCTGTTTCCGGCCAACCGTCGATGAAGTCTTTCACTGTGAGCAAGGCCGTCACGGCCCTGATGCTGGCGGGCCTCCTGCTGCTGCCGCTCTATTCGCAGCTCTCCGGCAACATCTTCATCCTGACGCTGTTCACCCGCATCATCATCCTGGCGCTGGCGGCCGCGAGCCTCAACCTCATCATGGGTTTTGGCGGCATGATGAGCTTTGGCCATGCCGCCTATCTCGGCATCGGCGGCTATGCCGTCGGCATGCTGGCGCAGGAAGGCGTCGGCAGCGGCTTCATCCAGTTTCCGGTCGCGCTCGCGGCGTCCGCGCTCTATGCGCTCGTGATCGGCGCGCTCTCGTTGCGCACCCGCGGCGTCTATTTCATCATGATCACGCTCGCCTTCGCGCAGATGGCCTATTACGTCGCCTCGGGGCTGGCGCGCTACGGCGGCGATGACGGCCTCACCGTCTACAAGCGCAGCGACTTCTCCGGGCTGGTCAACCTGTCGAACCGCACGCAGTTCTATTATCTCTGCCTCGCCTGCCTCCTCGGCGTCATCTTCCTGATCTGGCGCATCGTCAATTCGCGCTTCGGCCTCGTCGTGCAGGGCCTGCGCTCCAACGAGCAGCGCATGCAGGCGATCGGCTTCCCGGCAAAGCGCTACAAGCTCGTCTGCTTCGTCATTTCAGGGACCATGTGCGGCCTCGCCGGCGCGCTGCTCGCCAACAACACCGATTTCGTCAGCCCGGCCGTGATGTACTGGACGCGCTCCGGCGACCTGATGGTGATGGTGATTCTCGGCGGCATGGGCACGCTGTTCGGCCCGATCATGGGCGCGGTGGTGTTCCTGCTGCTGGAGGAATTCCTGTCGCAGATCACCGAATATTGGGCTCTGATCATGGGCCCGCTGCTGCTGCTGATCGTGCTGTTCGGCCGTGGCGGCATCATGGGCATGCTGGGGAGGGCCGGCCGTGGCTGAACCCCTGCTTCGCGTCGAAAAGCTGGTGCGTCGCTTCGGCGGCATCGTTGCGACGGATAACGTCTCGCTCGACGTCGCCGCGGGCGAGCTGCACGCCATCATCGGCCCGAACGGCGCCGGCAAGACCACGCTGATCAGCCAGCTCACCGGGCATCTCGAGCCGCATTCCGGCAGCGTCTCGCTGGCGGGGCGCGACATCACCTACCTGCCGGCCTATCGCCGCTGTGCGCTGGGTCTTGCGCGTTCGTTCCAGATCACCTCGCTGCTGCTCGATTTCACCGCCGCGGACAATGTCGCGCTGGCGGCACAAGCCCATGCCGGCACCTCGTTCCGCTTCTTTGCCAATGCGCGCAAGGAGCGATCCTTGCGCGATGCCGCGCATGCGGCGCTCGATCGCGTCGGGCTGTTGCATCGCGCCGACGTCGTGGTGAACAGGCTCAGCCATGGCGAGCGGCGCGAGCTCGAGCTCGCGGTCGCGCTCGCGAGCAAGCCGAAGCTCCTGCTGCTCGACGAGCCGATGGCCGGCTTGGGTGTCACCGAATCCCAGCGCATGGTGAAGCTGCTCCAGGAGCTGCGCAAGGAGGTCTCGATCGTTCTGGTCGAGCACGACATGCCGGCGGTGTTCGCGCTCGCCGACCGCATCACGGTGCTGGTCTATGGCCGCGTCATCGCCTCGGGCGATCCGGCCGCGATCCGTGCCAACGAGGACGTCAAGCGCGCCTATCTCGGGGACCAGCACGTGGTGACGCATCATGGCTGATACGCTGCTCGAGGTTGACGGCATCGAGACCTGCTATGGCCTCTCCCAGGTGCTGTTCGGCCTGTCGCTGTCGATCAAGCCCGGCGAGATGGTCTCGCTGATGGGCCGCAACGGCATGGGCAAGACCACGACCATCCGCTCCATCATGGGCCTGACGCCGGCGCGATCAGGCAGCATTCGTTTCGCGGGCGCCGAGGTCAGGCAGCTTCCCTCATACAGGATCGCAAAGCTCGGCGTCGGCCTGGTTCCTGAGGGACGCCAGATCTTCCCGAACCTCACCGTGCGCGAGAATCTGGTCGCGGCCGCCGCCGACCGCTTCAGCAGCCCCAATCCCTGGACGCTGGCCGCGATCTACGTGCTGTTCCCGCGCCTTGCTGAACGCGCGTCCAACATGGGCAACCAGCTCTCGGGCGGCGAGCAGCAGATGCTCGCGATCGGCCGCGCGCTGATGACCAATCCAAAGCTCCTGATCCTGGACGAAGCGACCGAGGGCCTCGCGCCGCTGATCCGCGAAGAAATCTGGCACTGCCTGTCGCTGCTCAAGAGCCGCGGACAGTCGATCCTGGTCGTCGACAAGAACGTCGACCACCTCGCCCGCATCTGCGACCGCCACACCATCATCGAGCGCGGCAGGACGGTGTGGAGCGGCACCTCCGATCAGCTGATGGCGGAACCGGATCTCCAGCACAAATATCTCGGCATCTGACGCGCGTTGCTGCCGACCGCGCGTAACGCACAAGATTCCCTTCGAGCAAATCCAGTTTCGAATCCCTCCAAACCGCGCGCAGAGCTCTTGAGCGCGCCGCCGCCAGCGGTCAAACAAGCCGCGGCGTAAGCGGATTCGATGCGGGACTTCTACGATCAAATTGTCGGACGGCCTCAAGACGACATCGGTTCCGCACAGCCGGGCGCTTCGACAGCGCAATGGCTGGATTTTCCGGGCTGCGTGTTTGTCAGAGGCGAGTTTCGAGCCGATGCCGGGGGCTCTGCCATCGCAGCCCCGGGCCTGTTCATCTCGGTCTCCGTTGATGGTGACGCAGGACGCGGCATTCTGACGCGCAGCACTGGCTGCGAAGGGCAGATGACGGCAATTGCCGTGCGCGAAACCTGCGCAGCGGAACGCGCGGTTCACTCCGGCGAGCGTTCCGCGATCGGCCTGGCGTTTCCCCAAACCTCGATCGATGGACTCGGACTCGGCGATGAGTTTCGGGCGCTGTTTGCGAACGACGTCTCGGGCGCAGCGATCGTCTCTCTGAGAGCGTCTGCGCGCATACAGGCGGTCGCGGCAGAAATGTTTTCGCCGCCGGTCACCGGCAACGCGGCGCAATTGCTGCTGTCAGCGCATGCCGCCGAGATCGTGGTCCACGCCTTGTTCGGCGAGCGCGGCCGGATTGCGACCGATCCGACCACCGATCTGCAGTGGACGCGGCTGCAATCGGTGAAGCAGCGGATGGACGCCGATCTCGCCTATCCCTGGAGCATCGACGAACTGGCGCGGAACGCGGGGCTGAGCCGCAGGTCCTTCAACCAGAAATTCCGGATGGCATATGGCCAGAGCGCGATCGACTATCTCAGGGCTCAGCGGCTCGATGCCGCACGTGCCTTTTTGATTCACCAGCGCTTGTCCGTCACCGAAGCGGCCTATCGGGTCGGCTATGCCCATCCGGCGAATTTCGCGACAGCCTTCCGCAGGCGCTTCGGCCATTCGCCGAGCCGCTATCAGTAAACTCGAAAGCCTCCACGTGGGATCAAAGGTGATTTGCGCGCGCGCAAAGGCGGCGATCGCTTTGATCTGGTTACACCCGGGTTATTAAACACGGAACTCGGGGGATACGATGAGGCGGAACGACGGGCAGACGCTCGGCTGGGAACGAATGGTGAGAACTGGTCTGGGAGCGGCCGGTTTGGGAGCGGTCCTGCACGCGACGCCCTCGGCGGCACAGGTCTCCGGAACCAATTCGCCTTCGACGGCCGGCACATTGCCTCCGGTCACGGTGGAGGCACCGAGCCAGGCGCGTCCGCGTGCCCAATCTGCCCAGCGCGCCTCACAATCGCAGCGCGGCCGCGTCGCGATCCCGCGCAATGCCGGGTCCGGACAAGCCAATAACCCGGGTACGCGCGAGGCGGGTAGCGGTCGCGCCAACGCGGCGAGCGAGAACAGCTATGTCGCAAGCAGCAGCTCGGCAGGCACGAAGACGAACACCCCGCTGCTCGAGACGCCGCAGTCGATCTCGGTCGTGACCCGCAAGGAGCTCAACGACCGCGCGGTGCAGACGCTGACGGAAGCGGTCGGCTATGAGCCGGGCGTCCGCATCGATGCCTCCGGCTACGATCCGCGCTTCGACGCCATCTCGATCCGCGGCTTCGACATCACCTATAACGGCGTCTATCTCGACGGCCTGCGCCTCGTCGGCGCCGGTCTCGGCGTGTTCAAGACCGAGCCTTATGGCGTTGACAGCATCACCGTGGTGCGCGGGCCGAGCTCGGCCCTCTACGGCCTCGGCTCGCCCGGCGGATTGATCGACCTGCAGAGCAAGCTGCCGACCAGCCAGCCGTTCCACGAGGTGCAGACGGTGTTCGGCGACCGCGAGCGCGTTCAGGGCAATTTCGATCTCTCGGGTCCGGTCGATCCCAACGGCCAATTTTCCTATCGGTTGACCGGCGCCGTGCGCGACGCCGACGTGTTCGTGCCCGGCGGCAAGGACAATCGTATCTACGTCGCTCCCGCCGTCACCTGGAAGCCGGACCAATCGACGACCCTCACCATTCTCGGCGCGTACCAGAAATCGAAGACGCCGGGGTCCATGTTCACCTATTCCACGGGCACCGGCACGACGACGGACATCTTTACCGGCAGCCCGTCCTACAATTCGCTCGACCAGGAGCAGGGACGCGTCGGCTATCTGTTCGAGCACGCGTTCAACAACGCCGTGACCGTTCGCCAGAAATTCCGCTATGTCGACGTCGATGCGGTCACGCGCTATGTCGGCTTTCTCGGCGCTCCCGTCGGCAATGTCGTCTCACGCTATACCGGCTACGTCCACGATACGCTGCAATCGGCCATCATGGACAATCAGGTCGAGGCAAAACTCTCGACCGGCCCGGTGCAGCACACGCTCCTGGTCGGCACCGACTACACGGCATCGAAATTCAACGACAAGCAGGGATTCGGCTTCGGGGTTTCCCCTCTCAATCTGGCCGCGCCGGTCTACGCGCCGGAATCCATTCCCGATCCCGCGATCTCGTCCTCGACGCAGCAGCGGCAGATCCAGTCCGGCGTGTACATCCAGGACCAGGCCAAGCTCGACCACTGGATCCTGACGCTGAGCGGCCGCAGCGACTGGGTTCGCACCACGGGCGAGGATCAGTTCGCGCTGACCCGCCAGCAGCAGTCCGAACAGGCCTATAGCGGGCGCGCCGGGCTGACCTATGTGTTCGATTCCGGAGTTGCGCCTTACGTCGCCTATTCAACCTCGTTCTTTCCCAATCTCGGCGTCGATCCCACAGGCGCCTTCTTCAAGCCCACCACCGGCAAGCAGACCGAGATCGGCGTCAAATATCAGCCGCAGGGGATGAGGAGCTTCATCACTGCTGCGGTGTTCGACCTGACCCAGAGCGGGGGCCTGGTCACGACCGGGACCGGCGTCACGGTCCAGCGCGGCGAGATTCAAAGCCGCGGCTTCGAATTGCAGGCGCTCGCGAGCCTCGGCGGCGGTTTCGACATCACCTCGTCCTACACCTATCTCGACATGGTCACCAAGCAGGCCGGCGACAGCGCGCAGATCGGCAAGTTTCCGTCGGGCAATCCGCCGCACACCGCGACGCTGTGGGGCAACTATGCCCTGCCGCTGGCCGGCCCGTTTGCGGGACTGAGCATCGGTGGCGGCGTGCGTTACATGTCCTGGAGCTATGGCGACGATCTGAACACGTTCAAGAACAGTTCGGTGACCCTGGTCGATGCTGCGCTGAAATTTGATTTCGGCCAGGCGGCGAAGGAGCTGAAGGGCCTGCAGTTCCAGGTCAACGCCAAGAACCTGTTCAATCTGCACTACACCACGTGCCAGGTCGGATATTGCTACCGCGGTGCCCCGCTGACCGTCATCGCAACGCTCGGCTACCGCTGGTGAGTATGGCGATGGTGAAGACCGGGGCCGGCTGCCGATCCTACCAATAGATCCCGTGGCGATGCAGCGCACGGACGATTTGGGCGTCGGTGGACAGCTGACGCCGCTTCGGCTTGGTCGTTCCGGCCGTGCTTGCCGGCGGCGTAGATTGCGTGGTTGGTGCCACCGTGGCCGCCGGTGCCGTTGCTGAGGTTGGTGCGGTGGTCGCAGTCTGGACATTTGCCGGCTGCGACGGCGCCTGGGTGGTTTGCGGCGAGACCGTTGCCGCCGTGGCGGGTTGCTCGATCGCCTGCTGGCTGGAATTGCTCGCTGCGAGACTGAGGCTCCGCGACCCACCCGCATAGGCCTGGCTTGTGAGCAGAGACACCGTTGCGATCAGGATCAGCTTGCGCATGGAAACGCTCCTAATCTGGTCAATCCGTCTTACCTATCGCGCATCCATTGAGTTCAGCGCGCCAGATGATGCCGACCGATGTTGATCAAGGTTGCCCGGCACGACAGGCGGTAGATCAGGCTGAATAACTGGTCCCACATGATCGAACTCCACTGTTGATCACATGCAGGAATCCTAGCGCAGGAGTCTTTCAGTGGGTTTTCGCGGGGATGGAAAATGGCTTCGTCCGGCAGCGGTGCGATGTCGTCGGAACCGGCGCGACGAAGCCGCTTCACACGGCCGTGAGCCTGGAGCTGTTGCGCTCTTGAGCGGACTTCCAAGACAGGATGTCAAAACGCCTCGAAATACTCGCGGTGCTCCCAATCGGTCACTTCTGACAGGAAGCGGTCGATCTCGGCGTTCTTGATGTGGGTGTAATAGTCGACGAACTCCGGACCGAACTTCTCGCGGAAGAACGGATCGTCCTTCAGCGCGCTGACCGCATCGCGTAACGATTTCGGCAGCAGCGGCGCCTTGGTCTCGTAGGGCGTGTCGGCGGAGGGGCCGGGATCGAGCTTGCGATCGACGCCGTCGAGGCCCGAGAGAATCTGCGAGGCCATGTAGAGATAGGGATTGGCGGCGGGCTCGCCGATGCGGTTCTCCAGGCGCGTTGCGGCATCATTGGCACCGCCGAGCACGCGGATCATCACGCCGCGATTGTCGCGGCCCCAGATCGCGCGGTCGGGCGCCAGCGAATAGGAGCGGTAGCGCTTGTAGCCGTTGATGGTCGGCGTGGTGAACACGGTCGAGGCGCGGGCGTGGTCGAGCAGGCCGCCAAGGTACGCCCGGCCAAACGCGCTGAGCGGCTCACTGCCGTCCTTGGCCATGAAGATGTTTTCGCCGCTGGCGCGCGAGACGATCGACTGGTGCAGGTGCCAGCCGCTCGCGAACACATTCGGCAGTTTCGGGCGGCACATGAAGGTGGCGTGATAGCCGTGCCGGCGCGCGATCTGCTTCACGGCGCTCCGAAACAGCACCATGTTGTCGGCGGGCTCCAGGCCCTTCTTCGGCGCGAAGGTGAACTCGCACTGGCTCGGCCCGAACTCGACCTCGACCGAGCGCAGGGGCAGCCCGAGCGCGACGATGTCGCGGCGCAGGATCTCCAGCACCGGCTCCATCTGATCGAAGCGCTGCTCGGTGAGATATTGATAGCCGTGGCTGAGCAGGCTCACTGATGGTGGCGTGCCCGGCTGGCCGGCGTCCTCGGGCCGCATATGCGGGTCGTCGAGCTTGAAGATGTGGAATTCGACCTCGAGCCCGGCGACGAAATCGTGGCCGCGGCTGGCGAGCTGGTCGAGCACCTTGCGATAGAGCGAGCGCGTCGCGAACGGCACCGGGCGGCCGTCATTGAAGTAGAGGTCGCACAGCACCCAGCCCGTGGTCGGCGCCCACGGCAAGACGCGAAACGTCGTGGGGTCGGCGACCATCAGCACGTCGGCCGCGCCCTCCATCTCCTTCATGCCGAAGCCGCCGCCCGCGGTGAACACGGGGAATACCGTGCGGTGCGAAGTATCCTTGGCGAGCATGGTCGTTGTGATGGAGCAGCCGCTCTCCAGCGAGGCGATCGCCTCGGAGGCGATGATGGTCTTGCCGCGCAGGATGCCGTGCTGGTCGGGGAAGGCGAGGCGGATGACCTCGAGGTTCTTGTCCTCGACGAGACGGCGCATGCGCGTCGCGGCGTCCCTCTGCTCATCCGACCACAGCGCATGACGCGCGACGAAAGTCACTTTGCTACTCCCTCAGCTGCCGTAGGGTGGGCAAAGCGGAGCGTGCCCACCGCGTCTATCGACCACACCGAAGCATGGTGGGCACGGCGCGTTGCGCTCTTGCCCACCCTACGGGTTCGGTACACGAACGTCACTCCGCCGCCGTCAGCCGGTGCACGTTGTCCGCGATCTCCTTCGGCACCGGTGCGGCCCAGGGTGCGCCGCGGCGGCGCTTGACGTCGATCTCCATCCAGTAGAGCTCCCACCCCTGGGTCGGCCCGATGCCGTCCATGGTCGCCGGTCCCTGGATGCAGCGCGCGTTGGCCTCGTCCAGGAACAGCATCGGCTTCTCGCCGCCGCCGACCTTCTCGATCTCCTGTCGCAGCAGGCGGCGATATTGCACGATCGCCTTGTCGCTCGAGCCGAGATGCTCCTTGGTGCGGTCCTGGATCGCGCCCATCGATTCCACCGCCCACTGGTCGTGGACGTTGATGTCGGTGCCCATGCCGGTATAGGTCGCGGTCTGCTGCTCGTGCGGATCGAAGCCGTAATCGTTGCTGCGGTTCTTGCGCGATTTGTAGTCCGGCAGCTCATAGAGCTCGAGCCGCTGGTCGCGCATCTTCTGCTTGTCGACCGGGTTCGAATAGCTGGTGAAGATCGCGTACCAGTAGCAGTTCTCGTCGTCGACCGGCACGTGCCACTGCGTGATCGTCATCTCCGTGCTCATGGGGATGACGAAGCCGTGCGGGAAGAGCTGGTTGGTGACGCGCACATGGGTGCGCTCCTCGTCGATCTCGCGCAGCGCGATCAGCCTCAGGCCGTATTCGGTGTGCTCGACATTGATGATCGGGCGGTCGTACTCGCGCAAGATCTTCGTCATCGGCAGATCAGACCCGGCGGAGGCGCCGCGGAATTGCTTGCCGTAGGCGGTGGAGGTGTCCTCGTCCTCGAAGAAGCGATGCAGATAGGAGGCGTGCGCGGGATCGATGCCGACTTCGAGTGCCTGAAGCCAGTTGCAGGCCATGTGGCCCTTGAACGCAAAGGTGTGAGTATCAGGCGCGACGAAACAGTCGAGCTCCGGAAAGGCCGGCGGCTCACCCTCGCCGAGATAGGCCCAGAGGATGCCGCTCTTCTCGACCACCGGATAGGAGCGCTGGCGGATGTTCTGGCAGAGCTTCGAGTCCTTCGGCTCGGCCGGCGTCTCGATGCACTGGCCGGTGGCGTCGAACAGCCAGCCGTGGAAGGCGCAGCGCAGGCCGCCGTGCTCGAGCCGTCCGAACGCGAGGTCGGCGCCGCGATGCGCGCAGTGCCGGTCGATCAGGCCGTAGCGTCCGGTCTCGTCACGGAACAGCACCAGGTTCTCGCCGAGCAGCTTAACGGGACGGATCGGACGATCGCCTTCGAGCTCATCCACCAGCGCCGCCGGCTGCCAGTAGCTCCGCATCAGCTTTCCGCACGGATCCTTCGGACCGGTGCGGGTGATCAGGTCGTTCTGCTCCTGGCTCATCATGGCAGTAGCATCCCTCTGTGGAGTGGCGTTTGTTCGCCTATTGAACGAATGGGCGAATTATGACATGCCTTGGAGCAGCAGCAAGCACTATTTTGCAGGATTGTCCCGTCACCATGCCCAAACTGAAGCGGAGCGAGACCGACGAGCGCGCGACGGATTTCGTCGAAGCGCTCGATCGCGGCCTGCGCCTGCTGCAATGCTTCGGCACGACGGCCGGCCCGATGACGCTGAGCGATCTCGCCCGCGCCGCGGACCTGCCGCGCGCCACCGCGCGGCGTATGCTGTTCACGCTCCAGCGCGGCGGCTTCGTCAGCGGCGATGGCAAGCTGTTCTCGCTGACACCGCATGTGCTGACGCTGGCGGCATCTTACTTGCGTTCCAACCAGCTCGTTGCGGTGCTCCAGCCCGTGCTCGATCGTGTCGCGACCGCGGCGAACGAAATCTCCTCGCTCGCGGTGCTCGACGGCGATGACGTCGTGTTCATTGCCCGAGGCAGCCCGGCGCGCGTGTTCTCGGGCGGGTTGGAGATCGGCTATCGGCTGCCTTCGTTCTGCACCTCGGTCGGCCGCGCCATGCTCGGCCAGCTTGACGATGCCGACCTTGCCGCGCGCCTGAAGGCGATGACGCGCCAGGCGCTGACGCCGCAGACGCAGATCGACCCGAAGGCGCTGCTAGCGCGCATCGCCGCCGATCGCACGCAAGGCTATTCACTGGTCGACCGCGAGGCCGAGCCGCATTTCCGCTCGATCTCGGTTCCGGTGTGCCGCTACGACGACGTGATCGTCGCCGCCATCAACATGGGCGCCCATGTCGATCGGGTGCCGGCGCAGGAATTGATCGGCCGTTTCCTGCCGCTGTTGCAGGAGGGCGCGGAGTCGGTGCGTTCGCAGCTGCTGTAAGCGTAGGGTGGGTTAGCCTTGGCGGCTGCGCGAAGCGCAGTCGCTTGGCGTAACCCACCACTTCTCGCGCCCCGAGACCTAAAGAGGTGGGTTACGCTGACGCTAACCCACCCTACATTCCGCCGTCTGTGCTATAATGCGCGCCACACAAGACGAGGGAGCACGCCATGCAACACACCATGGTTCCCAGTGATCGCGTCGAGCACGTCGCCGTCTATGGTGGCGACGGCACGAAGCTCGGCACGATCGAACGATTGATGCTCGACAAGGTCAGTGGAACGGTCGCTTACGCCGTGATCAAGACCGGCAGGTTGCTCGGGACACATCACCATTATCCCGTGCAGTGGAGCGCGTTGAAATATGATCCGGGCCGTCAGGCCTTCCAGGTCGAACTGACGCCGGAGCAATTGAGCAGCGGTCCCTGCGAAGTCGATGGCGATGAGTTCGACTGGGGCGACCGCTCGCGGCCCTACCAGCATCCGAACTACTGGTCGATCTAGCCGCGTCGAAGTCTCGCGGGCCGGTCAAACGCCGGGAACGTCACGCTGACCGGATCATTGCCGGTTGCGCATCCAGTCGGCGAGACCGGACAATGCGCGGTCGAGGTCCTGCCGCGCGATCGTGTCGACGACCGTCTCTTCCAGCGCGCCGCGCATGCAGACCATCCATGCATTGCGCTCGGCATCGCCGATGGCAAAGCCGATGTGCCGCTGGCGCAGCCGCGGATGGCCCTTCTCGACGGAGTAAAGCCGCGGGCCGCCGGTCCACTCGGTGAGATAGCGCTTCAGCACGTTCCTGATCAGGCCGAGGTCGTCCGCATGCATCGCGCGGATGATCTGCGCCTCCGGCAGCGTGTCCATGCGGTCGTAGAAGCGGTCGACAAGGGCGTCGATCGTGGCACTGCCGCCGATCCGCTCGAACATGGTGGTGACGTCGGTGGAGGTCATTGGTGGTCCGGATGTTTGCTGCTGGGCCTGCATATATGATGGTCGCAGCTCGATCACAAATCTCCGCTGTCGTCCCTGCGAACGCAGGGACCCATTACCCCAGAGAGGAGTTTGGCGAAGACTGGTCGTTCGGGATTGGCGGCGCGCGCTACCGATAGATCACGCGGTATGGGTCCCTGCTTTCGCAGGGACGACAGCGGAGAGTGTAGCTCCAGCGAGATCCAATCGCCCTACAGCGCCACGCTGCGCAGCCCGAAGCTGCGGGCTTCGTTCTGCAGCACCGGGCGCACCGCATCGATCAGCCGTGCGGCGGCCGCATCCACGCTGAGACCTGCCGTGTCCACCACCGCCGTCGCGCGCGAGTATAGCGGCTCGCGGCTGAGCAGGATGTTGCGCAGCTCCGCCATCGCGGAGCGGTCGTCGGCCATCGGGCGCAGGTCGCCCTGGCGACGGACGCGGGCCATGTGCTCCTCGGGCTCGGCCTTCAGCCAGATCGTGTAGAACGAGGTCAGGATCTGGTCGAAGGTCAAAGGCTCGGAGACGATGCCGCCGCCGGTCGCCAGCACCATCAGCTCGTTGCGCGCGAGCAGCTGCTGAAGCGCCGCCTGCTCCATGCGGCGAAAGCCTTCCTGGCCGTACAGCGCGATGATCTCGGCGACCGAGAGCCCGTTCTGCTGCTCGATCTCCTTGTTGAGCTCCACAAAACTCCAGCCAACTTTCTTCGCCAGCATGCGCCCGAGCGTCGACTTGCCGGCGCCGCGCAGGCCGATCAGCGCGATGCCGCAGAACGGCGCGCGCCGCGGCGCCGAGGCGCTGCCGCCGGCGAGCAGATCTTTTGCCTGCGCGATCTGGGCAGGCGTGGCCTTGCGCAGCAGGTCGCGAAACATCTGCCAGTCCGGTGTCGGATCGGCGGAGGGAAGCAGATCTTCGAGATGCGCGCCCATCGCGTCGGAGACACGGCGCAAGAGCACGATGGAGACATTGCCCTTGCCGCTTTCGAGCTGCGCGATGTAGCGCTCCGAGATTCCTGATACCTTGGCGAGCACCTTGCGCGACATGCCGCGCAGCGCGCGCATGGTGCGCACGCGCTGGCCGAGCTGTTCGAGAAATCGGGATTCTGCGTCGGGACTGTCGGTCATGAGCCTTCTTTAAGGGATGTCTCTTTGAAGGGTGTCCTGCGGCGCATTTTAATGAAACATAATGCCTGCTAGCATTGACAGCAAGCCGCCGCGGTGTCTTTCTATGAATTATAATTCTAAATTCGGGGGAGAAGTCCGTGAGCGAGGGATCCTATAACGCGGTGACCTGGCTGCTCGACCGCAACGTCGAGGAGGGCCGGGGCAACAAGCTGGCCTTCGACGACACCGTCTCGCGGCTCACCTATGGCGAGCTTCAGCGCGAGAGCCGACGCGCCGCCAACATGCTGCGCCGGCTCGGCGTCCGCCGCGAGGAGCGCGTCGCGATGATCATGCTGGACACCGTCGATTTCCCGGTGGTGTTCCTGGGCGCGATCCGCGCCGGCATCGTGCCGGTGCCGCTCAACACGCTGCTGACCGCGGACCAGTACGCCTACATCCTCGCCGACTGCCGTGCGCGCGTGCTGTTCGTCTCCGAGGCGCTCTACCCTGTCATCAAGGACGTCGTCGGCCGCATGCCCGATCTCGAGCATGTCGTTGTGTCCGGCGCCAAGCAGAACGGCCACAAGCAGCTCGCCGAGGAGCTCGCGGGCGAGAGTGATCAGTTCACCACCGCCGCGACGCATCCGGATGAGCCGGCGTTCTGGCTCTATTCGTCCGGCTCGACCGGCATGCCCAAGGGCGTGCGCCATATCCATTCCAATTTGCAGGCGACCGCCGACACCTACGCCAAACAGGTGCTCGGCATCCGCGAGAGCGATGTGTGTCTCTCCGCCGCCAAGCTGTTCTTCGCCTATGGGCTCGGCAACGCGCTGACCTTCCCGATGTCGGTCGGCGCCAGCGTGATCCTCAACAGCGAACGGCCGACGCCGGCGCGGATGTTCGACCTGATGAACCGCTACAAGCCGTCGATCTTCTACGGCGTGCCGACCTTGTTCGCGGCGATGCTCAACGACGAGACCATGAAGGCCGAGCGTGGCGGCGGCGCCTTGCGCATCTGCACCTCGGCCGGCGAGGCGCTGCCGGAATCCGTTGGCACCAGCTGGAAGGCGCGCTTCGGCGTCGACATCCTCGACGGCGTCGGCTCGACCGAGCTCTTGCACATCTTCCTGTCGAACGCGCCCGGCGATATCAAATACGGCTCCTCCGGCAAGCCGGTGCCGGGCTATGCGGTGCGGCTCGTCAATGAGGCCGGGCAAGATGTTGCCGACGGCGAGGTCGGCGAGCTCCTGGTCGATGCGCCCTCGGCCGGCGAGGGCTACTGGAACCAGCGCCACAAGAGCCGCCGCACTTTTGAGGGACCGTGGACCCGCACCGGCGACAAATATGTCCGCGACGCGGACGGCCGCTACACCTTCTGCGGCCGCGCCGACGACATGTTCAAGGTCTCCGGCATCTGGGTCTCGCCGTTCGAGGTCGAGAGCGCGCTGATCACGCATCCCGCCGTGCTGGAGGCCGCCGTCGTGCCCGAGGCCGATCCGGAAGGGCTGTTGAAGCCAAAAGCCTTCGTCGTGCTGCGGCCGGGCGCGACGACGAGCGATCTTCAGGAAATGCTGAAGGAGCACGTCAAGCAGAAGATCGGCCCGTGGAAATATCCGCGCTGGATCGACGTGGTGGAGTCCTTGCCGAAGACGGCGACAGGCAAGATCCAGCGGTTCAAGTTGCGGGATGGGGCGAATTAGCCACAGCCGTCATGGCCGGGCTTGTCCCGGCCATCCACGCGTCGCCGCGTACGAGGAAAGACGTGGATGCCCGGGTCAAGCCCGGGCATGACGACGGAGAGAGAAGAGCGCAGAGATGACCAACCTCACCCCCACCGGCTTCCTCAGCGTCGACGGCGCCAGCCTCGAATACAAATGGCTCGCGCCTGAGGCCGCGGACGCGCCGACCATCGTCATGCTGCACGAAGGGCTCGGCTCGGTCGGACTCTGGGGCGATTTTCCCGAGAAGCTGCAGCAAGCCACCGGTGCCGGCATCTTCGCCTATTCGCGCTCCGGCTACGGCCAGTCGAGCCCGGTGAAATTGCCGCGGCCGCTGGACTATATGCAGCGCGAGGCGCTGGACGTGCTGCCGAAGCTGCTCGATGCGATCGGCTTCAAGCGCGGCCTGCTGCTCGGCCATTCCGACGGCGCCTCGATCGCAACGATCTATGCGGGCGCGCATCAGGACCACCGCCTGAGCGGCCTCGTGCTGATCGCGCCGCATTTCATCGTCGAGGACATCTCGGTGAAATCCATCGCGGAGATCAAGACCAGCTTCGAGACCACGGACCTGAAGGCCAAGCTGGCGCGCTGGCACAAGGACGTCGACAACGCCTTCTACGGCTGGAACGGCGCCTGGCTCGATCCGAAATTCCGCGACTGGGACATCTCGGAATACCTGGCCTATATCCGCGTACCCATCATGGTCCTGCAAGGTGCTGGCGACCAATATGGGACATTGCGTCAGGTCGAAATTGCGCAGGAAGAGTGTTACTGTCCGATAGATTTTAAAGTCATTTCAGACGCGGGCCATTCCCCGCATCGTGAAGCGCCGGGGGCGACGCTTGACGCGATTGAGCAATTTGCAAACGCGGCCCTGCGCGACGATCAGGGACTCGGGGTACGCGCCGCATGATTATGCGGAGGCACACCCATGAATGTGCCTTCACATGTGACCGGCCAATTGCCCTGGCCGCAATGGGCCTATGTGCCGGGCGAGACCGGCGCCGTCGAGGCCGATGACGAAACGCTTCGCTTGGCCAAGGCGCTGGTGCCATCGGCCTTTCGCGGCTATGTGCCGGCGCGTCATCCGGCGTTGCGCTACGGGCTCGCGCTCAACGACCGCGGCGATTTCTGGGAATCGCAGGAGGTGCTGGAGGCGGTGTGGGCCGCCGCGCCGCAAGGCGGCCGCGAGCGCATCCTGCTGCGTGCCTTGCATCCACATCGCCAATGCCAATCTGCGTTTGCGCATGCAGAAGGCGCATTCGGCCGCGCGCCTGTTCGGTGACGCACTGACCGAGCTGCGCGGGTTGAGCGCGCGCAAGGTCGCCAGCGGCGGCGACGGCTTCGTCGAGAGCTTTCCGGTCGCGGCCCTGGTGGCGCTGCTCCAGGCCAAGATCGGCCGCCCGCGGCTCGCGAAGGCCGACTGGATCGCGCTTGGCGCGATTGTGCGGTCCTGGTCGACTGTATGAAACAAAGTGCATGCGCCGGCGGTTAAGGGCTAGACGCATCGAAAAAGATGCACTATTGTGCATCTAACGGTAAACCAAAACGAGCTCAAGGGTGGCCCATGGCCGGGGAAGATCGGCGCCTCGCAGGCGGCGCGACATTCATCGATTTCCAGACCGAACCGTCCCGCTACCGGCACTGGAAGCTCGCGGTCGAGGGTGACGTCGCGACGCTGACCATGGACGTCGACGAGAATGGCGGCCTGTTCGAGGGCTATCTGCTCAAGCTCAACTCCTACGATCTCGGCGTCGACATCGAGCTGGCGGATGCGGTCCAGCGGCTGCGCTTCGAGCACCCCGAGGTGAAGGTCGTGGTGATGCGCTCGGCCAAGAACCGGGTGTTCTGCGCCGGCGCCAACATCCGCATGCTCGCGGGCTCCACCCATGCCCACAAGGTGAACTTCTGCAAGTTCACCAACGAGACCCGCAACGGCATGGAGGATTCGTCCGAGAATTCCGGCCAGCGCTTCATCACCGTGGTGAACGGCTCGGCCGCCGGCGGCGGTTATGAGCTGGCGCTTGCGACCGACCACATCATCCTCGCCGACGATGGCGCTTCCTCGGTGGCGCTGCCCGAAGTGCCGCTGCTCGCGGTGCTGCCGGGCACCGGTGGCCTCACCCGCGTGGTCGACAAGCGCAAGGTGCGCCGCGACCATGCTGACTTTTTCTGCACCATCGAGGAGGGCGTGAAGGGCAAGCGCGCCGTGCAATGGCGCCTCGTCGACGAGATCGCGCCGAACTCGAAGCTCGAAGGCAAGATCGCCGAGCGTGCCAGGGAGTTCGCTGCGGCCTCGAAGCGCAAGGGCAGCGGCAAGGGCATCGCGCTGACACAGCTCAAGCGCGCGATCGACGCGACCAGCATCCGCTACGGCTTCGTCACCGTCGATATCGACCGCACGGCCCGCATCGCCACCATCTCCATCAAGGCGCCGGAGGCCGCAGCACCCGCCGATATCGACGGCATGATGGCGCTAGGCGCGTCGTTCTGGCCGCTCCAGGTCGCGCGTGAGCTCGACGACGCCATCCTGCACTTGCGCATCAACGAGCTCGAGATCGCCATGCTGGTGTTCAAGAGCCATGGCGACCGCGCTCATGTGCTCGCGCACGACGCCTTCCTCGAAGCCAACAAGGCGCACTGGCTGGTCAACGAAATCCGCCACTATTGGAAGCGCGTGCTCAAGCGCATCGACGTCACCTCGCGCACGCTGGTGACGCTGGTCGAGCCCGGCTCCTGCTTTGCCGGCACCTTGGCCGAACTCGTCTTCGCCGCCGATCGCTCCTACATGCTGATCGGCACGCGCCAGGGCGACAACCGTCCGCCGCCGTCGATCGAGCTCTCCGCCATGAATTTCGGCCCGTATCCGATGAGCCACGGCCTGACGCGGCTGGAGTCGCGCTTCCAGGCCGATCCGTCGGATGTGGAGCGCGCCGAAGCCACGATGGGCACCGCGCTCGATGCCGAGCAGGCCGAGGAGCTCGGCCTCGTCACCTTCGCGCTCGACGACATCGACTGGGACGACGAGGTCCGCGTGTTCCTGGAGGAGCGCGCCAGCTTCTCGCCGGACAGCCTCACCGGCATGGAAGCCAGCCTGCGCTTCGTCGGCCCGGAGACGATGGAATCGAAAATCTTCTCGCGCCTGACCGCGTGGCAGAACTGGATCTTCCAGCGCCCGAACGCCGTCGGCGAGGAAGGCGCGCTGCGCCGCTACGGCAGCGGGCAGAAGCCGAAATTCGATATGACGCGGGTGTAACGACTTTCGTGTCCCGGGCGCGCTGCGGCACGAAGTGACGCTGCGCAGAACCGGGACCCAGACGGACGAGACAATGGGTCCCGGCTCAGCAGCGCACCGCTTCGCGTTGCGCAGCGTCCGGGACAAGAAACAAGGAGCACGGCCATGAACATCATGAACGTCGACTACTCGACCAAGATTCCGAACAACGTCAATCTCGCCGAAGATCGCCAAGTGCTCAAAGCGCTCGAGGGCTGGCATCCCGGCTACATGGACTGGTGGAGCGACATGGGGCCGGAAGGTTTCCAGGAGTCGCTGGTGTATTTGCGCACCGCCTATTCGGTCGATCCGCGCGGCTGGGCCAAGTTCGACTACGTCCGCATGCCCGACTATCGCTGGGGCATTCTACTTGCCCCGCAGGAAGAGAACCGCGTCGTGCCGTTCGGCGAGCATTATGGCGAGCCGGCCTGGCAGGAAGTCCCGGGCGAGCATCGCGCCATGCTGCGCCGTCTGATCGTGATCCAGGGCGACACCGAGCCGGCCTCGGTCGAGCAGCAGCGTCATCTCGGCAAGACCGCGCCCTCGCTCTACGACATGCGCAACCTGTTCCAGGTCAATGTCGAGGAAGGCCGCCACCTCTGGGCGATGGTCTATCTGCTGCAGAAATATTTCGGCCGCGACGGCCGTGAGGAAGCAGATGATTTGCTGCGCCGCCGCTCCGGCGATGCTGATGCCCCGCGCATGCTGGGCGCCTTCAACGAGGCGACGCCGGACTGGCTGTCCTTCTTCATGTTCACCTATTTCACCGACCGCGACGGCAAGATGCAGCTGCACAGCCTCGCGCAGTCCGGCTTCGATCCGCTGTCGCGCACCTGCCGCTTCATGCTCACGGAAGAAGCGCACCACATGTTCGTCGGCGAGACCGGCATCACCCGCGTCGTGCAGCGCACCTGCGATGCGATGCGCGAGGCCGGCGTCACCGATCCCACCGACATCGCGAAAGTCCGCGCGCTCGGGGTGATCGATCTTCCGACCATCCAGAAGAAGCTGAACCTGCACTATACGCTGTCGCTCGATCTGTTTGGCTCGGAGGTCTCGACCAACGCAGCCAACGCCTTCAACGCCGGCATCAAGGGCCGCTATCACGAGACCCAGATCGAGGACGATCACCAGCTCAAGAACGCCACCTATCCCGTGCTGAAGTTCATCAACGGCGAGATCAAGCTGGTCGACGAGCCGGCGCTGACCGCGCTCAACATGCGCCTGCGCGACGATTACAGCCAGGATTGCGTCAAGGGCATGCTGCGCTGGAACAAGGTGATCTCGACCGCGGGCTACGACTTCAAGCTGACCTTGCCCAACGTCGCCTTCCACCGCCACATCGGCGAGTTCAAGGACGTGCACGCGACGCCCGACGGTTTGTTGATCGACGACGCCACCTGGGCGAAGCGCAAGGACGAATGGCTGCCCTCGACCGCCGACGGCGACTTCATCACCTCCCTGATGCAGCCCGTCACCGAGAGCGGCAAGTTCGCCTCGTGGATTTCGCCGCCGAAGGTCGGCATCGACAACAAGCCCGGCGATTTCGAATACGTGAAGATCGAGTCGTAGGCGCGGCCTCATCCTCAACTGTCATCCCGGACAAGCACACGCCCGGCAACGCATAGCGTTGCCGGGCGTTTGTGCAGATCCGGGACCCATAACCACAGGGCGAGGTCCTAGCGCGAGCAGGCAACCACGAGTCTGCGCCAAACTCCTCCCTGTGGTTATGGATCCCGGATCTGCTCTCGCTTTGCTCGCTTGTCCGGGACGACACTAAATATGGGGTGAGTGCGTCGCATCTATCAGCTAGCGCACTCTCTCGCTTGGTCCCCCCGGTTCTGCTACCCCGCGATCTCCAGCCCGGCATTCGCATACACCACGCCGCCATCGACGGCGATGGTGTTACCGACCACGTAGTCACCCGCACGCGAGGCGAGATAGATCGCCAGCCCCGCCATGTCCTCGTCGGTCCCGATCCGACGCGCCGGAATGCGCTTTGCGACTTCTTCCGAATGGTCGCGCGCGGCCCGGTTCATGTCGGATTTGAACGCGCCCGGCGCGATCGCGGTGACGTTGATGTTGTCCTTGATCAATTTCGTCGCCATGCGCCGGGTCAGGTGGATCACGGCGGCCTTGCTGGCGGCGTAGGAATAGGTCTCGCTCGGATTGACGAAGATGCCGTCGACCGAGGCGATGTTGATCACCTTGGCCGGACGTTCCGGACTTGCAGCCGCGCGCAGTGGCTTGGCCAGCGCCTTGGTCAGGAAGAACAGCGACTTGACGTTGAGGTCCATCACCTTGTCCCAGCCGCTTTCGGGGAATTCGTCGAACTCCGCGCCCCAGGCAGCACCCGCATTGTTGACGAGGATGTCGAGCTTCGGCTCCAGCTTGATGATCTCGCCGGCGAGCCTGTCGCAGCCTTCGACAGTCGAGATGTCGATCGGCAGCGCGATGCACTCGCCGTCATATTGCGCAGTGAGCTCCTTGGCGGTGGCCTCGCACGGCCCCGCCTTGCGCGCGGTGATGTAGACCTTCGCAGCGCCGGCGCTGAGATATCCCGCCGCGATCATCTTGCCGATGCCGCGCGAGCCGCCGGTCACCAGCGCGACGCGGCCTTTGAGCGAGAACAGATCGTTGAACATGATGCCTCCCTGGGTTGGCAATGTTTTGGGCGGGGAGGGAAGGGGAGTCAAGGAAGGCCGCGCGTGGAGGAGATGGGAGTGTGGCGCGACGGCGGTCCAACCTACTCGGTGTCGTCCCGGACAAGCGTAAGCGCAGATCCGGGATCCATAACCACAGGGAGATGTTTGGCGAAGATTGGTTGTTCGGTACGTCTACCAACCGCAATCGATGGATCATGCGGTATGGGTCCCGGATCGGCGCGCGCTTTGGGCGCGCTTGTCCGGGACGACAGCGGAGATTGCAGCGGCTACGCCGCCGCGATCCGGCGGAAACCGTTCCACATCGCGGTCGCGGCGCCAGAGGTCAGCACCGGCAGGATTCGCGCGTCCTGGTAGTTGCCGTTGAGCGAGACGCGCGGCAGCGCCGTCATGTGGGCGGCATTGTCGGCGAACAGCATGCCGGGCCGCGTCGTTACCGCGGTCTTGAAACCCGCCGTTGCAGCAAGGCCGAATTCGCGCATCCCCGCGGCCTCGCGGTCGCCATAGGGATAGGCGAGATGCAGCACGGGCCGCTGCAGCGCCTGCTCGATCCGTGCGCGGCTCGTGGCGATCTCCTGCGCGGCGACGTCTTCGGCCAGCTTGGCGAGGTTGCAATGGCTGACGCTATGCGCGCCGATCGTGACCAGCGGATCGGCGGCAAAGCTCTTCACCTCGGCCCAGGACAGGCAGAGGCTGCGGCACAGCGCTTCCATGTCGACGTCGTATGTCGTGCAGAGCGCCTCGATCTCTCGCGCCAGATCGTGCTCGCCCGGTAGTGCGCGCAGCCAGTCGTGCAGGCGGTCGAACGTTGCCTGCTTGGCCGCGGGGGTCGTCGCATCGAGCCGCAGCGCGGAATGGCCTACTCTGACGTCGACTTGCTCGGTCTTGGCGATCACGGCCTCCAGCGCCGCCCACCACAGCCGTCCAGTGCCCTCGGCAAAATCGCTCGCGACATAGACCGCCAGAGGCGCGTCAAATTCGCGCAGCACGGGCAGCGCATAGTCCAGATTATCGCGATAGCCGTCATCGAGGGTGAAGGCGGCGAAGCGGCGGTCGAACCGGCCCTGCACCAGCCGCTCATGCAGCTCGTCCATGCTGACGATGTCGATGTCGCGCGAGCGCAGATGGCACAGCGTCGCGCGCAGGAATTCGGGGGTGACTTCGAGATGCCGGTTCGGCTGGAACGCGGCCTCGCGGGCCGGGCGCACGTGGTGCAGCATGAAAATGGCGCCGACGCCCGACAAAAGCGGGCGCAGCAGGTGGTGCGCCCCGCTGAAATAGAGTGCTCCCAGCCCGGCGCGGATGACGTTGTTACGCAGTTGTTTCATGACCCGCTGGCGGACTCTGGCATTCCGCTTTCAACTTACGGAAGAACCCTTGAAGAAAAAGTTATTCCGATTGTCCGGGTGGGGCCTTCGCAAGGGCACCATTTCCGGTTTGACAGCCTGCCAAGGGTTTGTTTTGTCTCCGGTTCCAGAGTTCGGGTCGTCGAATGAAGAAGCTTTTTACGTGGGCCAGCAAATGGTGGCCGGGGCTGATCCCCTTGGCCGTCATGTGGGGATTTGCGGCCTGGAATAATACCTTACCGGTCGAAGCCGACCTGTCGGCGCGCAGCTCGGCTGCGCTGAAAGATACCGTTCTGGACAAGACCCGGATCGCGGTCGATGGCCGCGATGTCAGCCTGGCCGCGGACGCCTTCTCCGAGGAGGGGCGGCGGGATGCCGTGATGGCGGTCGAGACCGTCCCCGGCGTCCGCCTGGTCGACGACCGGACCCGCCTTGTTCCCGAGGCCAAGCCCTTCGTCTGGAACGCCGAGCGCGACGTGGTGCGGGTGACGCTGTCAGGCTCCGCGCCCTTGCCGTCGATGAAGGGCCGGCTGACCGAGGCGGCCCGCAAGGAGGTCGGCGGCGTCGAAGTGGCCGACCAGATGGGGCTGGCGCGCGGTGCGCCGCCGCGGTTCGAGGCCGCAGCGACGCTGTTGCTGGACCAGATCGGCAAGCTGAAGGACGGCAAGATCACGATCACGGACACCAAGGTCAATCTGTCGGGCATGGCGCGCGATCTCGGTGGCCGCGAGGCGATCGTGGCCGCGCTGAAGAACCTGCCCGAGGGCTTTTCGATTGCCGCCAACGACGTCAAGGCGCCGCCCTATATCTTCCAGGCCTACAAGGATCCGGTCGCCGCGACCGTGACGCTGACCGGCTATGTTCCCGACAACACCATCCACGCGGCGATCGCCACCAGCGCCGCGCGAAAATTCTTCACCGAAAAGGTCGTCGACAATCTCAAGGCCAGCATCGGTGCGCCCGGCTCCTTCAACACCGCGGTGATCGCAGCCCTCGGCGCACTGTCGCGACTGTCGACCGGCACGCTCGTCGTCTCCGACCGCGAGGTGAAGCTGTCGGGCGATGCGCTCTACGAGGGCGCGGCCAACGACATCCGCGCAGGCCTCGGCAAGGACTTCCCGAAAAACTGGCAGTACAAGCCGGAGATCACCGTGAAACCGGCGGCAGGCCCGGTCGACGGCACCGTGTGCCAGCAATTGTTCTCCGAGCTCCTGGCCAAGGGCAAGATCCGCTTCGCAGCCAAGCGGGCCGACATCGATCCGGATTCCGCCGCCATCCTCGATCATCTGATCGAGACGGCGCTGCGCTGCCCGACCACCAATGTCGAGGTGGCCGGGCATACCGATGCCGACGGCGAGGACGGCTTCAACCGGGCTCTCTCCGAGAAGCGCGCACAGGCGGTGATCGACTATCTGGTCAAGGCCGGCCTGCCCGCCAGCCGCTTCACCGCGGTCGGCCATGGCAGCACGCAGCCGCTCGCCGGCAACGACACCGACGAAGGCAAGGCGCAGAACCGCCGTATCGAATTCCTGGTGAGGTGACGATGCCCTATCTCGTCTCGTTCCATCTGGGCTGGCTGATCGGCTCGCTGCTGCTGGGCTTTTGCATGGGCTGGATCTCGGTGGTCCAGCGCGGCAACGGCACCTCGAAGGTGACGGCGCGCTGGCTCGCCGCGCTTGCTGCCGCCCTGGTCGCGGCCTCGTTCGCACGCGTCGTCCCCGGCCGCTTCGGCTACTGGCTCGACCTCGGCCTGATCATGTTCGCCTGCTACCTGGTCGGCTGCACCATCGGCGCCTGGCTGCGCGACCGCGTAGTCTCGCGCAGCATGCGGACCGGCTGAAGCTCCGCCGCCAGGCCCCTTTCTGTTCGGACACGTCGTCGAGAGAGACGTCAAACGCTGCGCTTGACAATAATACGTACGTACGTATTATTACTCCATGCCCAAACCCTCACTCAAAGACGCCATCCTCGACGCCGGTCTCAAGGTCATGTTCCGGACCGGCTATCACGGCACCAGCGTGCGCGATGTCACCACTGCGGCAGGCGCCCCGCAGGGGTCCTTCACCAATCATTTTCGCTCCAAGGAAGCGTTCGCCTCCGAGGTGCTCGATCGCTATTTCGAGATCACGAAGGGATTGGTCGCGGAGGCTCTTGAAGACGCATCGCTGACCCCGCGGGCGCGGCTCAAACGCTATCTCGACATCATCACCGGACGGCTCGAAGCCGACGGCTACGGACGCGGCTGCCTGATCGGCGATCTCAGCCTGGAAGCGGGCGGCAGCAGCGAGATGCTGCGCACCCGCCTTGCCGAAATCTTTGCCGAATGGCGCATGCCCTTCGCTGCCTGCATCAGCGAGGCGCAGAGAAGCGGCGAGATCGATTCCGAATTCGAGCCGGAGGAGCTTGCCGACTTCCTGCTCGCGTCCTGGCAGGGCGCGATCCTGCGCATGAAGGTCGACCGCACGTCCAAGCCGCTCGAGCGTTTCAAGTCCATCGCATTCAAGACCGTCTTCAAGGAGCCGACATGAGCCAGCAAGCCGAGATCCAGATCCGAAGCGCTTCCGTGCTGGGAAGCACGATGGCGTATCGCGACACAGGTGCGCAGGATGCGCCGGTCGCGCTCTTCCTTCACGGTAATCCGACGTCGTCGTATATCTGGCGAAACATCCTGCCGCTGGTGGCGCCTGTGGCGCGCTGCATCGCGCCCGATCTCATCGGCTTCGGCCGGTCCGGCAAGCCCGACATAGCCTACCGCTTCTTCGACCACGTCCGCTATCTCGACGCGCTGATCGAGGAACTCGGCATCAGCTCAGCCTATCTCGTTGCGCAGGATTGGGGCACGGCGCTCGCATTTCATCTCGCGGCGCGCCGGCCGGCCTTCGTGCGCGGCCTCGCCTTCATGGAGTTCATCCGGCCGATGCCGACCTGGCAGGATTTCCACCAGGCCGAAACTGCGCGCCAGACTTTCCGCAAGTTCAGGACGCAAGGCGACGGAGAGGCCATGATCCTGGAGGCGAACGCCTTCGTCGAACGCGTGCTGCCGGGCGGTATCATGCGCACCTTGAGCGACGACGAGATGGCGCCTTATCGCGCGCCCTTTCCGACCCCGGACAGCCGCCGTCCCGTGCTTGCCTTGCCTCGGGAATTGCCAATCGCCGGCGAGCCCGCCGACGTCTATGAAGCGCTTCGATCGGCTCATGCGTCGCTCAAGGCGTCCGCATATCCGAAGCTGCTGTTCGCAGGCGAGCCGGGCGCCATCGTCGCCCCCGAATTTGCCGAGACGTTCGCTGCCTCGCTGAAGCACTGCGCGCTTGTCCGCCTCGGGCCCGGCCTGCACTATCTCCAGGAAGACCACCCCGACGCGATCGGTCGTTCCGTTGCCGGCTGGATCGCCGGCATTGAAGCGGTGCGTCCCCAGCTTGCGGCCTGAAGGAGGACGAGATGTCCGACGTAACCATCATCTATTGCCGGCCGTGCGGCTACGAGAAGCGTGCCAAAGAGGCGGCCGTGGCGCTGCGCCGGCAGCTAGGGCTGGAATCCGATCTCGTCCCCGGCAAGGGTGGCGTCTTCCAGGTCAAGCTCGGTGACCGGATCGTCGCCAGCCGCAGCAAAGGACATTTTCCTGACGGCGACGAAATCGTCGCTGCCGTCACCGCCGCGCGGGACTGAGCCGGGGAGGGTCTTCGCGATGTCGATTGTCTGGGCCGACGATCTCGCCGGGATCGACTGGGATGAGCTATCCGAACTCTATCGCATCGCGCCGCTCGGCAACAAGGCGCCGGCCGATCTCGCGCTGGTGTTCGGCAACAGCATGTTTCGCGCCTTCGCCAATGAGGATGGTCGCATCGTGGGGGTGGGACGCGTCCTGGCCGACGGCCGCGACTGCGCCTATCTCTGTGACATCGCGGTGCACCCGGACCGCCAGGGGCGAGGTCTCGGCCGCGACATTATCGAGCGTTTGCTTGTGCGTTGCCGCGGCCATCGCAAGGTCATCCTCTACGCCGTCCCGGGCAAGGAAGGATTTTACGAACGCCTGGGCTTCAGGCGGATGACCACGGCCATGGCGATCTTCGAAGACCAGGCCGGAGCCTATGGTCGCGGCTATTTGACCGCGCCTTGAGGCCGCGCCCGGGGCCCGCGACCTTCCGGCGCATCGGACACCCCGTGAACGACGCCGGGATTGCCCCCTCTTTCAACGGGCCGGCGCGGTCCATAGATTGACGCGGTCCATAGATTGACGTCGGCTTAAGGCGTGCAGGAACATTGTGCGGCCGAAATCATCAAAACTTCATGGCGCCTGCGCAGGATCGCCATGGAGATTCGCCTCAAGTCCTGCCGCCGAAGGCGCCAAACCGTGCATCAGGAGCCCGCAACCCTGCCTAAAATATTGAATGCACGTGTTTTTGTTCGAATTGGCGAATTCCACTCCGCCCCAAAACGCGCTAGTGGAGGGCAGGGGGGCATGCGCGATACCGGAGCCGGCGGCGAGGGTTCGTTGAGTGCCTGTGCGTCGTCCGCCTGTTCGCCGGCCACCCTGGCCGCTGAAGCGTTGTTCGAGGTCTAGATGCTGGAAGCCATACGCAGGGCGATGTCGTTTCTGCGCCAGAAGCAAGTCCTGCATAAGCTTGGCGTTGTGATCAGCGTCGCGGTCATCGGCATCGCTTGCTATGTGCTCTACCACATGCTGCGAGGCATCGATTTCAACGAAGTCCTCGAAGCGATCAAGAGCACCGAGCCGACCCAGATCGCGATGGCGGCGCTGTTCGTCACCGCGGGCTATTTCACCCTGACCTTCTACGACCTGTTCGCCGTGCGCGCGATCGGCCATGCCCATGTGCCCTATCGCATCAACGCGCTCGCGGCCTTCACCAGCTATTCGATCGGCCACAATGTCGGGGCATCCGTCTTCACCGGCGGTGCGGTGCGCTATCGCATCTATTCGGCCTACGGGCTGAACGCGATCGACGTCGCGAAGATCTGCTTCCTCGCCGGCCTGACCTTCTGGCTCGGCAATGCCGCCGTGCTCGGCCTCGGCATCTCCTATCATCCGGAGGCAGCCGCCTCGATCGACCAGCTGCCGCCCTGGCTGAACCGGGCGCTGGCACTGATGATCATCGTCGGGCTGGTCGGCTATGTGGTCTGGGTCTGGACCCAGCCGCGCGTGGTCGGCCGCGGGCCCTGGACCGTGGTGCTGCCGGGCGGCCCGCTGACGCTGCTGCAGATCGCGATCGGCATCGTCGATCTCGGTTTCTGCGCGCTCGCGATGTATGTGCTGGTCCCCGACGAGCCCAATCTCGGCTTCGTGGTGGTCGCGGTGATCTTCGTCTCGGCCACCCTGCTCGGCTTCGCCAGCCACTCGCCCGGCGGGCTCGGGGTGTTCGACGCCGCCATGCTGGTCGGTCTCTGGCAGATGGATCGCGAGGAACTTCTGGGCGGCATGCTGCTGTTCCGCGTCCTCTATTATCTGTCGCCCTTCGTCATATCTGTAATCTTGCTGACGTTTCGCGAAGTTATCATCGGCGCACGATCGAAGCGCTTGCAGCAGGCGGCGCTCAAGCTCGACCCCGGCCCGGCGCGTGAAGCCGCTTATGTGAGAGAGCGCAGCGACAGCGGTGCCTGACGGCGCCAAGCCTTATTTGGACAGGCCTTCAGACAAGCCCCAGGAGAAGTCCGCCCCGATGGCGATCGACGCCCCATCTTCTCCCTCCGCGCAGCCCTGGTCCGACCGGCTGCGGCATTCGACCGTGATCCTGATCGCCGCGGCGCTGGCGCTGTCCGTCGTCGTCTCGCTCGGCGAATTGTCGGCGCTGCACGCCGCCATCGTGTTCCTCTGTATCGCGGCGGCCGCGCTGATCCCGTGGCGGCTGCACGATCCCGCCGCGTCGCGCGACGACGTCAGGCGCATCAACCCGGTCGAGAGCGCGGCGGTGGCCGCCGTCGTCGCCGGCATGCCGGATCCGGCGGTGCTGCTCGACCGCGCCGGCCGCGTCATCCACCTCAACGCCGCCGCCGCCCAGCTCGCGCCGGCGCTGCGCCGGAACGAGCTCGCCCAGTTCGCGCTGCGCTCGCCGGAGATCATCACGGCGCTGCGCGAAGCGATCGCGACCACCGAGCCGCGGCGCGCGACCTATCTCGACCACGTCCCGGTCGATCGCTGGATGGAGCTCATGATCACGCCGGTGCCGGTGCCGACCAGCTTCGGCGGCGCCGACAAATGCATGCTGATGACCTTCCACGACCAGACGCCGCTGCGCCGGGTCGAGGAGATGCGCGCCGACTTCGTCGCCAATGCCAGCCACGAGCTGCGCACGCCGCTGGCCGCGCTGTCGGGCTTCATCGACACGCTGCAGGGCCAGGCCAAGGACGATCCCAAGGCGCGCGAGCGCTTCCTCGGCATCATGCACAACCAGGCCACCCGCATGGCGCGCCTGATCGAGGATCTGTTGTCGCTGTCGCGGGTCGAGCTGTCGGCCCATGTCCGGCCCGACACCCTGGTCGATTTGCTGCCGATCATCCGCCAGGTCGCCGACGGGCTCGAGCCGCTGGCGCGCGAGCGCCAGGTCGAGGTCGAGATCCATCTGCCGGATAGTCCGGTGATGATCGCGGGCGACCGCGAGGAGCTGCTCCGCCTGTTCGAGAATTTGATCGAGAACGCGCTCAAATACGGTGCCTCCGGCGGACGCGTCATCGTGTCGCTGACCTCAGCCGCAGCCACTGATGGAACTCAGGAAATCCGGATCATGGTCCGCGATTTCGGCCCCGGCATCGCGCCCGAGCACCTGCCGCGGCTGACCGAGAGGTTCTACCGGGTCGACGTCGGCGACAGCCGCTCGCAGGGCGGCACCGGGCTCGGATTATCGCTGGTGAAACATATTCTTAACCGCCATCGCGGCCGGCTTTTGATCGAAAGTGTGCCCCGGCAGGGCGCCACTTTCACCGCCTGTTTTCCCCAGGCCAAGACTTTAGTTTAGATCTAGAACTCAAGCGATTCCAATCGCTTGAGGGTGTCATCCGACTGTCACGAAACCTTCGTAAAAGCACAGCCGACCGCTCCTAAAGGGGCGGCGCGGGGAGCGCGATCGGGCGCTGATGGCGCTTCGCTCCCCTGTATGGAGACCAGCATGAATTTCCTCAAGACGATCGTCGCTGCCGGCTTGGTCGCCGCATCGGCGACAGCGGCCTTTGCTGCCGACATCACCGGCGCCGGCGCCACGTTCCCGTTCCCGATCTATTCCAAATGGGCTGACGCCTACAAGAAGGAGACCGGCAACGGTCTGAACTACCAGTCGATCGGTTCCGGCGGCGGCATCAAGCAGATCCAGGCCAAGACCGTGACCTTCGGCGCCAGCGACGCGCCGCTCAAGGCCGAGCAGCTCGAGAAGGACGGCCTCGTGCAGTGGCCGATGGTGATGGGGGCCATCGTCCCCGTCGTCAACCTCGAGGGCGTGAAGCCCGGCGAGATGGTGTTCGACGGCGAGACGCTCGCCAGCATCTATCTCGGCAAGATCACCAAGTGGGACGACGCCGCGATCAAGAAGCTCAATCCGAACGTGAAGCTGCCTTCGGAAGCCATCACCGTGGTCCGCCGCTCGGACGGCTCGGGCACCACCTTCAACTTCACCAACTATCTCGCCAAGGCCAGCGCGGACTGGAAGAGCAAGGTCGGTGAGGGCACCGCGGTCGAGTGGCCGGTCGGCGTCGGCGCCAAGGGCAACGAAGGCGTGTCGGGCAACATCAGCCAGACCAAGAACTCGATCGGTTACGTCGAGTACGCCTATGCCAAGCAGAACAAGCTGACCTACACCGGTCTCGTCAACAAGGCCGGCAAGCCGGTGCAGCCGACCGTCGAAGCCTTCCAGGCGGCCGCCTCCAACGCCGACTGGGCCAAGGCGCCCGGCTACTACGTCATCCTGACCGACCAGCCCGGCGAGAAGTCCTGGCCGATCACGGCGGCGACCTTCATCCTCATGCACAAGGACGCCACCGACAAGGCGGCCTCGCAGGAAGCCATCAAGTTCTTCCGCTGGGCCTTCAAGAGCGGCGGCAAGGCGGCTGAAGAGCTCGACTACATCCCGATGCCCGAGGGCGTCGTGACCCTGATCGAGAAGACCTGGGCTGCCGAGATCAAGAGCTAAGGTGCTCCTGTCCCGGACGCCGCGCCGGGACCCGCGAGACTTCCGCTCCGGATCGGCGTGCGCCGCGTCCGGAGCGCGAGACCGACAAAAAGACTGACAACAAGCGTATATAACGGGCACAGGGGATCGGCGTGGCAGAGATGGCCGTTCAGAGCGATGTAATCGACGACGCCGGACCGTATGACCGCGCCAAGGCCTTGAGCGCGTTCAAGCTCGGCGACGTCACCTTCTACTGGATCACGCGGCTGTCCGCGATCTCGGTGCTCCTCATTCTCGGTGGCATCATCGTCTCGCTGATCGTCGGCGCGTTCCCGGCGATGAAGGAATACGGCTTCTCCTTCCTGTGGACGCAGCGCTGGGCGCCGTCGGCCGATCCGCCCGTGCTCGGCGCGCTCGGGCCGATGTACGGCACGCTCGTCACCTCCTTCATCGCCATGCTGATCGCCATTCCCGTCGGTCTCGGCATTGCGATCTTCCTCACCGAGCTCTGCCCGCAATGGCTGCGCCGCCCGATCGGCATGGCGATCGAGCTGCTCGCCGGCATTCCCTCGATCATCTACGGCATGTGGGGCTTCTTCGTGCTGGGCCCGTTCCTGGCCAACACCTTCCAGCCCTTCATGATCAGAATATTCGACGGCGTGCCCGTGCTGGGCGCGATCTTCGCAGGTCCGCCGTCCTATCTCAGCACGTTCAACGCCGCGCTGATCCTCGCCATCATGGTGCTGCCCTTCATCACCTCGATCTCGGTCGACGTGTTCAAGACGGTGCCGCCGGTGCTGAAGGAGGCCGCCTACGGCGTCGGCTGCACCACCTGGGAAGTCGTCCGCAGCGTGGTGATCCCCTACACCCGCGTCGGCATCATCGGCGGCGTCATGCTGGCGCTGGGCCGCGCCCTCGGCGAGACCATGGCGGTGACCTTCATCATCGGCAACTCGTTCCGCATCTCCTCATCGATCTTCGCGCCGGGCACCACGATCTCGGCGGCGATCGCATCCGAATTCGCCGAGAGCGACGGCCTGCACCAGTCCGGCCTGATCCTGCTCGGCCTCTTGCTGTTCGTGCTGACGTTCTTCGTGCTGGCCGCAGCGCGGCTGATGCTGATGCGGCTGGACAAGAAGGCGGGGAAGTAACGTCATGGCGCTCAATCCGATCTATTCGCGTCGTCGCCGCAAGGACATCGTCATCCGCGGGCTCTGCTTCGCCGCGGCCGCCTTCGGCGTCACCTGGCTCGCGCTGATCCTGATCACGCTGCTCTTCAACGGCCTGGCCGGCCTCAATCTTGAGATCTTCGTCGCGGATACGCCGCCGCCGGGTTCGACCGAGGGCGGCCTGCGCAACGCGATCGTCGGTTCGATCATCATGACGTTGATCGGCGTCGGCATCGGCGCGCCGCTCGGCCTGTTCGCCGGCACCTACCTTGCCGAATACGGCCGCAACGACCGGCTGACCTCGGTGATCCGCTTCATCAACGACATCCTGCTCTCGGCGCCCTCGATCATCATCGGCCTGTTCATCTATGGCGCGGTGGTGGTGCCGATGCGTGGCTTCTCCGCGATCGCGGGCGCGCTGGCGCTCGCCGTCATCGTGATCCCGGTCGTGCTGCGCACCACCGAGGACATGCTGCTGCTGGTGCCGAGTCCGCTGCGCGAGGCGGCCTCGGCGCTCGGCCTGCCGCGCTCGCTGGTGATCAAGCGTATCGCCTATCGTGCGGCCCGGTCGGGCCTCATCACCGGCGTGCTGCTCGCCACCGCCCGTGTCGCCGGCGAGACCGCGCCGCTGCTCTTCACCGCGCTGTCGAACCAGTTCTTCAGCCTCGGCCTGAACAAGACGATGGCCAATTTGCCGGTCACCATCAACAACTTCGTCCAGAGCCCCTACGCCTATTGGAAGCAGCTCGCCTGGAGCGGCGCGCTGCTGATCACGCTCACCGTGCTTGCCCTGAACATTGGCGCGCGCATCCTCGGCGCCGAGAGGACTGCAAAATGACCGACCTGTCCGTATCCATGAGTTCCAACGCTCATCTGGCCTCGCAGCCGCTGCCGGAAGCTCCGGCCAAGGTGACGGTGCGCAATCTCAATTTCTATTACGGCGAGCACCACGCGCTGAAGAACATCAACCTGACGCTGGGCGCCAACCGTGTCACGGCGTTCATCGGCCCGTCGGGCTGCGGCAAGTCGACCCTGCTGCGCATCTTCAACCGGATGTACGACCTCTATCCGGGCCAGCGCGCCACCGGCCAGCTCATGCTGGACCAGACCAACATCCTCGACCCCAGGCTCGACCTCAATCTGCTGCGCGCCCGGGTCGGCATGGTGTTCCAGAAGCCGACGCCGTTCCCGATGACGATCTACGAGAACATCGCCTTCGGCATCCGCCTCTACGAGAAGATCTCGAAGTCCGAGATGGACGACCGCGTCGAGAAGGCGCTGCGCGGCGGCGCGCTGTGGAACGAGGTCAAGGACAAGCTCAACGCCTCCGGCCTGTCGCTCTCCGGCGGCCAGCAGCAGCGCCTGTGCATCGCCCGCACCGTCGCGGTGCGGCCCGAGGTGATTCTGTTCGACGAGCCCTGCTCGGCGCTCGATCCGATCTCGACCGCCAAGGTCGAGGAGCTGATCCAGGAGCTGTCCGAGAACTACACGATCGCGATCGTCACGCACAACATGCAGCAGGCGGCGCGCGTCTCCGACAAGACCGCCTTCATGTATCTCGGCGAGCTGATCGAGTTCGACGACACCAGCAAGATCTTCACGTCGCCGAGCGACCGGCGCACGCAGGATTACATTACCGGCCGGTTCGGCTGAGGAGACGCGACATGGGTACTGAACATACCGCAAAAGCTTTCGACACCGACCTCCAGGAGCTCACCCGCCTGGTCGCCGAGATGGGCGGCATCGCCGAGCGCATGATCGTCGATTCCGTCGGCGCGCTGATCCGCCGCGACGTCGCGCTCGGCCAGCGCGTCGTCGCCATCGACGCCGAGCTCGACGCGCTGCAGAAGCGCATCGAGGAACGCGCCGTGCTCACCATCGCCCGCCGCCAGCCGATGGCGGTGGATTTGCGCGAGATCGTCGGCGCCATGCGCGTTGCGACCGACCTCGAGCGCATCGGCGACCTCGCCAAGAACATGGGCAAGCGCGTCGCCGCGCTGGAGACCGACTTCCATCCGCTGAAACTGTTCCGCGGCCTGGAGCACATGACCGACCTCGTGCAGCAGCAGGTCAAGTCGGTGCTGGACGCCTATGCCGCACATGATCTGCCGGCGGCGATGGCGGTGTGGAAGGGCGACGAGGAAGTCGACGCGATCTGCACCTCGCTGTTCCGCGAGCTCCTCACCTACATGATGGAGGATCCGCGCAACATCTCGTTCTGCATCCATCTGATGTTCTGCGCCAAGAACATCGAGCGGATCGGCGACCACGCCACCAACATCGCCGAGACCGTGTTCTACATGATCGAAGGCCAGGCGATCACCGACAAGCGGCCGAAGGGCGACATGACCACCTTCGCCACGACGGTCCCGAATACCTGAAGACTCAAGGAGCGACGACCCGATGGGCGCACGCATTATGGTGGTTGAGGACGAGGAAGCTCTCACCGAGCTGCTTCGCTACAACCTCGAAGGCGACGGCTATGACGTCGAGACGGTCATGCGCGGCGACGACGCCGACACCCGCCTCAAGGAGCACATCCCGGACCTGATCGTGCTCGACTGGATGCTGCCGGGCCTGTCGGGCATCGAGCTGTGCCGGCGCCTGCGGACCCGGCCCGACACCAAGCAGCTGCCGATCATCATGCTCACCGCGCGCGGCGAGGAGAGCGAGCGGGTGCGGGGACTTGCGACCGGCGCCGACGACTACATCGTCAAGCCGTTCTCGGTGCCAGAGCTCTTGGCGCGCGTGAAGGGCCTGCTTCGCCGCGCCAGTCCTGAGCGACTCGCGACAGTGCTGGCCTATGGCGACATCGAGCTCGACCGCGACAAGCGTCGCGTGGCGCGCTCGGGCCGGCCGATCGATCTCGGTCCGACCGAATATCGCCTGCTGGAGTTCTTCCTGGAGCATCCGGGCCGCGTGTTCTCGCGCGAGCAGCTGCTCGACAGCGTCTGGGGCCGCGACATCTACATCGACGAGCGCACCGTCGACGTCCATATCGGCCGCCTGCGCAAGCTGCTCAATCTCGGCCGCGAGCAGGACCCGATCCGCACCGTCCGCGGCGCCGGCTACGCGCTCGACGATCGCTTCGCGAAGGCGGAGCAGACGTAAGGTTTGCAGGCGTTGGGGTTTGGTGGGCTGCCGCCACATTCTCCGGTGTCGTCCCTGCGAAAGCATGGACCCATAACCACAGGCAGTGGTTTGGCGAAGACTCGGAGTGACCATCTCGCGCAACAACAGCGCCCTATGGTTATGGATCCCCGCGTTCGCGGGGATGACACCGAGTTGGTTGAGGCGCCGTCGTGTGACGGCTGCCGTCTTTGCGATCAGCTAAATCCACTCACCGCGGACCCGGCTTTGCCGGGGCACGCCGGCGATCCGCCGCCGGCTGATACGCGACGCGCGAGTGCTGGGCGCAGTAGGGCAGGCCGGACAGCGCCCTGCCGCCGCAGAAGAAGAAATCGGGGCTGGAGGGATCGCCGACCGGCCAATGGCAGGTGGCCTCGTTCAGCTCGAGCAGCGACAGCCGCTGGCTCATCGGCACCACGTTGTCGTAGGTGACCGGTTCGGCCTCCACCTCGACCTCGAAGGCCTGCGCCAGCGCGGTGTTGCCGCGCGCAATGGGGCGGGTCACCCGCATCATGTGCTGCGCGGGACGCGCCTTGCGCGGCCGGGGCGCTGCCGATGAAGGGCTCTTGGCACGGCCGGACAGACCGAGCCTGTGCACTTTGCCGATCACGGCATTGCGGGTCACATTGCCGAGTTCAGCTGCGATCTGGCTGGCCGAAAGTCCGGCCTCCCAGAGCTTTTTCAGCTGCTCGACGCGATCGTCGGACCAGGTCAAAACCGTCATTGCACCCTTTCCCTCGCTACGCGCCGCCATCCTGGGGCCTCGCAGCGATTGCCTAAGCCTTCAAAAACCCGTGCCGTCAGAATCCCTTAAGGCTCGCCGGGCGCGTGACTGACGCCCGAACGTTTACGCCGGTACAAGAGGACTCTTGGGATCAGAACCGCTGCACGAGATGTCGTATCTGACAATCCAAACGCTACAATATGGCGTGACTCCCGCGCAAGAGTCCGCCGACTCGCTTCCACATGTTCCGTGGTGAAAACCCGCAAAATCGGCACCGCAAGACTACGGATTCAGCGTTTCCCGAGGCTTTCCGGGCGGCATTGACACCCGTCTTGCCAGGCATAAGATAGTCGCGCGTGCCGCCCTTAAAAGGCGGCACGTTTCGTTTTCCGGGCCGGTCGATGGTGCGTTGCGCAATGCACGCGTCACACCGTCCGCAACATTCAAGTGACATCATGACTAACAGCGCAGCGCCGCATTTGCTCCCCGTTTTCGCCAGAGCCGACCTCGGCTTCGAGCGCGGCGAAGGCTGCTGGCTGATCGCGACCAATGGCGATCGCTATCTCGATTTCACCTCGGGCGTGGCTGTGAATGCGCTCGGCCATTGCCACCCGCATCTGATCAAGGCGCTGCAGGAGCAGGCGACGAAGCTCTGGCACATGTCGAACCTGTTCCAGAGCCCGGATGGCGAGAAGCTCGCCAACCGGCTCTGCAACGAGAGCTTTGCCGACTTCGTGTTCTTCTGCAATTCGGGCGCCGAAGCGCTGGAGGGTGTGATCAAGCTGGTCCGCCATCATCACTTCTCCAAGGGACATCCGGAACGTTATCGCATCATCACCTTCGAAGGCGCCTTTCACGGCCGTACGCTGGCGACGCTCGCCGCGACCGGATCTGCAAAATATCTCGAAGGCTTTGGCCCGCCCATGGATGGCTTCGACCAGGTGCCGCATGGCGATATCGAGGCCGTCAAGAAGGCGATCGGCCCGCACACCGCGGGCATCCTGATCGAGCCGATCCAGGGCGAGGGCGGCGTGCGTTCGGCAACGCCGACCTTCCTCAAGGCGTTGCGCCAGCTCTGCGACGAGAAGGGCCTGCTGCTCGCCTTCGACGAGGTGCAGACCGGCATGGGCCGCAGTGGTGATCTGTTCGCGTATCGGCGCACCGGCGTCACGCCGGACGTGATGTCGCTGGCGAAGGCGCTTGGCGGCGGCTTCCCGATCGGCGCGGTGCTGGCGACCGCGGATGCGGCCGCCGGCATGGGGCCCGGCTCGCACGGCTCGACCTTCGGCGGCAATCCGCTGGCGATCTCCGCGGCCAACGCGGTGCTCGACGTCATGCTCAAGCCCGGCTTCTTCGACCACGTGCAGAGAATGTCGCTGCTGCTGAAGCAGAAGCTTGCCTCCGTGATCGACCGTCATCCCGATGTCGTCAGCGAAGTGCGCGGCGAAGGCCTCCTGATCGGCATCAAGGCCGTGGTGCCCTCCGGCGATCTGGTCGCGGCCCTGCGTCACGAAAAGCTGCTCACTGTCGGGGCCGGCGACAATGTCGTGCGTTTCCTGCCGCCGCTGATCGTGACCGAAGCCGAGATCGAGGACAGCGTCGGGCGGCTCGAGCGCGCCTGCGCCGCAATCTCGTCCAGCCAGACCAAGCGGGCGGCAAGCTGATGAGCAAGTCCCCCAATAAAACTCCAAAGCACTTCCTCGATATCAACGAGCTGCCGCTGTCGGAGCTCAAGCGCATGCTTGCAGCTTCGTCCGCGATGAAGGCGAAGCAGAAGGCGCAGCAGCCGGTCAGGCCGCTCGAAGGCAAGACGCTGGCGATGATCTTCGAGCGCCCGTCGACCCGGACACGCGTGTCGTTCGACGTCGCGATGCGTCAGCTCGGCGGCGAGCCCATCATGCTCACCGGTGCCGAGATGCAGCTCGGCCGCGGCGAGACCATCGCCGACACCGCGCGCGTGCTGTCGCGCTATGTCGACGCCATCATGATCCGCATCCTCAACCACGATGCGCTGCTGGAGCTCGCGGCCAACGCCACCGTGCCGGTCATCAACGGCCTGACGCGGCGCTCGCATCCCTGCCAGGTGATGGCCGACCTCATGACCTATGAGGAGCATCGCGGCCCGATCGAGGGCAAGACGGTGGCCTGGACCGGCGACGACAACAACGTGCTGGCGTCCTGGGCTCACGCCGCCGAGCGCTTCAAGTTCCAGCTCAATGTCGCAACGCCGCCGGAGCTCGCGCCGAAAAAGGCGATGCGCGACTTCATCAAGGCGACCGGCGCGCCGATCATGCTCGGCACCGATCCGGAAGCCGCCGTGCGCGGCGCCGACTGCGTCGTCACCGACACCTGGGTGTCGATGGGCGACAAGGAAGGCGAGCACCGCCACAACGTGCTGAAGCCCTATCAGGTCAACGGCAAGCTGATGTCGCTGGCCAAGCCCGACGCGCTGTTCATGCACTGCCTGCCCGCCCATCGCGGCGAGGAGGTCACGGATGAAGTGATCGACGGTCCGCAATCGGTCGTGTTCGACGAGGCCGAAAACCGCCTGCATGCGCAGAAGGGCATTCTGGCCTGGTGTTTTGACGCGGTGAAGTAGCTTCGCTGGAGGCCCGGCGATCACCTCACATACGGTGTCGTCCCGGACAAGCGCAGCTTCTGGCAACGCGTAGCGTTGTCCAGAACGGAGCGCCGATCCGGGACCCATAGCCACAGGACTGAGTTTGGCGAGGACTCGGAGTTGTCAGCTCGCGCCATCACGTCATCCTGTGGTTATGGATCCCGGGCTCGCGCTTCGCGCGCCCCGGGACGACACCGAGTTTGAGGTTGCTTCGTTCAGTTCGACTTGTATCCGGAACATACCACCGCCGCCGCCCCCTTCCATTTCCGCCCTCCGACCCCAGATAACGCCCCATGGTTTCCCAATCCCCTGAGATGAAAGCCGGCCCCGAAGGCCCGGTTCGCGCGCCATCAGCGGTTCCGATCGATGACGCCGTGTTGCCCTACGAGGTCGACGCGCTCGACGTGCGCGGGCGCCTAGTGCGGCTTGGCCCGGCGCTCGACGAGATCCTGACCAAGCACGATTATCCGGCGCCGGTCGGCAAGCTGCTCGGCGAGGCCATCGTGCTGACGACGCTGCTCGGCACCGCGCTGAAATTCGAGGGCCGCTTCATCCTGCAGGCCCAGACCGACGGCCCGGTGTCGTTCCTGGTCGTCGACTACATGGCGCCGGATCGCCTGCGGGCCTATGCGCGCTTCGATGCCGCGCGTCTCGGCGATACCAGGGATTCCGGCACGCTGCTCGGCCGCGGTCATCTCGCCATGACCATCGACCAGGGCCCCGACATGAGCCGCTACCAGGGCCTGGTCGCGCTCGACGGCGGCAGCCTGGAAGACGCCGCTCACGAATATTTCCTGCGCTCCGAGCAGATCCCGACGCGCGTGCGCCTCGCGGTCGGCGAGGAGTGGCGTTCGAACGACGGCGGCAAGCATCGCTGGCGCGCCGGCGGCATGCTGATGCAATTTCTGCCGAAGGCGCCCGAGCGCGCGCGGCAGGCCGATCTGCATCCCGGCGATGCCCCCGATGGCGTCGAGGTGCACAGCGTTGCCGAAGACGATGCCTGGGTCGAGGCGCGTTCGCTGATCGAGACCGTCGAGGACGTCGAGCTGATCGATCCCGAGCTCTCCGGCGAGCGGCTGCTGTTCCGCCTGTTCCACGAGCGCGGCGTGCGCGTGTTCAATCCGATGGTGCTCAAGGCGCAATGCTCCTGCTCGCGCCATGCGGTCGCCTCGATGCTGAAGAGCTTTTCGCCCGACGATCGCGCCGCGATGGTGAAGGACGACAAGGTCGTCGTCACCTGCGAGTTCTGCTCGTCGGTGTACGATTTCACGCCGGACGAGGCCGGCGTGGAGGACGCGTAATTCGCAGGCGCTTGGCGAGCTCTCGTAGCTTCGTAGGGTGGGCAAAGCGAAGCGTGCCCACGATCTGCGTGTGACTGGGAGAATTCGTGGGCACGTCGCGCAAGAGCGCGCCTTTGCCCACCCTACGGCACCGCGCGTGTGTCGCCCTCTGTCAATCCTCGTCGCCGAAAATATTCCACTTTGCCGAAATTCGGTTTCGGCGTATGAATTGCGCATCCCGGCTCACCAAGAGGGGCGATCATGTGTCGTCACGCATCGCGAGCCGGGCTTGCGGTGGACGCGGCAGCGTCGGCACGAGAGGTGCGGGCAGGGCGGGTAGTCCCTGTGAGTCCGAGGCTTCGTGCAGACGACGGCGCTGCTAGGCTTCGTCTCGTCTGTAAGTTTCCGGCTTCGTCGACGGGGCCAGGAAAAACTGCGGCGAAATGGCGGGCCGTGCGTACGGCAAAACCGTGTGGTCCTGGCCGTCGTTGCCACGGTCAAGTCTTGCGAAGGTGCGAGCGAGCCCAACCGGGCAGACTGCATCATCCAATTCGCGGGGCGAGGGAGGCCAGAAGGAATGGTCGGCTCCCGGGAGATCACGGCATAAGCCGTCCAGCCACTGCGCAGGGAAGGCCGAGTGTTCGGCACCACCTGTATGCTGCTGTGCGGTTCTTCTTGCGCGTGCATTTCGCGCAGCGGACCGCGGGTGCGAGCCGGCACCCGGTCTTCCCTGCGCCCTCTTGGCTAATGAGGGTGAGCGATGAAGCAAAGCTCGGGCGAATTGAGCCGCGAGGCCGCGAAGGCGTGTCTGCAAGCCGAGCTGCCTGCCACAAGCTCAATCTCGTTCGTGCCCACGTCTTTGTTGCTTATCGATGGAGATCGTGGGCACGGCGCTTAAGCGCCTTTGCCCACCCTACGGCACTGCCGCTGGGATCTGCATTGGAGCATCGCAACGACGACGTGGAGAATGCGTGCGCCACACTCTGCTCTCGTGCCCCGGACGCAGCGCAGCGCTCCCGGTGATGCGAAGCATCGTCCGGTGCGGTGCGCTGCAGAGCCGGGGCCCATCTCGCCGCGTGCCGGGCCGCCCCTGGGTCCCGGCTCTGCGCAGCAACGCTTCGCGTTGCGGCGCGTCCGGGACACGAGCGAGGCCCTAATTCAACACCCGCTTGTTGTCGGGACTATCAAGCGAAAACGCGGGAACGTCGATCTCGAAGCGCTCGCCGCTTTCGGTGACCATCTGGTAGCGGCCGGTCATGAAGCCGGAGGCGGTCGAAAGCGGGACGCCGGAGGTGTATTCGAAGCGCTCGCCGGGGGCCAGGATCGGCTGCTCGCCAACCACGCCCTCGCCCTTGACCTCCTGCTGGCGGCCGGAGGCATCGGTGATGATCCAGTGCCGCGTCTTGAGCTGCACGGTCTCCTCGCCCGAATTGACGATGACGATGGTGTAGGACCAGAAGTAGCGGGAGCGGTCGGCCGACGACTGCTCCGGAACAAAGTTCGGCTCGACGGTCACTTCGATCTGGCGGGTCACGGCGCGGTACATGGTTGCTATCATACCGAAATCCGGCGCTGGAACCAAACGCCGGAGGCGGCTTTGGCGACATCGTCCCGCCAGAATTCGAGGGGAATGACACCCGGACGTGATCCGGCCGCTTTGCGAGACGACGTCCGGGCCGGTACACTTCTCGACGTCGCGATTTGCGCAAGGGTTTTTAAGCCCCGATGACCATTGCCGACCAAGTGACGGGATCGACGATCGCGGGAACCGCCAAGCCCGCGGGGGCGAAGCCGCGCGCGAGGGCGCCGGCCATCACGCTGCCCGCCATCGGCGAGCGCGAGCTCCGGCTCGACCTGTTCCGCGGGCTGGCGCTGTGGCTGATCTTCATCGACCATCTGCCGCCGAGTCTGCTGACCTGGTTCACGATCCGCAATTACGGCTTCAGCGACGCCACCGAGATCTTCATCTTCATCTCCGGCTACACCGCCGCCTTCGTCTACGGAAGGGCGATGCTGGAGAGCGGCGTCGTCATCGCCACCGCGCGCATCCTGCGCCGGGTCTGGCAGATCTACGTCGCCCACGTCTTCCTGTTCACGATCTTCCTCGCCGAAATCTCCTACGTCGCGACCAGGTTCGAGAACCCGCTCTACACCGAAGAGATGGGGATCATGGATTTCCTCAAGCAGCCCGACGTCACCATCGTGCAGGCGCTGCTGCTGCGCTTCCGTCCCGTCAACATGGACGTGCTGCCGCTCTACATCGTGCTGATGCTGGCACTGCCGCTGATCCTGTGGTCGATGAAATGGCGTCCCGACGTCACGCTCGGCCTCTCGGTCGCGCTCTACGCGGTCACCTGGGAATACGATCTTTACCTGTCGGCCTATCCTAACGGCTTCTGGGCCTTCAATCCCTTCGCCTGGCAATTGCTGTTCGTCTTCGGTGCATGGTGCGCGCTCGGAGGTGCGCGACGGATGTCGCGTATCCTGGCTTCGCCGGTGACGATGTGGATCTCGATCGCCTATCTCGCCGCGGCGTTCTACGTGACGCTGACCTGGTACGTGCCGCAGCTCTCCCAATTCATGCCGAAGCGGGTCGAGCAGTGGATGTATCCGATCGACAAGACCGATCTCGACGTGCTGCGCTTCACGCATTTCCTGGCGCTGGCCGCGCTCACCGTGCGCTTCCTACCCCGGGATTGGCCGGGCTTGAAATCGCGCTGGCTGCGACCATTGATTCTATGTGGCCAGCATTCTCTCGAGATCTTCTGCCTCGGTGTCTTCCTGGCCTTCGCCGGGCATTTCATTCTCGCCGAAGTCTCCGGCGGGGCAGCCATGCATGCGCTGATTAGTCTCTCCGGGGTCCTGATCATGTGGGGCGTGGCCTGGGTGATTTCGTGGTACAAGCGCGTGGCTGACAAGAGCGGTGCGAAAACCAAAAACGCCGTCGGCAACGCCGATCTGGCGGGAGGGGGCTGATGAAGGCGAAGGTTCTCCTGAGCCTGGTCCTGCTATGCGGTAGCCTCGCCGCGCCTGTGGCGCGGGCGGGCGATGCTGCGCCTGGCGCTGCCACCGCGCCCGCGGCGTGCGAATTGCCGTCCTATCTGCTTACCAGCGAAAGCCAGCTTCCCAAGGTCGCCGAGGCCATCAAGGCCGGCAAGCCGCTCGAAATCCTGGTCATCGGCAGCCGCTCGACCACGATTCCGTCCTCGGAGGGCAGCTCCTATCCGGCGCGCATGGAAGCGGTTCTGAAGGAAAAGCTGCCGCCGTCGGAAGCGGTGCACGTCTCCGTAGAAATACAGAGCAAGCGAACGGCGGAGGAGGCCGCCTCGACCTTCGTTAAGCTGATGGAAGCAAAAACGCCTACTTTGGTCGTCTGGCAGACCGGGACCGTGGATGCCATCCGATCCATCGATCCCGACGAATTTCGCAGCGCAGTCACCGAGGGGGTTATTGCGTTGCAAAAGGCAGGGGCCGACGTCGTCTTGATGAATTTGCAGTACAGCCCGCGTACCGAAACGATGATCTCGGCCCAGCCATTTCTCGATAATATGCGCGTCGTGGCGCAGGAGCATGATATTCCGCTGTTCGATCGCTTCACGATCATGCGGCAGTGGAATGATCAGGGTCAGTTCGACCTGTTCAGCCCGTCCCGCGGGCCCGAACTGGCGAAGCAGGTTCATGATTGCCTTGGCCGGGCGTTGGCACAGTTCGTGATCGACGCAGCCCATCTGGAGCCGGCCCAGCAGCAAAATTGAGGTCTAGCGTTAATGAGTTCTCTCCGCCCTTTTTGCCTGACGGCATGGCTGGCCGCGCCTGCAGCAGCAGTGCTGTTGTTGCTGGCGCCGGCCCCGCAGTCCCATGCGCAGACGCAAGCCGCACAGGCGACGCCCGCACCCGCGCAGTCGGCTGATCCCGCGCCCGCCTCGCCCTCACAGACCAATGTCGCCGCAACCTCTCCCGAGCAGCGCGGCATCACCGCGCGCGCCATCGACAAGGTGAAACAGGTCGCCAAATCCGCCGGCGACGTCTTCAACCGCGTGCCCTGCCTGCCGCCGAAGGGCGGCTCCAAGGCGATGGGCTCGCTGCCGCATGTCGCGGGCAAGCTCGTCGCCGGCCAGCCCGTCCTCATCGTCGCGTTCGGCTCGTCGTCGACCGCAGGATTCGGCGCGAGCTCGCCGGAGTTCAATTATCCGAATCGTCTTGCCGCCCAGCTGCGCCGCCATTATCCGACCGCCGACATCACCGTCGTCAATGCCGGCGTCGGCGGCGAGGATGCGCCCGAGATGATGAAGCGTCTCCAGACCCAGGTGATCGACGTGCATCCGGATCTCGTGATCTGGCAGGTCGGCACCAACGCGGTGCTGCGCAATCTCGATCCCGGCGACACCGCCAAAATGGTCGAGGACGGCATCAGCCGCATCCAGGCCGCCGGCGGCGCCGACATCGTGCTGGTCGATCCGCAATATTCGCCGGCCGTCAACCAGCGCGGCGAAAGCGCCGGCAAGATGGTGAAGCTGCTCGGCAAGGTCGCCGAGCTTCGTCACGTCGGCATCTTCCCGCGCTTCGAGGTGATGCGCGACTGGCACGAGAACCAATCGATTCCGGTCGAGAGCTTCGTCATCGCAGACGGCCTGCACATGAACGATTGGGGCTATGCCTGCTTCGCCCAGCTGCTCGGCGACGACATCATCCGCTCGGTGGGGCAGATCAAGCTGGGCGTGAACGTGCCGGGGGATGTGCGGACCTATCGGCCGATGTAGGCACGCTGCCGTAGGGTGGGCAAAGGCGCAAAGCGCCGTGCCCACCACCTCGTCGTTGTAATCGAGAACGGTGGGCACGCTTCGCTTTGCCCACCCTACGATTGCGAATACGTGGCTACGCCTTCTCCAGCGCCGCCGTCAGATCCTCGATCAGATCATCGGCATGCTCGAGCCCCGCGGAGAAGCGGATAAAACCTTCGCTGATGCCGAGCGCGGCGCGGTCCTCCGGCTTCAGACGCTGATGCGTCGTGGTCGCCGGATGCGTGACGAGGCTCTTGGCGTCGCCGAGATTGTTCGAGATCTTCGCCAGCTTCAATTCGTTGAGCACGCGGAACGCTGCAGCCTTTCCGCCCTTGACCTCGAAGCCGACCAGCGTCGAGCCGCCACGCATCTGCTTCTTCACCAGCGCTGCCTGCGGATGATCGGCGCGGCCCGGGAAAACCAGCCGCGAGATCTTCGGATGGCTCGCGAGCACGTCGGCGATGCGCGCGGCGGTGTCGGTCTGCGCGCGCACGCGTACGCCCAGCGTCTCCAGGCCCTTGAGCAGGACCCAGGCGTTGAACGGCGAGATCGACGGGCCGGTCTGGCGCATGAAATTGTGGATGTGCTCGGCGATGAAGGCTTCCGACGACAGGATGATGCCGCCGAGGCAGCGCCCCTGGCCGTCGATGTGCTTGGTCGCGGAATAGACCACGACGTCGGCCCCGAGCGCGAGCGGGCTCTGCCAGATCGGCGTTGCGAACACGTTGTCGACGACGAGCCGCGCGCCGCCCTTGTGCGCGATCTCGGCAATCCCGGGAATGTCGAGCACGTCGAGGGTCGGGTTGGTCGGGCTCTCCAGGAAGAACGTCTTGGTGTTCGGCCTGACGGCGCGCTGCCATTGGTCGAGATCGAGACCGTCGACCAGCGTGGTCTCGATGCCGTAGCGCGGCAGCAGGTCCTGGATGACGTAGAGGCACGAGCCGAACAGGGCGCGGGAGGCCACGACGTGGTCGCCGGCCTTGAGAGGCGCCAGGATCGCCGTCGTCACCGCGGCCATGCCGGTCGCCGCCGAGCGGGCGGCTTCGGCGCCTTCGAGCTCGATCATGCGGCGCTCGAACATCGCGATGGTGGGATTGGAGTAGCGCGAATAGATGAAGCCCGGATCCTCGCCCTTGAACCGCGCCTCGCATTGCTCCGCGGTGTCGTAGACATAGCCCTGGGTCAGGAACAGCGCCTCCGACGTCTCGCCATATTGCGAGCGCAGGGTGCCGGAATGGACCAGGCGGGTTTCGGGACGGTAGTTGGTGGTCGACTTCGACATAGGTACCTCCGACATGACCGTCTCGTCGAAAACGGTCACAAAAAAACCGGCCTGGATATATCCACGGGCCGGGATCACAGAGGTCCCCGGCCTGTTTAGCGACTTATTTAACGTGGCTGCAAGCCGGCCGGCTCAAATCACCACGGGATAAGTGATGCTCATATTCCGCAATGCCCTTTCCGTCAAGGCGTCCATCGGATAGCCGTAAAAGACTTGTATTTCCGGCATGTCCGGATGCATCTGACCCCTGATGAGGACCCCCGGTTGACGTTCACGGTCGCGCCCGACGCCAATGGTATCCTGCCCGACCGCATGATCGCGGCGATGGCGGCGGCGGGTCTCATCCTGCCCGCCTATGACTTCGTCGAGAGCCAGATCCAGCCGGCGAGCCTCGATCTGCGTCTCGGCGACATCGCCTATCGCGTCCGCGCCAGCTTCCTGCCCGGTCCCGGCGCCACCGTCGCCGAGCGCATCGACGAATTGAAGCTGCACGAATTCAGCCTCGCCGACGGCGCGGTGCTGGAGACCAACTGCGTCTACATCGTGCCGCTGCTGGAGAGCCTCGCGCTGCCGCCGGAGATCGTCGCGGCCGCGAACCCGAAGAGCTCCACCGGCCGGCTCGACGTCTTCACCCGCGTCATCGCAGACGGCACCCGCCGGTTCGACATGATCGGCGCCGGCTATCACGGCCCGCTCTATGCCGAGATCAGCCCGAAGACGTTTCCGGTGCTGGTCAGCGAGGGCTCGCGTCTGTCGCAGGTGCGCTTCCGCACCGGTGACGCCATCCTCAATGCCGACGAGCTCGATGCGCTTCATGCCGCCGAGCGCCTCGTCGATATCGACGATGCCGATCTCTCCGGCGGCGTCGCCGTCTCCGTCGATCTCTCCGGCGAGAAAGCGAACGGCTTCGTCGGCTACCGCGCCAAGCGCCACACCGGTGTGGTCGACGTCGATCGTCGCGCCGGCTATTCCGTCGAGGACTTCTGGGAGCCGATCTCGGCCCGCCCGGACGGCAGTCTGATCCTGGATCCCGGCGAGTTCTACATCCTGGCCTCGAAGGAAGCCGTGCAGGTGCCGCCCGACTACGCCGCGGAGATGGTGCCGTTCGATCCGCTGGTCGGCGAATTCCGCGTGCACTATGCCGGATTCTTCGATCCCGGCTTCGGCTATGCCGGCGCGGGCGGGCTAGGATCGCGCGCCGTGCTCGAAGTGCGTTCGCGCGAAGTGCCGTTCATCCTCGAGCACGGCCAGATCGTCGGCCGCCTCGTCTACGAGAAGATGCTGGCCCGTCCCGACGCGATGTACGGCCAACGCATCGGCTCCAACTACCAGGCCCAGGGCCTCAAACTATCGAAGCATTTTCGGGTGTAGCCCGATCCTGTAGCCCGGATGGAGCGCAAGCGTAATCCGGGGCAGTCTCACTCGTGGCACGATCCCGGATTACGCTCCGCTCCATCCGGGCTACATGCGAGGTGACGACATGAGCAACCCATCCGAACTCGACGCAAGGATCGCCGAAGACGTCGCGGATGCGCTGATCTATTCGGACCGCTCCGGCACGATCATGCGATGGAACCGCGCAGCGACGGCTCTGTTCGGCTTCTCCGCAGCGGAAGCGCTGGGCCAGATTCTCGACCTGATCATTCCCGAGCACCTGCGCGCCGCGCACTGGAAGGGCTTTGAAGCTGCGCTGGCCAGCGGCAGCATGAAGCTTGCGGGCAGGCCGACACTGACCCGCGCGCTGCACAAGAGCGGTCGCAAGCTCTACATCGAGATGACCTTCGCGCTGGTGCGGGATTCCGGCGGCAACGTTCTGGGATCGGTGGCGATGGCGCGCGATGTCACCGAACGGGTCGAGCGAGAGCGCGCGGCCAAGACGCCACCGCAAACTTCGTGATGCGGAATTGGCGGGTGGCCACGCAGGGCGCTCTGCACGGGCGTCATGTTGCCTGCCGGAAGGTGCGGTGACACACTCGATCGCAACATGATCGGGAGCGAAACGAATGACCGCCGCAGCTGACGCCGCGCAGGAAGCTCAATGGAAGCGCTGGCGTGCGGTCGCCGACCTCTACCACGCCTATTTCACCGGCCTCATTCTCACCGTCGTCACGCGGCGCGGCACTGCGGATGCAGCGGAGTTCGTCTTCCGCGTGTTCCGCCGCCAGCAGCAGGAGCGCTTCCTGCCGGGGCTTAGGAAGCTCGGGATCGATCATCTGCCGCCGGCGGTGGCGGCCGCGCAATATCACTATCTCTCGAACTGGATCGGCGGCGTGCATGTCGAATACATGTATGAGAGCGATGCCAAGGCCTGGATCCGCTATCCGCCGCCGCGCTGGATCTGGAAAGGCACGGCGATCTGCGGCGTGCCGGGCGAGGTTTCCCGCGCCATGCTGCGGGGATGGCACGCCAATAATGGCGTCGCGCTCGGCGATCTCAGGCTCGGCTTCGTCTGCACCAAGCAGAGCGTCGACGGCCAGGACGGGCTGGAAGGCTATTATCACCAGTACGATCATCCGCTCGAGCTCGATCAGCGCCTGGTGTTCGCGCGGCATCTGGAAGCGCCGCTGTTCGATGCGAAGACTGCGCCGGCTTTGCCGGTTGCGAGCTGGCCGAAACCGCGCCTTGAAAAAGCCTATCGCAACTATGCGATGGAATATGTGCGCACGGCGGCGCCCGTGATGGTGCAGCTGTTCGGCCCGGAAGACGCCGGCTATCTGCTGCACCTCACCGGCAAGCTGATCGGCATGCAATATTTCGACGAGGTCGCGGCGGCACTGGCGATGAGCCGCGGCGGGGCAAGCGAATTCGCGTCGTTCCTGAACGCGCTGTTCGCGGCGCAGGATGACACGGCCGAGACCTCGCAATCCGAAGGCGCGTTCGAAATCCGCCAGCAGAGCTGGAAACTGATGGACGACGTCGCCGACTATCACGGCGCCTGCGCCAGGGTGCTGGAGGGATTGTTCGAAGGCCTGGCTGCGGGATGCGGGCGGCACATCGGCGTGCGCATGCGCGCTGCTGCTGGCGGCCGCGCGCCGCTGGTCTGGACGATCGAATAGCCTTCATCCATCGAAATGCGCTGCCGCAGGGCACGCCTGCAGCTGGCGCAGGTGGAATCGCTGCGAGCCGTGCTAACAAGCCTCTCGCCGCGCCTTCTGCGCGAAGAAAATAATCGGCACACCTACGCATTGCCGCGCCGCAAATGGCGCCCCCTGCCCCGGAGAGGACATGTCCGACATCGCCGAAATCCCGGTCGATGAGCAAGAGCGTCCGCTGCCGCCGCCACCGCGGCCGCTACGAAGCGCGCTTGTAGACGGGCCGATCCTGCGCACGTTGCTCTCTCTCGCCTGGCCTAACGTGATCGCGCTCTCGGCCGGCACCTGTACGGTGATCGCGGAGACCTCCTATATCGGCCGGCTCGGCGTCGAGGCGCTGGCGGCGATGGCGCTGGTGTTTCCGACAATCATTCTGACCATGACGATGTCGGGCGGCGCCATGGGTGGTGCGGTGGCTTCCGCCATTGCCCGCGCGCTCGGCGCCGGGAACCGCGAACGCGCCGCCACGCTCGCCGCGCATGCGATCCTGATCGGCATCAGCTTCGGCCTCGTCTTCATGCTGGGCATGCTGATCTTCGGGCCGCGGGTGCTGGAAATGCTCGGCGGCCGCGGCGACGTGCTGACCCACGCTGTCGCCTACACGCAGGTATTTTTCGGCGGCGCCGTGCTGCCCTGGCTGCTCAACACCATGGCCGGCGTGCTGCGTGGCACCGGCAACATGAAGCTGCCGTCGTTCCTGATCCTCAACTCGGCGGCCTGGCAGATCGTGCTCGGCGGCACGCTGGGCCTCGGGCTCGGGCCGGTGCCGCAGTTCGGCATGCGCGGCGTCGCGGCCGGCGCGCTGATCGCCTATTCCATGAACATCGGCATCATGGGCTGGTACCTGTTCTCCGGTCGCGCGCGGGTTACACCGAAGCTGCGCGGCCTGCGCATTCAGTGGGCGATGTTTTTCGACATCCTGAAGGTCGGCGCCATCGCCTGCTTCTCGCCGCTGCAATCGGTGCTGACGATCTCGATCTTCACCCACATGCTGGCGAAGTTCGGCACCACGATTCTCGCCGGCTACGGCATCGGCGCGCGGCTCGAATTTTTGCTGACCTCGATCGCGTTCTCGTTCGGCATCGCCTGTGTGCCGATGGTGGGGATGGCGATCGGCGCAGGCAACATCGCGCGTGCACGGCGCGTCGCCTGGATCGCCGGTGCATCCGCATTCGTGGCCGTCGGCGCGCCGGCCTGCGTCGTTGCGATGTTCCCCGATCTCTGGATCAACATCTTCACCGACAGCGCGGCCGTGCGCGCGGCGAGCCATCAATATCTCTCGACGGTCGGACCGTTCTACGCCTTTTTCGGCATTGCCACGACGATGTATTTCTCCTCGCAAGGCGCGGCCAAGGTGATCGGGCCGGTGCTGGCGCAGACGGCGCGGCTGATCTACATCTCGGCGGCCGGCTGGTGGCTGTCGACACACGGGGCGACCGCGCAGAGCTTCTTCTGGCTGGCCGCAAGCTCGATGGTCGTGCTCGGCCTGCTCTCATTCTCCAGCGTGGTGCTGACGCGCTGGGGACCGCGCGCGAACAAGGCTGCGATCAGGCCGGCTCTCTCTCGCGCCGCCGATTAGCGATGCCTGTGGCGGCGATGGCCGCTACCGCCGCCGACATTGGCGAGCCGCATCAATTGCGGGATCATCGCCATCATGTCGCGGCCTCCGGCACCACCGAGCATGCCCATGATGTCGCCGCCACCAACGCCGCCATAACCGGCCGGCATGGTGCCGCCCCCCATCGGGGTGTAGCCGCCGTAATTGGGTGCGCCAAAGCCGCCGCCGAGATGGCCGCCGGACAGGCCACCGAGGCCGCCGCCGCCGTTCTCCATCATGCGGCTCATCATCGGGCCCATGGTCTGCATCATCATGGCGAAGCGGCGCTTGCCCATCTTCGCCTTCATCATCTCCAGCATCGGGGCCATCTGGGTCATCATGTCCTCGCCGCCGGCACCTCCGCCGCCGAGGAACTGCGCCTTCGCCGGCGAGCTCGCGACTGAAAACAGCAGCAGCACGGCGGCCGCCTGGCAAATCACCTTGTCCGCACCTCGCATGGCATGCTCCTCGCGTGCGTCGCGCCGCCGGGAGAGCGGAGCCAACCGGACGCACGCCGCGATGGTTAAGGCTGGCGAGGGCGGAGCTCTGTGAGAAAACTCACAGAGCCGCGTGGACCGCCGCTAAGCTGCAGCGGGCGGAAACGCTTTATGTATCGCAACGACGGCGTCCTTGGTCTGGCCCTGGACGTAGGCTGCAAGCTCGTTCGGCAGCATGTCGATGATCCACACCAGGCGGCTTCTCCGGTCGCCGTCGGCGATCACCTGCACCGAGGCGCTGTAATGCTGCAGCCGCTCGTTGTTGATGGCATAGACGAGGCGCTGCCGCGCGTCGTCGCAATCGACCAGCACTTCGCGCGCCACCGAACCGTTGGCGAACGTGACGATACGCGCATCGCCGTCGATCGTGCAGGCGGTGACGAAGCCGGGTGCCAGCCGTTCATGCAGCGCGCCGAAATCGCGCACCGCATCCCAGACGTCGCGTGCCGGGGCATTGATGGAGATGTCGTTGTGGATGGAGGCCATCGGGGAATTCCTATGATGTGGAGTTCGTAGGGTGGGCAAAGGCGCGCTCTTCGCGCGCCGTGCCCACCATTCATCGGCGCTCTCGCACGCGATGGTGGGCACGCTACGCTTTGCCCACCCTACGAGTGCTCGTGCGCGGCGGCTTCTACACACAAACCGCCTCGACATTATTGCCATCGGGATCAATCAGGAACGCCGCGTAGTAGGTCGGGCTGTAATCCTTGCGCGGCCCGGCGCCGCCATTGTCGCGGCCGCCGCTCTTCAGGCCTTCGCTGTGGAACGCCTTGACCGCGTCATGATTTCCGGCGCGGAACGCGATGTGCGCGCCGTCGGCCTTGCGGCCCTTGTTCAGGTGCAGCCACAGCCCCGGCTCGCCCTTCGGCCCGAAGCCGGCATAGCCGTCGCCGCTGGAGCACAGGACGTAACCGAGCGGCGCCAGCACCGCGGTGTAGAAGCGCGTCGCGGCGTCGAGATCGGCAACGCGAAGCCCGATGTGGTCGTACATGGTCGTCTCCATTTGCAAAGCGCGCCGAAAATGGCGCGCGCCCGGAGACGACCCTAGTCGGGGTGGAGCGGGCGGCTCTTGGAGAATCTTGCGCTCGGCAGCCGGCTAATTCGCCGGAACCTCCGACTGCCACCGGATCACCCGTTTCAGGTGATAGACGTGAACCCACATGTTCGTTCCGATCACGCTGACCGTTGCGACGATCAGGGCCGTGAGCTTCTGCGGGTCATGAAGGGCGAGGACGAGCAGGAACGCGGACAGGGCCGCCGTGACGCCGAAGCTGAACCAGAGCCCGATGAGGCGTGGTGCAAACCAGGCCGGCTGACCGTCGGTGCCCCATTGCATCGGAATCCTGCGCGAGGTGATCTGGCGGCCATAATAGACGGCACAGCCGGCGATGAAGGCAAGACCAACGGCAAGCGCGATCAGTGTGGCCGCAATCACATCACTCGGGGCACTGTTCATCTGCCGGGTCGCCGCATTTCAAAGAGCGTTGGTTCGCTCTTTGGTTGTAATATCGCGCGGCGTTCCGTAAGCCCAGTACGACGCGCCCGTCTGGTCAACAGACTATTACCCCACCATGCGGCCGACCTGTCTCAGTTGAGGACGAGGCGTTCGGCGAAGACGCTGCGCTCCCCGCGCGAGGCCTGGCGGAATTTGGTCGGCGATACGCCGGCAGCGCGGTGGAAGGTGCGGACGAAGTTGGAGAGATCGCCGAAGCCGACGTCATAGGCGACATCGGTGACCGCAATGTCGTCATCCGTGAGCAGCCGCGCTGCGTGCCGCAGCCGCGACCGCACCAGATATTGATGCGGGGTGACGCCGAGCACGCTCGAGAACTGCCGCAGGAAATGGAACGGGCTGAGGCCCGCCTGCTTTGCGGCCTGTTCGAGATCGACCTCGGCATGCGAATTGTCGTCGATCCAAAGTGCGGCCTCGACCGCGCGGCGGCGGTCGCGCGCGGTGGGGGTGGCCGGCTTGCGCGCCTTGCCCGAAACGACGTCGACAAAACGGCCGGCCAGGATCTGGCCGACCTCGTCGAGGCCAATATCGCTATTGCCATCTGCCGCCGTCTGGGCGAGCTCGCCCAGCACCATCAATTCGGGTAGCGGCGGCGTGGCGCCGACCTGCCAGACCTCGCCCCGCCCGCCGAGGGCATCGACCATGTCCGAGCTGAGGAAGAACGACAGGCAGACATCGCCGCTGACATGCTCATGCGTGCAGGTGTATTCCTCGCCGGGCGCGCCGACCAGCATCGAGCCCGCCACCAGTTCGAAGAAACCGGCGCGGCAATGGCAGCCAAAGCTGCCCGAGCGGACATAGGCGATGGAATGCCCAGTGCGGCATTCGGCAAATGGCGTATCGCCCGGTCCCGCGTCGCAGCGAAACTCGGAAACGATCATCGATTGTGACGTCAGCAGTGTGGTCGCGTCCATGCCGCCTTATCTAGGTGGACGGCCTTGGTGGGGCAACCGGCAGCAGCACCTCGAACAGCGTCTTGCTGGCGACGGGATGGGCGCCCTCGAGTGCCAGGAGCCGCCGCTTGGAGATCACCCCGCCATAAGGAGAGAGCCGATCGGTGTAATTGCCGGCCTCCAGTACCCGGTGGCAGGGCACGATCAGCATGTAGGGATTTCTGGCGATCGCCTGTGCCACCGAATGTGCCGCGCCTGAAGCCCCCAGCGCCTTGGCGACCTCGTGATAGGTGCGCGTCTCCCCGCGCGGAATGGAACAGGCGAACTCGTAGACGCGGCGGTTGAAGCCGGGCACCCCGCCGGCATCCAGGCTGACCTCGGAAAAATCGGGATCGTTGCCCTGCAGCAGGCTCACGATGCCGTCGATCGCAAGCTCGGCATTGTCGGAGGGGCGCTGCTCCCGCGCCTCGGGATGGACCGCAAAGATGCGGCGGCGGGTGTCGATCTCCCGCGCCCCGGGCAATTGCACGGCCACCACGCCGGTGCCGCTCCAGATGATGCCGCAGCGCCCGATCGCCGTGTCGAATATTGAATAGCCACGCCCCACCATGCACACGCCCCACTCAGTGCACGTCTCTCCCCAGACACGAGATCATAACACCGCCACAATCCGGCGCACCCAAAATCTTGCCAAGACGTTAATAACCGGCCGGCTGGCTGCGCCAAACTGCTTGGCGGGAGGCGCCGTCTCGGCTAATCAGGACGGGCGCGCAAGCCGCGCATAAGCGGGCGTAGTTCAATGGTAGAACGGCAGCTTCCCAAGCTGCATACGAGGGTTCGATTCCCTTCGCCCGCTCCAAGCTTCCGATTGAAGTTTTCCATTCCGATCGATCTGGCAGGCGCGACCGCGTATTCGCGCGGTGCGTAAAATTCCAATATATTAGCCGCTGTCTCCGGCGCTTGCTGGTCCCTTGGCCTAAGCTCCTCACGCTTTGGCGGGTGCGGTCTCTGGCCGGGCAACGTTCGGATGAATACCATGGACCAGCAAAAACTCGATCGCGCGATCGGGCGCCGCCTGAAGACGCTGCGGACGCAGGCCGGCATGACGTTGAACGAGCTCGCCGCACGCTCCGGCGTCAGCCGTGCCATGATCGGGCGGGTGGAGCGGGCGCAGAGCAGCGCGACGGCTGCGCTGCTGGGACGACTCTGCGCGGCGCTCGACGTGTCGCTCAGCGATGTCGTCGCGCTCGCCGAGAAGCCGCCGGAGCGCTTGGTGCGGCTTGCCGACCAGCCGCATTGGCGCGATCCCGACAGCGGCTATCGCCGCCGGCACGCCTCGCCGACGGATGCGGCGAGCGGCATCGAGATCATCGTCATCGATTTGCCGGCCGGCGCGCGGGTGCCGTACAGCCCCTGGGGCCGCAACGCCTTCACCCAGCAACTGCTGATGCTGGAGGGAGCCATCGCCGTGCACATCGACGCCAAGGCGGTGCGCCTGCGCGAAGGCGACTGCCTGGATTTCGACGTGATGCGCGCGGTGATCTTCGAGAACGAAACCAAGCAGGACGCGCGCTACGTCATCATCACGCGGCGCGGCGCCTCCTACGGGAAGATGTGAGATCAGGGCAAGCCTGTCATGGCCTGTCGACAAGTCCGGTCAATGCTCAGGCCAATTGCGGCAGCGGCTGGACCCGCTCGCCGGCCCAGGAGCTGAGCATTTTGATGATAGAGCGTCGCGGACTGCCACAGGACGCGTTGATAGAGCCTGCCTTTGTCCGAATCCCTGGCGATATCGCCGCGCGCTCTCATGATCTTGCCGCGAACGCTCGTTGTGGCGCCGTCGGTGAGCGGCAACCATAGGCAAGGCGGCGGGGCCGCGCGTCCAGCGTTCGAGCGAGACGCGGGTCGGGCAGGGGCGTGTCTACGGCTGTGGCTACAACCGTAATTTGAGGCTCGGCGATGACGGTCCTCAAAATGAGTTGCGTACCTCAAAACACCTCTGCTAACCTTCAGCGATGGCTGACACCCTCGCCGCGACCGCGCTGACGCTGAAGGACATCGCCCGCGAGGCGGGCGTCAGCCTGGCGACGGTCGATCGCGTGCTGCACAACCGCCCGGGGGTGCGGCCGGACACGGTGCGGCGCGTCAAGGCGGCGATCGAGCGCAACGCGTTCCAGCCGCATGTTGCCGCCGCCGAGCTCGCCCGCGGCCGCGCCCGCCGCTTCGCCTTCGTGATGCCGTCGGGGCCGAACCCCTTCATGCAGCAGATCGAGGCCTATCTCGGCGAGATGTCGGCCTGGCTCTCGGTTCGCCGCCTCAATGTCGAGATGGTTCCGACCGACGTGTTTGATCCCTCCGTGCTTGCGGCCTCACTGGAGGCGCTGTCGGGCGATTACGACGGCGTCGCCGTGGTGGCGCTGGATCATCCGGGCGTCCGCGCCGCGATCAACGATCTCGTCGATGCCGGCACCAAGGTGGTGACGCTGGTTTCGGACGTGCCGTCCTCGCGGCGCCACCATTATGTCGGCATCGACAACATTGCCGCGGGGCGCACCGCCGGCGCGCTGGTCGGGCGACTGGCCGGCCAAAAGTCCGGCAAGGTCGCGATCGTCGCGGGCTCGCAGGGCCTGCGCGACCATGCCGAGCGCATCTTCGGCTTCAACCAGGTGATGGCGTCGGAATTCCCCGGGCTCAGCGTGCTGCCGGTGCTGGAAGGGCGCGACGAGGACGATCGTTCGGAACAGGTGCTGGCGCGGCTGCTCGGCAGGCATGCCGACATCGTCGGCCTTTATAACGTCGGCGCCGGCACCCAGGGCGTCGCCAAGGCCTTGAATGACAAGGCGTTGAGCGATGCCGGCCGCGACAAGCAGGTCGTGTTCGTCGGTCATGACGTCACCGTGCTGACGCGCCGGCTGCTGCTGCAGGGCGTGATGGATGCCGCGATCTCGCAGAACCCCGGGCACGAGGCGCGTGCGGCCGTGCGCGTGCTGCTCGCGCTCGCCCGCGGCGAGCCGATCCTGCGCGAACAGGAGAAGATCAGGATCGACATCGTGATGCGGGACAATCTGCCTTAGCGGCAGATGAATATGGAACGGCCTGGCGGGAAGGCGACGCAAGCTCGCGCACCGCAATGGGTAAATGGGAGGACGATTTGTATCTCGGACTGGACATCGGCACCTCCGGCGTGAAAGCGGTGCTCGTGAGCGAAGCCGGCGCGATCCTCGCGACGGCGGCGCGCGAGCTTGCGCTGTCGCACCCGGCGCCGCTGTGGTCCGAGCAGGACCCCGATTCCTGGGTCGATGCAGCCATCGGTGCGGTCGACGATCTCGCCGCCCGCCATCCGCGCGAGGTGGCGCGGGTCCGCGGCATCGGCCTGTCGGGCCAGATGCATGGCGCGACGCTGCTCGACGAGAACGGACGGCCGCTGCGTCCGGCGATCCTCTGGAACGACGGCCGCTCGCAGGCCGAATGCGCCGTGCTGGAGCAGCGTTGCCCCTCGCTGCACGCGATGGCAGGCAATCTGGCGATGCCGGGTTTCACCGCCCCGAAGCTGTTGTGGGTCGCGCGGCATGAGCCAAAAATCTTCGCGCGCGTCGCAAAGGTGCTGCTGCCGAAGGCCTATGTGCGCTATCGCCTGACCGGCGAGTTGATCGAGGACATGTCCGATGCGGCCGGCACGCTGTGGCTCGATGTCGGTCTGCGCCGCTGGTCGCCCCTGTTGCTGCATGCCACCGGGCTCGATCTCCACCACATGCCGCGCCTCGTCGAGGGCAGCGAGGTGAGCGCGATGCTCGCGCCGGAATTCACCCAGCGCTGGGGCATGGCGAAAGATGTCGTTGTCGCCGGGGGCGCCGGCGACAACGCCGCGAGCGCGATCGGGCTCGGCGCGATCGCGCCGGGCGATGCGTTCCTGTCGCTCGGCACGTCAGGCGTGGTGTTCCGCGTCACCGACCGGTTCGCGCCGGCGCCTGAAACGGCGGTGCATGCGTTCTGCCACGCGCTGCCCGGCCTCTGGCACCAGATGGGCGTGATGCTCTCGGCAGCGGCCTCGCTGGCCTGGCTCGCCGGCGTGATGGAGACGCCGGCCGCAGCGCTGCTGGCGCCGCTCGGCGAGCGCGTCGACGGGCCGAGCCCGATCAGATTCCTGCCCTATCTCGACGGCGAGCGCACGCCGCACAACGATGCCGCGGCGAGCGGCGCCTTCGTCGGCCTGCGCGGTGCGACCGGGCGGACGCAGATCGTGCAGGCCGTGCTCGAAGGCGTGGCATTCGCCGCGCGCGACAATCTGGCGGCGCTGAGCGCGGCGAGCGGGCCTGTTGCCGAGCTCGATCTCGTCGGCGGCGGCTCGCGCTCGCCGCTATGGGCGCAGATCTGCGCCGATGTGCTCGGCATTCCCGTTCACCGCGTCGAGGAGGGCGAGGTGGGGGCGGCCCTCGGCGCCGCGCGGCTCGGCCGGCTCGCTGTGACCGGCGAGACACCGGCAGCGGTCTGCACCCGCCCGCGGCGGCTCGCGAGCTTCACGCCCCGCGCATCCGTCACTGAGGCCTATGACGAGGCCTATCGGCGATGGCGCGCGCTTTATCCCGCATTGAAGGAGTGCTCTTAAGTGAACGCGTCAGCCAAATTCTTCGATGCAACTGCACCTGTCGCCTTCGCCGGCAAGGATGCGGGACAGGCGCCCGCGTTCCGCTGGTACGACAAGGATCGCCTCGTGCATGGCCGCAGGCTGGAGGATCATCTGCGCTTTGCAGTCTGCTATTGGCATTCGTTCTGCTGGCCGGGTGGCGATCCCTTCGGCGGCGAGACGTTCCTGAGGCCGTGGCACGGGGGCGGTGACGCGATGGCGCAGGCGCGCGCCAAGGCCGACGTCGCCTTCGAGCTGTTCCGCCTGCTGGACGTGCCCTACTTCACCTTCCACGACGTCGATGCCGCGCCGGAAGGTAGCTCGCTCGCGGAATCCGTCGCCAATCTCAATGCGATTGCCGATCTGTTCGAGGCAAAGATGGCCGCGAGCAAGGTCCGCCTGCTCTGGGGCACCGCCAACCTGTTCACTCATCGTCGCTACATGGCGGGCGCGGCGACCAATCCGGATCCGGAGATCTTCACCTACGCGGCAGGCCAGGTCCGCGCCGCGCTGGAGGTGACGCACCGGCTCGGCGGCCAGAACTATGTGCTGTGGGGCGGGCGCGAGGGCTACGAGACGCTGCTCAACACCGATCTCAAGCGCGAGCTCGACCAGCTCGGCCGCTTCATCTCGCTGGTCGTCGAGCACAAGCACAGAATAGGCTTCAAGGGGCCGATCCTGATCGAGCCGAAGCCCAAGGAGCCGACCAAGCATCAATATGATTTCGATGTCGCCACCTGCTACGGCTTCCTTGCGCGCTATGACCTCCTGAAGGACGTCAAGCTCAACATCGAGCAGAACCACGCCATCCTCGCCGGTCACTCCTTCCACCATGAGGTGGCGCTGGCCGAGGCGCTCGGCGTGTTCGGCTCGCTCGACGTCAACCGCGGCGACGATCTGCTCGGCTGGGATACCGACCAGTTCGCGATGAACGTCCCGGAGCTGGCGCTGGTGTTTCACGAGATCCTGAACCGTGGCGGCTTCACCACCGGCGGGCTCAATTTCGACGCCAAGATCCGGCGGCAGTCGATCGACCCTGATGATCTGATCCACGCCCATGTCGGCTCGATGGATGCCTGCGCGCGCGCATTCCTCGCCGCCGCCGACATGCTGGACGCCGGCGCCCTCACGGCGCCGCTCACCGAGCGTTACCAGGGATGGTCCGGCCCCGAGGGTCGCGCCATTCTCGGCGGCCAGCGTTCGCTCGCCGATCTCGCCGACCGCGCGCTTCGTCCCGGTTTCGACCCGCAGCCGCGCTCGGGCCGGCAAGAATATCTGGAATCCCTGGTCAACCGCTATGTCTGAGCGAGGCTGCTGATGGCAAAGGCTGACGCGACACCGGTCCTCGAGCTGACCGGCATCGGCAAGGAGTTCGGCGCGATCCGCGCGCTGCACGGCGTCGACATGCAGGTCATGCCGGGCGAGGTGGTCGGGCTGATGGGCGACAACGGCGCGGGCAAGTCGACCCTGGTCAAGATCATCGCCGGCAATTTCCGCCCCAGCCATGGCGAGATCCGCTTTGCCGGCAATGCGGTCCATTTCAGCCGGCCGGTCGATGCCCGCGCCGTCGGCATCGAGGTCGTCTACCAGGACCTCGCGCTGTCGGACAATCTCACGGCGGCGGCCAACGTGTTCCTCGGCCGCGAGCTGAAGCGCAGGTTCGGGCCCATCGCATTGCTCGACCACAAGGCGATGGCAGCGCGCGCGCTGGAGCTTTTCGGCGAGCTGCGCTCGGAGACGCGCCCCGACGATCTCGTCAAGCAGATGTCGGGCGGCCAGCGCCAGGCGGTCGCGATCGCGCGGACGCGGCTCTCCAATGCCCGGCTGGTGATGATGGACGAGCCGACCGCCGCGATCTCGGTGCGCCAGGTCGAGCAGGTGCTCGGCCTGATCCACCGGCTGAAGGAGCAGGGTGTCGCGGTGATGCTGATCTCGCACCGCATGCCGGATGTGTTCGCGGTGTGCGACCGCGTCATCGTCATGCGTCGCGGCGAGAAGCGGGCCGATAAGCCGATCCACCAGACCTCACCGGAGGAAGTCACCGCCCTCATCACCGGCGCTAAGGAGGCGGCGTGATGGCCATGCCCATGGAATCTCCGATCAGCTTCACCAATGTCGGCAAGATCAGATGGTGGCAGCGCGGCATCTTCGCCTCGCAGACTGGTTACGTTCTGCTCGCGCTGGCGGTGCTGCTGGTGATCATGCATTTCGCCAGCCCCTATTTCTTCACCGAAGGCAACATGCAGAACGTGGCGAAGAACTTCTCGTTCATCGCCATCGCGACGCTCGGCGTCACCTTCGTCATCATCACCGGCGGCATCGATCTGTCGGTGGGATCGATGATGTGCTTCTCCGCCATGATCACCTCGATGGTAATGACCGAACTGTCGGCGCCCGGCTCGCCAGCAGGCGCCTTGTTCGTGCACATGGCGGCCGACGGCAAGACCGTAATTGCCAACGTGCCCGGCCTGATCCTGCTGATCTCGATCCTCGCCGGCCTCGGCGTCGCGCTGATCGCCGGGCTGGTCAACGGCTTCTGCATCGCGGTGCTCGGCCTGTCGCCCTTCGTGACCACGCTCGGCATGCTCTCGATCGTGCGCGGGCTCGGTTATGTCGTCTCCAACGGCCGCGGCAGCTTTCCGGGTGGGCCCGACGCCGATCGTTTCTACGCGCTCACCTCGGGCGATGTGCTCGGCGTGCCCGTGCCTTTCATTTATCTCGTGATCCTCGCATTGACGATGGCCGTGGTGCTGCATCACAGCGCGTTCGGCCGCCACGTCTTCGCGCTCGGCGGCAACGAGAGGGCGGCTGAACTCACCGGCATCCCGGTCGTGCGGGTGAAGATAGAGGTCTATGTGATCTGCGCGCTCGCAGCCGGCCTGCAGGGCATCATCATCTCCGGCTGGCTCGGATCGGCGCCGGCCAACATGGCGACGTCCTACGAGCTCAACGTGATCGCGGCGGCTGTGATCGGCGGCGCCAATCTCGCCGGCGGCATCGGCGGTCCGCTCGGGGCCATCGTCGGCTGCGTGCTGCTGGAAGTGATCCGCAATGGCCTCGTGCTGGCGCAGGTCTCCTCCTACTGGCAGCAGACGCTGGTGGGCGTGATCATCATCCTGGCCGTGCTGGTCGACCGCATCCGCTCGCGGATGAGCTGACGTAACGTCGCTTCGGGAAGACAAATAAAATTTTGCCTGTCCGCTTCCCGGGCGCTTTCGAGAGGATAGGCACCAAACAAGGGTGGAGGAGACAATGAGGAAACTTCTTCTTGCCGGCATCGCCGTCGCAATGATGGCAACGCCGGCGTTGGCCGCGAACTACCGCTTCGTCATCGTGCCCAAGGCGATGAACAATCCGTTCTTCGACTTCGCGCGCGACGGCTGCCTTAAGCGAGCCAAGGAGCTCGGCAATATCGAGTGCATCTACAAGGGGCCGGTCGAGCATGAGCCGGCGACGCAAGCCCAGATCATCCAGGACTTCGTCACCCAGAAGGTCGACGGCCTCGCCATCTCGGTCGCCGACGTCGCGGCCATGACCAAGTCGATCGAGGCGGCGACGGCGGCCGGCATCCCCGTCATTACCTTCGATGCCGACGCGCCCGGCTCCAAGCGTATCGCCTATATCGGCACCAACAACAAGGAGTTCGGCGTCGCGCTCGGCAAGCAGCTGGTGAAGATGCGCCCCGACGGCGGCAAATACGCCATGGTCTCGGGCGGCCCCGGCGCCAAGAACCTCGCCGAGCGCGTCGACGGCGTGCGCGAGGCGCTGAAGGGCTCGAAATGGACGGAGGTCGCGGGCTCCCCGACCTTCTGCAACGACGATCCGGCACTCGCGGTCCAGCAGATGACGGATATGCGCACCGCGACACCTGATCTCGCCGCCATCGTTCCCATCGGGGGCTGGCCGATGTTCGCGCCCGAAGGCTTCAAGGCCTTCGCCAGCAGGAACAAGAAGGACATCGATTCCGGCAAGTTCACGCTCGTCGTCGCCGATACGCTGAAGATGCAGCTCGAGCTGCTGCGCGACGGCTATGCCAACGCGCTGGTCGGCCAGCGTCCGTTCGAGATGGGCGAGAAGGCGATGGACACGCTGCTCGCCATCAAGAAGGGCGAGAAGGTGCCGGAGATCGTCTACACCGGCCTCGATCTCGTCACCAAGGACAACGTCGCGCAGATGTTGAAGTAGGAGCGTCCGCCAGCCCCGCGCTCCTGCGTGCCTCCCCCGCTTGCGGTTTTTGCAAGCGGGGGAGATGATCTGGACTGTTGGAATGAAGACAAGGCAATGGGAATGAAACGTTCGCGGCTCGGTTCGCTCGACGTCACTTCAATCGGTCTCGGTTCCGCCCCGCTGGGGGGATTGTTCACCCCCGTGAGCGATGCCGATGCGGAAGCCACGATCGCGCGCGCCTGGTCGCTCGGGGTGCGCTTCTTCGATACGGCGCCGCTCTACGGCTTTGGCCTCGCGGAGCGGCGATTGGGGGCCTTCCTGCGGCAACAGCCGCGCGACTCCTACGCCATCTCGACCAAGGTCGGCCGCCTGCTGCGCGCGCCCGATGGCGGCGCCGCCGAGGACGAACACTATAAGGGCACGCCGCGCGAGCGGCCGATGTTCGATTTCAGCCATGACGGTGTGCTGCGCTCGGTGGAGGAGAGTCTTGCGCGCCTCGGGCTCGACCGCGTCGATGTCCTGCTGGTGCACGACCCTGATGATCACTATGACGACGCCGTCGCCGGGGCCTTCCGCGCACTCCAGCGCCTGCGCAGCGAGGGCACGGTGAAGGCGATCGGCGCCGGCATGAACCAGTCAGGCATGCTGGTCCGTTTCGCCGAGGCCGTGCCCGTCGATTGCTTCCTGCTGGCCGGGCGCTACACGCTGCTCGACCAGGGCGCGCTGGATGCGCTGTTTCCGCGCTGCGCGGCGAAAGGCATCGGCATCCTGCTCGGCGGCATCTACAACAGCGGCATCCTCGCCAATCCGCACACCAGCGCGAAGTTCAACTATCAGGACGCCGATGCTTCGCTGGTTGCGCGGGCGCTCGAACTCGACGCGCTCTGCCGCAAGCATGGCACCGAGCTGAAAGCCGCCTCGCTCCAGTTCTGCATGGCGCATCCGGCCGTCACGGTCGCCGTGATGGGCGCGCGCAACGCCGCGGAGGTTTCCGACAACATCGCGATGTCGGAGACAGCGGTGCCGGCGGCCTTTTGGCAGGAGCTGCGGGCACGAAACCTCGTCGATGCGCGCGCGCCGCTGCCGGGTGGGGCGTAGGCCATGATCATCGACGCGCATCAGCATTTCTGGGACCCGGCGCGCGCGGACTATCCCTGGATGGCAGCGGACGAGCTGACGCCGATCCGCCGCGCCTTCGGTCCCGCCGACCTCGCGCCGCTTCTGAAAGCGAACGGCATCGATGCCAGCATCCTGGTGCAATGCCGCTCCTCTCTCGAGGAGACCGAGGAATTCTTGCGCATTGCGCACGAAAATCCCTTCGTCGTCGGCGTGGTCGGCTGGGCTGATCTGACGGATGGTGCGCTCGGAGAAACGCTCGATCGGCTTCGTGCTTCACCCGGCGGCGACAAGCTGGTCGGAATCCGCCACCAGGTCCACGACGAAGCCGATCCCGATTGGCTGCTGCGCGAGGACGTTCAGCGCGGCCTCACCGCTGTGTTCGCCCACGATCTCGCCTACGATTTCCTCGTCCGCGCCCGCGAGCTGCCGTCGGCGATCGCATCCGCGCAGGCCTTTCCGCAAGCGCGCTTCGTGCTCGACCATGCCGCCAAGCCGCCGATCGCCGACGGCGGCAGCGAGGTGTGGGCCGATCGCATCGCCGCGCTCGGGGCTTGCGACAATGTCTGGTGCAAGATCTCCGGGCTTGCGACCGAAGCGGTCTGGAATGATTGGGATGCGGAACGCCTGTTTCCGTTCGTCGCGCACGCCGCAAGGTGTTTCGGCGAAGACAGGCTGATCTTCGGCTCGGACTGGCCGGTGTGCCTGCTCGCGGGAAGCTACGGCGAGATCAAGAGCGCGCTGGAGGCCTGTCTGGCGAAGCTTGGCCCGCAGCTGCGGGACAAAGCGTTTGGTGTGAATGCGACGCGGGCGTATCGGCTGGCTATCGCAAGTTAGCGTCTGAGCGCGCTCATGCTTCCTGCCTCTCCTGGCAAAGCAGAAGAGGGGAAGCAGCGGCGGCGTGCGCTCTTGTCTACTCGGACATCGGCTTGTCGGAGATGTCCCAGTCCTTGCCGGTGAAGGTGGAGATGAAGAGCGTCTTCATCGGCGTGTAGTCCTCGGGCGTGTAGCTATAGGTGACGCCGTCGAGGAAGTAGGGCGAGTGGAAGCCCGCCAGCGTCGAAGCCTGCTTCAGCACGTTGGCGCGGGTGAGGTCGTCGCCGCAGCGGCGCAGGATCTCGCCCATGGTCACGGCCTGGCCGTAGCCGGCGAAGGCGATGGTGTTGTCGGGGTCGATGGCCGGGGTGTACTTCTTGCGCAATTCCTCGAACGCCATCACGTCGGGGTCCTTCTCCCATTTGGGCAGGCCGACCTCCTTGTTATAGCGGATGGCGACGATGCCGGTGGCGTTCTCGAGGCCCGCGGCATTGAGGATCGAGCGGCCGGTCGAGCCGGCGGAAAGAAGCTGCAGCGGCTTCCAGCCGAGCTCGGCGACCTTCCGGATCGACTGCGACGAGGCCTTGCCGGTCGAGATGTTGTAGAAGACGTCGGCGCCCGACTTCGAGAGATTGATGAGCTGGGAATCGACGGTCGGCTCGGTGAGATCGTAGGTCTGCTCCATGATCACCTTTGCGGTGCCGCCGGCGTCCTCCAAAACCTTCTTGAAGGGACCGAGGAAGTCGCGGCCGAAATCGTCGTTCTGGTAGAGGATGCCGATCTTGGCGTTCGGCTTCACGCTGACGACGTGACGGGCCAGGATGCGCGCCTCGGTCGGATAGAGCGGCAGGCCCGCCATCGTCCATTTGAACTCTTTCGGATTGTTCCACTTCGACGCGCCGGTGTTGAGCAGCAGCTGCGGCACGCCCTTGGAGTTCAGATATTTGTGCACGGCGGTCTGCGGCGCGGTGCCGAGCGAGCCGTAGAGCGCGAGCACTTCCTCCTGCTCGACCAGGCGCCGCGTCGCCTCGACGCATTTCGGCGCGCTGTAGGCATCGTCCATGGTGAGAAACTTGACCTTGCGTCCGTTGATGCCGCCCTTCTCGTTCAGCATCTGGAAATAGGCCTCGCCGATGCGTCCCAACACGCCGTAGAGCGAGCCGGGGCCGGAATGCGGCACGGTCTGGCCGATCTTGATCTCGGTGTCGCTGGCGCCCGCATCGTATTTCTTCTCCGCAGCCCAGACGTAAGGGGCGGGCAATGTGGATGCGGCGATGGTGGCGAGCGCGGCGGCGCTGAAATCGCGCCGCGATGGATTCTTCGTCATTATCTGTTTCTCCCTGGCATGCGCATTGTGCTGGGAACGCAGCACGGCTCGCAAGTGGGAAGTCACGGCTTTGCGACGCAATGACGCTCAAATCGCAAGGCGTTAGCGCCTAGACTCAAGTTTTCTCGGCCACGATCACGAGGCCACGCACCGGCTCGTTATTCTCGATGCGCGGCGAGGCCGGCTCCAACGTCAGCAGCTTGAGGCCCGCCTTGGCGAGGGCGCCGCGCACATATTCCGCGGAATGGGCATAACGCAGGCCTTCGCCGAGCACGATGCCGCTGCCATCATGCGTCTCCAGCGTGAAGGCGAGCACGCCGCCGGATACGAGCACGCGCCTGGCTTCGCTCAGCACCGGCGCGAGATCGGAGAGATAGACGAACGCATCCGCGGCGACGACGAGGTTCGCGCATCCGTCGTCCTTGCTCCGCAGGCCTTCGATCATGTCGGCGACTTCGAGCTCGGCGTAGAGGTTGGTGGCGCGCGCCTCCTTGATCATGCCGGGCGACAGGTCAATGCCGATGAAATGATCGACCTGCTTCGAGAATGCGGCGGCCGCAAGCCCGGTGCCGCAGCCGAGATCGATGGTGCGTTTGAAGAAGGCCGGCTTCTTCGCGGCGACCCGCGCGGCCACCACCGCCTTGAAGATCAGCGCCGGGGCGCGATAGTCGAGATCGTTGACCAGCGTGTGCTCGAAGCGCGGGGCGTACTGGTCGAACAGCGCCTGCACATAGGCCTTGGGCATCTCCGACATTTCGGCGTCGCCGAGCCGCATCAGATGCAGGCCAGCGCCGTGCTGGTCCTCGGGATCGGACCGCCGCGCTTCTCGAAATGCGGCGATCGCCTTGTCGCGCTCGCCGAGTTGCTGACGGATTTCGCCGAGCGTGAACCAGGCCGAGGTGAAGTTCGGCGCGAGCTCGATCGCCTGCTCTATGAGGTCAGCGGCGGCGGGCAGATCGCCCTTGAGCTGGAGGTCGCGTGCGAACTCGAAGCGGCGGTCGGCGATGAGATCGCCGGAAGTCTGGAACAGGCGGAGCGGCATTGGGAACCATCTCGTCATTGCCGGGCTTGACCCGGCAATCCATCAAAAAGAGGACTCTTTAAGAGGATGGATGCGCGGGTCAAGCCCGCGCATGACGGCTTAATTTGGAGCAGCCCCTTCCTATATGTCTCACATGCGTCCGCAAGACATCCTGCTGCCAGTTGCTGCCGGCCTGTGCTGCAAGCCCGGCGGCTTCCATATCGATCCCGTCCGCCCGGTCGAGCGGGCCGTGATCACCCACGGCCATTCCGACCATGCCCGCGCCGGCCATGGTGCGGTGCTGGCGACGCAGGAAACGCTGGACATGATGCGGCTGCGCTATGGCGAGAATTTCGCCGGGTCGACGCAAGCCATCAGCTATGGCGAGGAGATCCGGCTCGGCGATGTCTGCGTGAAATTCCACCCGGCCGGCCATGTGCTGGGATCGGCGCAGATCGCGGTGACCTGCAAGGACACCTGCATCGTCGCCTCCGGCGACTACAAGGACGCGCCCGATCCGACCTGCACGCCGTTCGAGCTGGTGCAATGCGACGTCTTCATCACCGAGGCGACGTTCGGGCTGCCGGTATTCCGACATGGCGATGCGAGCGATGAGGTCAAGAAGCTGCTCGCCTCCGTCGCGCTGTTTCCCGAGCGCGCGCATCTGGTCGGCGCCTATTCGCTCGGCAAGGCCCAGCGCGTGATCGCGCTGCTGCGCGCGGCCGGCTATGACGCCCCGATCTATCTGCATGGCGCGATGGAGAAGATCACCGAGTACTATCAGAGCCGGGGCATCGATCTCGGCGAGCTCAGGCCGGTGAAGGGCGTGAAGAAGGCGGCGCTCGCCGGCACCATCACGCTGGCGCCACCCTCGGCCACTTCCGATCTCTGGACGCGGCGCTTTCCCGATCCGGTCACGGCGTTTGCCTCGGGCTGGATGCGCGTGCGCGCCCGGGCGCGGCAGCGTGGCATCGAGCTGCCGCTGGTGATCTCCGACCACGCCGACTGGGACGGCCTCACCGCCACCATCGCCGCGACCGGTGCCGGCGAGATCTGGGTCACGCACGGCCAGGAAGATGCACTGGTGCATTGGTGCCAGAGCAAAGGCCTGAAAGCGCAGCCGCTCGACCTCGTCGGCTATGGCGACGAGGAGGAGAGCGAGACGGCGCTTCAAGACGAGGCCGAAGCATGAACCGCTTCGCCGAGCTGCTGGACCGTCTCGCCTACGAGCCCGGCCGCAACAACAAGCTGCGGCTGCTCACCGGCTATTTCCGCGAGGTCGGTGACCCCGACCGCGGCTACGCGCTGGCTGCGCTCACCGGCGCGCTCAGCTTCAAGCACGCCAAGCCGGCCCTGATCCGCGATCTCATCGCATCGCGTACTGATCCCGTGCTGTTCGGGTTGAGTTACGATTACGTCGGCGATCTCTCGGAGACGGTGGCGTTGATGTGGCCGAAGACGCAAGACAATGCGCAGTCTTTTCCGGGCCCCCCCTCTCCCCCGCCCTCCCCCACAAGGGGGGAGGGAGCGCAGCGGAGTGCGGCGCTGTCAGCGACCACAACATTTTTTAGTGATTCCCAAGGTGAGGGACGCACGAGCTTCTCCGTTCCCTCCCCCCTTGTGGGGGAGGGGCAGGGAGGGGGGTACTCCGGGCGAGATGCTGATGAGTCCCCTCACGCCCGCAACCACAACGACCCGCCGCCCCCAACTCTCACCGAGGTCGTGACCACGCTTCGCACCCTCGGCAAGACCGAGCTGCCGAAGCAGCTCGAGCGCTGGCTCGACGAGCTCGATGAGACCGGGCGCTGGGCGCTGCTGAAACTCGTCACCGGCGCGCTTCGCATCGGCATCTCGGCACGGCTCGCCAAGACCGCGGCGGCCGCGCTCGGCGACAAGGACCCGCACGAGGTCGAGCTGATCTGGCCGGGGCTCGCGCCGCCCTATCTCGACCTGTTCGCCTGGCTGGAGGGCCGCGGCGAAAAGCCGGTCAACCGCGATCCCGCACCGTTCCGCCCGGTGATGCTGGCGCATGCGATCGAGGACAGCGATTTCGCCGCGCTCGATCCCGCCGACTACATCGCCGAGTGGAAATGGGACGGCATCCGCGTGCAGGCGGTGGCAGGGCGCGACGAGCGCGGTCACGTCACGGCGCGGCTCTATTCGCGTACTGGCGAGGACATCACGGGGAGCTTTCCCGATCTCGTGCCGTCGCTGCGCCTGCCCGGCGCGATCGACGGCGAGCTTCTGATCCTGCGTGAGGGCCGTGTGCAGAGTTTCAACGTCCTGCAGCAGCGGCTCAACCGCAAGGTCGTCTCGCCCAAGCTGATCAAGGAATTTCCGATTCACCTGCGCGCTTACGATCTGCTCGGCGACGACGAGAACGATTTGCGCGAGCTGCCGTTCGCGGAACGGCGCGAACGGTTGGAGACCTTCATCAAGAAGCTCGACGATCCCCGCATCGATCTGTCGCCCACCGTTGCCTTCGCCAGCTGGGAAGCTTTGACTGCCGCACGCGCCGATCCCGCAAGTGCCGGTGCCGGCGAAGACGCGGACGCCGTCGAAGGCGTGATGCTGAAGCGACGCGATGCGCCTTATCTGCCCGGACGTCCCAAGGGCCAGTGGTGGAAGTGGAAACGCGATCCGCACATCATCGATGCCGTGCTGATGTATGCGCAGCGCGGTCACGGCAAGCGCTCGTCCTTTTATTCCGACTACACGTTCGGCGTCTGGACCGCGGGCGAGGGCGGCGACGAACTGGTGCCGGTCGGCAAGGCCTATTTCGGCTTCACCGACGAGGAGCTGCTGCAGATCGACCGCTTCGTCCGCCGCAACACCACGGAGAAGTTCGGCCCCGTCCGCCATGTCGTGCACGAGGGCGACAAGGGCTTGGTGCTGGAGGTGGCGTTCGAGGGCCTGCAGCGCTCGCCGCGACACAAATCCGGTGTCGCCATGCGCTTCCCCCGCATCAGCCGCCTGCGCTGGGACAAGCCGCCGCGCGAGGCCGATCGGCTGGAGACGCTGGAGAGGATGCTGAAGGCGGACGCGGCGGAGGTCGAGGTGTGAGGCGCGTGATCCTGAGCGCACGCCTCGTCCTTCGAGACGACCGCTTCGCGGTCTCCTCAGGATGAGGCTAATCGGCATCGGTGCGCGTTGAAACTGCTGCCGCGCACTCCGTCCTCATCCTGAGGAGCCCGCCTAAAGCGGGCGTCTCGAAGGATGGCGGCCGCGAAAAACTCTCATTGGGCTGCGGGAGAGACAAACCGACCGTCGAATTAAACTCCCGTAACCCGATTGACGCCCTGTTGCGGGTTCCCCATCTGCCTCGCCGTGCCCTATAATGGGTCGAATCCGCCTACAGGAGTTTGAGATGGTCCAAGACGTCAGAGATTTGCCGGCCGGCCGCAACGACGGGCTGAACCGCTTTCTCGGCGGCTCGCCGCTGGCGGTCGCGTTTCGCCTGGTCCTGCTCTCGATCCTGGTCGGTGTCGTGCTGGCCGCGATCGGCTTCGATCCCTGGAACATCCTCACCAGCATTCGCCTGTTGTTCCAGCGTCTGTGGGATCTCGGCTTCGACACCATCAACTGGCTGTGGCGCTACTTCCTGCTCGGCGCAGTCATCGTGATCCCGATCTGGCTGCTCTCGCGCGTGTTCGGCACGCCGCGCCGGTAGAGTTTTGGGAGCCCGCAGCCGATGCAATTGCGCTTTGTCGGCTGCGGCGATGCTTTCGGCTCCGGCGGCAGGCTCAACACCTGCTTCCACGTCTCGGGGCGCGAGGCCAACTTCCTGATCGATTGCGGCGCGTCGGCTCTGCCGGCGCTGAAGCGGCTTGAGATCGCGTGCGAGGACATCGATCTCATCCTGATCACGCATTTCCACGGTGATCATTTTGCCGGGCTGCCGTTTGTCCTGCTCGACGCCCAATTCTCGCGGCGGACGCGGCCGCTGACGATCGCCGGCCCGCAAGGTATCGAGACGCGGCTGCGTGAGGTGATGGAGGTGCTGTTCGAGCACTCCTCGAAGACACAGCAGCGCTTCGAGCTAAATGTCGTCGAGCTCGCGCCCGAGCAAAGCCGGACTTTCGGTGCCGTGACGGTGACGCCCTATCCGGTCGTGCACGGCGAATCCGGTGGCCCCTTCCTCGCCTACCGCATCGAGGCCGAGGGCCGCACGCTCGCCTACAGCGCCGATACCGAATGGACGGAGACGCTCATTCCGCTGGCGCATGGCGCGGACCTTTTCATCGCCGAGGCCTATATGTACGAGAAGGTGGTGAAGAACCATCTCAGCCTGAAGACCTTGGAACAGCATCTGCCCGCGATCGGCGCCAAGCGGCTCGTCCTCACCCATATGAGCGACGACATGCTGTCGCGCCTCGAGGCTCTGCCTCATATGGCGGCCGAGGACGGCATGGTCGTCGTGTTCTGACCATGCACGCGCCCGTCCATCCCAAAGTCGGCACACGCGAAGTGTTCGCCATCGCCGGTCCGGCGATGGTCGCGAACCTGACCACACCGCTGATCGGCATCGTCTCGACCACGGCGATCGGCCGTCTCGACGATGCCGCGCTGCTTGGCGGCGTGGCGATGGCCTCGGTGATCTTCGACTGCCTGTTCTGGCTGTTCGGCTTCCTGCGGATGAGCACGCTCGCCTTCACCGCGCAATCGCTGGGCGCGGGTGACACGCGCGAGCCGACCGCGATCCTGGCGCGCGGCTTCATCGTTGCCGGCCTGATCGGCGCCGCGCTGATCGTGCTGCAACTGCCGCTGGCCGCTTTGCTGTTCGACCTCATGGGCGGCAGCGAAGGTGTGACGCAGGCGGCGAAGACCTACTTCAAGATCCGGATCTGGTCGTCGCCGTTCGCGCTCGCCAATTACGTCATCCTCGGTTGGCTGATCGGCCAGGCCCGCGCCAATTCAGCCTTGATGCTTCAGGTCGTCATCAACCTCGTCAACATGGCGGCGACGATCCTGCTGGTGCTGGTCTACGACACCGGCATCGCCGGTGCCGCGATCGCCGCGCTGTTGTCGGAAGCGGTCGGGTTCGCCCTCGGCGTGATCGTCTGCCGCCATTATGCCGATGGCGGCTTCTCCGTGCCGTACGCGACCCTGCTCGACCGCGACAAGCTGTTGCGGTTGCTGGCGGTGAACATCGACATCCTGATCCGCACCGCGGCGCTGATCGCCGTATTCCTGTTCTTCACCGCCAAGGGCGCGCAGGCCGGCGACGTCACGCTGGCCGCCAACTCGGTACTCAACAATTTCCTGCTTGTCAGCGCTTTCTTCCTCGACGGTCTCGCCAACGCAGCGCAGCAGCTCTGCGGCCGCGCTGTTGGCGCGCGCGATGCAAGGGGCTTTGCGGATTCGACCCGGCTGGTGCTGCTATGGGGCCTCGGCTTCGCGCTGGTGGTGTCGGGACTGTTCGCGCTGCTCGGGCCGCATTTGATCGATTTCATGACGGCGAGTGACGACGTCCGCCGTGCCGCGCGCGAATTCCTGCCGTTCGTCGTGCTCGCGCCGATCCCCGGGGTATTCGCCTTCGGCTTCGACGGCATCTATATCGGCGCGACCTGGGCGCGCGAGATGCGCAACCTGATGCTGGCTTCGCTGCTGATCTTCCTCGCCGCCTGGTGGGCGCTGCAGCCGCTCGGCAATGCCGGACTGTGGTGCGCGCTGATGGCTTCCTACCTCTCGCGCGGTGGCTTGCAGGCCGCACGCTATCCGGCGCAGTTCCGGGCGACGTTCTCGAAATCATAGCTCTCGTGTCCCCGACGCGCTGCAGCGTGAAACGCTGCTGCGCAGAGCCGGGACCCATTCCTCTCGAACTCGCCGTCACATGGGCCCCGGCTCTGCAGCGCACCGCGCCGAAGGCGGCGCGCTGCGCTGCGTCCGGGGCACGAGAGCGCCTTACATCCCCGGCCAGTCTTCCGCCGTGAGGGTCGCCGCATCCGCGCCGACGATCTCGGACAGGGAATCCCGCCCGGTGCGAAGCAGCGTCGAGGTGAGGTCACGCTTGATCTCGTCGACGAGGCCGAGGCCCTTGTAGATCAGCGACGAATAGAGCTGGATCAGGCTCGCGCCGGCGCGGATCTTCGTCAGCGCGGCACCGCCCGAATCCACGCCGCCGACGCCGATCAGCGGGAACGCGCCCTCGACGCGCACATAGGTTTCCGCGACCATGCGCGTCGACAGGCGGAACAGCGGCCGGCCGGACAGGCCGCCTTGCTCCTTGGCGCGCATCTCCTCCCGCAGCGTGCTCGGCCGCGCGATCGTCGTGTTCGACACGATCATGCCGTCGACCCGGCGCGAACGCGCCACCTGCACGACGTCGTCGAGCTGGGCGAGGCTCAGATCCGGCGCGATCTTGAGCAGCACCGGCGTGTCGCCGGCCTTCTGCCTGACACGCTCGCGCGCGTCGATCACCCTTGCGAGGAGATCGTCGAGCAGGGCGCCTTCCTGCAAATTGCGCAGGCCTGGCGTGTTCGGCGAGGAGACGTTGACGGTGAAATAGCTCGCGACCGGCGCAAAGGTCTCGATCAGCTTGACGTAATCGGCGACGCGGTCCGGCGAATCCTTGTTGGCGCCGACATTGACGCCGACGATGCCGCCGTGCTGCGCGCGCGCGGCCAGCCGGCGCAAGGCGACGTCGGCGCCGTCATTGTTGAACCCCATGCGGTTGATGACGGCCTCGTCGCGCTCCAAACGAAACAGCCGCGGCCGCGGATTGCCGCTCTGCGGCTTCGGCGTCACCGAGCCGATCTCGACGAAGCCGAAGCCGAGCCGCAGCAATGCGTCCGGCACCTCGGCGCTCTTGTCGAAGCCCGCGGCCATGCCGATCGGATTGGGAAAGTTGAGCCCGAAGGCGCGCATCGCGAGCTTGGGATCGTCAGCGCGCGGCTTGACCGGCGGCAGGAAGCGCAGGCCCTGGATCGCGAGGCGATGGGCGTCTTCCGGATCGAGCCAGCGCAGCACCGGCAGCGAAAAGGCGTCGAAAGCGCGGATCACGGTAGCAGCTCCGGAGTGTCGTGGCCACCGTCCGAGCGGATGTTGAGGTTCATCACCGACAGCACCGCGCCGAGGTCGAGCTCGCCATAGAGATGTGGAAACAGCTCGTCATTGCGCGAGCGCTCCCAGCGCAACTCGCTGCCGAGTGCGTCGCCATCGACCTCGACCAGGAACAGCGCGCGCTGTCCGACATAGTGCTTGCGCAAGGTCTCGGGAACCTGGGCAGCGGTGGAGAAATGGATGAAGCCGTCGCGCGCATCGTCCGCGCTGCCCCGGTAGACACCTTGCCGTTCCGCCTCGCGCCAGGCCGAGGCCGGACAGATTTTGTAGATCTTGACCACCGCTTGCGCAGCCCTGTTTGCTCTTTGAGTCAGCTCTTTGAGTTTCTTGGGTTTTTTCGCCGCGTGCGGGTCCCCGAAACCCGGGCGCGACCGTAAAGGCCGCCCCTTCCGAACTCAAGGCTTAGAGCCTATTCCGTTCCGATGAAATCGGAACGGGGCTCTAGATTCCTATTTTGGCGCGTTTTTCCAGAGGCGAACCGCTATCCACATCGCTTGAAGGCGCGCCTGCCCACCGCCTCTTGCGCGAAAAACGGAAAACCGGTTGATTTGAGGATAGTTTTCCTGAGTTGCGACGGGCTGGACCTTGCATGGTCAGACAGGCCAAAGCGCAGAGGATACTGACGCACGACCAGATCTGGGTCGCCCTGGATCGGCTGGCGGCGCGCGCCGGTCTGTCGCCGTCCGGCCTTGCCAAGCGCGCCGGGCTCGATCCCACCACCTTCAACAGGTCCAAGCGCGTCACCTCCGACGGCCGCGAGCGCTGGCCCTCGACCGAATCGATCGCAAAGGCACTGGCCGCAGCCGACTCCTCGATCGAGAGCTTTGCGCGGCTGATCGACGATGAGGCCGGCGACGGTCGCTCGGTACCGCTGCTCGGCTTCGCGCTGGCCGGCGCGAGCGGCGCTTTCGATGAGGCCGGCCTTCCATCCGGCAAGGGCTGGACCGAAACCGCGCTTCCCACCGAGGACAGCCACACCTTTGCGCTGGAGATTTCCGGCGATGCGCTGCTCCCTGCCTATCGCGACGGCGACCTCATCCTGGTCTCACCCGGCGCACCGATCCGCAAAGGCGACCGCGTGGTGGTGAAGACCAAAGGGGGCGAGGTGGTGGTCGCGACGCTCGGGCGCCGCACCGCGAAGGCGCTGGAGCTTCAGTCGTTCGATGCGTCGCAGGCCGGGCGCACGATGGCGGCGAGCGACGTAGCGTGGATCGCGCGCATCATGTGGGCGAGGCAGTGAGGGCGAGGGGACGCTCACATGCAGCGCACTCAACGCATCCACGGAGCTCTCACAGCACTTCGAAGATCTTGTAGGCGACGGCACCTTCGACGAGGTAGCCCTTGCCGACGCAGACGACGTCGTTGAGCCAGGCATAGGTTTGCGAGCCGGTCTCGAACAGCGGATTGGTGCGGAAGTAGTATCCGGCGGGATCGACCTTGGTACGTCGCGCGGGATCCGCCATCTCGGCGCGCAAAGACTGCGGCGTCACCCAGCGGCCGCCATAGGTCATGTAGATCAACTCGCCATCATGCGTCCGCAACGACAGGCGCACATCGAGGGTCATGGTACCATCGGCGCGGAATAACGCCCAGTCACCACCGCCCCGCAGCACCTCACCGCGCAGGCGCGGCCCTTCGAACGAACCCTTGGCCGCCCCGAACAGCACGCGCTGCCCGATCGGCCCGGCGCCGAAATTGATGCGCGGATCGAGGTCGACGACGATGTCGAAGAGAAGCCTGGTCGCCACGTCACCGACGGGCTTGATGCGGGGATCGGCCATGGTCTGACGCTCCTGTTTCGTGGATGGTGTTGCGTCGGCGAGCTACGCTGCCTGCGTGGCTTCGCCGAACAGCTTGCGCCTGACCACGTCGGTCGAAACGCCGGATTGGGCGCAGAGCTCGGAGAGATCGAAGACGAAGCGCTCATTAGCGATCTTGTCGTCGCGAAAGGCGAAGGCGATGAACACGGGCAGCTCCGCGCGGCGCCCGTTGGGCTCGGCCCCGAAGCGATCCCCCGTCATCGTCATCCGCGCGGTGCCCCAGCAGACCAGCGTGTCGGCGGAATTGGCGTGGCCGTCGAGGGTGACGTGATAGTCCGGGAAGGACTTGAAGAAGCGCGTCAGGATGCGCTGGTTTTCGGCGAGGCCTCGCGCCCTGGTGCCGAAGGCCGGCGTCTCCAGCACCATGTCGGGATGCAGAACCTCCAGCGCCGCTGGGATGTCCTGCCGGCTCTTCGCGATTGCCAGCCTTTCCGCCAGCTCGAACATGCACCTGCCGTCCACGGCTCGTCTCGCAACATTCTAAATGTCTAATACATACATCATGTATGTTATATGCGGTTTGATACCAACGCGTCAAGCGTTAGGTTGTGCGCGATGCGGGCAAAGGATCCTCCGAGAAGTCGTCGGGAAGAGTACAGCGAGGCCACCAGGCAGGCGCTGCTCGATGCCGGCCGCGAGGCGTTTGCCGCCAATGGATTTCAGGCGGCGGGCATGGAGGCGATCTCGCGGGCGGCGCGGGTCACGCGCGGCGCGTTCTACCATCACTTCGCGGACAAGAAGGCGCTGTTTGACGCCGTCGTAGTCGCCATGCAGCGCGACGCGGCCGCCAGAATCGAGGCCGCGGCGCGCAATGAGCGCAAGATCTGGGATCGTCTCAGCGCCGGCATCGACGCCTATCTCGACGCCTGCGAAGAGCCGGACTACGCGCGCATCGTCATCCAGGAAGCGCAAGCCGTGCTCGGCGAGCCGCGCTATCGCGAGATCGAGGAGACCTATCCGACCGCGCTCCTGATCGCGACCCTGCGGGCGCTGAAGCGCGATGGCGAGTTGCACGCGGACGATGTCGATCTGCTCAGCCGGATGATCGACGCCATGATCTGCAAGATCGGATTGCTGCTGCCCCACGCCGACGATTCCAGGAAGCTGCGCAGAAACGGACAGAAGATCGTCGCCGCCGTGCTGGAGACCTTTCGCCAGAAGGTCTGAATCCGCTCCCGGCCCGCGATCGCCCTGCATCGCCATTGCGACTCACCGCCGCTCTCGCATAGGTTGCGGCCGATATTGCCGATCCAATTCATCTTAGGGGGAATATGATGAATCGCCGTCACGCATTGAAGGCTCTGGCGGGTCTTGCGCTTTGTCCGCTCTGCAAGCCGGCCTTCGCCGCCGAAGGCGCGCATTGGAGCTATGAGGGCGTCGGCGGCCCGGCCAAATGGGGCGATCTCGATGCGGCCAACAAGGCCTGCGCGGTCGGCCTGCAGCAATCGCCGATCGACATCGAGGGGACGATCAAGTCGCAATTGCCGGTTCTGAAGCTGAACTGGGGCAAGAGCGCCGACACCATCGTCAACAACGGACACACGATCCAGCTCAACTTCGCCGAAGGCAGCACGTTGATGCTCGGCGACGTCAAGTACAAGCTGCTCCAGGTGCACTTCCACCGGCCGAGCGAGCACATGATCGGCGGCAAGAATTTCCCGATGGAGGCGCATTTCGTCCATCGCAACGAAGCCGGCGGCCTCGCCGTGGTCGGCGTGCTGATGGCCGAGGGCAGGCCGAACCCGGCCTTCGGCAAGATCGTCAAGACCATGCCGGCGGCGGAAGGCCCCGCGGTGAAAGCGGATGCGGGCATCGATCCTCACGCCATGCTGCCACCGAGGCTCAGCTACTTCCGCTATCCCGGCTCGCTGACGACGCCGCCCTGTTCGGAAGTGGTCGAATGGCTGCTGCTGACCACCCCGATTCAGGTGTCGGCCGCCGAGGTCGCCGCGTTCGCAAAGCTCTATCCGATGAACGCGCGCCCGGTGCAGAAGGATAACAGGCGCTACGTATTGCGCTCGGCCTGAGCGAGCGCTCCAATGAGCGCTGTCGTCCCGGCGAACGCCGGGACCCATACCGCGTGATCTCTCGGAGAGTGGCGGTCTTCGTACCAACGCAGGCGCAACTACGAATCTTCGCCCAACTTCTCCCTGTGGTTATGCGGCCCCGCTTTCGCGGGGACGACGATGGAGAAAGCCGTGGCCTCACGCGCTCCGCGCCAGCGCGCCGTCGATCATGTTGACTGCGTTCTGCACGCCGTACACCGCGACGAAGGAGCCGAAGCGTGGGCCCTTCTCCTGGCCGAGCAGGACCTGGTAGAGCATGTTGAACCAGTCCAGCGTGACGCCGGGACGGCCGTCCTTGCCCTTCTTGACCTGATCGAGGAAGGGCTCGCGGCGGCCGATCTCGTAGACGACGTTCTGGATGTCCTCGGCAGATGCGTCCTGCGCAAGCTGTGACAGCGCATCGCGCAGATCCTGCAGTGCGCTGCGCTCGGTGTCCGAGGGCACGCGGAACTGCTTCGTCGGCGCGACGAAGTCGCGGTAGTAATTGATGGCGTAGCCGACCATCGCATCGAGCTTCGGATGCGTCTGCGGCGAAACGCCCGGACGATAACGGCCAATGAAGCCCCACAGCGTCTCGGCATTCTCCGCGTTCGACGACGACACCAGCGTCAGCAGGAGCTGGAAGGTGACGGGCATATCGCCCTGCGGCGGCTTGCCGTTGTGGATGTGCCAGACCGGATTGCCGAGCTGCTGCTTGTCATCCTGCCGGGCAAAGCCGTCGATGAACTGCTGATAGTCGTCGACGTTGCGCGGGATGACGTCGAAATACAGCCGCTTGGCCGCCTTGGGCTCGCGATACATGAACAGCGACAGCGATTCCGGTGAGGCGTAGCGCAGCCATTCGTCGATAGTGAGGCCGTTGCCCTTCGACTTCGAGATCTTCTGGCCCTGCTCGTCGAGGAAGAGCTCGTAGTTGAAGCCCTCGGGCGGCGTGCCGCCGAGCGCCTTGGCGATTGCACCGGATAGCTTCACCGAATCGATCAAATCCTTGCCGGCCATCTCGTAGTCGACGCCGAGCGCGACCCAGCGCATCGCCCAGTCGGCCTTCCACTGGCATTTTACATTTCCGCCGGTGACGGGCGTCTCCACTTCCTGGTTCGTATCAGGATCGACATAGGTCACCGTACCGGCCACGACATCGCGGCGGATCATCGGCACCTGGAGCACCACGCCCGTGGTCTTGCTGATCGGCAGGAACGGTGAGTAGGTGGCGCGGCGATCGGGGCCGAGCGTCGGCAGGATGATCGCCATCACCTTGTCGTAGGCAGCTAACATCTTGAGCAGCGTCGCGTCGAAGCGGCCTGATGTGTAGTAGTCCGTCGAGCTCGCGAACTCGTAGTCGAAGCCGAAATGATCCAGAAACGCGCGCAGGCGCGCGTTGTTGTGCGCACCGAACGAGGGGTACTCGTTGGAGAACGGATCCGGCACCCGCGTCAGCGGCTTGCCGAGATGCGCGGCCAGCATCTCCTTGTTGGGGACGTTGTCGGGCACTTTCCGAAACCCGTCCATGTCGTCGGAGAACGCCAGGAGGCGCGTCTTGACCTTGTCCTCGGTCAGAACACGGAAGGCATGGCGCACCATCGAGGTGCGCGCGACCTCGCCGAACGTGCCGATATGAGGCAGGCCCGACGGTCCGTAGCCGGTCTCGAACAGCACCTCGGCCTTCGGACTCTTCTTCAGCCGCGCGACAATGGCCTTCGCCTGCTCGAACGGCCAGGCGTTGGATTGTTCGGCGAGCGCACGAAGATCGCTCGGGCTCATGTTGGGATCGATAACGGACATTCAGAAGGGCCTCCGGGCCGCGGAAAATAGCGATTTCCGGGCAGAATGCAAAAGAACGGTTGTTGTCATTCCGGGGCGATGCGCCAGCATCGAACCCGGAATCCCGAGATTCCGGGTCTGGTCCTGCGGACCATCCCGGAATGACAATTCAACGATCTCGAGATTCCGGGTTCGCACTTCGCGCGCCCCGGAATGACGATCGATGGCTAAAACGGGCTCACCGAGAAATACCGCAGCCACAGATCGGTGTAGCGGCCTTTTTCCCAGACGCGGAATAGGGCCCAATTCAGGGCCTGGCGCAGCACGTCGTTGCCCTTGCGGACGGCGATGCCGATGCCTTCGCCGAAGAAACGGCTCTCGACGAAGGGACCGCCGGAGAAGGCGCAGCAATCGCCGGAATCGGTGCCGTTGATCCAGAACGCCAGCGAGATGGCGTCGCCGAAAATGAAATCGACCTCGCCCTTGCGCAAAGCGCTGCGGAGCGCGTCGTCATTGGGATAGCCGTGCAGCTCGGCGTCGGTGAACATCGCCTTGAGATAGGCCTCGTGCGCGGAGCCGGCGATGACGCCGACTTTCTTGCCCTCGAGATATTCCGGGCGGATCTCCGGCATCACCGCGTCCTTGCGCGAGGCGAAGCGCGCCGGCACGCGGTAATAGGGATCGGTGAAGTCGACCCGGGCGCGCAGCTGCGGGCTGACCGCCATCGAGGCGATGATGGCATCGCCCCGGTTGGAGGAGAGCGCATCGACCAGCGTCTCGAAGCGGCGCATCTGCACGGTGCAAGTGACCTTGATCTCCTCGCACAGCGCGCGGGCCAGATCGACGTTGAAGCCGGCCGGGTTGCCGTCGGCGCCGGTGAAATTGAACGGCGGATAGTCGGTCTCGGTCAGGAAGCGGATCACGGTCAGGCGCGACAGGTCCGGCCGCTCCGGTCGCCGCCGCGGATCCCAGAAGCCGGGTACGGCTTGCGGGGCGGCCTGCACCGCCCGAGGTGCGGCTTGTGGCGTCCCCTGTTGTGTTCCTTGGGGCGCCGCTGGAGGCTGCTGGGCCGGGGCCTGCGCCTCGGCGCCGGGAAGGCCTGCGAGCAGGCAGGCGCCGACGGCCAGCCCCGCCAGCAAGATACGGGCAGATTTGGACGATTTCGCCTGTTGCGATGGAGCCATCGGCCGGAAATGAACGAATTTCATTGGGATCGGAGGGCGTTATAGACCATCCCGGCGGGAACGCGAGTGCGGAATGCGGGCAAGGTGAAGGTCTGCTCCCCCCGCTTACGGGGGAGGGTCGGGGAGAGGGTGTCTCCTCTGGGCGAGAGCCCCCAGGGGGAGAGAGCCCTCTCCCGGCGCGCTGTGCGCGCCGACCTCTCCCGCAAGCGGGCGAAGTGCACCGCGCACGAGGCGCGATTGATCCGCCGAACTAGAGATACTTCTTCAAATCCGCTGCAGCCTCTTCCGGTGTGCGCTTCAGGTTGAACGGCGACACGAAGCGGCCGTCGCGGTCCATCAGATAGATCAGCGCGGTGTGGTCCATGGTGTAGTCGCCGTCCTTGGTCGGGACCTTCTTGGCGTAGACCCGGTAGGAGGTGATGACCTTGGCCGTCTCGGCGGGATCGCCGGACAGACCTTCGAGATGCGGATCGAAGCTCGACAGATACTCCTTCATGGTCGCCGGCGTATCGCGCTCGGGATCGACCGAGATGAAGACGGCATTGACCTTGTCGGCGTCCTTGCCCAGCGCGCGCAGCACTTCCGAGATCTCGAACAGCGAGGTCGGGCAGACGTCGGGGCAATGGGTGTAGCCGAAGAAGATCAGGGTCGGCTTCCCCTTAAGGCTCTTGTCGGTGACGGCCTTGCCGTTCTGATCGGTCAGCTGGAACGAACCGCCGACCGCGGCCGGCTGCGCCACCTTGCTGACCCCGCCCATGGCCCAGAACATGATCAGGAGGCCGATAACGAGGCTTGCGGCGAAGGCGGTCGCGATCACCAGCGGACGGGCGGCGGAACTCATGAGCGGAAAACTTCCTGTCGTGGATCAGAAGCAGGCGGCGAAGCCGGTCCTGATCATCTCGAAGAACATCTGCGTGCCGTAGTGGAACCACAGCGCCAGCGCGCCGAGCACCAGCAATCCGCCGATCCCCGCGCCTGCCAACAGCAGCACGAACGGCGTCCGGCCGGCAGTGGGCGAATTGTCCTGTAGCGGATGCGACGGGTGCAGCGGTTGAGCCATGACAACGATCGGGGGCGAAGGGCCCGGTTCCCAGCCCTCAGATAAGCTTTAGCCCGCCTGCGGGCAAGGCGCCGCCGGCGGGCCGGAACGATCTCGTCAGGCTAGAAGCGTCAGCGCAGGAGCTGGCCGCGGGCGGATTCGATCTGGTCCGTTTGCGGGAGGGGCCTGCGCGACGGCTTGTTGGCCGAGGCTTGCGCGTCCAGGTAGCAGGGCTTGTACATGGCCTGGAGCTGCTTGCCCTTCAGGAAGAGCATGTGCGGGGTGAGGCCGCCCCGCTGGCTGATCCAGCGCTTCACCTGCGAGGGATACATCGCGTAGAGCATCTGGGTCGCCTCAGTATTGGTGACGGCGCGGCCATTGCTGCCAAAATCCCAGGCGGCGTGGAAGCCGAGCGTCGCGCTCGAGGTCACGCAGATGCGGTCATGCGGGATGGCGCCGAGGACGATGGTGCAGGCGGAGGCGCAGAGGCCGTCGATGATGACGGTGTCACCGGACTGCCGCAGGTCCTGGTATTTGTCGACATAGGTTCCGATCCGGCCACCGCGGTCATCCGCGATCCGAACCACCGCGTGAGAGGCCCCCATGCCAGCGATCAGGAGGACCGCCGCAACCAACCCCGTCAGAAACTTCATTGTCCCCCGCCCCAGTCGAATTCGAATCTGCGTGTTCGGTGGTGATGCGCGACTAGCGTCTGTCGTAACCAAGGTTTTGTCTAGGCAGGCCGGCTCGCTCAAAACAAATTCAAATCCAGTGTTGCGTCCGCGCTGCACCCGATGGGTCTCTATCCCAAAGTGGAACAAGTTAATGATGTCTTATGCGTCACACCCTTGATCTCAGTTACAACCGTTGGCTTCAATCCGGGCGACTACAGGGGGGAACCTGTGGAGGGGGAAACATGGAGGGGGAAACACATGGCTGAAGAAACTGACGTCATCGTTGTCGGCGCGGGACTATCGGGACTGGTTGCCGCAACCGAGATCGCGGATGCGGGCAAGCGCGTGATCGTGGTCGACCAGGAAGGCGAGCAGTCGCTTGGCGGCCAGGCGTTCTGGTCGTTCGGCGGATTGTTCCTGGTCGATTCGCCGGAGCAGCGCCGGCTCGGCATCAAGGATTCCTTCGACCTGGCCATGCAGGACTGGATCGGTGCCGCGGGCTTCGACCGCGACGAGGACTTCTGGCCGCGGCAATGGGCCGAGGCCTATGTGGCGTTCGCAGCCGGCGAGAAGCGGGCCTGGTTGCGAGCGATGGGCCATCGCATCTTCCCCGTGGTCGGCTGGGCCGAACGCGGCGGCTATGACGCGATGGGCCACGGCAATTCCGTGCCGCGCTTTCACGTCACCTGGGGCACCGGTCCCGGCATCGTCGAGCCGTTCGAGCGCCGGGCGCGCGAGGCGATGAAAAGCGGCCGGCTGAGCTTCAGGTTCCGCCACTGCGTCGATGCGCTTTCGATCACCAATGGCACGGTGGATGGCGTCAGCGGCGCCGTGCTCGCCCCCGACACGATCGAGCGCGGCAAGAGCTCCTCGCGGAACGTTGTCGGCGAATTTGCGCTGAAGGCGCAGGCCGTGATCGTGGCGTCCGGCGGCATCGGCGGCAATCACGAACTGGTGCGGCAGAACTGGCCGAAGCGGCTCGGTGATCCTCCCAAATTCATGATCTCCGGCGTGCCCGAACATGTCGACGGCCGTATGATCGGCATCACCGAGAAATCAGGCGCGCGGCTGATCAATCGCGACCGCATGTGGCATTATGTCGAGGGCATCCAGAACTGGAATCCCATCTGGCCGCGCCACGGCATCCGCATCCTGCCCGGCCCCTCCTCGATGTGGTTCGACGCAACCGGCACACGATTGCCTGCGCCGCTATTCCCGGGCTCCGACACGCTCGGCCAGCTCAAATACATCATGTCGACGGGCTATGATTATTCCTGGTTCATCCTGACCCAGAGCATCATCAAGAAGGAGTTTGCGCTGTCGGGTTCGGAGCAGAACCCGGACCTGACCGGCAAGAGCTGGCGCATGACCTTGCGCCGCGCCACCAACAAGGGCGCGCCGGCGCCGGTCGAGGCATTCAAAAGCCATGGTGTCGACTTCATCGTACGCGACAAGATCGAGGACCTTGTTGCGGAGATGAACAAGCTTGCCGGCAGCGACCTCCTCAAGCTCGAGCACATCAGGATGCAGATCGAGGCGCGCGACCGCGAGATCGCCAACGCTTACGTCAAGGATGCGCAGGTGATGAACATTCACAATGCGCGCCGCTATATTGGCGACAGGTTGATCCGCACTGCCTCCCCACACAGGATCCTGGATCCCGCGCAGGGGCCCCTGATCGCGGTCAAGCTCAACATCCTCACCCGCAAGACGCTGGGCGGCTTCGAGACCGATCTCGACTCGCGTGTGTTCGGCGCCGAGGGCAGCGTCATTCCCGGCCTCTATGCGGTCGGCGAAGCCGCCGGCTTCGGCGGCGGCGGCGTGCACGGTTATCGCTCACTGGAAGGCACCTTCCTCGGCGGCTGCCTGTTCTCGGGCCGCAATGCGGGCCGGGCCGCGGCAAAAGCGGTGGGCTAGATCGTGCGGCTGTGGATGCGCATCGGGGCGGTGGTCGCGGCATTGGCCGCCGCGTCGGTCGCATCCGCCGAGACGATCGACGTCAACGGCGCAAAGCGCTCCTACACCGCGCAATTGCCGGCCAGGAAGCCGGCACCGCTCGTGATCGTGCTGCACGGCAAGACCCAGCGCGGCGCCGACATGGTCGCGCGGACGGCGTGGCCGCAGGTCGCGAAGCGCGAGGGCCTGGCCGTGGTCTTTCCGGACGGGCTCAACAATGCATGGGCGGATGCGCGAACCAAGGCGGGGCCTGCCCTGCGTGGACCGCCGGCGGGCACCGACGACGTCGCCTTCCTCGCAAAGCTCGTCGAGAAGCTCGTGGCCGACGGCACGGCCGATGCAAAGCGCGTCTTCATCGCGGGCGTCTCCAATGGCGGCGCCATGGCGATGACCATGGCCTGCGCCCGCGCCGATCTGTTTGCGGCAGGCGCGAGCGTGATCATGAACCTCACCGACGAGGCCGCCGTCACCTGCCATCCGTCAAGGCCGCTGCCGATGCTGCTCATGAACGGCACGGCCGACCTGCTGGTCCCCTACGAGGGCGGTCGCGGATCGAGCTATTTTGCCGCGGACGGGTTCTGGTCGACCGAGGAGACGCTGGCGTTCTGGCGCAAGCTCAATGGCTGTGAGACCGACGATGCCAGCGTGACTGACATGCCCGACAAGGCGCCCGCAGACCAATCGACAGTGACCCGGATCTCATCGCGCTGCCCGAGGGGACACGACGTCGTGCTCTATCGCATCAACCATGGCGGCCACCGCATGCCTGGATTTTCTCCGGATGCCCGCTTCCCGAGGGTCGCAGCCGGCCTGCTCGGGCCGCAGAACGGCGACATCGATGGCGCCGAGACGATCTGGGCTTTTTTCAGTCAGTTTCCGTGAGGCGCACATGCTCGGCGGTGACGGCATGCGTGCGGGGCAACGCATGCGCCGCAGGCAACGCATGCGTGCCCGGGGTGGCACGGCGCGAGGTGCTGGGCTAGACAGGGCCGCCATTCCAGTGAGGAGATCCGCAAATGAGCATTCAGCGTTTCGAAACCGGCCCGCGTATGAGTCAGGTCGTCGTGCACGGCAACACCGTCTATCTCGCCGGTGTCGTCGCCAACAAGGCCGCCGGCGAAAGCGTGACCAAGCAGACCCAGGACATCCTGGCCACCATCGACGGCCATCTCGCCAAGGCCGGCACCGACAAGTCGAAGCTGCTCTCGGCCACGATCTACATCACCGACATGAAGACGTTCGGCGAGATGAACGCAGTGTGGGACGCCTGGGTCTCGGCCGGCAATACCCCCGCCCGCGCCACCGTCGAAGCCAAGCTGGCGGCGCCGCAATACACCGTCGAGATCATGGTCACGGCCGCGAAGTAATCCTCACGACCAATTCGCATGCGAATGGAGCGCGATGACAACATCATCGCGCTCCATTTATTTCGCGCAACGATGACCTGCGAGGTAATCGATCGGCGCGCGCGATCCTTCGATAGTCAGGGACAGCCGAATACGGCGTCATCGAAGGAGAGCACCATGACCGACCCCGTCACCATCGCCCGCCGCTACATCGAGCTCTGGAACGAACGCACGGCCGGCCGGCGCCGCGAGCTGCTCAGCGACAACTGGACGAGCGATGCGAGCTATGTCGATCCCCTGATGAAGGGCGACGGCCGCGACGGCATCGAGGCGCTGATCGCAGGCGTGCAGCAGCGCTTTCCCGATTTCAAGTTCAAGCTGATCGGCGAGCCCAACGGCTACGGCGATCACATCCGCTTTTCGTGGGGACTTGGTCCCGATGGCGCCGACAGCCCGATCAAGGGCACGGATTTTGCCGTGCTGAAGGACGGCCGCATCCGAAGCGTGACCGGATTTCTCGATCAGGTGCCGGCCGGGGCGTGAGACCGCTGGTCCCCCTGGCTCGGGCGGGTAATCGCATCTGAGAGCGGTTCCTGAGGCCATCCTTCGAGACGCCCGCCGTTGGCGGGCCCTCAGGATGAGGGTCGAGTGCGCGGCTGCGGTTTCAACGAGCACCGATGCTGCTTAGCCTCATCCTGAGGAGACCGCGAAGCGGTCGTCTCGAAGGACGAGGCGCGCGCTCAAGTCGCGCAAAATGCCATATGTGATTGTCCTCCTCGTATAGAGGAGGGCAGCACCCCTCGACGAAGCCATCCCTACGGCTTACCTGTCATGCCGTGCCGCCCCGTATCCTCCAAACATCGGCCGAGCCGGCCGCGCTGCTGCCGAGCCGCTTCCAGCAATGGTTCGCAGCCCGCGGCTGGTCGCCGCGCGCGCATCAATTGGCGCTGCTGGAGAAGGCGCGCGAGGACGCTAGCGCGCTGCTGATCGCACCGACCGGCGCCGGCAAGACGCTGGCGGGATTTCTGCCGACGCTGGTGGAGCTTTCGACCGAGGCAGCCGAACGGAAGGCGGGTGAGAAACAGAGCCTCGTCTCCACCGGCCGCACGCTGCAGCGTACCGGCGGCCTGCACACGCTCTATATCTCGCCGCTGAAGGCGCTCGCCGTCGACATCGCGCGCAATCTGGAGCGGCCGATTGCGGAGATGGCGCTGCCGATCAAGGTCGAGACCCGCACTGGCGACACGCCGGTGTCGCGGCGGCAGCGGCAACGGCGTTATCCGCCTGATGTGTTGCTGACGACGCCCGAGCAGCTCGCACTGCTGCTGTCCTCGGATGATGCGCCGTTCCTGTTCTCCTCCCTGAAGCGCATCGTGCTCGACGAGCTGCACGCGCTGGTGACGTCCAAGCGCGGCGATCTGCTCTCGCTCGGGTTGGCGCGGCTGTGGCGGCTGGCGCCGCAGATGCGCGCGATCGGCCTGTCGGCAACGGTGGCCGAGCCGGATCAGCTCGCGCGCTTCCTGGTGCCGCAGCCCGGTGGCAAGGAAGCTGCCGCCGACATCGTCATCGCCGGCGGCGCGGCGCCACCTCTGGTCGAGATGCTGGATACGCGCGAGCGACTGCCCTGGGCCGGCCACAGCGCGCGCCACGCGCTCCCTGAGATTTACGAGCTGATCAAGGCGAACAAGACCACGCTGGTCTTCGTCAACACCCGCAGCCAGGCCGAGATGCTGTTCCAGAATCTCTGGAGCATGAATGACGACGGGCTCGCGATCGCGCTGCATCACGGCTCGCTCGATGTCGCGCAGCGCCGCAAGGTCGAGGACGCCATGTCGGCGGGACGCCTGCGCGGCGTGGTCTGCACCTCTTCGCTCGACCTCGGCGTCGACTGGGGCGATGTCGATCTCGTCGTCAATATCGGCGCGCCCAAGGGCTCCTCGCGCCTGATGCAGCGGATCGGCCGCGCCAACCACCGCCTCGACGAAGCCTCGCGCGCGGTGCTGGTGCCGGCCAACCGTTTCGAAGTGCTGGAGTGCCGCGTCGCCATCGATGCCATTGCCGAGAACGCGCAGGACACGCCACCCCTGCGCACCGGTGCGCTCGACGTGCTGGCCCAGCACGTGCTCGGCTGCGCCTGCGGCGAGCCGTTCCTCAGCGATGATCTGTATGGCGAGGTCTGCACCGCCGCGCCTTACGCAGACTTGTCGCGGACGGATTTCGATGACGTCGTCGATTTCGTCGCCTCCGGCGGCTACGCGCTGAAGACCTATGAACGCTTTGCCCGCATCAAGCAGGACAAGCAGGGCCGCTGGCGCGTCGCCAATCCCAAGGTGCGGCAGAGCTACCGGATGAATGTCGGCACCATCGTCGAGGACGACATGCTGAAGGTGCGCCTGGTGCGTTCGCGCCGTGGCGGAGCGGGGTCGACCGGCGTGATCGCGCGCGGGGGGCGGTTGCTCGGCGAGATCGAGGAAGCCTTCATCGAGGGCTTGAGCCCCGGTGACACCTTCGTGTTCTCAGGCGAGGTGGTGCGCTATGAAACCCTGGTCGAGGACCAGGTCTATGTCTCCCGCGCCAACGACAAGGACCCGAAAGTGCCGTCCTATATGGGCGGCAAGTTTCCGCTCTCGACCTATCTCGCCGAGCGCGTGCGCCGGTTGCTCGATGACGGCCGCGCCTGGGGCGGCTTGCCGGAGCAGGTGCGCGACTGGCTGTCGCTGCAAAAGGACGTCTCGCGCGTGCCGGCGGTGCGCGAACTCCTGGTCGAGAGCTTTCCGCGCGCAAACAAGCACTACATCGTTTGCTATCCCTTCGAGGGCCGCCTCGCGCATCAGACCCTCGGCATGCTACTGACGCGCCGGCTGGAGCGCGCCCGCGCCCGGCCGCTCGGCTTCGTCGCCAACGAATATGCGGTGGCGATCTGGGCGCTCGGCGATCTCTCCTTCATGATCCGCGACGGCCGGATCGACCTCAATGCGCTGTTCGACCCTGATATGCTCGGCGACGATCTGGAGGCCTGGCTCGCCGAATCCGCCCTGATGAAGCGCACCTTCCGCAATTGCGCGATCATCTCCGGCCTGATCACGCGCCGGCACACCGGCGAAGAGAAGAGCCGTCGTCAGGTGTTGTTCTCGACCGATCTCGTCTACGACGTGCTGCGCAAGCATCAGGCCGATCACGTCCTGCTGCGCGCCGCGCGCGCCGATGCCGCCACCGGCCTGCTCGATTTGCGCCGCTTGGGCGACATGCTCGCCCGCATCCACGGCCGCATCACGCACCGGGAACTCGACCGCGTCTCCCCACTGGCGGTGCCCGTGATGCTGGAAATCGGTCGCGAGTCAGTTTATGGCGAAGCTGCAGACGAGCTTTTGGCCGAAGCCGCCGTTGAGCTCGTCAAAGAGGCGATGGGATAGCAGCAGGTTTTGACGTGACGATTGGCGCGCAGGTTTCAGGAGACGTCGACGACATGCGCGTGTCCACAGTCACCATCAGCGATGTGACGTTCGCTGCCGATCTCTCCGGCGCGCTGTTCTGGGAAGAGCAGCGCCTGCTCGTCGTCTCCGACCTGCATCTGGAAAAAGGCTCCAGCTTCGCCGCCCGCGGCGTGCTGCTGCCGCCCTACGATACGCTGGCAACGCTGAGCCGTCTCGCCGCTGTCATCTCCCGCCATGATCCCGGCGTGGTCATCGCCCTCGGCGACAGCTTTCACGATCGCACCGCGCATGAGCGGTTGTCGCCGGATAATCGCGATGCGGTCACAGCGCTCCAGACCGGCCGCGACTGGATCTGGATCTCCGGCAATCACGATCCGATGCTGCCGCGCGATCTCGGCGGCACCATCGCCGACGAGGTCGCGATCGGCCCGATCACCTTCCGTCATGAGCCCACCGGGGCGCGCGGCGAAATCGCCGGCCATCTCCATCCCAAGGCGCGCGTCTCCGCGCGCGGCCGCTCGATGGAGCGTCGCTGCTTCGCCTCCGACGGGATGCGTGCGGTGATGCCGGCGTTCGGCGCCTATGCCGGCGGCCTCAGCATCCGCGACGCCGCCTTCGCAAAGATCTTTCCCGCCAACGGTTTGGTCGCCCATCTGCTCGGCGACCGCCGTGTCCACGCCATCGCGGCCTCGCGCTGCTCCTGAGGCGAAAATTGGGACAGCACTACGTTCAGTAGTTTTCCGGAATCGCACAAGCCCGTCGCCGGTTCTAACGTTAGGCTTGCCGGGGCTGGAATTTCTGATCCCGAACAAGATTGTAACCGGCAAGGGGCCGCTGCGAGGCGGCCCCTTTCATTTCCGGCCATCAAAACTTTCGCGGACCGTTGCCGGGTTCGGAACAAATTAAGAACACTTTAGCAAGTCTTTGATATATCATTGTGATTCGGCACGTTGCCGGCACAATATCTAGCGTCTGTCAGACTTGCGAGGACTACATGTCCCCCATCGCCTTCGATCAATTTGCCCTCACCCGCATCGCCGATTTCGCGCGCTCGCTGTCGCGGCTGCATCAGGCGGCCCGGCGCCAGAGGATCGATGACGACCAGTTCGACCGCGAATTCAACGCGGTGTGCCAGTCGATCTGGGGTTACACCATCGACGACGTCAGCGACGATCTGTTCTCGACCGAGGATCATCTGTTCCTGGACACGCTCGACGAAGCCCATGCGCGCATCTTCGCGGCCGAGCAGGGCTACGATCTCGTCGGCGATCAGGGCATGCTGACGGATTGGTGGGGCTTCTGCTGGATGATCCTGGCCGAGAAGCGCGGCTTGCTGACGCCGGACAACCGCGCCGCCGCGCGCGCGGCGATCGAGGAAAAATACCTGGCGGCGCCGAACGTGATCGGGGTGATTATCGGGAGGTGATCGCCGTGCCCCGGACAAAGCGCAGCGCGCCAAGCGATGCGCTGCAGAGCCGGGGCCCACCTCGCGGCATTCTGGGTCCCGGCTCTGCGTCGCATCGCTTCGCGCTGCGCCGCCGTCCGGGACACGAGATCAATCCAGCCCCGCCCGCTTCGCCGGCTTTGCCGTCTTCGGCACCGTCACGTCGGGCAACGTCTCCCGCACGATCTCCGCAGCGGGCGCATCTGCCGACACCGTCTCTGCCCGCACCGGGGCCACCTTCATCTCGCCGAGGCGGGCGCGGACTTGCGCGGTGAGGCCGGGATAGGAGGCAACCGGGGTGAAGTCGGCGGCCTGGTCGTTGCCGACGCGGATGCCGGTATAGGCGACGAGGCCGTCAGTGGTGGCGATCACGTCGCCGGCTTTCAGCGAGGAGTCCAGCGCGAGATCGACCGGGGCAAGGCCGACCGGCTCGCGGCCGTTGCAGGTGCAGTCGGCGCGCAGCGCCTTGCGATAGGCGAACGCGTTCTCGCTGTCGGCGTAACGTTCGCCGGTCTGCGACGCGGCGCCGTCGATCGAGGAGCCGAAATAGACCTTGGTCGCGCTGGCAGGACAGAACGCCTGACACATCTGGGCCGGCGAGGTGAGGCCGCGCATCAGCGGAAAATATTTGCCATCGCAACTGCGCACGCAGAAGGCCGGGCCCGAGCCGCCAGCCGCCGCCGAACGGGTCGGCGGCACATATTGCGGGGTTGCGGCATTTTGCTGCCCGGTGAAGGGATCGGCGTAGGAGCTCGCCTGTTGCGGCACCTCGCGCTGCGGCCGCTGCTGCTGCATGCCGCCGAAGAAGAAGTCGAACAGGCCTTCGGCCGAAACCGGGGCCGGAGCCGCAAGCAGCGGTGCTCCAAGGGTGGCGGCCACGAGCATCGCGCGACGCCGCCGGCGCGCATGGGACAGGACTGTACGCAACGCTCACTCCACCCGACGCTACTGAACCGGCCGGGACCCCAAGGGGTCTCAGCACATGATTCACCATAAGGCGCGATGGTAAATGAGCAGTTGAGCGGAGGCGGTTTCAAGACGAGGCGGTGGCCTCTTTAGGGCCGGGCGCAGCTTTGGACGGATGGTTGCTTCCGGGGCACACTGAGGCATGACGGCGAGGGATGTTTCGCCGCGTCAGGCCTTCAAGAATTCCGAGGCCTTGTACAGCGAGCGGAATGGCAGGCCGGCCGCACCGAACGTGTCGGTGGCGCCTTCCTCGCGGTCGACCATGGTCAGCACCAGCACCACCTCGGCGCCGGTCTCGCGCACCGATTCCACCGCCTTCATCGCCGAGCCGCCTGTCGTGGTGACGTCCTCGACGATCACGACGCGCTTGCCCTCGAGCGTCTCGCCTCTTGGCAGGCCTTCGATCGCGAGCTTGGCGCCGTGCTCCTTCGGCTTCTTGCGCACGAAGAACGCCGCGATCGGATGGCCCTTGATCCAGGAGATCTGCGCCAGCGCACCGGCGAGCGGCACCGCGCCCATCTCGAGGCCGCCGATGAAATCGAGATTGTCGTCCTTCAGCGCCTCATAGGTCAGCTCGGCGAGCAGGGTCGCCCCCTCTGGGTCGAGCATGGTCGGCTTGAGGTTGAAGTAGAAATCGCTCTTGCGGCCCGACGCGAGCGTCACCTCGCCGCGGCCGAATGAGCGCCGGCGGATGATTTCGAACAGGCGGGCGCGGGAGGCTGATTTCGACACGGCGGTCCCTCGGGAGCGTTTTTAGAGGAGGCGGAATTTATCCGCGACAGCCGCGACATTCCAGAGGGGGCGTCCCTCGTCAACAGGGATCGGCCATCCCCGGCCGCCGGTTGTGGGGGCGCGACGTTCTGGAGTAGGTGGGATGCCAAACCTGTTGGGGAAGGAAGCAAGGAATGACCATCGAGCTGCACACCTGGAACACGCCGAACGGCCGCAAGATCTCGGTCGCGCTGGAGGAAATGGGGCTGCCCTACAAGGTGATTCCGGTGAACATCACCAAGGGCGAGCAGATGGCACCGGGGTTCCTCAAGCTCTCCCCGAACAACAAGATTCCCGCGATCGTCGACCCCGAGGGCCCGGACGGCAAGCCCGTCAGCATCTTCGAATCAGGCGCGATCCTGCTCTATCTCGGTGAAAAGACCGGCAAATTCCTGCCGAAATCGCTGGGTGCTCGGATCCCGGTCTATGAATGGCTGATGTGGCAGATGGGCGGCTTCGGCCCGATGCCGGGCCAGGTGCACCATTTCATCGCGCTCGAGAACGAGCAGGATCGCGCCTACGGCCTGAAGCGCTATATGGCCGAGACCCGCCGGCTCTACGGCGTGCTAGACCATCGCCTGGACGGCCGCGACTTCGTCGCCGGCGACCTCTCGATTGCCGATTTTGCCATCCTGGGCTGGGCCTGGCGTCACCCTCGCCACAAGGTTGAGCTGACCGACTTCCCCAACGTCAAGCGCTGGTACGAAGCCTTGATGGCGCGCCCGGCGGTGAAGCGGGGCATGGAGGCGAAGCTGGATTGATGGGGTCTTGCCCTCTCCCCCTGTGGGAGAGGGTGGATCGACGCGAAGCGGCGAGACGGGTGAGGGGTCTCCATCCTCACGAACAGTCTTGCGAGCGGAGAGAACCCCTCATCCGGCGCTTCGCGCCACCTTCTCCCACAAGGGGAGAAGGAAGAAAGTGCCTCACACCTTCTTCGCTTCCACCGCCATCCGTACCGCGAGCCCGGCCAGCACCGTGCCCATCAGCCAGCGCTGCACCAGCATCCAGCTCGGCCGGTTCGCCAGGAATTGCGCGATCGATCCCGCCGCGAGCGCGATCATCGCGTTGACGCTGACGCTGATCGCGATCTGGATTGCGCCGAGCACTACCGACTGCGTCAGCACGCTGCCGGCGGTGGGATCGATGAACTGCGGCAGCAGCGCGAGATACAGCATCGCGATCTTCGGGTTGAGCAGGTTGGTGACGAAACCCATCGCGAACAATTTGCGCGGACTGTCGATGGCGAGCTGTTTCACCTGGAATGGCGAACGTCCGCCCGGCTTCATCGCCTGCCAGGCGAGCCAGAGCAGATAGCCCGCGCCGGCAAAGCGCAGCGCGTCATAGGCAAAGGGAATGGCGAGCAAGAGCGCCGTGATGCCGAACGCCGCGCACAGCATATAGAACACGAAGCCGAGCGCCACGCCGCCGAGCGAGACGATGCCCGCCGCCGGCCCCTGCGTGATCGAGCGCGAGATCAGATAGATCATGTTCGGCCCCGGCGTGAGCACGAGGCCAAGGCAGACGAGGGCGAAGCCGAGCAGGGCTGAGGTGTGGGGCATGGGTGAACCGGTGCGGGAGATGGCACGGTTCTAATATGCGAGGCGAGGTGGGGCCATCGCGCAATTGCTCGGAGGACAATTCAGGTTCTCGCATGTCACTCCAACGTCGTCCCCGCGAACGCGGGGACCCATACCCCCAGGGAGAAGTTTGACGCGCGATAGTCATGGGCAATCTTCGCCAAACCCGATCCAGTGGCTATGGGTCCCCGCTTTCGCGGGGACGACACCGACCGTGTGGCGTCAGCGAGTGCAAGCGGGAGAGGTAAAGAGCAGCCTCAATGCGCCTCGTCCCAGTTGTTCGCCGCGCGCGCATCGACATGCAGCGGCACCGACAGCAGCACGGCCGGGAACGGTGCGTCCTGCATCACGTGCTGCACGACGGGGAGCGTCGCCTCGACCTCGGCGTCGGGCACCTCGAAGATCAATTCGTCGTGCACCTGCAGCAGCATTTGCGCCGACAGCTTCTTCTCGGCGAGGGCATCCTCCACCCGCGTCATGGCGCGGCGGATGATGTCGGCCGCGGTGCCCTGGAGCCGCGCGTTGATCGCGGCGCGCTCGTTGAAGGCACGCACCGAGGCGTTGGAGGCCTTGATGTCGGGGTAGTGGCATTTGCGGCCGAACAGCGTGGTGACATAGCCATTCTGCCGGCAGAAATCGCGCGTCTCGTCCATGTAGGCGCGGATGCCGGGGAAGCGCTCGAAATATTTCTTGATGTAGGCCGAGGCCTCCTCGCGGGCGATGCCGAGCTGGTTGGCGAGGCCGAACGCGGAGATGCCGTAGATGATGCCGAAATTGATCGCCTTGGCGCGGCGGCGGATTTCGCTCGGCATGCCCTTGATCGGCACGCCGAACATTTCCGACGCCGTCATGGCGTGAATGTCGAGACCGTCGCGGAACGCCTGCTTCAGCACGGGAATGTCGGCGATCTCCGCCAGCAGCCTGAGCTCGATCTGCGAATAGTCCGCGGAGACGAGCTTGTGTCCGGGTGTTGCGATGAAGGCGCGGCGGATTTTTCTGCCGTCCTCGGTGCGCACCGGGATGTTCTGCAAATTCGGCTCGTTCGACGACAACCGGCCCGTCGTGGTCGCGGCCAGCGCGTAGGTCGTGTGCACGCGATGGGTCTGCGGATTGACGTAGGTCGGCAGAGCGTCGGTGTAGGTCGATTTCAGCTTCGAGACCTGGCGCCACTCCAGGATCTTCTTCGGGAAGTCATGGCCCTGCTCGGCGAGCTCGTCGAGCACCTGCGCGGTGGTCGACCAGGCGCCGGTCTTGGTCTTGGTGCCGCCGGACAGTCCCATCTTGCCGAACAGGATGTCGCCGATCTGCTTGGGGCTGCCGACATTGACCGGCTCGCCCGCGATCTCCTGGATCTCGGCCTCGACGCGGGCCGCGGTCTGGGCGAAGTCGCCGGACAGGCGCGACAGCACCTGGCGGTCGATCGAGATGCCGCGCCGCTCCATGCGCGCAAGCACCGCAACCAGCGGCCGCTCCAGCGTCTCGTAGACCGCGGTCATATGCTCGGCGACCAGGCGCGGCTTCAGCACGCGCCAGGCGCGCAAGGCGACGTCGGCGCCTTCCGCCGACAGTGCCGCGGCCTTGTCGATCGGCACCTGGTCGAAGGTGATCTTGCCCTTGCCGCTGCCGAGCAGCTCGTTCTCCTTCAGCATGGCGTGTCCGAACCAGCGCTCGGACAGCGATTCGATCGCGTGCGACCCGCGGCCGGCATCGAGCACGTAGGAGATCAACTGCGCATCGTCGGTGTTGCGCAAGGTGATGCCGTGCTGCGCCAGCATGACGGCGGTGAATTTGAGATCGAAGCCGATCTTGAGAATGCCCGCCGATTCCAGCACCGGCCGCAGGGCCTCGATCGCATCGGCATGCTTGACCTGATCAGGTGCAAGGCCGGCGTCGAACAGGCCGGCCCCGCCGCCAGCTTGCTTGTGCGCCAGCGGCACATAGCAGGCCTCGTTCGGCGCCAGCGCCAGCGCGATGCCGCAGAAATCGGCCTGCATCGGGTCGATCGAGTTTCCGCGGATCTCGACCGCGACATGACCGGTATCGTGGATGCGGGCGATGAAGGCGTTGAGCTCCTCGAGCGACTTGATCGTTTGATATTTGGCGCGATCGACTGGAAGCTTGCGCAGCGCCTCTTCGCGCGCGGCGGCCAGCGAGATCGGCGCGCCCTTCGGGCTCGCAGCCTTGTCCTCCTTGCCCGCTGACTTGTTGGGCTCTTTCGCCCGGGCTTGCGCCGACGTATCGCCGCCCGGCGCAGGCACGACATCGGAGGGCGGCAGCGTCGTGAACACGCTGGCGCCGCTGGCATAGCCAGGGTCGGCATCGACATTGGCGGGATCGATTTGCGAATATTCGGCGACGCGTCGCGTCAGCGTCGTGAATTCCATGGCTTTCAGGAAGGCGATCAGCTTGCGTGCGTCGGGCTCGTGGACCGCGAGGTCGTCCAGCGGCACATCGAGGTCGACCTTGTCGTCGAGTAGCACGAGCTGCCGCGAGATCCGCGCTTTCTCGGCATTCTCGAGCAGCGCCTCGCGCCGCTTGGGCTGCTTGATCTCGCCGGCGCGGAACAACAGTTGATCGAGGTCGCCATATTCGGTGATCAGCTGCGCCGCGGTCTTGATGCCGATGCCGGGCACGCCGGGCACGTTGTCGGTGGAATCGCCGGCCAGAGCCTGTACCTCGACGACCTTGTTCGGCGGCACGCCGAATTTCTCGATCACCTCTGGGATGCCGATGCGGCGATCCTTCATGGTGTCGTACATGGTGACGCAATCGGTGACGAGCTGCATCAAATCCTTGTCGGAGGACACGATGGTCGCGCTGGCGCCGCGCTCGCAGGCCTGCCGCACATAGGTTGCGATCAGGTCGTCGGCCTCGAAGCCCACTTGTTCCAGGCAGGGCAGGTCGAAGGCGCGGACCGCCTCGCGGATCAGCGCAAATTGCGGGATGAGATCGTCAGGCGCCGGCGCCCGGTGGGCCTTGTACTCCGGGTAGATCTTGTTGCGGAACGTGACCTCCGACTTGTCGAAGATGATCGCGAGGTGCGTCGGCCGGTTGTCTTCCGGCATGTCGCGGAGCAGCTTCCACAGCATGTTGCAGAAACCGAGCACGGCGTTGACCTGCAGGCCGTCAGACTTGCGGTTCAGCGGCGGCAGCGCGTGGTAGGCGCGGAAGATGTAGCCGGAACCGTCGACCAGGAAGATGTGGTCGCCCTTGCCGGCCGCCTTTGCTGCAACCGGTTTGGCAGCAGCTGTCGCGGCAGTGGGGGGATCGGCTTTGGCGGAGGTCTTCGGGGAGGTCTTTGGCATGGCCGCAATGTATGAATTTTTGCGGGCTTTGACAGCCTTGGGAAGGGGATTTTTGCCCTCAGCCCACACTCAATTGTCGTCCCGGACAAGCGCAGCTCTTGGCAACGCGTAGCGTTGCCGGGAGCGGAGCGTCGATCCGGGACCCATAGCCACAGGGAGGAGTTTGGCGAAGGCTGGTGGTGACGAGGCCCTGGTACGGAAGCCACGATCCATCGATAGATCACGCGGTATGGGTCCCTGCTTTCGCAGGGACGACAGATTGCTACTCCGCCGCCTGCAACACCGGCCCAGCCTTCTTCGGCGCAATCCAGAACGCCTCCGGCCGCTCGAACAGGAAGTGCGCATTGAGCCGTAACGCGCCCCGCCAGATCGCGAGTGCGCCGAGTACGCCGGCGACGGTGACGATCAGCGATACCGTGCCGATATCGGGAATGATGCCGGTGCGCAGCAGCAGCGTCCGCGTTGCCGCCATCGGCAGGAAGAAGGCGAGATAGATCACGATCGAATGCTCGCCGCAGAAGCGGAAGAAGTTCAGCCACTGCGCGCGCGCGAGCAGCGTGCCCATCGTGATGATGGCGCAGGCACCGGCAAAGCCGAGCACGAGCGAGACGACCTTCCATTCGCTGGCCCCCGACGCGACGAGGCCGGCATTGACCAGTGCCCAGGTCGCGAGCGCTGCGAGCGCAAGGACGGGATGCTTCCGCGCGCGATCCGACAGCGCGAACACGTAGGGCGCGAACAGATAGCCCGAATAGAAATAGACGAAGCGTGAGCAGAACTCGTCGATCGCGGTCCAGCCGGTCGAGATCCGGGCTGTCTCCAGGGCGGCGGCGACCAGCCAGATCGCGAGCGGCGGGAATTTGCGTGTCAGTTTTGTGACGACGAAGAAGACCGGCAGCAGATAGATGAACCACAGCGTGCCGAACGGCTCGATGAAGGATTCGAGATACAAGAGACCAACGTGATGCCAGCTCGTCTCCGCCGCGAAAGCGGGCGCCTTGAAGCCGAATTGGATTGTCACCCAGACGACATAGAAATAGGCGAAATGCACCACCTTGCGGTCGAGATAGGTTCGCCAGTCCCGATCGATCACCAGCGGCAGGAACAGGCCCGAGATCAGGAAGAAATCCGGCATCCGGAACGGCTTTGCGAAGGCCACGGCGACATGCATGAAACCGGTCTCGCCGGCGGCGAGCTCGACCCCCAGCACCGAATGCATCATCACGACCATGATGATGCAGATGCCCTTGGCGTAGTCGATCCAGTCGACACGCGCGGCAGAAGGGGATTGGCTGCCTCCGCTCCCTGCAATTGTGCCAGATGGTGCCATGGTGTCTCTTTTCGAGGCGCGTTCCGCCCTGTCCTGTTCGGGTGCGAGGCAGTGTGGGGCCTGCACGGTTTCCGACTTCTTTACCGGTTCAATTCCCATGCCGCTTTTTTGCCTGCGGACTGTTCCCTCCCCTCGGGAAAATGCTAAACCGCCTCGTGTCGGGGTTTCGTTAACCAATCTAGAACAGGGATTTTCATGCGCATCGCGATGATCGGCACGGGTTACGTGGGACTGGTGTCCGGAGCCTGCTTTGCTGATTTCGGTCACGACGTCACCTGCGTCGACAAGGACGAGAAGAAGATCGCGGCGCTCCATCGCGGCGAGATCCCGATCTACGAGCCCGGCCTCGACGAGTTGGTCGCGACCAACGTCAAGGCCAAGCGGCTCGACTTCACCACCGATTTGTCCAAGCCGGTCGCCGATGCCGATGCCGTGTTCATCGCGGTCGGCACGCCGTCGCGGCGCGGCGACGGCCACGCCGACCTCTCCTATGTCTACGCCGCAGCGAAGGAGATCGCGCGGTCGCTCACCGGTTTCACCGTCGTGGTGACGAAGTCGACCGTGCCGGTGGGCACCGGCGACGAGGTCGAGCGCATCATCCGCGAGACCAATCCCAAAGCCGACGTCGTGGTCGCGTCCAATCCAGAATTTCTGCGCGAGGGCGCGGCGATCCGTGACTTCAAATTTCCCGATCGGGTCGTGGTCGGCACCTCCGACGAGCGCGGCCGCAAGGTGATGGGCGACATCTACCGTCCGCTGTCGCTGAACCAGGCGCCGCTGATGTTCACGGAGCGTCGCACCGCCGAGATGATCAAATACGCCGCGAACGCGTTTCTCGCGACCAAGATCACCTTCATCAACGAGATCGCCGATCTCTCGGAAAAGGCCGGCGCCAACGTCCAGGAGGTCGCGCGCGGCATTGGCCTGGACAACCGCATCGGCACCAAATTCCTGCATGCCGGTCCCGGGTTCGGCGGCTCGTGCTTCCCGAAGGACACCAAGGCGCTGATCAAGATCGCGCAGGATTACGACGTCTCCCTGCGCATCGTCGAATCCGTGCTGGCCGTGAACGAAAATCGCAAGCGCGCGATGGCGCGCAAGGTCAGCCAGGCGCTCGGCGGCTCGCTGCGCGGCAAGACCATTGCGGTGCTCGGCCTCACCTTCAAGCCCGACACCGACGACATGCGCGATGCGCCGTCGATCCCGCTGGTGACAGGCCTGATCGACATGGGCGCGACGGTCAAGGCGTTCGATCCCGTCGGCATGGAGCAGGCCAAGGGCGAGCTGCCCGATATCACCTATTGCGAGGACGCCTATTCCTGTGCGCAAGGTGCCGACGCGCTCGTCATCGTCACCGAATGGGTGCAGTTCCGTGCGCTCGATCTCGACCGGCTGAAGAGCGTCATGGCGCAGCCCGTGGTCGTCGACCTGCGCAACATCTACCGCCCCGAAGACATGGAAGCCGCCGGCTTCACCTATGACAGCATCGGCCGCCCGCCTGTGCAGGGCTGATCGCCACACACGATTGTCATACCCCGCGAAGGCGGGGTATCCAGTAATCCCGATCTTCGTGATGATCGGGATCTGAGTTGACTGGATCACCCGCCCGGCGCGCAAGGCGGGTGATGACGGATGCGAGATCTTGCCCCGCAGTTTCGACACACCCCTCCCGATCGATGCCGTGCTCGACGACTTGTCGCGCGCGCTGGAGGCCAGCAATGCCGCCGTGCTGGTGGCGCCGCCCGGGGCCGGCAAGACCACGCGCGTGCCGCTGGCCTTGCTCGATGCGCCCTGGGCGAAGGGCAAGAAGATCATCGTGCTGGAGCCGCGGCGTATCGCGGCGCGCGCCAGCGCCGACCGCATGGCCAAATCGCTGGGCGAGCGCGCCGGCGAGACCGTCGGCTATCGCGTCCGGTTCGGCTCGAAGATCTCGCGCACCACGCGCATCGAGGTGGTGACAGAAGGCATCTTCACCCGCCAGATCCTCGACGATCCCGAGCTGTCAGGCGTTGCCGCCATCCTGTTCGACGAATTCCACGAGCGCTCGCTCGATGCCGATATGGGCCTCGCGCTGGCGCGCGATGCGCAGACCGGTCTGCGCGAAGACCTGCGCATCCTCGTGATGTCGGCGACGCTCGATGGCGCGCGCGTCGCAAGGCTGCTTGGGCAAGCGCCCGTCGTCGAGAGCGAGGGGCGGGCCTTCCCCGTCGAGACGCGCTATCTCGGCCGCAAGGCGGATGCGCCCATTGAGCGGCAGATGGCGGATGCGATCGCATCCGCGCTGCGTGCCGACAGCGGCTCGGTGCTGGCGTTCCTGCCGGGCGCCGCCGAAATCCGCCGCACCCAGAATTTCCTCGGCGAGCGCGTGCAGGACGCCTCGATCGAGATCGTGCCGCTGTTCGGCGCGCTCGATGCCGCCGTGCAGGATCGCGCCATTTCGCCTGCACCCAAAGGCATGCGCAAGGTGGTGCTGGCGACGTCGATCGCGGAGACCTCGCTGACGATCGAAGGCGTACGCATCGTGGTCGATTCCGGTCTTGCCCGCGTGCCGCGCTACGAGCCCGACATCGGGCTGACGCGGCTCGAGACCGTGCGCGCCGCGCGTGCGGCAGTGGATCAGCGCCGCGGTCGCGCCGGCCGCACCGAGCCGGGTGTCTGCTACCGGCTCTGGGACGAGCCGCAGACGGCTTCGCTCGCGCCCTACACCCAGCCGGAAATTTTGAGCGCCGACCTGTCTTCGCTGGTGCTCGATCTCGCGCAATGGGGTGTGAGCGATCCCGCCGCGCTGTCGTTCCTCGATCCGCCGCCGGCGCCCGCGTGGAAAGAGGCAAAAAGCCTCCTCTCCGAGCTCAACGCACTCGATGGCGATGGCCGCATCACCGCAGAGGGAAAAAGCCTGCGTGCACTGGCGCTGCCGCCGCGGCTGGCGCGCATGATCGTGGATTCGCATCGCGCAGGCGAGGGCGAAGCCGCCGCCGAGATCGCGGCCATCATCACCGAGCGCGGGCTTGGCGGCGACAGCGTCGATCTCGAGCATCGGCGCGATCAGTTTCGCCGCGACCGTTCGCCGCGCGCCGCCAGCGCGCGCGATCTGGCGCGGCGCTGGGCCTCGCAAGTGGCGGCTTCGGAGAAGGCGGGACCGCAGGATGATCTCTCGACCGGCTTGATGCTCGCCTATGCCTTCCCCGATCGCGTCGCGCGCAATCGCGGCAATGGCAGTTTCGTGCTGGCCAACGGCCGTGGCGCCGTCGTCGAGCAGACCTCCTCGCTCGCCCGCGCGCCCTACATCGCGATCGGCGAGATGACCGGGACGGCGGCGAGCGGGCGTATCCTGCTCGCCGCGCAGATCACTGAGAGCGAGATCGAGCGGCATTTCGCCGAGCATATCGAGAGCGCCGACGAGATTTCGTTCGACCGCGGCGCGATGGCGTTGCGCGCGCGGCGCAAGCGCGTGCTGCATGCGATCACACTGTCCGAAGCCACACTTGCCGTCTCGCCCTCCGAGGATACCGCGCGCATTTTCGCGGATGGATTGATCGCCGCCGGCCTCGATCGGCTGCCCTGGTCGAAGGCTGCAAAGCAATGGCGCGACCGGGTGATGTTCCTGCGCAAGGCCGAGGGCGACAGCTGGCCCGACCTGTCCGACGAGGGATTGATCGCGCGCCGCGACGACTGGCTGGTGCCGGCGCTCTACGACAAGATCGCGCTCAAGGACATTTCGCCCGGCGATCTCTCCGACGCGCTGATGGCGCTGCTGCCGTGGGAGATGCGCGCGCGGCTCGAGCGCGAGGCGCCGACGCATTTCGAGGCGCCGACCGGAAGCATGCTCGCGATCGACTACGAGGCCGAGCAGGGGCCGACCATCGCGGTGCGGCTGCAGGAATTGTTCGGCCTCAACAGCCATCCCTCGATCGCCGCCGGCAAGGTGCCGCTGGTGCTGGAATTGCTGTCGCCGGCGCAGCGCCCGGTGCAGGTGACGCGCGACCTTCCCGGTTTCTGGCGCGGCAGCTACGCCGCGGTCCGTTCCGACCTGCGCGGCCGCTATCCCCGTCATCCCTGGCCGGACGATCCGGCCAGCGCCGTGCCGACCCGGCGGGCCAAGCCGCGCGGGACGTGAGGGCGCATTAACCGTCCGCTCATCCTTTTCGTCAAAATAGCATCGCTCTGGCCGCAGCAATGCTCGCGGCTTGGTGTGCCGCGTGTTGAAATCGAGCTTTCCGGCTCGGAAGTGGTGTGATGCGTAACATTATGATCATCGCAGCCGTCATGATCGGCCTCGGCACCTTCATGGCGCAGATGGCGGACAGGATGAGCTCCGCCTCCGCAAGCTCGGCGCCGCGCACCACTGTCGCCGTCGCGGCCACTGCGCCCGCCGGGGGCCGCAGCCTCGCCGTTTCCCGCGATGGCCGGGGTCATTTCCAGACCGAAGGCCGGATCGAGGGTCAGCGCATCGGCTTCATGCTCGACACCGGCGCCTCCGTGGTTGCGCTGAATGAGACCTCGGCGGCCCGCTTTGGCCTGCGTCCTTCGCGCAGCGATTACAACGCCACCGTCTCCACCGCCAACGGCACCATCAAGGCCGCGCGCACCCGCATCGCGATGCTCGAGGTTGGCGGTCTGGTCGTGCGCGACGTCGACGCCATGGTGCTGCCCGACGAGGCGCTGTCGGAGAACCTGCTCGGCCTGTCTTTCCTGTCCCGCCTGAAGCGTTTCGAATATTCCAACGGCCAGATGGTGCTGGAGCAGTAGGCCCGCCCGGAGGGGCATTGGCGGGGGCTCCCGCCGGGCCGAACAGGGTGCTATATTCTGTCCATGAATGGACCCGATGCAATGGCGATCCTGCGAAAGTCCGAACGCGCCCTTCGCGAGCGGGGCGTTTTGCATGCCGCGTTGTTCGGCTCGATGGCGCGGGGTGAAAATCACTCCGGCAGCGATGTTGATATCATGGTCGAGATTGATCCAGATGCGCGGATCACTGTGTTCGACTACGTCGAACTCAAGGAATACATTTCCAATCTGTTTGACGGCCCGGTCGACGTCGTCAATCGCGATGGTCTGAAATCATACGTCGCTCCTGCCGCGACGGCCGATGCCGTCTATGCCTTCTGATCGCATCGACGGGACCCTGCGGGACATCCTGCATCACATCGACTTGGCGACCGAGTTCGTCGGAAGTCTCGATCGCGAGGCGTTCGCGGCGGACCTCCGGGCGGTCTATGCCGTTACGCGATGTCTGGAGATCATTTCAGAAGCGTCTCGCCGCCCCCAGAGGATCTGAAGACCAGGCACCCGGCCATTGCATGGAGACAGATGGCGGCGGCGGGCAATGTCTATCGCCACAACTATGAAGATGTTGCTGCACATCTTGTGTGGGAAACTGTTCAGCAGGCTCTGCCGGCTCTCAAGGCAGTCGTCGAAGAGGAGATTGCACGACTGCAGAGTTAGCTCATTCCGGTCATACATTTGGTACTGCCCTCGCGGTAACGTTTCTTCGTTACCAAACTGCCGCAATTATCGGCCATAAGCCTTCATTCCCGCCTTCCGCTGCGGCCCTGCATTCGCTAAGGCTGCCTCAATTCCTGCCCTTCACGAGACCATCTCAATGTTCCCGAAGCCGAAATCCGTCCTTTTGCCCAACACCTACGCCTTCGAATCCGAGCCGATGGTGAAGCCTACGGGCTTTCGCGAATACGACGCGCGCTGGTTGTTCCAGAAGGAAATCAACCTGATGGGGGTGCAGGCGCTCGGCATGGGGCTGGGCGCGCTGATCGCCGAGCTCGGCGTCAAGCAGGAGATCGTCACCGGGCATGATTTCCGTGGCTATTCGGCCTCGATCAAATACGCGCTGATCTCCGGCCTGATGGCTGCGGGTTGCAAGGTGCATGACATCGGTCTTGCGGTGACGCCGATGGCGTATTTCGCGCAGTTCGATCTCGACGTGCCCGCTGTTGCGATGGTGACCGCCTCGCACAACGACAATGGCTGGACCGGCGTGAAGATGGGCGCCAACCGTCCGCTGACTTTCGGCCCCGACGAGATGACGCGGCTGAAGGAGATCGTCCTGAACGCGGAGTTCAAGAACAAGGCCGGCGGCTCCTACCAGTTCCACGAGAACTACCCGGCGCGCTACATCGCCGATCTCACCAATCGTCCGAAGCTCAAGCGCAAGCTCAAGGTCGTCGCGGCCTGCGGCAACGGTACCGCCGGCGCTTTCGCGCCGCAGGTGCTGGAGGCGATCGGCTGCGAAGTGATCCCGCTCGACACCGAGCTCGACCACACCTTCCCGAAATACAATCCGAACCCCGAGGACATGGAGATGCTGCACGCGATCCGCGATGCGGTGCTGCATCACAAGGCCGATGTCGGCCTCGGCTTCGACGGTGACGGCGATCGCTGCGGCGTCGTCGACAATACCGGCGAGGAGATCTTTGCCGACAAGGTCGGCGTGATGCTGGCGCGCGACATGTCGGCGATCCACAAGGACGCGCAGTTCATCGTCGACGTGAAGTCGACCGGCCTGTTCGTCACCGATCCGGTGCTGCAGAAGCAGGGCGCCAAGGTCGCCTATTGGAAGACCGGCCATTCCTACATGAAGCGCCGCACCAACGAGACCGGCGCGATGGCGGGCTTCGAGAAGTCCGGCCATTTCTTCTTCAACAAGCCGTATGGACGCGGCTATGACGACGGCCTGGTGTCGGCGATCGCGATCTGCGACATGCTCGACCGCGCGCCGGGCAAGTCGATGGCGGACCTGAAGAACGCGCTGCCGAAGACATGGTCGTCGCCGACCATGTCGCCGCATTGCGCCGACGAGACCAAGTACGGCGTCATCGACCAGGTGGTGAAGCATTTCGAGGGCTTGCAGGCCAAGGGCGCCAGGATCGGGGGACAGGCGATCCGCGACCTCGTCACCGTCAACGGCGTGCGCGTCACGGTCGAGGACGGCAGCTGGGGCCTGGTGCGCGCCTCCTCGAACAAGCCCGAGCTCGTCGTCGTGGTCGAGAGTCCGGTCTCGGAGCAGCGCATGCACGACATGTTCGAGATGGTGAACAGCGTGCTGCGTACGCATCCCGAGGTCGGCGAGTACAATCAGACGATTTGAGCAGTTTCAGAGATACTGGACGCCGCTATCTCCGCCGTCATGCCCGGGCTTGTCCCGGGCATCCACGCCTCTCCTCTTGCGCGAATGCAAGGACGTGGATGGCCAGGACAAGCCCGGCCATGACGATTGCCGAAGGAGCGTCGTCCTCCGTCGAGCAGCTAAGCCGCCACCACCGCCGGAATCGGCAGCGCTGTCACCGACTTGATCTTCTCCATCGCGAAGCGCGAGGTGACGTTCTTCAGCGGCACGGCGCTGATCAGCTTCTTGTAGAACACGTCATAGGCCTGCATGTCCGCGACCACGACGCGCAGCATGTAGTCGACGTCGCCGGCCATGCGATAGAACTCCATCACCTCGGGCATCGCGCTGACGGCTTCGGCGAATTTCTTCAGCCAGGCGTCGGAATGGTCGGAGCTCTCCACCGAGACGAACACGGAGATGCCGAGCCCGATCTTGTTCTGGTCGACCAGGGCCACCCGCTTCAGGATCACGCCGTCAGCCTCCAGGCGCTGGATGCGCTTCCAGCAGGGGGTCGAGGACAGGCCGACGCGGTCGCCGATCTCGGCGACGGACAGGGAGGCATCCTCCTGCAGCACCATCAGGATCTTGCGGTCGATGGCATCGAGGCGGCGGCTGGTCTCGGGGATCTGGACGGCGAGGTCGGTCATTTGAAGAACTTTGTTCCATTTCAGGGGCTGATTTCCCTGATATAGAGAAAATCTTTCCCCAGCAAGCCCATAATCTCGGCTCATCGATGGAATTGCTCTAGGGCCTCCCTCGCAAAAATCCTTCAACTTCAATACGTTGGGGTGCAGCCATGCCGCCGCCATGGCGGGTGCATTTCAGTGGTGCAGCAGCCGCGGCGAATCGCAGCGCCTCCGGCACCCCCTTACCCTCGGCGAGGCCAAGCGCGAAGGCGCCATGAAAGACGTCGCCGGCGCCGAGCGTATCGACCGCCTGGACCGGGAAGGCCGCCGTCTCTTCCGGCTCGCCTGCCTCGTTCAGCCAGATCGTACCGAGCGGACCGCGGGTCGCGGCAAGGAAGGCCGGCGTCAGCCTGGCCAGGCGTTGCAACGCCTTGGCGTCGTCGGCGATGCCGGCGGTCTCCTGCACCTGCTCGCTGGCGAACAGCAGATGCGAGGCGGCGGTCAGCAGGCCGTCCTGCAACGACATCGCGCGATCGACGCCGACGATGACGGGAATGCCGCGTCGCCGGGCCTCGGCGCAGAGATCAACGCAGAATGAGGCACAGCGGCTTTCGACGAGGACCGCACGGCAATCGGCCAGCAATTCGTCGGCATTGGGCAGCTTCACGCGCCACAGGCCGGGATCGCGATAGATCGTGAGCGTCCGCTCGCCCGAGGGATCGATCATGATCGCCGAGACCGGCGTGGTCATATCAGGCATGCGCACGATATGCGTGGTGTCGATGCCCTCCTGCGCCATTTGGTCGAGGATGAAGCCGCTCGATGTCTCCCGCGCATCGCCCATGGGGCCAGCGAAGAAGACGTGACCACCAAGCCGCGCAATCGCGATCGAGGCATTGAGCGCGTTGCCGCCGCAGATCTCGGCGAGGTGGCTGGCGTTGGCCTTGCTGCCGCGCGCCGGCACGGACTCGACCCGAAAGGTGAGGTCGCGCACCGGAATGCCGATGCAGAGGATTCGCGGCGCGATCCCGGGTGCGGCCATCGGCGGTCAGCTCTTGTCGTGCACCCAGCGGCCGAGCAAATGATGGGCGATGGCGAAGGGATGCGGGCCGGCGAGCCCGTCCGGATGCGTCCGCGTCAGCATCAGAGCTGCCTCCTCGCGCGTGAACCAGCGCGCATCCTCAAGCTCCGAGTGATCGACGATGATGTCCTCGCTCACAGCTCGCGCGCTGCAGCCGATCATCAGCGACGACGGATAGGGCCAGGGCTGCGTCATGTAATATTGCACGTCGGTGCAGCGGATCCCGGATTCTTCCAGGATCTCGCGGCGCACCGCGTCCTCGATGGTCTCGGCGGCCTCGACGAAGCCGGCGAGGCAGGAATACATCCCTGCCGGAAACTGCTTCTGGCGGCCAAGCAGGCACTTGTCGCCGGAGGCGACGTGCATGATCACGACAGGGTCGGTCCGGGGAAAATGCTCGGCCTTGCAAGCCGGGCACTCGCGCTTCCAGCCGCCTTCCTTCATCGCGCTGCGCGAGCCGCAATTGGCGCAATAGCCGTGGCGCTGGTGCCAGCCGACCATCGACTTCGCCATCGCGATCGCCGACAGCTGGTCGGGAGGAATCGCGCCCTGCATCGCCATGCCGCGCAGCTCGGTCACGGTGTAGTCCTCGCGTCCCACCAGCTTCTCGGCGGCGGCCTGCGACAGGCCCATGCCGAACATCGCGGCGCCATCCCGCAGCCCCAGGAAGATCGTGCCGGGATTGGCGCCGCACTTCAGCGCCTCGTCGATCGAGAGCAGCGCGCGAATTTTGTCGCCCTCGCGCTTGACCAGGAGCGAGTCGCGATAAACGACATAGGCGCGCGAGGTCGGCTTCTGCTCCATCGCGAACAGCTTCTGGTCGTCGCGGCGCAGATGCGCGGCGCGATCGAGGATGTTGGTGACGAAGGCCGGCTGTCCCAGCGGAAATGCGTTGAATGCTGACATTATCGTTCTTTCAACCCAACCAGATCTTGCGGCGAAGCGCGCTGATGAAATTCTGAACCTCTGCGGCGTCATGCGCCAATGGCGGCATCACGCCCCAGACCGGCCGCGGCCAGGCCGCGTCACTGGTGCGGCGCGCGATGATGTGAACGTGAAGCTGCGGCACGAGGTTGCCGAGCGCCGCGACATTGAGCTTGTCGCATCTGGTGATCTCCTTCAGCGCGCGCGAGACGCGGGAGATCTCCGTCATCAGCTGCGCCTGCTGCACCTCGTCGAGATCGATGATCTCGACCGCATCGGCGCGCCGAGGAACCAGAAGGAGCCAGGGATAATGAGCATCCTTGATGACCAGCACCTTCGACAGCGGCAGATCGCCGATGTCGATGGTGTCCTCTTTCAGGCGGGAGTGCAGCGACCAGGCGGGTTCGGGCATATGCGTTTCCGGATGGCCCGGTGGGTTCGGGCGTGTTCGGCACGACCATACGATAGGGATTCCCTGAGGGGAAGGATGGCGCCCCGCTGTCACCGCATACGCGGTCGTCGTCCCGGACAAGCGAAGCGCAGATCCGGGACCCATAACCACAGGCAGTCGTGTGGCGAAGACTCGTGGTTGCCGGCTCGCGCGCCAACCTCGCCTTGTGGTTATGGATTCCGGGCTCGCGCTGCGCGCGCTCCGGAATGACGGAAACTACGCCTCCGCCAGCACCCGCGCATTGGCGCGGACCGAGGTTTCGCTGACGCGAATGCCAAGGCCGGGCCCGTCGGGCACCACGACATGGCCGGCGCGGTTGGCGACGCGCTCTTCCAGCACGTCCTCGGTCAGCACGTGGTGCGGCATGTAGAATTCGCAGCCGAGCGAGATGCCCGGCGTCGCCGCGATCAGCTGCGTGCCGGCGGCTAGCCCAATGCCGCCTTCCCACAGCGTGCCGCCATAGCCGGGCAGCCCGGCGATGTCGGCGATCGCCATGATCGCCTGCGCCTCGAACAGGCCGCCGGCCTTCATCAGCTTGATCGAAACGGCATCGGCGGCTTCGCGGCGCACCACTTCCATCATGTCGCGGCGGTCGAAGCAGCTTTCGTCGGCGAGCACGGGCGTTTCCAGCGCGGCGGTGAGCTGCGCCATCACGTCGAGGTATTTGCGCGGCACCGGCTGCTCGATGAAGGTTGGCGCAAACTCTTCGACATCGCGCAAGATCTTGATGGCGCCGAATGGCGCGAGTGCCTGGTTGTAGTCGACGCGCAGATCGACCTTGTCGCCGAATTCTTTCCGGATCGCCTCGAGATGATCGAGATCCTCGCGGTGCGGTTTCACGCCGGTCTTGACCTTGTAGATGACATTGCCGTCCGGAACCATCTTTCGCATGCGCTCGAGGTCGGCGGCGAAATCCGGATCGGCGATGGAGAAGGAGAGGGGAATCGTGTCGCGCACGCGGCCACCGAGCAGGTCGGCAACCGACAGCCCCGACGATTTGCCGACGATGTCGAGCAGCGCCATCTCGATGGCAACTTTGGCCTCGGCATGGCCGACCAGCGCGCGGTCGAGCTCTGTCATCAGCGCGCGGATCCGGCGCACCGGCTTGCCGAGCACGATGGGACGCAGATAGATGTCGAGCGCGGCGAACGCGGCTTCCGGCGTTCCCGTGAACACCTCCCATGGCGCGGCTTCACCCCAGCCGATCACGCCATCGCTCGCGGTGAGCTCGATCAGCACGCGCTTCACCGTGCCCTTGACGTTGCCGACGCCCTGCAGGCGCGCCATCTTGATCGGGCTTTCGATCAGGAACAGCCTGAGACGTTCGACGGTCGCTTCGCTCATGTCAGGCCTCCATTGACGTGCCAGACCTGGCCGGTGACGTAGGATGCTTTGGGGGATGCCAGGAAGGCGATGATCTCGGCGACCTCTTCCGGTCGCCCGCGGCGGCGCATCGGGATCAGCGCTTCGGTCGCCGCGATCTGCTCGGGCGACAGCCGGCTCTCGCCCGGCTTGTCCTTGATGATGAGGCCCGGCGACACCGCGTTGACGGTGATGCCGTCGCTGGCGAGCTCGATCGCGGTCAGCCTCACCAAGGCTTCCAGCGCGGAACGGCTCGCGGCCGTTGCCGCGAACGGTGCGAATTCGGGCCGGATCGCATGTGCGACGAAGGAGGACACGGCGACGATCCGTGCATCATGCCCCGCGCGCAGCAGTGGGAGCGCGGCATCAACAAGACGCGTGAAGGCCAGCGCCGACTCGTCCATCGCCTGCCGGAACTGATCGGCCGGCGTGCCGATCGCGCTGCCGCGGCGGGCATGGCCGCCGACCAGGATCAATCCGTCGAGCCGGCCGAAGGCGGCTTTCGCGGCGGCGATGGCGACGGTGGCCGCGCTCTCCTCGGCGAGGTCGCCGAGGCATTTTGCGGCCACGGCGCCCTTCGCTTCAATGTCCACTGCGGTGTCTTGAAGACCTTCCGCGTTCGATCGCGTGTGCAGCAGAAGTGCGGTGCCGGGCGCCGCGAGCAGCTTTGCGGTGGCACGGCCGATGCCGCTGGCGGCACCGGTGACGAGATAGACGCGGTTGATATCGGACATCACGATGCCGTTGTGGCCGTCGGCAGCGCGCCGGTGCGGTGGAAATGGCTGAGGAAGGCACGCGTGGCGGCTTCCCTGGGATTGTCGATCACCTGCCGCGCCGGGCCTTCCTCGACCACGACACCGTCGCGCATGAAGATGAGGCGGTCGGCGACCTCACGGGCAAAGGCGATCTCGTGGGTCACGATCACCATGGTCATGCCTTCGGAGGCCAGTTGCTGGATCACGCTCAGCACCTCGCCGACCAATTCAGGATCGAGCGCAGAGGTGGCCTCGTCGAACAGCATCACATCGGGCTCCATCGCCAGCGCGCGGGCGATGGCGACGCGTTGCTTCTGTCCGCCGGACAGCGTCGCCGGATATTGGTCGGCCTTCTCGGCAAGGCCGACCTTGGCGAGCTGGGCACGCGCGAGCGTCTCCGCGTCCGCCTTGGCCATGCGCCGCACCGTAACCGGTCCCTCCATCACGTTCTCAAGCGTCGTCATGTGCGGGAACAGGTTGAAATGCTGGAACACCATGCCGGTGGTAGCGCGGAATTTTGCCAGCGTCTTCACATCAGGCAGTTTTGCACCTTCACCAAATGCAAAGCGCGTGTCGCCGACGCGGACGCTGCCGCCGTCGGGCACGACCAGCAGATTGATGCAGCGGAGCAGAGTCGACTTGCCGGAGCCCGACGGGCCGATCAACGCCACGACGCCGCCCTTGGCGACCTCGAGATTGATGTTCTTCAAAACCTCGTTGCTGCCAAAGCTCTTGCGAAGGCTGCGGATCTCGATCTTTTGCGTCTCGCTCATTCGCTGACCGCCAGTCGCTTCTCGCCGCGGCGGACGAGGATGGTGAGCGGGATCAGGATCGCCGCATAGGCGACCGCGACCGCGGTGTAGGTCTCCAGCGGCCGGTAGCTGTCATGGGCGGCGACCTGGCTCTGATAGACGAGGTCGGGCACCGCCAGCACCGAGACCAGCGAGGTGTTCTTGAACTGGATGATCGACTGGTTCATCAGCGCCGGGATCATGCGCTTGATCGCCTGCGGCAGCACGATGCGCCGCATGGTCTGGATCGGCGTCATGCCCAGCGCGGCGCCGGCTTCGGACTGGCCGCGGTCGATCGAGATGATGCCGCCGCGGATGATCTCCGAATAGAACGAGCCGCCATAGAGCGAGAGCGCCAGCGCCGAGGCCGTGATCGGCGTCATCTCGACGCCGGCGAGGATCGGCAGCGCGTAATAGAACCAGATCAGCTGCACGAGGATCGGCGTGCAGCGGAACGCCTCGATGAAGGTGAGCGCGAGAAGACGCAGCGCCTTGAACCGCGACAGGGTCCCGAACGCTCCGAACAGGCCGAACAGCAGCCCGCACACGACGATGACGACGGTGAAGCCGACGGTGACGCCGAGTCCGTTGAGAAACAGCCAGCGATAGCTCCAGAGGATGCCGAAGTCCCACTGATACATGCGTATGTTACTCGTCGTACGCCTTGGCCGCTGGCGTTGTCGTTCCGGGGCGATGCGAAGCATCGAACCCGGATCCTCGAGATTCCGGGTTCTCGCTTCGCGAGCCCCGGAATGACGAAAGTGGAAACTTACAACGAAACGCCCGGCGGAATGTCCGCTTCGGTCACGCCCACCAGCTCCATGTTGGTGATGATCGCGTTGCGGATGAAGCCGAGGCCCTTGTTGAAGTCGATCCAGGTGTTGACGTAATCGCGCCAGGTCTTGTCGGTCTCGCGGCGGAAGCCGGCATTCGAGGTCGTTGCGAAGATCGGCGTCGGCAGCACGAGCTGGCCGAGCGAGGGGTTCTTCTTCAGCACGGTCAGCGACAGCATGGTGATCAGGCACTGCGCGTCGACGCGGCCGGTCTGCAGCGCCGCGGTGGCGTCGTCCGCGGTCTTCAGCCGCGTGATCTGCGCCTTCGGCGTCAGGCGGCTGACGACCTGATCGTGCGAGGAGCCCTGGTCGACGGCGATCTTGATGTCGGGCGAGTTCAGCTCGGCCCAGCTCTTCGGCTTGAAGTCCTTCTTGCAGAGGATGGCGAAGGCGTTGTTGAAGACCGGCACCGAGAAGTCGACCACCAGCGCGCGCTTCGGGGTCGGGTTGAGGCCGAAGAAGATGTCGATCTTGTTGGCCTGCAGGTCGAGCACCGAATTGCCCCAGGTCGTCTCGGTGATCTCGAGCTCGGCCTCCATGTCGTCGGCGAGCCCCTTGGCGATGTCGATGTAGAAGCCCTTCCACTGGCCGCTGGAGAGATCCTTCATGTAATAGGGCGCGCCGCCGCCGACCGCGCCGATTCGCATCTTCTTGGTGCGGCGGATGCGGGCGAAGGTCGATTCGTTCGGATCGGCGGTCTGGGCCACGGCCGGCGAAGCCAGCGCGGCCGCGGTCATCGCGCCAAGTCCGACAATCGATGCAACATCACGACGTGTAACCATTGGGATCAATCGCTTTTCTGGTTGGGACAGGTTCCGTCAGGTTCATACCAAGGTCGCACTTTCAGTGAAAGCACAGCCTATCGGCTGGGCAGATCGGGAATTGCCCGGATGCTGGGCAGGCGCCGTCGATCAGGGGCGATAGCCGCTTGCTTTCCGCCCCTTTTGGCCCCAAATAGGGACCGGGAGATTGGCGGTGGACGAGCCACTCGCCAACCGGGTCAGGTCCGGAAGGAAGCAGCCCTAACGAGGTCCGGATCGGGTCGCTCGTCAGTCTCCTACCTGTTTTTCGAGCGAACCAGCGCCGGCGGCATCAGCCGCCAGCGCGCTCCTTTCCGCAAAAGCCGGCCAAGAGACATTTCATTGCGGATCGACCGATGACCGACGCTGGCGCCCCTTCCAACCCCGACAGCGCCGGCCAGGCCGGCAATGCGCCGTACCGGGTGCTGGCGCGCAAATACCGTCCCTCCAGTTTCGACGATCTGATCGGCCAGGAAGCGGTGGTCCGCACCGTCTCCAATGCGTTCGAGACCGGGCGCATTCCGCAGGCCTGGATCCTCACCGGCGTCCGCGGCGTCGGCAAGACCACCACCGCGCGCATTCTGGCCCGTGCACTCAACTACGAGATGCCTGATGGTTCGGTAAAGGGTCCGACCATCCACATGCCGACCCTGGGCGTGCATTGCCAGGCGATCATGGAAAGCCGGCACATGGACGTGCTGGAGATGGACGCGGCCTCGCACACTGGCGTTGACGACGTCCGCCAGATCAATGACAGCGTGCGCTACGCGCCGGCCAGCGCGCGCTACAAGGTCTACATCATCGACGAAGTCCACATGCTGTCGACGGCGGCGTTCAACGCCTTCCTGAAGACGCTTGAGGAGCCGCCGGAGCACGCCAAGTTCGTGTTCGCAACCACCGAGATCCGCAAGGTTCCCGTCACCGTGCTGTCGCGCTGCCAGCGTTTCGACCTGCGCCGGGTCGAGGCTGACGTGCTGATGAAGCACCTCGCCAATATCGCGGGGAAGGAAAACGTCGAGATCGAGCCCGAAGCGCTCGGCATCATCGCGCGTGCCGCCGAAGGCTCGGTGCGTGATTCGCTGTCGCTGCTCGACCAGGCGATCGCGCATGCGGCAGGCGCCGTGAAGGCCGATGCCGTCAGGCAGATGCTGGGGCTGGCCGACCGCACCCGCGTCATCGACCTCTTCGATTCGCTGGCGCGCGGCGACATCGCCGCCGCCTTCAAGGAGTTCCGCGACCAGTATGATGTCGGCGCCGATCCCATCGTCGTGCTTTCGGACCTTGCCGAATTCGTCAATTTCGTCACCCGCGTGAAGATCGTGCCGGCGACTGCCGACAACGTCGCCTATGGCGAGACCGAGCGCGTGCGTGCGAAGGATTTCGCCTCGAAGATCTCGATGCGCGTGCTGTCGCGGATGTGGCAGATGCTGCTCAAGGGCATCGCCGAGGTGCAGGCCGCGACGCGCCCGGCTGCGGCCGCCGAGATGGTGCTGGTGCGCATCGCCTATGTCGCCGACCTGCCGACGCCGGACGAAGCGATCAGGATGCTGGAGCAGAACGGCGGCGGCTCGCCGGTCGCGAGCGGCGGCGGTGCCACACGCAGCGCGCCGGCCGCGCCGACGGCCTCCGCAGCGCCTGTTCGCATGCCGACCTCGTCGCCTTCGTTCGGCGGTGGCGGCGCGCGGCCGCAGATGGCGGCGCCCGCGCCGGATCCGCAAGGGGCGGTGCCTCAGCTGCGCGTCACGAGCTTCACCCAGCTCGTCGCGCTCGCCGGGCAGAAGCGCGACATCATGACCAAGAGCGCGCTCGAAGGCGACATGCGCCTTGTCCGTTTCGAGGAGGGCCGGCTGGAGGTCGCGCTCGAGCCGAACGCCTCGAAGACCATGATCTCCGAGCTTGCCAAGAAATTCGAGCTGTGGACCGGCCGCCGCTGGACGGTGATCGTCTCCAACGAGCAGGGCCAGCCGACGCTGCGCTCGGTGAACCAGGCGGCGAAGCAGGAGCATGCCCGTACCGCAGAGGCCGATCCGCGCGTGCGGGAGGTGATGTCGCGTTTCCCCGGCGCGAAGGTTGTCGAGGTCCGCAGGCTTGCCCCCGAGACGCCGGAAGCCAATATAAACGCTGACTATGGCAGTGACGATCCGCCCGACGGTTCCGACGGCGACGATCTCTGAGCCCATCTTTTTCCAAGGACGAGCACCGATGGCTGATTTTCTCGGCATGATGAAGCAGGCGGCGCAGCTGCAATCCAAGATGCAGGAGATGCAGGAGCAGCTGGCCAACGTGGAAGTCGAGGGCATCTCCGGCGGCGGCCTCGTCGCGGTGCGCATGACCGCGAAAATGGACGTCAAGGGTATCAAGATCGACCCCTCGCTGATGAAGCCGGAAGAGCGCGAAGTGCTGGAAGATCTGCTCGTCACCGCGCTCGGTGATGCCCGCCGCAAGGCGGAGACCGCGATGCAGGAGAAGATGCAGTCGCTGACCGGCGGGCTCGGCCTGCCGCCGGGGTTGTTCGGCCAGTAAGATGGGCGCGGTTGCAGGTCCCGAAATCGAGCGGCTGGTGCAGCTTCTCGCGCGGCTGCCGGGCCTCGGTCCGCGCTCGGCGCGGCGCGCCGCGCTGCATCTGATCAAGAAGCGCGAAGCGCTGATGATGCCGCTGGCCTCGGCCATGCAGGTCGCGCTCGACAAGGTCCAGGTCTGCAAGACCTGCGGCAACATCGATACGCAAAATCCCTGCACCGTCTGCACCGATCCCAAGCGCGATGACGCCATCATCGTCGTCGTCGCCGATGTCGCCGATCTCTGGGCGCTGGAGCGGGCCAATGCGACCCAGGGTCGCTATCATGTGCTGGGCGCGACATTGTCGCCGCTCGACGGCGTCGGCCCGCAGGATCTGACCATCGACGCGCTGGTCGCGCGCGCGCATGATTCTCGGGTGCACGAAATCATCCTGGCGCTGAATGCCACGGTGGACGGCCAGACCACGGCGCACTACATCACCGACCTGCTCCAGGACGCCAACGTAAAAGTAACCCGGCTGGCCCATGGTGTGCCTGTCGGTGGCGAGCTTGATTATCTCGATGAAGGTACGCTATCGGCCGCGATGCGGCAGCGTACCCTGTTCTAGCCATCCAGACTTTACGGAACGGACGACATGACGAAACTTTTCGCCACACGCTTGGCTTTGGTCGCGACGATGATGCTGCTGGCGAGCCCGGCCATCTCAGCGCAGCAGGACGACGGGGCGCCGCCGCCGTCCAAGCCCGGCAAGCCGATCAACGCCGGCGAGGTGTTGTCCGGCGAGTTGAACGCCTTGAAAGTGCGCGACGTCAAGAATGCCGGCAAGCGGGTTGCGACCTACCAGATCACGTCCGAGCCGCGCCGCCTGCCGCCGCCAAACGGGCTGTGCAATCTCGAGACCGGGCCCGAGACGTTCCAGCTCGTTCCGAGCGGCGATGCGCAGGCCGCGCAGCTGAAGACGTTCGTCGGCAAGGAAATCTCGGTCAAGGTCGACGAAGTCGCCTGCGCCAGCGATCCCGGCCAGATGAGCGAAGCCGTGATCACGAAGTGGAGCTTGATCAAGAAGCAGTAGGGGGATCAGATCGAGATGCCGTAGGGTGGGCAGAGCGAAGCGTGCCCACCGCCTCTGTCGAATGCTTGGAGCGATGATGGGCACGGCGCAAGTGCGCCTTTGCCCACCCTACGAGAGCATCACACCCTCACCGGCCCCAGCGCTTCGAAATGTCCGCGCTTCTGCAGCCACGCGAGCAGCACCAGGCTCGGGACTGCCACCAGCACGCAGATCACGAAGAACAGCGGCCAGCCCGTGGTGTCCGCGACATAGCCCGCGCTCGACGACAGATATGTTCGCCCCACCGCCGCGAGCGCGGTGAGCAGCGCATATTGCGTCGCCGTGTGCAGCGGGTTCTGGCAGAGCGCCGAGAGGTAGGCCACGAAGATCACGGTGCCGATGGCGCTGGTGAAGTTCTCGGCACAGATCGCGAGCGCCAGCGCCCATTGATTGGTGCCGACCACTGCGAGCCAGGCAAAGGACAAATTGGCCAGCGCCTGCACCACGCCACCGATCCAGAGCGACATTGCCAGCGGATAGCGCCGCGCGACGAAACCACCGGCAAACCCGCCGATCAGGGTGGCGGCGAGGCCGACGCCCTTCACGATCGCCGCATAATCGTTGCGGGTGAAGCCGAGGTCGATCACGAACGGCGCCGTCATCGTGCCCGAGAAGGCATCGGTGAACTTGAATAGCACGACGAAGGCGAGCGCGGCGAGAGCATCCTTGCGCGACAGGAATTCGGAGAACGCGCCGATCGCCGCGCTCAACACACGCGCAAATGCGGTCTCGGTTTGTGTCGCAGCTTCCGCCTGTGCGGATTGCGCCGGCTCGGTCGCGGCCAGCGCGGTGATCGTGCCGATCAGCACCATCGCGGCCATCACCACATAGCCCCACATCCACGCCGAGGTGCGGGGTATGCCGGTGCCTTCGAAGCCCGAGACGATGAACAGCGCGCCCGCGGTCGAGACCAGCATTCCGATGCGGTAGGCCGCAACGTAAGCCGCCATACCGGCGGCCTGCTCGCTCTCCGGCAGGCTCTCGACGCGGAAGGCATCGACCACGATGTCCTGTGTCGACGATGTCGTCGCCACCAGCAGCGCGCCCAGCGCGACGTAGAACGGCGAGCGCGCGGGGTCGGTCATCGCCAGCAGCAGGATCGCGACGATCAGCAGCAATTGCGAGAACAGCAGCCAGCCGCGCCGCCGCCCGAACGCGCGGGTGAACAGCGGCACATGCAGCGCATCCACCAGCGGCGCCCACAGGAATTTCAGCGTGTAGGGCGTGCCGACCAGCGCGAACAGCCCGATCGTCTTCAGGTCAACCCCGGCCTCGCGCATCCACACCAGCAGCGTGGAGCCCGACAGCGCCAGCGGCAGCCCCGAGGAGAAGCCGAGGAACAGCACGATCAGCACCCGGGGCTGCAGGTACACGGCAAGGCTGTCGCGCCAGGAGGGCGCAGGGACGGAGGTCGCGGCGGGGGAGGTCACGTCGGGAGCGGTCATGGGGCGGTGTTAGCAGATTCTGGGGGTGATGCCTCTGCCACAAATCCCGTCATGCCCGGGCTTGTCCCGGGCATCCACGTTCTTGGTGCCGTTGAAAAGTCCGTGGATGGCCGGGACAAGCCTGGCCATGACGAAACGGTGTCACTCCCCCGCCTGGAGCTTCCGCGGAAACAGCTCGCCCGCGCCCGCGACCAGCCGCGGTCCCTCGGCCGGCGCGTCCGCCTTGCTGAAATCGAGCTCCTCGATTCGTCCTGCGCGCTTCTCGATCTTGTCGGCGGAAATCAGGATCTGGCGGACGTCCTCGTTCGCATCGGAAAAATGCTTCTGCAATTTGACCACGCGATCCCTGAGACGACCCAGATCGTCGCCGAGCTTGATCACTTCAGTCTGAATCTGGTCGGCGGCATCGCGCATGCGCGCGTCCTTCATGATCTGCTGCATGACCTGGATCGCCAGCATCAAGAGCGAGGGCGACACCAGCACCACGCGGGCGCGATAGGCCTTCTGGATCACGTCGTCGAAACCGTCATGGATTTCCGCATAGACCGATTCCGACGGCACGAACATCAGTGCCATCTCCTGGGTCTCGCCGGTGACGAGATATTTTTCCGCGATGTCGCTGACATGCTTCATCACGTCGCCGCGCAGCCGCTGCGTGGCAACGCGCTTCTCCTCGTCGGTGCGGGCGTCGTGCAGCGCCGTCATCGCCTCCAGCGGAAACTTCGCGTCGATGCAGAGCGGGCGCTGGTCTGGCAGGAACACGACGCAGTCGGGCCGCTTGCCGGTCGAGAGCGTGAACTGGAACTCGTAGGCGCCCTTCGGCAGACCGTCCTGGACGATCGCCTCCATCCGCGCCTGGCCGAAGGCGCCGCGCGACTGCTTGTTGGCGAGCACGTCGCGCAGGGTCGTCACCTGGGTGGTGAGATCGGTGAGGTTCTTGTGGGCGCTGTCGATGATGCCGAGCCGCTCGTGCAGCGCGCGCAGGCTCTCCATGGTGTTGCGCGTCGAATGTTCCATCGACTGGCCGACGCGATGGGTGACCGAATCCAGCCGCTCGTTGACCGCGCGCGCCATCTCGGCCTGGCGTCCCGCCAGCGCCTGGGTCATGGCGTCGACCCTCCCTGAGGATTCGCTCTGGGCGCGCAGCACCTCGCTCAGGCGCTCCTCGAGCTCGTCGGCCCGGATCGCATGCGCCATCGCGAGTTCCGCGCCGCGCCGGCCCGAGCGGGCGATCACGACGGCGATCGTCACCAGCAGGGTGAGGACAAGGGCGCCGAAGCCGATCAGGGCATCAATCGTGCGCACCGGCCAGTCGGCCAGCATGAATATGATCTCGTTCATGGGCCCTTCTAGCGCGATTCGCCGACCTTAGCGAACGAAGAGGGAACGGTTATGGTTAATAGCCCCCTAATTTTTATGGTTAACGAAACCTCAAGTTTTATGGTTAGCGAGGGGTTAACGGGGTTCCCGGCCGGATTGACCGCGTCCGGCGCGCGGCTTAAATCGCGGCCATGGCCCTCAGAGAAATCATCATCCTGCCCGACAGGCGGCTGCGTCTGGTCTCCAAGCCGATCGAGAAGGTCACGCCGGAGATTCGCAAGCTTGCCGACGACATGTTCGAGACCATGTACGACGCGCCCGGTATTGGCCTCGCCGCGATCCAGGTCGCGCAGCCGCTGCGGCTGATCACCATGGACCTCGCCAAACGCGACGAGAACGGCGAGACCACGCCACTTCCGCGCGTCTTCATCAACCCCGAGATCATCGCCTCGTCCGAGGAGCTCTCGGTCTACGAGGAAGGCTGTCTCTCGATCCCCGAATATTACGAGGAGGTCGAGCGCCCTGCGAAGGTGCGCGTGCGCTTCACCGATCTCGACGGCAAGGTGCACGAGGAGGACGCCGAAGGTCTCTATGCCACCTGCATCCAGCACGAGATCGACCATCTCAACGGCGTGCTGTTCGTCGACTATCTGTCGAAGCTCAAGCGCGACCGCGTGATGAAGAAGTTCGAGAAGGCCGCCAAGCGCGCGGAGTAACCACGTTCTCCGCCGTCATGCCCGGCCTTGTGCCGGGCATCCACGTTCTGTGCCGCCGCAGGCCGGAAGAACGTGGATGGCCGGGACAAGCCCGGCCATGACGAGTACGTTGCTCGTTTCCGAGGATTGTCTCGCCACATGCCCCTCCGCCTGATCTTCATGGGCACGCCCGATTTCTCCGTGCCGACGCTGCTCGAGCTGGTCGCGCATGGCCACGAGATCGTCGCCGTCTACACCCGCGCGCCGAAGCCCGGCGGGCGGCGCGGCCTGCAATTGCAGCCGACGCCGGTCGAAGAAGCTGCGCGAAAGCTCGGCATTCCCGTGCTGACGCCGAAGACGCTGAAGACGCAAGAGGCGCTCGACGAGTTTAGCACCTTCGATGCGGATGCGGCCGTCGTCGTCGCCTACGGCATGATCCTGCCGCAGGCGATCCTCGATGCGCCAAAACTCGGCTGCTACAATCTGCACGCTTCGCTGCTGCCGCGCTGGCGCGGCGCAGCGCCGATCAACCGTGCGATCATGGACGGCGATGCCGAGAGCGGCGTGATGGTGATGAAGATGGATGTCGGTCTCGATACCGGCGACGTCGCCATGGCCGAGCGCCTCGCGATCACGGACAACATGACTGCACTCGATTTGCACGATCGTCTCTCCCGTCTCGGCGCCGATCTCATGGTGCGCGCGATGGCCGCGCTCGGGCGCGGCGGGCTCCAGCTCAAGAAGCAGAGCGAGGACGGTGTCACCTACGCCGCCAAGATCGACAAGGCCGAGGCGCGCATCGACTGGACCAGGCCGGCGCGTGCCGTGCTGCGTCACATCCACGGCCTGTCGCCATTCCCCGGCGCCTGGGCCGAGCTTGCCGGCGTCAGCGAGAATGCGCGCGTCAAGATCCTGCGGTGTGAATTGGCAAAGGGGTCGGGCGCGCCGGGCGAGGTGCTCGATGACAACCTCACCATCGCCTGCGGTGAGGGCGCCATCCGCATCATCGAGATCCAGCGCGAAGGCAAGGGCCGGATGCAGGCCGCGGATTTCCTGCGCGGCGTGCCGTTGAAGGCGGGAGCGAGGTTCAACTGATCAGCGATGCCCCGCTACAAGCTCACCATCGAGTATGACGGCGCGCCGTTTTTCGGCTGGCAGGTGCAGGACACGCTGCCTTCGGTGCAGGGCGCGCTGGAGGCGGCCGTGAAGGCGATGACCGGCGCGGATTTGCGGGTGCATGGCGCCGGCCGCACCGATGCCGGCGTGCATGCGCGTGGCCAGGTCGCGCATGTCGATATCGACAAGCAGTTTCCGCCGGGCCGTTTTCGCGATGGGCTCAACGCGCATCTGCGCCCGTATCCGATCGCGGTGCTGGAGGCGGAGATCGTGCCTGACACGTTCGAGGCGCGCTTCTCCGCGGTGAAGCGCCACTACCGCTACCGCGTGATCAACACCCGCGCCAACCTCGCGCTCGACATCGGCCACGCCTGGCGCGTGCCGCGCCGGCTCGATGCGGATGCGATGCATGCGGCGGCACAGCGTCTGCTCGGCAAGCACGATTTCACCACGTTCCGCGACACCGAGTGCCAGGCCAAGTCACCGGAGAAGACGCTCGACCAGCTCGACGTGCTGCGTGACGGCCGCGAGATCACCATCGTCACCTCGGCGCGCTCGTTCCTGCACAGCCAGGTGCGCTCGATGGTGGGCTCGCTGATCTGGGTCGGCGAGGGCCGCTGGACCGCCGACGACCTCTCCGCAGCGTTAGAGGCGCGCAACCGCGCCGCCTGCGGCATCGTCGCCCCGCCGGATGGGCTGTATCTGATGAAGGTGGACTATTAGCGCGTGATGCCGCCACTTCCGTCATGGCCGGGCTTGTCCCGGCCATCCACGATCTTTCTTGCTGGGACTGAAGTACGTGGATGCCCGGGCCTTCGCCTCGCCGAAGAGGCTTTGGCCTCGCAGGCGGGACAAGCCCGGGCATGACGGCGGAATACTTGGCAATGACCGCACCTACCCGAAATACCGCGTCAAAATCCCGCGATAGACCTGCGTCAGCTTCTCCAGATCCTTGACGGGCACCCGCTCGTCGACCTGATGCATGGTCTGGCCGACCAGACCGAACTCGATCACCGGGCAGTAGCTGGAAATGAACCGCGCATCCGACGTGCCACCTGATGTCGACAGCTCGGGCTTGCGGCCCGTCACCTCCTCGATCGCGGAGACCGCGAGATCGGTGAACGGGCCCGGCTTGGTCACGAACACGTTGGAGTTCGAGGGCTCCCAGACGATGCGGGCCTTGATGCGGTTGCCGCAGGCTTTTGTCAGCCGCGTCTCGACCAGCTCGCGCAACGAGGCCTGGGTGTGGTTGTCGTTGTAGCGGATGTTGAACTTGGCGCGGGCCTCGCCGGGGATGACGTTGCTCGCTTTGTTGCCGACGTCGACCGAGGTGAATTCGAGATTGGAGGCCTGGAATTGCGCGCTGCCATGGTCGAGCGGCTCGTCGGAGATCGCAACGATCAGCCTGGAGATGTCAGGCACCGGATTGGAGGCGCGATGCGGATAGGCGACATGGCCCTGCACGCCGTCCACGTACAGCGTGCCGGATTGCGAGCCGCGGCGGCCGACCTTGATGGTGTCGCCGAGCGCCTCGACATTGGAGGGCTCGCCCAGCACGCAATGGTCGAATTTCTCGCCGCGCTCGGCCGTCCATTTCAATAGCTTGATGGTGCCGTTGATGGAGACGTCTTCCTCGTCGCCCGTAATCAGGAACGAGATCGAGCCCTTTCCGTCGTTGCGCGGCTTGCCGTCATTGGCGGCGAGATGCTCCAGCACCGCGGCGACCGAGCAGGCGATGCCGCCCTTCATGTCGACCGCGCCGCGGCCGTGCAGGATGCCGTCCTTCACCTCACCGGAGAACGCACCGATGCTCCAGGCGCTCTCGTCACCGGGTGGCACCACGTCGGTATGGCCGGCAAAGGTGATGTGCGGGCCTTCGGTGCCGATCCGCGCATAGAGATTGTCGACGTCGGCGGTGCCGGGCTCGCTGAAGGTCACGCGGTGGCAGGCGAAGCCGGCGGCGGTGAGGGCTTTTTCGAGCACCCCGAGCGCACCGGCATCTTCAGGGGTTACCGAGGGGCAGCGGATCAGATCGCGGGCAATGGAGAGAGCATCGGTCATGCGCCCCGCTTAACATGCATGCCGCCGGGTGGGCTAGCGCGGGGCGGGACAATTTCGATCTCGCGGCTCTGGTCCCAGCCTTTCGCAGGGGAGGCGGCGGATGCCGAACTGTCCTCGATATCGAGGAGCGGATCAGGGCCGAACCGGTTGTGGCCCGAGGTGCCGGACCGGCAGAACATTTCGACGAGGCCCCACAGCCACAGCAGTGCGGCAGTCAGGTTGAGCGAAAATATCCAGCTTGATTTGGGCAGCAGGTCCGCGAACTGGCTGAACAGGCCGGGCAAGAAGAAGAACGGAACGATCCACCAGCCGCTCTTGTCGCGGTCATGGAGTCGCTTGATCGCCGTCGCGAGATAGATCCAGAAGAACAGCGCCATGCCGGACGCCTTGAGGATCGAGCCCGCGAGATCGGCCGATGCCAGCGCGTGGGAGACGCGGGGGTCGACCAGCTTGAAGAGGCCGTCGAGACCGAAGTCGAAATCGAGCTCAATTCCGAGCTTCAGGGTGGACCTCGTCCCTCCGACGATCCCGATGACTTGACCGGCAATCTCCAGCAAGCCCGCCAGCAGCGCGACGATCAGCAGCGCCTGCCACAGCAACGCGCGGTTGATGCGGCCGTCGAAGCGGAACAGATACCAGGTCCAGTCCATGCGAACGGCTCCGGGCGGTCGAGGCCGCCCGATATTTGGTCGCGATGGAGAGGGGGTGGGTTCGATAGGGCTCCGGTGTCGTCCCGGCGAAGGCCGGGACCCATACCGCGTGATCTATCGACAGTAGAAGATAGTCGTACCGAACGACGAGTCTTCGCCAAACCACGGCCTCGGAGTATGGGTCCCGGCCTTCGCCGGGACGACAGCGGTGTGCGCCGAACTCAATCCCGCAGCAACTCGTTGATGCTGGTCTTGGAGCGCGTGCGCTCGTCGACGCGCTTGACGATGACGGCGCAGGCGGTGCTCGGGCCGATCTGGCCGTTCTTCATCGGCTTGCCGGGCAGCGCGCCGGGCACCACGACGGAATATTCGGGCACTTCGCCGATGAAGACCTCGCCGGTCTCGCGGTCGACGATCTTGGTCGAGGCGCCCAGGAACACGCCCATCGCCAGCACCGCGCCCTTGCGCACGATCACGCCCTCGGCGACCTCGGAGCGCGCGCCGATGAAGCAATCGTCCTCGACGATCACGGGCTCGGCCTGCAGCGGCTCGAGCACGCCGCCGATGCCGGCGCCGCCGGAGATGTGCACGCGCTTGCCGATTTGCGCACAGGAGCCGACGGTGGCCCAGGTGTCGACCATGGTGCTCTCATCGACATAGGCGCCGAGATTGACGAAGGACGGCATCAAGACGACGTTCTTGGCGATGAAGGCCGAGCGGCGCACCACCGAGCCGGGCACGGCACGAAAACCGGCGTCGCGAAAACGGTTCTCGCCCCAGCCTTCGAACTTCGAGGGCACCTTGTCCCACCAGGTCGCCTTGCCGGATCCGCCGGGAATGACGCCCATGTCGTTGAGGCGGAACGACAGCAGCACGGCCTTCTTCAGCCACTGATTGACCTTCCACTTGCCGTCGCTGCCGCGCTCGGCAACGCGCGCCTCGCCCTTGTCCAGAATCTCCAGTGCTTGGTCCACGGCCTCGCGCACCTCGCCCTTGGTCGAGGTCGAGATGCCGTCGCGCGCGTCGAAGGCGCTGTTGATGGTGGATTCGAGGGCTTGGAGGGACATCGGGATTTCCTCTGGGGAAGCAGGAATTTGACGGATTGGGGCGCTTTTTCGGGATTTGGGCGGGCGGAGTCAAGGCATACTCCGCCGTCGTCCATACTCCGCTGTCGTCCCGGACAAGCGCAGCGAAGCGGAGCGCCGATCCGGGACCCATAGCCACAGGGAGTGGTTTGACGAAGATTCGGAGTTACCAATCCGGCGCGACAACCAAATCCTGTGGCTATGGGTCCCGGGTCTGCGCTTACGCTTGCCCGGGACGACGGCGGTTATAGGGGCGAGAGCCCCGCCAAAAACCCCGTCAGATCATCCGTGACGTGGTCGACATGGGCGGCATCCCGGCCTTCCAGTTCCCAGTCCTCCCGCACCACCTCCTTCGTTCCGTCAGGCACCACCAGCACGGTGGTCATGCCGAGCTGGTGCGGGACGGTGAGGTTGCGGGCGAGGTCCTCGAACATCGCGGCTTTGGTCGGATCGACCGCGTGGTCGGCGAGGAATTTCTGATAGGTCTGCGCCGCCGGCTTCGGCTCGAACTGGGCGGCGATGATGTCGAACACGCCGTCGAAATGCGTTGCCAGGCCGAGACGCGCCAGCACCGCATCGACATGGTCGACCGAGCCATTGGTCAGGATCAGCTTGCGCCCCGATAAGTTTGCGATGGCTTCGCCGAGCGCCGGGTTCGGCTGCAGCGGTGAATGGTCGATCTTGTGGACATAGGCGAGATAGTCGTCGGCGGACACGCCATGCAGGGTCATCATGCCGCGCATCGTGGTGCCGAAGCGCAGGTAATAATCCTTCTGCAGTTTTCGCGCCTCCGCCGGCGTCACCTGCAGCCAGCTGGACACGAACTCGGTGATCCGCACATCGACCTGCTGCCACAGATTGACGTGATGCGGATACAGCGTGTTGTCGAGGTCGAACACCCAGGTGTCGACATGAGCAAAGGTGCGGGGTTGGTTCATATCAACATTCTCAGCTCGTCGTCCCGGGGCGCGCGAAGCGCGAGCCCGGGACCCATAACCACGGGGAGGAGTTCGGCGAAGAGTCGGGGTGGCCAGCTTCGCGCCACAACCACTCCCTGGGGTTATGGGTCCCCGCCTTCGCGGGGACGACAGCGGAGCTTGTAGGCGCTTGCGTGTTGATCATGACGCCAATTTCACGGCAGCGCAAAGCGGAGCGTCTTGCCGCCGCTCGACATGTCCACCGCGCCAAATCCCGTCATCGCAAATCCGCGCGCGCCGCAATCGGTCTGCTCAACGGTCTCGAACTTGGTCTCGCGCGTGCAGAGCTGCCTGTCGCCGCCCCAGTTCAACGGCCGGTCCTTCAGCTTGACGGCGCGGTTGTCGGCGTCGACGGCCTCCGCGAAGCTGAAGATCTGCTTGGGCTGGCCGGTCACATCAGGGTGCAGGCAGGTCTTGGGATCGATGCGATACCAGCCGCGGCTGGTCACGGACTTGCCGTCGTCGGTCGCGATCGCCGCCATCACCTTGTGCGGCGTGTCGTTGCACCAGGTGAGGCCGGTCGGGGACGGCGTCTGCACCGCATCGACCATGGTCTTGAAGAAGTTTTGCGAGCCCACGATGTCCGACGACAAGCCGCGGCTCTTCAGGAACGCGGCCAGGGCTGCCTGCGTCTTCGGCCCGTCGACGCCGTCGATCGGCGCGGCGTCGTAGCCCGCGATCACCAACAGCCGCTGGATGCCGGCGAGGCGGGCCTGCTCGTCGTCATATTCGGAATCCTCGGCGAGATAGGCAATGAGGTTGCCGTCGGCTCCTTGCGCCGGCGTCACTTGCGTAAACGCAGCCTGGGTCTGGCCGCTGCGGCATTGCCGGGCCGCCGCGATGACGAAATTGTCCTGCGCGACACAGAGCATGTCGCTGCCGTTCTGCGGAATCGGGGAGGCGCCATAGACGCCGAGCGCGCGGGCGTTGAGCAGGATGCGATCGGCGGTCAGCGTGCCCTGCACCACCACGCGGCAGGTGGCGGGATCGACCTTGAACCAGCCGCGCGTCGCGGTCGCCGCCTTGTCGTCGATGCCGATCGCGGCCTCGACGACATAGGACATGCGGTTGCAGATCTTCAGATCGGCGAGGGCCGGCACTGAGGAGAAGACGAACGAGACGGCCGCGGCCGGCAGCGCCATCAGGAAGCGGGTCAGGGGTGAGCGGCGGGGGCGCTGAGCCCTCCGCCCGTCATGCCCGGGCTTGTCCCGCCTGCGAGGCCAAAGCCTCTTCGGCGAGGCGAAGGCCCGGGCATCCACGTTCTTGGCGCGGATCGAAAGATCGCGGATGGCCGGGACAAGCCCGGCCATGACGGTTTTCTTTGTCCGCTCGTCCCTCACTTGTGGATCAGCGTTCCCGTGCCCTGGTTGGTGAAGAGTTCAAGCAGCACCGCGTGCTGCATCTTGCCGTCGATGATGACGACGCCCTCCACGCCCTGCTCCAGCGCATAGATGCAGGTCTCGACCTTCGGGATCATGCCGCCGGAAATGGTGCCGTCGGCGATCAGCTTTCGCGCGTCCTTGACCGACAATTGCGGGATCAGCTTCTTCGACTTGTCGAGCACGCCAGGCACGTCGGTGAGCAGCAACAGGCGCTTGGCCTTCAGCGCGCCGGCAACCGCACCGGCAAAAGTGTCGGCGTTGACGTTCAGCGTCTGGCCTTCCTTCGAGGTTGCGAGCGGCGCCAGCACCGGGATCAGCTCGTAGCCGATCAGCTGGTTGAGCAGCGTGAGGTCCACCTTCTCGGGATCGCCGACGAAGCCGAGATCGATTGCCTTCTCGATGTTCGAGCCCGGATCGATGATGGTCCGCGTCGTCTTCGACGCCTTCACCATGTTGCCGTCCTTGCCGGACAACCCCACGGCCTTGCCGCCGGCTTCGTTGATGTAGCCGACGATCTGCTTGTTGACGGAGCCGGCGAGCACCATCTCGACGATCTCGATGGTCGCCGCATCGGTGATGCGCAGGCCGGCTGCGAATTCCGAGACGATGCCGAGGCGCTTGAGCATGGTCGCGATCTGCGGGCCGCCGCCATGCACCACCACCGGATTGATGGCGGTCTGCTCCAGCAGCACGATGTCGCGGGCAAAATTCTTCGCGGTCTCCTCGTCGCCCATGGCATGGCCGCCATATTTGATGACGATGGTTTCCTCGTCATACTGCTGCATGTGCGGCAGCGCTTCCGACAGGATGCGGGCCTGGTCGAGCGGGGAGATGTCGGTCATGTCGCGGATCTCGCTGGCGGGACTGGAGCGGCCTGCGTTCTATCCGATTGGCGGGCGTGGCGCAAAGTGGTCTTCGTGCCCCGGACGCAGCGCAGCGCTTCTTCAGCGGTGCGCTGCAGAGCCGGGGCCCATGCGGCTTGCTGGGTCCCGGCTCTGCGGAGCGTCACCATAGCGCGTCGAAGACGCGCGTAAACGCGCTTTAGGTGCCGCACCGCGTCCGGGACACGAGACCTATTTCCGCGCCACCACCGCGGCCAGCGTCACGGCCAGCCAGCTCGCGATCATCACCGTCCCGCCCGTCGGCGCTGCGTATGGAAACAGCGAGTGCCCGGCATATTGCCGCAAGGTGAGGTCGCCCGCGAACAGCACGGCGCCGATCACGAAGCCGAATGCACCGATGAGGCCAATTCCGCCGTGCAGAAGGCCGCGCGCCAGCAGGGCGACAGCTGCAAGTATGGCAGTTGCATGAAACAGCAGCATCGCGCTGGCCGAGGCCAGCCGGCTCGCATCGCCGCCATGCGCCGAGGCGGCGGCCAGCGCGACGCCGGCGGCGCCCATCAAACCGGCAAGTCCGATCAGCAGGCGCTGCGCCACCATCACGTAGCGCGCTCTTCCAGCAGTTTCGCCATCGCGGCGCGCAAGCTCTCCATGCCGGTCGAGCTGCGTGACGAGGTCGCGAGCACGTTCGGGAACGAGGCCGGATGCCTGGCCAGCGCCGCCTCGGTTTCGGCGATGCGCGATTGCAGCTCGGAGGCCTTCACCTGGTCGGCCTTGGTCAGCACGATCTGGTAGCTGACCGCGGAGCGGTCGAGCGTCTTGAGGACCTCGAGGTCGACCTCCTTGAGGCCATGCCGCGCGTCGATCAGCACGTAGACGCGCGCAAGCGAGGCGCGTCCCAGCAGGAATTTGTGGATCAGCTCGGTCCAGGACGCCACCTGGCTCTTGGGCGCCTTGGCATAGCCGTAGCCGGGCATGTCGACCAGGCGCAGGTCGGTCTTGCCGGGGACCTCGAAGAAGATCAGCTCCTGGGTGCGTCCCGGCGTATGCGAGGTGCGCGCCAGCGCGTTGCGCCCCGTCAGCGCGTTGATCAGGCTCGACTTGCCGACATTGGAGCGCCCGGCAAAGGCGACCTCCAGCCCCGCCATCGGCGGCAGCGTCTGGATCGAGGGCGAGGCCCAGATGAACTGCCAGTCGCGCGCGAACAGCTTCCGCCCGGCCTCGATCAGCTTGTCGTCTGATTTATCGGTCATCTGGAAAGTCTATCCTCGCGTCTTGGCCGGGCAAAAGCGCGACGCGCGTCTTCCCATTCAAATGTCCCGGCCATCCACGTCTGTCTGCGCGGTACCCTCCAAAACGTGGATGCCCGGGACAAGCCCGGGCATGACGCTGTGGAGGCATTTGCGCCCGCATGACCGGGCACGCTTCGTGTGCAGCTACGTCGCCTTCTTCGCGAACGTCGCCTTGAGATTATCGAACAGCTCCACCTTCACCCCGTTGCGGCGCATGATGTAGCTCTGCTGGATCACCGAGAGCAGGTTGTTCCAGGCCCAGTAGATCACGAGGCCCGCCGGGAAGCCCGCCAGCATGAAGGTGAAGATCAGCGGCATCCAGTTGAAGATGATCTGCTGCGTCGGGTCCGGCGGTGTCGGGTTCAGCTTCATCTGGAACCACATCGTGATGCCCATGATGATCGGCCAGATGCCGAGCGCGAGGTAATGGCCGAACACCGGGATCGTGGTCGGATCGAACGGGATCAGCCCGAACAGGTTGAACAGGTTGGTCGGATCCGGCGCCGAGAGGTCCTTGATCCAGCCGTAGAACGGCGCGTGCCGCATCTCGATGGTGACGAACAGCACCTTGTAGAGCGAGAAGAACACCGGGATCTGGATCAGCACGGGGAGACAGCCGGCGACCGGATTGATCTTCTCCTTGCGGTAGATCTCCATCATCTCCTGCTGCTGCTTCACCTTGTCGTCGGGATAACGCTCCTTGAGCGCCTGCAGCTGCGGCTGAACCGACTTCATCTTCGCCATCGAGGCGTAGGACTTGTTCGCCAGCGGGAAGAACAGCAGCTTCACGATCACGGTCACGAGCAGGATCGAGATGCCGAAATTGCCGAAGAAGCGGTAGAAGAAGTCGAGGCCGAGGAACATCGGCTTGGTGATGAAGTAGAACCAGCCCCAGTCGATCAAGAGATCGAAATGGTTCAGCCCCAGCTCCTTGTTGTAGCCGCCGAGGCCGGCGAACGGGAACACGCCGACCACGCCGGCTTCCTTGGCGCCGGCGAACAGCCGCGCGTTCGCCGTCGCAGTGCCGCCGATCGCGACGGTGACGGGGTCGAGCAGATAATCGGTCTGGTAGGTGTGGACGTTGCCGGATGGGTTCGACGAGAAGCGCGCCTGCAGCTGGGCATTGGTATCCGGCAACAGCGCCGAGGCCCAGTACTTGTCGGTGATGCCGAGCCAGCCGTTGGTGACCTTGAAGTCCACCTTCTTGCTTTCGTCGATCTTCTTGTAGGCATATTCCTGCAGGCCCTGGTCGCCGAGATAGCCGATCAGGCCTTCATGCAGGATGTAGTAGCCGGAGACCTGCGGCGCACCGTGGCGCGAGATCAGCGCGAACGGATAGAGCGTAACCGGCGCATTGCCGACATTGCTCACCTCGTCCTTGATGGTGAAGAGATAATGGTCGTCGACCGCAATGGTGCGGCGGAAGGTGAGACCATCGCCATTCTCCCATTTCAGCACCACCGGCGTCGTCGGCGTCAGGCTGCCGCTGCCGTCCTGCTGCCAGACGGTCTGGGCATCAGGCATCTTCGCCGTCACGCCCGTCGCCGCCACCCAGCCGAATTCGGCGTAATAGGGCTCCGCGGTGCCCGAGGGCGAATAGAGGATGATCGGCGGCGACTTCGGATCGACCGTTTCGCGGAATTGCACCAGCGCGATGTCGTCGATGCGGCCGCCCTTCAGCGCGATGCTGCCGGCAATCCGCGGCGTGTCGATCTTCACGCGCGGGCTGGCTGCAATCGCGGCCTCGCGCGCCACCACGGGCTGGGCCTGCTGGGTCGCGCCCGGCGTTGCCGGCTGAGCGGCGTTGCCCGGCTGCTGCGGCGCCGCGCCCGGCGTCGCGGAGGCCGACGGCTGCGGCGTGGTCTTCTGGAGCTCGGCCTGCGTCTGCTGCTGGGCGCGCTGCTTCTCCATCGCCGGCACATTGTAGAAATACTGCCAGGCGATCAGGACGAGGCCCGACAGAATGACGGCGAGGATGGTATTGCGATTGTCGGTCATCTCTGGGGTCTCGTCATCATTCCGGTTTGCGGCTGGCAGCAGGAGCGGGGCGGGGCCCGGTACGGTCAGTCCTCGGGCTGCGTCCATTCGCAGGTCCCTTGGCCGTATGCCGCGCCGGCTTCGTGAACGCCATGCGCAGATCGTCGAGCATGGTGGCGAAGTCGCGCGAGAGCGCGCCGCTTCGTCCGACCAGGACATAATCATGATGGGGCTGCATCGACACCGGATCGAGCCGCTTCACCAGTTCGCGAAGCCGGCGCCGGATACGATTGCGCGCGGGGGCGTTGCCGTTCTTTTTGGTAACGGTGAAGCCGATACGGATCGGGCCGCCGTCATCGCGGGGGCGGCTTTGCAGGACGAACGCGGGACTGTTCACCCGCGCGCCATTGGCAACGGCGAGGAAATCCGCCCGCTGCCTCAGCCGATCCATGATGAAATCCCGGAAAAGGGGGTCCGGCTCAGGCGCTCAGACGCTTGCGGCCGCGAGCGCGGCGGGCGGCGAGAACCTTGCGGCCGCCGGCAGTGGCGAGACGGGCACGGAAGCCGTGACGGCGCTTGCGCACCAGTTTGCTGGGTTGATAAGTCCGCTTCACGGGTTTTTCTCCGCTGACCGGGCAATTTGCCTGTAGAATTGATGGTAAAGTCCCGAAGATGCGGCCCAAAACGGGCCGTTTCCGGCCCCAAGAGAGCCGCTCCCGGTGTCGCACCGGGTCATCGCGGACAATTTGGCCGGCTTATAAGCGAGCGCCTTGTTTTCGTCAACGCCGCACAAGCGCACGATTCCGGTGAATATCGCTGTTTGTGCGGGGTTTTTAACCCTTGAGGTGGCGACTCGCGATATCAGCGCTTACATCCCACCTCGGCAGATTAGCGATCCGTAATTTGACCGGACCGAGGTCGGGCCGCATCTTCATACTGCCAATCCTTCATCCGCCAAAGGCGAGGGCGACTTTCGTGGCAACGACAGACCTCCAGCCGGTCCAGGATCAGGATCAGCCGGACCCGCCGGCGATGCGCCCCCGTGGGACGCGCGGGCTCGGGCTGTCAGGCAAGTTGTTGCTGCTCACCGTCCCCCTGGTGATGATCGCGGCCGTGCTGCTCTATGTGCCCGCCATTGCCAACTTCTGGGTCAACCGGCTCAACGACCGCGTCGCCGCCGCCAACACGGCGGCGCTGGTGCTGGATGCGGCGCCGCTCGGCATGGTTCCCGATTCGCTGTCGCGCCAGATCCTGAAAAGCATCAATGCCCGCGCCGTCGCCATCAAGATGGGCCAGCAGCGCCGATTGCTCGCCAGCGACAACATTCCGGCCGCCATCGAGCATGACATCGACCTGCGCGACATGACGGCCTGGGACGCGATCACCGGCTCGTTCCGGATGATGCTGGAGACCGGCAACCAGGCCATCCGCATCGTCGGCCCCGGCGTCGGCACGGCCCAGTTCATCGAGATCGTGACCGACGAGTTGCCGCTGCGGCAGCAGATGTACCGGTTCTCCCGCAACGTCGTGGTGGTCGCGCTGATCATCGCCGCGCTGACCGCGGGCCTCGTCTATCTGGCGCTTCATTATCTCTTCGTCCGCCCGATGCGGCGGCTGACCGCGAGCCTGGTCGGCTTCCACGAGAACCCCGAAAGCTCGGCGGGGATCATCGTGCCGAGCCAGCGCAGCGACGAGATCGGGGTCGCCGAGCGCGAATTGTCGGACATGCAGCGCGATTTGATGTCGATGCTGCATCAGAAAAGCCGGCTCGCCGCCCTTGGCCTCGCCGTGTCCAAGATCAACCACGATCTGCGCAATCTGCTGGCCTCGGCCCAGCTGCTGTCGGATCAGCTCGCCAGCGTGCCGGATCCGCGGGTGCAGCGCTTTGCGCCAAAGCTGGTGCGCTCGCTCGAGCGTGCCATCGCCTTCTGCCAGTCGACGCTGTCCTACGGCCGCGCCCAGGAGGCCGCACCGGACCGTCGCATGATCCTGATCGAGCCTGTGGTGCTGGAGGTGCGGGAGACCGCGGGCCTCGCCTCCGACGCCTCGATCGCCTGGGTCGCCGCGATCGATCGCGGGCTTGCGGTCGATGCCGATCCCGATCAGCTGTTCCGGGTGCTGCTCAACCTCGTCCGCAACGCCGCCCAGGCGCTGGAAAGTCACGCCTCCGGCGAGGGTGGGGTGCAGCAGATCCGGATCACGGGAAAACGCGAGGGCGCTGTCGCAATTCTCGAGGTTTCCGACACCGGCCCCGGTGTCCCCCAGAAGACCCGGGAGCACCTGTTCGAGGCGTTCCAGACCTCCGGCCGCCCCGGCGGCAGCGGCCTTGGCCTCGCCATCGCCGCCGAGCTGGTCCGCGCCCATGGCGGCGACATCCACCTGGTCGAAGGCACCATCGGCGCCACTTTCCGTATCGTCATCCCCGACCGCCCCGTCGAGCTCCTCTCCATCCGCAACGAGCGGCAGAGGGCGTAAGTCGGCCCAAGGCCGAGTTCTTCCGTCATTGCAGGGTCTGGAGCACTCATCTATCCGTCATTCCCGGGCGCGACGACGTCGCGAGCCCGGAAATCCATAGCCACCAGCGGGGGTTATGGATTTCGGGTCTGGCCCATTGGGCCATCCCGGAATGACACCGACCCCGTCATTTCCTTGCAAAATCTCCCCATCCCGGACCTTGCCAATCGGGGCAAGAGCGGTTAGTCAGAGCGCTCTTTCGCACCCCTCCGGCGCTGTCCGGAGGCTGCCTGCGGGCTTAGGTCCGCACTGTTCGCGAAAAACGCGCCCGTAGCTCAGCTGGATAGAGCATCAGACTACGAATCTGAGGGTCGGACGTTCGAATCGTTCCGGGCGCGCCATTCTTCGCCGAAAGGTCAGGACCTAGCAGCATCTGGTCGCCAGACGGGCCCGAGACCGGATGGCGATGCCGTGTGAGGAGCGGAATGAAGATATCGCAGGCGTTCAAGTTCGAGGCGGCGCATCGGCTGCCGAACGTGCCCGAGACCCACCGATGCCGCCGGCTGCACGGTCATTCCTACCGGGTCGAGGTCCAGCTGGACGGGCCGGTCGATCCGCACACCGGCTTCGTCGCGGATTTCTTCGACATCGAAAAATGCTTCGCCGACATCCTGGGCGCGCTGGATCACCACTGCCTGAACGAGGTCAAAGGCCTCGAGAACCCCACCGCCGAGAATATCGCGATCTGGATCTGGGACCGGTTGAAGCCGAGCCTTCGACAGCTGTCGGCGGTCCGGGTCTATGAAACGGCGGATTGCTGGGCCGAATATAACGGGCAGTGACGACGGCCCTGCGCTGACTTGGCCGGGCCATCGGCTCGATAGAGCATCAGGCGACGGATCTGAGGGGCGGACGTTCGAATTGTTCCGGGCGCGGCGTTTCGGTAGTAAGTACGTCCCATGCGTACCATCGGTCGTCTGTTCTCCTGCCTCGTTCTGTTCCTTGCAATCGCAGCCGTCCCGGTGCTTCCCGCGCGCGCGGCCGAAACCTGCCCGTTCATCAGCGCCCAGGAGCTCGCCCGTGCGATGCCGGCGCTCAAATGGTCACTGATTTCAAATCAGGACGGCCGCGGCTGCATCTACCAGGCCGGGCGCGGCGACACGATGATGCTCTCCGTGTTCCGCAATCCCGACAAGGACCGCGCCAGGGAATTGTACGCGACCTTCGTCAAGACGCTTGGCGAGCGCATGCCGCTCAACGCAGTCGCGGGGATCGGCGACGAAGGCCAGGGCGGAACGAGCGCGGCCGGCGCCGAGCGCCAGGAAGCCTCGGTCGTCGCCTTGTCCGGCGATTACATTCTGCAGATCACCGTCTATCCGATCGGCCGGCGCGCTGATGAAGCGCTGCTCGGGCCGGTCACCGAAGCCGCGCGCGTGGCCATAGGCAGCGTGAGCAAGAGCAGCGAACGGTTCGGCAATTGCGAGTGGCTCACGGCCGCGGATGCCGACGGCTTTCTCGACACGGGCACGCTGACGGTGCAGCGGACCGGCGCGGGCAGCTGCATGATGTTCGATCGCGAGGCCAACACCATGACCGTCGCGGTGATCGCGACCTCGCGCGACACCGCCATCGGCATGATGAAACGCGCAGGCCCCTGCAAGCACACGGCGATACAAGAGCTCGGCAGTGAAGCGTTCGGCGAGTATTCCTGCACCAAGGGCAACGGCAACGCCGTCACCATCTATGTCTGGAAGAACGGCAGGCAGGCTTCGATCCTGTTCGCGCCGGTCAAGCCGCATCCGGAGTCCGGCTCGGTCGAGCGCCTGAAGGCGGTCGCCGGGCGGGTCTACGGGAAATTGTAACGGCGCCGGCCGGCTTCAACCGCCCGCCAGCACCTCCTTGCACTTGGCCGCGAAGGCGTTGAGGTAGGCGCCGATCTCGCTGGCCAGCGCCTCGGACCGATCGACATTCTGCAGGCTCATGTTGAGCGCGTAGACCGGAAGCCCGGCCAGCACGATGGGCGTGGCAACGGCGAGAACGCCGGGTTGCCACGACACCGCGCAATAGCCGTTGCGTTCGACCGAGCGTATCGATGTCCTGACGTCCGCAAGCAGCGCCTTCGTGGCCGCAGTGCTGCGCCGCTTGAACAGTTTCAGCAATCGCTCGCGCTCGGCCTCGGCAATGCCGGCGAGATAAGCGCGACCGAGCGACGTTAACTCCATCGGGACCTGCTGGCCGGCGACGACGTTGCGCAGTGCCGCGCGCGGGCTGTAGCGGATCGACTCCAGGTAAACCATCATGGTGCGATCCGCGGTCGCGAGCCCGACGTTGAGCCGGCGCTTGGCCGATTCGGCCCGCATCATCGGTCCGATCGCGTTGAGCACCGGTGATCCCGTCCGCATCGCGTGACCGATGCTGATGACGGATGCGGCAAGCCGGTAGGTCCGCTGGTTACGGACCTCGTCGAGCATCCCGGAATTGACCAGCGTTCGCGTCAGCCGGCTGACCGTCGATCGCGGCAATCCTGTTCGCTCCGAAATCTCGCCGTTGCCAAGCGTGTCGACGCCGGGCCGGAACGACCGGAGGATCTCGATGCCCCGTTCGAGCGACCGGTTGCCGTCAACCCCGCCCGCATATCTGCGTACCTGCGGCACATCAGCCTCCGCTCAGCGTTTCCACTAAGTGGAATTAGGGGGATGTTACGGCGGGCGCAAGCCGCTATCAGCCCAGCGAAGAAGAACGCCCGGCCGTGCTGGGGCTCAACGAGGAAACGGCACGGCCTGAAATCGGCATTCGACATCCGCAATGCGTCGCGGCGATCGATCCGACTCCAGCCAGGGAGCTTGCCATGTCCTATCAGCTCATCGAATTTTCCGTCGAGGCCGGTGTCGCGACGATTGCATTCAACCGGCCGGACCGGCGCAACGCCATGAGCGACGACATGCGCGCCGAGTTCGTCGCTGCGCTCGAAACCGTGGCTCGCGAGAGGGCCATCAAGGCTCTGGTGCTGACGGGGCGCGGCAGTGCGTTCTGCGCCGGCGGCGATATCAGCGGAATGAAGCGCCGGCTCGCGGCGCCGCAGGGCGAAGTTGCATTCAACGGATGGAGCCGTCAGCAGGGCGTGCATCACGTGCAATCGTTCCTGCTCGGGCTGCCGAAGCCGACGATCGCCGCCGTCAACGGCGCTGCGGCGGGCCTCGGTGCGGACACCGCGCTGGCCTGCGACTTCGTCATGGGCACGGAGCGATCGAAGTTCACCTGGTCCTACATCAAGCGCGGTTTGATCCCCGACGGCGGCGGCCTGTATTTTCTGCCGCGCCGGGTCGGGCTTCCCAAGGCGAAGGAGCTGATCTTCACTGGACGCGTCGTCGAGGCCGACGAAGCGCTCGCGCTCGGCATCGTCGATCGCAAGGTGACCTCGAGCGAGCTCCTGTCGGCCGCGCAGGCCTGGGCGGTCGAACTGGCTCAGGGCTCTCCCACCGCGTTGGCGTTGGGCAAGAAGATTCTGAACGAGACGTTCGAGCATTCCGCGCACGACATTTTCAGTCTCGGCAGCCAGGCGCAGGCCATCTGCTACACCAGCGCGGAGCATCGCGACGCCGTGACGGCGTTCCTTGCGCAATCCGCGTCGAAGGATTGAGCCATGGATGCGATCGAACGCCTGATCCGGCCGCGTAGCGTCGCTGTCATCGGTGCATCGGCGGACCCGAGCAAGACGTCGGGGCGCCCGGTGTCCTATCTCCGGAAGCATGGCTTTGCGGGTGCGATCTATCCCGTCAATCCGAAGGTCGAGAACATCGGCGGTCTGACCTGCTACCCCGACGTCGCCTCGCTGCCCGATGTGCCTGATGTCGGTCTTGTCCTGCTTGGCGCCGAGCGCGCGCACATCGCGGTGCGCGAATTGTCCGAGCGGGGGGCTGCCGCCGCGATCGTTCTCGCCAGCGGTTTCACCGAAGCCGGGGCGGAAGGCGCCGCGCGCCAGCAACAGCTCATGCAAGCCGCCGGCTCCATGCGGATCCTCGGGCCGAACACGATCGGCCTCGTCAACCTCACCGACAATATCGTGCTGTCGGCGTCGGGCGCGCTGGCGATGGATGACTTCCCGGCGGGATCCATCGGGTTGATCTCGCAGAGCGGGGGCATTCTCGGAGCCTTGCTGTCGCGCGCTGCGGCGCGCGGGGTCGGGCTGTCGAAGCTGGTGTCGACCAGCAACGAAGCCGATCTCGAACTCGCTGATTTCATCGACTTTCTCGCCGGCGACAGCGCAACCAGCGTCATTGCGCTCTATGTCGAGGCGATCCGCAATCCATCTCGCTTTCGCGAGTCGGTTCTGAAAGCGCGACGCGCCGGCAAGCCAATCGTCGCTTTCAAGATCGGTCGATCGGAGGCAGGCGCACAAGCGGCCGTCTCGCACACCGGCGCGCTTGCCGGCTCGGACCGCATGTATGACGCCTTGTTCAGGCAACTCGGCGTGATCCGCGCCAAAACCTTCGAAGACCTGCTCGACATTCCCGCAGCCCTTGGTGCGGGACGGAAGCTGTCCGGCCGGCGTGTTGCGATTCTCACCTCGACCGGCGGCGCCGGCACGATCGTATCAGACAGTCTCGGCGTCGCCGGCTTTGCAACGCCCGCCCCCGACCCTGAGACTGCCGCGCAATTGCGCGCCCTGCAGTCGGGACCGCAAGCCAATCTCGATCGCAATCCGATCGATGTGACCTTGGCCGGTCTGCAGCCGGATCTGCTTCGTGCCGCGATCCGCATCCTGCTCGCAAGTCCCTCCTACGATGCGCTGGTCGTCATTGCCGGCTCGTCAGCGGTGGGATCGCCGGGCCTGATGGCCGATGCCATCCACGACTGCCTGCCGCTCAGCGACAAGCCCGTCATTGCCTATGTGAGCCCCTACGCGCCCAAGGTGGTTTCCGTCCTCACCCGCCGAGGCGTCCCGGCCTACACCTCCGCCGAGAGCTGCACGGCTGCGCTCGACGGGCTCTTGCGGGCCGGAGCGCCGGAGCAGGTCCAGACACCCACCTCGCCCCTGACGGCGGTCGATGTCAGCGACTTCCCGGCGGGATCGCTCGACGAAGCACAGGCCAAAGCGCTGTTCGCCCGCTTTGGTGTTCCGGTCGTGGCAGAGAAAGTGGTCGCGACGGCGCGCGAAGCCGAGCAGGCGGCGCGCGACCTCGGCGGCCGGGTCGTGCTCAAGATCCTCTCGCGCGAGATCGCGCACAAGAGCGATCTCGGCGGCGTCGCGGTCAACCTGACCGCCGAAGCCATCGGCAGCCGCCTGATGAAGATGGCGGACGAGGTCGAGGCCAAGGTCGGGACGCGGCCCGCCCAATTCCTGGTTCAGGAGATGATTTCAGGCGGCGTCGAGATCATTCTCGGAATGCATCGCGATCCCCTGGGAACGGCCATCCTCCTCGGAATGGGCGGCGTCACCGCCGAACTGTTCAAGGACACGACGATGCGCCTGCTGCCAACGGGTGCCGGCCTCAGCCATGCCGACGCCCTCGCGATGGCGCGCGATCTCGTCACATGGCCATTGCTGGACGGTTTTCGCGGCCGGCCGAAATGCGATGTCGAAGCGCTCGCGGAAGCGGTCGTCGCTTTCTCGCGCATGGTTGCGCAATTCGGCGATCACCTCGTCGAGGCCGAAATCAACCCGGTCTTCGTGCTGCCGGCGGGCCGGGGCGTGAAGGCAGCAGACGGATTGGTTGTTCTCGATGTCTGAACAAAATCGGATGGAGCTCCAGATGGCCAGCGGCGGAATCATCAATCACGACGGCGCGCGCAGGAAAGGCTTCGCCGTGCGGCGCTGGCTGAACCTCGCCATCCTCGCTTGTGCCGTCGTGCTGGCGGTCGCCGGGCTGGGCGCCTCGCCGGCGCGCGCGGAATATCCCGACAAGATCATCAAGATCGTGGTGCCCTTCGCAGCCGGCGGCGGGACCGACATCATGGCGCGAACGACGGCGCAGGAAATCCAGACGGATCTCGGCAAGTCCGTCATCATCGAGAACAAGCCGGGCGCCGGGACCATCATCGGGACCCAGACGGTGGCGACCAGCGAGCCCGACGGCTATTCGCTGCTGATGGCGACCTTCGCGCACGCGGTCAATCCGAGCCTGTACAAGAAGCTGCCGTTCGATCCGCACAAGGATTTCGCGGCGGTCTCGCTGATCGCGCGATCCTTCAATATCGTCGTCGTCAACCCCGCATCCAAGATCAACTCGATCTCCGATTTGATCACTGAAGCCAAGGCCAATCCCGGCAAGCTCAATTTCGGGACGTTCGGCACCGGCACCTCGGCCCATCTCGCGGGCGAGCTGTTCAATGCGATGGCGAAGGTCAAGATGACGGCGGTGCCCTACAAGGGCGCGGCGCCTGCGATCAGCGATCTCTTAGGCGGACAGATCGACGTGATGTTCACCACGGTGGCGAGCGCGGCGTCGCTGGTAGCTACAGGCCAGCTCCGGGCGCTGGCTGTCACGTCAGCCGAACGTTCGGCGGCATTTCCGCAATTGCCTGCTGTCGCCGAGGCCGGAGTGCCCGGCTACGCCGCCGAATCCTGGTACGGATTGTACGCTCCGGCCAAGACGCCCGCTCCGGTGATTGCGCGTCTCAATCAGGCCATCGCAAAGGCGGTTCAGTCCGGCGCTTTCAAGAAGCTGGAGGCCAACGAAGGCCTCATCATGGTCGGCGGCGCTCCGGAACAGCTCGATCGCTATGTCGCGCAGGAGGAGGAACGCTGGCGCAAGCTGATCAAGGATGCCAACATCGAGGTGCAGTAGGACAGCAGGAGGGTGCCTGCGCATTGCGAAACATTGCGCAAGCACGCTCCGCTTCTATCTGGCCTCGCTAGAGTGTTCTGCTCGGTCGGATGACAGCCCTCATTCGGAGACGGCCAGAACGGTCAGCCCCCTGGTGCGCTTGTCCGGCGTCTCGAACTCGATCCGCTGCCCCACCGAGAGGCCGATCAGGGCCGCGCCAACAGGCGTCAGAATCGAGACCCGGTTGAGTTCGATGTTCGCCTCGTGCGGATAGACCAGCACGATCTCCCGGCTGGCACCTTTCTCGTCATCGCGATAGGTTACTTTGGAGCCCATCCTGACTACGCCGCGCAAATCGTTCTCTGCGGCGACCGACGCGCGCTCCAGTTCGCGCGCCAGAAACTGCGCGACACGGGGAAACAGATCCATGGTCGAATTCGCCAGCGAGCTGAGACGTCGCGATTCGTCTTCCGTGATCTTGATCGGCGGCAACGCCGGCTGGTCTCGCCGAATCTCGGTTTCGAAGTTGTGCATTTGATGTCTCCTATGCTGCAGTTGGTCCGGGATCGTCATCGCGCGGCTTGCTGCGCCGATGAGCCCGGAAGAGCGGGACGACGTTGGGGCTTGATTGGGTGACGTTCTGAACCCTGACGACGTTCAGGCAGCCGGCGAGGATGTATGGCATTTGGTCGCCGACCTGCAGGCCGATCAAGGCTGCCCCCAATGGTGTCAGGACCGAAATGCGGGCGGGATCCGACCAACACTCCTCGGGCCAGGCCAATTGCACGATGCGACGCGGAACGCCCCAGTTCGTGCAACAGGTGACCCATGATCCCACGGTCACGCGCGAACGGAGATCGTCCCAATCGTTCGGCACGATGTCGGCGCGGTTGATCTCACTGATGAGGAATATCCCGTCCAGGTCGCCTTTTTGGGCGGCAAGGCGGGCAAGCCGTTCGAGTCGCGGATAGTCCGATGCGGTGAGCGCGATTTTTGGAAGAGGCAGCACGGCACACTCCTTCTGCTTCAAGACGACCTCTCAGGGCGAGGTCACGAAAGCTGGAAAAGAGCCCGGACGGCGCAAGCACCGTCCGGCTAACCGCCTGCTTGGAGGCGGCCGGCGTGAAGACCAAAGCGCGCGGTGCGCGCATCTATGTCGACGACATATGCCATGACATCCTGACTATAGTGATTCATTTCACGGCGACCATTGCGGCGAAACCGCACAGTCGCGAGCGATCGAACCGTCGCCGGCAGTCTATGATTTGGATTTGGCGGCGATGCGAGCTTCAGAGTCCACGGCTCTGCTGCCAGCAACGGAACCTCCGCCGGCGGCTGACGGTCTCGTCTCAGGATTCCCCATCATTGATCTGAAGCAATGATGATCTCGACCACCAATGCTAGAATGACTCGCAAGTCGCGACTCAGGGCTCCCCGGCCAGTCGCGGCAATCGCAGCGCGTGTTGGAATCTGAGGGCTCAATGGGACGACTACTGAATATCGTGACGCCGCTGCATACGGCGACGAAGCGCGACTACATGGGCCGCATGAACGACGACAAGATCGGCTGCTCGCTGAAAGCGCGGGAATACGAGGCCGACTATTGGGACGGCGACCGCCGCTTCGGCTATGGCGGCTACCGCTTCATCGAGGGGCGCTGGGCGCCGGTCGCCAAGGCGCTGATCGAGACCTATGGCCTGAAGAACGGCTCCAGCGTGCTCGACGTCGGCTGCGGCAAGGGCTTTCTGCTGTACGAGATGCAGAAGATCCTGCCGGGTTTGAAGGTCGTCGGCTTCGATATCTCCAAGCACGGCCTCGAAAATGCACACGAGCAGGTGAAGCCCTACCTCTTCAACTATCGCGCCCAGGACATCTACCCCTATGGCGACGACAGTTTCGATCTCGTCATCTCGCTCGGCACCCTGCACAATCTTCGGCTGTACGAGCTCGAAGCGGCGCTCAAGGAGGTCGAGCGGGTCGGCAAGAACAAATACGTCATGGTCGAGGGCTACCGGAACGTCGCCGAATTGCACAACCTCGAATGCTGGGCGCTGACGGCGGAGTCGATCCTGCATACGTCGGAATGGATCTGGCTCTACGGCAAGCTCGGTTACACCGGCGATTACGAATTCATCTATTTCGAGTGATCGGGCGCTCTCATGGACATCAAGACTGCCAAGGCGGCCATTCTCGTCGAATCCGGCAAGCCGCTGATCGTCGACGAGTTCACCTTGCCCGACAGGCTCGAACACGGCCAGGTGCTCGCGCACGTGCACACGTCGAGCATCTGCGGCGCGCAGATCAACGAGATCGACGCCGTCAAAGGCGTCGACAAGTTCCTGCCGCATCTTTTGGGACACGAAGCGCTCGCCACGATCGTCGAAACCGGACCCGGCGTGGTCTCCTGCAAGCAGGGCGACACCGTCGTCATGCATTGGCGGCCCGGCAAGGGCATCCAGTCCAATACGCCGGCCTATTCCTGGCGCGGCAAGCGCCTCAATGCGGGCTGGGTCACCACCTTCAATGAATATGCCGTGGTCTCGGAGAACCGTGTCACGCCCGTTCCCGCCTCGATCGACCGCACCAGCGCGCCGCTGCTCGGCTGCGCGGTGACGACCGCACTCGGCGTCGTCAACAACGACGCGCAGATCGCCATCGGCGAAGCCGTCGTCGTGTTCGGCGTCGGCGGCGTCGGGTTGAACATCGTGCAATTCGCCGCGATGGTCGGCGCCTATCCGGTCATTGCGATCGACCGCCTCGACAACAAGCTGGCGATGGCGAAGGATTTCGGCGCCACCCACACCATCAACTCCGAAGCGGTCAAGGATGTCGCTGCCGCGGTTCGCGCCATCACCGGTTCGGACGGGCCCGACAAGGTGGTAGAGACGACGGGCGTCAAGAATCTGATCGAGCTCGCCTACGAGATCACGGCCAAGAAAGGCCGTTGTATCCTGGTCGGCGTTCCCCGCGAGAAGGCCGAGATCTACACGCTGCCGTTACATTTCGAGAAGGTGCTGAAGGGCTCGGAAGGCGGGCAGTGCCAGCCCGCGCGCGACATCCCGCGTCTCGTTCGCCTGAGCGACGCCGGCAAGGTGAGCTACCGCGGGATCGTGACCCACGAGTTCGCGCTCGACGACGTCAACGACGCGCTGGATTTGATGCGCAGCGGCACATCGGGGCGGATCCTGCTGAACATCAGCTGAGCGCGGCGGCGACGACGCCGACAACATGCCGACGCTGGCGCTGCAGCAGCCAGGCTGCTATCGCCATGTTCACGATGTTCCAGGCGATGCCATTGACCAGCGCCGAAGCGTAGGAGCCGGTCCAGTCGTAGGTCGCCCCGGCCATCCAGGCCCCCAGCGCCATGCCGGCGAGCGTGACCGAGATGGCGAGGCTGACGCGGAAGCCGGCTTCCCGCGCCGGGAACAGCTCGCGGACGATCACCGCATAGCTCGGCACGATGCCGCCCTGCGCCAGGCCGAAAATGGCGGATACGACGTAGAGTGAGACCAGCCCGTTGAACGGCAGATAGAGCGCGAGTGCCATGGCCTGCATCGCCGAGCCCAGCAGCAAGGTCGGCAGGCCGCCGATGCGGTTCAACAGCCAGCCGAAAACAAAGCGGCTCGCCACGCTGAAGCCGAGCATGACCGCCAGCATTTCGGCGCCGCGCGCAGAGCCGTAGCCGAGGTCGCCGCAATAGGCGACCAGATGGACCTGCGGCATCGCCATGGCGACGCAGCAGCAGATGCCGGCTAACGCCAGCAGGCCCTGGGTGACGGAAGGGGGCAGGCCGATGGTCTGCATCGTGCTGCCGCTGCCCGCCGCTTCGCGTGCGGCCATGCGGACGACGGGTCGCCGCAGCAAAACCAGTGACAGCGGCAGCATGGTCGCCAGGCAGAACAGGCCGATGCCGATATGGGTCTGCCGCCAGCCATACGCGGCGATGGCGTGCTGGACGATCGGTGGCCAGACCACGCCGGCCAGAGAGCTGCCGGCCATCGCCAGGGAAATGGCAAGGCCGCGGTGCTTGTCGAACCACAGCGAGACGTCGGCGACCAAAGGCGCGAAGCTGGCCGCGCCGCCGAGGCCGATCGTGAGACCTGAGATCAGCGCGAACACGAACAGGCTTGGCGCGAAGGCGGTGAGGACGTAGCCGAGACTCATCAGGACCGTGCCCCCGGCCAGCGGCGGCAGGATGCCGAAGCGATCTGTCAGGCGGCCGATGACGATGCCGCCGATCATGAAGCCGATGATGGCGAGCGTGTAGGGCAGCGTTGCCTCGGCGCGGGGCGCGTTGAAATCGGCCTGCACCGCCGGCAATGCCACGACCAGCGACCACATGCCGACGCAGCCGAGGGTGGTGAGTGCCATGGAGACGGTGAGGCGAATCCAGGAATAGAAGTTTTCGATCGACGGCGTTTCGGGTGGCACTGCGACAGGTTTCCTCGGGCTGGGCTAGGATCGGCCCTGGGGTATCGCTCGCCGTCAGCGGCGACAAAGCAGGATTTCTCTTTTGTCGAGCGAGCGAAACTCATGCATCCTGCCGGCTTCCCGCATCGCCCGGAGCCGGCCATGACGTATCTGCTGCCGCCACTCAATGCCCTGCGCGCCTTCGAGGCCGCCGCCCGCCATCTCAGCTTCAAGCAGGCCGCTCACGAGCTGCACGTCACGGCCGGTGCCGTCAGCCAGCAAGTCCGCCTCTTGGAGGAGCGGCTGGGGGTGCAGCTGTTCGAGCGACGGACACGGCAGATCATTCTGACCGCTGCCGGCGAAACCTATCTGGCGCGGGTCCGGGAGGCGTTTCGCTGTCTTGCCGAGGCCACCGCCGAGCTCAAGCCCGAGGGCGTCACAAGCCTGCTGCATATCGGCCTCCACGCCAGTTTTGCGATCGATGCGTTGCGGACGCGCCTGGCGCAGTTCCGCCGGGCCGAGCCCCAGCTCGCCATTCGCATCAGCCAGCCGGCGGGGCTGCACGAGCTGCTCGAAGGCAAGGTCGACGTCGTGATTGCGGACAGGGTGCAGCGCTGTCCCGGCTACAGGTGCGAGCCCCTGCAGAGCGGCTTCCTGATCGGGCCGCTTGGCACTGCCGATTGTCCGGAGATCGAAACCTTGCGGTCCTGCCTGCTTGGCGATGTCGAGCGCGCGCGGCCGGCCGCGCCGAGGGCGCCGCTGGCTGCCAGTGCGGCAGGCCCGGCACGCAGACCATCCAAGCCGTTCTTTTCCGCCTGAACGGGCCGGTTCGCAGGCATTTGCCATGACGGCTTCGCGCGCCGGCCGTAACCGCCGGTTAACCATGGATATTTACGGTGTCGAAAGCCTCTGAACTGTGACTGTCAGTTGATTTCGAGTCGAGCCCATGGCGTTCGGTAGCCGCGCAACTCCGCGAAGCATCGCCCCGACGGAGCCTGCGGCTTCGTGGGAAGCGCCGCGGGCTGCGCGGATGAAACCTGACGGCGCCGCGCCGGCGCTGATCAAGGGATCGCTGACCGTCACCGGTGTGCTGTCTTTCCTGCGCGAGAACGGCCGGCGCATTCTGACGCTGGCGGTGGCGCTGTTCGCCCTCGGCGTCGTCGTTCTGATGATTCTGCCGGTCCGGTACGCCGCGACCGCCCTGGTCGTGCTCGATCCCCGGGAGCTGCGCGTGACCTCGGATCAGGAGGTGCTGCCGGGCATCGGCCAGGACGCCGCGGCGCTTCAGAGCCAGATCGAGATCGCCAAATCGGACGGCTTTCTCCGCCCCCTGATCGAGCAGCTCAAGATCGCCGATGACGATGACATCGCGGGCGGTCATACCGACATGACGCGCCTGCTCGAGAAATTCCGTAACCGCCTCGAGATCACGCGGCGCGGGCTCACTTACGTCATTGCCATTTCCTTCACCTCGAACCGCTCCGAGCGGGCCGCTTACTACGCCAACGCCATCGCCGCGGCGTTCGTTGCCAGCCAGGGCCGCGTCCGCACCGAGGCCACGGACGAGGCGGCCGATTGGCTCAAGGACCGGCTGAAGACGCTGAACGAGCGGCTGCGCGCATCGGAAGACGCCGTCGCCGCCTTCAGGCTCGAGCACAAGATCCTCAATGCCGGCAAGGATTCAACCACGCAGCAATTGCGGGTGACCGATCTCAATCAGCAGGTCTCCGCCGCCCGTCTTCGCACCGAGGAAGCCAAGGCGCGCTACGAGCAGGTGCAACGCGATCTCAAGGCCAATGTCGAAGGTCCCGTGAAGCAGGACCTGCTGAGCATGCTGCGCGCGCAGCGCTCGACCCTAAATGACCAGATCGCGCAGAAGAAGGCGGTGTACGGCGAGCGCCATCCCGACCTCGCGATCTCCTACAGCCAGCTGGCCGATATCAACCGGCAGATCGAGGTCGAGCGGAAGAAGAACATCGACACCGCCAAGTCCGAATATGAGGCTCAGCTGGAGCAGCAGAACGCGCTGGAAAAGCAGCTCAAGGCGGTCGAGACGCAGATGCTGGTCGACGGCCAGGCGCTGGTGAAGCTGCAGGAGCTGCAGCGGGACGCCGATGCCAACAGGAACATTTACGAACAGTTCCTGTCGCGGTTCAAGACGACCAATGAGCAGCGTCAGCTGCAAAACTCCCAGACCAAGATCGCTTCGCCCGCCATTCCGCCGTTGCGCTCGACCCGTCCGCCGCTCGCTTTGCTGCTGGCGGCGCTGGGGATCGGCTCGCTGCTGACATCGACCGCCGCCACAGCGGCGATGACGAGCATGTCCGGCGGGCCTGGGCCTGCCGAGGCCGCCGTGCATGCGGGGGCGCAGGACACGCAAGTCCAGCAGCAAGCCCAAACTCAAGTCCAGCCTTCCGCCGCTGCCGCGCCCCGGCCCGAGGCGATGCCGCGCCTTCCCGTCTGGGCCCGCATTCCTGATCTGGCGTCCGGGACTGCGACCAACACCGTCTGGCAAAGACCGATCGCCGCCTCGGTCGAGCTCGATCTCGGCGCCTATCTGCGGCCGCTGCTCGAGCGGATCGATCGCGTGCCGGTGCGCGGTTGCAAGGTCGCCCTCGTGCTGTCGGTCGGCAAGAGTGCCGGCGGCAACACCGTTGCGCGCTCGCTCAATCGCGCCGCCGTGAACCGCGGCATGATGAGCGTATTGATCCGGCTGCAGCCGGAATTCGCAGGTCACCAGCCGCCGGTGACCGAATGGAACGACGGCTCGACCACGGCGGGACTTCAGTCGATCGACGAGCTTCTCAGTGCCGGCCGAAAGGCAGACGCGAGGCCCGAGGACGATATTCGTTCGGAGTTCGATCTGATCATCGTCCATGCCGGCAATCTCGCCTTGCAGCCCGACGCCATCGCGCTGGCGGCGCATGCGGACCTGATCGTCCTCGTGGCGCGCGCCGGCGAGCTCGGTTCGGCGGCGATGCGCCGGGTGACCGCGGCGTTGTCGCGGTATGAGGCCGTGCCGACGGGTCTGGTCGTCAATCACGCGCCTGCGGGTTCGCAGGCGCCGCACCCCGAGGGCGCCGCATTGGGTCTTGCGGTTTGACGATGACAGCGTCGCGCCGTCGTTGGCTGACTGCTGCGATGCTGCTGTCGATCTCATTCGGAGCGCCGGCCTTCGCCGACACTTGCGTGCCCGTGCCGCAGACGGTCGCGCCGGCGAGGCTCGCCGCATTGTCGCGCGGCTTCAATGCCGACGGCTGGATCAACGGTGAGGTGCCAAGCCGCGAATTGCTGCAGCAATTGCGCCGCGCTGGAATGACTCACGTCCGGTTGCCGGTGCCGGCCGAGCGCGTGATGCCTCGTTTCGCTGCAAAGGCCGAGCGCGACGAGACGCTGCGTGTGCTCGACAAGGCGCTGAAGCAGCTCACCGCACTCGGCTATGCTACGTCAGTCGATCTTCATCCCGGCGAGCGCTTCAATCGCCTGCACAAGCAGGATCCGGACGCGGCGCTGCGCGAGATGCAGGACGCCTGGAGCGGTCTTGCAGAGGTCATTCGCTCCTATCCGGCCGACCGCGTCTTCGCCGAGCTGCTCAACGAGCCCGATATCGACGCCGACACATGGCAAAGGCAGGTCGAGACGCTCGCCGGCTTCGTCCGCAAATTGCTTCCTGCCACGACCCTCGTCGTCGGCCCCGTCAACTGGCAGCGCGCGGATTCGCTGCCGCGGTTTCGTCCGCTGGACGATCCCGACATCGTCTATGCCATCCACTTCTATGATCCCATGGTGTTCACCCATCAGGCCCACTGGGATGCGCAGGATCCGCTGCACGACATCATGGACCTGCCTTATCCGATCAACGCCGGCGATCCCAAAGTGCAAACGCTGCGCCAGGATCTGCAGGCGAGGGGCGCGACCAAGGCGCTCGGCATGCTCGACGTCGCAATCGCCGCCGCCAAGGACAAGCCGCAGGCCGATCGCTGGCTCACACCGGCGCTCGCATGGCAGCAGCAGTTCAAGCGGCCGATCATCGTCAACGAGTTCGGCGTGCTGAAAGCCGGCGCGCCGAGACAAAGCCGGCTGCGCTGGCTGGCGGACGTCACCGCTTATGCCAGGGAGCATTGCTGGGGCTGGACGCATTGGGAGCTGGCGCAGGGCTTTGGCCTCGTCGATCGCAGCACCGGCAGGCCCGATCCCGACGTGATGCGGGCGCTGCTCGGCGCGCCCCGGCCCGGCCGGCGCTGACATCGCACCGGTTCGCTATCGTTAAGGAATCCTTTCACATCGCCCCGCTATCGTGCTCGACGCGCGCTGCCAAAGGACGATTGATGGGGGCCGGTGACTTAACCCAGGTTCAGACCGTGCCGGCCGAGCCATCGCCGCCGGCCTGGCGCGAGCTGGTTCCGACACTCTGTATCGCCGTGGCGGCGATCGGCTTTGCTCCGGTCCTGCATTTGGCCTATCCGGCCCTGGCCATCGTGGTCGAGGTCCTCATCGGTATCGCCATCGTGCTGGCGGTCCCGACCTACGCGCCGGCCATCGCCATCTTCGTCCTGTTCTTCCAGAACCTGTTCGTCTCGATCCTGTCGCCGCTGGTCCCGCTGCCGTCCGATCTCGACTTCATCAAGGGCTACAATTTCCTCGTTTGCTCCGTGATGTGGCTGGCGACGTTCGGCCTTTACGTGCTGGGCCAGAGGAATCATTCGGCTGAGGTGAACCAGATCATGCGCTGGGGTGTCGTCACCCTCGCCGTGGTGTCGCTGTATTTCGCGATCGGCTTCATCCAGGACGGACAGCCGGCTGCGGTCTATCTGCGCAATATCGTGCTGCCGCTGTTCCTGTTCCAGCTCTCGCTTCTGACCGCCGCGACCTATGAGGTGCGCATCACGCCGTTCCTGGTGACGCTCGCGGTCATCCTTCTGCTGTGCGGGTATGTCGAACTCGTCTTCCGCGATCTCTGGCTGGCCATCACCAACAGCTATACGTTCTGGGGGTTCGACGAGCTCAAGGCGACCCATTCGGGTGTCTGGGAAGCCCAGATGCGGGCCACCGGCAACGTGCCCGTCGACCTCAAGGACCGCTTCAGCTTCGATTTTCTGAACACGCCCTTGCTCGAAGGGTTCGGCCTGTCGAAGATGCTGCGCATCAACGGTCCGAACATGCACCCGATCAGCTTCGCTTACGGCGTCGGCTTTCTCGCCCTGTTCCTGTTCTCGGTGGGACGGCCGCTGCTGGCCCTCGCAGCATTGCCGCTGCTGATCTTTTGCAGCGTGAAGGGCGCGCTCATCGTGGTGATCTTCGTGGTCGCGGCCTGGATCGCGACCCGTCTGATCGGCGCCGTGGTGACGTTGTTGCTTGGCCTCCTCGGCATGGCCGCCTTCGCGGTTCTGGCGATCCGCCTCGGGCTGCAGATCGGCGACTATCACGTCATTGGACTGATGGGTGGTCTGGATGGATTCGTGCAGAGACCTTTCGGCCGGGGCCTCGGCATTGGTGGCAATTTGTCGGAGAGCTACTTTTCCATCGACTGGAGTGCCGCACAGGCCGCCGGGACGATCGACGGCGCGGTCGAGAGCGCGATCGGCGTGCTGTTGTACCAGATGGGCGTTGGCGCCTTCGTGCTGCTGGCCTTCTATTTCGCGATGGCGCTTAGGGCATGGCGCCTCTACGCCTCATCGGGCTATCTGACGCAGGGGCTCGCCGGCTTCGGCGTCATGGTCGTGCTGCTCAACGGATTGTTCCAGGAAGAGGCCTTGTTCGCGCCACTCGCGCTCGGGCTCATGCTCTCGCTCACGGGCCTCGTCATCGGCAGCCATGTGAGAATGCAGGCCGTCGCCGCGAGGATGCGGCAGTCGAGCAGCTCACCGGCTACCAGTCCGTGGCGTAGCTCAGCGTCAGGCGCGCACACCTGAACGCTCCGACGCAGGAACTTCCACTTTTTCCCGGCGTTGGTCTCGCGGGTCGCACAAACGGCCGGCTCCGCACGATGAAGAACTTCTCCAACGCTGAATTTTCACCCGAGGTGATCGCGATCATGACGGGCGCCCTGGAAGCCGCGGTTGCGAGCCTGCCGGAGCCCGTGCAAGCTTCGCACGTCAACATGCTCGCCGAATCCATCCTGCGCACGGCCGCCGCGGGCGAGCGCAACGTCGCCAACCTGCAAAGGATCGCCTTGATGGAGCTGCAACTGGTGCCGCGCGAGTGATGAGGTGGACATGAAGACGACATTCGCAGCTGTCGCAGCGCTCCTTGCCACGCTGTCTGCCGCCCAGGCAGAGAGCTGGACGGCCTACCGCATCGCCGAGTCCGGAACATCGGTGGACATTCCCGTTTCGCTCTTCACGGAGTTGGCAGGCAAGCCCGACGGCTTCGGCCAGCAATTTCGCACCTCCGACGGCAGAGCTGATCTCACCGTACAGGCCGTTTCCAACAGCCAGGGTCTTTCGCCGGCTGCATTCCTGGCCACGAAGAGTCCGCCGTCCGGCATCATCTACAAGCGTGTCGCCCCGAATTTCTTCGTCGTCTCCAGCATCAAGCGCGACAAGATCTGGTACGACCGCTGCAACTTTTCGCGCGGCTATGTGCACTGCGTGCTGATCAATTATCCCGCGGCCGAAAAGCGGCAATGGGACCGCGTTGTCACGCGGATCAGCCACAGCCTCAGCGGCGGTTGAACTCATCTGGAAAAGAGCTGCCCGAAACGAGCTCGTGCCCAAGTCACGAGGCGCCAGCTTGACGCGCTCTGATCGGCCCGGCTCTTGTGAATCGTCCTGATGGTTAGACTGCCGCCCGACTCACCGCCACCCCAGCGCCGGTGCGACATGTTTCAGGATCGCCTCGATCGCATGCGCGCAGTAATCGACCCCTAACTGGTTCGGGATCGTCAACAGCAGCGTGTCTGCCTCCGCGATCGCCTCGTCCTGGCGCAGCTGCTCGATCAGCGCATCGGGCTCGGCAGCATAACTCCGGCCGAAGATCGCCCGGGTCTGCGGGTCGATGAAGCCGATCTGGTCCTCGCCTTCGCCGCCCCGGCCAAAATAGGCACGATCGCGATCGTCCATCAGCGCAAAGATGCTGCGGCTGACGGAGACGCGGGGCTCACGGGTGTGGCCGGCCTCCTTCCACGCCGCGCGATAGGCGCGAATCTGCGCGGCCTGCTGCACGTGAAAGGCCTCGCCGGTCTCGTCGTTCTTCAGCGTCGAGCTCTGCAGATTCATGCCGAGCTTCGCCGCCCACACCGCGGTGGCGTTGGAGCCGGCGCCCCACCAGATCCGCTCGCGCAGGCGTTGCGCATGCGGCTCGATCCGCAAGAGCCCCGGCGGGTTGGGAAACATCGGCTGCGGATTGGGCTCGGCAAAGCCTTCACCACGGAGCAGGTCGAGAAAGACTTCCGCGTGGCGCCGGCCCATGTCGGCATCGCTCTGGCCGTCAGCGGGCCGATAGCCGAAGTAGCGCCATCCGTCGATCACCTGCTCGGGCGAGCCGCGGCTGATGCCGAGCTGCAGCCGGCCGCCGGCGATGAGATCGGCGCTGCCTGCGTCCTCCACCATGTAGAGCGGGTTCTCATAGCGCATGTCGATCACGGCCGTGCCGATCTCGATCCTGCTCGTCCTGGCGCCGACCGCCGCGAGCAGCGGAAAGGGCGAGGCGAGCTGGCGCGCGAAATGATGCACCCGGAAATAGGCGCCGTCCGCGCCCAGTTGCTCGGCCGCGACCGCAAGCTCGATCGATTGCAGCAGGGTGTCTGCGGCCGAGCGGGTCTGCGATTGCGACGAGGGGGTCCAGTGTCCGAAGGAGAGAAAGCCGATTTTCTTCATGAGGGCTAGGTATGCATGACCGGAAGAATTTGCGAGACGTTGGCCCGAGGGAAAAATGGCGGCGAGGCGTGTGGCCGTAAGTGCTGGGAGGAAGCAGGCCCGGGTTCGCACCACGACGTCAGGTCGTTCGACTTTGATCTGACGTGCCCGGAAGCGGCCTCAGATTTCGCAACCGGTCAAATTCAATGCCTTGAGTAGGCCACCGAACGCCTTCAGTCGACAGGGCTCGGTCTCGCTGGCGGCCTTTGCACGCTGAGCATTGGCAGCTCGCTTGGCAACAATTGCCTTTGGCTTCGGCTTGGGACGTTCGTCGGTCGCGATCGTCTTCGCATCGCGCCGATGACGGACGATCGGTTTCGGCGCGGTCGAATCGACTTGGATGTCTTGCGGAGCAACGGGGTTCTCGACCGGAGCAATTTGTGTCGGCATCGCGCTGCTCACAGCGGCAACCTCGAGGCGATCGGCCTTCGGCAACGCGTCAGGTGACGCAGAGACGGTTGCGCTCTGCTCGGCAAGGGGCGGGGCGATCGCGACGGCGCGACGCGGTGGAGCGCTCAGCTCCATTGCGGACAGCACCCCTGCACTCAACAGGATGAGGAGGCCCAACAACGCCATTTTCAGCATAAAGCGCCTCTAACCCGGGGTTAGTGCCGCTGAAAATTCTCCCCTGCAATAAGGCAACTTGTCGGCGATTGCCGACCTACGGCGAATCATTTGCCGACAGGGTTAACGTCGGTGCTGCTTCTGCAGACCGTACGTCGTCGTCGGAAAATGGTGTGTTCGCGGCCGCGACCTGAGCACAAAGAGAGCCATCGTCATGTCTCCTGTTTGAGGGAAGCCGGACGCCGCCTGACCGAATAGGCGGGCGCTGCTTGTGACCCAAAGCGGTCCTTCGCCACGCCCTTGAAAGGCGCCCGGGAGCATCTAGATAACGTCCATATACCATCCAGGGGGATGGTAACAATGGATGTACCCATGGCCGATAATGTGCATGAGCTGCGACCCAAGGTCCCCGACACCGAGAAGATCACGATCAACCTTGGCTATGTCGACCTCGGTCATGTCGATCTCATGGTGCAGGAAGGGTTCTATTCGAACCGGACCGATTTTATCCGGACAGCAATCCGGAACCAGCTCGAGCGCCACGGAGAGGTCGTCAGACGATCCACGGCCCGGAAGAACCTGGACCTCGGGCTGCGCAACTACACTCGCGAGGATCTCGAAGCGGCGCGGCGCGCCGGCGAAATGCTGCAGATCAATGTTTTAGGCCTAGCCACCATCGCCCAGGACGTCACTCCCGAGTTGGCTCGCGCCACAATCGCGTCGGTCTCGGTGCTGGGGGCCCTTCACGCCACTCCCGCGGTCAAGGCCGCTCTCGCCGACAGAACGAGGTGAACGATGCTGAATCAAGTCATAATCCGCGAAGCAACCCGCCTCACGCGTGCCGGCCAACTGGTCGAGGCCACCGCGCTCCTGCAGCGCATGCTCCACGGCGGTAGCGCTCCAAAACCAGAGCATCGCAACGCCGCTCAGGCTCGGCTCCCGCGGCTCGATCCGCTTACCATCGACGCTACGGCCGACGTCGTCGAGGAGCGGGAAGCTCCGCAGATCTCGCCGGCCCGCTCTGATCAGCGACGCAGGCGCTCCTCACCGCTCGACGGCATGCGGGATTTTTCCGGGCTCGGCCTGCGAAGTCCGATCGCACGCGCTCCTCTGTCCCCGTCGGACATGGTGCCCGAGGGCACACGGTTTATCGCCGGTACCTTCAGTAACGCCGCGGGAAGCCGGACCTACAAGCTGTTCATCCCAAGCCGCTGTGAGGGACGACGGCTTCCGCTGATCGTCATGCTTCATGGATGCACCCAGTCGCCCGACGATTTCGCGGCCGGCACCCGGATGAACTTCCTGGCGGAAGAGCAGAATTGCTTCGTGGTCTATCCTGAGCAACCGAACGGAGCCAACCCATCGAAGTGCTGGAACTGGTTTCGCGCGGGCGACCAGCGCCGCGGCGGGGGCGAGCCCTCGATGATCGCGGGCATTACCCGCCAGATCATGCGCGACCATGCGATCGATCCGAAGCGCGTATACGTCGCGGGTCTGTCGGCCGGCGGGGCCGCCGCCGCCATCATGGGCGCAACGTATAGCGACCTGTACGCGGCGGTCGGTATTCATTCAGGCCTCGCGTGCGGAGCCGCGAGCGATCTTCCCTCCGCGTTCCTCGCCATGCGGCAGGGAGGCGGCTCCAAGGCAATTGCGGACGGTAAAACTTCTGTGCCGACCATCGTTTTCCATGGCGATCGCGACACCACGGTGCATCCAAAGAATGGCGATCAGATAATCGAGCAGTCCACCAGGGCAACGAGGCCGACGACGAAGGTACTTCGCGGACGCGTACCCAACGGCCATGCCTATACTCGCACCGTCCTGATCGACGGGGCCGGTCGGGCGATCTCCGAACACTGGAACATCGATGGCGCTGGACACGCGTGGTCAGGCGGCAGTCCCGCCGGGACCTACACTGATCCGCAAGGGCCGGATGCGACGAGGGAAATGCTGCGCTTCTTCCTCGAGCATTCGCTCGGTGGGTAATCTGGCTTCATCGCCCGATCCGAAGCTACCGGCACCGACAACGTCCTCCGGACGATAGGGCTGCTGCAACATCAGGGGGTACCGGGCGGGGCGCGACGGGCGAGAAATCGGTCTCAACGATCACCGGGAGTTTGGGATCATCCTCCCGGCAACGTTCGGCGATCTGCCATCCGTCAATGCCCCGTTTAGCTTGAGGTCCGTGATGAGACGTCGGCGACTCGCCGCGCGCACCATGCCCTCGCCGTCAGTCACACGGATGACGTCGTGCCCTTCCTCTCGCCTTCACCACGAACTGCTGTGACCAGAGCATTCAAATTGCTCCAGCGATGCGGTCTATCAAGGGCCGATGCTGACCTCCGAAGGCTCGCTTCGAGGAAGTCTCGCGATCAAGGCATGACTGCTTGCGTAGTTGCCGCAACTTAAAGCGGTCTTTGGAGAGCACAACGAGCGAAGAGCTAATTGTTCTCAGGCCAACGCCCGTCGAGCATAGGTCTGGAAGATCGCCAGCTAGACGTTTGTTGGTTGGAGTTGCTACCTGAAATCATCGTCCAGTCGCAGAACGTGCGATTGATCTCAGTTCATGCGGGTCTCCAACAATGCGCGGGTTTGGAACGCCACATCACGAAGCCTGTTGTCCGTTCAGAAATGACCGTTGTGGTCGCACCCTCATGTTCTTGGAGCGCCAGATGAGCAAACGCAAACCGGCACCAGCGTCAAAGCGCGCCCGCAATCCGAAAATGGCCGCGCGGGCCCAACGGAACAAGCAGGCCATTGTTAGAAGCCCGAAAGAGGAATTTCTTCGCTCTGCTGCGGCAGCCTCAATTGAACCGCCTCTTAAGCTTCATGATGATCCTGGACACGAGGTTCCTGTCATTGAGCCTCGGGTGGATGCCTTGCCAGGTGACCTCAGTCAGAGAATGATCGGCAGCGATCCAATGAAAGGCTTCGCTTTAGCCACGGCAAACATGCAGGCGTACCAAGCAAAGCTTCTTGAGATAGCCCAGGCCAACGTGCAGTTCACTTTTGATTTCGGCCTGAGACTTGCGACGATCGGGTCACCAACTGAATTTTTCGCCGTCATTACCGAGTTTACAAGCAGACGGGCCGAGATGTTCGGGCAGCATTCGAAAGAATTGGCGGCATATCCGTTCTGGCGCATCAAGCCGGCCCCAGAGCTCGCGGCTCTGCCGGGACGATAACTGCAAGCCGTACCCGCTGCGGCAAAGGATGGACGCAAACGCGAATCACGCACGCGCCGATCACGGTTGCTTGCTTTCGGCTGGGGAGCGCGGCTCACAACAACCCAGAGCGGGCTCGGTGCCGCCGATCCGAGGGACCCGCGATCAGGAATGTAGGTTGACACGATGTCCACAACAGAAGCCGTTCTGCTGATCGTTTTGGCGGGACTTGTCGTTCTGATCCTCGGCAACATCGCGTTTCAGGTGACAGCGGAGCGAAAGAATCCGCCTATCGGCGTCTTTACCGATTGCGACGGAGTGCGCCTTCACTATATCGAACGGGGCGATGCCGCTGCGCCTTGCGTGGTCCTGTTTCACGGGAACGGCACCATGATTCAGGATCTCGTCCTGAGCGGTTTGGTCGACCGCCTGGCCCACGACCATCGCGTCGTTTGCTTCGACCGGCCAGGGTTTGGCTACAGCGACCGTCCGCGCACGCGCATCTGGACGCCTACGACGCAAGCTTCCTTGTTCGCGAAGGCTCTTGATCAGCTTGGAGTGCGCAATCCCGTGGTGCTCGGCCACTCCTGGGGAACGCTGGTGGCAATCGCGCTGGCGCTGCGAAGCGGTTATGCCGTGAGTGGGCTCGTGCTTGTGTCCGGCTACTATTTTCCAACCTCACGGATGGACTTTTGGCTCATGTCAGGTCCGGCACTGCCGCTGCTCGGGGATCTGATGCGCTACACGATCTCGCCGATCATATCGTGGGCTATTGCGCCGAAGCTGATGCGCACGCTGTTCGCGCCGCGTGCCATTCCGCCGAAATTCAAGAATGAATTTCCGATCTCGTTGGCTCTCCGGCCCAAGCAGTTGAGGGCGGCCGCCGAGGAGAGCGCGTTCCTTATTCCTGCTGCCGCGCAATTGCAGCTTCAGTATCAGGGCATCCGGTGTCCCGTTAGGATCCTGCACGGAAAGGGTGACCGGCTCATCGAGGCCGACCAGTCGCGCCGCCTGCACGAGGCGTTGCCCCGCTCCTTGCTACATCTGGTCGAGGATGCCGGTCACATGGTTACCTATGCAGATTCGCCGGGAATAGCGGATGCCGTGGCTGCGCTGGCGCTCGCCGCACCGCTGAGGACCGCATAGGGTTTCCTTTTGCGATGCGGGCGTCCGGAAGTGGCCAGTGCATGACTTCAGCCCAGCGCGCGGGGGTCCGCTTCCCGAGTCAGACTGGACCGATGGGCCATGGTGGTCCGATGGTAGCTTTGACCCTGAAAGCGAAGTGACGCCGCTGGGCGCTGAGGTCAGTTCATGTTGGCACAGCGGACGGGATTTGCTCGGCCAGAGTTCTTCGCAGTTTGACCCAAACCGGTCATTTCCCTAGACAGGCTGCCTCGCCGGGGGAATGATGGAGCTCTAGGCGAACTGGGGCCGCCGTCATGGACCTGGGAGGTTGGCTACGGAGGCTTGGCCTCGAACAATATGAGGCGGCATTCCGCGAGAATGAGATCGACGATACGGTCCTGCCGAACCTGACGGCGGAGGACTTGAAGGACCTTGGTGTCGGAATTGTCGGGCATCGCCGCAAGCTGCTCGACGCCATCGCCGCCTTGCGTGCTGAAGCGGGCGCACGGGCGCCCCTATCCGACGCTTCTTCGGCAACCTGTAAAACCACTAAGGACACCGCCGAGCGCCGCCAAGTCACCGTGATGTTCTCGGACCTAGTCGGTTCGACGTCGCTCTCCGCACGTATGGACCCAGAGGACCTGCGCGAGATCATTTCGGCGTATCAAACGTGCATCGCCGATACGGTACGCCGCTTCGGGGGCTTCGTTGCGAAGTATATGGGCGACGGCGTGCTGATCTATTTCGGCTACCCGCAGGCTCACGAGGACGACGCTGAGCGAGCCGTTCGCGCAGGATTGGAAGCGATTGGCGCGGTTGGTGCGCTCGAGTTTTCAGTTCCGCTGCAAACCCGCATCGGTATCGCGACGGGCCTGGTCGTCGTCGGCGACTTGATCGGCACGGGATCGGCACAGGAGCGGGCGATCGTCGGCGAGACCCCAAATCTTGCTGCACGGCTTCAGAGCGTCGCCAAAGCGAACGCGGTGGTCATAGCTGAGAGCACGCGGAGACTGCTAGGGAACCTGTTCGATTTGGCGGACCTCGGATTGCACGATCTCAAGGGCATCGATGCGCCGACGCGAGCCTGGGCAGTGCTACAAGTGAGTTCGGTGGAAAGCCGTTTCGAGGCGTTCCACGGAAGTGGGCTGACCGAGCTAGTCGGACGGCAAGAAGAACTCGATTTTCTGCTACGGCGATGGCGGCGGGCGGCGAGCGGTGAAGGTCAGGTCGTACTGCTTGCTGGTGAGCCAGGTATCGGCAAGTCGCGATTGATAGCGGCGCTTCAGGAGCGCCTTCAAATCGAGCTGCACACCAGCCTTAGGTACTTTTGCTCACCGCAGCGCGTCGACAGTGCGTTCTATCCGATCGTTACACAGCTGGAGCGCGCTGCCGGATTTTTGCGCGAACATACGCCGGAGGAGCAGCTTGACAAATTGGCGGCGCTGTTAGCGCCGGCCTCACCTCCGCAAGAGGATCAGGCCTTGCTGGCTGAGCTGCTATCGATCCCGTTCAAAGGCCGTTTTCTGCCTTTCCAGTTAACGCCTAGGGGCAAAAAGGAAAAAACTTTCGAGGCGCTGCTTCGGCAGCTCCATGGTCTAGCGCTGCAACGACCGGTGTTGATGCTCTTTGAGGACGTGCACTGGATCGATCCCAGCTCGCGCGAACTGCTCGACCTTGTAGTCGAGCGGGTCCAGCATCTACCGGTGTTGCTGGTTATTACATTCCGTCCCGAGTTCGAGCGCATCTGGGCGGGGCAGGCGCACGTCACAATGCTGTCCCTCGACCGGCTCGACCGGCGCGAGGGCGCTGCGTTGGTTCAGCAGCTCATCGGCGAAGGGACGCTAACGAGTGATGTCGTTTCGGAGATTGTCGCGCGCACGGATGGGGTGCCGCTATTTCTCGAGGAGCTGACGAAGGCGGTGCTGGAGGCAGATGACCGCGGCGCCAAAACCGCACTCTCGCGTGTTTCAGCGACGGCGCTTGCAATTCCGGCCACTCTGCACGCCTCGCTGATGGCGCGCCTTGATCGACTCGGATCACCCGTGAAAGAGGTGGCGCAGGTGAGTGCTGCCATCGGTCGAGAGTTCTCCTACGAACTATTACAGGCCGTAGCGCAGCGGAACTCAGCTGAACTGGATAAAGCGCTACATCAGCTGGTATCTGCCGAATTGATTTTCCGGCGCGGAATGCCACCAGACGCGGAATACAGCTTTAAGCACGCCTTAGTGCAGGATGCGGCCTATAGCACATTGCTGCGCGGAGCCCGTCACAAGCTGCATGCACGGATTGGCAAAGCGCTCGAACAGCTCTTTCCTGAGCTTGGCAGCATCGAACCCGAGCTGCTGGCGCACCATTTCACGGAGGCCGGAGAGGCAGAGATCGCGATTTCATATTGGTTGAAGGCCGGGCGGCGTGCGGCGGGGCGCTCCGCCGACGAGGAGGCCGTGCGTCATCTCAGACGGGGCCTGGAGATGTTAATGATGCTGCCGCATTCGACACAGAAGGATCAGCAGGAACTCGAATTCCAGCTCGCCTTGGGCACGCCCTTGGCGGCTCAGCATGGCTATGGCAACCCACTCGTGGGGGCTGCACGCGATCGCGCGATCGCCTTGTGTGAAAAGTTGGGCGACACGGAGCACCTGTTGCCGAGCCTCTACGGGCAGTATGCCTATTGCATAGCGAGCGGCAGGATCCCGAAGGCACTTGAGTATTCGCAGCGCTGCCAATCGCTGGCCGCGCACACCGGTGACCGCGCGGCGCGACTGATCGCGCACCGCGCCATGGGCGCGTCGCTGCTTGAAATGGGCGAGTTCGAGGCCGCGAAAGCACAGCTGGAACAGATCCTTGCAATCGACAGGATCGAAATGGACCAAGCTCTTTCGGTGCTTTACCTCGCGGATCCGCACTCGTCAGGCCTTGCCTATCTGGCACTGAGCCTATGGGCCTTGGGATACCCCGACCAGGCAGTCGCAGCACGCCAGAAGGCAATTAAACATGCCCTTGACGCAAACCACGCGAATACGAGCGGTATCGTTGGCATCTATGCTGGCGCACAGTTGTCCGTGTTGCTCGGCAAGATGGCCGACGTCAAGAACTACGTTGAAAACCTGAACGCACAACTTGGATCGCGCGTGCCGCTCTGGGCCATTAGTTGCGGTCAAATACTGAGCGGTTGGGCAATCGGGTGTGCAGAGCGGCTGGAAGACGGCATTGCTCTAATGAAACACGGAATACATGCCGCCGAACAACAGGTTCGGTTTCATTCTCCGCACTACCATTCACTCCTTGCGGTCCTGCAAGCACGCGCAGGAGATATGCAGGGTAGCCTGAGCGCGATCAGAAAAGCCACCGAGCTGATAGCCGACACAGGCGAATATCTCTGGCAGGCCGACGTGCTCAGAATTGAAGGCGAACTCCGATTGCTTTTCGGAGCATCCATGGAAGCGGAAGCAATCCTTGTTCAAGCTCTCGAACTCGCCCGCAAGCAGCGGGGAAGATCGTTCGAGCTGCGCGTCGCTATGAGCATGGCGCGGCTCTGGCGCGATCGAGGCAAGCGAAACGAGGCTCGCGAACTGCTCGCGCCGATCTACGACTGGTTCACCGAAGGCTTCGATACCCGCGATTTGAAGGAAGCGAAGGCCCTGCTCGAGGAACTCACGTGAAAGGCGAAGACCTGCGACTTCCGGTGATGGCCCATCGGCGAAGTTGCGCCTCGGCGGTCGGTAGTCCGCTCGTTGAGCCAGAGCGGACCAGATTTGCTCAACCTGAGTTCTTCGCGTTTTGACCCTAATGTATGGTCCGGCCGTGCGTAGCAAGAGGTTCGTCGATCAGGTGGTGAGTGGTCTTGCATCAATGTATCCGGCCTTTGATTGGAGCATTCTCTCCGGGCCATCATGGATATCAGCGCGCGTGCGTTCTCATTAGCGGACAGGCCTCGATTGGGCCATTTGGGTCACCAGTGTTCGCATGCGCCGGGAAGACCGAACCTCCATCTCGTCTCATCCTCTCGCAGACCTTGGCTGGAACCTGTTGATGGGGTTACGTCATCGCTTGCTCCTCCTACCTCGCAGTTCCTGTGTTCGAGCCGGGGGCCGTTCCTTCGTCCCGGCCCGCAGGACGTGCGTCGCGTCGCGCGCACGGGCGGTCAAGGCCGGCCGTTGCGCTTTGCTTGCGGCTGGCTCCGGCGTTGCCAGGCCGCGCCTTGACCGCCCCGAGCACGGCGCGACGATCAAGCGGATTGGACGTCTGCATCGTTGGTCCTTGTCAGCTCGAAGGCGCGTCCTTTAGCCAGCACCGCCCAGGCGATGCGGGCAAGCTTGTTGGCGAGTGCGATCGCTAGCACGTTGTGGTGCAATCGCTTCTTGGCGGCTTCGATCCAGGATCTGAGTCCGTAACGTTCCCAGTTCTTGATCCTGACCAGCACCACCCATGCCGCCTGCACGAACAGAACGCGCAGGTAGCGATTGCCGCGCCTTGAGATTTTGCCGAGGATCGTGCGGTCTCCCGTCGAGATCTGCTTGGGCACCAGTCCGAGCCAGGCGCCGAAGTCACGGCCTTTGGAGAAGACGTCTCCAGTGCCGATCGCGGCTACCATGGCGCTCGAAATGATCGGCCCGATGCCAGGCACCGTCATCAGGCGCGAACATGCCTGATCTTGACGGGCCAGTGCTTCGATCTCGCCGGAGAGGCTATCGATGCGCTGATCCAGCCGGCGCCAGTCGCCTGCCAACTCCTCGATGACACGCAACATGCGTGGCGACAGGGCATCGGTGCGCGTGGCAAGGATGGTGGGCAGTTCTGTGCGCAGGAAGCCGATACCCTGGCGCACCGCGATCCCGCGTTCCAGCATGAAGGCGCGAATCTGGTTGATGATGCCGGTGCGTTGCGACACCAGCCGCTCGCGCACCCGATGCAGCGCCTGCAGATCCAGTTGCTCCGCGGTCTTGGTCGCCACGAACTTCATCGTCGGGCGTTGCACGGCTTCGGCAATCGCTTCGGCATCATTGAAGTCGTTCTTCGGTCCTTTGCTATAAGGGCGGACATATTTGGCCGGCATCAACCTGGCATCGTGACCTAGCGATGCGAGTTTGCGGCTCAAATGATGTGCGCCGACGCAGGCTTCCATGCCGATCAGGCAAGGCTGCATATTGGCGAGCCGCGCCTCCACCTGGCCACGCGACCACTTTTGCCGCAGCACGATGGCGCCGCGCGTATCGTGGCCCACGACGTGGAACGAGTTTTTGCCGATATCGATGCCGATCACGGCGATCGCAGTACTGGGTGTCTGGGACATGGCGTGCTCCTTGTCTTGGCGCCCCTGGCCAGCTTATCGCTGGCGGGGCAGGAGCACGGCCGGACCATCCCATTAGCGGACCTGCGCCCATACCGCCTAATCGATCCCCTGCAAGTGCAACAACCATCGAGACGTGATACTCTGCGTCCCGTCGTCCTCAATCTGCGATGAGGATTGAATGAAGCGGCTAGAGTTCCTGGCGGGCACTGGGGCGCTGCTCGTTCAGCCGGGACATTTGCACGCGCAAGGGAAGCCTCGGCGGATGGGTTTCCTTGGCCTCTGGGCGGATGATCCGACTCGCGACCCCATTCACGCCGCATGGCTCAGCGGGTTGCGGGAGAAGGGTTGGATCGAGGGCAAGAACCTGCTTGTAGAATATCGTTACGCCCCGGATCGTTTGCCAGCTTTAGCCGCCGAGCTGGTCGGCTTAACTCCCGATGTGCTCGTCGCCCCTGGGCCGCTGGCAGTGCAAGTCCTGAAATCAGTAACCTCCACCATTCCGATTGTTTTCGTGGCTGTCGCCGATCCCCTGGGGCTGGGCCTCGTGCAAAGCCTTGCGCGACCAGGCGGCAACATCACGGGTGTTGCGACCATGGTTCCCGATGACTTCGGCGCGAAACGCCTCGAAATCCTCCGCGAGCTCGTCCCCAGTGCCTCGAAAATTGCTATCTTGATCAACCCGAACAACCCGATGCACAGACTTAACTTCGGAGAATTTTTGGCTCGCACCGCCCAGAGGCTCGGTGTCACTTTGCTGACAGTTGAGGCTACGGCGCCCGACGAACTTGACGTTGGATTTGCGTCGGCCGCCGCCCAACATGCCGACGCCGTGCTGGATATGGGTGACAGTCTGACCTTTTTCCAAGCTCCCCGAGTGGTCGCGCTCGCCGCGAAGTATCATCTGCCGACAAGCTACTTGTTCCGACGATGCGCCGACCTCGGGGGGTTGATCGTCTACGGCCCCGACTTTGTCGATCTGTACCGCCGTGCAACCGGATATGTCGATAAAATCCTCAGAGGCGCCAAGCCCGCCGATCTGCCGGTAGAACAGCCGACAAAATTCGCGCTGGTGATCAACTTGAAGACGGCAAAGGCGCTCGGCCTCACCGTGCCGCCCTCGTTGCGCGTTCGCGCCGACCACGTCATCGAATAGAGATGCCGTTCGCTGCGGTGCATGAGTCTGCTCCTGGCCCTTTTCGTCCGCGTTCGACGCTTGGCTCGACGTCAGCTCTCAGGGGCATGGCGGACTAGATTTGCTCATACCAAGTTCTTCGCAGTTTGGTGCGCATGGGTCTGCGTCTAGCTCAAAATTTCCGGGAACCATTTCCGTTCCGACCCATCCAACGGGAGCGCCGCAATCACCGGCAGCGCCTCCGGACGGCAACGCGCGCACGGCGGCAGTTGCGCGGGATGTTGGCTGCAATGCCTCAGGAAACCGATGTAAGGAGGTACCCATGGCAAGGCCTCGTTCGACTTCCATCAGCAGACGAAGTGTGGTCGCAGGACTGGCGCTGACAGCCGCCCCCGTCGCTTTGGCTGGAGCCAATCAAGCGCGTGCGCAGGCCCAGCAAACCACTCCGGATCAAAGCCTGTATGAACGACTTGGCGGCGTCTTCGCCATTGCAGCGGTCGTGGATCACTTCAGCGACGCTGTCGTAAAGAACGCCGTCGTCGGTCAGAAGTCAAAAAATCCGCAGTTGAGGGAATGGCACACCAAAAATCTGAAACGCTTGCCTGGTCTCAAGTTCATGCGAACACTTTGGGTCTGTGACGTTTCGGGTGGGCCGTTCCAGTTCAAGGCCACCAGGCCGGGGACGACGCCCCTTGGCCTTGAGGAGGCGCACCGGGCCTTGCGGATCTCCCCGGCGGAATTCGACGAGGTCGCTGCTGAACTCGGGCGGACACTTGACTTCGCCAAGGTCCCGAAGCGCGAGAAGACCGAAGTGCTGGCTGCGTTCGCCAGCCACAAAGATGAGGTCACCGCCGGTTACGTATCGAGAGCCAAGCGCGGTTGAAGCATCCCGTGGTGCCGAACGACGAATTGCGACCTCACGCGTAGGCCACCCAGCCGCGGAAGGCGAAGCCGGTGTAGAACAGCGTGGGATCGGTGAAGCCGGCCTCGAGCAGGATCACCTCATCCTGTGCGGGTGCGAGAATCTCCAGATGGTTGGTGACGGCGTTCCGCGCGGCTGCCGCCTGCTCGGGCTCGACGCCGGACGCAGCCAGGAACGCGGAGTAGCGCGACAGCCACAGCGGGCGCTCCTGCTCGCCGTCGGGCGCGCTCAGATGCGCGACCACGAACGGTGCGCGCGGCTTGAGCCGGCGGCGGACCTCCGAGGCGATGCGGCGCCGCTCGGCGACATCGACGAAGTGCAGGGTCAGCAGGCAGGTGGCACCGTCGAACGGTCCCTCCGGCGCATCGTCGACATAGCCTTGATGAAGGCGTGCACGTGGTGCCAGCGATCCCAGGGTTTGCCCGGCCAGCGCCAGCATCGCCGCGGACGGATCGACGCCGTCGAAGCGCCAACCGGGATGCGCTTGCGCAAACGCTTTGAGCTCCAGGCCGCCACCCGCGCCGAGGACGAGCACCTGCCCATCGCTGGGGACGCTTTCGGCGAGCAGAATCGCCGTCATGGACTGCATGGCGTCATAGCCCGGCACGAAGCGCCGCGGCCCCTCGGTGTATCTCGCCACGAATTGCGGATCAGAGAATGCGGCTTGAATGTCGGTCATGATGTTGTCCCCGTGAATGGAGCCGTTCAGGCGCGATGCGCGCTGATGTCGTGGATCTTTCGAGACCCGATCCGCTTGCGCAGGTCCTCGCCCAGCATCGCCAGCGTCACCTCGCCGAGCCGCGCCAGCAGCAGCGCCTCGGCATCGTCAAAGGCCTGATCGAGCGCGGCATTGACGGCCTGCTCGACCAGGCAGCCGGGCGCCTCGGTCCGGTTGCCCATCGCCAGAAGCGGAGGATTGCCGAGCGCGGCGTAGACGTCGCGCAGCGTCACCTTCGACAGGTCGCAGGCGATGGTCCAGCCGCCGCCATGCCCCTTCTCGGAGCGCACGTAACCGATCTCCCGCAGGCCCGCCATGATGCGGCGGATCACCACCGGGTTGGTGTCCATGGCCTTGGCCAGGGTCTCGGACGTGAACGGCCCAGGCTGCTGCGCCATGTGCAGCAGCACGTGCAGCACGCCGGAGAGTCGGGAATCTCGTTTCATGTAACTTTATATGTTACGTGATGACGAAAAGGTCAAGCGACTCTGCTGACGCCGACGCACGTAGCTCCCCGATGATCCCGCCATGCCCCTGTTTTGCCCGACGGAGCAACCTGTCCTTGCTCCGCACATCGAGCGTTTGCACGTCTCCTAAGCCATTGATCCCGCTCATGCCGTCTACTGTGCATGGGGTTGTTTTCGACATTTTTGCTCTGGCAGTCCCAAACAACCGAGGTCGCCATGCCGATTTGTCACGGTGACGCCCCTGCGCGCGAGGAGCACCATCTGGCCCGGGCGACCGTAGGATTTTTCGTCCCGTCCCTCGCGCGGCGCCGTTTTTCATCAGTCCATTTTTGGAGGCGCATCATGCACGTCTATAATGTGGTCAGGTTCAAGGTGAAGCCGGGTGAGGAAGCCGCCTTCCTCGACGCGCACCGGAACGGCAAGGCGAAATGGCCGGGGCTGGAGCACGGCGTTATCCTCAAGACCGGCGAGCAGACCTTCTGCCTCATCGGCACATGGGCCAGTCAGGACGCGCTGGCCGGGGCGCGATCGGCGATGATCAAGACGCTCGACAGTTTCAGGTCGGTGCTCGAAGACCAGGGCAACGGACGCGGTGTGACTGATGCCGTGTCAGGGGCAGTGGTGCTCGCGCTGTAGCAGGCAAGCGGCGCCCGCTACTTCATCACCCGCAGGCCCTTGGTCGTGAAGCGCTGCGTCTTCTCGCCCGGCCGGACCGGGCGCCGCGTGCCGGCGGCCTTGCCGGTGCCGGGCGGCTGGTGCGCGGGGACGAGCTGGTGCGGCTGCGAGCCGATCAGGTCGCGGCGGCCCATCTCGATCAAAGCCTCGCGCAGCACCGGCCAATTGTCGGGATCGTGGTAGCGCAGGAACGCCTTGTGCAGGCGGCGCTGGCGCAGGCCCTTGATCGCCTCGACCTTGTCGCTGCCGCCGTGGCGGACGCCGCGCAGCGGGTTGACGCCGGTGTGGTACATCGCGGTCGCGGTCGCCATCGGCGAGGGCAGGAAGGTCTGCACCTGATCGGCGCGATAGCGGTTCTTCTTGAGCCACAGCGCGAGGTTCATCATGTCCTCGTCGGTCGTGCCCGGATGCGCCGCGATGAAATAGGGGATCAGGTAATATTTCTTGCCGGCCCGTTCGGCCGCTTCGTCGAACATCCGCTTGAACTTGTTGTAGGCGCCGATGCCCGGCTTCATCATCTTGTCGAGCGGACCGCGCTCGGTATGCTCGGGGGCGATCTTCAAGTAGCCGCCGACGTGATGGGTGACGAGCTCCTTGATGTATTCCGGGCTCTCGACCGCAAGGTCGTAGCGCACGCCGGATGCGACCATCACCTTCTTGATGCCCTTGGTCTCGCGCACCTTGCGATAGAGCCGGATCAGGTCGTCATGCGAGGTGTTGAGGTTCGGGCAGATCTCGGGGAAGACGCAGGACGGCCGCCGGCACGCCGCTTCGACCTTCGGGTCCTTGCAGGCCATCCGGTACATGTTGGCGGTGGGGCCGCCGATGTCGGAGATCACGCCGGTGAAGCCCGGGGTCTTGTCGCGGATCTTTTCGATCTCGCGCAGGATCGAGCCTTCCGAGCGGTTCTGGATGATGCGGCCTTCGTGCTCGGTGATGGAGCAGAAGGTGCAGCCGCCAAAGCAGCCGCGCATGATCGTCACCGAGAACTTGATCATGTCCCAGGCGGGGATTTTTGCTTCGCCGTAGGACGGATGCGGCGCGCGCGCGTAGGGGAGGTCGTAGACCGCGTCCATCTCTTCGCTGGTCAGCGGGATCGGCGGCGGGTTGAGCCAGAGGTCGCGATCGCCGTGACGCTGCACCAGCGGCCGCGCATTGCCGGGATTGCTCTCCCGGTGCAGCACGCGCGATGCGCGGGCATAGGCTTCCTTGTCCTGTTCGACCTGCTCGAGCGCCGGCAGCCGGATCACGGTCGCACCCTTCTGGCGCGTCGCGCCCTCGTCGGCGGAATCGAGATCGTCGGCGTGCAGCTCGGTGTAGTCCTCGGGCACCTTGCGGAACAGCGCGACGCCCCTGATGTCGTCGAGCGCGCGCGGCGCTTCGCCCGCGGCGAGCCGCTGCGCCACCTCGACCACCGCACGCTCGGCATTGCCGTAGAGGAGCAGGTCCGCCTTGGCGTCGGCCAGCACCGAGCGACGCACCTTGTCCGACCAGTAATCGTAATGCGCGATCCGGCGCAGCGAGGCCTCGATGCCGCCGAGCACGATCGGCACGTCCTTGAACGCCTCGCGGCAGCGTTGCGCATAGACGACCGTGCAGCGGTCCGGCCGCTTGCCGCCTTCGCCGCCCGCCGTATAGGCGTCGTCGCTGCGCAGGCGGCGGTCCGCGGTGTAGCGGTTCACCATGGAATCCATGTTGCCGCCGGTGACGCCGAAGAACACTTTTGGCTTGCCTAATGCCCTGAACGGCTCGGCCGAATGCCAGTCGGGCTGCGAGATGATGCCGACCCGGAAGCCTTGCGCCTCCAGCAGCCGGCCGATGATGGCCATGCCGAAGCTCGGATGGTCGACATAGGCGTCCCCGGTCACCAGCACGATGTCGCAGGCGTCCCAGCCGAGCGCATCCATCTCGGCGCGGCTCATCGGGAGGAACGGTGCAGGCTTGCGCGGCTGCGCCCGGGCCATCAGCGGCTTTACGGCGGTGATCATCTGGGTGTCCATGGCGCCTACGCATAGGACTCCACGCTCCTGAATACAACCGACGGACGCGTGAAAGATCGAGGTTCCCGGGCCGCAGTCCGGCGCGTTAACGGGTCACGAGCGCGCGCCGCTTCGTCCTCTCCCAGCGTGACCCGCGTCAGCCATGGGGGTGTGACGCCCTCCACATACCGACCGGTGCCGTCGCGTCATGCTCTCTCCAGTCTTGAAGGAGAGCCCCATGTTTCTGGTCGATGCGCTGCTGATCCTGGCGATGTTGTTCTTCCTCTTTCTGCCGATCACCGATCGCCGGACGGTGCGGATGAGGCTCTGCATGCTGTGCGCGCTGCTGGCGGTGTTCTCGGTCTCGCTCAGCCGCACCCCTGTCGTGCCGGTGCTGCTCGCGAGCATCGCCGCGCCTCCCGGAATGCTGCGCGTGCCGCATATGCATGCCAGTGAGCCGTCGTCGGGGTTCTCACCGCGGCCGTCATCGGATATCCGATTGATCCATGGGCAAGGAAACGGGCAAGGAAACCTCTGACGGCGGTCATGATGCGGTGACCGGCGTATCGCCGTCCACGAATGTCTGGCTCGGCGTGATTGCGCTGGTCGGCTTCATCCTGGTGGCGACCGCGCAGGCCTCCAATCAGATTCTGGCGCGCGGACTGGCCGGCTCCGTCCCGCCCTTCGCGCTCGCCTTCTTCCGCTGGAGCATCGTCGCAATCGGGCTCGCGCCGATCGCGCTCAAGGAGATTCTCGATGGCCGCGTGCCGCTGGCCGGGAACATCTGGTCGATCCTCGCCGCCGGCTTCATGGGCATGTTCCTGTGCGGCGGTCCGGTCTACGCCGCGGGCGTCTCGACGACGGCGATCCACATCGCGCTGATCATGGCGCTGTCGCCGATCACGGTGCTGCTGATCTCGGCCCTGCGCGGCATGGAGCATGTCGGCCCCTTGCAATGGCTCGGCACGGCGCTGGCGCTCGCCGGCGCGCTGCTCATCATCTCCGGCGGCCATCCCCAGACACTGATCGAACTTCAGACTGCAGCGGGCGACGGCCTCGTCGTGATCGCGATGCTCGGTTGGTCCGGCTACACGCTGCTGCAATCGCGCGCCGCGCCAAAGGCGTCGCTGCTGGCACGCATCAGCCTGTTCTCGGGCGCCGGCGCCCTGTTCTCGCTGCCGCTCGCGGCCATGGAGATGTGGGCGACGCCGGGGGAGGTCTTCAGCACCAAGGCGCTGTCGGCCTATGTCTTCGCCGGGATCGTTCCCGGCCTGCTCGCCTATGCCGGCTTTGCCTGGCTCGGCGGCAAGTTCGGCTCGGTGCGGACCTCGCTCGTGCTCTATCTTGGGCCGATCGCCAGCGCGCTATTGTCTTTCGCCATCCTCGGCGAACCGCCGCAGCTGATCCATCTTCTCGGCGGTTTGCTGATTTTGGGTGGCGTCTGGGCCAGTTTGCGCCGCTAGTTCCATCCGCATGCGTCCGGGTTCACCCGCAGGAACCATCGGCCTTCGCGGACATTCTGATGGAGGGTTGCCGCGAGCCCGCCTCGCGCGCGCTCGCGATGTTCGCCTCTGGCGATGGGGGAGCTGTGAGTACAGTCATAGAGAACCTGCTGTTGCGAAAGCAGAAGCTCGTGGAGCAGCTCGAAAAGGTGCCATCGGTCGAGGACCGCGACAGGATCGAGCACCACCTCGAGCAGATCAATACCGCGCTGGATTTTCTGGACAGGCCGGGACCGAGGGAAGGGCGCTAGAAGCGCTCATTCCACCTTCAGCGAGTCCACCTTCAACGCCCTGGCGTAAACCACGCCCGAATTGGTGATATGCGTGGTCATCAATTCTTCGAAGGCGGCGAACTCGCTGCGCGCGAACAAATCGAGCAGCCTGCGATGCTCGTCGAACGACGTGCGGGTCCGCACGTCGATCGGTGAGGTCAGATTGGTGCGGAGCGCCGCGACGCGGCCGGAGACCAGCTGATAGGATTCGGCGAGGTAGCGATTGCCGCAATGATTGAACAGCGCCTCGTGAAATACCGCATCGGCGCGGCCATAGGCGATGTTGTCCTTTGCCGCGACCGCCGGCTCCATCGCCGCGATCGCCTCGCTCATTGCGGCGATTGTACCGTCGCGATCGCAACGATAGGCGAGCTCGGCGGCCCTGGGTTCGAGCGCGATGCGGAAGGTGCAGAGCGCGTTGATGTCGTCCGCGCTCGGCGTGAAGACAAAGCTGCCGACCTGCGGGCGGATCACCACGAGGCCTTGCGCCTGCAGCTGGCCCATCGCCTCGCGCACCGGCGTGCGGCTGACGCCGAAGGAATTCGCCACCATCTCCTCGGAGATGGCAGCGCCGAGCACGAACTCGCCGTCGATGATCGCCTGCCGCAGCCGCTGCATCACCCGCTGCGACAGCGATTTCGGCGTATCGAGCTTGAGCGAGCGCATTTGCGTTTCTCAGACCACCTTGCCGGGATTGAGCAGATGATCGGGATCGAGCGCCGCTTTCAGCGTCCGCATCAGCGCGATCTCGGCCTCGCTCCTGGCATGGCCCAGCCACTTCTTCTTCAGCGTGCCGATGCCGTGCTCGGCCGAGATGCTGCCGCCCATCTCGCGAACGAGACCGTAGATGATCGTGTCCATCTCTTCCTTCGGCTGCTGCTCGACGGAGAGGCCGGTGACCCAGGAGACCAGGTGCAGATTGCCGTCGCCGATATGGCCGTAATAGACGCTCTCACATCCCTCGATGCCGGAAGCGAGCGCCGCCTTGCAGCGCGTGACGAACTCGTCCATTCGCGCCACCGCAAGGCCGATGTCGTAGGAGATGTGCGGGCCCAGCACCTGGCCGAATTCGGCGCAGATGTCGCGCACGCGCCAGAAGCTCTGCGTCTGCGCCAGCGATTGCGCCACCGCGGCATCGGCCAGCAGCCCGCGCTCCATCAGCTCTTCGAGCCAGGCCTGGAAGCGCGGCGCGTCCAGGCTCTCGTCGGTGCCTTGCGCCTCGACCAGCACGTAGAGGCCGTGACCTGCGGCGACCGGCGGCTTCACGCCGGCGCGAGTCGTGATCACGTCCCAATAGTCCGGCCACATCACCTCGAACGCCGACAGCAGCGGCCCGAGCCCGCTGCGCGCCGCAGCGAGCAGCGCGATCACCGCGGCATAGTCCGTCAGCGCGCAGAGCGCGGCCATGGTCGAGCGCGGCTTCGGAAACAGCCGCAGCACCACGCGGGTGATGATGCCGAGCGTGCCTTCCGAGCCGATGAACAGATGCTTGAGATCGTAGCCGGCATTGTTCTTCATCAGCTTGTTGAGGCCAGTGATGATGGTGCCGTCGGGCAGCACGACTTCGAGACCGAGCACAAGCTCGCGCGTCATGCCGTAGCGGATCACGCGGTTGCCGCCGGCATTGGTCGAGAGATTGCCGCCGATGGCGCAGGAGCCGCGCGAGCCGAGGTCGAGCGGAAAGAAGAAGCCGGCTTCGTCCGCCGCCTTCTGGATCGTCTCCAGCGGCGTGCCCGCCTTCACCGTCATCGTCGCGGAAGCGCGGTCGATCTCCTCGATGCCGCTCATGCGCTCGAGCGAGATCGCGACCCAGCCGGCTTCGGGCGAGGCGCCTCGGCACAGCCCGGTCAGCCCGCCCTGCGGCACGAACGGCAGCTGCGCCTGCCGGCAGGTCGCAATCGCATCGGCCACGCCTTGCGCATCGACGGGACGGATCACCGCAAGCGGCGTCTGCGGCAGGCTGGCGCTCCAGTCGTTGCAGTTGCGCGCCGGCACGTCGGTGCCGATCAGGACGCCGGCTGCGCCAAGCTTGTCGCGAAGTGCGCCGAGCAATTGGTCGGGCCGCTTCACCGGGGTCACCATGTTCATGCGAGACCTCCCTAAATCTGGCTGCGCCCATGCGCGCCGTGACGGGGGAAAATATTTGCGTCTTTCTTGTATGTAAGGTACAAGACAGAAAGTAAAGCAAAAACAAGCTCGGAAGCCCCTTGGAGACCATTGGGAGATCAGAGGCTTGATCCGAGATCGCAGCTGAGAGGGCGGTGTGATGACAGAGGCAATTCGCGGGTTCTGGGTGGCATCGGCGACGCCGCTGGCGGCCGACGGCAGCGTGGACGCCGCCAAGCTTGCGGCTCACGCCAAGCAGCTGTTCGGCAAAGGTGTCGACGGCGTCGTGCTGTTCGGCACCACTGGAGAGGGCACCTCGTTCAATGTCACCGAGCGCGTTGCGACCATCGAAGCCGTGCTCAAGGCCGGTGTTGCGCCGGAACGCATCGGCATCGGTGGTGGCTTTCCCGCCATCACCGACAGTATCGCACTCTCGCGCGCGGCGCTCGGCCTCGGCCTGCGCCACGTGCTGGTGCTGCCGCCTTACTTCGACCGCAGCGTCGCGCCTGAAGGCATCGCGGATGCCTTTGCCGCGATCATCGACGGCGTCGCCGACGATCGGCTGCGTGCTTATCTCTATCACATCCCGCAGATGTCGGGCGTTGCTATCCCCACCGCCGTCGCCGCGAGCCTGCGCAAGCGTTACGGCAAGGTGATTGCCGGCCTGAAGGACTCCAGCGGTGACTTCAAGCAGTTCCAGGCATTCCGCGCGGCGGCTCCCGAGCTCGCCATCACCGTCGGCAATGAAGCCGATATCACCCGCGCGATCGCCGCCGGCGGCGCCGGCACCATCTGCGGCATGGCCAATGTCGTGCCCGAGCTGGTCAAGGGCATGGTCGAGGGCAAGGATGTCGAGGCGCGCATGCAGGCTGCGATCGAAATCGTGCTGAAAACGCCCTCGTTCACCGCGACGCTGAAAGCGATCCTGTCGGCACAGACCGGCGATGCTGCCTGGCAGCGCGTGCGCCCGCCGCTCCGCGCCTCGTCCGACGGCTCCGCGTTCAAGCGGAAGCTCGACGAGTTGACGGCTCCTGCCATCGCCTGAGACCGCACAAAATCGTGATACGCCGCCGCGAATTCGCGCGCTGCGTGTCGCGGCCGGCACGACGGCAATCGAAGATTGCCGTTCGATGCCGCTCCGTCCTTAGAACGATTCAACACTAGAGCGATTCAACTCTGCCTGCGGTTCTCTTCAATCGCTGCGGCTGTTAGACGCGCCAGCTTCAAGGCTACGTCTGACCGGGAAGTGAATCGAACGTGCGTGCTCATCTGGATGGCCAGCGCATCTGCGGCCATCGAACTCATGCCGGCAAGAGCCGTGCGGGTCTTCTCATCGGAGCGGCCGTGCTGCTCGCCGAATGCCCCTCCAACACGACGACCGCGCAGGCGCAATCGGCACTGCCGCCGGTGACGGTGGAGGCGCCGGCGCAGCGGCCGAAGCTGGTGCGCGCATCGGACCAGCCGTCGCGCCGCGCGCAGACCGCCGCGCGCCAGCGCAATCGTAACCCTGCGGCCGCCGCACCGACGCTCTCGGAGCGCGCGGCTGCGGAAGCCGCCGCGCAGCAGGCCGCAAAGCTCGGCTACCGCGCGATGCCGAGCGCGACGACGCTGCGCAGCGGCGCCTCGCCACTCGACACCTCTCAGTCCGTCAACGTCGTGCCCGAGCAGGTGTTGAAGGACCAACTGCCGCGCAACATCGACGACGCGCTGATCAATATCAGCGGCATCACCCAGACCAACACGCTTGCCGGAACCCAGGATGCCGTGATCCGCCGTGGCTTCGGCGACAATCGCGACGGCTCGATCATGCGCAACGGCATGCCGCTGGTGCAGGGCCGCAGCCTCAATGCCGCCGTCGAAAGCGTCGAGGTGCTGAAGGGACCGGCCTCGCTGCTCTACGGCATCATGGACCCCGGCGGCATCGTCAACACCATCAGCAAGCGTCCGGAGCTGTACCAGCACGGCTCGGTCACGCTGCTCGGGTCGACCTACGCGAACAACCGCAGCGGCGCCGACGGCACGCTCGACATCACCGGCCCGATCGGCGACGGCGGTCTCGCCTATCGCTTCGTCGGTTACGGCGTCAGCGAGGACTATTGGCGTAATTTCGGCCGCCACAGGGAAATGCTGGTGAACCCGTCGCTGGCCTGGTACGGCGACACCACGACGGTTCAGCTCACCTATGAGCACCGCGAGTTCATCACGCCGTTCGACCGCGGCACGTCCTTCGTCAAGGGGGCGCCGCTGGCGATCCCGGCGACGCGCCGGCTCGACGAGCCCTTCAACAATATGTGGGGCACCTCCGACCTGGTGCAGGCGTCGGTGGAGCAGAAGCTCGACGACAATTGGAAGGTCACCGCGGCTTACAGCTACAACACCGAGACCTTCAGCGCCAATCAGCTCCGCATCACAGGCGTCAACGCCGCGACCGGCGTCGAGACCCGCAGCAACGATGGCACCCGTAACTCGCTGAGCAATGCCAGTTACGGCACCTCGTATCTGCAGGGCGACGTCTGGGTCGGCGGCTTCCGAAACGAGATCCTGTTCGGAGGCGAAGCGCTCTATCGCACGATCGATCGCCACGATCTGATCCGCCAGGCGACGCCAAGCTTCAATTTCTACAACCCGGTCTACGGACTGGTCGTGCCGGGCACGACCGTTTCGGCAACCGACAGCGAGCAGACCGACAAGCTCGGCACCCGCGGCTTCTTTGCTCAGGACACCTTCCATCTGACCAACTGGCTGTCCGTGGTTGGGGGCGTGCGCTGGATGGAATACGAGCAGCTCGCAGGAAAGGGCCGGCCAGTCTTCGTCACGAACACCAATCTCGCAGGCGACAAGGTGTTGCCGCTCGGCGGCGTCATCGTCAAGCTGAACGACCAGCTCTCCTATTACGTGAGCTATACGCAGTCGCTGAAGCCGACCTCGACCATCGCGGCTTTCACCACCGGCTTCGTCGTCGACTCCACCATTGCGCCCGAAGAGGGAACGCAGTGGGAGACCGGGCTGAAGTTCGATGTCAACAAGCGGCTGTCGGGCACCCTGGCGGTCTACGACATCGAAAAGAAGAACGTGCTGGTGCTCGATGACATCGGCAACGGCAAGTCGGCGGCGCGCACCTCCGGAGCGGCCCGGTCGCGCGGCGTCGAATTGGACGTGACCGGCAAGCTGACCGACCACTGGAGCATGATTGGAAGTTACGGCTATACCGATGCGCGCCTGATCAATGATCCCGTCGTCGGCAACGCAAAGTTGCTGAATGTCGCGATGAACACGGCCTCACTCTATCTCGTCTATGATTTCGGGGACGCGCTCGCCGGACGTCTGCGGCTGGGCGGCGGCGCGCGCTATGTCGGTGACCGGCCGGGCGACGCCGCCAACACGTTCTTCATGCCGGCCTATACCGTCGCAGACATCTTTGCGACTTACGACACGAAGGTCGATAATCTGCCGGTGACCTATCAGTTCAACGTCAAGAACCTGTTCGACAAGGTCTACTACACATCCACCACCGGTAACGCCCTGAACGTCGCCATCGGCGATGCGCGGCGCGTATCGCTGTCGGCCACGGTGAAGTTCTAGCCATGGCCGCGCGGCTCGGACACACCATCAAGGCGGTCCTGTTTCAGGTCCATTCCATCGCGGGCCTGGTCCTTGCGCTGCTGGTGTCCCTGATCGCGCTGACCGGCGCGACCATGAGTTTCGAGGACGAGATCGTCGATCATCTCAATGCCGGCATCATGCAGGTCGCGCCGCGTCAGGCGCCGGCGCTGATGCCTGATGCGCTGGTTGCCCGGCTGAAGGCCTCGCAGGACCTCGGCAAGGTCGCCGCCGTCACACTGTCGAGCGATCCATCTGCGGCGGTTCATGTCCGCTTTGCCCGTGACGATCGGGGCGACCGGCCGACCTCGCTCTATGTCGATCCCTATGACGCCCGCGTGCTGGGCTCGCCGCGCGGCGAAGCATTTTTCGCGACCGTGCGCCGGCTGCATCGCTGGCTGCTCATTCCCGGCGACGGCAAGGGCTGGGGACGTCCGATCACCGGCACGGTCGCGCTCGGCCTGATCCTCATGCTGGTGTCGGGCCTCGTGCTGCGCTGGCCGCGTCGTGCAGGCAGTCCGAAAATGTGGCTGAAACCGAATCTTGGGCTCGGTGGCCGCGCTCTGCACCGGTCGTTGCATACCGTGATCGGCACCTGGGTCCTTCCGATCTATCTGACGATGACGCTCACCGGCCTGTATTTCTCATTCGAATGGTACAAGGACGGCGTGACCTGGCTGCTCGCACGTCCGCACGTCACGGCAGCGAAAATGCCCGCAAAGCTGCCGCGTGCGGCCAACTCCGAACCGGCGCCGCCAATCGGATTCGATCAGGCCTGGATGACGTTCCAGCGTGAGGAGGGCGACCGATTCTCCAGGGCCTTGCTGACGCTGCCTGCGCAGGGTACGACGTTGCGCATCCGGTCGTGGGGGAAAGCCTCGTTGCTGGAAACCACGCGCGACGAATTCCGCATCGACGCCGTCACCGGGCAGTTGGTCTCAGCGGAGCGCTTTGCTGACAAGACGTTCGGCGAAAAGAGCATCGCGGCCATCTACGACATCCATCGCGGCGAGATCCTGGGCTGGCCGGGCAAGCTCGCATTCATGATTGCCGCGATGTCGATGCCGTTATTCGCGGTCACCGGCATCCTGCTCTATCTGTCGCGCCGCAAGCTGCGCCGTCCGGCACAGCAGCCGCTCGGGCGACTCGTTCCCGGCGAGTGAGCCGACGAGGCTAGCCAACGCGCTTCTAATCGGTCAAAAGCTCATGGCCCTCTTCTCAAGGTCCGCGCCATGAAGCTTCCGACCGTCACCCCCGCCGATATCCGCCGCGCACTGCTGCTGCGCGAAGAAATCGCGCTGCTCGATCTCAGATACGAGGCAGGCTTTGCGACGGGGCATCCCCTGTTCGCGGCCAACATGGCCGTGGATCGGATCGAGGTCGAAGCCCAGGTGAGGCTGCCGCGCAAGGACGTGGCGATCGTGCTTTACGATGACGGCGAGGGGCTGGTCGCGGCCGGCGCCGAACGCCTCCTCGCGCTCGGATATACCCATATCAGCGCGCTCGACGGCGGGCTGAAGGCCTGGCGTGCAGCGGGCTATGAGGTTTTCGAGGACGTCAATTCCTATTCGAAAGCGTTCGGCGAGTTGGTCGAGGCGCGACGGCACACGCCGTCGTTCAGCGCCGACGAGGTGGCAAAACTCATCGCGGACAAGGCCAACATCGCCATCCTCGACGTCCGCCGCTTCGACGAATATGCGACCATGAACATTCCGGGCTCGGTCAGCGTGCCCGGCGCGGAGCTGGTGCTGCGGGCGGGGCAGGCCGCGCCCGATCCTGAAACCACCATCATCGTCAATTGCGCCGGCCGTACCCGCTCGATCATCGGCACCCAGTCGCTGATCAATGCCGGCGTGCCCAATAAGGTGCGGGCGCTGCGCAACGGCACCATCGGCTGGACGCTGGCGCGGCACACGCTCGATCACGGCGCCGACAGGCGCGGCGCGCTCGGCTCGTTCGAGAGCGGCCCGGCCAATGCGCGCGACGTCGCCTATCGCGCCGGTGTTCGCCATATCGGCGCAAGCGAGATGGCTGCACTCGTCGCGCAAACGGACCGCACCCTCTATCGTTTCGACGTGCGCGATGCCGAGGAATATGCGGCGGGTCACCTCGCGGGCTTCCACCATTATCCCGGCGGCCAGCTGGTCCAGGAGACCGACATGGCCGCGCCCGTGCGTGGCGCGCGCATTCTCCTGACCGACGACAAGGGTGTCCGCGCCGATATGACCGCATCATGGCTCGCCCAGATGGGTTGGGAGGTTTATGTGCTGGAAGGAGGCTATGATGGCGCGCTCGAGATCGGTCCGCCGCGCGTGCTGCCCAAGCCCGATCCGGCCCACCGTTACCGCCGGCCCTATGAAGGCACCGACGTCGCGCAAGCCGCGATGCAGGCCTATCTCGATTGGGAATATGGGCTGGTCGAGCAACTCCGCCGCGACGGCACGCACGGGTTTTATGTGATTTGACGGTGTTATCCGTCACCCTGAGGCGCTCGCCTCTTCGGCGAGCCTCGAAGGGCGACGGCCCGGCGCTCTCCGCCCAACTGCATCGGGGGCCGTTCATCCTTCGAAGCTCCCCGTGCGGTGCTTGGCACCGCCCGTCTCGCACCTCAGGATGACAGGACGGCCGCCGCGGCCCGGCGCTGTAAACATCTACCTCCCCGCCATTTTCTCCCCGTATCCGACCCCTATTGTGCCGCGCATCGTCCGCGGTCTATGAGCTGCGACCAAGCTCATCATCTATGGAGACACCATGCCAGCCCCAGGCCAAAGCCCTGAGCGGAGTGCCAAGGCCCTGCTGCTCGAAGGCGTCAACGACAGCGCTGTCGACCTTTTCAAGGGCGCGGGCTTCACCAATGTCGAGCGGCTGACCAAGGCGCTGGACGGTGACGATCTGCGGCGTGCGCTCAAGGGCGTGTCGCTGCTCGGCATCCGCTCGCGCACCCAGATCACCGATGACGTGCTCGCGGCCGCCGACCAGCTTCTCGCCGTCGGCTGCTTCAGCGTCGGCACCAACCAGGTCGATCTTGCGGCGGCGCGCAAGCGCGGCATTCCCGTCTTCAACGCGCCGTTCTCCAACACGCGCAGCGTCGCCGAGCTCGTGATCGGCGAGATCGTGATGCTGCTGCGGCGGATCTTTCCGCGCTCGGTGTCGGCGCATGACGGCGGCTGGGATAAATCGGCGACCGGCAGCCGCGAGGTGCGCGGCCGCACGCTCGGCATCGTCGGCTACGGCAATATCGGCTCGCAGCTCTCGACGCTGGCCGAAGCCATCGGCATGCGCGTGATCTATTTCGACCGCACCGACAAGCTCCGCCACGGCAACACCGAGCCGGTCGAGAGGCTGGAGGAGCTGCTGGCGCAGAGCGACGTCGTCAGCCTGCACGTGCCGGAGACGCCGGAAACCGCGGGCATGATCGGCGAGAAGGAGCTACGGGCGATGAAACCCGGCTCGTTCCTCATCAACAACAGCCGCGGCACCGTGGTCGATCTCGACGCGCTCGCTCGCTCTTTGCGCGACGGTCATCTCGCCGGCGCGGCCGTCGACGTGTTTCCGGTCGAGCCGTCGTCGAATTCTGATCGCTTCAAAAGCCCCATACAGGGCCTCGAGAACGTCATCCTCACCCCGCATATCGGCGGTTCGACCGAAGAGGCGCAGGAGCGCATCGGCGGCGAAGTCGCGCGCAAGCTGGTCGACTATTTCATCACGGGCTCGACCATGGGCGCGGTGAACTTTCCGGAAGTGCAGCTGCATCTGCGTCCCTCCGGCGCGCGCTTCAGTCATGTCCATCGCAACGTGCCCGGCATGCTGCGCCGGCTCAACGAGGTCTTCCTCCAGCGCGACATCAACATCGCCGCGCAATATCTGGAGACCGCCGGCGATCTCGGTTACGTCGTGCTCGATGCCGATCTGGCGGGGCAGGATTCCGCGGCGCTGCTCCAGCAGATCCGCGCCCTCGACGGCACGGTCGGCGCGCGGCTGGTGTTCGAGCACTAAAGCATGATCCGGAAAAGTGCGCAGCGGCTTTCCGAAAAGATCATGCTTAAACAACGACCTAAAGCGCGATGACGATTCATCCTCATCGCATCGCGCTTTAGACGGCGCGGGGCCCACGTTCCGGTTGCATTTCTCCGCCAAGGCTCTCTAAACTACGCCATCGACTTCGACGCCCACGTGACAAGTCGCGTCGAATTGAGCTTCAGTTGCGTGAGTGCCGCGATGGAACCGGACAGCGTACTGATTGATCTCGCGCTTCAAGGCGGCGGTTCGCATGGCGCCTTCACCTGGGGCGTGCTCGATCGCCTGCTGGAAGAGAAGCGGCTTACGATCGCCGCGATCTCCGGGACGTCCGCAGGCGCGATGAACGCAGCGGTGCTGGCGGATGGGTGGACGGCCGGTGGCGCCGAGGGTGCGCGTGACGCGCTCGAACGATACTGGCGCCGCGTTTCGAAGGCGGCGGCCTTCAGCCCGCTCCAGCGCTCGCCGCTCGACCGGCTGATGGGGCGCTGGACGCTCGATACGTCGCCGGCCTACATCCTGACCGACCTGATGTCGCGGGTGCTCTCCCCCTACGACCTCAATCCGACCGGCTACAATCCGCTGCATGCGGTGCTGGCTGAGAGCATCGATTTCGAGCGCCTCGCGCGCTCGCCGATCAAGCTGTTCATCACTGCGACGCGGGTGCGCACCGGGCGAGGACGCATCTTCCGCAACGCGGAGATCACGGTTGACGTGTTGCTCGCGTCGGCCTGCCTGCCAACCATGTTCCGCGCGATCGAGATCGACGGCGAGCCGTATTGGGATGGCGGCTATGCCGGCAACCCGACCATCACACCGCTCATTCGCGAAAGCGACGCGCACGACACCATCCTGGTGCAGATCAATCCGACTGAAAAGCCGGAAGAGCCGCGGACGGCTGCGGATATACTCAATCGGCTGAACGAGATTTCGTTCAACTCGCCGCTGATGAAGGAGTTGCGTATGATCGCGTTGCTGCGTCAGGCGGCCGACCCGGGAAGCGGCGAGGGCGCGCGCTGGGCGAAGATGCGGACCCACCGCGTCAAGAGCGACATGCTCGCGAAGTTCGGCGCCTCGTCCAAGCTCAACGCCGAATGGGAGTTCGTCTCGATGCTGCACGGCGAAGGACGTCAGGCGGCCGAAACCTTCCTCGACGAGCACGGCCCGGATATCGGTCGGCGCTCGACCGCCGATCTCGACATCCTGCTGTCGGAGTGCTGAGAGGTGGGGCTTCTCGGCATTCTCGTCGGGCTTGGCCTTCTCGTCCTATTCGCCTTTCGCGGCTGGAGCGTTCTTCTGCTGGCGCCGTTCGCCGCGCTCGTCGCGGCGCTGTTCGGCGGCGAGCCGCTGCTTGCGAACCTGACGCAGATCTTCATGGTGAATGCCGCAGCATTCCTGGCGCAGTTCTTCCCGATCTTCCTGCTCGGCGCCGTATTCGGGAAACTGATGGACGACAGCGGGGCGGTCGCGTCGGTTGCCACCTTCATGGCGAGACGTCTTGGCGAGCGCCGCGTGATCCTGGCGGTCGTGCTCGCCGGTGCGATGGTCACCTATGGCGGCGTCAGCCTGTTCGTCGCGTTCTTCGTGATCGTCCCCATGGCCCGCTCGCTGTTTCGTGCCGCCGCGATTCCGCGGCGATTGATTCCGGCCGCGATCGTGCTGGGCACATCGACCTTCACGATGTCGGCCTTGCCGGGCACGCCATCGATCCAGAACGCTATCCCGATGCCGTTCTTCGGAACGACGCCGTTTGCCGCACCCGGACTCGGCATCATCGCCTCCCTGATCATGGCTGGCGCGGGATTGTGGTGGCTGCGCCGCGCTGAAGCCGCGGCCCGCCGTGCGGGGGAAGGCTATGGCGAGGACATGGAGGGTGCGGCCGAACGTGCCGTCGACGACGAACTGGTCCGCGAATACGCGACCACCGCGCGAGAGTTCGATCCGGCCGAGATCCGGCATGGACGGCGCGGTGAACTGTCGGCTCCGGTGGTGAGTGCCATCCTGCCGCTGGCCGTCGTCGTGGCCGTCAATCTCGTGATGTCGCTGCTGGTGTTGCCGCGGCTCGATGTCTCGTATCTGAGCGAGCAGCGCTTCGGCGGTACATCGTTGGCGGCGGTCGCTGGTGTGTGGTCGGTCAGCACCGCCCTGGGCGCTGCCATCGTCACGACCATCCTTCTCAATTGGGCCCGGCTTCCGTCACTGCGGCAGACCATGGACGCCGGTGCCAATGCATCGGTTCTGCCGGCGCTCAGCGTCGCCAGCCTCGTCGGATTCGGCGCGGTCATCGCGGCGCTGCCGGCTTTCGAAACGGTGCGAGACTGGGTGCTTGCGATCGAAGGTGGCCCGTTGGTTTCGCTCGCGGTTGCGACCAATATTCTGGCCGCGCTGACCGGCTCGGCATCCGGCGGCTTGACGATCGCGCTCGACGCGCTCGGCCAGACCTATGTCGAGATCGCCGCGCGCAGCGGCATCGACCTTGCGCTGATGCATCGCGTCGCGGTGATCGGTTCGGGGACGCTGGACATCCTGCCGCACAACGGTGCGGTGGTCAGCCTGCTCGCGATCTGCGGCCTGACCCATCGCGACAGCTATCTCGACATTGTGATGGTGGGCATCGTGACGTCGCTATTGGCGCTGGTGGCCGTGATCGCCTTGGGGAGCGCGCTCGGATCATTCTGATGAGCGGCTCGGCGTGAGCGATTGACGGGAGGACGAAGGTTGCATTGAATGCGGCCAGCCGTCGACGCAACAAATCGAGAAAGCCGGGTGGAAACGATGACGCGAAAGAAAGCGAAGCTGTGTGCGTTGCTTGTAAGCTCGATGGCGACACTGGGGACGGGCGCGGCGTCGGCGGCAACGCTGGCAGAGGACGCCGATGCGGTCTGCAAGGGTCTCGTCGGCGCTGCCGATGCCGTGAAGATCGACTCCGCAACCTTGCAGGCGCCCTCGCCGATCGCCGTCGCCGAACGCGGGCCGACGCCGTCCGGGCGCATCACGCCGGCCAACCCCGGCTTCTGCAAGGTGCTCGGCCATATCGACCCTGCCGATCCCAAGGCCCCGCCGATCAAATTCCAGGTCAACCTTCCCGTCGAATGGAACGGCCGCTCGCTGCAATATGGCGGCGGTGGTTTCAACGGTGTGCTGATCACCGGCCTTGCGCTGCCGCCGGCCTATCCGTTCGACAAGCCGTCGCCGCTGGCGCGCGGCTTCGTCACCTATGGCACCGATTCGGGTCACGAGACCAGGCAAGGCGAGCCGCCACAGGTCTTCGCGCTCAACGACGAAGCCTTCGAGAATTTTGCTCACCGCGCCTACAAGAAGGTGCGCGATGTGGCCGTTGGGCTGATGGAGCGCGCCTACGGCAAGAGACCTGAGAAGATGTACTTCATGGGTTCGTCCGAGGGCGGCCGTGAAGGCCTGACCATGGCGCAGCGTTACCCCGACGATTTCGACGGCATCTTCGCACGCGTGCCCGTGATCAACTGGGTCGGCCTGCAGCATGCCGGCACGCGTTCGGGTCTCGTCACCATGGGTGCGGGTTGGATCAATCCGGCGCAGGTGAAGCTCGTCGGCGAAGCCGTGCGGGCGGCTTGCGACAAGGCCGATGGCTCCGACGATGCGCTGGTGCAGGACCCCGTCGCCTGCAAGGCGGCCTTCAAGGTCGAAACGCTGCGCTGTGAGGCCGGAAAGAGCGGCGATCAGTGCCTGACCGATGCACAGATCAAGGCGATCGATACCTTGCACGGGACCTACAAATTCCCGTTTGCGCTCGCCAACGGTCTCGACGACTATCCCGGCTGGGGCGTGTCGGGCGAGGATACGCCGGTGATTGGCCCGACCGGCGGCTGGGTGGCGTGGTGGCTCGGCACCGCGCCGCCGGCGCAGCCGCCTGCGCCCAACAACGGCATTGCCTGGATCTACGGCGCCGGCGGCATTCAATATGTCTTTGCGCGCGATCCCAAGCTCGATGTCACCAGCTACAAGGTTGAGGAGCACAAGGCGCGGCTGCTCGAGGTTTCAAAGCTGATGGATTCGACCGATCCCGATCTCGGCCGCTTCCGCGCCCGCGGCGGCCGTCTGATCATGCTCGAGCACATGGCCGACTACGCGCAGAGCCCCTATGCCGGCATCCGCTATTTCGAGAGCGTCGAGCGCAAGCTCGGCAAGACCGAGACCGCGGAGTTCGCGCGGCTCTACACCGCACCCGGCGTCGATCATGTCGGCTCCGGCGCACCGGCCAATGTCGATATGTTGAGCGTGCTGGTCGACTGGGTCGAGAAGGGCAAGGCGCCCGGCGACCTCGAAGTTGCCGAGCAGAAGGTCGAGGCGCCCTCATTCGCAACATTGCGCGCGCTGCCGCTGTGCCGCTGGCCGGCCTGGCCGCACTACAAGTCGGGTGCGGTGACGGAGGCGGCGAGCTTCACCTGCGCGCCGTAACGAGGTGGCCCGTTTGACAACAAGCTTGCGTCCGGCTATCTATTTCGCATGCGAAATAAACCGGCCGACGGGCGGCATCATCGACTGATCTACCTGCTGAGCGTCGCGCAACGCCGCTTGCAGCGCTGGATGGCGGCGCGGCCGGAGAACGAGGTGACGCCGGCGCAGGCCGGGCTGCTGTTCATCCTCGGCAAGCAGGACGGCGTCCTGATGGGCGAGGCGGGCGCAGCGCTCGACATGGGGCCGGCCGGCATTTCCGGCCTCGTCGACCGCACGGAGGCGGCGAGATTGATCGAGCGGCGGGCCGATCGCGAGGACGGCCGCGCCTGGCGCATCTGGCTGACGCCGAAGGGGCGGACCGCGTTGGCGCAGGCGAAAGACGGCGCGGCAGAGGTCAACGCCGCGCTGACGGACGGATTCACGGCTGCGGAGATCGACATCGTCGCGCGCTGGCTGACCAGCATTCAGGACAAGTTTCCAAGACCTTCAGAAACAAGACCTTCAGAAACAAGACCTTCAGACGAATCCAAGGAGTAGAGCAATGACCGAGCACGTCCGGATCGAGAACAATGGCGGAATTCTCACCCTCACGCTGGCGCGCCCCGACAAGAAGAACGCGCTGACCGATGCGATGTACGGCACGCTCGCCGATGCCATCGAATCCGCCGAGTTCGATCCGTCGGCCCGCGTGATCCTGATCCGCGGCGAGGGCGACATGTTCACCGCCGGCAACGACGTCGGCGAATTCGCCGCGGTCGCAGCCGGCAAGTCCGAAGGCAGCCGTAACGTCGTGCGCTTCATCCAGTCGCTGGCCCGCTGCACCCGGCCGCTGGTCGCCGCCGTGCAGGGCCGCGCCGTCGGCGTCGGCACCACGATGCTGCTGCATTGCGATCTCGTCGTGCTCGCCGACAACGCGCAGTTGTCGACGCCCTTCGTCAGCCTCGCATTGGTGCCGGAGGCCGCATCGAGCCTGCTGATGCCGGCGCGTATCGGCCATGCCCGTGCCTACGAGATGTTCGCGCTGGGCGAGACCGTGCCGGCGAAGGCCGCGCTGGAATGGGGCCTCGCCAACCGCGTGGTGCCGCTCGACAAGCTCGATGCCGAGGCGCTTGCGCTGGCGCAGCGTCTTGCCCGCCAGCCGGCCGGCGCGCTCACCGCCACAAAGAAGCTGATGCGCAACGGCGAGGCGCTGGTCGCGCAGATGCAGGCCGAAGGCGAGCAGTTCGCGCAGCGCCTGCGCACCGCCGAGGCGCGCGAGGCGTTTACGGCCTTTGCCGAGCGCCGTCCGCCGGATTTCACCAAGGTCGCGTGAGGGGATGCGGCCAGCCCAGGAGGCGCGGCCGCGCACAACCGCAGGTATTTGATTAAAGTCTTAACCAAACCTTGGCATGTCGCGATGCAAGGTGGCCGCTCGTGAAGAGTAGGCCCCCGACCCATGGCAATGTTTAAGAAATCGGTAAGCTCCCTTCTCCTGACGCTGATGGCCCTGCTGGCCGTCGGCGCGCTGGCCTCGACGGCGTTCCAGATGGCGGGGGCCTTGGGCCGCTACAGCGAGAGTCTCGAGACGGAACGTCTCGCGAATGCCGACAAGGCGATCTTCCACGGCGTGCTCGCGCTGCGTAACAATCGCGGCGATGCTCAGAGCGCGCTGCTTGGCGAGGACGATCCGCGCGCCAAGCTCGGTGCTGCCGAGAAGGCCGAGCAGGCCGGCCATGATTCCATCGTCGCGGCGCTCTCGACCGTCGACTTTGCCCGCCGCGACGAACTCGCAAGCACGCTGAAGCAGCGCTGGAGCGAGGCCGCCCCGAAATTCCAGCTGTTCTACGACGAGGCCAAGCTGCCGCGTGCCGAACGCAAGATGGAACGCACCGCACCCTGGTACGATGCCGTCACCAAGGTGATCGATACCGCCAACCTGGCGTCCACCGCGGTGTCGAACCGCGCCTGGATGAACGACCCCTTCATCGCACGCATGATCCAGGCCCGCCGCCTTGCCTGGCAGGTGCGCGACCGTTACGGCATCCAGTGCTCGACGCTGCGCCCGAACGTCAATGCCAGCAAGCCGCTCGACGAGACCCAGAAGCAGACCGTGGCGAGCTGGAACGGCATCGTTACCGCCGGCTGGACCGGGATGGAGGAGCTGCTGGCTGCGCCCGACGTGACGGCCGACCTCGTCAATGCGGCGAAGGAGGCGCGGGCCAAGACCGACGGCGTGCTCAAGCAGATCGGCGATCTCACCCGGAATTTCGACGGCAGCGGCAAGCCGGCGATGCCCGCCGCGGAATGGAACGCGCTGTGCCAGTCGCCCTTCGCGCCCATCGTCGCAGTCGCCAACAAGGCCCTCGACCAGTCGATCGCACGTGCCGAGATGGTTCAGGCGAAAGCCCTCACCAACCTCATCGTCCAATCGCTCGCGTTTCTGCTCGCGCTTGCCGTGACGCTGACCGGTGTGTTCGTGGTGCGCAATCGCCTGATGCGCCCGGTGCGCGCCATTCTCGACGCCATCGCCCGCATCAGCGCGCACGACTACGCGACGCCGGTGCCGCAATCCCGGCATCCCGACGAATTCGGCACCATGGCCGCGGCGCTCGAAAGCCTGCGCGAGAGCGCGGCGACCGCAGAGCGCCTGGGCCGGGAGCGCGAATCGCAGCAGGCCTTGCAACTGGCCCGCTCCGGCACCGTCGACGAGGCCTGCCGCAGTTTCGACGACACCGTGCAGGCGGTGATTCACAGCGTTGTGGCCTCGACGCGGGAGCTCGATGACACCGCAACCGGTGTGCGCTCGCTGGTGTCGGAATCGAGCAGCCAGACCGCGGCGGTCTCCTCCGCCGCCGAGCAGGCCACCAACAATCTGGAGACCATCGCGGCGGCGACCGAAGAGCTCTCCGCATCCGTCGGCGAGATCTCCGCGCAGGTGCAGTCGAGCGCCCGCGAGGCTCGCGAAGCGGTGTCGCAGGCCGAGCAGACCAATGCGACGGTCGAGATCCTCGACCAGACCGCGAGCCGCATCGGCGAGGTCGTGAAGATGATCAACGCCATCGCCGGCCAGACCAACCTTCTGGCCTTGAACGCCACCATCGAAGCCGCGCGCGCCGGTGAAGCGGGCCGGGGCTTCGCCGTGGTCGCGGGCGAGGTCAAGAACCTCGCCGCACAGACGGCGACGGCGACGGAAGAGATCTCGCGTCAGGTCGAGGAGATCCAGGGCGCCACCGGCCAGGCCGTGACCGCGATCCGCGCCATCGGCGGCGCCATCAGCGGCATCGACGAGAAGATGACGGCGATCGCCGCCGCCGTCGAGCAGCAGCGCGCGGCCACCACCGAGATCTCGCGCAACTTCCAGCAGGCCGCGCAGGGCACGCGGGAAGTCACCGACACCATCGGCAGCGTCGCCAGGCTCAATCAGGAGACCGGCAACGCCGGCACGGTCTTGTCGGAATCCGTCAAGAAGATGTCGGCCGACGCCGACCGCCTCCGCGTCGCGGTCGAGGGCTTTTTGGGCGCGGTCAAGACCGCGTAGTTTCGCTTCAGTTTCTCCATCTGACGTCGCGCGTTCGGCATTGCCGCAGGTCCCTCCGGCGGCTACATCTGTGCCGCCGCGTCACCTATGCGGCGCCAGACGTAAGACAGATCAGGGATGGAGAGTTCGATGCCGGTCACCCCACACAAGGCCCAGCGCCCCTATCGCGGCGTGTTCCCGGTCGCGCCCACCATCTTCGATGAGCGCGGCGAGCTCGACCTCGAGGGCCAGCGCCGCTGCATCGATTTCATGATCGATGCCGGCTCGAACGGCCTCTGCATCCTCGCCAATTTCTCCGAGCAGTTCGTGCTCACTGATGCCGAGCGGGAAACCGTGATGCATGCGGTGCTGGAGCATGTCGCGGGCCGGGTTCCCGTGATCGTCACCACCACGCATTTCAGCTCGGCCGTCTGCGCCGCGCGCAGCCAGCAGGCCGAAGCCGCCGGCGCCGCGATGGTGATGGTGATGCCGCCCTATCATGGCGCGACCTTCCGCGTCCCTGAGAAGGGCATCGTCGAATTCTTCAAGGTGCTCTCCGGCGCCATCACCATTCCGATCATGATCCAGGATGCGCCGGTCGCGGGCACGCCGCTGTCGGTCGAGCTGCTGGCGCGGCTGGCGCGCGACTTCGCCAACATCCGCTATTTCAAGATCGAGGTGCCGGGCGCGGCCTCAAAGCTCCGCAGCCTGATCGAGGCGGGCGGCAAGGACATCGAGGGCCCCTGGGACGGCGAGGAGGCGATCACGCTGCTCGCCGATCTCGACGCCGGCGCCACCGGCGCGATGACCGGCGGCGGCTATCCCGACGGCATCCGCCAGATCGTCGATCCCTATTTCGCCGGGAAGCGCGAGGAAGCGAAGGCCGCCTACGAGCGCTGGCTGCCGCTGATCAACTACGAGAACCGCCAATGCGGCCTGATCGCCTGCAAGGCGATGATGCAGGCCGGCGGCGTGATCAAGTCGGACGCGGTGCGCCACCCCTTGCAGCCGCTGCATCCGGCCACGCGCGCGGGCCTGCTGGAACTCGCCAAGGAGCGCGACGCGCTGGCGCTGCGGTGGGGGAAGTAGCGGTACCAAACACTCAGTGTCGTCCCGGACAAGCGCGCCTCAAGCGCGCGTAGATCCGGGACCCATAGCCACAGAGAGAAGTGTGGCGAAGACTCGGAGTTGGCAGCTCGCTTGATAACCACTCCCTGGGATTATGGGTCCCCGCGTTCGCGGGGACGACATCGAGTGTGAGGCCCGCCCTCCAGCCTCACTCGCGAGCTTCCCCAGTTGGCTGAAGGCGTCGAATTAGCGCGGTTCGGCCGTTTCCCGCAGCCCGGCGATGAAGTAGGGTACGTTCGCCAACCAGGCCCCGCGGAGCATCTCGAGACATCGTGTAACACCTCTTCATAATGCCGTTATCCCGAGCCAGGTTGGCGCGAACCGACAGAACAGGGAGGCAGTGCCATGACGATGAGGCCGGATCCCACATTTCACGCATCGCCCAGGCTTGCGATGGAAGCACCTGCGGAGAACTTCGCCTACACGTTGCTGCTCAGTCCGGATTTCTCGAAGCCGGATGCTCTCGCGGTCATCGACGTCAAGCCGGGATCGCCGACCTACAGCCAGATCGTCCACACCGTGACGATGCCCAACAAGGGTGATGAGTTTCACCACTTCGGCTGGAATGCCTGCTCCTCCGCTCTGTCGCCGCTCGCCGGACATGCCTTCATCGAGCGGCGCTATCTCATCATCCCCGGAATCCGTTCGTCGCGGATCTACATCATCGATACCAAGCCAGATCCGACCAAAGCCAAGATCCACAAGATCATCGAGCCCGAGGAAATCTTCAAGAAGACCGGCTATTCGCGGCCGCACACCATCCATTGCGGGCCGGACGGCATTTACGTGAGCACGCTGGGTGGTGGCGGTAAGGACGGCACCAACGGGCCACCAGGCGTCTTCATCATGGATTGCGAGACGTTCGAGGTCCTCGGACGATGGGAGATCGACCGCGGTCCGCAGGCGCTGCATTATGACTTCTGGTGGAATCTGCCGCGCGATTACATGGTGACGAGCGAATGGGCCTTGCCGCCGCAGTTCGAGAACGGGATCGTCCCGGAGGATCTGCTGGCGAATAAATATGGCCATCGTCTCCACTTCTGGGATCTTCGCGCCCGGCGCAACGTGCAGACCATCGACCTTGGCGCCAATCATCAGATGGCGCTCGAGGTGCGGCCTGCGCACGATCCGGTTCGCGAATACGGCTTCGTGGGCGTCGTGGTCGACACCACCAATCTCGAAGCATCGATCTGGACCTGGTGGCGCGAAGGCGGGAAATTCCACGCCGAGAAGACGGCAACGATCCCGCCCGAACCCGCGCCAAAGGAGAATCTCCCGCCGCTGCTGCAGGGATTTGGCGCCGTGCCGCCGCTCGTGACCGACATCGACCTGTCGATGGATGACCGGTTTCTCTATGTGTCGTGCTGGGGCACCGGTGAAATGCGCCAGTACGACGTCACCGATCCCAGAAAGCCGAAGCTTGCGGGCTCCGTCCACATCGGCGGCATCGCACGCCGTACAGCGCATCCGAATGGCAAGTCCTTTGCGGCCGGCCCGCAAATGGTCGAGATCAGCCGCGACGGCAGGCGCGTGTACTGGACCAATTCGCTCTATTCCACCTGGGACGACCAGTTCTATCCCGATGGGGTTCCGGGCGTGGAGGTGATGGCCAATGTCGGTCGCAACGGCGGCCTCGAGCTCGACAAGGACTATTTCGTGAGCTTCCCGGACGGCTATCGTGCGCACCAGATCAGGCTGGAGGGCGGCGATTGTTCGACGGACTCCTTTTGCTACCCGTCGGTCTAGATGGTGGGCACGCGAGCCCGGCGCTTGGCTGGCTGTGGCTCGCCCTTGTCGCGAGCGGCCTCTATCACGGAGTCAATCCGGGGATGGGATGGCCGCTCGCCGTTTCGGCCGGGCTCATGGACAAGAGCCCGCGCGCGCTCTTTCGTGCGTTGTGGGCCCTGTCGGCCGGGCATCTCCTGGCAACATTTCTCGTGCTGCTGCCATTCGCGTTCCTGCTCGTGCTGGCCGAGTGGCAGCGTTCGATCCAGATTGGCGCGAGCCTTCTCGTCATCGGCTTCGGCGTTTATCGGCTGATCGCGCGGCGTCATCCCCGCGCGCTGGCACGAATTCCGCCGACGCAATTGGCGCTCTGGTCATTTGCCGTCGCCATCGCTCACGGCGCCGCCTTGATGCTCGTGCCGATCTATCTCGGGCTCTGCCAGGCCTTCGAATTCGATGCCGGCCATGAAGCGGCGGGCGCGCTGATGAAGACAAGTCTGGGGATGGCGGTGCTGGTGTCCCTGGTGCATGTTGCCGCCATGGTCGGCGCCGGCGGATGTCTGGCGTGGCTGGTCTACCGCCATCTTGGATTGAGGTTCGTCTCGCGAAGCTGGTTCAATCTGGATGCAGTCTGGGCGGCCAGCCTCGTTCTGGTTGGCGCGGTGGCGCTCGCCTTGAATCTTGCGAGCTGGCGCTGAGGTCTATCGCGCCAGAGGCCACTCGTCGACGATGTGGAATCTTGCCGCCGCATCATCCTGCCGAAATAGCGCGATGCGGTCGATCGCCAGCGTATCGAGACCGAGCGTCGCAAACCGCGGCCTCAGCATCTCCAGGATCGGTCCGCGGCGCTCGGCATCCAGCCGCCCCGTCAGCGTCATGTGGAAGCGGAATTCTTCCATCACGTAAGGGTAGCCCCAACGGTCGAGATAGTCGCGCTGCCGCTCGCTGAGTTTCTCGGGTTTGCGCCGCGCCCGATCGCCCGCCGACAGCGCGGCGCGAAACGAGTCGAATTCGCGGACGCAATCGGCGGCGAGCTGCTGGAGCGCCTCGACCGGCTCGGCCGGAATGACGGCGATGAAGCCGCTGATGGCATCGACCACGGGCCGGATCACGGCAAGCGGCCGCGATTTGCCGGCGAATGCGGCGCAGGCGGCCATCAGTTCCGCTTCGGTCCTGTCTGATACGAGCGCCATCGGCGCCTTCAGCGTGGCGTGAAAGCCGTATTTGCGTGGATCGGCGCTGACGTCGCGCCAGTCCGGCGCGACATGCAGCGCATCATGCGGGAACGGCAATTCGTTGCCGGTGTAGGCATCGTAGCCGAGCAACTCGGCGCCGAAGCGGGACAGCGCGCTGTCACTGCCGGAGGCAAAATAGATCGCGTAGCGGGGAAAACCTGTCATCGCCTCAGCATAACCAATTTAGGCCGCGACGACAGCCTCGCGGGGCGTCGCCTCAGCAGTGAGCAGCCGCGTCGCATCGGTGAGATGGACGAGCTTGCCACCTGATATCACCGCGATCAGCCGCGGCCGCAGCTTCACGCTGTCGTCGATCAGCAGAATGTCGGCGCGGCGGCCTTCGGCGAGCACGCCGCGATCGGCAAGGCCGGTGGCGCGCGCCGGGCCGGCGGAGACCAGATTCCAGGCTTCCGTCAGCGGCAGCACGCCATCGGCGGCGAGGCGGAACGCGGCAAGCAGCTGCGCGGGATAATAATAGTCGGACGCCAGCACCGAGCAGAGCCCCTTGGCGATCATGTCGGAGGCCTTCGTCCAGCCTGTGTGGCTGCCGCCGCGCACGACGTTGGGCGCGCCGTAGACGATGGCATCGCCGTGGCTTGCTGCCGCCCGCGCCGTCTCCTCGTTGATCGGAAACTCCGCGATGTCAGCGCCGAGCTCGCGAAACTCCTGGCGCATCGCCGGCGTCGCATCGTCGTGCGAGAGCATCCGCACCTCGGCTGCGCGCGCCGCGGCGGCCAGCCGCGCAACCGAAGCCGGCACTTCGTCGGCGCGCGAGACCACGCGTTCGACCAGCCGGTCGAATTCCTCAGCTGACAGCCCGGTGCGCTCCACCATGCGGTTGCGCTTGCGCGGCTTGGCCATGTCGGCGACCGTGCCGTCCATGTGGTCGTTGAAAGCGAACAGGTCGACCCGGCCTTCGTCGAGCCATTCGCTGATCTCGGCCTCGGCGCCGAGATTGTAGGTCTCGTGCCGCAGATGGAAGCGGGTGTCCGCGGCGAACTGCGGACGCTGCCGCTCGATGGCCTCCATCAGGCCGCGCGCGTTATCGGCGCTGCGCAGGCCCGGCTCCCACGAGCAGGTGGTGGCGTGAAAGACGGTGGTGATGCCGTTGCTGATCGCCTGGCGATCGCTGTCGGCGAGCGCGACGTCGATCGGGAAGTCGACACCGGCGCGCGGCATCATCTGCCGCTCGAAGGCGTCGCCGTGCAGGTCGACGATGCCGGGCAGCACCAGCAGGTTGCGCGAATCGATTATCAGCCGCGCCCGGCCCCGTGAGGCATCGACCTGCGCGATGTCCTGTCCCGACACCGCCAATGACGTTTCGACGAGTTCGGCGCCGATCAGGGCCCGGCCGCCTTCAAGGAAAATGTCTGTCACGCGACCGCGTTTCGTTTGCTGGTAAGGGATCTGGTCAGGGGAGCCGCCCCTGCTTCGTATGTCGCAAGAAAATCTTCAATCCCGAGCTTGCGGAAATCGGGCAGCGCTTCACGCAACTTGTCGTGATCCCAGTCCCACCAGGCGAGCCGCGCGAGCCTTCCGGCGATCTCCTCGGAGAAACGCCGCCGCACGATGCGGGCCGGATTGCCGGCGACGATGGCGTAGGCCGGCACGTCCTTGGTGACGATGGCGCCGGCCGCGATCACCGCGCCGGTGCCGATGTTGCGGCCCGGCAGCACGATCGCGCCGTGGCCGATCCAGACGTCGTGGCCGATATGGACGTGATGCTGGCGCCGCCAGTCGAAGAATTCGGCGTCGTCGCTCTCGCCTTCGAAGTAGGCGCTCGAGCGATAGGTGAAATGCGCCTGGGTCGCGCGGTGCATCGGATGATTGCCGGGATTGATGCGCGTCATGGCCGCGATCGAGCAGAACTTTCCGATGGTGGTGTAGGTGATCTGGGAATCGTTCACGACATAGGAGTAATCGCCCATCGCCACTTCATGCAGGATGGTGCGCGCGCCGACCTCGGTATAGGCGCCGAGCCTGGTCTCATGCAGTTTGGCCGAGGGATCGATGGTCGGCTGGACCGAAAGAGTTTTGGCGGCCATGTTGCATCCGGAGCGCGAGGGCGGGCGTTCCTCTTCGAGCGGCTTGATGACGATGTCATGACGCGGCGATGACAGGGGATGAGGTGTGTAGCATCGCCGCAGTGCAACGCCCGTGTCACACAAGTGTCAAGCGCGGGCGTTAGCGGTTGGCTCCAGCTAATCTGGAGTCCTGCATGCTGGTGGTGGAAGGTCTGACGTGTCGCTTCGGCGCGAAAGCCGCGGTGGACGACGCTTCGTTTCAAGTCTCCTCCGGCGGCTTCGTCGGTGTGATCGGACGGTCCGGCGCCGGCAAGTCGACGCTGCTGCGAACCATCAATCGTCTCGCGACGCCGACGCAGGGCCGCATCCTGTTCGACGGCATCAACGTCACCGCGCTGCGCGGCAAGGAGCTGCGGCAGTGGCGGGCGCGCTCAGCCATGATCTTCCAGCAATTCAACCTGGTCGGCCGGCTCGACGTCCTCACCAACGTCCTGATGGGACGGCTTGCGACGATGCCGGCCTGGCGCTCGCTGTCGCAAGTGTGGCCCGAGCAGGACAAGGCGCTGGCGATGTCCGCGCTCGAACAGTTCGACATCGCGTCGCTCGCGGCCCAGCGCGCCGACCAGCTTTCCGGCGGCCAGCAGCAGCGCGTCGCGATCGCGCGTGCGCTGGTGCAGCAGCCCGACATCATCCTCGCCGACGAGCCGATCGCATCGCTCGATCCGCGCAACACCAAGATCGTGATGGATGCGCTGCTGCGCATCAACAAGCATTTCGGCATCACCGTGATCTGCAATCTGCATTCGCTCGATCTGGCGCGCAGCTATTGCGACCGCCTGATCGGCATGGCGCAGGGCCGGGTGGTGTTCGACGGCGCGCCGGCCGCACTGACCGACCACGTCGCGCGCGAGCTTTACGATCTCGAAGCCGCCGACGTCATGGGCACCATGCCTGACCCGGCGCCCGCGGGCGTCCCGGCACTTGGAACGGCGGCCGCCGCCTGAGCCGCGTCGCGCCTGTTTGAGTTGCAAGCTTTTGCGTCAACCGACCCAACCGATGAAGAGGGTATCATGATCACTCGTAGACTCGTTCTGGCCGGCGCCGCGGCGCTCGCCTTCGCCTCGTCGGCTTCCGCCGAAGACTGGAAAGCCAAATATCCCGAGCTGACCTTCGCGGTCGTCCCGGCCGAGAACGCCTCCGGCGTCACCGAGCGCTGGGCGCCTTTCGTGAGCTATCTCTCCAAGGAACTCGGCGTGAAGGTCACGCTGCGCATCGCCAACGACTACGCCGCCGTCATCGAGGGCCAGCGCGCCGGCAACATCCATATCGCCAGCTATGGCTCGGCCTCGTTCGCCCGCGCCCGCCTGACCGGCGTCAAGTCCGACGCCTTCGCCAACGACATCAACGCCGACGGCTCGACCGGCTATTATTCGGTGTTCTTCGTCAAGGCGAGCAGCGCCTACAAGAGCGTCGACCAGCTCAAGGGCAAGAACCTCGGCCTCGTCGATCCGAACTCGACCTCCGGCAACAATGTGCCGCGCTTCGAGCTGGACAAGATGGGCATCCCCGATGCCGACGGCTATTTCGGCAAGGTCGTCTTCACCGGCAGTCACGAGAACGCGATGCTGGCGCTGTCGCAGGGCACCGTCGACGTTGCCGCCAACCAGTGGACCAGCGACGACGATTCCACGCTGGCGCAGATGCTGACCAAGGGCATGCTGAAGAATGCCGACGGCTCGGCGATGAAGAAGGACGATTTCCGTATCATCCATAAGTCGGCGCCGATCATCAACGGCCCCTATGCCTACAATTCCGACCTGCCGGAAGACGCCAAGGCCGCTATCGCCAAGGCGTTCTTCGACGCGCCGGCCAAGGACAAGGCCGCGTTCGACCGCCTCTCCGACGGCCAGAAGAAGGGCTTTCATCCCGCCACCACCAAGGATTGGGACGGCACGATCGAGCTGATCAAGTTCGTCGATGCGCTGCGTAAGAAGAAGGCGTCCTGATCTCAGGGCGATGTAACTGGAGCCGGGTCCTTGGACCCGGCTCTTTCTTTGACGGAACTTGGCTCAGGCCGATGACAACAGCGGTTTCGATCCTCCCCGAGCAGCAGCTTGCCGTGCTCAACGCCGCTTATCGCCAGGCGGTCGGGCGCAGGCGGCTCCGCCTGCTGTTGGGGATCGCGGTCTTCGCCGCCGCGCTGCTTCTCGCCGCGGTCGGTGCGGAAGTGAATCTGCGCACGCTGTTCACCTATTTCGGCAATTTCATCAGCTATTTCGACCGCATCCTCACGCTCGACAACGGCCAGCGCGTCTGGACCGATGTCGGCGAGTGGCTCTGGGGCTGGCGCAAATGGCTGAAGATGCTCGGCGAGACGCTGCTGATCTCCTATGTCGGCACGCTGATCGGCGCGACCTTGGCATTTTGTCTGAACTTCTTCGCGGCTGAAAACACCTCGCCCGCACCCTGGCTGCGCTTCGTCGTCCGGCGCCTGCTCGAATTCGCCCGCACCGTTCCGGGCATCGTCTTCGCGCTGATCTTCGTCATCGCCTTCGGGCTCGGACCGATGGCGGGCGTGCTCGCGATCGCGATCCACTCCACCGGCGCGCTCGGAAAGCTGTTCTCGGAAATCGTCGAGAACGCCGATATGAAGCCGGTCGAAGGCATCCGCTCGACCGGCGCGAGCTGGCTGTCCTGCATGCGGTTCGCCGTCGTGCCGCAGGTGACCGCGGGCTATGCGAGCTACGCGCTGCTGCGCTTCGAGATCAACGTCCGCGAAGCCTCGGTGATGGGCTTCGTCGGCGCCGGCGGCATCGGCCAGGAACTCGTCGTCGCCATCCGCAAATTCTACTATTCGGACGTCAGCGCGATCCTGCTCACCATCATCGTCACCGTGTTCATCATCGACATCAGCACCGGTTGGCTGCGCGGCCGCCTGTTCGGCAAGGAGGCGCGGACGTGACGAGGCGGCAAGCGGTCGACACGCGAGAGCTTCGCGCGCGCTATCCCGATGTGTTCGACCGGCCGGCCTCGGCGCGGCTTGCCACGCCGGCGATGATCGTCGCGGCGTTCGCGATCCTCATTTACGGCCTAGTCGATCTCGATTTCTCGCCGTCGCGATTCTTCGCAGGTCTCAGCCAGCTCGGCTGGATCAGCCTGATGATGATCCCGCCTGACCCCGGATCGTCGCTCCCGATCTATCTGAAGGCGCTCGGCGAGACGCTGTCGATCGCGCTGCTCGGCACGACGCTGGCCGCGATATTCGCGCTTCCGGTCAGCCTGCTCGCGGCGCGCAACGTGGTGCCGTCGAAGCTCCTGCGTTTTCCTGTCCGCCGCGTGCTGGATTCGATCCGCGGCGTCGACACGCTGATCTGGGCGCTGGTGTGGATCAACGTCGTCGGGCTTGGCCCGTTCGCCGGCGTGCTTGCCATTGCGGTGTCGGATTTCGGCGCCTTCGGAAAGCTGTTCTCGGAGGCGATCGAGGCCGCCGACCAGAAGCAGGTCGAGGGCATCCGCGCCTCCGGCGGCAGCCCGCTGCACGAGATCCGCTTCGGCCTGTTGCCGCAGGTCCTGCCCGTGATCGCCGGGCAGGTGCTCTATTTCATCGAATCCAACACCCGCTCGGCCACCATCATCGGCATCGTCGGCGCCGGCGGCATCGGCCTCCAGCTCGCCGAGCAGATCCGCGTGCTGGAATGGCAGAAGGTGTCGTTCCTGATCCTGATGATCCTGGTAGCGGTCGCCGCGATCGATTTCATCTCGGGCAAGCTGCGCTTTGCGATTATTGGCAGGCGGGCTGTCGCCTGATCAAAGGTGCCGTAGGGTGGGTTAGCCGAAGGCGTAACCCACCACTGTTTATCTCCGCGGAGACAGAAGAGGTGGGTTACGCCTTCGGACTGCGCTTCGCGCAGCCCAAGGCTAACCCACCCTACGACTCCACCAGAAACTCCACCCGCTCCGCCGCAAAGCGCGAATGCTTGGTCATCAGCGGCTTGCCGTCGAGATCGTGGTCGGTCGCATCGACCACCAGGATCGGCCGTCCCAGCGCCAGATCGAGCCGGGCCGCGTCGGTTGCGTCGACGATGCCGGCGGTGATCCGGGTCGCGCCGCGGCGATAGTCGCGGACGCCGTAATGTTCCAGCAGCTTCGTCATCGAGCGCGTCGCTGCGAACACGGCGCCGGCACCCGGAAATAGTTCCGCCGACAGCCAGGTGGTGGAGACGCAGATCGGCGTGCGGTCGGCGAGGCGAATCGCCTCGATCCGCACCAGCGGCGCGCCGGCCTTCAAGCCGAGCTCGCGCGCCAGCTCACGGGTCGCGACATCGTCGGTCGCCTCGATCAGCTGCCCGCGCGGCTCGCGGCCGCCGGCGCCGACGATCTCGGAGAAGCGGGTGCGTGAGCGCAGGGGATAAGCGAGCTTCTGTGCCTCGACATAGGTTCCGCTGCCGCGCTCGGCGCGCACGAGGCCGCGCTCGGCAAGGGCTGCCAGCGCGCGCCGCACGGTGTGGCGGTTCACCCGATAGGTTTCGGCGATTTCCATCTCGCCCGGCAATTTGTCGCCGGCCGCGAAGCGGCCATCGGCGATGCCGCGCTCGATGCCGTCGGCAACGAGGCGCCATAGCGCGACGCCCGAGGAGGCGGTGTCCTGCATGCTCATGTTGCGGCAACCTACTCCAGAAATCACAGCTTTGTCACGAAACAGTCATGGCGCTCCCGTATGAAGTTGTCTATTATCATAGACAACTTCGATGCGGCAAGTTCTGTCAGAGGTTCGGTGGATCAGGTGACCCAGCACAACAACCAGCAAGCCCAGCGTCAGGCCGCCATGGCCGTGCTGGCGCACGCGGAGGCGGGCGAGATCGCCGCCCGCCTCCGCAACTTGGCTGTCCCGGCCCATCAGGATTTGCGTGCGCCCGAAAACGGCCTCGTCATGCTGCGTGGCCGGGTCGGCGGCGACGGCGCGCCCTTCAATCTCGGCGAAGCCACGGTGTCGCGCGCCGCGGTCCGGCTGGCGAGCGGCGAGGTCGGGTTCGGCTACACGCTCGGGCGCGACGGCGAGAAAGCGCGGCTGATCGCGCTGTGCGACGCGCTGGTTCAGTCCCGGGATTTCGGCGGAGCGGTGGAGCGGGACGTAATCGCGCCGTTGCGTGAGCAGCTTATGATTCGCCGGAAGCAGGCGGCGGCCGAGACCGCCGCGACGAAGGTTGATTTCTACACCATGGTGCGCGGTGAGGGGTGAGATCATGACCACGATTGCGGAATTGCCGCCCGGTTTCGCCGACAAGGTGCTGTCGGCGCAATCGACCTTTCGCTCGGTGATGGACGCGATGGCGCGGCCGGGCTCGGTCCAGCGCATCGTGCCGATGGCTGGCAAGCCGGAAACGATGATGCGCGGCACCGCCGCGATCGCGCTGACGCTGTTCGACCACGACACGCCGCTCTGGCTCGAGGCGCGGATGGCGGAGAGCCCGGACGTGGTGAAATGGCTGAAGTTCCACACCGGCGCGCCGGTGGTGCAGGATTCCTCCATCGCGAGCTTTGCGCTGATCAGTGACGGCGGTGCGCTGCCGCCGCTCGAACGCTTCGCGCTCGGCACCAGCGAATATCCGGATCGGTCCACCACATTGATCCTCCAGGTCGACAGCCTCGACGCAGGACGCAGCTTCGAGCTGCGCGGTCCCGGCATCGACGGCGCCGCGATGCTCCAGGCGTCGGTCAAGCCGTTCGATCTGTTCGAGCGCCTGCGCGTCAACGAAGCACTGTTTCCGCGCGGCATCGATGTGGTGCTGGTCGCCGATGACGCCGTGGCCGCGATCCCCCGCACCACGCGCATCGTGAGCAAGGGAAGCTAGAAGCATGTATGTCGCAGTCAAAGGCGGCGAACGCGCCATCGAGAACGCCCATCGCTTGCTCGCAGATAAGCGGCGCGGCGACCGAGGCGTTCCGGAGCTCACGCTCGACCAGATCTCGGAGCAGCTTGGGCTGGCCGTCGACCGTGTCATGAGCGAAGGCTCGCTCTATGATCGCGAGCTCGCGGCGCTCGCGATCAAGCAGGCGCGCGGCGACCTGATCGAGGCGATCTTCCTGGTTCGCGCCTTCCGCGCCACGATGCCGCGTTTCGGCGCCAGCGAGCCGGTCGACACCGGCGCGATGCGGGTGCAGCGGCGGGTGTCCTCGACCTTCAAGGACATTCCGGGCGGCCAGATCCTCGGGCCGACCTTCGACTACACCCACCGCCTGCTCGATCCCGCGCTCGCGCAAGGCTTTGTGCCGGAAGCGCCGGCAACGGCTGATGCGACGACGGCGCCAACGCCGCGCGTGACGGACATTCTCGGCCGCGACGGGCTGATCGAATCCTCGCCGCAGGCCGAAGACGGTGCCAGCGTCGGCGATCTCACCCGCGAGCCGCTGAATTTTCCGGCGGACCGCGATCTGCGCCTGCAAAACCTCGCGCGCGGCGACGAAGGTTTCCTGCTGGCGATGGGCTATTCCACCCAGCGCGGCTATGGCCGCAACCATCCTTTCGCCGGCGAGATCCGCTTCGGCGAGGTCGAGGTGGAATTCCTGGCGGAGGACGTCGGCTTCGCCGTGCCGCTCGGCGCGATCGAGCTCACGGAGTGCCAGATGGTCAACCAGTTCAAGGGCTCCGCGACGGAAGCGCCGTGCTTCACCCGCGGCTATGGCCTCGCCTTCGGCCAGAGCGAGCGCAAGACCATGTCGATGGCGCTGGTCGATCGCGCGCTGCGCGCCCGCGAGCTGGGCGAGGAGGCACTCGCCCCGGCGCAAGATGAAGAATTCGTGATGTCGCATTCGGACAACGTCCAGGCCACCGGCTTCGTCGAGCATCTGAAGCTGCCGCATTATGTCGACTTCCAGTCCGAGCTAGGCCTGCTCCGCAAGCTGCGCAAGGAATTCACTGACGCCCAGGCGGCGGACGCCATGAAGGAGGCCGCGGAATGAACGCGCCCGCCTACAATTTCGCCTATCTCGACGAGCAGACCAAGCGGATGATCCGCCGCGCGATCCTGAAGGCGATCGCCATTCCCGGCTATCAGGTGCCGTTCGCCAGCCGCGAGATGCCGATGCCCTATGGCTGGGGCACCGGCGGCGTGCAGGTCACCGCTGCGATCCTCGGTCCCGCCGACGTGCTGAAGGTGATCGACCAGGGCTCCGACGACACCACCAACGCGATCTCGATCCGAAAATTCTTCGCCAAGACCGCCGGCGTCGCCACGACCACGGCGACGGATGAGGCGACCGTGATCCAGACCCGCCACCGCATCCCCGAGGCGACGCTGCACGCAGACCAGGTGCTGGTCTATCAGGTGCCGATCCCGGAGCCGTTGCGCTTCCTCGAGCCGCGCGAGACCGAGACGCGGCGCATGCATGCGCTGGCCGAATACGGCCTGATGCATGTGAAGCTCTATGAGGACATCGCCCGCTTCGGTCACATCGCCACCGCCTACGCCTATCCGGTCAAGGTCAATGCGCGCTATGTGATGGATCCGTCGCCGACGCCGAAATTCGACAATCCCAAGATGGACAATTGCCCGGCGTTGCAATTGTTCGGCGCCGGCCGCGAGAAGCGCATCTATGCGATCCCGCCTTATACGCAGGTGGTGTCGCTCGATTTCGAGGATCACCCGTTCGAACCCTACCGCTTCAACGCGCCCTGCGCGCTGTGCGGCGCGGAGAATTCCTATCTCGACGAGATCGTCACCGACGACAAGGGCGGACGGATGTTCGTGTGCTCGGACACCGATTATTGCGAGGGCCGTCAGGCCGCCGGCCATCACGGCAGCCTCAGTGCCGCGCCGTACAAGGAGAAGGCGCAAGGAGGCACCAATGGTTGATCAGGCCGCGCTCGAAAACGACCAGCCGCTGCTGGTCGCGACCTCCCTCAGCAAATCCTTCGGCCGCATCGCCGCCTGCCGCGACGTCTCCTTCTCGCTCTATCCCGGCGAGGTGCTGGCGATCGTCGGCGAATCAGGTTCGGGCAAGTCGACGCTGCTGCAACTGCTGTCGGGCCAGCTTGCGGCCAGCGGCGGCCATGTGTCCTATCGGATGCGCGACGGTGTCGCCCGCGATCTCGCCTCGCTCGGCGAAGCCGAGCGGCGCTTCCTGTACCGCACCGACTGGGGTTTTGTGCATCAGGATCCCGCCCAGGGCTTGCGCATGGCGGTCTCGGCCGGCGCCAATGTCGGCGAGCGGCTGATGGCGGTGGGGTGGAATCACTATGGCCGCATCCGCGCGACTGCCTCCGACTGGCTCACCCGCGTCGAGATCGACACCGCGCGCATCGACGATGCGCCGCGCACCTATTCCGGCGGCATGCGCCAGCGCCTCCAGATCGCGCGCAACCTCGTCACCGAGCCGCGGCTGGTGTTCATGGACGAGCCGACCGGCGGCCTCGACGTGTCCGTGCAGGCGCGCCTGCTCGACCTCCTGCGCAGCCTCGTCGCCGAGCTGCATCTCGCCGTCATCATCGTCACCCACGACCTCGCGGTCGCCCGGCTCTTGTCGCACCGCGTGATGGTGATGAAGGGCGGTCGGGTCATCGAAACCGGTCTCACCGATCAGGTGCTCGACGATCCGCGCGAGCCCTATACGCAACTCCTCGTCTCCTCGATTCTGCCGCCATGAGATTTCTCAGATGAGCCGCCCAATGACTGCCATGATCGACGTTGCCGACGCCAACAAGACCTTCACCATGCACCTGCAGGGCGGCATCGAATTGCCGGTCGTCAGCGGCGTGACCTTCCAGGTCAATCCGGGCGAGTGCGTCGTGCTCTCCGGGCCATCCGGCGCCGGCAAGTCCTCGATCCTGAAAATGATCTTCGGCAACTACCGCTGCGATAGCGGCCGCATCGGCGTCCGCCATCGAGGCGCGGTGATTGATCTGGCCAGCGCCGAGCCGCGGCAGATCCTCAACGTCCGCCGCTCCACCATCGGCTATGTCAGCCAGTTCCTGCGCGCGGTACCGCGCGTGGCCACCATCGACGTCGTCGCCGAGCCGCTGATCGTCAACGGCATGGCCCGCACTGAGGCGCAGGCCCGCGCCGGCGAGCTGCTGCACCGCCTCAACATCCCCGAGCGCCTCTGGCAGCTTCCGCCCGCGACCTTCTCCGGCGGCGAGCAGCAGCGCGTCAACATCGCGCGCGGCTTCATCTCGGACCTGCCGATCCTGCTGCTGGACGAGCCGACCGCCTCGCTCGATGCCGCCAACCGCGCCGTCGTGGTCGAGCTGGTCGCCGAGAAGAAACGCCAGGGCGTCGCCATGGTCGCCATTGTCCATGACGACGAAATCCGTCATCTGATTGCCGACCGCATCGTCGACGTCACCAGCTTCGCCGCCGCGGCCTGAGGGACATGGAAATGAACGCCAAGCCGAAGGACATTGTGATCGCCAACGCCAGGATCGTGCTGGCCGACCGGGTGATCGAGCAGGGCTGGCTCGCTCTTGCCGACGGGCGCATTGCCGAGATCGGCGATGGGACTGCGCCTGCGGGCGCCGAGGATGCCGGCGGCGATTTGATCATGCCGGGGCTGATCGAGCTGCACACCGACCATCTCGAAGCCCATTACGTGCCGCGGCCAAAGGTGTTCTGGAATCCGGTTGCCGCCGTCATCTCCTACGACGGCCAACTCGCGACTTCGGGCATCACCACCGTGTTCGATTCGCTTCGGGTCTGGCGCGAGGACGGCGCCGAGGAAGTGGACGGCCGGGCCGGCGTGCTCGCCGCCGCGATCACGACCGCGCGCGACGCTAGCCTGCTGCGCGCCGACCACTTCCTGCATCTGCGCTGCGAAATCCCGATGCCGAGCGTGGTCGAGGAGGCCAGGGAGCTGATCGACCGTCCCGACGTCAAGCTGATGTCGCTGATGGACCACACCCCCGGTCAGCGTCAGTTCCGCGACGAGGTCAAGCTGCGTGACTATTACCGCGGCAGGGGCGGCGGCAAGACCGATGCCGAGCTCGACGAACTGTTCGCAAAGCGCTTCGAATATCAGAAGCTCTATGCCGCCACCAACATGCGCGAGATCGTGTCGCTGGCGCATCAGTACAAGATCCCGCTCGCGAGCCACGACGACACCACCGAGGAGAACGTCGCGGACGCCGTGCGCGACCGCGTGTCGGTGGCGGAATTCCCGACCACGCTCGAGGCCGCGCGCGGCTTGCACGAGGCTGGCATCGACATCCTGATGGGCGCGCCGAATGTCGTGCGCGGCGGCTCGCATTCCGGCAACATCGCCGCGGTCGATCTCGCCCGCGAAGGCCTGCTCGACATCCTGTCGTCGGACTACATCCCGTCGAGCCTCCTGATGGGAGCGCTGCAATTGCCCGAGCATGTGCCCGCGATCGGCCTTCCCGCGGCGATCCGCACCGTGACGAAGGCGCCCGCGGAAGCGGTGGGCCTCACCGACCGCGGCGAGGTCGCGATCGGCAAGCGCGCCGACCTCATTCGCGTGCATGTTGCCGGCAGTGTTCCCGTCGTCCGCAGCGTCTGGCGTGAAGGAAGCCGCGTCGCATGAGCGAGATTCCGGCCATGGCGCAGGACGACGCGGGCGCGATCGGTCCCGGCCGGCTCGTGCTCGTGGTCGGTCCCAGCGGCGCCGGCAAGGACACGCTGCTGCGGCTGGCGCAGGCGGCCTGCGTTGACGATCACGACATTGTCTTCCCGCGCCGAATCGTGACGCGTGAATCCTCCGCCGACGAAGACAATGTCGCGCTCGGCTTCGACGAATTCCGCGGCGCGTGCGAGCATGGCGACTTCGCCGTGCATTGGGACGCGCACGGGCATTCCTATGCGTTGCCGCTCGACATCAACGAGGATATCCGCGCCGGCCGCACGGTCGTCGCCAATGTCTCGCGCACGGTGATCGGTGCGCTGCGCCAGGCCTACGCCGACGTCGTGGTGGTCGCGATCACGGCGCCGCCGGATGTGCTGGCCGCGCGGCTGGCCGCGCGCGCGCGACAGAGCGACGGCAATATCGCCGAGCGCCTCACTCGCAGCGTCGACGACAGGTCGGCGCAGGCGGATGTCACCATCCTCAATGCCGGCAGCGCCGAGTATCACGCCCGCCAGCTCGTGCGCGTGATCAGGAACGAAGGCTGGCACGATTAGCCACTACAGCAGGGAGAACGGAATGTCGGTGATTGAAACGATCGAACAGCTGGAGGCCATCTACGGCGCCACCAACGACGCCTCGACCGTGAAAGTCGCCGACCACGTCACGCCGCTCTACCGCATCTTCATCGAGAAGGCGCCGTTCGCCGCGCTTGCCACCATCGGACCGGAAGGCATCGACTGCTCGCCGCGTGGTGACTTGCCCGGCTTTGTCCGGATTCATGATCCCAACACGCTGATGCTGCCGGACCGCCGCGGCAACAATCGTGTCGACTCCTTGCGCAACATCGTGCGCGATCCCAGGGTGTCGTTGATGTTCCTGATCCCCGGCTCCGGCAATGCGGTTCGTGCCAACGGTCGCGCACATCTATCCATCGATCCCGAGCTGCTGGCCTCGTTCAAGGTGGAAGGCAAGGCGCCGCGCAGCGTCATGGTGATGAAGGTGGACGAAATCTACTTCCAGTGCGCCCGCGCCATCGTCCGCTCCGACCTCTGGAATCCCGACAAGCGTATCGATCCGAAGACGCTGCCGACGCCGGGCCAGATCCTCGCCGAGATGAGCGACAACCAGGTCGGCGGCGCGGAGTACGATCGCATCTGGCCGGAACGGGCTGCCGCGACGATGTGGTGACGTTCCGCGCTCTCTCGTCTCCCTGGCCCCGCTCTTGCGGGGAGAGGGCGGGGTGAGGGGTTCTCTCCGCAAGTTCAGTATCGTAGGGTGGGCAAAGGCGCGCTTGCGCCGTGCCCACCTCCTGTCCAACATCGCGACAGATCGTGGGCACGCTTCCGCCTTCGCTCTTCGAGCTACGGCGGACAAGTCGCTTTGCCCACCCTACAAGAGCCCGGCATATCGCCGCGGCGATCCTTGCCGCGCAAGATGAATCCGACTGCAAGCGCATCCTGTGGGAGAAGCACCCCCGCGCGCGGCCCGCAAATATGGATAGCCATTTCATTGACCAATCGCGGCAATCGCTGGATATTTGCAGCATCGAAACTGCTCCTCGAGTCCACGCCGCACCATGAGAACCGATCGCCAGCGCACTTCCAATGACATGCATGCGTGCATGACGCGGCGCTGTTTCTCGGCGGCGACGGGCGCCTGTTGTTGTTGCTGACCTCGTCCTAGCAATATCCACACCGCAAATTTGCAAGTCAGGAGCGCCGGAATTCCGGCGAACGAGCAGTCATGTCTCAGGCTCAGTCCAACGCCTACATCATCGAGATCCACGACCGTGCCGCCGGCATCGTCACGAGGGATGCCCGCGGCTTCCGCTTCTTCTCCTCCGAGCGCCTGTTCGACAGTCTCGAAGGCCGTCAGTTCCGCTCGGCGCGAGAGGCCGAGCGCGCGGCCCGCGCGGTGCTCTCCGAGCGGAGCCGGCGCGCGAATTCTCCGTTCTTCGCCAACTGAATCCAACGCAAAGGAACGCAACATGATTGCACGACGCCATTTTCTGACCGCAGCGCTGCTCGTCGCGACCGCATTCAATGTGTCCGCGCACGCCGAGGACAAGCCCGCGGAAATCCGGATCGGCACGCAGAAGGGTGGCTTCTTCCCGGCCGTGCGCCAGCGTCAGACACTCGAAAACGCCTTCAGGCCGCTCGGCATCGAGGTCAAATGGGTCGACTTCCAGTTCGGTCCGCCGCTGCTGGAGGCCATCAATGTCGGTAGCGTCGATTTCGGCTTCGTCGGCGATACGCCGCCGATTTTCGCGCAAGCGGGCGGCGCCAGGATCCGCTACGTCGCGGCTGTGAAGTCCGAAGGCGACAATCAGGCGATCATCGTGCCGAAGGATTCACCGATCAAGACGCTCGCCGACCTCAAGGGCAAGCGCGTCGCCTTCGGCAAGGGATCGAGCGCGCACAATCTGCTGGTCGCATCGCTCGAAAGGGCCGGGCTGTCCTGGTCCGATATCACGCCGGCGCCGCTCGCGCCGGCTGATGCGACCGCGGCCTTCGTCAAGGGCTCGGTCGACGCCTGGTCGATCTGGGATCCTTATCTGGCGCTCGCCGAACTGAAGGAGGGCGCGCGGGTGATCGCGTTCGACAAGGACGTGCACAAGCCGAACGCCTATTACATCGCCAACACGGATTTCGTCGAAAAACATCCGTCGCTGGTCGCCCGGCTCAACACCACCTTCGCCTCGGAAGGCGCCTGGGCGAACTCACATCACGAGGAGGTCGCGAAGGCGCAGTCCGAGGCGACCGGCGTCGACATCGAGGCCGTCCGCCGCTTCGTCAATCGATCGACTTACAGCGTGGTGCCGCTCGACGCCGAGGTGATCAAGACCCAGCAGGCCGTCGCCGACCGTTTTGCGAAGCTCGGCCTGATCCCGAAGCCGGTCAACGTCTCCGACATCGTCTGGAAGTGGACGCCGGGGTCCTGAGATAACGCGACGGCGTCATGCCCGGGCTTGTCCCGGGCATCCACGTTCTTTGTGTTGCAAGAAAGATCGTGGATGGCCGGGACAAGCCCGGCCATGACGCCGTGGAAGTTCTTGCGGCTGAACTCTCAGCCCCTCAGCGCCGCCAGCAATTCATCCGGGCGCTCGGCCATGATCATGTGGCCGGCGCCCGGCACAACGACGGTCTTCGCATGCGGGATGGCGGCCGCTAGCGCCTTGCCCGCCTTCGCCGGGGTCATCATGTCGCGTTCGCCGAGAATCAATGTCGTCGGCACCTTCACGCTCGCGGCCGCGGCGAGCGCATTCGCATAGGCATTGCAGGCCGACAGATCCCTGAACAGCACGCCCGGCTCGCAAGACTTCAGCACCGCCTGCGCGCCGCCATGCATCCACAGGCCCGGCGCGAGACTGCCGCCGAGCTCGGCGTTGAATCCGAGGCCCCAGATCGAGACCATGTCGTTGGCGTCCTGCGAGTTGGCCTCGGCGGCCTTCAACAAATCCGGGCCGACCGTCATGGTCGCGGCGGTGCCGATCAGGCTCAGCGCGGAAACCTTGTCGGGGTGACGGGCCGCCGTCTCCAGCGAGATCAGCGATCCCATGGAATGGCCGATCAGATGCGCCTTCGCAGCTCCCGCCGCATCGAGCAGCGCCGCGGTCCAGTCGGCCATCTCGGCGATGCTGCCGAGCGAAGGCCCGCTAGAGCGGCCGTGGCCGGGCATATCAGGCGCCAGCACGGAAAAACCGTGATGGGCGAACCAGCGCGTGTGCAGCGCCCAGGTCGAATGGTCGAAGCCGGCGCCGTGGATGAAGACGACCGCGGGCAGGGACTTGTCGAAGTCGCGGCCGCCGGTTGCGGTGAACACATCAAGGCCGTTGACGGAGAGCTTCATGGTGTCAGACCTTCTGCGAGATGCGCAGCGCCTGCGCGAGATCGTCGATGATGTCGCCAGCGGTCTCGATGCCGACCGAGAGCCGCACCAGCTCCTCCCCGATGCCGGCCGCCTTGAGCTGTTCGGCGTCCATCTGCTGATGGGTGGTCGAGGCCGGGTGGATCACCAGCGTCTTGGCGTCGCCGACATTGGCGAGATGGCTGATCATGCGCAGCGATTCGATGAACTTGCGGCCCGCGGGCCGCCCGCCCTTGATGCCGAAGGAGATGATCGAGCCGGCACCGCGCGGCAGCAGTTGCTTGGCGAGCTGATAGTCCGTGTGCGTCTCCAGCGAGGGATGCAGCACCCAGTCGACGGCCTTGTTGGACTTCAGGGCTTCCAGCACGAGGTGCGTGTTCTGCATGTGACGGTCCATGCGCACGCCCAGCGTCTCGACGCCCTGCAGAAGCTGGAACGCGTTGGTCGGCGACAGGCAGGCTCCGAAATCGCGCAAGCCTTCGGTGCGCGCACGCATGATGAAGGCCGCCGTGCCGAACTGCTCGTCGAAGACGATGCCGTGATAGCCGCCATAGGGCTCGGTCAGCACGCCGAACTTGCCCGATGCGCGCCAGTCGAAGCGGCCGCCGTCGACGATGGCGCCGCCGATCGCGATGCCGTGGCCGCCGATCCATTTGGTCGCCGAATGCATGACGATGTCGGCCCCGAGCTCGATGGGCCGGCTGAGATAGGGCGTGGCAAAGGTGTTGTCGATCAGCAGCGGAATTTTTGCGTCATGGGCGATCTGAGCGACCTTGGGAAGGTCGAGCACTTCCAGCCCGGGATTGCCGATGGTCTCGCCGATCACGAGCTTGGTGCTGGGCCTGATCGCCGCGCGGAACGCATCGAGATCGCGCGGTTTCACGAAAGTGGTGGTGATGCCGAAGCGCGGCAGCGTGTGTGCCAGCAGGTTGATGGTGCCGCCATAGAGCGAGCTCGACGCCACGATGTGATCGCCGGCGCTCAGCAGCGTCGCGATCGCCAGATGCAGCGCGGCCATGCCGCTCGCAGTGCAGATCGCGCCGACGCCGCCCTCCAGCGCCGCCAGCCGCTCCTCCAGCACGCCCGTGGTCGGATTGGAGATGCGCGTATAGATGTGGCCGGCACGCTCCAGATTGAACAGTGCGGCGGCGTGGTCGGAATCCTGGAACACGTAGGACGTGGTCTGGTAGATCGGGACCGCGCGGGCTCCGGTCACGGGATCCGGATGCTGGCCCGCATGCAGGCTCAGGGTCTCGAAGGCAGGCGGTTTTGGCGCGGGCATGCGGGGGCCTCGTTGGTCGGTCGGCGGAGGGGGCGTTGTGCCATAAAAATGCGCGCGAAGTCAGCCCATTGACAGCGCCGTGTGATGACGCGCAGCGGTGACATGATTGAGGCGAGCTCTGTCCGCATCGCCGGTGCGCTCCCTCGCCCCGTTCTTACGGGGAGAGGGTTGGGGTGAGGGGCTCCATCCGCGATCTCGGTGGCAATCGGATTCGCGGAGACTCCCCCTCACCCGGAATTCAAGCTTCGCTCGAATTCCGGCCTCTCCCCGCAAGCGGGGAGAGGCGAAGGACCACCGCCTGAGCGCTGGTTGTGATTACCCACCGATCGCCTGCTCGATACTCCGCGCCTCCCGTAACAAGATCTCCGCGACCTCCTGCTCGCGGCGGGGGCCGAGCCTCGTTCGAACGGCGGAAACGGTGATGGCGGCGGCCGGTCGCCCATCCGGGGTCTTGATCCAGGTCGAGATCGATTTCGTGCCCTGCACGAGGCCGATTTCCCTCAGGCCGTATCCGAGCCGTCGCGCGGCGGTGACCTCGCCGAGGACCGTCGCCACATCGGTCTTGTAAGCCTCGAACCGCTTCTCGTTCGCTGCGACGATCTTTCGCGCCTCCGGCGCCGGCATCGCGGCGAGGATGGCGACGCCGGCACTGGAGACGCCGAGCGGCCGGCGCGCGCCGACCTCGATCGACAGCACCTGGATCGGATAGATTCCGATCCTGCGATCGACGCACAGCGTGTCGTTGCCGGTGCGCACCGTCAGGAACATCGTGTCGCCGATTTCGGTGGAAGCACGTTGCAGCGATGGATTGGCGGCGATCAGCAGCCGCGACGGCCGCGGCCGTGCCAGCGCCAGCTCCGGCACCTCGTTGCCGATCGCGTAGCGGCCGGTCCGCTCGTGTCGCTCGACGATGCCTTCCTCGATCAGCACATGGATGATGCGATGCACGGTCGGACGGGTGAGACCGGTCGCCCGGATCACCTCGGCCAATGGCACACCGTCCTCGCGACCCGCGGCAAGAATGCGTAGCACGGCGAGGGCGCGCCGGATCGCCTGCGCGCCCTGCCGCGGTGATATCGCGTTGCGGGCGATTCGCGTCTTGTCCATAATATGGACAAGAACGCCACAATTCACTCGACAGGACAAGCGCGCATCTGGAGATTGCGCCCCGATCGAGCTGCCGCGCGCATCGCCGCACGCGACATGGAATTGGAAGCGCTGCCGGGAGGTTAACATGAGATTAATCTGGATTGCCATAGCTGCCGCCACCGCGATGCTGGCAGGGCCCGCGTCGGGCCAGCAATGGCCGGCCCGCAGCGTCAAGCTGATCGTGCCTTATCCGGCCGGCGGCAATGTCGACAGCGCCGCGCGCATCGTCGCCGACAAGCTTCAGGAAAAGCTCGGCCAGCCCTTCATCATCGAGAACAAGGCCGGCGCCGGCGGCATGATCGCGGGCGAGGCGTTCGCGAAATCCGCGCCCGACGGCTACACGCTGTTCGTCGGCGCCAACGGCCCGGTGCTGTTCGCAACCGAGATCAACAAGCGCGAAGCCTATAATTGGAAAAAGGACTTCATGCCGATCTCGACCATCTCGATGACCCCGCTGGTGCTCGAGGTGCATCCGTCGGTGCAGGCGACGACGCTGAAGGAATTCCTCGATCTCGCCAAACGCGAGCCCGGCAAGTTGACCATGGCCTCGCCCGGCCCCGGCACCACCAACCATCTGCTCAGCGAGCTGATGCAGTCGAACCTCGAGCTGCAATGGGTCACCGCGCATTATCGCGGCAATGCGCCGGCGATCAACGATCTGCTCGGCGGCCAGGTGCAGTTCGCGTTCGACCAGCTCACGGTCAGCCTCCAGCACATCAAGGCCGGCCTGTTTCGCGCGCTCGCCGTCACCAGCCCGCACCGGCTGAAATCGCTGCCCGACGTGTCGACCTTCGCCGAGCTCGGCTACAAGGATTTCGATGGCCAGACGTTTACGGGCCTGTTCGCGCCCGCGGGCACGCCGGCGCCCGTCATCGACAAGCTGCACGAGACGCTGGTTGCGATCCTGAAGGATCCTGCCGTAGTCGACAAATTCGAAAAGCTCGGCGGCGAAGCCACGCCGATGACGCCGGACGAGTTCAAGGCCTACCTCGAGCGCGAGGACGCCAAGTGGATTCCGGTGGTGCGCAAGGCCAACATCAGGGCGGATTGATCGATGCGGATCGATCCCACCGAGCTCGGCGCCGAGCGCATCTACCGCCTGATGACCGGCATCGTGGTGCCGCGTCCGATCGCCTGGGTGACCAGTCGGTCAGCCACGGGCGTGCTCAACCTCGCGCCGTTCAGCGCCTTCACCTTCGTCTCGCAGAAGCCGCCGATGCTCGCCATCAGCGTCGGCCGCAAGGGCGCCGACTACAAGGACACCGCGCACAACATCCTCGACACCGAGGAATACGTCATCCACATCGCCGATACGCCGCTGATGTCGGCGGTGCACGACTCATCGGTCGAGCATCCGCCTGAAATCAGTGAGGTCGAGCATCTCGGCCTGGAAACGATTCCGAGCGAGCGCATCAAGGTGCCGCGGCTTGCCGCCGCGCCGGTCGCGATGGAATGCCGCTTCCGCCAGTGCCTCGAGTTCGGCGAGGCCAAGAGCCGGCTGATCGTCGGTGAGGTCGTGATGTTCCATTTGCGCGACGGCCTCGTGAACGACGGCAAGGTCGAGACCAAGGCGCTCGACCCGATCGCGCGCATCGGCGGTCCCCGTTACGCCCGCCTCGGCGAGATCGTGACGCTGAACACCGTATTTCAGACGCCCAAATCGAAAGACTGAGCGCGCCGCCAGCCGCGCTGCCCGACACAAATTGGAGAACGACCATGCGACTCCTGAGCTATCTCGTGGACGGAGAGCCGCGCTACGGCGCGGCCGTCGCTGACGGCGTGATCGATCTGACCAGGCGGATCGGCCGCGACTTCTCCGACGTGAAGGCGCTGATCGCGGCCAACGCGCTGTCCGATGCGCAGGAAGCGATCGCGGGCGCGACGCCGGACTATGCGCTCGACGATCTCGTCCTGCTGCCGCCCGTGCTGGCGCCGGAAAAGCTCTGGTGCATCGGCGTCAACTACGCCGAGCGCAACGCCGAGTACAAGGACAATTCGGACCTGCCAAAATATCCCAGCCTGTTCGTGCGCAGCATGTCGTCGATGACGGGCTCCGGTCAGCCGCTCGAGAAGCCCAAGGTTTCGGATCAGCTCGACTATGAAGGCGAGCTCGTCATCGTGATCGGGCAGGGCGGCCGTCACATTCCGCGCGAGAAGGCGTGGGGGCACATCTTCGGCATGACGCTGTGCAACGAGGGCACGATTCGCGACTGGCTGCGGCACGGCAAGTTCAACGTCACGCAAGGCAAGAATTTCGATCGCTCCGGCAGCATCGGCCCGTGGATCGTCACGTCGGACGAGCTCGACCCGCGCGGCCCGCATGACATCACCACGCGCGTCAATGGCGAGGTGCGGCAGCAGGACACCACCGAGCGGCTGATGTTCCCGTTCGATTATCTGATCTCCTATCTCTCGACCTTCGCGACGCTGAAGCCCGGCGACATGATCGTGACCGGCACGCCGACGGGGGCGGGTGTTCGCTTCGATCCGCCGCGCTGGCTGAAGGCTGGCGACGTCGTCGAGGTCGAGTCCAGCCGCATCGGCATGCTGCGCAACACCGTCGCGGCGGAGCAGTAGACCATGCTCGATGCCGCCACGATCGAACGGCTTGCCGCGCGCCTGGATGAAGCCGAGCGCACCAAGACGCTGATCCCGATGTTCACGAAGGACTATCCCGATTTCGCCATCGAGGATGCCTACGCCGTCCAGCGCAGCTGGACCAAGCTGCAGCTCGGCCGCGGCCGGGTCATCAAGGGCCACAAGATCGGCCTGACCTCGAAGGCGATGCAGAATGCGGTCGGCATCAGCGAGCCGGATTACGGCGTGCTGTTCGCCGACATGTTCTATGCCGACGCCACGCCGATTCCGTTCGATCGCTTCCACGCGCCGCGGATCGAGGTCGAGCTCGCCTTCGTGCTGAAGGCGCCGCTGCGCGGGCCCGACTGCACCATCTTCGACGTGCTCAACGCCACCGACTACGTCACGCCCGCGCTGGAGATTCTTGAAACGCGCATGCACCGCGTCGACCCCGAGACCGGCAAGACGCGAAAGGTCATGGACACCATCTCCGACAACGCGGCGAATGCGGCGCTGGTGCTCGGCGGCCGGCCGTTCCGCCCGCTCGATGCGGATCTGCGCTGGATCGGCGCGCTCTTGTTCCGCAACGGCGAGGTCGAGGAAACCGGGCTTGCCGCCGGCGTGCTCAATCACCCCGCCAACGGCATCGCCTGGCTCGCCAACCGCCTCGCGCCGCATGACGAGCATCTCAAGGCCGGCGAAGTCGTGCTGGCGGGCTCGTTCACGCGCCCCGTCGACATCCGCCGCGGCGACACCTTTCATGCCGATTACGGTCCGTTCGGCTCGGTGTCGTGCCAGTTCGTCTGAAGCAATAACAAAGAGGAAGCGCACCATGAGTGGTCACACACGGCGCAAGAGCGTCCACATCGGCGGCTTCAAGCACGTCAATCCGATTCCGAACGCCTGCCGCATCGGCAATCTCGTGATGTCCGGCGTCATCCTCGGCCGCGATCCCGCGACCAACGCGATGCCCGAGAGCCTGGATGCCCAATGCGCCAACATGTTCGCGCATATGAAGGCGATCGTGGAAGCCGCCGGCGGCAGCACCGACGACATCATCAAGATGACGGTGTGGCTGAAGGACCGCACGCAGCGCGGTCCCGTCAATGTCGAATGGCTCAAGATGTTTCCGGACGAGCATTCCCGCCCGGCACGTCACGCGCTGCCGATGGACAATATGGACGGCGGCGCGCTGGTGCAGTGCGACTTCACCGCCGTGATCGACTGAAGGAGCATCGCATGCCGACCTATTTGCCGTTCGATCCCAATCCGCGCCGCCCGGTCAAGGCTCCGCCGCCAAAGACCGTCGACAGCCAGTTTCATGTGCTGGGGCCCATCGACAAATATCCGGAGCGCCCCGGTGCGGCCTATCGGATGCCGACTGCGACCTGGGAGGCTGCGCTGCGCGTGCACAAGACGCTCGGCATCGAGCGCGGCATCATCGTGCAGACCACGACCTACGGCGCCGACCACGCCGTCGTGCTCGACGGGCTCAAAGCGATGGGTCCGAACTATCGCGGCTGCGCCAACGCGCTGGTGTTCGCGGAGGCGAACGACGCCTATCTCGCCAGGCTGCATGACGCCGGCGTGCGCGGCGCGCGCTTCAGCTTCCGCCAGGAGCTCGGCGCCGTGCTCTCGGATGCCGATTTCGCCCGCGCCATTGCCCGCATTCGCGAGCTCGGCTGGTACGTCAAGATCCAGCCGGAGAAGGACGGCATCATGTCGAGCGTCGCCAAATACGAGAATCTCGACGTCCCCGTGCTGATCGATCACATGGCGCGCCCTGATCCCGAGGCCGGCAGGAACGATCCGAATTTGCGCAAGATGCTGGAGCTGCTCGAGAAGGGCAATTTCTGGGTCATGCTGTCACTCGGCGAGAAGACCTCGAAAGCCGGCGCTCCTTACGACGACGTGATCCCGATCGCGCGCGCCTATATCGAGGCCGCCGTCGACCGCTGCGTCTGGGCCAGCGACTGGCCGCACCCGGTCTCCGTGAAGCAGCCGCCCAACGACGCCGATCTGCTCGAGCTGATGTACCGCTACGCGCCCGACCAGACGGAGCTGGAGAAGATTCTCGTCCACAATCCGGCAAAGCTGTTCGGCTTTCCGGATTAGAATTCGAGTTGTCGCCACAAACGCGGTGCGCGCCCTCTCCCGCCTGCGGGAGAGGGCGCACTTCTGGCGGGGCGCTCGATCGCGCTCACACCGCCGGCTGTTGCGCCAGCCGATCCCGCACCGCCGCCGCGATCTCGAACGAGCGCAGCCGCGCGGCGTGGTCGTAGATCTGCCCCGTGGTGATCAGTTCGTCCGCGCCGGTCTCGGCGAGCAGCGCCTTCAGCTTCTGCTCGACCACATCAGGCGAGCCGACCGCGGAGCAGGACAGCGATTGGCCGACCATGGCCTTCTCCCCCGGCGACCACAGCGCATCCATGTCGTCCACCGGCGGCGGCAGCGGGCCGGGCGTGCCGCGGCGCAAATTGATGAATTGCTGCTGCAGCGAGGAAAACATCCGCTGCGCCTCCGCGTCGCTATCGGCCGCGAACACGTTGACGCCGACCATCGCATAGGGCTTGTCGAGCTGCGCCGACGGCTCGAAGCGCGCGCGATATTCGCGCAGCGCCGGCATCATCATCTGCGGCGCGAAATGCGAGGCGAAGGCGAACGGCAGCCCGAGCATTGCGGCAAGCTGCGCGCCAAACGTGCTCGATCCCAAAATCCAGAGCGGCACCTTCGTTCCCATGCCGGGCACGGCGCGGATCGCCTGGTTCGGCTGCACATCGCCAAGCAGCGCCTGCAATTCCAGCACGTCATGCGGAAAATTCTCCGATGCCGTCGCGAGGTCGCGCCGCATCGCCCGCGCGGTGAACTGGTCGGTGCCCGGCGCCCGCCCGAGCCCGAGATCGATCCGCCCGGGATAGAGCGATTCCAGCGTGCCGAACTGCTCGGCGATGACCAGCGGCGAATGGTTCGGCAGCATGATCCCGCCGGAGCCGACGCGGATCGTCTTCGTTCCGCCCGCGATATGCCCGATCACCACCGACGTCGCCGCGCTCGCGATGCCCGTCATGTTGTGATGCTCGGCGAGCCAGAACCGCTTGAAGCCCCAGCCCTCCGCATGCCGGGCGAGATCGAGCGAATTGCGGAACGCCTGCGCGGCGTTGCCGCCTTGGCGGATCGGTGCGAGGTCGAGCACGGAGAAGGGGATCATGGGGAGGGTACCGGTGAGGGGATGCGCATTGGGCTTTCACATGTAGTGCCCGTCGATCGGAATGTTAGCGCCGCCGCGCAATGACCGACCATGTCGGCCCGGCATGGATGGATATGGATCGTATTGAAATAGCTGATGTTTTCAGGCGCGGGGAAAGCGTCCCTGGCATCAGCGCCGGTGCGCCCTGGCAGGGCATCGCTGTGTGCGTCATGACGACCCGGCGCCCAGCCGCGCGGCAGCATCGCCAATTCCGGAATTGTGCGAATTGCCAGTGGCAACCAGCACGGGTTTCATGTTTAGTGACGCGTATTGTTTGAAGGCCTGTTTTTGCGAACGAAGCGGCATCCCGAGACGCGATTGATTGTCGATGGAGCGGCCGTCGTGAGCGAGCACCAGCAAGGCTGGGCTCGCTGAAAATGTATTGGCAAGGCGTTCCAGCCGCAGGCTGCGCCGCATAACGGAATAGAGAGTTGGATCATGGGTGGTCCTCCCGGCGAAGTGACTCCCCCGGCTGACGAAGCGCCTGCCCCGGCGAAGAAGGGGTCAAGGACCTGGATCGTAGTGGCGGGCTTCATCGTTGCGGCCGCCGCGATATTCGCTTTGGTGCGTTGGGCCGGGACCGGCGAGCAGCCCAAGCTTTCGGTCGCAAAGCAATGGAACGAGGCGATCCAGAAGCTCGGCTTCGAGCCGGTCTATCCACCCGTCGAGGACATCCAGGTCGGCGATGTCTTTGCGATGATCTCCGACGATGCGGTCAGCGATTCGGCGACGGACGAGCCGTTCGCGGGGCGCTCGATCAAATTGCTGCATCTCGATTTGACGCCGGAAATCGAGGAGGCCTATCGGGCGGTCTATCAGTTTCCTGCCACGAACGTGCGGCCTGAGCATGACGGACAGATCTGGCCGCAAGCGAACTCCACCGAATCGCTGTTCAAGCCGCCCGCGACCCGGACCACCCTTCCGCTCGTGCTGTTTCCGCGCTTCACCATCACCAATGTGAAGCGGGCCAGCGGCAGCGGCAGCGCCAGCGCGATGTCCCAGCTGTTGAGCGGCGGGTTCGGCGCCGACGCCAGCTCGACCGAGACGGTCGAGGTCAGGTTTTCCGCCACCGAGACCTATGGCGTTCCGGCGGTGCCGGCGGAGCTTCGGCTGCTCGACTTCTGCGAAGACGACGCAACGAAAGGGTTCTGCTCGCAGCAAGGATTGCGCAAGCAGCTTTCGATCCTGATCGGCAAGAGGATCGACGACAAGGTGAAAGATCGGAAGACGGGCGTCGAGCGGCCGCGCTTCTCGGTGGAACTCGCGCTCGTCAGCCGCGTGTTCCTGGCACGCTCGATTCAAACCAGCATGGGCGAGGATGGCAGTACGCGGGGGAACGTGGGGGTGAATCGGCAGGCTGTATTGCCGGCGGCCGCAGCGGAGGCGGCCCCGGCGGCTGCAGGCGCAAGCGGCGACGGCAAGCCGCAGCCCCCCGCTCCGACGCCGCAGGCCGGCCCGAACGAAGCGCCCGGCGGGGCGATCGCCTTCGAGCGCCGCGCGACGTCGAACGTGCTGTTGCCGGATACGCTGCTGCCGCGCCCGGTCGTGGTCGGTTTCAAGAGCGTTCGATTGAGGCCTGTGGAGTGAAGGATGAGCACACGCAAGACACTGATGCTGGCCAGCCTGGCGCTGATCGCGCTTCCGCTGCCCCGCGCTGAGCTGTCCAGCCGGATCGCCGAAGGCTGCAACTGCGACCGAAGCAAGATGGCGTGCAGGATCCAATGCTCCGACATTGGGTCGGGAACCGGTACGGGCGGCGGGTCGAGTACGTTCAGGATTGCCCCTGATGTCGATCGTTCAGTCCCGGAGCGGCCGATCGTCGTGCCGCCGACGGTGCCGGATATCAGGAGCTCGACCGGACAGATCAACAGGTGATCGGCTGACTGACCGATCGAGGTGCCGGTGGGCATCGAGCATTTGGCGGCTTTGGCTTCGCAGCGTGAGTGTCAGGGGAATGCAGATGATGTTGAAGGGATCGATTCGGTTCTTGATCGCGGTGGTGCTGGCCTGCCTGCTTCAGGTGCCGGTGACGCGGACGGCGTCGGCGCAGGCGGATCCCCGGCAAATCCTGACGGCCGTCATCCAGCAATTGCAGACGGGCACGCCGAATCCAACCTGGTACGGTCCCCAGCTCTGGCAGACCATCGCCATGCAGACCAACAACAGCGACGTCTACATGCCGCTGGTTCAGCTCGGGCAGGTGACCAATGTCGTCCTGAGCGGGCAAACTCAGCTCCCGGCGGGACCGGTCTATTCGATGGTCGCGCAGCATCAGCAGGGGGTGTCGACCTGGCTGCTGGGCATCAGCCTCTATACCAACCGGATCGAATACGCGAACTTCAACATCGGCTCCACGCCCCAGCAACTGCCGGCCCAGCCCGTGCCGCTTCCGCAAACCGCGGCTCCGACTCCCGGAAGCGTGCCAAATCCTCCGGCGAATCCCCCGCCCCAGACCAGCGGCACCTCCGAGGCTTGTAAGCGGTTTCCAAATCTCTGCTAGGGAGACATGCAGATGCTGACACGACGATGTTGCATCGCGGGCTGTGGCCTTCTTCTTTTCGGCGGCATTGGTGCAAGGGCCGCCGACGCTCGCCACAATCCGTCCTATGGCTGCAGTCTGACCGCGAGCGAAGCCAGCAACATTCTCGGCGACAAGCAGGATGGCGGCAACGTGCGCGAGATGCCATCGATACCGAAGTCGGGCGACAAGGATTTCGACCGGGCGCTGGCGGAGACGCTGGTCCGGATTTCCGATTGTCTGAACGTCACGCCCAGCTTCGCCTATTTCGACGACCATGACTCGCCGAATGCCTTTGCGTTGCGGGAGAAGCGCGTGGCCGGGACCGATGGCACAGTGCTGTTCGGCCAACGGCTCCTGAAGCAATTGATGGCAGATCCCGAGGCGGGAGATGCCGCGGTCGCCGGCATCTGCGCCCACGAGTTTGGACATGTCCTGCAGTGGAAGGTGGGGGTGGACGAAATTCTCCTCGATGGGCAGCCCACCGTCAAACGGGTGGAGCTGCATGCGGATTTTCTTGCCGGTTATTTTGCAGGCGTTCGCAAATTGCAGCAATCGAGCTTCAACGCCGCCGTGATCGCCCTGACGCAATTCAACGCGGGCGACAACATGCTCAAGCACCCGAAACATCACGGCACCCCGAAAGAACGCGGGGACGCGATCGTCAAGGGTTACCAGACCGGACACGACGACAGGAAGTCGCTGCTGGACGCCCTCAATATCGGCGAGAAGTACGTCAAGGCGAACTTCTGACGCGGCTCTATCTGCTTTCACAACAGCGTTATTGCGACCCGGGACGCCCTTCGTCGTAACTGGGCGTCGGGCGTCAGTTGCTGTAGTCTCACTGGTGCCACTGCACTGCTCGCCCGGAGGAACCGACATGACCATGGTCGTACTCAATCGCCGCAACCTGCTGGTCGCGGGCGGCTCCGTCCTGGCGAGCGGGGTTTTCGCAGCCGGCGTGCCTGGCCTGCTGTTGCCCGCTCGCGCCGACGCCCTCGCGCCGACGGAAACGATGTCGGGCGGCGCCAACAACTACCGCAAGGGTGCGGCGATCGTGGATCGGATCGGCAAGGGTGGTTTCTGGATGAGCGGCACCGTGCGCCGCGCCGGCGACGGCGCTCCGCTCGCGGGGCAGCGTATCCAGATCTGGGCGCACACGACCGAAGGCCAGGAGCACGAGCCGCAGAGCCACGGCGCCACGCTCACCGACAAGGACGGCAAGTTCCGGCTCGAGATGCCGCAGATCATTCCGATCTTCGGCCAGCCGCATGGTCACCTCGCCTATGACAGCGGCGAATTCAAAACCGTCTTTCTGCGGCCGGTGATGCGCAGCGCCAAGGAAACCAGCCTCGAGGCGCACTTCGTCCTGCAGCCGGCCTGATCGGGCCAGCGAATGACGGGGTGGAGATCGGCCCGGGCGATCCTGATCTGGGTTGCCCTCGCCCTGGCCATCGGCGTGCCGATCGCTGCCGCTGCGACAAGCGAGCAGCTCGCATGGCGCGGTCCGGTCTACATCCTCGCCGGCTTCGCCGGGATCATCGCGCTCGGTCTCGTGCTGGTTCAGCCTCTGCTGATCGGCGGATATCTGCCTCCACTGTCGGCCTATCGCGGACGGCGTGCCCATCACTGGATCGGCGGCGCACTGGCCTTCGCGGTGCTGATCCACGTCGCCGGCCTCTGGATCACCAGTCCGCCCGACATGATCGACGCGCTGACCTTCTCATCGCCGACGCCATTCTCGCCCTTCGGCGTGACCGCGATGTGGGCCATCTTCATCGTTGCGCTGCTGGCGTCCCTGCGCCGGCGGTTGGAGCTGCGACCGCGCACCTGGCGCATCATTCATATTCCCCTCGCGTTCGTCATCGTCGCGGGCAGCGTGGTCCACTGCCTCCTGATCGAGGGAACGATGGAGACGATCTCGAAGGCCGTGCTTTGCGCGGCCGTCCTCGCGGCGACGATCAAAGCCATGATCGACCTGCAGGTGTGGCGAAAGCGAAGGGAACTGCGCGGGGAGAGCGCTGCGCGGCAGTGAGCGGCGGATTTGCGAGGCATTGCGAGGAGCTCGCGACAAAATTGCGAAGCAATTTTGCGCCGATGCGACCAAGCAATCCAGACTGTCGCTGCGGACCGATTCTGGATTGCTTCGCTACACTCGCAATGACGGAACACGCCGCTCTGCTTGCCGCAGATAGCGGTGGGGCGTATCCTAGCGCAATGGTTGTCACGGCCCCCGATCTGGAAGCGTTCCTGCTCGCGACGCCGTTCTTCGGCGGCCTTCCGGAGCCAGGTCTCGACCTGCTGATGTCGATGCTGGTCGAGCGCCGCTTCGACGCGGGCGCAACCGTCGTGGCGGAGGGCGAGCCGGGCCGCTCGCTGTTCATCGTCAAATCCGGCCGGCTCGCGGTGAGCAAACGGACGAATGCGGGGAGCGTCATCCCGATTTCCGTGCTGGAGCGCGGCGACTTCTTCGGTGAGATGACGCTGATCGAAATGCAAAACCGCTCGGCAACGGTTGTCGCGGAGGCACCGACGGTGCTGTACGAGCTGACCGCCCAAAATCTCTACGCTTGCTACAAGGCCGACATCCACGCCTATGTGATCGTGCTGCAGAACATCAACCGCGAACTGTGTCGACGGCTGCGTCGGGCAGATGATCGGTTTGCGAGGCGTGCTGCGGGTAACGACAATTGATAGTGCGTAGTGCGTAGGATGGGTAGAGCCCTTGCGAAACCCATCATGTTTCGTCACCGCCTCGAAAGGACTTGATGGGTTTCGCTTCCGCCTTCGCTCATTGAGCCACGGCGGACAAGTCGACACCCATCCTGCGAGCCGGGCGCCCTGATCCGGTTACAGCAACGCCATCGCGTGCAGCGAGTTTCTATGAAAGCCGAAGGCAACGATGCCGGAGAGAAGCAACGCAATCCCAGTCACGATCAGGCAACACGCAAACACTATCCAAGCCTCTGGTTCGTCATCCACGGCAAACACGATAATAGATAAAACTTTACCGACAATCGAAAGGAAGGATTAACCTTACCAGCGCGCCCAATCGCGACCCGTCGGGCAAAACACCCCAGACCCCGTCAACCCCTCCTCGCAAAAATATTCCACTTTACCGAAATTCGGATTCGCGGCATATTCCCGCCATCCCGGCCCGATGGAGAGGGGCGATCGTACGTCGCAACGAACGTGGGCTGGGGTGCGGTGGACGCGGCTGCGTCGGGCACGGGAAGGCGGGACCAGGGCGGGTGAACCTCGTGAGGTCCGTCTCCGTGTGACGAACGGCGCAGTGTCCGGCGAAGCCCCTTGGGCGAAGCCGGGCGGTCGCGTACGGCTAAACCATGTGGTCCTGGCTGTCGTTGCTACAGCCAAGCTTTCGCGAAGATGCATCGGCCAACCGGACGCGGTGCGTCGGTTTTCGCGAGGTGACGGAGGCCAGAAGGAACTCGGCTCCGGGGAGAGCAGGCATAAGCCGTCAACCCATCGCGCAGGGAAGGCCGGGTGTTTTCCGGCCCACCTGTTGTCCGCCTGCGCATTTGCGTGTGCAAATTCTTCGCGCAGCGGGTCATGGGTGCCAGCCGGCACCCGGTCTTCCCTGCGCCCTCTTCAAGGAAGAGGGTCAAGGAATACAGCAAAACTCGGACGCTTCGCGCCGCGAGAACGTTGCTTGATGTGCGAACACTGGAATGACCGAGCGCTCTCGCCTCGCCCGTGTAGATCAGCGGCGGGCGGCGATCGCCGTCAGCTCCAGCTTGACGCCCGGGCCGAGATCCGCAACGCCAACGGCCGCACGTGCCGGCAGGTGGTCCGCGGTGAAATTGCGCTTCCACACCTGATTGAACGCCGCCTTGTCGGCGAGATCAGCCATAAAGATCGTCACCTGCAGAACGCAGGAGAGATCGGAGCCGGCCCCATCGAGCAGAGTCTTCAACTGGCGCAGCACATCGTCGGCCTGGCCCGCCATATCGAGCCCCGCATTTTCAGGGACGATGCCGCCGAGATAGAGCACGCCATTATGCTCGACGATTTCGTGGAGCAGTCCTTCATAGGGCAGGGAACGTGTGATCACGATCGCATCCGTGGGTGTTGCGGGCTCGCTGCCAAATGGGGCTGCCAAGTGGAGGGCTCGCTTCAATGGGGAAAAATGGTGCTGCCAGACAGGATTGAACTTAGGCCGCAACCCTGCTTCAAATTGATTTTATTGACGTTTTCGATCCGGCGATCTGTCTTTGTGTGGCACTTTTGGGGGCCACTAGTCCAACCACTACATGACTGCCGCGAGATACGCGAGAGACAAATTGGACACTGGTTGCTGACGACGGGGGAATGAGCGGACCACGCGGGTCAAAATCAGCACAGCGCTCGGAACAACGCGAATGGATCACGCTGCAAATCCGTTCCACAATCAGACGCCCACTAGCCATCAGCTTCTTTGTCCGCCGGCTCGTGTTCGACGATAAAGCGAGCGCGCTGCAACAGTTCGTCAAAAGTCAGTATCTCCGGTCGCCAAGTATTCTTGCGATAAAGCTCAAACGAACGAAATTTGGAGATGTTCACGCCGTTCTCGGTCTTGAACTCATCGAGACTGCCAACAACGAGGCAAGATCGCGGCTCGATGCTGAAAACAATTTCTCCCGTTGGATCGCCCAACTCGTCTTCGAGCGATAACTTGTGACCGATTGCCTCCACAGCTGCATGAACGGTCATTTGAGTCTGAGCCACGCCGCCCACCAATTCGGATGAAGGCGGCCATGCTCCGGAGCGGTACTCACTCGGTCCAAGCAGCGGCGTGTCGTTCCGCTTAATCTCAACAAAGCAGAGAGAACTCACGATGCCGCGCGTTTTCATCAGCGCGTCTGCTCGCTTGCCAGGTCCGGTTAAGTCTCGTCCCCTCACAATTCGCTCAAGCTTGCCTTCATCGAGTTTCGAAGCGAACTGGTAGGATAGGCCGTACCCAAATATCCAGGTGTTGGCCTCGAAAAACTGTTGCCACAAAGCCTCGGGCTTGCAATCGAGCCGATCTTGCTCGGCAGCAAAAAATTCCCGATCTCTTAGCAGTCTCTCGAAGTAACGAAGTTGCTTGCGTCTGTATCCGATGGCCACCAAGTCCCGTGTCAGGTCTTCCTGCTGAGCAAGTTGCAAGAATACCTCCGAATTCTTGGCGAAGATGCGTCGAGCCTGCCCTTGATCAAGAATGATGTCGCGCAATATGTCATCGGGAAGATGCACCTTCGATCCATCATCGAATGGCACCGTCTTCAGGCCTGCCACGAAATTCAAGAGTGTGGCGATTTCCGATCCGACAAATGAGAAGGACTGCTTTTCAATCGGGCCGGTTCGCTTGCTGTACTTCTGAATCGTCAGCGTTCTTACCGACCTGTCGTCCTCGACAAAGGTCGCCTTTATTTCGTATCGTCCAGACGGCGTCTGCCGCAGGACAACCTCGTCCTTCACCTGCGCGAACGCGAGGCCGGAATCGCCCTGCACAATGTGCGTAGCGATGCGGAGCATCTGTCCCGAGGGGGCGCTGGGAAAGCGCTTGCTGATAATCGTCTTATCAGTGCGCCTTTCGAAGAACATCTGCCTTTCGTCATAGTCGTCGGACACGGCGCTCCCCCGCGAGTTGGGAGTCCATCCCATACCACAAGTTGAGAGCACTCTCCATGGTTTACGGAGAACCGGCGCTCGCGGAGGCGCTGGGCAAAGGTTTGGACGGTGCGGCCCGACGTCCGGTAAAGTCTTTGCATGCGTCTGATATGGCCTGCAGGAGCGGTTCGAAACCGGAGAAGTTGATTGTAGCTCGCTCGGGCTTCACAACCTCAGTTGCGAACTCGACCTTGGAGTACCACTTGCTTCGATCCTTCTCCTTGCCGGTTCTATCGAAGTTTTTGCCCTTGATGGTCCTGGCAAGAAGCGCCGGTTCGAACAGGTCCTCGATGGCTGCCTCAAGGGTTGTTATGCCCTTCGGGACTGGCACGACATAAAGGTTTGCGCAAACGTAGTAGAATGGATCGAGCCCGCCGACGACCCTGCCGAGCATCTTGGTCAATTTCCTAAACAGATCGGCTGATCCCTTGTCGTTGTCGACGATCATGATCACGGGTTGGTCTGGCGAGAGCTTGAAGGGCGACACTCTTGCGGCATAGTGCGACAGGAGCTTGGATAAGTCGTTGGTGCCACCGGATAGATCCTGAAAGGTGGCGGCCGCTTCGGTGTAGTTGAAAAGGTCGACCGTGAGACCCACCAAGGGATCTGGATGGATAAAAGCCGGAAATCTTGCTCTCAGTCTCTGGAACGCGCATCGCAGATAGATATTGTCGGTCTTTCCCTCGCAAATGATTTTGGGGCGTGTGATTCCGTGGAACGCCCGGTAATCCAAAAACTGCCGATATAGCTTGAAGAAGCTGTTTTGCTCACTCTGCCAATCTTTGGTCTTGAGTCCGCGTATTTGGCGAATGAAACCCATCGTCCCGTCCAAGGCGTCATCGAATATGGGCTTTCGATCTTTATCTGAGAAGCAGAAGCCGTTTTTGAACAAATGGTCGCACTTGGCGCGGGCTGTCTTATAGTATTCGTTGCGGACGTTGACCTTCTTGTTGACGATGAGACCCGTCGTGTCCTGGCGTGAGTCCCGTCGCTGCATTCGCGTCTTGTCGTAGTTCAGCGAATAGCCGGATGAATACACGCGCTTGACGAGACTGTCCCCCGGAACCCACTTGTCTGTTGAACCACGCACCAGCCTCGCGATCGAGGACGGGAATTCCTTTTCATTCGTTGAGAACGTGATGTCGTCCACGTAGCGGGTGTATGTGCACCTACCGGCCCGAGCTAACCTATTGATATGAATATCAAGGATATGAGCTATCAGATTTGATATCACTGGCGAGCACGGGCTTCCCTGAGGCAGCTGATTGTCGCGGCAAGCGATCTGCGCGATTATAGTCGCGACCTTTGGATCGAGTGAAAAGTTATTGTCCCACTGGAAGAAGCCGCGAACTCTGCCGAAGTTAATTGAGGGAAAGAAGTCTTTCAGGTCGGCGTTGAACACGAACCGCTTGTTTCGGTGCGCCGTGGCGTTCGTGACGATAGAAAGGCCCCTCTTGAAGCCGTGTGCCAGCTGGCACTGACTTCGGGAGCGGGACTGTTCTAACTCAACGTGAATGTCCAAAAGAAGATCAGCCAACTTTGTCTGAATCATCTTGAGGCGGGGCTTGGGGGCCGTGATTAGTCGCCAGCCGCCTCCTTTCTTGGGTATAGTGAACTGCTCGTACTTTTGCTGATCAGGCAGCCAGTACAAAACGAACGACAAGGATGCTGGTTGGACTCCTAAAACTCGTGCCAGTTGGGGGAGCGTTTTGACGCCTCTGAGTCTAGCCAGTTGTGTCATGAGGAAAAAGGCTTGCGGATACTCGTACGCCAGATCGGACGCATAGTCGCAGCGAACTGCAGGGAGCGCGCATTCCTACGCGCATTCATATCAACTGTCGCGAAGCACAACAGCAAAATCTATCCGCAAGCCTTAGTTGCAGTTGATCAGCCCACTCGTGCTGGAGCAAGGCTTGCGGCTACTTATCAACAAGAGCATCAAGCTGTCTGAGCGCTCCCTAAATCAGGCGCGAAGGGCGACGACGTTGCTATCCAGGGGAATGCAGGACGGTTTTTCGAGGCGCGCGGCCCAACACGGGCGACACTTGGTGTCGGTGCAGCAATGCACCGCGGCTTTGTACCAACCGACGCAGATTTGAAGGTCGCGCTAGACGTTGTCCAGGGTGTCATGGCTCCCATCTTTGGACATGCGAACGAAGCGCGCGCTGGTCGGGTGCGTGCCGCCCGGGAAGAAATAATTCAATGGCGAGGCAGCTTGAGGTTAGGATGGATAGGGTGCTTGATCAACGGGGGGTAGAATGCCAGAACCACTTTTTGAGCCGATACCTATTGCGTACAGAGGACTGCTTGCCGATCAGCATTTCGTGGACGCTCAGCAATTCGGTCGATCACTCATCGGCGCAACTAAGCTCGCCAATAGCATCTGTCACGAACTCTTTTGGGAGAACATCACACACGATCCGCGCTCCTACCACATAAGATTCTGTGTGGGACCGAGCCGCGAGAACGGTTTGCTACAAGAAATCTTTGCGATCTCCAATTCTGGTCAGCTTCCGCTTTACAGTCCGATCCTCATTACAGTCGCGAAGAAGTTCATCGAACTTTCGATCAAGGCGGTAATCGACAAGGTCCTTTCAAAGAAGGACAGCAACAACGCCGTCGATCGTATCCACGAACTTGCCATGACCCACCACGAGTTCGCGAAGCAGGTTCACGAAGGTCATATGCGGGATAAGGCTTGGCTACAGCGTATGATCACAACGATGGCACGCGAGAACCGAGCCTCGATCAGGCAGCTTCCCGACCCTGTCGGAAGGACCGTCAATCACATGCAGATCGGTGGGGCCAGCGTCGCTAATGTAATAGACGAGCCGGCAGCGGAAGTGCTCAGATCGCCGGACATGCTCAGTCTCGGTGAAAAAGAGGAGTATGTTGTTCGCATTCACGGCGTCTTCAAAACGAATGGGGCCTGCCGTGTCGAAATCCTGAACGCGCCAAAGAAGAAGATCGTCTCCGGAAAGATCGCAGACGATGAGCTTTTGAAGCCGGGAAACATATACACCAGGGCACTCAATGAGGGGCTTACCCTTAGGGTCGTTGCGCAGCCCACGATCAAGGATCGGAAAATCAACCGGCTGTTCATCACACAAGGCGAAATCGTCGATAGGCAGCTAGTGTAAAGACCCGTGCGATGGGCGGCCTGCTTGCAAAGAGGTACAGGCCCCCGTTGGACCTTGCGTTATACTTAGCGTATATTCTTTCGGAAGATTCCCTGGACGCCGCGCGTTTCGAGATGCGTCACCCAAAGGCGCTAAATGCCGAGCAACGCTGCGTGCGCCCCTACCTATGAATGCTGTGCCGGATGAACATCGCCGAAATCGTAATGCAGCTTGCCGACCTCGTGAGGGAGCCATTTGACCAAGGCGAGTTCGCGTTCCGAATGCTGGAAGTCTACAACGCTCCCAAGGCGACACTCACGAAGTTGCGCTCAGGCACCCAAAATAAGGGCGAGAAGCCGAGCGATGTGCTCTGGTCGCGAAAGCTTTATTACCGCGCCGCGCCAGTCGGAAAAGTTGCAGAGACACTGGACCAGCTCAGGGAAAGCAAGGCCGCAAAAACGCAGAAGCCGCGCTTCCTTCTTGCGACCGATGGGCACGAGGTTGCCGCCTACGACACCAAGACCGACGACACCTGCCACTGTGACTTCGACAAGCTCAACGATTGCTTCGACTTCTTCCTGCCGCTCGCCGGCATCGAGAAATATGAAGCGGTCGCGGAGAACCCGGCCGACATCAAGGCTGCCGGCCGCCTCGCTAAGCTCCATGACGAAATCGAACTTCATAACCCCGATTGGCTCGTTCCCGAGAAGCGGCACGTTCTCAATCTCTTTCTGACGCGCATCCTCTTCTGTATGTTCGCCGAGGACACCGGCGGTTTTGACCAAGACCTCTTCGTCAAAACCATCAGCGATCATGGAGGGAGTGACGGCGAGCATCTTCAAGACCTTTTGAAGCGGTTGTTCGACGTGATGAACGTTCCCGACGACCGTCGTGGTGAGGTGCCCGCACATATTCGAGCTTTCCCTTACGTGAACGGCGGTCTCTTCGCGGACAGCACGGAGGTGCCCGCCTTCAATCGGCGCGCCAAACGCATGCTGGTCGAGGCCGCTCAACTCGACTGGCGCGAGATCAATCCCGACATCTTCGGATCGATGATCCAGGCTGTCGTCGATACCGACATGCGCGGCGACCTCGGCATGCATTACACGTCCGTGCCGAACATCATGAAGGTATTGCAGCCCCTCTTCCTGATGTCACTCGAAGAAGAGTTTGAGCGCGCGCGAGGTCACCGCGAAGAACGCTCACTGCTACGAAAGCTCCTGACGCGCATTTCGAAAATCCGCGTGTTCGATCCCGCCTGCGGCTCCGGCAATTTTCTGATCATTGCGTACCGCGAATTGCGCTCGCTGGAGATGCGTGTCTTTCAGCGCCTCGACGAGATTGGCGGAGGACAGACGACGTGGCGCGAGCAAAGCGGAGTCAAGCTTTCCAACTTCTATGGAATCGAATTAGCAGACTTCGCAGTGGAGACGACCAAGCTTTCGCTCTGGATCGCCGAATACCAGATGAACCAACGGTTCAAGAGTCTGTTCGGCGAAGCGCCGAAGAGCTTCCCCCTCAGGGAGGGCGGCCACATCGTCTGCGGCAACGCCTTAAGGCTTGATTGGCTTCAGGTATGCCCTCGGCCGATGAAGACGGTTCAAAAGGAAAAGATTTTTGATTTGGCGCGCGTGGAGAAGGTCCACGCGACCGAGCAAGTACCGGACGAGGAAGCCGAAATCTTTGTGGTCGGGAACCCGCAATTTGAAGGAGCGCGCGAACAAACCAAAGCTCAAAAGGACGATATGCGGCACTGCATGCCAGACTATGAGGGCGTCAACAGTCTCGATTACGTTTGCTGTTGGTTTGAAAAAGCCGCCCAGTTCATGCAGTCAACGAACTCAGCGGCCGGCTTTGTGGCCACCAGTTCAATCTGCCAAGGTCAGTCAGTCTCCCTTTTTTGGAAGCAGCTCAGGTCAAGGGGCGTCGAGATTGCTTTCGCGCACCATCCCTTTAAGTGGCGAAACAACGCCAAGAATAACGCTGCTGTTAGCTGCATCATCGTGGGCCTTACACTTAAGTCAAAAGCGCCAAAATTCTTATACGACGATGTCAACCGAAAACGAGTCAACAACATATCGGCCTATCTCACTGAGAATGAAGATGTCTATGTTGAGAAGCTGATGAATCCGTCCGACGGGCGTCCTGAGCTGGTTCTCGGAAACCAGGCGATTGATGGAGGTCATCTGATTTTGTCGAGCGACGAGCGCGACAAACTCCTTATTGCCAACCCGGAGATTGAGGCATTCCTTCGTCCACTACTCGGCAACAACGATTTTTTTCAAGGGGGAAGACGTTATTGCATATGGGTTCACGACCGGGATTATCCCAAGGCCAACTCTATTCCGGAGCTTGCGGAACGGTTTCGAAGAGTGGCTGAATATCGCCGCACGGGCGGTGAAGTCGCCCGATCGCTAGTTCATATCCCTTATCGATTCCGCTATGTCCACGAGGCTAAAGACAGCATCTTGCTCATACCCCGCTACACGACGGAACGCCGTTTCTATCTCCCCGTAGGGATGCTCGACGCTTCTGTGATCGTGACGGATACGGTTCAGGTTACCTACGACCCGGAAACATTCTGGTTCAGCATTCTTTCCTCAAGGCTCCATGTCATCTGGATGACCGCCGTCGCTGGTCGACTTAAGACCGACCCGCGCTATTCAAATACGCTTGTTTATAACACCTTTCCGGTGCCGCCTCTCGATGCGTCCCAAAAGGCTACGCTCGAAGGTCATGCTTGGAGCATCATCTCGGCGCGCGAGAGCTACCCCGGCAAGATACTTGATTGGCTTTACGACCCAGACACCATGCCCCAATCTCTTCTCGATGCTCATACTGAGCTCGATGATACGCTGGAAAAGATTTACATCGGACGTGCCTTCAAGAACGACACCGAGCGACTCGAACATCTTTTTAAGATGTACGCGGAGATGACTTCCGTCGAGCAGAAGGAGGTCCTGAGTGCCTGATTTTGTGCATGTCACCTACGGGCAGACCGGCGCGAGCCAGAAGCAGGACGCGATGGGCATGCGCGCGATGCAGGCGCGCGCCTACACCGAACGCGGCTCCCAGTATCTCCTGGTCAAGGCGCCGCCTGCCTCCGGCAAGTCCCGCGCTTTGATGTTCATCGGGCTCGACAAGCTGCAACATCAGGGCATCCGCAAAGTCATCGTCGCCGTTCCCGAAAGGTCGATCGGCGCGTCATTCCGCCCGACCAAACTCACCGACCACGGCTTCTTTCGCGATTGGCTCGTCGATGAGGAATGGAACCTGTGCACGGCGGGCGGCGATGCGGGCAAGGTTGGAAGGTTTCAGGTGTTCATGGAGAGCGACGCCGAGGTGCTGATTTGCACCCATGCCACCTTGCGCTTCGCTTATGACAAAATCGGCGCGGACCCGTTTGCCAATTGTCTGCTCGCCGTTGACGAATTCCACCACGCCTCGGCCGATGCGGATAGCCGTCTCGGCGAGGTCGTTCGCGGCCTGCTGGCCGATGGCCGCGCCCATATCGTGGCCATGACCGGCAGCTATTTCCGGGGCGACAGCATTCCCGTACTTCGCCCGGAAGACGAAGAGCGCTTTACTCGTGTCAGCTACACTTACTATGAGCAGCTCAACGGTTACACTTATCTGAAGAGCCTCGGCATCGGGTACCATTTCTACCGACGCCGCTATCTCGATGCGATCAACGAGGTCCTCGATCCCGACAAGAAGACCATCATTCATATTCCAAGCGTGAACGCCGCCGAGAGCACCAAGGAGAAGTACGAGGAAGTCGACCGTATCCTCGATCACCTCGGCGACGTGATACAGACCGACGCGGCTACCGGGCTTCATCATGTCCGGCACAAGAGCGGCAAGGTTCTCAAGGTGGCCGATCTCGTCGAGGACGACGAGAAGACCCGTAACCAAGTGATGGAAACGCTGCGCAACATCAAAGATCGCGACGACGTCGACATCATCATTGCCCTTGGCATGGCCAAGGAGGGCTTCGACTGGATTTACTGCGAGCACGCCCTTACCGTCGGCTATCGCGGCTCCCTTACGGAGATCATCCAGATCATCGGACGCGCCACGCGCGACTGCCCCGGCAAGTCGCACGCCCAGTTTACCAACCTGATCGCCGAGCCCGACGCATCCGCCGACAACGTCGCCGACGCCGTTAACAACATGCTCAAGGCCATCGCCGCCTCGCTCCTAATGGAGCAGGTGCTCGCCCCAAACTTCAAATTCAAGACGCGCGCCACCGATGACAACATCGACGGCGGAACCAAGATCGTCGATATCGACTATACGAACAGTGAAACCACCGTCGCCATCAAGGGCTTTGCCGAGCCCAGCACCCCGCGCGTGCGGCAAATTCTCCAAAGCGACCTCGTCGATCTCACCGCCTCGGTCATGCAGGACGAGCGCGTGCTGCGCGCGGCGATGAACCCCGACGAGATTCCGCCGGAAGTCGTGACGCAGGTCTATGTCCCGAAGGTCATCGAGACCAAATACCCGGACCTCACGCCCCAGGAAGTCGAGGAGGTCCGCCAGCATGTCGTCGCCAACGCAGCCTTCAAGGCGAGCAGCAACGGCGGCCTGCCGGAGCTGAACGACAATCTCATTAAGATGGCGGACAAGTTCATCAACGTGAAAGACCTCAACATCGATTTGATCGACAGCATCAATCCCTTCCAGCTCGCCTACGAGATCATGTCGAAGTCCGTCGATGCCGATGTGCTGAAGCGCATCCATGGCGCCATCACCGCGCGGCGTATCCAGATGACCGAGGAGGAAGCGGTAGCGCTTTGGCCGCGCATCAAGAGTTTCAACGAGACGCATGGGCGCGAGCCGAGCCTCACGGCGCAAAGCCCGATGGAACGCCGCCTCGCCGAGGCGCTCGAATGGATCAGGGCCAAGAAGCGCGAGCAGATGCGCGCCCAGCAGTCAGGGTAAGCGGCCATGCCCAAGCCGACGTTGGATGATCTCTTGAGCGGTAGCGATCCGTTGCTGGATGTGAAGCCGGCAGCCATCAAGGCGGCTTCCAGCGAGCAGCAGCGGATTCTCGACACCTTCGTCGAAGTCAACAAGTTCATTGACCATCACAAGCACAAGCCGGGCGATACCGAGAAGCCCTCCGTCTCCGAGCGGGCCTTGCGCATGAAGCTGAACGGCCTATTAAACGATCCAGCCGTCCACGACATGTTGTTGCCGCATGACCGGCACGCGCTGCTTCCGGTCGCCCCGGTGAAGCCGCCGCAGACGCTCGATGAGATATTTGACGACGACCTGCTGAAGACGCCGCAAGACGACATCTTCGATCTCGTCCATGTTAAGCCAGCCGTTGCCAAGCCGGACGAGATCGCCGAGCGTCAACTGTGCGCCGAGTTCGATAAATTCAAGCCGTTGTTTGAGCAATGCGTCCGCGAAATGACGGATGGCAAGCGTAAGGCCATCCCGTTCGCTAACGAGCAGGAAATCCGCGCGGGGGAGTTCTTCATCCTGAACGGCGTGCTCGTTTACGTCGCGGAGGTGGGCGAGACACACATCCGCAACGGCAAGAAGAATGCGCGACTGCGACTCATTTTCGATAACGGAACCGAAGGCAACAACCTTTTACGTTCGCTTGCGACCGAGCTGTACAAAGACCCCAACGGCCGCCGGATCACCACCACCGACATGGGGCCGCTCTTTACGGACACGCCTGCTGCGGGCGACGCGCAGACGGGAATGATTTACGTAGTGAAGAGTCTTTCAGACGACCCGGAAATCCGCAAATTGGACGGCGCGCTCCACAAGATCGGCTTCACTTCTGGCAAGATGGAAATCCGCATTCAGAATGCCAAGGACGATCCAACGTTCCTGATGGCCCCCGTACATCCAGTGACGACCTACACCCTCTACAACATCGACCGGGTTAAGCTCGAACATTTGCTGCACGATTTCTTTGCATCGGCGCGGCTCGACATCGAGATCACGGACCGCTTTGGCCAGAAGGTACGGCCCCGTGAATGGTTCTTGGTGCCATCCTTCATTATTGGCGAGGCGGTTGCGCGATTGAAGGATGGGTCGATCGTCAATTATTTCTACGATCGTGATGCGGGTGCGCTCGTGCCAATCGCTATCAAAGGCGACTAACGATAGCAGACAGTGTCTGCGTGAATGGCCTATGTCGTTCGCGACTGCAAAGAGGATTGAAGTGTCGGAACTACAACGCTTCGCGAGCCTGATTACGGAAGTTCCTGAGAGCGAGATTGCCGCCGACGTCACGCTTGGTGGTCGACTCCTTCTCGCGCAACAGCAGCCGCTGGCGATAAGCTATGCGCCCTTCGAACATATTCAGCATGGCGCCCGGATTGCCATCGTCGGGATTACTCCGGGAGCCCAACAGGCCCGGAATGCGTTGGGCGAATTACGACGCCAACTCATTGCGGGTGCTGATCACGGTACCGCCCTTGGAGCAGCAAAGACGTTCGCGAGCTTTTCGGGGCCCATGAGAGCGAACCTAGTGGCGATGCTGGACTATATCGGGCTTGCGGGTTGGATGGGCTTGGGCAGCACGGCGGAGCTTTGGACGTCGTGGAGCGATCTTGTTCACTTCACCAGTGCTATCCGATACCCGGTCTTCATCAATGGAGAGAACTACGGCGGCTCGCCGTCGATGATCACCACGCCGCTGTTGCGGCAGGCGTTGCTTCAGTATCTGGCAGAGGAAGTGTCCGCATTGCCGAATGCGGTGTGGGTTCCTTTGGGGCCAAAGGTGAGCGAAGGACTTGCATTGCTCGTTAAGCGCGGGCTTCTGTCGGCAGATCGGCTGCTGGTCGGTTTGCCCCATCCGAGCGGAGCCAACGCTGAGCGGATATCCTACTTCCTTGGTAGGAAGGACAGAGCGTCGTTATCGGCGAAGACGTCTCCAGACACGATCGATGCGCACCGGGCCGCACTCTTCGATCTAATTGGTAATCTGCCAAGATGATCCTGCGGGCCTATGGTCAAGGAGCTACATCGCTCTTGGTGCTATCGAGCTTGGATCAGTGGAGCCGGGGCGCACACCGGCTGCTCTGACGATCCAAACGCGCGTCACTGACTCAGCATCGTTACACCGGGCCGCTCGGCAGAGTGGTTTCTGGTTCAAAATTTGACGCCCGCGCGGGTTCGTGATAGGCCTTGATCCATCATCGCTGTAATTTTTGATCGGAAGCCCCGCCGTAGGTGGGGCTTTTTGTCGTCGACCTGTCCGACGCCTCGGCAATCCCGCCGGGGCGTTTTTGTTTTGGAGGAACTATGACTAACCGCCTTTTCTACGATCCCGATACCGCACGGCCACATGTTGGCTTCAGGTTATCAGCGCACCAACTGGCTGCGCTGGATGAAGCACGCCTGAACCTGCGTCAGGGCAGATCTGAGTTCGTTCGGCAGGCTATCGAGGAACGTCTGCAACGGCTCCAGGCCGCCGCGAAGTAACCAGCGCCAGAAGCGAGAAAGCCCCAGCGCGCCAACGCCAGGGCTTTCGTAATCAATCATCCTTTGGATGCTCAACCCTCGAAGATCGAACTGAAACAGTATGCCTGAAAAATCCGAAAAAAACAACAGCAAGCGCACATCTACGAAAGACAAAATGTTCACGAATCCGGATGGATCACCTTCCATCACGGCCGGCAGCAAATGCGCCTTCATGAACATGATCTTCGCGATGGATGGCGAGGGATGGACTCCTGCGACGAAGACACTCGCCGTAACGTATTTCGACCTCTCCGAGAAGGAAGGGCACGCCTTCGCTGGCAGGAAATATCTGAGCTTCAGGACGAAGGTTTCTCTCGACACGATCAGCACCGCTAACGGCGTCATCAAAAAATCCGGACTGTTTTCGATCAAGCAGCGCGCCAACAAGTCGGTCCTGGCCAAACCGAATATGGCCGCGATCGAGGCGGAGTATGAGAAGTACGTAGCTGACCATGCCGAATATAAGCGGCGCGAAGCCGAGTCATGGAGCGATGAAGACGATCGCGATGAGGAATCTGATGCCGGTGATGACCGGAACGACGTGCCGGAACCACCGGAATCTGGTGCCGGTACCACCGGAACGACGTGCCGGTCGGAAGACGGAAAATCCGACTTTGGTGGACGGGATTTCCGACTTCGGTCGACGGAATTTCCGTCCCATAATCGCTCGAAGGAAGCGCTCCACCGAACCCCTCCATATGAACCCAAAGAAGAAATTCCTGGTCGCTCCGCTCCGGGCGTGTCTGCGCACTCCTCTGAGAAGGAACACGCCTGCGGCGCTGACCGACATGGCAATGATCCTACGAGCGACAACCGGCACTTCCAAGCCGCCAGCGGTGACGACGATCTCAACCGAGGCGTTGAGGTTGACGTCTAGCCCATGACCGCCAGCCGGTGCTCTGCCTCCACCAGAGGCGCCACCGGCTGATCATCACCCACATCACGATCATCTCTCCCATGCCGGGCCGCCAAAGCGAAAGACATTCATGACCACCACGAACATCAGCCGGCCGACACGACCGGCCGGAACCACCATCCGCCGCCGCTCCGACATCGACGACAAGGCGGCCGACCGGGACAAGCTGGCCGCGTTCGCCGCGACCATCGGCGCAGCAAAGACCAGCCTCAGGCGGGACGCCTGTGGTGACTGGCGCATCACAGGCTTGATCGGCCACCTCTCGACGGACGGCCGCGAGGTCTATGCGCATCTCGCATGCTCCAGTGCCAGAGCATGGACCAGCGCCAAGCAGAAGCTCAGCTTCCTCACCATCCAACAAGACGGCGACGACGAAGGCACCCTGAGACCCGATCGACCGCTCACCGTGGATCAGGCAGAGACCCTGAGGACGACCCTCCGGGTACGAAAGGCACGGGCAATGGACGGAGCGGCGCTTGAAGCGCTGTGCGCCGCTCGCCAGTGGCGTGAAAACTCCCGTTGCTATCAGGCCTGATAATCGACCTTCTGTACGTTATTCAGAGCGGGAGGCTCCAATCCCAGGCAAGCGCCTCCGGCCTCTGTACGGGCCTCCTGCACGTCATCGGGGATGATCGATCAAGGGCGATGGAAAGGTCTGCCGACTCGCGGGTCGCCTTTTCTTTAAAAGATGAATTTCATTTCCGGGTCCGATTTGCATTCCGAGCCAAGTCGCATTGACTTTTTCCCCATATCGTGAGACTATGTTGGCTACATTGGCACCGGATTGAACGATAGGGCTCCCGCGAGGGAGCCCATCGCTTTTCTACACCACTGACACCCAACCCGCTCGGCAACTTGCCCGGCGGGTTTTTGCTTTTCTACACCCCTGGAAGAACACCATGAAGAAAACCGACCCCTTCGCCCCGGATGAGCTTGTCTGCTCACCGATGGTACACGTAGCGCTGAAGCTGCCCAAAATCCTGCTCGACAGGATCGACGCTGCCGCCGCTCAAGATGATCCTTCGTGCGCGAACCGTAGCTCGAAGATGCGCCGATATCTGATCGCCGGCCTTCGCCGCGAACATGAGGCAGCCTAAGATGACCACGGACGCAATTGAGGACGCCGTCGTCTCTGCCGCACGCGCCAAGGGCTACGCGCTCAACTCCACGACCATGGCGACAGTCGCAATCGACCTCGCCGGCAGCAAGTTGGACGGTGACCTGATCACGATCCCCGGCAAGGGCTCGCTGTCCGTCCAGGACTATCTTCGCGACCTGCATGACCGGGCTCCGAGCGGGTTCGGCCGACTGCAACAGCCCGACAAGCCGGACGCAGAGCGGACAATCACCGAGATGCGTCGGAAACGTCCACTCGACGCCGCGTGGCATGCACGCCATGCCAGAGCCACCGGCATCACCAAGACGATGATGGACGACATCATGAGGAACCGCGCATGACCTATCGAAGATTACGAAGTGCAGTTGCCACAAGGGAGGCCATCGAAGCGATTCCGCCTGATGCACGGGAGCAACGGGCTCAGCATCTCGTGGCCCGCGAACGGGGCCAGCGACTTGCCGCCGCTCAGGCCGCCGTGGCAGCCGCGCTTGAGGCGCATGAACGCGCACTGGCCAGTGTTCCAGCGGCCGAGGCTGATCTCAAGGCCGCCCGTGCAAAGCTCGACGAAGTCGAAAGAGAGGTAGCAGCGGCAGCGCCGGCTGCCTAAATGTTTGGACCGCGGTTTTCAGCTTCTCCAGAGTCGCCGCGGTCCATCGGAGGCGCAACAGATGATATTGAGACGACTCGCAGGACTGCACGCACTCGCGTTGGCTCTCACTGTTGCGCCTCCCGCACTTGCCGGCCCGTACTGCGTACCCGTCGACGGTCGCGACCAAATCGCCAAAGCCGGCAGCGTGTGCCCGGTCGGGTATTTGGCGTCGGGACCGTGCTGCATCGCGCTCCATGTGGACACGCCACGCGCCTTTGCCCGTCTGCCCGCCCGATCGTGCCCAAGCGGGACGTTCACTAGCGCCGTCAGCTATTGCGTGTCACTGCGATAAACGCGCGAGAACTCGCTGAACTTGCACGGCCTGCCACTTTCCGTTGCCGAGCGCAGTCGGAATGCCGGCCTCATTCAAGCCATCTGCAATCGACCGTAGCGACGTTGCGCCGTCCGCCTGTAGCTTGCGGATCGTCGGGCCGATATCTGCCGCATGTTTCGTCGTGCGGTCCAGTAGGGCTTTCCGGGAGGCGTCCTGCATCTTCGCACCGGGGACAACACCACGGTTGCCGCCAAGCTTCTTCCCTCGACGCTTGGCCGCCGCCAGTGCCGCTTTGGTGCGGGCTGAGATCATGCCGGCTTCCAACTCCGCCACTGCCACCATCTGCTGAAGAAGGAAACGGCCGGTAGCGCCTTCGATCACGGGCAGGTCCGCGAACCGAACGTCAACGCCGGCCTCAAGCAGGCGGGACAGGAAGGCGACAGAGCGAGTAAGGCGGTCAACCTTGGAAACCACCAGCGCGGCCCGATGCAGTCGCGCGGCGGCCAGTGCCTGCTCCAGCGCGGGCCGGTCAGATCGCTTACCCGACTCCACCTCGGTGAACTCGGCAACGATCGTCCAATCGCCACCGTTGAGATAGGCAGCAACCGCGGCCCGTTGAGCCTCGATGCCGAGACCAGACTTACCCTGCTTGCCGGTGGAAACTCGGTAGTAGGTGACGAACTTCCCATTGTGCTGCGCCATGGCCCGCCTGTTACGAATACTTCAACGTCCGTTGACGTATCTGTAACGAGTAGCCCAAGTCTCCGTCAACACAAATCTTGTACCCGTAACAGACGGCGGACCGGCGGTTATCGCCGGTCCAGCCGCCTTGCAGCACCAGCTATGCCACGATCGTTTCGCTCCGGTGCAACACGCCCGCGTCTCGGCACCAGCGCTGCACCGCCTCCAGATCGCCAGCGTCCAAGATGGAGTTGCCTTCGATCAAAGCGAAGCGGCTGCCGTGCAGGCCCTGCCGCTCCCGTGGCGAGAGCGCGCAAATTTTGCTGCGGTAGTTCTGCGAGCGTTCGAAACGACGCTGGACGGCTTTGAGTGTGACTGTCGTGCTCATGGCATGATCCTTCCATGGGCCGGGCCAGATACGGCACAGCCCTTGTGTTGATGATCGATGCGGCGCGTTGCGATGAGCACGGTCCCCGACGAAGCGGAGGCGCACAGGTCTCGTGACGAGACTTCGCGGCAACACATAGGCTCAGCATCTTCCCTGCGCAAGGCCTTGCTCGCGTTGCGCATGCCACCGGGCTGCCAAGGTTTCCCAGCGCTCGCAAGCGCGGGAGGGTGAAGCCGCGAATTTTTGTGCCGCATGGCCCCGGCATTGGCTGAGCGGTTTTCCTTAGCCACCAACAAAAAGCGGACTTACGACCACCCCAGACCTTCGGGGATGTACCCCCACACGCGCGGGAGGTTCATGCATCCGCACCCCCACCCCCGAAATCATCGGGCGTCACCATTTCACGCGCAATATGAGCGCATTTTCCAAAAGGCGATTTACGCCGTCACCGTCCGCGTGCTCGGTCGCGCCAACGAACAAGAGAGACCATGTCAGAGAACCTCCTACTCCACGTCCAATTGAGCGCGACCGACAGCATGAGCCCTGTGGTCGCTGGCCTCCAAAAAAACCTCCAGAAGCTTAAGGCGGTAATCAACTCCATCAACGGCATCTCCGCGCCTAAGCTGTTTCCAGACAGCCTATCGGCAGGCCTACAGAAGTTCACCGACGACGCTCGCAGGGCTGCGTCGGCCTATCGCACTGAATGGAAGTCGGCCTATGCAGACAGCCTGCGTGACGCGCGGGCGTTCCATCGTGAACTGGATCGCCTCGACCGGCAGACCTACAACCGCAGGCAGGCTGAGCAACGCGCCGTTGGTCGTGGTGCCAACTCCGGCGGCCGTGGCGCGCTCCCCCGTGGCATTTCGCCAACCACCGCGCTCATCTCAGGGGGCATCACCATCTCCGGCGTCGCATCCGCCTTTAAGAAACGAATGGAATCCGACGTGGCGGAGACGAAGGCACAAATTTTCGGTGGTCTGTCCGCAGCGGAAGTGAAGCGGCTTCGCGGTGACTGGTCAGATCAGGTTGCGATCAGGTTTGGCGAATCCGCAGCGGCTGTTCTGGACAGCTACACCGAGGCGCTTAAGCAAGGCTTCGACGCCACCGCTGCAAAGAAGGTCACGGAAAACGCCTTGGAGGCGTCGTCGGCGCTGGAAATGAACATCGGCGAGCTGATGAAGTTGGCCGGCAAGACCGCAACCAGCCTCTATGGCAACGTCCGGAACGCCGATCCGGCCCGCGTCGCCCGGATGATGACCTCGGTGGCCGTCGCCGCCGCTGCGACCGCCGCAGACCCGAACGAGGTGGTAGAGGCGAACAAGCGTGCGCTGTCCGCCTTGAGCACCACGAAGATGAAGGAAACCGACCTGTCCGCGTTCACGTCGGTCGGTATCTCGGCAGGCTTACAGCCGAACAAGGCCGGCACGTTCGTTGGCTTCCTGACCTCAGAATTTGCGAACGCCGGAAATGCTCGCGGCGCGCGCGCGAAGGATCTGGATCAGGCTGCACGTATGATCGGTTACGGCGGCCGGGCGCAGATGGCTCAGAGATTGGCATCGGCTCCAACCGAGTTCATGTTGGACATGTTTTCGAAGATGAGGAACATGTCTGAGCAGAGCCGGGCTAAATTCGCGAACCTTGCCGGCATGCGGGAGTGGCGGGACGAACTGGTGCAGATGGCCAAGGCTGCCGACCAAATCCGGGAGACGTTGAAGGAAATCGACCAGAAGAGCGATGCGGTCTCCGCGTTCTCCCGTACCAAGCTTAACTCGCTTCAGAAGCGCTCGGACCGCATCAAGGCGATGTTTGGTCTCGCATGGGAGAAATTCGGGAGCGGCTTCGAGCAGAGCTTCATCGAGGTATCCGATTGGTTCGATCGACATACCGGCATCTTCACCTCCAGCAAGATCGCGGAGAAGTCCCGAGACCTTGTCGAGCGGCTGAAGAAGGCCTTTGGCGTCGCCAACATGGGCGACGCACTCGACAAGATCGCAGCGAAACTTTCGTCCATCGACGTGGACAAGATCATCGGCTTTGCGTCGGGCTTCGTGAACGGGCTCAAGTCAGTCTCTGACACCATCATCAGCATGCTGAAGGGCGTTGCCACCGCCATGGGAAAGGACGGCAACAGCGCTGAAGTCCTGGGTAAGCTGGTCGGCCAGATTGTTGCGCTCTCCATCGCGCTGGGAACGCTCGCCCCGCTCATGGCCGTGTTAGCTGGCGTTGCGAACATCATCAGCCGCATCGCGGGCCTGCTCGGTGGTCGGGCGTTGCTAGGTGCCGCCACCGGCAACCCTGTTGGCACCGCTGCCCTGCTCGCGTGGGCCCTCGCGGAGAACAACGATGCCGGCACATCGGATGCCTCAAAGAAACGGCCGGGAGAAACGACGAGCCAATGGCGAGAGCGTCAACGCCAGCACAAGAAAGAGCTGTACCAAAAGCAGAGTGGCGACGGCTTCAACCCCGCGGACGTTCACCCGATGAGCTTCATCGGGAACAAGCTCGACAACCTCGGCGGAAAGATCGAGCGAGCTTCGTTCATGGGCGCCACGGACTTCAGCTCCCGCAGCCGTGCCGGCGGACTCCAGTATGCCTATCAGGGCGCTGCGTCTTCTGGCGGTGGAGATGGAGGTATAGGGCGCCTGCTCAGCGGTGTCGGCACTCCCGACGCCCTGATCAAGGGCGCTACGCCGGGCGGCATGCTTCCCAACTTCGGTGTTGGGTCGGGCGGTATCATCCGGCGCGGCGGCAAGGTCGGAATGAGCTACAGCACTCCCAGCGTTGGGACCGAAATCCCCGCGGGTGGAGCTGCCGATATGAGTGTCGGCGCAGGTCTCGCAGGAAGCGACTTCCTCGCTGCCCGACGCGCTCGCTTCGGTGAAGAGCTGAAGAATGATCCGACCCTGAGAATGCACCTCGCAGCCATCCAAGCTACCGAAGGCATCAGCAAGGGGGGCACCATCGAGAGCCTCATGAACCGTGCTGACATGCAAGGCAAGACACTGCGTCAGATGCTCGGCTTCTCAGCCGATGGCGTTCGCAGCGTCAATCCGCGAACCGGCAAGTATAACAGCTTCTACGGGCCCATCCGTCGTGGTGAAATATACGGAGCGATCGAACGACTGAAGAGAAATCCGAAGCTGTTCGAAAATTACGACGCCTACACAAGGCGTGCTCTGGCTGGAAGCCATGTTATCGGCGGCTACACTGATCAAGGCTTGGCAACCGATCCCAACGGCTCGGCGCAAACCGGCATCAAGGGTTTTAAGATCAGCCCGAAGGACGGCAACGAGTTCACTGATTGGGTTGGTCCGGGATCGAGCTACGGCAAGGGTCGCCAAGGTGCGATCAACTACCGCAAATTCATCGAGCAGAACATCAATAACGTGCCGGCCCCCGCCGACGCGATCAAGAATGTTCCTGCTGCCCCGACGTCTGGCGTCCCGATGAGGGGTGACTTTGGTGGTGCCGGCCGCGGCTCTGTCGCGATCCACATCAACGGCAACAGTCACGACCCGGAAGCCCTCGCAACGCTGGTGCAGCGCCGGGTTGACGAGTCGATGAACTGGCGTGTCCACGACTCAGAGAGCGAGTACACCTAACGCACGGCCGGGAGGGAGAGTCATCATTGCGAGGCGGACGTACCCTCGCTTTGATGGCTCTCTCGTTTGCATTCGTGCGAATGCAACAGCCTTGAAGCAAATGGAGCCTCCTGCATAGTGCCTCCGGCCAACACACAGAGAGGACTCAGGTGGACTATCGCAACTACAGCATCATCAAAGAAAGCAGCCGCTATGTCGCATTCGATCCGAATGAGCCGGAGATTTTCAGGATGTGCTCGGTGAGCCTGAAGCGGCTCCACAGAGGCATTGACGCAATGTGGCTGCCAACGGTCGGTAGTTCGGGCAGACTTATCGATGAGATGGCTGCTCCGAGATGGCGCCGCAAATGGTCGATGAATCCGGCTGGCGAAATCGATCTTGATGCAGAAAATGCGCGCGGTGCCTGCTGACCTCGGCTCGTTCTTAGCTCGGTCAAGCCGGCCGGGGGCGTTCTCATTTGGTTCGCGTGGACACTCCAAAAAGCGATACCTCATGATCACCCTCAATCTTGCGAGGAGAAAAATATATGACTGAGCTTGTCACCACGCTGTCGACGTTCGTCGCGATGGCAAACGCAAACAGGACGCTGATGGACGGCACGACGAAACCCGTCCGCCAGATCATAGAGGACAACGACGTGGTTTTAGCCGTATGGCAGGACTTCGCTCAGCCTTTTGGAATCGGAACACTGACTATCAAAGGCGCCGCGGTCCTTCGCAATATCAGCGCCGATGGCGTCACGTCCTTTTGCCGGGCGAACGCGATCCCGTGCGATAGCTACGAACAGGCGGTGGCATTGTTGGAAGTGCTCGGTGAACCGGACACGCTGAACTAGATTTTGCCAACCGACCTTTATCAACGCCCTCAGCCAATCCGGCCGGGGGCGTTTTTTGCAATCCGAGGAATAGCATTGATCACACGGGCCATGGCGATTACCGACACGTCGCCGTAGTCCTCGCCAGATGTTCGGGCTGCGTGGCCCTGAATGGCATCGACGACTCGCGGATCGAATCCGAGGTTGCGGCTAACTGACTTGAGGCGGTGCCGCCATGCGTGGTTAGGCTGGACTCGTTCGTCGGTTACGACTGCCCGAACAAAATCAAGAACACGTTTGTAGCTGCCTTTCGCGAACAGCGGGCCGTTGCCCGAGCCAGCGACGAAGCGCAACAGTCCGAGTTCGATCAGGTGTGGATGGACTGGGACCAGCCGGTAAGTCCCGGTCTTGATGCTGCCAGCAAGTGGATTGAGATCAAAAACATGGTGGCCCGACTCGTCGCGAACATCCTCCTTGCGAAGCTGTAGCGCCTCCGCAATCCGGCAGCCCGTGTAGCAGGCGATCAGCGGTGCCCACCGCTTGGCGGCGGCGGTTCTCGGGTCCTCTTTCTGCTTCTGCACGTATGTACAGCAAGCGTCGAAGATTGCGCCGGCTTCCTGATCTGTGAAACCCTTCGATCGAGTCCGGATTTTCTTTTCCGCCTTGACCTTGATTGCGTCGGCTGGATTGTTCGCCAGCTTCCGATTGTCTACTGCCCAACCAAGAACGGATTTGATCCCCGGCAGATCACCATCCTTCAAGGTCTTTGCGGTCACGACCTTCAGACGGGCATCCTTGAATGCAAGCATGTCCTGCTCGGTCACGCGGTTGGCATCGTCATGACCAAGATGCTTAACCAGTCGATCAACGGCCCCCTTATAAGTGTCATAGGTGGTCCGACTGCGGCCAGTTGCTTTGGCTTCAGCCCACCACAGGTCGAGCAGGCCGGTGATCGTCTGCCGCGGCTTGATCGCTGCGACGCTTTCGATCGCTGGGAAGCGCTGCGCTTTCGGATCAGGACTGTAATCACCCTCCGCATTGCGCCGTAACTGCCAGCCCGCATCAAGACTGGCCATGCCGACCAAGCGCAAGAATCGTTGCCGGTCATTCGGGTTTAGGTGGATGCGCTGACGGATCAGCACCCAATCCGCGAGAAGTCCGAACCGATCTTCAAGCGCGTCATACTGGTCGGCCGGGAAGGCGTTGACAGCCGCAGTCAGATCACCAGTCCCAAACAGTTCCGTCGCGGTGTTCACCTCGTTCGGCATCAAGGCCGCTGGCGGTGGGTTTTTGATGCGACCTTCAAGGGCTGCGCGACTGAGCGCTTTGTGATACATCCATGCGTCGGGTTCGCCGGGGTTGTCGCGGTGGATTTCCTGATACAGCCGATAGGTCTCGCCGCTCAGCGCGACCATGTCTTTGTGACTGAGACTGATCGGAGCCGCTTCGGTCAGATCAAACAACCGGCGAAGATGATCCAGAGCGTTGGCCTGTCGCGCCTCCGCAATAGTCCTGTCGTCCGTCCCGAGACTAAACGCTACGTCGCTTCCGATGGTCACCGTCCGGACGAACGGATAGTCGTCTGGTGTGCTGATGCTGAGCAACACGCGCTTGCCGCGTAGTCGATCGACGATCTTGGTGGGAACACGAATGCGGAATTGGGGAACGGTCGAGCCGGCACGTTGGGACATCGAGAACTTCAGAGAAACCATGGTCTGTGTGGCACTTTCGTGTGGCACTCAGGACCGAAATTTCAAGAAAATCAATGCATCCAATAGGATGGCTGGTGCTGCCAGACAGGATTGAACTGTCGACCTCTCCATTACCAATGGAGTGCTCTACCACTGAGCTACGGCAGCATGTGCTGGTGAAGAATCGGGCGCCCGAGGGGCGCTACCAAGCGGGCCGATATCTGCCACAAGCCCCCCTCCTGTGCAAGCTTGCTAGGCCCGTCAAAACGAGAAAATCGGGCCGATATCAGGGCCAAACTGCTCGTTTTTGCGCGAAACCACCGACTTTCCGGCGATTCGGGCCCCGATATCCCCCACCAACTGGCCAGTTGCCCCAGGCACCGGATTCGATCCATTTCGCGTTTCGCACGAATGGATCGCGCGGGCCTCTTGAGCTGTCGCCATTCGGTGGCATCCTGCCGCCGACCGTTGTGATGGATCCGTGATGGCCGACGAGACCGACAAGAGCGCGAACCAGGCGAGGACGTCCCGCGACGACCGCTTGAAATCGGCGCTGCGCGAAAACCTGAAGCGGCGGAAGCTGCAGGCGCGCGAACGCGCCGCAAGCACCGACCCCTCGCAGAATGACGATGGTTCCCTAAATGAGGGGACCGCCGGCAAAGCCGGCACCTAAGAATTTGGAATGAGCGAGAATGACGATGGGGCAGAACGGGCAGCAACCAACCGGTGACGAGGCGCTGATGTCGCGCTTCACCCGCCCCGAGCAGACCTTTCCGACGCTGACGCCGGCCGAGATCGAGCGTGTCAGGCATTTCGGCGAGGCCCGCAGCTACGCGGACGGCGAGTTCCTGTTCGAGACCGGCAAGCCCGGGCCCGGCATGTTCGTGGTGCTGAAGGGCCATGTCGCCATCACCCAGCGCGATGGCCTCGGTCACGTCACCCCTGTGATCGACCAGGGGCCGGGGCAATTTCTGGCCGAGCTCAGCCAGCTCTCCGGACAGCCGGCGCTGGTCGACGGCCGCGCCGAGGGCGATGTCGAGACGCTACTGTTGCCGCCGGAGCGGCTGCGCGCGCTGCTGGTCGCCGAGGCCGATCTTGGCGAGCGCATCATGCGCGCGCTGATCCTGCGCCGGGTCAATCTGATCCAGGGCGGCATCGGCGGTCCGGTGCTGATCGGTCCGTCGAACTCCGCCGGCGTGGTGCGGTTGCAGGGTTTTCTCACCCGCAACGGTCAGCCGCATCATCTGCTCGATCCCGATCGTGATCCCGACGCGGGCGAATTGATCGCGCGTTATTCGCCCAAACCCGAGGACTGGCCGCTGGTCGTCGCCGCGAGCGGCGCGGTGCTGCGCAACCCCAGCGAGACCGAGCTTGCTCGCGCCATCGGCATGATTGGTGGTGCCAAGGACGGCCGCATCTACGACGTTGCGGTCGTCGGCTGCGGACCGGCCGGGCTCGCCACCGCCGTGTATGCGGCGTCCGAAGGGCTGTCCGTCGCGGTGCTCGACATCCGCGCCTTCGGCGGCCAGGCCGGCGCCAGCGCGCGCATCGAAAATTATCTGGGCTTTCCGACCGGTATCTCGGGCCAGGCCCTGACCGCGCGTGCTTTCACCCAGGCGCAGAAATTCGGCGCCGACATCATGATTCCGGTGACGGTGAAGTCGCTCGACTGCACGCGCAAGGACGGCGCATTCGCGGTGGCGCTCGACGGCTGCGATCCCTTGCGCTCGCGCGCGGTCGTGGTTGCGAGCGGTGCGCGCTATCGCCGGCCGGAGATCGACAATCTCGACAAGTTCGAGGGGCGCGGCGTCTGGTACTGGGCCTCGCCCGTGGAGGCAAAGCTCTGTGCCGGCGAGGAGGTCGCGCTGGTCGGCGCCGGCAATTCGGCAGGTCAGGCGGCCGTGTTCCTGTCGGGGCACGCCAAGAAAGTGCTAATGATCATCCGCGGCGGCGGCCTGGGGGCCAGCATGTCGCGCTATCTCATCGAGCGCATCGAAGCGACCCCGAACATCGAATTGATGTTCAACACCGAGATATCAGCGCTCGAGGGCGACGAGGCCGCGCTGCTGCGGCGCATCCGCTGGAAGAGCCGGCTGTCCGATGACGAGGATTCTGCCGACATCCGCAATCTCTTTCTGTTCGTCGGCGCCGATCCCGCCACCGCCTGGCTCGACGGCTGCGGCGTGACGCTCGATCGCGGCGGCTTCGTCGTGACGGGCGCGCAGTCCGAGCAGAATCAGGGCAGGCTGGTGGCGCCGCTGGAGACCTCCGTGCCCGGCGTCTATGCCGTCGGCGACGTCCGCTCCGGTTCGGTCAAGCGCGTCGGCGGCGCGATCGGCGAGGGTGCCCAGGTCGTGGCCTCCCTGCACGGCTATCTCGGCGACGCCGCAAAACCGGCGCTTTAGCCGAGCAGAAGACAAGCAGATGGCAAGACGAATGGGACTTGCCATTGCGCCGCGTCATGCGTGACTATCTTCCCTCATCCTGAGGAGCGCGCGCAGCGCGTCTCGAAGGATGCAGGCCCGGCTGCATCTGGGCCTGCATGGTTCGAGACGCGTGCTTCGCACGCTCCTCACCATGAGGATCTAACAGAACAGTTTAAAAGGGAGGACTAAATGGCTGAAGTCGTCGTGCTCTACAAGACACCCAAGGATGCTGCCGCCTTCGACAAGTACTACGCCGAGACGCACATTCCGCTCGCCAAAAAACTTCCCGGCCTGAAAAAATACGCCGTCAGCAAGGGGCCGGTCGCATCTCCTGCAGGTCCTTCCGGAATCCATCTCGTTGCCATTCTCACCTTCGACAGCGTGGGCGACATCCAGGCGGCCTTCGGCAGTCCGGAAGGCAAGGCCACCGGCGCCGACGTGCCGAAATTCGCCAGCGGTGGCGCCGACCTCTTGATCTTCGACACCAAGGAAGTGTGAGGCTCGATTCGACTTTCGTCGAAAATCTGCCGTCGTTTGTGACAGCGGTGCAAAAAAATAAGCCATGCGTTTGTCGATTCGCACGATGACGCATGGCTTCGCACATGCATGTGACGACAACGCAGGTGGCAATCCCATGAGGACCGTAATACTACTCTCGTGACCTCGATGCGTAGGAGAGATGTCATGGTCCTTGGCTTGAGCCTGTCCGCCTTCACGATGGTCCATGTCGTCATCAGCCTGATCGCCATCGCCGCCGGCCTCGTCGTGATGTTCGGCCTGCTCGGGTCGAAGTCGATGCCGGGCCTTACCGCGATCTTCTTGGCTTTCACGATCCTGACCAGCGCCACCGGCTTCCTTTTTCCGTTCGAGAAGCTGCTGCCCTCGCACATCATCGGCATCATCTCGCTGGTGCTGCTCGCCATCGCCTGCTTCGCGCTGTACGGTATGAAGCTCGCCGGCGTCTGGCGTCCGGTCTACGTCGTGACCGCGATGATCTCGCTGTATTTCAACGTCTTCGTGCTGGTGATCCAGTCGTTCCTCAAGGTCCCGGCGCTTGCCGCGCTCGCGCCGGCCGTGGCGCCGGCGCCGCCGTCGGGTCCCGTGTTCGCGGCGGTGCAGGGCATCGTGCTGGTGTTCTTCGTCGTGCTCACCATCGGCGCCTGGCGCCGCTTCAAGCCGATGGCGTTTGCCTGATCGGTCTCCCCCTCGTCATTCCGGGGCGATGCGAAGCATCGAACCCGGAATCTCGAGATTCCGGGTTCACGCTTCGCGTGCCCCGCGAATGACGTTCCACTTAAGGAGTCCCCCCATGCCCACCATCACCACCAAGGACGGCGTCGAGATCTTCTACAAGGATTGGGGCAGTGGCCAGCCGATCGTGTTCAGCCATGGTTGGCCGTTGTCGGCCGACGACTGGGACGCGCAGATGATTTTCTTCGTCAACAACGGCTATCGCGTCATCGCCCATGACCGCCGCGGCCATGGCCGCTCGTCGCAGGTTTCCGACGGCCACGACATGGATCATTATGCCGACGACCTCGCGGCCGTGACCGCGCATCTCGACCTCAAGAATGCCATCCATGTCGGCCATTCCACCGGCGGCGGCGAAGTCGTGCACTACATCGCGCGCCACGGCGAGAGCCGGGTGGCGAAGGCGGCGATCCTGTCCGCGGTGCCGCCGCTGATGCTGCAGACCGCGGCCAATCCCGGCGGCCTGCCGAAGAGCGTGTTCGACGATCTCCAGGAGCAGCTCGCGGCCAGCCGCACGCAATTCTATCGCGACCTCCCTGCCGGCCCGTTCTACGGCTACAACCGTCCCGGCGCAAAGCCGTCGGAAGCGGTGATCCAGAACTGGTGGCGCCAGGGCATGATGGGCGGCGCCAAGGCCCATTACGACGGCATCGTCGCGTTCTCGCAGACCGACTTCACCGAGGATCTGAAGAAGATCAACGTGCCGGTTCTGGTCATGCACGGCGACGACGACCAGATCGTGCCCTACGCCGATTCCGCGCCGCTCTCGGCCAAGCTTCTGAAGAAGGGCATCCTGAAAACCTACAAGGGTTTCCCGCACGGCATGCCGACCACGCACGCCGAAACCATCAACGCGGACCTGCTGGCGTTCTTCAGGGAGTGAGGCGCCTCACTTCAAGATCGCCCTGATCGCATCGAAGGTGCGCTTGACGAACGCCTCCGGCTTCTCACGCGCGCCTTCGCCGATCCAGCTCTCGCCGCCGACGCGCATCGCGCCGGTGGCGATCATGGCGACGAGCCGCGCCTGCAACCGGTCGGATTTGGTTCGTGCGCGCTGGGCGAGGCCCTCGGCCAGCGCGCGCTCGAGCTTCTCGTATTTGAGCTGGTCGCGCGCCTGCAGCGCGGGATTGTCGCGCTTGAGCCGCGACATGGCCGCGGCTTCCGCCGGATCGAGCCGCTTGACCGCCGACGCGATCGCATTCTCCGCCGCCGTCAGCATGGATTCGTCCGCGGGCCGCGCGACGACCTCGGCGACCAGCGCGCTGGCGGCATTTTCCTGCCAGGCCGCCACCACGTCCTCCTTGGACGCGAAATAGTGGAAGAAGCTGCGCCGCGACACCTCCGCCGCCGCCGCGATGTCGTCGATGGTCGTGGCCTCGAAGCCGCGCTCCAGGAACAGCGTCATCGCCGCCCGGGTCAGCCGCGCGCGGGTCTCCTGCTGCTTGCGCTGGCGCAAGCCGGTGACAACAGGGGATTTTCCGTCCGCGGGCAATTTCCGGGCAACCTTCGAAGCCTTCAAATCGTTTCACCTCTTGCAAAGTTGCACTCAGTGCACATTTAGATTGGCCGCGGGCCTCATTCCAGCCCCGAACGGAGACATGGCATGACCGACTGGACCACGGCAGACATCCCCTCTCTCGCCGGCAAGACGGCCGTCGTGACGGGGGCGACGGGTGGCCTCGGGTACGAGACGGCGATGGCGCTGGCGGGCGCCGGTGCCATTGTCATACTCACCGGACGCAATGACGCAAAGGGCCTGCGGGCCATCGAAGGCATCTGCGAGCGGTTTCCCAATGCGCTGATCGCCTACGAGCCTCTCGATCTCGCCGGCCTGTCCTCCGTCGCCGATTTCGCCAGGCGCTTCGCCGCCGGCAACGAGCAGCTCGATCTTCTCGTCAACAATGCCGGCGTGATGGCGCTGCCGAAACGCCAGCAGACCGAGGACGGTTTCGAGATGCAATTCGGCACCAATTATCTAGGCCACTACGCACTGACGGCCCACCTGTTGCCGCCGCTTCGCCGCGCGAAGGCGCCGCGTGTCGTCAATCTCTCGAGCCTTGCGCACCGCTCCGGCACGATCAATTTCGACGATCTGCAAGGCAAGCATTCCTATCGTCCGTGGCGCGCCTATTGCCAGTCCAAGCTGGCGATGCTGATGTTTTCGCTCGAATTGCAGCGTCGCAGCGACGCGGCCGGCTGGGGTGTGAGCAGCATTGCCGCGCATCCCGGCTTTGCGCGCACCGACCTCATTGCGAACGGGCCGGGCGCCAACACGTTCCAGTCGCGGATCGGCCGGCTGCTCCAGCCGCTGTTCAGCCAGTCCGCGGCGGAGGGCGCACTGCCAACGCTGCTCGCCGCGACTTCCCCCGCGGCCGAGCCAGGCAGCTATTACGGCCCGAACGGATTCTACGAAATGAAGGGGGCGCCCGCGGCGGCGAAGATCATGCCACACGCGAAGGATTTCGCCACCGCTGCCATGCTGTGGGATGTCTCGGCGACGCTGACCGGTGTATCCTTCGACGAGATCGCGGCCGCGGCGTGAGCCGCGAGCCCGCCAGGAACATCCCGATGCAAGTCATCATCTTCGGCGCCACCGGCATGGTCGGGCAGGGCGTTTTGCGCGAATGCCTGGTCGACACCGGCATCGCCCGTGTGCTCGTGGTCGGCCGCAGCCCGACCGGGGTGCGCAACGCCAAGCTCACCGAGATCATCCACGACAATTTTCTGGACTATTCAACGATCGAGGCCCAGCTCACCGGCTTCGATGCCTGCTTTTTCTGCCTCGGCGTCTCCTCCATCGGCATGAGCGAGCAGCGCTACCGCCACCTCACCTATGACCTCACGCTCGCGGCTGCGACGACGCTGGCGCGCCTCAATCCGCAGATGGTCTTCACCTACGTCACCGGCGCCAGCACCGATTCCACCGAGCAGGGTTCGCGGATGTGGGCGCGGATCAAGGGCAAGACCGAGAACGATCTGCTCAAGCTGCCGTTCAGGGCCGCCTACATGTTCCGGCCCGGCGCGATCCAGCCGCTGCACGGCGCCCGTTCCAAGACCGTCTGGGTGCAGGCGGTCTATTCCGCAACCGGGCCGCTTTGGTCCGTGCTGCGCCGGCTCTCGCCGCGGCTCGTTACTTCGACCGAGCAGATCGGCCGCGCCATGATCCGCGTCGCCCGGGAGGGGTATCCGCGGAAGGTGCTGGAGATGGAGGATATCAATAGCCTCTAGCCTGCCGGCCCGTTAGTTTGAGCGGAAATTTCTGGGCCTGTGCGCGTTGAGCCCTGTCCATTCCGAAGGAGAAGCGTCGGCGATGTCGCCCCAGCTCAAACTGATCGCACTCGACGCCGACGATCTCGCCGTGATCTCGACCCATGTCCAGGACGCCCGTGTCCAGGCCTCCGACATCATCTGGCGACAAAGCGAGAAGCGGCTTGTGGTCGGGATGAGCCGGCTGGACTGGGAGCAGACGCTGGAGGGCGAGGCCGAGCCGCGCCGGCTGGTCGCCGCGCTCCGCTTCGACCGCGTGCTCGCCTGCAAGTCGCGCAACATCGAGCTCGCGGCTCCCGACAAGGTCCTGGACCTCGTCGGTATCGAATTTCATCCCCGGGACGGGCGCGACGAGGAGCCCGGCGGCAGCGCCCTGCTCTTGTTCGCCGAGGGCGGAGCCATCCGGCTCGACGTCGAATGCCTGGAATGTGAGCTGACCGACCTCGGGGCCGACGCATTGGGAACGGGGTTGGAGATCGAAGGGGAGGGATGAGGTCACCTGTATACCAGCCGCACCGGCTCAGGCCTGCGCCAGAACGGCGGCTTGCGAGGGTTGACGCCGCTTCCTCGCCGCGCCATTGAGCAGGGGACCTGGTGCGCCAATCCGCCCCAAAGACCAGCCAGAAGCCAAGCCAGACATGCCCGTTCGCCTCGACCGCAGCAGCGCCGATTTTGACCAGCGATTCGCGGCCTTCCTCGCCGCCAAACGCGAGGTCTCGGCCGACGTCGAAGCCGCCGCGCGCGCCATCGTCGACGACGTCGCCAAGCGGGGCGATGCCGCGCTGCTCGAGGCCACCGCAAAGTTCGACCGGTTGACGCTGGATGCGGCCTCCTTGCGCATTTCGGCCGCCGAAATCGAGGCCGCGAACAAGGCCTGCGATGTCGCGACGCTGGATGCGCTCAAGCTCGCGCGGGACCGCATCGAGATCTATCACCGCCGGCAGTTGCCGCAGGACGAGCGCTTCACCGACCCGCTCGGAGTCGAGCTCGGCTGGCGCTACACTGCGATCGAATCCGCCGGCCTCTACGTGCCAGGCGGCACTGCGGCCTATCCGTCCTCGGTGCTGATGAACGCGGTGCCTGCAAAGGTCGCCGGCGTCTCGCGCCTGGTGATGGTGGTGCCCTCGCCGGACGGCAAGCTCAATCCGCTGGTGCTGGCGGCGGCCTCGCTCGGCGGCGTCACCGAGATCTACCGCGTCGGCGGCGCGCAGGCCGTGGCGGCGCTGGCGCACGGCACCGCGACGATCGCGCCGGTCGCCAAGATCGTCGGCCCCGGCAATGCCTATGTCGCCGCCGCCAAGCGGCTGGTGTTCGGCAAGGTCGGCATCGACATGATCGCCGGCCCGTCCGAGGTGCTGGTGATTGCCGACGACACTGGCAATGCCGACTGGATCGCCGCCGATCTCCTGGCGCAGGCCGAGCACGATGCCAGCGCGCAGTCGATCCTGATCACCGACTCGGCCCGCCTTGCCGCCGACGTCGAAAAGGCGGTCGAGGCGCAGTTGAAGACGCTGCCGCGCGCCGCAATCGCCAGCGCGTCCTGGGCCGATTTCGGCGCCATCATCATGGTGAAGAACTTAGGCGATAGCATTTCGCTCGCGGACGCGATCGCCGCGGAGCATCTCGAGATCATGACGGCTGATCCCGATGCGCTCGCTGCGAAGATCCGCAATGCCGGCGCGGTGTTCCTCGGGCCCCATACGCCGGAGGCGATCGGCGACTATGTCGGCGGCTCCAATCATGTGCTGCCTACGGCGCGCTCGGCGCGATTCTCCTCAGGGCTGTCGGTGCACGACTTCATGAAGCGCACCTCGATCCTGAAATGCGGCCCGGATCAGCTGCGTGCGCTCGGTCCTGCCGCGATGACGCTCGGACAAGCGGAGGGGCTGGACGCCCATTCGCGTTCGATTGGATTGCGCCTCAATCTGTCATGACAGAGCTGCCCGAACAGGACGACTCGACCAATCGCATCGTCGGCGTCACGCTCGACGAAGAATCGATTGGCCGTTCCGGGCCTGATATCGAGCATGAGCGCGCGATCGCGATCTACGATCTGATCGAGCAGAACCTGTTCGCGCCCGATGGCGCCGACGGGAAGGGCCCGTTCACGCTGCATATCGGCATCACCGGCAACCGCCTGATGTTCGACATCCGCCGCGAGGACGGCACGCCCGTCGTCGCGCATCTGTTGTCGCTGACGCCGTTCCGGCGGATCGTGAAGGACTATTTCATGATCTGCGACAGCTACTACCAGGCGATCCGCACCGCGACCCCCGACAAGATCGAGGCCATCGACATGGGCCGGCGCGGCATCCATGACGAGGGATCGCGCACGCTGCAGGAGCGGCTGAAGGGCAAGGTGCGGGTCGACTTCGAGACCTCGCGCCGGCTGTTCACGCTCATCACCGTCCTTCATTGGAAAGGCTGATCACGGATGGCTGCGCCCTCACGCGCACGCGATCCGCAATCGGTGCTGTTCGCCTGCGCGATGAACAGCGTGCGCTCGCCGATGGCCGAGAGCCTGTTGCAACACATGTTTCCGCAGGGCCTCTACGTGAAATCGGCCGGCGCCAGGCGCGGCGAGCTCGATCCGTTCGCGGTGTCCGTGATGGCTGAGCTCGGCCAGGACATCTCCGCCCACAAGCCGCAGACCTTCGAGGAGCTGGAGGATTGGGAGGGGCTGAATTTCGACCTCATCATCACGCTCTCGCCCGAGGCGCACCACAAGGCGCTGGAGCTGACGCGGACGCTGGCGGCCGACGTCGAATATTGGCCGACGCAGGATCCGACCACCATCGAGGGCAGCCGCGACCAGAAGCTGGCAGCCTATCGCGACGTCTGCGACCAGCTGTTGATGCGCATCCGCCGGCGTTTTGCCAAGGTGGGCGCGGCGTCAGGTTGATCTCGTGCCGCGGACGCCTCTTTCCCCTCGCCCCTCGTGGGGAGAGAGGCGGAGAAGGCGTAACACCGGCGTCACAGACTGGGGGCACACGCATCTCGGCATCCCCTCGAATCACCAAAGCTGGGGTTCCCGGGTTGTGAAATCAGCCCCCTTCCGATAGGTTCCGCGCGCAATTCACCCCCTGCTCATCCCCCCAATCACCTGATGCTTGGCCGCCCCAAATTCGTACTTGCCTCCGGTTCGCCGCGGCGCCTGTCGCTGCTCAACCAGGCCGGCATCGAGCCGGACGCGCTCCGGCCGGCCGACGTCGACGAGACGCCGAAGCGGGGCGAGCTGCCGCGCGCCTGTGCCAATCGCCTCGCAAGGGCCAAGGCGGACGCAGCGCTGAAATCGGTGCAACTCGACGACGAGCTGCGTGGCGCCTTCATCCTCTCCGCCGACACCGTGGTCGCGGTCGGCCGCCGCATCCTGCCCAAGGCGAATCTGGTGGACGAGGCGGCGCAGTGCCTGCGGCTGCTGTCGGGCCGCAACCACCGCGTCTACACCGCGATCACCCTGGTGACGCCGCGCGAGGCGTTCCGCCAGCGGCTGGTCGAGACCCGCGTCCGGTTCAAGCGCCTCTCGGAAGATGACATCCAGGCCTATATCGGGTCCGGCGAATGGCGCGGCAAAGCCGGCGGCTACGCCGTGCAGGGCATCGCCGGCTCCTTCGTGGTGAAGATGGTGGGGTCCTACACCAACGTCGTCGGCCTGCCGCTCTACGAGACCACCACGCTGCTCGGCGGCGAGGGCTTTCCGATCCGCTTCGGCTGGCTCAACGCCACCGCGGTGTGAGCCGGCAAGCCGCGGCTCAACAAAATCGCGAAAACAACCCCATGCACGGTAGAATGGCCTGACGGGGCGCACGCGCCGCCGGTACGAGGAACCCGTTTGCCGACAGGCTCTTGAACCCCTTCACTCCGTGCAAGCCGCCGACATCATGGACGCCCCCATCAAAAAGCCTGCCAGCCCGCTCAAAACCTGCCCGATCTGCGGCAAGCCGCAGTCCGAGGCCACCCGTCCGTTCTGCTCGTCGCGCTGTCGCGACGTCGACCTGAACCGCTGGCTGAAAGGCTCCTACGTCATCCCCGGCCGCGACGACGATTTAGATGACATGGAATAAGAAGTGATATCAATAATTTAGCAGGTCGCGCGCGCCGCCGCGCGCCAACCGCGGCAGCTTGTGCCCAGCCGGGCCGCGCCCGGCGAAGCCTCTTGGCGAAGCCGGGTGGACAGGCCGCCCCTAGCCCACTATAAACCGCCCGCTCGATGGGCTTTGGCCCCTCTCTTGGAGCACGCCCAGGTAGCTCAGTTGGTAGAGCATGCGACTGAAAATCGCAGTGTCGGTGGTTCGATTCCGCCCCTGGGCACCATTCCCCTGACGTCGGACATCCCCGAGATGTGGCTGCTCCCGAGGCACTACCCTCGTTCGCTATACGTGGCCGGCGGCCGCTGATATGATCGTTGGACGGTAAACGGCAGCTCGCCACCATACTTTTTCTGCGATGCCGGCCTTCTGATCGGACCTCGATCCCGCTCGCGCCTTTTCGCGTTGCCTCGACAAGAACGCTGAACAAATCGTCAATGGCTGCCGCGTCCCCGCTCACATTGGGAGATGTGCCATGGCTGCATCGGACTGGCGTCTCGAAGGCGAATGGATGAAGAACTGCACCTGCGCGTTTGGCTGTCCCTGCGATTTCAACGCACGGCCGACCCAAGGCTATTGCAAGGGAATGGTCGCCATGCGGATCGCCAGGGGACATTTCGAAGGGACCAGGCTCGATGGTCTCTGCTTTGCGATCACGGTCGACTTCCCTGGGCCGCTTCATGAGGGCAACGGGACAATCCAGCCCATCATCGACGAACGCGCCACGGCGGAGCAGCGTCAGGCGTTGTTCGATATCTTTTCCGGCAAGCATTCGGCCGAAGGCACGCTTTTCCAGATCGTCAGCATGATCGTTACCAGGATCCACGATCCGGTGTTTGCGCCGTTCGAGTTTTCCTTCGACAAGGAAGGACGCGTCGCAAAACTCGTCGCCAGGGGCGTGCTCGAGACCGATGTCGAGCCGATCAAGAACCCGGTCACCGGTGATCCGCACCGCATCCAGGTGGTCATGCCCGAGGGGTTCGAACATCGGGCGGCCGAGGTCGCATCCGCCAACATCCGTTCGACCGGGGCGATCCCGTTCGAGACCCGGGGTACGCATAGCTCGCTCGCCAATGTCGTGCAGACGCCCGAGGGGGTTGCCGCATGATGCGGCGCTGACACCGACATAAAACCTCGGTGTCAGCTCCTCATCGCTATGGACAAGTCGATGCAGGGGCGCTCGATACTGGAACACCTGCTCCACCGCGACCGGCTGATCGTCGCGATCGGGACTGCCGCAGTGGTGGCGCTCGCCTGGGCCTATCTCGCCGCGGGCGCCGGCATGGACACCGAGATGATGACCGACATGCCGGACATGGCGCCGATGCCGTGGACGCCATTCTATGGCGTGCTGCTGTTCGTGATGTGGTGGGTGATGATGGTCGCGATGATGGCGCCGAGCGCGGTGCCCACCGTTCTCTTGTATGCGACCGTCAAGCGCAAGCAGGAGACCGCCTCCCGCGCCGCAATCGATACCTGGATCTTTCTCGCCGGCTATCTCGTGACGTGGGCGGGGTTCAGTCTCGCTGCGGTCCTGGTGCAAGGAGCGTTCGAACGTTTCGGATTGCTGTCGATGGCGATGGCAAGCACCAGCGCGATTTTGGGCGGCGGCGTTCTGATTGCAGCAGGGCTTTATCAGTTCACGCCTCTCAAACAGGCGTGCCTGCGGTACTGCGAGAGCCCGCTGTTGTTTCTCAGCCGACATTGGCGGCCCGGCACACGCGGCGCATTGCGAATGGGACTTCGCCACGGCAGCTACTGCGTCGGCTGCTGCTGGTTTCTGATGGTATTGCTGTTCGTCGGCGGCGTGATGAACCTGGCCTGGATCATCGGCATCGCGCTCTATGTCGCCGGCGAGAAGCTGCTGCCGTTCGGCCGAAGATTGAGCTATGCGGCAGGCGGGGTCCTCATCCTGTCCGGCACGATCGTTCTTGCGCGGGCAATCTGAAAAGCAGGTCCAAAGGCCGCTGAAAATGTGCGGCTTTCGACATGCCCGTGTACCTGATTGCTCAAGGCCAGCCGACCTCCGTGATGATACGGATGCTTTAAGCTGAAGAATTGAGCTTTGCCCAAACACAAACTTAAGGCTGTTTCAGCTACCTTTGCGCTATGAGCAGCACCCGCGCGCCGCTTTCGGCCGCGGGTGTCCCTGTGCAGTCGAGGCGGAGACACGGCGATGCCAATACTGCGGGCGAGCGCAGTTCTGCCCTGGCGGCCGAAGCGGGGGTGCGCGTCGTGATTCCCGCAGGGGCAGTCCGCAAAGCCGGAAGAACGATCCTGCGGAATGGTCCGCTGCAGATCGCATTGTTCTTTCTGCCCCTGGTCTGGATCGGCTATTTCGCAATCACCGCGTCGGAGCGGATGGATGCGGGCGAGCAGGCGCGGTCGCACGGCGACAGCGTCGCCGAACTGTTCGAGGAAAACACCGAACGCATCTTCGAGCGCGTCGATCAGTCATTGCTGGTGGTGCGAGCGCTCTACGCCCAGGATCCGCTCAGCTTCAGCTTGAAGTCATGGTCGGACACGGCCCGCATTGCGACCGGCGACGTGGTTCAGTTCGCACTGATCGGATCAGACGGATACATGATCGACACGACCGCGGGCTATTCCGGTCCGCCGCTTTATCTTGGCGATCGCGAACACTTCATCAATGTCATGGCGCAAGCCGACGATCGCCTCTACGTTGCCAAGCCGGTGCTGGGACGGGCCTCGAACAAATGGACGATCCAGCTGGCAAGAAAGTTGTTCGACCTCGCGCGGAATCCGGCCGGGGTGATCGTCGGCTCGATCAGCGTCGACGTGGTCGGCAGGTTCTACGACACGGCAAAGCTCGGCGTCGGAGGAACGCTGGTGCTCAGAAATGCGAATTACGTCGTGCTCGCCGCCCGGGGCGTGGACCAGGGCTCCGTGCTGGGACAACGCACACCCAGCCGCGTCGAGGGCGAGCTCGGTGACGGCTTCTATGTGCAATATTGGAACGAGAACCGGCCGAACCGCAGCGACCGGCTGATCACGGCGCGCAGGTCGCGCGCGTTTCCGCTCATCTTCACCGTCGGCATTTCGGAGCAGGAGATTTATTCCCGCTCCGCCTTCAGGCAGAAGGTCTATCTCGGCGGCGCGCTGCTGCTTACGTTCATTATCCTCGCCGCGACGACATTCCATTGGCGACGGCAGCAGGCGCTGGATCGCGCTCACCGCGAGCGGCGCGATTTTGCCAGCAAGTTCGAGGATGCGCTCCGGAACCTTCCCCAGGGCTTGAGCATGTTCGATGGCCGTGACCGCCTGATCGCATTCAACCCGCAATGGCTCGAACTCTATGGCCTCCTGCCGGAAGACATTCGGATCGGCATGCATTTCCGGGATATATTCGCAAAACAGACCGCCGTTCTCGACGTCGAGGCCTATCTCGTCGATTTGAAGAACCGGCTCGCCCGGTCGGAGCAGATCTCGAACACCGTGCAGTTTCCCGATGGACGGGTCGTCTACATCTCCTACGGCCGGCGCGAGGGTGGCGGCTGGGTCGCTACTCATGAGGACATCACCGAGCGCAAGGCGTCGGCGGACCGCATCGAGCGGCTGGCGCATTACGACAGCCTGACCGGCCTTGCCAACCGCAACCTGTTCAAGGAGCGCATCGACGAGGCGCTAGCCAGCTCGCGCCGGCTGGAGCCTGCGTTCGCCGTCCTCCTGCTCGATCTCGACAAGTTCAAGTCCGTCAATGATGCGCTCGGCCATCAATGCGGCGACGCGTTGCTGAAGCAGGTTGCCGACCGGATCAAGGCGCAGATTCGTGATGCCGATACGGCGGCGCGAATTGGCGGCGACGAGTTTGCCGTGATCGTGGCCGCGATGCGCGACGGCGCTGCAAGCCTGGCCGAGCGGCTGGTCCAGGCCATTGCCGAGCCCTATCACATCGATGGCCATCCCGTCGTGATCGGCTGTAGCATTGGCCTTGCGCTCGTGCCCGAGCACGGCACGCGGGTCGATGAGATCCTCCGCAACGCCGATCTTGCGCTCTACAGGTCGAAGAATGCCGGCCGAAGCTGCTTCCACCTCTATTCAGCGGAGCTCAAGGCGGAAGCGGATCAGCGCAACGTGCTCGAGATCGAGCTGCGCGAAGCGATCTGGCGCGAGGAGATGGAGGTGTTTTATCAGCCCGTGATCGAGCTCGGCACCGGCCGGGTAAAATCGGTCGAAGCGCTGGCGCGCTGGCATCACGGCACCAGGGGCTACATTCCTCCGGCTGAGTTCATTGCGGTTGCGGAGGCGGGGGGCTTGATCGTCGAGCTCGGCAATCAGGTGCTTGCCCGGGCCTGTCGCGATGCGATGAGCATGCCGGCCGACGTTAAGGTCGCCGTCAATCTCTCTGCCCTGCAATTTGCCGGCACCAATCTCGTCGACACCGTGACGTTTGCGTTGGCGCAGAGCGGCCTTCCGCAAACCCGGCTCGAACTCGAGATCACCGAGAGCGTATTTCTCGCCGACACCGAGGAGAACCTCAAGACGCTGCAGCGCCTCAAGGCGCTCGGCGTCTCCATTGCCCTTGACGATTTCGGTGTCGGATACTCGTCTTTGTCCTATTTGACGGCCTTTCCTTTCGACAAGGTCAAGATCGACAAATCGTTCATCGACAGGATCGATCGCTGCGAGACCGTCGCCGTGCTGAAGTCCATCGTGCAACTCGCGAAGACGTTGAAGCTCTCGATCGTCGCCGAGGGGGTCGAGTCCTTCGAGCAGGTTAAACGGCTCCAGTCACTCGGCATCCCGCTCGGCCAGGGATTTCACTTCAGCAAGCCCGTGCCGCTCGCCGGCCTCTCGTGGCAGGCTCCCCCGGCGCGACGGAAACGGCGGGCGGCGTGAGCTGAATGCCTCCGGCGTTTGTCATCATCGCCCGCCGCCCAAGAGCAGGAAAGCTGAGCAGGTGAAGCCTCCCTAGGAATAGCTTGGAAGGGGGCAAGACCTGGTGGTCCCCTGGCACGTTCAGCTCCCGCTGAGAGCCGAAGGACCGCACCGCGCGGAGCCAATTCCCGAGCCAAATCGCACCCGCCGATCCTGGCACTCCATTTGCTCAGTCTTGACCAAAGCCGGGCCTCGGCAGGGAGGCCCGTTTCAGGTTGAGGCAAGCGATGCAAGAAATGTCCCGTTCTGGTACTGCCGGAGAACTCCGGCTCGATGCGCTGATCGCCGATTTGTGGTGGCGCGTCCGGCTGTTGAATACCGACATTCTCGAGGAGGAAGCCAAAGCCGGCGTGTTCGACGTGCTTCAGCCGACATATCCGCTGCTTGCACTGAACCTCCGAGCGCGGCGCGACAATCTGGTCTCGACGATCGGCGTGCTCGAGGAGCGTGCGAAATCGGTGTCGGAAGCGGCTTGAGAGCCGCCTCCGGTGACACCGGAAACGTCAGCGAGGTGACTCTTCACGGTGCTGACGGACACGCCGAGCGTCGCGAAGATCGCGTCGCGCGTCTGTCCTTCGCAGGGGGGCTCGACGGACAAGCCGCCATGCGCTTCGTGCTGCGGATGACGCGTGGTTGCCGACGTCTCGATCGTCGCGGCGTGATCGCCGACACATATCGTTCCAGCGGGTCGATCTAGCTTGGCGTCAGGTGGCTCGCAATGATCCACCGGGAAGAGGACAAGACTTATGCGCAATACCATCCTTGTGGCCTTCGCAGCGATCATCCTGGCAAGCGCGGTGACGCCCGCGAGCGCGCTGACCATCGTCCGCGATCATCGCGACCCGCCCATCGTGCGCGACCATCGCAATCAGACCATCGTCAGGGACCACCGCACGCAGCCCGAGGTCCGCGATCATCGCCACTAAACGTCCCGGCGGCGGAGCCGAACCGAACCGGTTCGGCTTCGTCGTCTTGTCGAAAAGACCGACAATCGTCCCGCGCGCAACGCCGGTGTCCATTCGCGATTGTGAGGCCTGAGCACGCGCCACGCCCGCGCCGCCATGCTATTGCTGCCTCCGCAACTTTCCCGCGAGGCCGCCATGCTCCCCATTCCCGCCGATATCTTCACCGAGCCCGAGGACGTCTCGCCCGACGGCCTTGCCAATCTCGGCCCGCTTCGCCGTCTCGCAGGGCATTGGCAGGCGGACAAGGGCATCGACATCAATCCGAAGGCGGAGGGGCCGGAGCGGCGGACCTTCATCGAGCGCATCCGCATGGACCCGATCGATCCGCAGGCCAACGGGCCGCAGCTGCTGTACGGGCTGCGCTATCACATCCACATCAACACGCCCGAGGAAGACATCACCTTCCACGACCAGGTCGGCTATTGGCTGTGGGAGCCCGCGACCGGGTTGATCATGCAGACGCTGGCGATTCCGCGCGGGCAGGTGCTGCTGGCTTCGGGCAAGGCCGGGCCCGACGACAGGACGATCTCCGTCACCGCAAAGCGTGGCGATACCGCCTACGGGATCTGCTCGACCGACTTTCTGGAACAGGCGTTTCGCACCGACTCCTATCGCTGCGACATCACCTTCAACGACGACGGCAGCTGGACCTATCTGATCCAGACCGAGTTGTTCGTGCGCGGCGCGCCGTTCGACCATCGCGACACCAACACGCTGCAGCTGGTCGCGCCACCAAAGCTCAATCCGCTCGCGGTGATCGTCAACGATCGCGCCAGAAGCGATGAGAAGGGCGATGGGCCGGCAGCCTCGGCCTGAGTGATGCTCGGAGACTTTGCATGAAGCCCTATGTCATCTGTCTGATGCACTCCAGCCTCGATGGCCGCACGCATCCCAGCCGCTGGCGCCCGAAGGGGGCGGGCACGGACTGGTTCGAGAAGATTCATGACGAGCTCGGCGGCGATGCCTGGGTGATCGGCCGCGTCACCGGCTCGGAGTTCGCCAGGGGCCAGCCTTATCCTGCGACGAACGACGCGAAGCTGCCGCGTGAAAACTGGTTCGCGCGGCGGGACGCCAAGACCTATGGAATCGTGCTCGATGCGCAGGGCAAAATCGGCTGGGGCCGCTCGGACATCGGCGGCGATCCGATCGTCGTCGTGCTGACCGAGAGCGTGCCGGATTCGCATCTCGCAGGGCTCCGGGGCGAGAGCGTGTCCTACATCTTCGCGGGCAAGTCCGAGCTCGATCTGGCGCTGGTGCTGGACATTCTCAGCCGCGAGTTAGGGGTGAAGCGGCTGCTGGTGGAGGGCGGCGGCGTCGCCAATGGCGCGTTCCTGCGCGCCGGTCTGATCGACGAGTTCAACCTGATTCTCAGCCCCGCGATCGATGGCGCAGAGGGCGCGCCCTTCGTGTTCTCTTCAACGGAGGCGGACAGCGACAAGCGCGCGCCGATCACCGCGATGACGCTGGAGAGTACGCGCCAGCTCGGCGGCGATGTCCTGCTGCTGCGCTATCTGATCAAGAACGATCCGCAAGCCGCGAGCCGGTAACGCGCGGCCATGCCCGAGACAACGGAACATATCGTCATCGTCGGCGCCGGCGCGGCCGGCCTGATGGCGGCGCGCGAGCTGGCGCGGTCCGGCCGCAAGGTGACGGTGCTGGAGGCGCGCGAGCGCTGCGGCGGCCGCATCCTTCCGCTGCCGGTTGAGGAGTTCGGCTACCCCGCCGCGGGCGGCGCCGAATTCGTCCATGGCGAGGCGCCGGTCACGCGCGAGCTGCTGCGCGAGGCCGGGCTGTCCCTTCACGAGATCGCGGGCGAGCAGTGGAGCTTTGACGGAATGACGCTCTCGCGCGAGGAGCGCGACGATCCGCACGAGGCGGAGCTTCAGGCCGTGCTGAGGGACTTGAAGGACGATCTCTCCGTCGCCGAGTTCCTGCGCCGGCATTTCGCCGGGGATGACTATGCGCCGATGCGCCAATCGATCGAGCGGATGGTCGAGGGCTATGACGCGGCCGACCCCGAGCGCGCCTCGACGCTGGCGCTGCGTGAGGAATGGATGGATGGCGGGCACGCGCCGCAGGCGCGCATCGATGGCGGCTATGGCGCGCTGATCGACTTTCTGGCCGCCGATTGCCGCAGGTTCGGCGTGACCATCCATCTCGGCTGCGTGGTGTCGGCGATCGAGGAGGGCGGCGACACGGCGGCCGTTCGCTGCGCCGGCGGCGATGTCCACGTCTGTGATCGCGTGATCCTCACCGTGCCGCTGCCGCTGTTGCGCGAGATGGCCCTGCCGGCGAGCGCGCGCGCGAGGCTTGCTGCTGCGGGCGACATCGGCTTCGGCAACGTCATCAAGATCCTGCTGCGGTTTGCGCGGCCGTGGTGGCGCGAGCGGCACCAGGATCTCGCAGCCATGACCTTCCTGTTGTCCGACCGGACCATCCCGGTGTGGTGGACGCAATACCCGGGCGGGCAGGCCGTGCTCACCGGCTGGTTCGGCGGCCCGCGCACGGCGGAGCTGGACAACCTCGATCCGCGGGGACTGATCGATGCCGGGCTCGATTCGCTCGCCGCCATTTTCAAGCTGTCGCGCGAGGACATCGCGCGCGAGCTCGTCGCGGCGGCGGCGACCAACTGGGCACACGATCCCTTTGCCCGCGGTGCCTATTCCTGGGCGACGCCGCGGACGCGCGCGGCACAAGCGATCCTCGCGCGTGCCGATGGCCTGGTGCTGTTTTCCGGCGAAGCTCTCTATCGCGGCCGTGACATGGGCACGGTAGAGGCGGCGCTGGCGAGCGGCCAGGAGACGGCAGGGATGATTTTGCGGGGGTAAGAAAAAGGCCCGCATCGCGGGCCTTTCCTTTTACCAGCGGCTGCCGCCGAAGCCGAACGTCACCGAGGGACCGCCGCCGCCGTAATACCCGTACGGCCCGCCGCCGTAATAGCCGTGATGCCGCGGGTAGTAGCCGTAGCTCCGGTGGTGCGGACGATAGTAGCCATGATGGTGGTGATGATGACGCCAGTGATGATGGTGGCGATGGCCGTGGTGCCGGTGCTGCGCGCTGATGTCGGTCGATTGGCCGGCCTGCGCGTTCTGCTTCGCGCTTGAATTATTGGCCGCGTTCGCCGCCGATCCGCCGGCAAGCGCCGCAGCACCGACCGCCATCGCGACAATGAGATACTTCATGGTGTCATCACTCCAGTTGAATGTCGTGTGACAACAGATGGGCGCTTCCCGCGTTCCGGCCAGTGCGGGCGTCGAAACGACGCAGTATTGCGACGTCCGATTCGCTTCGCGCGCATGAGTGGGCTCGTGAGATTTATTGTCGCATCATCGGCATTGATCGCATTGTTGCCATCACTTGGCCGCGAACGAGGCGACCACGTCGTCGCTGGTGACGATGCGCGCGAACTCGCCGTTGAGGTTCGACAGCGTCATCGCATGGATCTCCTCGGCGGAATGCTTGTCGCCGTCGGGCCCGATGCGGTCGAACGTCCATGTCGCATCGCGCACGAGCTGCGCGTCGAAGCCGAGATTGCCGGCCATCCGCGTCGTCGTCTCCACGCAATGATTGGTGGTGGCACCGCAGATCACGAGGTTGCCGATGCCGGCCGCGCGCAGGCGCTGTTCCAGGTCGGTGCCGATGAAGGCGCTGTTGACGCGCTTGACGATGATCGTCTCGCCCGGCTGCTCGCGCGCCTCGTCCTTGACGGCGTAGCCGGAACGCGATGGCAGGAACGATGAACTCGGCTTCGTACCCTCGTGGCGGATATGAAAGATCGGCGCGCCGCGCGCCCTGAACGTCTTCAGCAGACCCGCGATCCGCGCCACCGCATCCGGATTGTTGCGCCGCTGTCCAGCCGCCTCCCATTCGTCGAACGCGCGCTGGACGTCGACGACGATGAGAGCGGGGAGGGGGGCGGGCATGATCGGACCTTTCGCACGGGTTGTAAAAGCGAATATGCGAGGCGACTGGGACAGCGCGCAATGCCGATCTTCCCTCGTTTCGCGACAGCTTTCGTGCCCGGACGCAGCGCAGCGTCTCTTCCCTGCATGGCCGCCTTGCTGAGGATCAAAGCGGCAAGGACTGGCCGGCCTAGTGTCGAGGCACCAAATGCTGGGAATCGAGAGATGCGAGAGGACGCCATGCCGGGACAGGCGAGTCAACCGGACGGTCTTGCCGACATCAAGACGCTGCCGCAACTGCTGCGCTGGCGCGTCGAGGCGACGCCGGCGGCGGAGGCTTATCGTCATTTCGATGCGACCGCGCAGCGCTGGGTCAGCCAGTCCTGGCGCGAGATCGATGCGGGATTCGAGCTGTGGCGGCGCGCGCTCGCCGCGGAGGAGTTCGCGCCGGGCGAACGCGCCGCCATCCTGATGCCGAACGGCATTGCGCATATCGCCATGGACCAGGCGGCGCTGTCGCGCGGCCTCGTGCCGGTGCCGATGCATGCCGTCGACAATCCCGACAGCATCGCCTACGTCCTTGTCGATTCCGGCCCGCTGCTCTTGTTCGTCGATACGCTGGAGCGCTGGCAGGCGATCGTGGCGACCGGCCAGCCGCTCGACCATCTCAAGCGCGTCGTCTGCGCGGATGCAAGCGGGCTCATCACGCCGAATGCCCGCATCGTCGGGCTCGACCATTGGCTCGCGCAAGCCCCCGGCGCGACCGCGCCGCTGCCAGATGTCGCGATCGAGCCGCACGATCTCGCCGCCATCGTCTACACCTCGGGCACCACCGGGCGGCCGAAGGGCGTGATGCTCTCGCATGGCAATGTCGTCGCCAATGTGAAGGCGATCGCGCACCGCATCGCCGCCGAACCCCATGACGTCTTCCTGTCCTTCCTGCCGCTCTCGCACACCTTCGAGCGCACCGGCGGCTACTACTATCCGATCGCGGCCGGCGCGTGCGTCGCCTATGCCCGCTCGGTGCCACAACTCTCGGAGGACCTGAAGCGTGTGCAGCCGACGGTGCTGGTCTCGGTACCGCGGATCTACGAGCGCATTTTCGCGCTGATCATGCAGCATCGCGCATCAGCAAGTTACATCGAGCGCTTGCTGCTCGACCTCACCATCGCCGTCGGCGGGCGGCGTTTCGATGCACGGCAGCGGCATGGCGTGCCGTCGCTGCTGGACCGGCTGGCCTGGCCGTTGCTCAAACGGCTCGTCGCCGACAAGGTGCTGGCGCGGCTCGGCGGCCGCCTGCGCGTCGCGATCTCCGGCGGCGCGCCGATCGCGGAGCCCGTCATTCGCCTGTCTCTCGCGCTCGGGCTGGACGTGCTCCAGGGCTACGGCATGACGGAGACCTCGCCGGTGGTCTCCGTCAACACCATCGAGGACAATGATCCGCACTCGGTCGGCCATGTCCTCGACGGCGTCGAGGTGAGGCAAGGCGAGAACGACGAATTGCTGGTGCGCGGCCCCAGCGTGATGCTCGGCTATTGGCACAAGCCGGAGGAGACACGCCGCGTCAAGGACGCCGACGGCTGGCTGCATACCGGCGATCAGGCCCGCATCGAGAACGGGCGCATCACCATCACCGGCCGCATCAAGGACATTCTGGTCACGTCCACCGGCGAGAAGATCGCGCCGGTGGATCTGGAGACCGCGATCCTCGCCGATCCCCTGTTCGAGCAGGCGCTGGTGGTCGGCGAACAGCGGCCGTTCCTCACCGCGCTGGTCGTGCTGAACGCCAAAGCCTGGGTGCAGGAGAAGGAAAGACTGGCGGCGAGCGGCAAGCAAGGCGGCGCGGCGGAACGGGCTGCGCTGCTGGCGCGAATAGCGGCGGCCGTGAAGGCCTATCCGTCCTACGCGACGCCGCGCGCGGTGTGGTGGACGCTGGACCCGTGGACCATCGCGAGCGGCCTGCTCACGCCGACGCTGAAGAACAAGCGGCCCGCGCTCGAACGCCGCTTCGCAGACGAGATCGAGCACGTCTATGCGAAGAAGCCCGCGCCGATAACGCCGACGTGATTTCGCCTCTCCCCGCGGTTGATCCAGCGCAACTTAGGCCGCTGCCTCGCGATGCAATGTCGCCCGTGAATTCGAACGGCAATCGAGGCAAGTCATGAAGGCGTATTTCATCGGCGGTGGCATTGGATCGCTCGCGGGCGCGGCGTTCCTGATCCGCGATGCGCAGCAGGCCGGGCGCGACATCGTGATCTACGAGGCGCAGCCGCTGGTCGGCGGCAGCCTCGACGGCACGCTGCTCGCGAACGGCGCCTATTCGCTGCGCGGCGGGCGAATGCTGACCACCGATCACTACGAATGCACTTGGGATCTGCTCTCCAGCATCCCTTCGCTCGAGCATCCCGGCCTCAGCGTGCGCGAGGAGACCATCGCATTCAACCTGGAGAACCCGGCGCACTCGAAGGCGCGGCTGGTCGATCGCAACCGTTTCAAGGTCGACGTCTCGCATATGGGTTTCTCCGCGCGCGACCGGCTCGAGCTGCTGCGGCTCACCGAGGCCTCGGAGGAGACGCTCGGCAATAGCCGCATCACCGACTGGCTCTCGCCGAAATTCTTCGAGTCCAATTTCTGGTACATGTGGCAGACCACCTTCGCGTTCCAGCCCTGGCACAGCGCGGTCGAGCTGAAGCGCTATCTGCACCGCTTCATGAACGAGTTTCCGCGCATCGAGACGCTCGCCGGCGTCAAGCGCACCGTCTACAATCAGTACGATGCGATCGTGCGGCCGCTCGCCGACTGGCTGAAGCGGCAGGGCGTGCAATTCGTGCGCGGCACGCGCGTCACGGACATGGCGATCGAGCGCGAGGACGGACGCTTGCGGGTGCGCCAGCTCGTGCTCGATCGCGACGGCCGCATCGCCAATGTCCGGCTCGAGGACGGCGATCTCGTATTCTTCCAGAACGGCTCGATGACGGACGCCTCGAGCCTCGGCACCATGACCGAGCCGCCACCGCATCTGACCAAGAAAGACAGCCAGGGCTGGGCGCTGTGGGAGACGATCGCGAAGGAGCGTCCCGAATTCGGCAATCCCGCCGCGTTCAACAGCTCGATCCCCGAATCCTATTGGCTGTCCTTCACCGTCACCTGCCGCGATCCACTCTTCTTCGACCGGATGGAGGCGTTCTCCGGCAACCGTGCGGGCACCGGAGGCCTCGTCACGTTCAAGGATTCCAACTGGCTGATGTCGGTCGTGCTCTATCACCAGCCGCATTTCGCCGGACAGCCGAAGAATGTGCAGGTGTTCTGGGGCTATGCGCTGCATCCCGACCGCGTCGGCAATTTCGTTGCGAAGCCGATGTCCGATTGCGGCGGCGCGGAGATACTGAAGGAGCTGTGTGGCCATTTGAATTTCGATGCGGGCGTGTTCGAGGACGCAATCTGCGTGCCCTGCCGCATGCCCTACATCACCAGCATGTTCATGCCGCGCAACCTGACGGATCGGCCGCTGCCGGTGCCGAACAATTCGGTCAACCTCGCTTTCGTCAGCCAGTTCGTCGAAATCCCCGACGACGTCGTGTTCACCGTCGAATATTCGGTGCGCGCGGCGCAGATGGCGGTCTATCGACTGATGAAGATCGATCGCCCGGTGCCGCCGGTGACGAGGCACGACAAGTCGCTCGCGATCATCTTCGCGACGCTGGAGAAGGCATTCGCGTGATCGCTACTTGAACGGGTTACTTGAAGGGATCTTGGATCGACGGCGCCGATTGCCGGATGCGGCGCACGCTGACCGGCGTGCCGTCGGAGACGAACAGCAACTCGTAGCGCCGGCCCTCACTGTCGGTGGCGGAGCAGGTGACGTCAGTCACCTTCCTGGCGGCAAAATTGCCGGTCTGGCGGCAGAGGCCGGTGGAGGTCTGCTCGGCCGGCACCGGCAGGCCGTCGACCCTGGGGCGGTCCTTGGAATTGAGCAGCATGCGGTCGATCGGCAGCTCGTAGGAATTGTCGTCGGCGCGCTTGCCGTTTTCGCCGGAGAACGACACGACGTGGCTGTCGTCGGAGGGATCGTCGACCGCGACCGCAAAATTGACGCGGCCCTTGTCGCCATGGGCGTAGGCCACCGTCTTGCAGGCGAAGGTGCGCCCGGCGACCTTGAAGGTCTTGCAGTGGCCGGACATCAGCGCCAGCAGATCGATGAAGGCATTCTGCAGCGCCGGCGGATTGTTGACCGGGATCGGCTTGGAAGTCTCGGCAAAACAAGGACTTGCCAAAGCGGCAAGGGTGGCCGTGAAAACAAGGGTCGCGGCCAGCAGCGATCGGCAGAGGCGCATTGGAAGGCTCACGTGCCAGGGAACCACGGTCAGGTTCCGCACCATAACCATCGAACCGCAAATTGGTTGCGATCCCGTTTGTCCTGCAAGTCCCGCCTGGAATACCACCGCGCCACCCCGACGGCGTTTGTCCAAATCGCCCAAACCGTCCGCCGCCACTTGCCGTCAGGCCGGTGTTTTTTTCGTGGCGGAACTCAGGCCATCGCCGCCTGCCAGCGCGTATCGCGAAGTGAGGGCCGGCGGTGCAGGCGGGCGCCCAGCAGGGTGCGGGCGCGGGCGAGCTCGCCGCTGCGCATGAGTGCGACGATATAGGTGTCCTCGACCAGTTCGCGCTGGGCGTGGCTGCCGCCGATCCGCACGACCTCGGCGAGGACGGGCGCCAGCGTTTGCGCGCATGACGCGTAATTCTCATCCGCAAAGGCCGCCAGCGCGCGGAAGATCGCCGGCACCACGGGGCCGGCCGGCAGCTTGCCCTCGGCGAGGCGCTGCTCGATGGCCGCAAGGCGCGTGGTGAGCGCCGGGTGGTTTTGCGTCGCCGCCGCGAACAGCGCCATGTGGATGTCGGCGAAGGACAGGCTCGACTTCGGAAACAGTTTTTGCGCGCTGGCGTCGGCTTCCAGCCACAGCGCCTTCGGCACGGAATGGCCGTAAGCCGAGAGGCGCCACAGCAGCGAGGCGGCGTCGGTGATAACGTTGAGTGGTGGCGCCTGCGTGACTGACGGCTGGAGCACGTCGGCATAGATTGCGAGCGCGCGTGCCGCATCGCCATGCTCGAGCGCGCCGAGCGCCTGGTGCCAGCGGATATGGCCGTGCAGGATTCCGGCGCGGTCGTAAGAGGGGATCCAGTCGTCGACGAGGCGGTCGGCAGCGTCGATCGAGCCGTCCTCGAACATCGCGTGCAGCACCGCATGCGCAGCGTGAGCATTGGCCCGGCGGAGGTCAAAACCGCGCTCGGTCATGGCGCGGCCGCGCGCGACGTCGCCATTCTCCGTCATCGCCCAGCCGGCCATGGTCAGGAACCACCAGTCTTCGTCATAGTGCTGCGCCACACGTCCGCACAGCTCGTGCCGTGCGCGGTCGTGGTCGGCCATGCCGGAGAAGGCGAACAGGCCGAACGCGCCGAGCGGCAGCGACAGCACCAATGCATCGCGCGGCCATGTGTCGATGTGCCTCAGCGTGGATGCGATCGCCTCGGCTAGCCGGCCCTCGATCGCAAGCGCCAGCGTCTCGACATGCGAGCGCTCGCGCTCGGTGCCGCGCCTGGCGACCAGTTCGCGTGCGAGCGCCGCCTTGCTTCGGGCGAGATCGCCCTGCTGGTAGAAGGCATGCATGCGCGCGCGGGCGATATGGGGAAGCGCGAAGTCCGGGTCGGCGGCAATGGCGCGCTCCAGCATCTCCGCCATGCCGGTCCAGCCCGCAAGCATGAGGTCGACACCCTCGCGATAGGCGCCAGCGGCCGCATCGGATATGGTGGAGAGCGGCAGGCCGTAGCGATCTTGATGCGCCATCGTGATCTCCCAATCTCACGCCGTCCGCGCGCGCCGGCCTTCGATCGGGTAGGCGGGATCGTTGTAGCCTGGCGTCGAGGGATGCCCCGGCACGACCAGTCGGTCGATCAGCGCCTCGTCATCCCCAGTGAAGCGGTAGTCGAGCGCGCTGATGTAGCCGTCCCATTGCTCCTCGGTGCGGGGCCCCGCGACGATCGAGGAAACGAAGGCGGAGTTGAGCACCCAGGCGACTGCGAACTGGCCGGCGGTGATGCCCTTTTTCCCGGCGTGAGTCTTGATCTCCTGCGCGAGCTGCAGCGATTCCGGCCGCCATTCGGTCTGCATCATGCGGGTGTCATTGCGGCCCGCGCGCGTCTCCTTGTCGGGGGCGGCATCGGGCTTGTACTTGCCGGTGAGCACGCCGCGCGCCAGCGGGCTGTAGGGCACGATGCCGAGGCCGTAATAGGAGCAGGCCGGAAAATGCTCGACCTCGGGCATGCGGTTCATCGCGTTGTAATAGGGCTGGCTCACCGCGGGCCGGTCGATGCCGAGCCGGTCGCAGATGTTGCAAATCTCGGCAACGCGCCAGGCGCGATAGTTCGAGACGCCGAAATAGCGCACCTTGCCCGATCGGATCAAATCGCCCATCGCGCGCACCGTCTCTTCCAGCGGTGTCGAATGGTCTTCCTTGTGCAGATAGTAGATGTCGATGTGGTCGGTGCCGAGCCGCCTCAGGCTGTCGTCGGCGGCCTGCAGCACCCAGCGCCGAGACAGGCCGCCGCAATTGGGATCGTCGCCCATGGGGTTGGCGAGTTTTGTGGCAAGCACCCAGGCGTTACGGTTGCTGGCAATGGCGCGGCCGACCACCTCCTCGGAGGCGCCTTTCGAATAGGCGTCCGCCGTGTCGATGAAGTTGATGCCGGCATCACGCGCTTTGTCGATGATCCGTTTTGACGTGGCTTCATCGGTCGGCCCGCCGAACATCATGGTGCCCAGACAAATCGGCGACACTTTCAGGCCGCTGCGGCCGAGCTGACGGTATTGCATGGGCGGGTCCTCGATATCTTTAAGGAGCGCAGCATAGCCAGCCATAGCCGTCATTGCGAGCGCAGCGAAGCAATCCAGCAATGCCGCTTCCTCTCGTCGTCCCGGACAAGCGCGCCCCAAGCGCGCGCAGATCCGGGACCCATAACCACAGGGTTGCGTTCGGCGAAGACTCGGAGTTACGAGCTTCGTGCCACAACTGCTCCCTGTGGTTATGGGTCCCGGCCTGCGCCGGGACGACAGCGGAATGTGTGGTTGCGGCAGTGGCAACCTGACCGAACAGCTACCCCGGGCCCTTCAGAATCTTGAACACGCCGTTCGCCATCACGATGCAGCGGCCATCCACCGTCACCTCCGTGCTCATGAAGATCAGGCTGCGCGTCGAGCGCACCACGCGCGGGCGGGAGATCAGGATGTCGCCGATCTGGCCGGCCTCGACGAAATGGGTGTCGAGCTGCACGGTCGCCATGAACTCCTTGCCGGAGACGTAACGGGCGGTCATGCCGCAGGTGCGGTCGGCAAAGGTCATCATCACGCCGCCCTGGACCATGCCGCGGCGGTTGTGGTGCTTGTCCTCGGTCGCGAGCGCGAATTCGTAATGGCCGTCGACCTTGCGCTCCCACAGGGGACCGATCAGGTGCATGAAGCCCGTGGTCTCCAGGATGCTCCAGCCGTCTGATTTGAGCCTTGCGGCGGCCTTGTTGGTCATCTCGTCGTCCATTCCGTGCGGGCCTTGCGATCCCGTTTCATCGGGGCCGGACGTGGTGTAGTCAAGCATCATGAGGCCGTTCGATGATGCCACACGGCGGAATATCGCGAATGCCTGCGCGGCCTTCATGCGGCTGCCGGCGGGTGAAGTGCCGACGACGCTGAAGCGTGCCGCGGTGGCGGTCGCGCTGACCGCGAGCGAGGACGACGACACCGCATTCCTGCTCACGCTGCGCGCATCGCATCTGCGCGCCCATCGCGGCCAATGGGCGCTGCCGGGCGGCCGCTGCGACGCCGGCGAGACGCCGGTCGAGGCGGCGTTGCGCGAGCTCGACGAGGAGCTTGGCCTTCGCCTCACCGGCGCGCAGGTGCTCGGCACGCTCGACGATTATCCGACCCGCTCCGGATATCTGATCACGCCCGTCGTGGTCTGGGCCGCCGACAGTGCCGCGATCAGGCCGAACCCGGACGAGGTGGCTTCGGTCCATCGCATTGCGCTCGACACCATCGAGCGCGACGACGCCTTCGATTTCGTCGCCATCCCCGAGAGCGCGCCGCGTCATTCGCTTCCATCATCAGGAAAGCCTGATCCACGCGCCGACGGCGGCGCTGATCTACCAGTTCCGCGAGGTGCTCGCGGGCCGGCACACCCGCGTCACCGAGCTGGAACAGCCGGTGTTCGCCTGGAAGTGACGCAAGAGACGAAAAAAGAGGTAAACGGCGCGTTAACGTGACGGTTACCGGATGCCTGCTAAGAGGGCAGGATGCATCATTCGATTCGCAATAGCTTCGCGCTGGTTCCACTTGCGCTTGTCCTGCTCGCGCCCGCCGCGCGTGGCGGCGAGATCGACGCGCTGCCGCCCGCCGTTCGCGATGCCAACGCCCAGCTGCTGTCGCAGTTTTTTGCGCAGGGTGGCGCTTCGCCGGCGGTGCTCGAATATCGCCGCAAGCTCGCGGAGTATCAGGCGGCGCGCGCGGCCTTCGACGCTGAGGCCGGCGCCTATTGGAGCCAGATCTCGGAGAAGCGGAAAGGCCGCAACGCCAAGCGGCGCAGCGGGCAGCAGGTGACGCTCGATGATTACGTACTGGAGCATCCGCCGCTCTATAACGGGCCGAAGAAGCCGGTGAATCCGGAGCCGGAGGAAACGCCGGACCGTCCCGCCAAAAAGCCGATCCCGGTGGTCGCCGATTTCCTGCGCGCGGCGCAGGAGCTCTACCAGTTCACGCCGCAGCGCCCGGCGAGCGAGATCGAGTTCAAGCGCGCCTATGCGCGCTATGCGCTGGCCTCCGGGCTGACGCGCGAGCAGGCCGTGCGGGTCTATTCGTTCGAGACCGGCGGCACCGGCAGCCACGACGTGCAGGCGGGAATCGAGCATGGCGGCAAGCGCGCGATCTCGACCGCGATGGGCTACAACCAGCTACTGACCACCAACAGTGTCGAGCTGCTCGCCGAGCAGGGGCACGAACTCATTCGCGCGCTCTCCGAGAAGGTCGCGCGGACATCAGGACCGGCGCGTCAGTCGCTCGAGCACAAGCTCGTCGTGCTGAAGAAAATGGTGGCGCATGCGAAGTCGGTGCCCGACACTTGGTCGGAGCACGAAAAGATCGGCAACACCGCGCAGGGCTGGGCCATGCATGCGATGGTGCTCGACATCGACGTCGGTCCGATGCTGCAGACCCACAAGCTCCTGACCTCGGTGCTGTTCGCCCGCGCCAAGGGCTACAGCCGTCCGTTGACGGCGGCCGAGCTCGAGATGATGAACCTCACCGGCGACGGCACCGGGCTCGACATGGTGACGATGCCGCAGGCGATGCGCGAGCAGGTGCCGACCTCGAACTTCTTCCAGCGCGGCGGCTACGAGCGCAACCCGGTCGCAATTCGCCACAACACGGTGGCCAAGCTGCTGGCGGTGACCGACGATCGGATGGATTCGAACAGCAGCAAACCCGGTGCAAGGGAATTGGCGGGGGCGTTTTAGCGCGCTGCCGTAGGTGGGCAAAGCGACTTGTCCGCCATAGCTCGAAGAGCGGCGGCGGAAGCGTGCCCACGCACCTTTTGCGATAGAGAGAGATGGTGGGCACGGCGCTAACGCGCCTTTGCCCACCCTACGGCAGCGCGCTTACTGATCCGGGCCGAACTTGAACTTGCCGTCGCCTTCCAGATAGGGGCCGCTGCGCATGTAGAGCTGGCCGTTGTGGCCGATGAAGAACAGCGTGCCCTTCGGGACCTTCTTGGCGCCCTTCAAGAGCTCGCCGGCGTTGCTGGTGCCCATCTTGTAGGAAAAGGTCTTGCCCTCCCTGTCATAGGCGTAGCCCGTGTCGGGCTTGAGCTCCCACGGCGTTGCCGGGGTTTGTGCGCATGCGGGCGCGGCGAATGCGCCGAGCACCGTTACGAGTGCAGCCGAAGCAAGTACAAATGTCTTGGTTGAAAATGCCATCATCCATCCTCCCCGTCGCTGGGGTACCCGGCTTGAACAAATCACGAACGGCGTATCCGGGTCAATTTGCGAAAGCGCCGCAGCACATCACGTCTTGCCCAGCAGTTTGTGATTTTCCCTTCGTCCCCTCGCGACTATGTTCCGCTTTCCGTCTAGAACGCAACTCGACAAAATTATGGGTGGGGATGATTCGGATGCGCCATGTGATTAAACTTTGCTGGGCTGCTGCATTGTCGTTGACGGCGCTGGCACCGGCCGCCCGGGCCGATGATTACCAGCTCAGCCACAACCAGCGGATTTCGTGCAGCCGCGGCCTTGCCCCGGGCAAGCTGAACACGGCGACCTGCAAGTCCTACACCTATCTGTTCAACACCAAGACCTCGGAATATTTCCGCTGCCAGGTCTCGCTGGCGCTGACCCGCGACAACAAGGAAGTCATCAACGTCCAGACCGACGGCGGCTGCACCAAGAAGCCGCGCATCTTCGAGACCGACGGCAAGTATGATTTCGACGCGACCGAGACCGAGCCGCCGAACACCAATTCGTTCTTCGGCCCCGGCGGCTATTCGGTGTGGGCCGCTGATGTCGGCGCGCAGAAGGTGCGCGGCTGCATCATCATCTCCTCCGGCCTCGGTTCCGACATCTCCAAATGCCTGGACATGACGTTCCAGTGAGAGCTTGCCGGTAAAGCCTTTCCAGCAAAGCCTTGCCAGCGGAGCCTTGCCAGTAAAGCCGCGCCAGTGACGGCGCGCTCCCTCCCGCTTACGGGGAGGGCGATCGCGTATGCGCTTGGCGGGGCCTGAGCGAGCGCCTCGTCCTTCGAGATGACCGCTTCGCGGTCTCCTCAGAATGAGGCTGAGCGCCAGCTTTGCTGTTGAAATCGCTATCACGTACTCCGTCCTCATCCTGAGGGCCGCCGCAGGCGGGCGTCTCGAAGGATGTGCGGCGGGCGACTGCGCCACCTCGCCGCACCGCGGGTTCCCGAAAAATTCAGCCGGATCGGCCGTTTACCGCAGTCCTGTTTTGTCTTTTGGATGGGTTGACCCGCATCCCTCATCCGGCCAATTTCGCCGCCGGTTTGGGGAGAACAACAACCATGAAACGGACCATTTTCGGCGCGGCCGCGGCTCTTGCTCTGGCGGCGTCGGCACCTTGCGCGCAGGCGCAATCCTTCATCAACGTGCTGACCGGCGGCACCTCCGGCGTCTATTATCCGCTCGGGGTCGCGATCGGGAAGATCTACGGCGACAAGATTCCGAACGTGAAGACGCAGGTGCAGGCCACCAAGGCGTCGGTCGAGAATTTGATCCTGCTGCAGCAGGGCCGCGGCGAGCTGGCGTTCACGCTCGGCGATTCGCTCAAGGCCGCCTGGGACGGCGAGGAGGAGGCGGGCTTCAAGACCAAGCTCGACAAGCTCAGGACCATCGGCGCGATCTATCCGAACTACATCCAGATCGTCGCCACCACCGAGTCCGGCATCAAGACGCTGGCCGACCTCAAGGGCAAGAGCCTCTCCGTCGGTGCGCCGAAGTCCGGCACCGAGCTGAATTCGCGTGCGATCCTGGCCGCCGCCGGCATGAGCTACAAGGATCTCGGCAAGGTCGAATATCTGCCATTCGCCGAATCCGTCGACCTCATGAAGAACCGCCAGCTCAACGCCACGCTGCAATCGGCCGGCCTCGGCGTCGCCTCGCTGAAGGACCTTTCGACCTCGAGCCCGATCACGGTGGTGTCGGTGCCGAAGGAGACCGTCGACAAGATCGGCCCGCCCTTCGTCTCCGCGATCATTCCGGCCAACACCTATACCGGCCAGGACAAGGACGTGCCGACTGCGGCGGTGATCAACTATCTCGTCACGAGCTCCGCGGTGTCGGACGATCTCGCCTATCAGATGACCAAGCTGATCTACGAATCGCTGCCGGAATTGCAGAATGCACACGCGGCCGGCAAGGAGATCAAGCTCGAGACCGCCGCGACAGGCAGCCCGGTTCCGCTGCACCCCGGCGCGATCCGCTATTACAAGGAAAAAGAGCTGATCAAGTAAGGCGCGCTCTATCCGCGAACGTCATGCCCGGGCTTGTCCCGGGCATCCACGTTCTTGGAGACACCGTTAGACGTGGATGGCCGGGACAAGCCCGGCCATGACGGTGTGGGTGAGCAATGCCTCGATGTTATATGCGCTACAGGGCTGAGGACGAATAAGATGCTGGAAAAGGCAGAGGGCGCCGAAGCTGCGCCCATCAAGGTTGAGTTCGACAATTTCGAGCACGGTTTCCCGGACGGTTTCGGTCCGGGCTGGTGGGGGCAACTCGCCTATTGGATCGGCATCGCCTTCGCCACCTTCCAGCTCTATGTCGCCGCCTTCAACTATCTGCCGAGCCAGGTGGTGCGCGGCGTCCATGTCGGCTTCCTCGTTCTGCTCACCTTCGGCCTGATCGCCAACTTCACCGCGAAGAGCAATGCCGGCCGCGCGCTCGGCTGGGTGATCGGCGGCGCCGGCTTCCTGTGCGGGCTCTACCAGTGGATCTTCTACGCCGACCTGATCGCGCGCGACGGCGACCCGACGCGGCTTGATCTCGTGGTCGGCACGGTGCTGGCGGTGCTGATCTTCGAGGGCACGCGGCGCCTGATGGGCGCGGCGCTGCCGCTGATGTGCGGCGCCTGCCTCGTCTACTGGTTCTTCGGCCAGTACCTGCCGTCGCCGCTCAACCATCGCGGCTACGATTTCGACCAGATCGTCACGCATCTGTCGTTCGGCACCGAGGGCTTCTACGGCGTGCCGATCTACGTGTCGGCGACCTACATCTTCCTGTTCATCCTGTTCGGTTCGTTCCTGGAGCGCGCCGGCATGATCCAGCTGTTCACCGACGTTTCGCTCGGCCTGTTCGGCCGCACCCGCGGGGGACCTGCGAAAGTCGCGGTGTTCGCCTCGGGCATGATGGGCACGATCTCGGGCTCCGGCGTCGCCAATGTCGTGACCGTCGGCCAGTTCACGATTCCCTTGATGATCAGGTTCGGTTATCGCCGCGCGTTTGCCGCGGGCGTCGAGGCCACGGCCTCGATGGGCGGGCAGATCATGCCGCCGGTGATGGGCGCGGTCGCCTTCATCATGGCCGAGACGCTCGGCGTGCAATATTCCGAGATCGTCAAGGCGGCGGCCATTCCCGCGATCCTCTATTTCGCGTCCGCGTTCTGGATGGTGCATCTGGAAGCCGGGAAGCACGGCCTCGTCGGCATGAAGCGCTCGGAAATCCCGAGCGCCTGGAGGGCACTGGTGACGCGCTGGTACCTCGTGCTGCCGCTCGCCGCCCTCGTCTACATGCTGTTCGAGGGCTTTACGCCGCTCTATGCCGGCAGCATGGGTCTCGCGCTGACGGTGGCGCTGATCCTCGGCACCGCCATCACCACGGGCGCCTCCTCGAACGTGATCCGCACCATCTTCTGGATCGGCCTTGCGCTCGTCGTCGCCGCGCTCTCGCGGGACGGCCTCAAGATCGTGCCGGTCGCCAGCGTCGTGGTCGGGCTGATCGTGATCACCGCCTTCGTGCGCGGCGGCTTTGCGGCGCTGCGCGCCTGCCGCGACGCGCTGGCCGAGAGCGCCAAATCCGCCATCACCGTCGGCATGGCCTGCGCCATCGTCGGCGTCATCATCGGCATGATGTCGCAGACCGGCGTCGGCACCATCTTCGGCGGCTGGGTGATCGGGCTCGGCGAGAAGAGCCTGTTCCTGGCGCTGATCATGACCATGCTGCTATCGATCCTGCTCGGCACCGGCATCCCGACCATCCCGACCTACATCATCACCGCCGCGCTCGCCGCGCCCGCTCTGGCCAAGTTAGGGGTGCCCTTGATCGCGAGCCACATGTTCGCGTTCTACTACGGCATCATGGCCGACCTCTCGCCGCCGGTGGCGCTGGCGGCGCTCGCGGCGGCGCCGATCGCCAAGGAGAACCCGGACAAGATCGGCTGGGAGGCGATGCGCATCGCGCTGGCCGGCTACGTCATCCCCTTCATCTTCGTCTATTCACCAGCCCTGATGCTCCAGGCCGGCGACCCCATGGCGGCCAAGCTCGGCTTCTACGGCGCGGTGGCGCTGGCAACCGTCAAGGCGTTGGTGGCGATCGGCCTGTTCGGCATGGTCGCGATCGGCTTCCTGTTCACCCGGCTGACGCTGATCGAGCGCCTGGTCGCGCTCGGCGCCGCGTTCTGCCTGCTCGGCGAATTCCCGTTCAGCGACACCGCGGGCTTCGTGCTCGCTGCGGCGCTCGCGCTGTGGCAATGGCGGCAGCGCCCGCCTGTAACGGTCGAGGCGGTGTGAGCCTCTGCTTCGCAACGGCTTTCGGCGTGAAGGCGCTGGCGCTGTCCGCCTTCACGCTGGTCTGGACGCATTCGATCGCGAAAGTCGACTGGCAGGAAGACTGGCGCGTCACCCCCGCCGGTCTCGAACTGGTGCAGGCCCGCGTCAAGGGCACCGGCCCCGGCATGGAGCCGCCGCCCGAGGCGCGGCTGGTCGACGGCTGGTTTCAGTGGCAGCCGAAGCGGGCAGCCATGCAAGAGGTCGTGCTCGGCAATTCGGGCGCGGCCGGCGAATGGCGGCTGTGCCATGATGGACAATGCCGGACGCTGTCGGAGATTGTCGGGTATCCCATTGGTGCTAACGTCACCACGATGAAGATCTGCAACGATCCGTAGCGCCGGATTACGCTTACGCCCCGTCCGGGCTACAAGAAGAACAACAACAAGGAGACACATGATGGATCGGCTCAAGGGCAAGGTTGCGATGGTGGTGGGGGCCGGCTCGATCGGACCGGGCTGGGGCAACGGCAAGGCGACCGCGGTGACCTTCGCGCGCGAGGGCGCGCAGGTGTTTTGCGTCGACCGCAACGGTGCCGCTGCCGAGGAGACCGCGAAGATCATCACCGGCGAAGGCGGCAAGGCGACCGCCTTCACCGCCGATGTGTCCCGCGCGAGCGAGGTCGAGGCGATGGTGGCGGCCTGCCTGAAGGCCTATGGCCGCATCGACGTGCTCGACAACAATGTCGGCATCGCAGAGATGGGCAGCGTGGTCGAGGTGACCGAGGAGAGCTGGGACCGCGTCTTCAGCGTCAATCTCAAGAGCGCCTATTTCGCCATGAAGCACGTCATTCCCGTGATGGTGAAGCAGGGCGGCGGCTCGATCATCAACATCTCCTCGATCGCCTCGATCCGCCACATGGGCATCTCCTACGTCACCTACGGCACCTCGAAGGCCGCGATGAACCAGATGACGCGCACCACCGCGATCGAGTTCGCGCGGCACCATGTCCGCGTCAACGCGATCCTGCCCGGCCTGATGAAGACGCCGATGGTCGAGCACTCCGCAGGTCTTGCGAGCAGCTACGCCAAGGGCGATGTCGAAGCGATGTGGCGCGCGCGCGATGCGCAGGTGCCGATGGGTCACATGGGCGATGCCTTCGACGTCGCCAACGCCGCGCTGTTTCTGGCGTCCGACGAGTCGAAATATGTGACGGGGATCGAGCTCGTGGTCGACGGCGGGATCACGTGCAAGGCGGGGGCGTAGGCGCCGCCTGACGCTTCACTGTCGTCCCGGACAAGCGCAGCGCAGATCCGGGACCCATAACCACAGGACGTGGTTTGGCGAAGACTCGCGGTGACCAGCTCACCAAGGTAACTACTCCCTGTGGTTATGGGTCCCGGGTTCGCGCTTCGCGCGCCCCGGGACGACAATGGAGTGTTTGGCTACTCACTGCGCCAGCGCCAGTATCCCGCCGGCAAATGCGTGCCACGCAGCCGTCTCGCTGATCGGCCAGTTCAAGACCTTCACCGCCAGCAGCGCGAGCGTGCCATAGATGTAGACCGGATGCACGCGGCCTTCGGTGCGCCAGTCGCGCACCATGGCGACGACGAGCAGGAGCGATGCGACGACGGCGGGCGCGATCGTCACCGGCACCGGCGGCGGGCCGGGTGGCCCGGGAGGCGCCAGGAAGGTCAGGAACCAGCGCGCGATCGCGGCATCGAGGATCGAGACCGCGGCGAGCAGCATCAGGCGCTTGTGAATCTCTCCTCTGCGGGTGTTCATGATTGCGAGCACGAACACGATTGCGAAGAACGCAATCCCGCTCATCGGCACGATCGAGAAGCCGATGCCGGCCTCGCGTTGTCCGAGGGCTGCGGAATGCTGCATCACGTGCACGGAGGCGAGGAAGCCGAAGATCGTCATCGCGGTGGCGAGCGAGACGCCGGCGATGCCGAGCGAACGATGATTGACGAGGCGGCCCGAGGCCGCAAGCCAGGTCTGAAGCACGAAATAGACAGACCAGGTGAAGAACAAGAGTCCGTGAAAGTGAATCACGGGGCTCGCGGACAACGTCCGGTTGGCGAGCGGAACCCAATAGGTCGGTGCGAAGCCGAGAAAAGCTGTGGCCGCGCAGGCCAGGGCCATGTGGAGATAAAAATATCGTGCAGGCGACGCATCACGCGCGCGTACACGACGGTCGTCGGTCAGGGTCGTCATCAGGAATGAGTCTGGGGAGGTGGGGTTTGGTTCAATGCCGGCCGTCGTCCCGGGGCGCGCGTAGCGCGAGCCCGGGACCCATAACCACAGGATTGTGTTTGGCGAAGATTTGGAGTTGCCAACCTCGTGTCACGATGACGTCCTGTGGTTATGGGTCCCGGATCTGCGCGCGCTTGGGGCTCGCTTGTCCGGGACGACACCGAGTTTGTGGCTGCGCTACCTCATCCCCCCGCGCTCAATTCTGCGCGATCGAGCTCCTCTTCGAGCCGGTGGAAGGCATCGTCGCCGATCACTTCGGTGGCGCGGAGGTCGAAGATCGATTTGCGCGCGGCCGCGATGGCGCGGCGGCGCAGGGGATCGGCGGGCAGCTCGCCACTGGCGATGCCGCCGTTGGGATCGCTCCCGGCCTGCATCAGGATGGCGCGATATTCCAGCCGCAGGATCTCGGCCTCCTCGGACGGATCGCTCTCGATCGCATCGAGCGCGGCACGATAGGCGACGGCGCGTGCGCGCGCGACCTCGTTGCCGACGGGATCGTCGTCCTTGAGGCCGAACGCCAGGATCAGCGGCCGCAGCGTCAGGCCCTGGATCACCAGCGATCCCAGCACCACCGCAAAGGCGATGAAGACGATGAAGTCGCGATAGGGAAAATTCTCCGGCAGCGCAAAAGCTGTGGCGAGCGTGACGAGGCCGCGCATGCCGCACCAGGAGATGATGAGGCCGCCCTTGGGCGAGGCGACGGCCCTGGGGTCGTTCGGATGATAGATCCCCTGCGCGACCAGCACCCGCAAGGTCGTGCGATAGAACGTCACCCAGGCGAGGCGCACCAGGATCACCGTCAGCAGGATCCAGCCAGCGGCCACGCAATATTCCCAGCGCACGTCCGCATCCAGCCGCGTCCAGATCGGCCGCATCTGCATGCCGATCAGCATGAAGGCGAGCACGTTGAGCACGAACACCATCGTTTCCCACACCGCATAAGACGGCACCCGCAGCCGTGCTGGCATGCGCGCCCCCGCCGTGCGCGCCATGGTGATGGCGTAGACGACGATGGTGAGGATGCCGGAGAGGCCGAGATGCTCCGCGGCGATCCAGACCATGAAGGTGGTGGCGAACTGCACGATGATCGCGCTGGGTGCTTCCTTGACCCGTTCCAGGAGCAGCGGGATGATGTAGCCCGCGAGCAGGCCGGCGACGACGCTGCCGACCAGCGCGAGCGCCATCGTCGGCGCGACCTGGCTCCATGTTAGATGCTCGGTGGCGACGGCACCGACCGCGATGCGGTAGATCAGGAGCGCGCTCGCGTCGTTGAGCAGGCTCTCGCCTTCCAGGACTTTCACCATGCGGTGCGGCAGCTTGACCTGGCTCAGGATCGCGACCGCAGCGGCCGCATCGGGCGGGGCCACGATGGCACCGAGCGCGACCGCGGCGGCCCACGGCATATCGGGCATCAGCCGGTGCGCGACGAAGGCGACGCCGGCCGTGGTCAAGCCGACCGCGGCGACGACCAGGGTCGAGACCGGAACCCAATTGTTGCGCAGATCGCGCAGCGAGGTGTCGAAGGCGGCATCGAGCAGCACCGGTGCGACAAAAAGCGCCAAGGCCAGGTCCGGCTCCAGCGCCCAGGACGGACTGGACGGCGCGAAGGCGATCAGCGCGCCGCCGATCGCCAGAAAGGTCGGGTAGGGGACCTTGATCCGCCGCGCCAGCGCCGATAAGGCAACGGCGCCGAGCAGAAGCGCGATGATCCATTCGAATGTCGACACGATGATCCCCGAAGCCGGTCTGAGCGGCGCCACAAGCTAGCACCAATCCGGCCGTATGATGGATAGTACGGCCCCGAGGCAAGACGTAAGGCAAGCTACAAAGCAAGACACCGACCGCAACGAGCATGTGTTTTCAAAGACTCATTCAACTGTCAGGTGCCGTATTGTTTTGCGCGCTGTCGCTGAATGCCGCCCGGGCTGCGACCGGCGGCGAACCGGCTGCGGTGATACAGGTCGATGTCGCCTCATGCCTCGCGGCGACCGCGGCAGACGATGTGGACAAGGCTGCCACGGCCTGCGCCGGCGTGATCGACAATGAGAAGACGGCGAAGGGGGATCTGATCAAGGCGCTGATCGCGCGCGCGGCGCTCTATGCGCGGCACGACCAGGTCGACCGCGCCATCGCCGACGACAGCCGCGCTCTTTCGCTCGACCCTGCGCTCGCCGACATCTGGAACGCTCGCGGTGAGCTCTGGCTGAGGAAGGGCGACAAGCCCAAGGCGGTGCAGGATTTCGGCGCGGCGCTCAAGATCGACCCGAACCACGAGAAGGCCAAGGCCAATCACAAGGCAATGGCGCGCGAGCTGGAGCGGATCGGCGCGCAGATGGCGGTCGCCGGCAAGCCCAGCTTCAACTGCAGGCGTGCGGCCCGTGCCGTGGAGAAGGCGATCTGCGGCAACCGCGAACTCGCCGATCTCGACCGCGAGATCTTTGCATCGAATGCCCGGGTGATCCGGGAGGCGCGCAATCCGGCGGAAGCGAAGAACCTCCAGCGCGAGCAGGATGAGTTCATCGCCCGCCGCAATGCCGGGTACGGCCGGGCGGGGTATGATCTGAAGAAGGCGATGCAGGAGCGCTTGCTGCGACTCAACGGGGTAGACGGATATTAGGCCCGTTGCTGCACGAGAGCTCGTCATGCCCGGGCTTGTCCCGGGCATCCACGTTCTTTGTGCCGCGCGTGAGACCTGGATGGCCGGGACAAGCTCGGCCATGACGGCGTAGACAGAGCCGACTTGAACCCATTTCTTCCCTGCCGCGACAACGGTGAGAACCCGACGTCACGGAGCACTCTGCCATGTGCGGCACGCATCCTTCCGCGCAAGCGCTTTCGCTTGCCAAAATCTCGCTTCGCGCTTTTCTTCTCGGGGCGGCGATGAGCCTCGTCCTTGCAGCCCCCGCCTCGGCGGGCGCCGATTGCGTGATGGGCAGCAAGGCTGTTCCCGTGGAGCTGATCCCGGCGTGCACCGTCATCATCGACCAGGGCGCAAGTCCCGCGTCCGACCGCGCCGCGGCGCTGCTGGTTCGCGCCGACGCCAATGCCCGGACTTCTGGCGGCCTCACGCAAGCCCTGCGGGACATCGACCGCGCCATCGCAATCGACGGCAAGAATGCAAAGGCCTGGCGCCTGCGCGGCGACCTCTTGCGCGAGGCCGACGGGGATCTCAACCGCGCGGCGGCGGATCTGAGCAAGGCGATCGAGCTCGATCCGCAGGATGCGGAGGCTTACGAGTTGCGCGGTGTCGTGTACACCACCCAGCGCAGGCTTGATCGTGCGCTCGCCGATTACGACCAGGCCATCAAGCTGAAGCCGGATGATGCACAGGCATGGTCCGACCGCGGCGTGAACTACTATCTCGGCGGCGACAACGAGAAGGCGATCAAGGATCTCAGCGAGGCGCTGCGGCTCGATCCCAACCGTCCGCGCACCTACACCAACCGCGGCGCCGCTTACAAGAAGCTCGGCCAGCTCGACAAGGCGGTGGCCGACGACGGCGAAGCGATCAGGCTCGATCCGAAGGTGCCCGAATATTTTGACAATCGCGGGCTCACCTATGCTGCCATGAAAGAGTACGACAAGGCGATCGCCGATTACGATCAGGCGCTGCGCCTCGCGCCCCGGCCGAACTTCTTCACCAACCGCGGCGATTCCTACCAGTTCAAGGGTGAGTTCGGAGCCGCGCTCGGTGACTACGAGGCTGCGCTGAAGATCGATCCGAATTTCGCGCTGACCTACAACAACCGCGCCGTGCTGTACAAGAAGATGGGCGAGCGCAGGAAGGCGCTGGCCGATTACGAGACGGCGCTCAAGCTCGATCCCGGCAACGAGAACGCTGCCAACGGCCGCCGCAGCATGATCGCGGAGATCGCGAAATTCGGCGATGAGCCGCCGCGGGCGCTGAATGCGGCGTCCGGCAATGGTCCGTCCTTCGCATGCGCGAGCGCGAAGCGCGAGGTCGAGAAGGTGATCTGCGCCGATCCGCAGTTGGGCGCGCTCGACCGCCAGATCGCCGAGACCTATGAGCGCGTGCTGAAATCGGCGGGCAAGCGCTCGGCTGGCGAGCTGCGCAAGACCCAGCGCGATTTCCTTAGCCTCCGCAACGCCAGCTTCGGCCGGCCGGGCTATGATCTGAGGAAGGTCATGCAGGAGCGGTTGCAGAAGCTGAACGCGACGGAGAGCTGAGGCGGGCTCTTCGCCTCTCCCTGCCGTGAGCGGCAGGGCAATTGAACATCTAGCAGAGGTCGTCATGCCCGGGCTTGTCCCGGGCATCCACGTTCTCCGTGCGTTATGGAAAGGCGTGGATGGCCGGGACAAGCCCGGCCATGACGATGTGGGTACTGTCGTGCCCCCCTAGCCCATACCCCATATGCGATAGCCCTGCCGCAAGCGGGGAGAGGGAGAGATAACCCATCCTTTTCAGCTTGAACCGCGGCCCGTTCCCGGGAAAATACCTCTCAAACAAGGCCGACACTTGATCCGGGTCATGGCGGGGCGACCGCCGCGCCGCAAGGTTCGAGGTCAGGCCGATAAAGGTAACGGGAGCGCGGGAATGAACATCCAGGGCAAGAGCAGTTATCACGAGGTCCATGCGCGCTCGCTGGCCGATCCCGAAGGCTTCTGGGCCGAGGCCGCGAAAGAGATCGACTGGATCGAGCCGCCGAAGACCATCTTCGACCCCTCGCAAGGGACCTACGGCCGCTGGTTCGCCGGCGGCGTCGTCAATACCTGCTACAACGCGCTCGACCGCCATGTCGAAGGCGGGCGCGCCGACCAGGTCGCGCTGATCCACGATTCGCCGCTCACGGGCAGCGTCACCAAGCTCACCTATGCCGAACTGCTGAACGAGGTGCAGGCGCTTGGCGCCATCATGCAGGATTTCGGCGTCGCCAAGGGCGACCGCGTCATCCTCTATATGCCGATGGTGCCGGAGGCCGTGGTCGCGATGCTCGCCTGCGCGCGGATCGGCGCGGTGCACTCCGTGGTGTTCGGCGGCTTTGCAGCCAAGGAGCTCGCCACCCGCATCGACGACGCGCAGCCGAAACTCATTCTCTCCGCAAGCTGCGGGATCGAGCCCGGCCGCATCGTGCAGTACAAGCCGCTGCTCGACGAGGCGATCAGGCTTGCCGGCAGCAAGCCGAAGGCCTGCATCGTGCTGCAACGCCCGCAGCTCACTTGCGACCTGGCCCCGGGACGGGACTACGATTGGGCGAGCCTGCGCCGCAAGGCGATGAACGACGGCAAGAAGGCGCCCTGCGCGGCTGTTGCCGCGACCGATCCGCTCTACATCCTCTACACCTCGGGCACCACGGGTATCCCGAAGGGCGTCGTGCGCGACAATGGCGGCCATCTCGTCGCGGTGAAATGGTCGATGTTCAACCTCTATGGCGTCAAGCCGGGCGAGGTGTGGTGGTGCGGCTCCGACATCGGCTGGGTGGTCGGCCACAGCTACATCGTCTACGGGCCGCTGCTGCACGGCGCGACGACGATCATGTATGAGGGCAAGCCGGTCGGCACGCCCGACGCCGGCGCATTCTGGCGCGTGATCGCCGAGCACAAGGCGGTCGCGTTCTTCACTGCGCCGACCGCGTTCCGCGCGATCCGGAAAGACGATCCGGAAGGAAAGTTCATCCGGCAATACGACCTGTCGAAGTTCCGCACGCTGTTCCTCGCCGGCGAGCGTGCCGATCCGCCGACGGTCGAATGGGCGGAGCAGCAGCTGAAGGTGCCGGTGATCGACCATTGGTGGCAGACCGAGACCGGCTGGTGCATCGCCGGCAACCCGGTCGGGCTCGGCATGCTGCCGGTGAAGCACGGCTCGCCGACGGTGCCGATGCCGGGCTACCAGGTCGACGTGGTCGACGAGGCGGCAAAGCCGGTCGGGCCCAACACCATGGGCTCGATCGTCATCAAGCTGCCGATGCCGCCGGGCTGCCTGCCGACCCTGTGGAATCAGGATGCACGCTTCAGGGAGGCTTATCTCAGCGAATTCCCCGGCTATTACAAGACCTCGGATGCCGGCTACAAGGACGAGGACGGCTATGTCTTCGTCATGGGCCGCACCGACGACATCATCAACGTCGCCGGCCATCGGCTCTCCACCGGCGGCATGGAGGAGATCCTGGCCTCGCATCCCGATGTTGCCGAATGTGCCGTGCTCGGCGTCAAGGACGCGATCAAGGGCGAGGTGCCCTGCGGCTTCCTGGTGCTCAAGGCCGGCGTGAAGCGTGCGCCCGCCGAGATCGAGAAGGAGATCGTCGCGCTGGTGCGCGACAAGCTCGGCCCGGTCGCCGCCTTCAAGCTCGCGATCACCGTCGGCCGCCTGCCCAAGACACGCTCCGGCAAGATTCTGCGCGGCACCATCAAGAAGATCGCCGACGGCGAGTCCTGGACCATGCCGGCGACGATCGAGGATCCCAAGACGCTCGACGAGATCGGGGAGGCGCTGAAGGGGCGGGTGTGAGGCGAAGCTGGTCTGTCATTCCGGGTTCGATGCTCGCATCGCCCGGTATGACGGTGTTGCCGACTTACAATCTCCTCATTCCGCGCTAAACAGGGCCGGCCAATAGGGGACCTCGTATGCCATTCGCCGCCGCGCCGCGCCTGCTTGCAGCTGTGCTGCTTGCCATCGCTCTTTCCGCCTGCTCCGCGCGCTACCAGACGCCGGTAGCGGTGGGCGGCGACGATGACGATGCGGTCTGCCTGAGCCGGGGCAATGCGCAGGGATCGCCGGAATACGTGGCCTGCCGCAAGGATCGCGACGTTCAGCGCAACGCCGCCACCGCCCGTGCAGATCGCCGCCAGCGCGACCTCGGCGAATACATGCTGAACCATCCCGAGCGGCCCTGATGTGAGGTGCGGCATTATCCTGCCGCGCCGCGCACCCCGCATTCGTGATTTCCGTGACAGATCTGCAACGCCGTGGCCAAATCGTGGCTGCGTCTGGCTGAATTGATCGAAGTCAAATCCTTCGGCGCCCCCCTTCTGCTCTGACGCTCATGTCGCGCAACGACGCGCGAGTGAAGGCTGAAGGGGATTGAAATGCAGAGAACGACAAGAAACCTGGCGCGGCTTGCGACGGTTGGCGCGATGCTCGCGGGCACGTTTGCATCGGTGCAGGCTGCCGATTTGCCGGTTTACAAGAAGGCGCCGCCGCCGGTGGAGGCGTTCAATCCGTGGATGGTGCGTCTGCGCGTGCTCGGCGTGTTGCCGGATGCCGGCGGCTCGACCGTCAATGTGGCGGGCGTGCCCTCGCTGTCCTCGCCGAACTCCGGCCTTTCGATCAGCGATCAGGTCGTCCCCGAGCTCGACATCAGCTACTTCTTCACCAAGAACATCGCCGCGGAGCTGATCCTCGGCGTGACCCGGCACTCGATCAGCGGCACCGGCTCGCTCGCGAACCTGCCGATCGGCAAGACCACGCTGCTGCCGCCGACGCTGACGCTGCAATATCACTTCGACCAGTTCGGCGCTTTCAAGCCGTATGTTGGCGCCGGTGTGAACTACACCGTGTTCTTCAACAATTCCGCGGCCAATTCGCCTGCCGCAATCGCCGGTCCGCCCGCGATCGTCGCCACCACCACCAACCTGCATGTCAGCAACGCCTGGGGCGGCGCCGTGCAGTTCGGCTTCGACTACATGATCGACCGGCACTGGGGTCTCAACGTCGACGTCAAGAAGCTCTGGCTGCGTCCGGACTACAGCGCCACCGTCTCCGGCCTGCCGGTCACCGGCACCGCGCATATCGATCCGTGGCTGGTCGGCGCCGGCGTGACGTACAAGTTCTGAGGAGCGCTCGCGTAGAGCAACGAATTCCGCTGTCGTCCCGGCGAACGCCGGGACCCATACCGCGGAAGCTATCGATAGAAAGCGCAGTACCGAACGACGAGTCTTCGCCAAACCTCTCCCTGGGGTTATGGGTCCCCGCGTTCGCGGGGACGACCACCGGGAGAGGGGGAAAACAAAAGCGCGGCAGGTTTCCTGCCGCGCTTTTTGCGTTTTAAGCGAACGGAAGAGAGGGAGAGGAACTACTCTTCCTCGTCTTCCTGCTTCTTGCCGCCGAGCGTCTTCAGCTTGGCGAACACGGCGTCGAGGTTGAGGTCGTCGTTCGATCGCTCGGCCGGCTCGAACTCGTCCTTCTTGGTGGTCTCGGAGGCCGGCAGCAGCGTGGCACCGCCATAGGCTGCGTCGATCGGCTTCTCCTTGGCCGCGCGCGCCACCTCGAAATCGAGCTCGATCTGCGAGCAGAGGCCGAGGGTGACGGGGTCGATCGGGGTCAGCTGGGAGGTGTTCCAGTGGGTTCGGTCCCGCACGCTCGCGATGGTGCTCTTGGTGGTGCCGACCAGGCGCATGATCTGGGCGTCCTTGAGCTCGGCATGGTTGCGCAGCAGCCAGAGGATGGCGCTCGGACGTTCGTGGCGGCGCGAGACCGGGGTGTAGCGCGGGCCCTTGCGCTTGGGCTGGGGCGGCAGCACCACCTTGCTCTCCTGGAGGCGGAGCCGATAATCCGGATTCCTCTCGCCCTTCTCGATCTCCTCGCGGGTCAGCTGGCCGTTGGAGAGGGGATCCATGCCCTTGATGCCCTGGGCAGCATCGCCGTCGGCGATTGCGCGCACCTCGAGGGGATGCATCTTGGTGAAATCGGCGACCTGGTCGAAGGTCAGCGCGGTGTTGTCGAGCAGCCAGACGGCGGTCGCCTTGGGCATCAGAGGTGCGTTGCTCATGGCAAATCTCCTTTGTGCTTCGCCCACCCCTCTGGAGGCGAAACCGGTGGTCATCAGCGATGACTGGGAATTCGCGCTATATAAGCCCGGAGGGGGTAGCCACGCAATGGTTCTGCTATAGATAGTGCCTTGACAGCGCCCGAAAGGGGGCCCAATTCCCTGTAAGCCCGTACCCAAGCCCTATTCCATCCATCGACCGCTTCCCGCCCATTTGGCGAGGTGATTCGGTCCCGAGATCGCTCAATGTCAGCCAAACCAGACCTCAAGATCGTGCTTTGTTCTCCCCGTGGCTTCTGCGCCGGGGTGGTCCGGGCGATCGACACCGTGGAACGGGCGCTCGATAAGTACGGCGCCCCCGTCTATGTTCGCCATGAGATTGTGCACAACAAGTATGTCGTCGACGGGTTGAAGAAGAAGGGCGCCATCTTCGTCGAGGAGCTGGCCGAAATCCCTGAAAACACCAGCGCGCCGGTGGTGTTCTCGGCCCATGGCGTGCCGAAATCGGTTCCGGCCGACGCCCAGTCCCGCAATCTGTTCTCGCTGGATGCGACCTGCCCGCTGGTGACCAAGGTGCACCGCGAGGCCGCGATCCACTTCAAGCGTGGCCGCGAGATCTTCCTGATCGGCCACTCCCATCACCCCGAAGTGGTCGGCACGCTCGGCCAGCTTCCGACCGGCGCCGTGACCCTGATCGAGACCGCCGAGGACGCCAAGACCATCTCCCCGAAGGACCCCAACAACCTCGCCTTCGTGACCCAGACCACGCTGTCGATCGACGACACCGCGGAGATCGTGGCGCTGCTGAAGGAGCGCTTCCCGAACATCAACGGGCCGCACAAGGAAGACATCTGCTACGCCACCACCAACCGCCAGCTCGCGGTGAAGAAGGTGGCGCCGGTGGTCGACGCGCTCATCGTCGTCGGTGCCCCCAATTCGTCGAACTCGCAGCGCCTGCGCGAGGTCGCCGAGCGCGAGGGCTGCGGGATTGCGGTGCTGGCGCAGCGTGCCACTGACATCGACTGGGACAAGTTCGGCAACATCAAGAGCCTCGGCATCACCGCGGGCGCGTCCGCGCCGGAAGTGATCGTCGAGGAGATCATGGACGCCTTCGCCGAGCGCTACACGCTGCATGTGGAGACGGTCTCGGCCGCGGAGGAGAACGAGTTCTTCCCGCTGCCGCGTCAGGTGCGCCCCGAAGCCGCCGCCGAGTAGACCTTTATGGCGGTCTACACCGACGTTGCCGCCGACGAGCTTGCGGATTTCCTGAAGCAATACGAGCTCGGCGAATTGCTCTCCTACAAGGGCATCGCCGAGGGCGTCGAGAATACCAACTTCCTGCTGCATACGACCGAGGGCTCGTTCATCCTCACGCTCTACGAGAAGCGCGTGGCGAAGAACGATTTGCCGTTCTTCCTCGCCCTGATGACGCATCTGGCCGAGCACGGCATCAACTGCCCGCTGCCGGTGAAGGGAAGAGACGGCGAGGCGTTGCGCGAGCTGTCGGGGCGTCCCGCGGCGATCATCACCTTTCTCGAAGGCATGTGGCCGCGCAAGCCGAACGTGGCCCATTGCGCCGGTGTCGGCGGGGCGCTGGCGAAGATGCATCTGGCCGGCGCGAATTTTGCGGTTCGGCGCGCCAATGCGCTGTCGGTCGCGGGCTGGCGGCCCCTGTTCGATGCGGCTTCGAACCGCGCCGACGAGGTGCAGCCGGGCCTGCGCGCTTTCCTGGCGACCGAGCTCGACCATCTCTCGAGCGGGATCTGGCCGGGCGATCTGCCGGAGGGCGTGATCCACGCCGACCTCTTCAACGACAACGTCTTCTTCCTCGGCGACCAGCTCTCGGGGATCATCGACTTCACCTTCGCCTGCAACGACATGCTGGCCTATGACGTCGCGATCTGCCTCAACGCCTGGTGCTTCGAGCCGGATCATTCCTTCAACGTCACCAAGGCGCGCGCCTTCCTCAATGCTTATGGCCGCGTGCGAAAGCTGAGCGAGGCCGAAGAGGCCGCACTGCCGCTGCTGGCGCGGGGTGCTGCGATCCGCTTCCTGCTGACGCGGCTGGTCGACTGGCTCAACGTCCCCGAAGGCGCGCTGGTCAAGCCGAAGGATCCGCTGGAATATGTCCGCAAGCTGCGCTTCCACCAGAGCGTGACGAGCGTACGCGATTACGGGCTGATGCCGTCAGGATTGGTCGCGTGAGCGAGCTTCCCAATGTCACGATCTATACCGATGGCGCCTGCTCGGGAAATCCCGGGCCGGGCGGCTGGGGCGCGATCCTGAAGTTCGGCGACAAGGAAAAAGAGTTGAACGGCGGCGAGCGCCATACCACCAACAACCAGATGGAGCTGATGGCGGCGATCTCGGCGCTCGAAGCGCTGAAGAAGCCGTGCACGGTCGATCTCTACACCGACAGCCAGTATGTCAGGCAGGGCATCACCGGCTGGATTCATGGCTGGAAGCGCAACGGCTGGCGCACCGCCGACAAGAAGCCGGTGAAGAATGTCGAGCTATGGCAGCGCCTGGATGCCGCGCTGAAGGCGCACGAGGTCCGCTGGCATTGGGTCAAAGGCCATGCCGGGCATCCAGAGAACGAGCGTGCCGATCAGCTGGCGCGGGACGGGATCGTGAAGGCTAGGTTGCAGCAGAGGCTGGCGGAGTAGGGGGCTGCCGGCGCTCCACTCACTGCCGTCATCCCGGCGAAAGCCGGGATCCATACCCACCGGGTCGAGTTTGGCGAAGACTCGTGGTGACCAGCTCGCTCCGCTACTCCACCCTGAGAGTATGGGTCCCGGCGTTCGCCGGGACGACACCGAGTGATTGGCTGAAAGCGGTGGCCGCCTTACAGCTGCCCGAGCAGCGTATCGCCGCCGGAGACCTCGACCTTGCCGGGCATCGCCTCGAGGTTCAGCTTCTTCACCACGCCGTCCTCGACCAGCATCGAATAGCGCTTGGAGCGGATGCCGAGGCCGTTGGCGGAGGCGTCCAGCTCCATGCCGATCGCCTTGGTGAAATCGGCATTGCCGTCGGCGAGGAAGATAGCCTCGTCGCGCTGGTCGGTGTCGCGCTTCCAGGCGTTCATGACGAAGGCGTCGTTGACGGACACGATGGCGATGCTGTCGACGCCCTTGTCCTTCAGGGCATAGGCGTTGAGGAAGATGCTCGGCAGATGCATCTTGTGGCAGGTGCCGGTATAGGCGCCGGGCACCGCGAACAGCGCCACCTTCTTGCCCTTGAAGATATCGTCGGTGGTCTTCACCTGCGGGCCTTCCGCCGTCATCACGCGGAATTTCGCCTCGGGCAGCTTGTCGCCAGTCTGGATCGCCATTGTCGGTCTCCCTGAATATCGATCCCGCTTATTAGACCGTGCCGCGGGCCTGCACAATATTGCTGGCGGGCGAAGCGGTGAGGGTGGGGCCCCTTCACCGTGATGTCATCAACCGGCGAAGCCGCCCTTGTCGAGGAAGGCCTGCTCTTCCTCGGTGCTGTCGCGGCCGAGCAGGTGGTTGCGGTGGGGAAACCGGCCGAACCGCTGGATGATGTCGGCGTGCTCCCGGGCGTATTTCAGGTTTTCGGCATTCTCGGTGTTCTGAAACAGCGCGACGCAGTGCAGCTGGTCGGGCAGGTGCTCCGAATGCATGAAGGGCAAATAAAGGAATTCGAGCAGGACCGGATCGACCCTGGCATCGACACCGCGATCGATCGCCCGGCGGGCGACGTCGCGCGCCAGCGCATCGCTGGCAAAGGCCTGGGGCGTGCCGCGGAACATGTTGCGGGGGAATTGGTCGAGTACGATGACCAGCGCGAGTGCGCCGTCATCGCTTGCCTCCCATGAAGCGATCTCGCCGGCGACCGCCTTCTGCCACAAAGCAAGGAAGCGGCGCCTGACTTCCGCGTCGAAAGCGTCGCTGCGCTCGTACCAGCGCTCGCGGCCGGCCTCGCGCCAGAAGGCGAGAATGCCCGATGGCGTGATATCGCCGACCGCGGTCATGAATCGGCGACGCGCTTACGCCGCCTGAGCCTTCTTCTCGTCGCGCAGTTCGCGTCGCAGGATCTTGCCGACATTGGTCTTGGGCAGGTCGCTCCGGAATTCGATGTGCTTGGGCACCTTGTAGCCGGTGAGCTGCTCGTGACAGAATTTGATCACCGCCTCAGCGGTGAGGTTCTGATCCTTCTTCACCACGAAAGCCTTCACCGCTTCGCCCGACTTGGAATCGGGGATGCCGATCACGGCGCATTCGAGCACGCCCGGATGACTCGCGATCACTTCCTCGATCTCGTTCGGATAGACGTTGAAGCCGGAGACCAGGATCATGTCCTTCTTGCGGTCGACGATCTTGGTGTAGCCCTTCTCGTCCATGATGCCGATGTCGCCGGTGCGGAAATAGCCGTCCGCGGTCATCACCTTGGCGGTCTCCTCGGGCCTGTTCCAGTAGCCCGACATCACCTGCGGACCCTTGGCGCAGATCTCGCCCGCCTGGCCGAGCGGCACCTCGTTGCCGTCGTCGTCGCGGATCGAGATGTAGGTCGACGGCACGGGAATGCCGATCGTCCCGGTGAACTCGGTTGCCGTTGCCGGATTGCAGGTCAGCGTCGGCGAAGTCTCCGACAGGCCGTAACCCTCGGCGATGAAGCAGCCGGTGATCGCCTTCCATTGATCGGCCACGGGGCGCTGCACCGCCATGCCGCCGCCGTTGGAGATCTTCAGCTTGGAGAAGTCGAGCTTCTTGAAATCAGGGTGGTGCATCAGGCCGTTGTAGAGCGTGTTCACGGCCGGGAAGCTGTTGACCTGGTATTTCGCCAGCTCCTTGACGAAGCCGGCGATGTCGCGCGGGTTGGGGATCAGGAGATTGCAGCCGCCGGCGCGCACCGCGAGCAGGTAGCAGGCCGTCAGCGCGAAGATGTGATAGAGCGGCAGCGCGCAGACGATCATGAGCTGGTCGACATGCGGCGGCGCGGCGAGCGCCGGCTGGAGCCAGGCGTCGTTCTGCAGGACGTTGGCGACGATGTTGCGGTGGAGCAGGGTGGCGCCCTTGGAGACGCCGGTGGTGCCGCCGGTATATTGCAGGAAGGCGACGTCGCCCGGCGAGAGTTTTGGCTTGTTGAAGGTCATGCCGCGGCCGGCCGACAGCGCATCGTTGAAGGAGATCGAGCCCGGCAGCGACCATGCCGGTACCATCTTCTTGACGCGGCGGACGACGAGATTGACGATCACGCCCTTGAAGCCGAGCAGGTCGCCCATGCTGCCGACGATCACGTGCTTGACCTGCGTCCTGGCGATCACCTGCTCGACGGTGTGGGCGAAGTTCTCCAGCACGATGATGGCTTCGGCGCCGGAATCCTTGAGCTGGTGCTCGAGCTCGCGCGGGGTGTAGAGCGGATTGACATTGACCACCGCGAAACCGGCGCGCAGCGCGGCGGCGGTCGCGATCGGATATTGCAGCACGTTCGGCATCATGATGGCGATGCGGGCGCCGCGCTGCAGCCCGCGGCCCTGCAAATAGGCGGCGAGCGCGACCGACATCTGGTCGAGGTCGCGATAGCTGATGGACTTGTCCATGCAGATGAACGCCTTGCGGTCGGCGAACTTGGTGAAGCTCTCTTCAAGAAGATCGACCAGCGATGCGTATTGGGTCGGCTCGATATCGGCGGGCACGCCGGGCGGATATTGCTTGAGCCAGATGCGCTCCATGGAAAACTCCCCTCATCTACCAGAGCCCGCTGTGTCTCGGGCTTGCCTCATTGCTGCCAGTATCGAGCCTGCCGGAACGGGTGGCAAGTCGTCGAGGCTTAAGACATCGGTCAGGGAGTGGCTACCGGAATCGTCGAGTTATCGCGCTGCCGCAGGTGCGAAGCGCGGGGTCCCGGCTCGGCGCGCCGTTAACTGTTGTTGGCCGGCTTGGCGGCGGGCTTTGTCGCGGCCTTGGGCTTGGCGGGCTTCGGATCGCTGCTAGCCGCGGGCTTCTCGGCGGGTTTTGCCGCCGCGTCGTGCTTGGCGGCAGCATGCTTGGGCGCCGCCGGCTTCGCCGCGGTCTTCGCGTCGCTCTTATCGTTGCCCTTGGCCTCAGCCGGCTTGGCGACAGGCTTCACGGCCGCTGTCTTGGTGTCCTTGGCGGCGTCCTTGCCCGCGTCTTTCGGCTTGTCGGCCGCGTCAGGCTTCTTGGCCACGCGCGACTTCTTGCCACGCGGCTTTGACGCGGCCTGCTGGTCGGCATCGGCCGCGACCGCCGCGATCAGGGCGGTGCCGGTGCGGGTCGGGCCGGTATAGACCAGCACGGGCTCGGCCGCCGCGGGAGCCGAGGCCATCAGCTCGGAGGCCTTCATCAGGGGCGGCTGGAGGCCGGCGGTGAAGAAGGTCACCTGGGCTTCGCCGCCGGTGGCCGAGGCCGATCCGCTGGTGCCGCCATTGGCCGCAATCAGCGCATCGTCGTCGTCGCTGGCCGGCCGCTTGCGATGGCCGCCGCACATCTCGTCGCGCAGGTTCGGCGGCGAGGCATCGACCGGCACGAGGTTATCGACCGTGCCGAGCGAGGGGCGCAGCCACGTCAGATTGTCCTGGCTGAAGCCGCGCTCCAGCAGCTGCGCCGCCTTCACCGCGCGCGCGGTGCCGGAATTGGCGCCGAGCACCACCGCGATCAGCCGGCGCCCGTTGCGGGTGGCCGAGGCGACGAGGTTGTAGCCGGAGGCGCAGATGAAGCCGGTCTTGAAACCGTCGGCGCCGGGATAGCGGCCGATCAGCTTGTTGAAATTGCCGGTGGTTCGCTTGCCGAAGCGGATCGCCGGGATGTGCACGAAGTATTCGTATTCCGGCAGGTCGCGCAGGAACGAGCGCGCGAGGATGCCGAGGTCGCGCGCCGACGTGATCTGGCCGTCGGCGGGCAGGCCGTTCGGATTGACGTAGCTGGTCTGCGTCATGCCGAGCTTCTTCGCGGTATCGTTCATCATCGCGGAGAAACCGTCGATCGAACCGCCGACGCCTTCGGCGAGCACCACGGCCATGTCGTTCGCCGACTTGACCATCATCATCTTCAACGCGTTGTCGACGGTGAGCTGCGTTCCCGGACGGAACCCCATCTTCGAGGGTGATTGCGAGGCCGCCGTCGGCGAAACCGTGAGCAGTGTGTCGAGCGTCAGCCTGCCGTCCTTGACCGCCCTCAACGTCACATAGGCTGTCATGATCTTGGTGACGGAGGCCGGATACCAGGGAATGGTCGCGTTATCGGCCTGCAACACCTTACCGGTGTCGGCCTCGATCAGCAGCAGCGCTTCGGCGCTCGCCCCGCGCGGCGCGAGCAGCGCGGCACATGCGAGCGTGGCAGCGAACAGGTTGAACAGCGATTTGCGAAGCAGCGGGCGTAGGGCGTGCACTATCCGATTCCGGTCCTTGGAGACCCGCCTGATACGGGCGGTGCTCGTGATCTGATTGTCGGTTCTGAAATCCAGCGCCGCCGCTTGCGGCGCCGCAAACCTATACCGGCTGGTGCGTCGAGAACAGGGGCATGAGCGGGGTATTCCGCAATGAAATAGGCCGAATTTCGACGATCCTGTGGGGACTTGCTACGGGGATTTGGCAGCAGTCGCAGCAGCCTCTGCGGCTGTCACACTGGCCCGTGTGGTCTCGTGAACCATGAACTGGGCCCTGGCGAGCTCGGCGAAATGGCCGCTCTTGGCCACGAGTTCGTCGAAAGTTCCACTTTCGATCACCCGTCCGTTCTCGAACACCAGGATCCGCGTGGCGTTGCGGATGGTGGAGAGCCGGTGCGCGATCACGAAGGTGGTGCGGCCCTTCATCACTTCGTCGAGAGCGGCATTCACCTTGGCCTCTGTGATGGCGTCGAGCGCGGAGGTAGCCTCGTCCAGAATCAGGATCGGGGGATCCTTCAGCAGCGCGCGGGCGATCGACAGCCGCTGCCGCTCGCCGCCGGAGAGCATGCGGCCGCGCTCGCCGGCATTGGTCTCGAAGCCACCGCTGCGCTCGATGAAATCGAGCGCCTGGGCACGCTCGGCCGCCTTGCGCATCTCGGCCTCGGTCGCGTCCGGCTTGCCGACGCGCAGATTCTCCTCGATCGAGCGGTTGAACAGCAGCGCCTCCTGGAACACGACGCCGATATTCCGGCGCAGCGAGGTCAGCGTGACGCCGCGCACGTCCATGCCGTCGATCTTGATGAAGCCGGATTGCGGGTCGAAGGCGCGGTGCAGGAGCGCGATCGCGGTGGATTTGCCGGCGCCGGTCGGACCGACCAGCGCGATGGTCTGGCCGGGCAGTGCGGTGAAGGTGAGGTCCTCGATCGCCGGCCGCTTGCCGTCATAGGAAAAGGTGACGTCGTTGAACTCGACGAGGCCGGACAGCCTGCCGGCGTCGATCGCGTCGGGCCTGTCGTGCACTGCGGGCACGGCGTCGAGCACATTGAAGAACTCGCGCAGGCGGGGCGCTTCCATGAACACGTTGTTGATGAAGCTCACCACCTGCTCGAGCTTCTGGATCAGCAGCGTCGCAAAGCTCACGAACATCACGATCTCGCCGACCGAGGTCAGCCCCTGGTCGTGCAGCGCGATGCCGAGCGTGAAGATCGCGAGCACGGTGATGGTTGTTGAGGCGCGCGTGATGACGGTGACGAGCGCCCACCATGACAGCACCGGCATCTGCGCGGCCAGCAACTCGTCGGCGACGGAGCGCAGTCCCTTCACCTCGGATTCGACGCGCACGAAGCTCTGAACCAGCGCGACATTGCCGAGTGCATCGGAGGCGCGCGCGGACAGCTCGCTATATTGCTCCTCGACCGCCATCTGCATGCCGAAGGTCTTGCGCACCACGAAGGTCGTCAGTGCGGTGAAGACGATGCAGAGCACGAACAGCAGGATCGCGAGCCGCCAGTTCAGGTAGAGCGACAGCGGCAGCAGCACAACGACCGAGAGGATCGCGGCAAAGTGCTCGCGGAAGAAGCCGAGCCACAGCCGCCACAAGGCGTCGGTGCCGTTGAGCATCACCTTCATCAGCCGGCCCGAATGGGTGCCGGAATGGAAGGTCAGCGGCAATTGCAGGATGTGCTCGAAATAATCGGTCAGCACCGCCTGGCGCTGGCGGTGCGAGAGCCGGTCGGCCTGCAAGGCCACGAGCGCGCTGCAGAGAATAGTGAACAGCCCGAACGCGACCCAGGCTACCAGGAACGGCCAGGCCGAGCTCGACCCGGCCACCGTCTTGCCCGACAGCACGTCGACGATCCGCCCGAACAGCACGGGCTCGGCGAATTGCGAGGCAGCGAGCAGGAGGTTGGCGACCGCGAGCAGCCAGCCCAGCCGCGCCTCCTTGCCGAGCAGCTCGAGAACACGTGTGTAGAGACGGAGGATGGGCATGCGGGCAACGAACTCGAGCGGGGTAACGGAGCCCGTATTTTAAGCAGGGATCGCGCGGGAGATATAGCAGAAGCTGTCAGTTTTGCTCAGTTGATCAGCCGCCCCGCCACCGGCGGCAGGAACCGGTCGTCGAAGATGTCGCCCGCCGTGGGCCGTTTGCGGAATTTGAAGTCCTGCGCGATCTGGTCGATCGAGCGTTCCAGGCGCGCGGGCTCGATGCCGCCGAGGCCGTTGCGCCTGACCTCGTCGGTCAGGATGTTGTCGACGAGGACGGTGCGCAGGCGCTCCAGCTCCAGGTCGCGGTCGCCGTCGTCGATGCGGCCAGCGGCCTCGTCCGCCGCACGTGCCGGCTCCTTGATGGTCGCATTGATGCCGGCGATCAAGGCGCGGACGAAGCCCTTCACGGCGTCCGGCTTCGCCGCGGCGAAGGCGGGATTGACCACCACGGCGAAGCCATAGGCCTCGCAGCCATAGTCGGCATAACGCAGCACGACGAGATCGGCTCCGGGCACGCCGCGGTCGCGCAGGTTCACCGCGGAGAGATAGTTGAAGCCTGCGACGGCATCGACCTGCCCTGCGGACAGGATCGGCTCGCGGACCGCAGCGCCAATCTTGTGGAATCTGACGCGCGATGCCTTGATGCCGTTCTGCTGCGCCAGCGCCGGCCACAGCCGCATCGACAGGTCGCCGTCGGCAACGCCGACGGTCTTGCCGTCGAGATCGGGCAAGAGATGGATGCCGCGGCTCCTGCGCGCGACGATCGCGTAGGGCGCGCGGTTGAACAGCACGAACACCGCCTTGACCGGCGTCGAGTCCTCCTTGTCGCGAAGGCGGATCAGCTCGTTGATGTCGATCAGCGCAAGCTCGCTGTCGCCCTTGGCGACGCGTGCGAGCGCCTCCGGCGAGCTGGCTGCGCTGTTGAAGGACACGTTGAGACGTTCGGCGCTGAACCTGCCGTCCTTCGCCGCTAGGAAGAACGGCGCCATGCTCGCGTCGAGCGGGCGGTCGAAGGTGAAATGGATCGCAACGGACGGCGCAGCGGTCTCGGCCGCACTGACATCGCGTGCAACGAGCGTTGCAAGCGAGATCGAGAGAGCCAGCAGGCAACGCAGGGCGGTCGTCTTGAATCCTGACATCGATTGCGCCGGGTTCCGCATTGTTATGGTTTCGTGACGCTTTACGGCAGCCGGCTGCGGCCAGTTTCTCCGCGCCAACATGAACGGCAGATGAGCGGCGGTTGCGGCACGATTACGCAACCCCGTTCAGCTTGTGTTGGGGTTGGGGAACCCAACTTAGGCTGTGCGGGTTTGAAAGGCATGAGCCTGTCCGCAGGCGTCCATTCCAGGTCCCAAGGAGGGCCCAAGACATGTTCGAGCGATTCTCCAAGTTTGCGGGCCGAAAGGCCGTTCTTGCCACCGCGGCGGTGTTGGCGCTGACCGCGCTTGCCCCGACCGCATCCTATGCAGGCGGCCGTCACTGGCATGGTGGCGGAGGCGGCGCGGCCGCAGCTGCGGCTTTCGCGGCCATCGGCACCGGTCTTGCCATCGCCGCGACCCGTGACTCCTATGCCTATGACTACGGTCCGGGCTATGGCTATTACGGCGGTCCCGCCTATTACAGCGGCCCTTCCTACGGGCCCTATTATGGTCCAGGCCCGAACTTCCAATATCAGCGCTACGGCGGCACCGCTCCGTCCGAGTTCTGCGGCCAAGGTTACTACCAGAACTGCTACTAGCTCTGGCAGCTGGAGTTGACCATGACAGGCCGTCGCGCTTGCCGCGCCGGCCTGTTTTCTGCTTTTATTGCCGCGCGTTAACACGCTCGCCATTTGTTTAGAGTAGTTTTGAGTACCATGAGTGATTCGCTTGAGCGGCTATATCTGGCTGTGCTCGCGGCCAGGGATCTTGATCCGGCAACATCGCGTACGGCCCGGCTGTTTCAGCGCGGGCCCTCGAAAATGGCAAAGAAGCTCGCCGAAGAGGCCATCGAGGTCGTGATCGATGCCGTCAATGGCGATACCGACGCCGTGATCCGGGAAAGCGCCGATCTCCTGTACAATCTCACCGTGCTCTGGGCCTCTGCGGGCGTGCGCCCCGAGGACGTCTGGCGCGAGATGACGCGGCGGGAAGACATGCTCGGCATTGCCGAGAAGCTGCCGAAATCGTCGATGAAGCTGCCCAAGGTCGCGTCACCGCGCGTGGCTGCCAGGCGGCCAATTGTCGCGCTCGAGGGGCGTGCCGCGCGCAAGCGCCACTAGAAACGTCATAATTCGCCTCAATCTCGGCATGGACAAATCCGTCCCATGGTGCTTCATCGCGGCGCCATGCTGAAACGTATCTACGACTGGTGCATCGACGCCGCTCACAAGCCCTACGCGCTCTGGATCATGGGAGCGGTGTCTTTCGCCGAAAGCTCCTTCTTTCCGGTGCCGCCGGATGTGATGCTGATTCCGATGTCGCTGGCGCGCCCGCAGCGCGCCTGGCTCTACGCGGCCGTCTGCACCATCACCTCGGTGCTCGGCGGCATCCTGGGCTACGCCATCGGCGCGCTGCTGTTCGACTCGGTCGGTCATTGGCTGATCCAGGTCTACGGCCTCGGCGACAAGGTCGACGCCTTCCGTGCCTCCTATGCGGAGTGGGGCGCGGTGATCATCCTGCTCAAGGGTTTGACGCCGATCCCCTACAAGCTCGTCACCATCACCTCGGGCTTTGCCGGCTACAACATTCTGTTGTTCACCATCTGCTCGATCGTCGCGCGCGGCGGACGCTTCTTCATCGTCGCCATCCTGCTCAACCGCTATGGCGATTGGATCCGGGTCCAGATCGAGAAGCATCTCGGTCTCGTGGTGGCGGTCGGTGCTGCCGTGCTGGTGCTCGGCTTCGTGGTGGCGATCAAGTTGATCTAGAGCATGATCCGGATCCGAAGGGCCGCGTCAGCGCAAGGTGTGAAGCGGTTTTCCCTCGCGACAAACGCGGAACGCGTTTGCGCGGAGATCATGCTCACTTGGTAACCCGCGCTTTGCCGCCGGGCCGGGTTCGGCTACGGTTGCCGTCATGATGGTTCGATCCGGCAATCCGACCTTGCGGCTCGGGACGCTGATATCAGCAGTGCTGCTGGTCCTGCTCGGTGCCGCCGGGACCGGATGGCCGCAATCCGCTCCGCCGGTGCTTGGCTTGCAGGAGCAGGGGCCGCAGGCCGCGCCTCAGCCGTCGACGCCCGCTCCATCGGCGCCGCCGGCGGCAGCGGAAAATCCCGGGCTGATCAATGAAATGGGCAAGCTGTTCGACAAGCTGCCCTCGATCCTGCCGCCGATCAAAAGCCCGAGCGAGACCATGAACGATCTGTCGCGGCTGGCGAAGCCTTCGACCATGGTGTCGGGCCGGGTGGCCTGTCCGCCCTCGTCCAACGGCGCGCCCGATTGCAAGCAGGCCGCCGACCAGCTCTGCCAGAGCAAGGGCTACAAGGACGGCAAGAGCCTGAATGCCGACTCCGCGGAAAAATGCTCGGCCAAGGTCCTGATTCCCGGCAGGGCTCGCAAGCCGGACGACTGCCGCACCGACACTTTCGTGACCAGCGCGCTGTGCCAGAACTAGAGGACGTCGCGCGAGCAACAAGGAGCGCCCATGAGCCGTACGGAGCAGGACTTCCTCGGACAGCGTGAGATCGCCGACGACATCTATTACGGCGTCCAGACCATCCGGGGTAAGGAGAACTTCCACATCACCGGCATTCCGATGAACCAGGAGCCTTACTTCGTGAAGGCGCTCGGTTACGTCAAGAAGGCCGCCGCCATGGCCAATCGGGATCTCGGCGCGATCGAGGCCAAGGTCGCGGACGCGATCATCCTCGGCTGCGACCGCGTGATCGCCGGCGACATGATGGACCAGTTCGTCACCGACTTCATCCAGGGCGGCGCCGGCACCTCCACCAACATGAACGCCAACGAGGTGATCGCGAACCTCGCGCTGGAATCGCTCGGCTTCGGCAAGGGCGACTATCAGCACGTCAGCCCCAACGATCACGTCAATTACGGCCAGTCGACCAACGACACCTATCCGACCGCCTTTCGCCTCGCGCTGATCCTGCGGCTCGAGAGCTACATGACCGCGCTGCGTCAGCTCCAGGAAGCGTTCTTCGCCAAGGGTCGCGAGTTCGATCGTGTCCTGAAGATGGGCCGCACGCATCTGCAGGATGCCGTGCCGATGTCGCTCGGGGCCGAATTCCGGGGCTGGGGCACCACGATCGGCGAGGAGGTCGACCGCATCTCGGAAGCGCGTGCGCTGCTGCGCGAGATCAATCTCGGCGCCACCGCGATCGGAACCTCCGTCACGGCTGCGGTCGGCTATCCCAAGCTCGCGGTCCGGCACCTCAGCGCGCTGACCGGCGTCGACTTCATTCTCGCCGGCGACCTCGTTGAGGCGACCTCCGACACCGGCGCCTATGTGCAGCTCTCGGGCGTGTTGAAGCGCACCGCGAGCAAGCTGACCAAGATCTGCAACGACATCCGCCTGCTCGCCTCCGGCCCGCGTGCCGGCTTCAACGAGATCAACCTGCCGCAGCTGCAGCCGGGCTCCTCGATCATGCCGGGCAAGGTCAATCCCGTGATCCCCGAGGTCGTCAACCAGACCAGCTTCCTCGTCATCGGCCTCGACACCACGGTGACGCTGGCCGCCAGCGCCGGCCAGCTCCAGCTCAACGTGATGGAGCCGGTGATCTCGTTCGCGCTGTTCTTCTCGATCCGCACCATGGAGCGCGCGGTCAACAGCCTGCGCGAGAATTGCGTCGTCGGCATCACCGCCAACGAGGAGCACACCCGCAACATGGTGCTCAACTCGCTCGGCATCGTCACCGTGCTGAAGCCGCTGCTCGGCTACAAGCAATGCGCCGAGATCGCGCGCGAGGGCTACAAGAGCGGCAAGTCGCTGCACCAGATCGTGGTGGCCGAACGCAAGCTGCTGACGCAAGAGAAGTGGGACGAGATGTTCTCGTTCGAGCGGCTGATCAATCCGGATCTGCTGGGGTAGGCGGTCGCTGTCATTCCGTGGCGCGCGTAGCGCGAGCCCGAACCATCTCGCTACGCGCATTGATGCCCGATGAATTCCGGGTTCGACGCTGACGCGTCGCCCTGGAATGACGAGGAAAGAATTCCGCATCTTGGAATAGTGTCGCGGGTGCCGCCTACGGCGCCAAAACGCAATACTTGACAGTGGAAAGATTGCCTTGTTGGTATGGCGGTCAACCTTCCATTGACCTGCCAACAGAGGATCGTCCCGCAATGTCCATGCCTGCCTTGTTCAAAGGACGCCTGTCGATCCCCGTGATCGGCTCGCCGCTCTTCATCATCTCGGTGCCCGATCTCGTGATCGCGCAGTGCAAGGCAGGTGTGGTCGGCTCGTTTCCGTCACTGAACGCGCGGCCGCCGGAGCTGCTCGACGAATGGCTGGCGCGCATCACCGAGGAGCTCGCGGCCTATGACCGCGCGCATCCCGACAAGCCCTCGGCGCCGTTCGCGGTCAACCAGATCGTGCACAAGTCGAACAACCGTCTCGACCACGACATGCAGCTCTGCGCCAAGTACAAGGTGCCGATGATCATCTCCTCGCTCGGCGCACGCGAGGAGCTGAACCAGGCCGTGCACCGCTGGGGCGGCATCGTCTTCCACGACGTGATCAACCAGAAATTCGCCCACAAGGCGATCGAGAAGGGCGCCGATGGCCTGATCCTGGTCGCGGCCGGTGCCGGCGGCCATGCCGGCACCATTTCGCCGCTGGCCTTCGTCGCCGAGACGCGAAAATGGTTCGACGGCCCGATCGCGCTGTCGGGTGCGATCGGCAACGGCAAGGCGATCCGCGCCGCACGCATCTTAGGGGCCGACTTCGCCTATATCGGCTCGGCCTTCATCGCGACCAAGGAAGCCAATGCGGTGGAGAAGTACAAGGAGATGATCGCGGGCTCGACCGCCGACGACATCGTCTATTCCAACCTCTTCACCGGCGTGCACGGCAACTATCTGAAGCCCTCGATCCTTGCCGCCGGCATGGATCCGGAAAACCTGCCGACCTCCGATCCCTCCAAGATGAATTTCGGCACCGACGCTTCCGGCGAGCGCGCCAAGCCGAAGGCCTGGAAGGAAATCTGGGGCTCGGGCCAGGGCATCGGCAGCGTAGAGAAGGTTATGCCTGCCGCCGAGTTGATCGCGCGCTTCAAGAAGGAATACGACGAGGCGATCGATCCGCCGTTGTAGTTTCTCGTGTCCCGGACGCGGTGCAGTGCGTAGCATTGCTCCGCAGAGCCGGGACCCATCGCCGCAAGGCACGGACCCCGGATCAGCTGCGCACCGCTACGCGCTGCGCAGCGTCCGGGGAACGTCAACCAAGACTGATTAAAACATGCCCCCCATCTACCGTGTCGACGGCGACAGCGTCGTCACCAGTCCGGACGCCGCCGGTCCCTGGGATCGGCGCATGCAGCACGGCTCGGCGCCGGCCTCGCTGGTGACATGGGCGGCCGAACGCATTCCGACGCCTGCTCCGATGGATATCGCGCGCGTCACCATCGATCTGATGCGGCCCGTTCCGGTCGCGCCGCTGACGATCGTGACTGACGTCTTGCGTGAGGGCCGCAAGATCCAGCTCTGCGAAATCAAGCTGCTCGCCGACGGTTTGCAGGTCGTCGGCGCCACCGTGCTCAAGATCAGGCGCCAGGCGCTGTCGTTGCCCGCCGACGTCAAGGCGCTGCCGGTGACGCTGCCCATGCCGGAGGACTCGCTGGTCGAGGACGGTCACGCCGCCACCAGCCCGTTCGTGCGTTCGGTCTCGATGCGCGCCGCGCGTGGCCGCTTCGGCCAGGCCGGCGCCGGCGCGATCTGGTTTCGCGTCGATCATCCGCTCATCGAGGGCGAAGCGATCTCGCAGGCCATGCGCGCCGTGGTCGCCGCCGATTTTTCCAACGGCACCGCCTCGACGCTCGATTTTCGCGCCTGGACCTACATCAACGCCGACCTCACCGTGAATTTTTCGCGCCAGCCCATTGGCGATTGGATCCTGCTCGACGGCGACTCCTGGATCGGACCCGACGGCGCCGGGCTCGCAATGTCGCGGCTGGCGGACCGGCAAGGCTATTTCGGCCGCGCGGTGCAGAGCCTGGTGATCGAGAAGCGGTGAGCGTGACGGCCTTTGCTGCTGTCGCTCTGTGAGCCGATTGAACGGCAGGCTTCCGCCGCCGCGGAAGGGATGCTTGATCGTGTGCGACGAGGCATCCTGCCAGTTCACATTCCGTAGAAGATCTTGATCTCCCACAGCACCACGACGATAGCCGTGATCAAGGTGACCGCGGCGACTGCACTTTCCAGGGAAGCGACTCTCATTGCTTACTCCGCTTCCCAGCCCCGTCAGCGGTCTAGGTGATTCCCTGATTCGCCTGCAATCGGGCGGCCATCGCCGGCGCATACTCCGTTGCTCGTTGTGGTGCCGGGGCCACAATCACACCGTAAAATCCCGGGGTTTTACCCCACCATCCGGTCCCGCCCGCTCCAGAACCCCGCACGCAATACCTTCTTGTCGACCTTGCCGACACCGGTCATCGGCAGCTGCTTCACGAACTGGATCTGCTTGGGCGCATGCGCCGAGCCTTTTCGCGTCTTCACGAGGTTGATCAGCTCGTCCGGATCAGGCCTTGCGCCCTCGCGCGGCACGACGATGGCGGTGACGGCCTCGCCCCATTTCTCGTCGGGAATGCCGACGACCGCGACCATGGCGACATCGGCGTGCTGCGACAGCACGTCCTCGACCTCGCGCGGAAAGATGTTGAAGCCCCCGGAGACGATCATGTCCTTCTTGCGGTCGAGGATGAACATGTAGCCGCGCTCGTCCTTGCGCGCGATGTCGCCGGTGTGGACCCAGCCGTTCTTCAGCGTCTCGGCGGTGATGCCGGGCCGCTTCCAGTATTCCGCCATCACGTGCGGGGCGCGCACGCAGATCTCGCCGGCCTCGCCCGTCTTCACCTCTTGGTCGTTGTCGTCGAGGATCTTGACCTCGCAGGCTGCGATCGGGAAGCCGCAGGACAGGAACAGCTCGGGTGCCTTAAGATCGTGGTCGGCTTTGCGCAGCACCGAGACCGGGTAGCATTCGGTCTGGCCATAGAGCTGCGAGAACACCGGCCCGATCCGCTCGATGCCCTCGACCAGCCGGCTCGGCGACATCGCTGACGCCCCGTAGAGCACCAGCTCGAGCGAGGACAGGTGAGTCTTATCAAGCGAGGGATGATCGAGCAGCACGTAGATCATGGTCGGCACGAACAGCGTGAAGTTGATGCGCTCGCGCGCGATCGTGGTCAGCACGGCCTCTGGATCGAATCCCTTCAGCATGTGCACGGTGCCGCCGCGCATCAAGGTCGGCAGCACTTTCGTGCCCGCGACATGGCTGATCGGGGCGACCGTGAGGTAGCGGGCGGCGTCGGGGATCTCGAAATCGGCGAGGATCGCAGCGGCGGCTCCGGCGTTCTCGCGGTGATAGCGCAGCGCGCCCTTGGATTTGCCGGTGGTGCCGCCGGTGTAGTTCAGCGTCGAGAGATCGTCGAGACCGGCGAGGCACCGCGCGCTGGCGTGTCCCGCGCTCTCGATCGCCGCCAGCAGATCGACACCGTAACCGGCCGGCCCCGTGGTGAAGACCGCCTTCAGCCGGGTTGCCCTCGCGGAGAGCTCGCCGCCGCGGTCGCGGAAGGCGGCCGCGTCGACCACCAGCATCACGGCCTCGGAATCCTCGAGTTGGAACAGCTGGTCCTCCAGCGATCCCAGCGGATGCAGCCAGGTGATGCAGAGCCGCGACAATTGCGCGGCGACGCCGGCGCACCAGCTGTCGGCGCGGTTCGCGGTGAGGAAGGCGACGCGCGCGCCCGCCTGCAGGCCAAGCCGCATGAACACGCCCTGGATGCGTCCGATCAGGTCGAGAGTGCCTGATAGCTCAGCGATCCCTCGGGCCAGGCGAACGCGGTGCGGCCGGGATAGCGCGACAACGCCCGTAGCGTCTGCGCACAAGTCGGGGACGATGCGTGGAGCGGATCGGACATATGTTTCCTCGTTGCTTTGTCACCGGCTTCTGGCGTGCCAATGTTGCTGATGACGCTAGCACAGAGACTGCGGGAGGAAACGACAAAGCCCGCACTGGGAGGCAAGCGTGACGAGGAGATTTGCGTGCCATCAGATCGACTGCAACGCTTCGGCGATCGTCTCGCTCTGCCGCTGATCGCAGCGCCGATGTTCCTGGTGTCGGGCGTCGAGCTCATGGTCGCGGCCTGCCGCAATGGGGTGATCGGCAGCTTCCCCACCGCCAATTGCCGCAGCACGGAGCAGCTCGATGAATGGCTCACCGCGATCGCGACGCGCCTGCGCCGGCACGAAGACCAATCCGGCCGCAAGGCTGCGCCGCTCTGCCCGAACCTGATCGTGCATCGCTCCAATGCGCGGCTCGCGCAGGATCTCGCCGTGCTGCTGCGGCACAAGCCGGAGATCGTCATCACCTCGGTCGGCTCGCCCGCGCCTGTGCTGAAGCCGCTGCATGACGCCGGCGTGCTGGTGCTGGCGGACGTCGCCTCGATCCGCCACGCCGAACGGGCGGCGGAAGCAGGTGCCGATGGGCTCGTGCTGCTCACGGCGGGCGCGGGCGGGCAGACCGGCTGGCTCAATCCGTTCGCCTTCGTCCGCGCGGTGCGCGCATTCTACGATGGCATCATCGTGCTCGCCGGCGGCATCAGCGACGGCCAAGCGCTGCATGCGGCCGAAGTGCTCGGCTGCGATCTCGCCTATATGGGCACGAAGTTCATCGCGACGCGCGAGAGCATGGCGGACGAACGCTACAAGCGCATGCTGGTCGAGAGCTGCGCCGACGACATTCTGCTCACCACTGCGTTCACGGGGTTGCAGACCAGCATGCTGAGGCCGTCGATCGTGGCCGCCGGCCTCGATCCCGACGATCTCCCGGCACGCGGCGCGATCGATATCGCTGAGGATATCGACGTTGCCGCGCGCGAGAGCCGGCCAAAGCGCTGGCGCGACATCTGGAGCGGCGGGCACTCAACCTCGGGGGTGACGGACGTGCCGGCGCTTGACGAGCTGGTTGCGCGGACGCTCGCCGAATATCGTGCGGCGGGCGGGCCGTAGGCGCAGCCCGTCGAGCCGGGCCACGACGGTGTGGATCACGGTTAATCCCGGGCTGCTCCCCTTATTTAACGGCAGATTAACCAACGCCGGCCAAGAATCCCCCTCACGGCCCGCCAATCAGGGCCGAGAGGGACAGGCGATGGACTTCGATTTTCTCAACAGCAAGACAGCGGCTTCGCTGGACGAAATCCGCGTCCGCGTCGCTCATGCGCTGGCGCGCCACCCGCTGTGCCGCAACGTCCGGTTCGACATCGTCAGCGTCCCCCGCACCCGCCGGGGCGGCAACTGGACGGTGACGCTGCAATCGGTCGAGCCGCGCGCGGTGTGGGAGGCCTCGGAGATCGTCGCCGACATCCAGGACGCCTACGACCTTTCGGCAGCTGCCTGATTTCCTTGAGTTTTCCGGGCGATGTCGCCGCAGTCCGCGCGATTGCCGCCGCGATGGCACGGTTAAGCCTTAATTATTGCCCAGTTGTCGGGCAGTGATCACGTGGACTTGAAGTTGGGCGCGGAGAGACGTTTGTCCAAAGCCATCACCATCGTTGTGCTGACCTGTTTCCTCGTCCTGGGTGCCGCCACCACCGCCATTCTTGGCCGGGACAGCGTGCCCAGCGCCAGCGAAGAGATGATCGCGCAGACGCCTCCAGCCAAGCCGCTCGCCACCAACCGCGCCGCCAAGGCCGACCGTCTGGTTCCGACCCTGGCCCTGGCTTCGGCCGCGATCGAGCCGGTCCAGGTGCCGGCCGACAGGCTTTCGCGGGCGCCCGTGCTGGCCGAGCCGCTGCGCCAGGCCTTTGCCGCCGCCACGCCATCCGATTTCCCGATGCCCAAGGCGTCGTTGAATGCATCCGAAGCGCCCGCCGCGGCTGAAGTTCCCGCCGTCGAAGTTCCGGCCAAGCCGAAGGTTGTCGCCAAGCCGCAGCCGCAGAAACACTATACCCTGCTATCCGACGCACAGATCTCTGGCATCCGGGATCGGCTGAAGCTGTCTTCGTCGCAGGAATATTACTGGCCTTCGGTCGAGACCGCGCTGCGCAACGTCGTCCGCAAGATCTCGGCCAACAAACTCTCCAATCCGAACGCGCCACCGAACGCGCAGATCGATCCGAATTGCGACGAGGTCCAGCAGTTGAAGTCGGCCGCCATGCCGCTGCTGTTCCAGTTGCGTGACGATCAGAAGGAAGAAGTGCGCAAGCTCGCCCGCCTCATCGGGCTCGAAAAAGTCGCGCAGCAGATCTGACACGCGGGGTTCCTCCGGGAACCGCTCCTGCATCAGGAACATCTGGCAATCAACGTGCGTTGCTCGCCCCAAAGAGGGAGTGGATCAATGCGCGCCTCGACAGCTTATTTCGTCGGTGCCGGAACTATTATCGCGGCCATTGCCATCGGTCTTGGCGGGGGCATCGTTGCCGGCAACATCATGAACCCGGTCGCGTCCAAACAGGGCCCGGACACCAGCAAGATGGCGCAGCGCGCGGAGTCCGCGGGCGCGCCGGCACAGACGAGCGCGCCGGAACGCGTCAATTATCTCACCGGCTCGCAAGCCTTCGGCGCAATGATTGCCGCGCCGGCGCAAGCCGAAGCGAAGCCGGAAGCTGTAAAGCCCGACACGCAGACCACTCAGGCGAATGCCGGACCGCCGGCGCCGCCGCCTTCGCCAGCGGCCGCGGTCGAGCCACCCAGGGAACAGTCCAAGGAACAGTCGAAGTCAGCAATCGGATCGCCTCCGCAGGCCGTAAAGCCGGCTGAGCAGCAGGCCTCGACCGAGCCGGCCTCTTCACCCGAGAACGCCTATGCCAAGGCGAGGGACTCCGACGCCAAGCGCGCTGCGTCCGAGCGGCGCCGGATGGAGCGCCGCGAGCGCTGGACCGAGCGCCGCCACTACGATTCCCGCGAGCAGCGCGGCTTGCGCGATCGCACCGATTGGGACGACGTCGCGCGCAACATCCGCGAAGATTCCGATGTGCGTGATTACGCCAGCCGGCCGCGCGGCGGCTTCCCGCAGATCAGGCTGTTCGGGCCCGACGACGACTAGCGCCTAAATTAGCTCGCGATCGCGCCTGCGATGGGAGAAGGCGCGACGCGGTCACTTCATTCCCGCGCGCTGCAATCCTTCCAGATAGTGCGCACGGTCCTCGTCCCGCAGCATCGGTAGCTCGCGCGTGATCCAGGCGAGCGAGACTTCGGGCTGGGCGCGGCGCAGGCCTTCCAGGGCGGACGCTGCCAGCGCCGGATCTCCTGACATCCCGGCGGCGGCCGTCAGCACGCGGTGCGCGCCGACGAAATCGCCGCGCTGCCGCATCGATTCCCGCGCCATCTGCGCGGCTCCGTCATAGTCACGGCCGACGAACCTGGCATAGGCCGCAACCCCGCAATAGACCGCCGCGAGCGGATCGCGCGGGCTCAGCCGCAGCGCGCGACGTGCGGCGGCATCGCCGTCCTGCCATCGTCCGGCGTAGCACAGCGTCACGCCGTAAAAGGCGTGCGCCATCGCAAAGTTCGGGTTGAGCGTCAGCGCCAGCTCGAACTCCGCCAGCGCGTCGTCGAAGCGGCGGCGGAACAGATAGGTGTAGGCAAGGCCATGATGGGCCCAGGCATCCTCGCGATCGGCCTCCACCGCCGCGAGCGCCGCGCGTTCTGCGATCGGCACTGTCGCGGCCATGTCGGCCCAGCCCATATGCGCGCCGAAGATATGGCTGGTCGCGAGCAGTCCCAGCGCCTTGCCATAGGCGGGATCGATTGCGACGGCCTTTTCGAGCAGCCCTTGCGCGGCGGCATTGTCCTCGCGCGTGCTGCGCCAGTGATGCGACAGCGCGCGCATCACGAGGTCCCAGGCATCCAGGCTGCCCGGCGGCTTCTGCTGGGCGCGAAAACTTTCGGCAGCGTAGAGCTGCGGCTCGATTGCGGCGACGATCGCCTCGGTGATCTCGTCCTGCACGGCGAAGATGTCGGCGAGCTCGCGGTCGTAGCGCTCGGCCCAGAGATGACTGCCGGTCGAGACGTCGTTGAGCTGGGCTGAGATGCGCAGGCGCTCGCCGCTCCGCCGCACGCTGCCTTCGACCACGTAGCGAACCCCGAGCTCCTGCGCGACCTCGCGGATGTGCACGGCGCGGCCCTTGTAGACGAAGGAGGAGTTGCGCGCGATGACGAAGAACCAGCGCAGCTTCGACAGCGCGGTGATGATGTCCTCGCTGATGCCGTCGGAGAAATAATCCTGCTCGGCCGCGCCGCTCATATTGGTGAAGGGCAGCACGGCGATCGCCGGCCGCTCGGGAAGCGTGAGTGCGGCGCGCTGCACCCGCGCGGCGTAGCCGGGCTCCGGCGCGATTGCGCCACCCATCGTGCTACCTTTGGCCTCGACATGGCCGACGAAGCGAAAGCCCTTGCGGGCGATGGTGCGGATCAGCGCCTGGCTCGCGCCACTGTCGCCGACGGCCTTGCGCGCCGCGTTGATCCGGCTGGTCAAGGTGGATTCGGAGACGCTTCGCCCGTGCCAGATCTTGTCGATCAGCTCGTCCTTGCTGACCACCCGATCGCGGTTCTGCATCAGGTGGACCACGAGATCGAAAACCTGCGGCTCTACGGCAACGGGAACCTGCTCGCGGCTCAGCTCGCGCCGGTCGGTATCGAGAAGGTGGTCCCGGAACAGAAACTGCACGTCGAAACTCAGGCCTCATTACGAATTGGGGCTAGCAAAAAAACAAAATGAAATTTGGGTCGAAAACTGTGAGTCTGCCGAAGGGGCCGCTTGGTTCATCGCGATCGCGTGATGGCAGCCATGCCGTGCGATTGGGGTAGACGCTGTGGGCGACCTGTTGATCGGATGTTCCGTCCGAAATCGACCCGTCATCCTGAGGGGCGAGCCGCGCGGCGCAAGGCGCCGCGTGGGGAGCTTCGAAGGTGGGACGGCCACGATGCAGCCGGGCCGTCCATCCTTCGAGGCCTCCGCTTCGCTCCGGCACCTCGGGATGACGGGCGATCGTGCGATGTGCGTCGTATGTCGTCGTGCGGGACGAATGTGCGACGAGCCGCGAATGTCCTTTGCCGGAGCGCGTGCCCTGCGTAAGCTGTCGCCCACACAAACACCAACCACGAAGAATCGCCGATGCCTGCTTTTCCTGCCTCCACCACCGTGCTCGATTCCATGCTGTTCCGCGACGCCTTCGGTACGCCCGAGATGCGGGAGGTGTTCTCCGACGTCGCGCTGGTGGCACGCTATGCCGAGGTCGAGGTGGCGCTGGCGAAGGCTGAGGCGAAGTGCGGCGTGATCCCGCAGCAGGCCGCCGATCAGATCTCGGCGCGGACCGACGTCGCCGCTTTCGATTTCGATCTGCTCAGGCAGGAGACCGACATCGTCGGCTATCCGATCCTCCCTCTGGTGCATCAGATGGTGAAGCAGTGCGGCGAGGCCGGCCGCTACGTGCATTGGGGCGCGACCACGCAGGACATCATGGACTCCGCCGTGGTGTTGCAACTGCGCGCCGCGTTCGAGATCGTCGAGCACGACATCGCCGAACTTCGCCGCATCCTCGCCGACCTCTCGAAGCGATACCGGGACACACCGATGGCGGGCCGTACCCATCTCCAGCAGGCGCTGCCAGTGACCTTCGGTTACAAGACCGCGATCTGGCTCGCCATGTTCGACCGCCACGCCGAGCGGCTGACGCAATTGAAGCCGCGCGTGCTGGTCGGCCAGTTCGCCGGCGCCGCAGGTACGCTGGCCTCGCTCGGCGACAAGGGTTTTGAGGTGCAGGAGGCGCTCTGCGCGGAGCTGAAGCTCGGCATTCCCGCCTCGACCTGGCACGTCGCTCGCGACGGCTTTGCAGAAGCCGTGAACTTCCTTGCGCTCGTCACCGGCTCGCTCGGCAAGATCGCACTCGACATCATGATCATGGCCTCGACCGAGTTCGCCGAAGTCTACGAGCCCTTCGTGAAGGGACGCGGCGCCTCCTCGACCATGCCGCAGAAGCGCAACCCGATCTCGTCGGAGCTGATGCTGGCGGCGTCCAAGGCGGTGCGCCAGCACGCCGGCCTGATGCTCGACGCCATGGTGCAGGATTTCGAACGCGCCACGGGCCCCTGGCACGCCGAGTGGATGGCGATTCCGGAGAGCTTCGTGCTGACTGCCGGCGCGCTGCACCAGGCGAAGTTCGCACTCGCAGGCCTCATCGTGGATGAGGCGAAGATGAACGACAATCTTGCGGTCAGCCGCGGCCTGATCGTGGCCGAGGCGGTCATGATGGGGCTCGCGCCACAACTCGGCCGGCAGGAGGCCCATGACGTGGTCTATGATGCCTGCCGTCAGGCCAACGAGAAGGGAATGAGCCTGGCCGACGCGCTGTCCGTGGACTCCCGGATATCGAGCCGCATCGATCGCGCCACAATCGAGGCGCTCACCTCACCGAAAAATTACCTCGGCCTCGCGCCCGCCATGGTTGACCGGGTGCTGAAATCGGCAACGCGTTGAAAACCAAAATGCGTGAAACTGCGCATCTTCTCCATGTCGCAATGTGCTCGCGCACTTGCGTCCCGCGATGCTAGACTTAGATTGAACGACAGACTTTCGGCAGAGGGCCCCGCATGACTGATCACCGCAATTCCGCCACTCCCATCGATCCCGTGAAGCTCGACCGGCTGGCCGAGGTGGCGGTGAAGGTGGGCCTGGGCTTGCGGCCGGGACAGGATCTGCTTCTGACGGCGCCCGCGATCGCGCTGCCGCTGGTGCGGCGGATCGCCGTTCATGCCTACAAGGCCGGCGCCGGCATCGTGACACCGATCCTGTCGGACGAGGAGATGACGCTGGCGCGCTACCGCCACGGCCACGACAGCAGTTTCGATCGTGCCGCCGGCTGGCTCTACGAAGGCATGGCCAAGGCGTTCTCCGACAACACCGCGCGGCTCGCCATCGTCGGCGACAATCCGATGCTGTTGTCGGGTGAGGATCCTTCCAAGGTGGCGCGCGCCAGCAAGGCGAATTCGATGGCCTATCAGCCTGCGCTGGAAAAGATCGTCAATTTCGACACCAACTGGAACATCATCGCCTATCCGAGCCTGTCCTGGGCCAGGCAGGTGTTTCCTGATGATCCCGAGGACGTCGCGGTCGGCAAGCTCGCGGATGCGATTTTCGCGGCGTCCCGCGTCGATCGCGAGGACGCGATGGGCAATTGGGCGAGCCACAATGCGGTGTTGCGTGAGCGTACCAACTGGCTCAACGGCCAGCGTTTCCGCGCGCTCCAGTACAACGGACCGGGGGTCGACCTCACCATTGGCCTTGCCGATGGCCACGAATGGGAGGGCGGCGCCTCGCTCTCCAAGAACGGCATCAGCTGCAACGCCAACATCCCGACCGAAGAGGTCTTCACCACGCCGCATTGCCGCCGCGTCTACGGCCATGTCGTGAGCTCGAAGCCGCTGTCCTATCAGGGCACGCTGATCGACAACATCGCGGTGCGCTTCGAGGACGGCAAGATCGTCGATGCAAAGGCCTCGCGCGGCGCGGAGGTGCTGAACAAGGTGCTCGACACCGACGAGGGCGCCCGGCGCCTCGGCGAAGTGGCGCTGGTGCCGCATTCCTCGCCGATCTCGCAGAGCGGGCTGTTGTTCTACAACACGCTGTTCGACGAGAACGCAGCGTCCCACATCGCGCTCGGCCAGTGCTATTCGAAGTGCTTCATCAACGGCGCGCAGCTCACCCCGCAGCAGATCGCCGCGCAAGGCGGCAACCAGAGCCTGATCCATATTGATTGGATGATCGGCTCGGCCGAGACTGATATCGACGGCATCCTGCCCGATGGCAGCAAGGTACCGGTATTCCGCAAGGGCGAGTGGGCGAAGTAGGCCGCCGCTCGTCATGCCCGGGCTTGTCCCGGGCATCCACGTTCTTTGTGCCGCAAGGCGTGGATGGCCGGGACAAGCCCGGCCATGACGGTGCAAATAAATAAGGTCCAAGTGCTCGCGTCTAGCCCCCTCACGCCGCCGCGTTGCGCAGCATCGGATTGTTGTCGATGCTGAAGCGGTTGAACAATGTCGTGAACGGGCTGCCGTCGGTGGCTCGTACGATGGCGTCGGAAGCGGCGATCGCCTCGTAGAGCGCGCCGACGGGATCGTCCGCGTCGTCCAGGTCGAGGCTCTTGAGGATCTCCTCGCGAGCCTCGTTGATCTCGTCCTCGTCGTCGAGCGTCGCCTCCAGCGCCTCCGCCGCACGCCGCATCTCCGCGAGGTCGCCGCCGCCGGAAAATTTGAGGATGTCGAGCCAATAGGGACGGGCGACGATGAGCTGGACGAACGCTTCGAACGTATCGGCGATAATCCCGGCGCGGCCCTCCGATGAGACGTAAAGCACATTCTGCGGCGGCAGCAGCACGAAGGCGCCCCCGGAGCCGTCACTGCCCATCTGCTGGGGGTTTTCGATGCCGTCGATGGTGAACCAGGGCTCCTCGTCCGGCGCGAAGGAGACATCGAGGCTGACCAGCCAGGCGACGGCCTCACGATTGGCTGTCAGAACCTCGGGCGTGAGGGGCATCGGCGTGGCTCCATTTTATGCTTCCGCGCACTTTGTCGCACCCCGGAAAAGATCGGTTCATGTGCTCGAATTTGCAGGGAAATCGCCGCGTTAACCGCTTCGCGCCTGCAACTTCCGGCTGATTGTCGGGGCCTGCGTAAGAAAGAATTAAAAACCGATGACTAGCGTTCCCGGCATCTTTCGAAGCAATCCGGGCCGAGATCCGGCAATATTTTATTATACCCGCTGGGGAAGAAGATGTCGCGCGCATTGATTGAAATCGGTAGTTGCAATGTCGAGCTTGAGCTGCGGCCGATCGAGCCGTCCTGGATCATCGAGGGCAATCCCGTGTCGCGCTCGCACATCCTGTCCACCAGTGCCGACGGCACCGCATCGACCATCATCTGGCAGTGCACCGAAGGCCGCTTCAACTGGTACTACGATATCGACGAGACGATCATGATCATGGAAGGATCGATCGTGCTCGAAAGCGACGGCATGCCGCCCAAGCGCTACGGCCCCGGCGACGTGATCTTCTTCCGCGACGGCGCGCATGCCAAATGGCATGTCGAAGGCCACGTCAAGAAGATCGCCTTCTGCCGCAAGACCAATCCCGTGATGATCGGCTTCCTGATCCGCGTCGTCAACAAGCTGAAGAAGATCTTCGCCTCCACCGGAGAGCGCCGTCCGGCCTCCCTGATGGGTGCCGGCTAGAGCATGATCCGGAAAAGTGTGCAGCGGTTTTCCGAAAAGATCATGCTCAAACAATAATCTCAATTCAAGAACGCTTCCCAGCGGCCACGACGGAAGAGGGGGCGGGATCATCCCGGCCCCTCTTCTCGTCATGACGCAGCTCGAGCCGGTAGACGTCGGTGGCGGTCTGCGAGAACAGCGCGGTCTTCTCGGCCTCGCTCAGGGGTGAGGCGATGCGCTTGAAGGCGTTGAAGATCACCTGGTAGCTGCACTGGCCCTTGTCCGGCGGGAAGTTGCTCTCGAACATCGCGCGCTTGGGTCCGAACGCCTCGATGCAGGTCTCGACGTAAGGGCGCCAGGCCGCGGCGAGCTCCTCGGATGACGGCGGCCTCTCGCGCAAATGGAAGTCGTAGCCGAGCAGGCACATGGCGAGGCCGCCGAGCTTGACCACCACGTTCTCGCATGTCGCGATCTCGCGGATCGAGGCGCGCCATTGTGCAAACACCTCTTCACGCCGTCCTGCAAAGCGGCCGACGCCAGCTGGGCCGCCGCAATGGTCGAGCACAATCCTGGTGTCGGGGAAGGCGCGCGCCAATTCGGTCAGCTCGCCGATCTGCGGATGGAACAGCCATGCATCGAAGCTGAGGTTCAGTGGCGCCAGGCAGGCAAAGCCTTGGCGGAAAGCTGGATCCTGCAACAGGCCCTTCGGCCGGTTCGCATACATGCCGGCGACGACCGGGTCCTCGTCCCAGGCCGAGGAATGGCGGATGCCGCGGAAGCGGCCATTGCCGGCCGCGATCTCGGCTTCCAGCACCGGCCTTGCGGCGTCGCCGAGCAGCAGATTGGCGTGGCTGACGATGCCGGCGCAGATCGCCGCCTTGCCGTAAGCGCCGCTTGCGCTCATGGCGGCGACGCCGTTGGCGAACTCGACTTCGCCGACGGGCCGGAACGCTTCCGGCCCGTGCGCGCGATACATCGAGCGGCAATCGACATAGACGGTCGCGATGACGTTGTGGCCGGAGGCGATGTCGGCCGCCATTTCCTCGATCAGATAGCGGTAGCCGCGATTCCAGAGATGGTGATGGGGATCGACGATCGGCCGCAAGGGATCAATGATCGGCTCCTGATGCAGCGCGAGCCAGTCCTCGCGCGGCTCGACGAACAGCCCGCTCGTATTGCCGGGCACACTGCTTGCAGCCATCAGTGTCCGCTCCCTGTTGTCTTTTGAGAGAGGAGCCTAACATCTCACACGCACGCACAGCAGCGCGCATTGCTCAGAGCACCACAGCCGCGGCGGAGCAGGTGCGCTCCCTCTCCCGCTTGCGGGGGAGGGCTGGGGTGGGGGCGTCTCCGCAATGGGACACTCCCGATGTGGAGAGAGCCCCCACCCGGCGCTACGCGCCGACCTCCCCCGCAAGCGGGAGAGGTTGCAGCGAGCCTGGGGCCCACGGCTTCAACCAACAGCCATCAGATCTCTAGCCCTTCCGCCGCTTCGCCTTCACATCGACCATAAGCCGCCAATCGCTTGCATCGGCCGGCTTGGTCTCGCCGAGCCAGTGGAAGGAATCGCCGGTGATTTCCGTAAAGCTCCAGCGGGTCAATTCGCCGGCCTCCGTCGTGCCTTCCTGCACGATGTCGGCGCCGCGCGGCCGGCCGATCTGCTGGCGGAAGACGCTGCGTCCAGGATCGAACCAGGAAATCCGCCACGCATCGATGGTCGAATCGTAGAGGCGCAGCGTCGTGCCGTACCAATTGCCCGCAATCGGAAAGGCCGGGCTGCCCGCGGGGCGCGGGATGATCCAGACGTCCTGGACCGCGCGTCCCTCCAGCACCCAGCCAAAATGGATCTCGCCGCGCGCGGTGTGTTTGGTTCCATCGAGGCCGTGGGCCGTGATCTCGGCGTCCCAATCGCCGACAAAGCGGCCGTAGAGCTGCAGCGCCGCGGCGTGCTCGGAATTCGGTCCATCGGCGTGCAATAGTCGCGCAAAGTCGTTCATGTCGATCTCCTGTTGCGCGGAGATCAGCACCGAAGACGGCAGAAGGCTTGGAGAAAGTTGCGCCTCAGACCCCGTCGAGGATGATCACCGTCGGCATCGACGGCAGCGCGTCCCGCGACATCCGGAAGGACCGCCCGGAGCGCCGGTCGATCTCGAACTGCTGGCCGATCCGGCGCATGAAATCGTCGAGCGGGGTGGCAAAGCGATGCATCGGTAGCACGACGGAGGCGCGCAGGCGCTTGGTGATGTCAGAAATCCCTTCGAGCGACATGGTGTAGGTGCCGTCGATCGGCACCATCACGATATCGAGCCGTCCGATCTGGGCGAAATGGCTGTCGTCGAGCTTGTGATGGAGGTGGCCGAGATGGCCGATGCAGAGGCCGGCGACTTCGAAGATGAAGATCGAATTGCCGTCGCGGATCATGTCGGTGCCGGCGTCGTCGCCGAAATAGCGGCGGATGTCGGTCGTGACATTGCGGATGAAGGCGTCACTGATGCGTTCTGAAACGATCGCCGGCTTTCCGTCCTCGCCCCAACCATGCAGCACGTGAGGAATGCGCTTATCGGGAAACAGAGAGTAGTGGGTGCTGTGGGCCCGGTTCATGGTCACGACGTCGGGCAGCCGCCCGACCTGGTAGGCGCCGCTATAATCGGTCGCGATGCGCAAGCCGCCGGGCGTGTCGATGAAATAGGTGGAGTGGCCGACATAGGTGATCTCGACCTCGCCTGTGCCGGCCGCCGGCCGGAATGCGACCGGCAGAGCGCGCGGGGCCGCGTTCGCCATCGCCAGGCACTCGCTGCGCTGTGGCTGCTGGGCAAGGGCAGGGGTCAGGAATGCGCCGAACAGCGCCAGGGCCGTCGAAACAAGTCGCCGCATAAGTCCGTCCCCGATGATGTCAGGGAAAGTCTAGCGTGCATTGCGGCGCGGGGCCAATGGGCTGCGATCAACAGCGCGTCAGTGTCGCACCTCTCACTCCGGCTATCAGTCCCGCCTTCAGTCCCGCCTTGGGCTGAACTTCCAGGTGATCGCAACCAGGCTCGCGGTGATCAGGCCGCTGATGAGGCCGGCGATGGGGAGTGCAAGCAGCAGTGCCGCGGTTGCGGCCCAGCCGATCGAGGAAAACGCTTCGGCGAAGGTCGCAAGCCGCGACGAGGTCTGGCGGCGCCGGAATTGGCTGCGCCGGGCCTGCACCCGAAACCAGAGCTGGATCGCGGTCGCGGAGGCCGCGCTGAGGATGATCGCGCCGGCACTCACTGCAGCCTGGATCGGTGCGGCGAAGGCCAGCGCGCCGATCAGCGGGCAGAAGATCACGGCGATCGCGATCAGCACCACCTCGATCTTGGCGCGGACGACGGCGGATGGCGTCAGCGGCGCAGTCGCGACCAGGTCGGGGGCGTCCTCGCCGGAGATCGTCAGCCAGGCCAGCCCGCCGGCAAGCTGTCCGGCCGCCATCACGATCACAGGCGTGATCAGCGTCAGCGCCGCGGAGCTGTCGGCAAAACTGCGCCAGAGCAGCAGCGCCGGCGGCACCAGATAGAGCAGCTGCATCAGGGTCTGCGAGATCAGCCAGGGATCGCGCCAGAGCAGCGAGAATTCCTTGCGCCGCAGCGCCTGCTGCCGCGACCCGCCGCGGAACGGACGCTCCTTCGCGCGCTCGCTGCCGGAGCTGCCGTAAGCCGCGGCATCGATCGCCGTGTCGGCAAAGCGGTGCGAGAAGATCGCCATGACGCTTCCGAGCAGCACCAAAGCGAGCGCCAGGAGCGGCAGCAGCGCTTCGCTGTCGCCCATCGCCGCCCGTGCCGGCCACCACCAGATGCTGTCGACATCGGGGGCATGGGCGGCCACGCTGCCTGAGGTCAGGATGGTGAAGCGCGACAGCGTGCCGTAGGACACGATCGCGGCGACCTGGAGCGCGATCACGAAGCCGGCGCCGATGATCGCGGCGAGGATCTGGGCAATCAGGCGCGTCCGCGCTGGGCCGATCAGGCGAAACAACAGGATGGTGACGGCGATCGCGACCGCCGCGGCCGACAGGCCCATGGCGACGACCACCCCGAATGCGCTGAGCCAGCGCGCGCCGCCGCCGATCACGAGCACATCGATGAACGGCGTCGAGAACAGCAGCGCGATCGCGGTGACGGTCAGCGCGATCGCGGCGATGCGGACCGAGAACAGATTGGCGAGCGTCGCCGGCGAGGACATGATCAGGTCGAGATCGGCGCGGGCGTAGAACACCCGCGTCACCGATTCGATCGCCTGCGACAGCATCAAGGTCCAGGCGAGAACGATCGTCGCCGAGATCACGATCAGCGAGGATTTGTCGAGCGGCAGCTGCAGATCGGCGAAACGGCCGATCACCGCCCAGGCCGGCAGATGCAGCAGCGCGGCGAAGCAGAGTAGGCCGATGATTGCGGCGCGCGCCCGCTTGCGTCGTCCGCCGGTCATCATGGCGAACCATTCGCGCCAGGCGAGCCGGAGCTCGTGGCGTGCGAACCAGGAGAGCGCGGTTGCCGAGCTCATGCGGCTTCCGGAAGCGTCACCAGCGCGATGAAAAGATCTTCCAGGCTGGTATCGGCATGGCCGTTCTGCTGGCGCAGCTCGGTCAGCGTGCCTTCGGCCACCAGGCGACCCGAGGCGATCACGCCGATGCGGTCGGCCATGCGCTCGGCGACTTCGAGAATATGCGTGGTCATGATGACGGTGCAGCCGGCGCGGACACGCTCGCTGAGCAGGCCCTTCACGTGGCGTGCGGAGACGGCATCGAGCCCCGTCAGCGGCTCGTCGAGAATGATGAGGCTGGGATCATGCACCAGTGCGCCGGCGAGCGCGACCTTCTGGCGCATGCCCTTGGAAAAGCCTTCGCAGCGCTCGTGCCGGTGCGGCTCCAGGCCGAGCGAGGCGAGCAGGTCCTGCGCGACCGGCTCCGAGATCGATGGCGCGATGCCCCAGAGGCCGGCGACGAATTCGAGATATTCGAGCGGGGTCAGCTTGTCGTAGATCATGGGCTCGTCGGAGACCCACGCCATCACCTGCTTGGCGGCGACGGGATTTTCGAGCGCATCGATGCCGAAGATCGAGACCGCGCCGGCATCAGGGCGCAGCAGGCCCGCAACCATGCGCAAGGTGGTGGTCTTGCCGGCGCCGTTGGGGCCGACCAGCGCATAGAATTCGCCGGCGTGGATGGTGAGATCGAGGCTGTCGACCGCCAGACGGTCAAAACGCTTCGTTAACCCCAGGACTTCCAGCGCCGACTTGTCCCGCTTCATGACGGCCACACTATCCGGTTTTGCATCGCTCGCGACCATGATCCCAAGATATTTCGGCACCGTGAATCTACGGCCCACAAATTCCGCCATCCGGTTTCGACTAATGGCAAGTCACCGTTTGTTGACAGTAAGGAGCGGTTCAGGCTGAATTGGTTCCGGACAAATGGCGCTAACGCAGCGAAACGACTGCGTAGCGACTGGACACAAGATGCGGCAAGGCGGTCGGGAAGAACCGCCGGTTGCATCGGGAGGACGCGCGTCAATGCTGGATTTCGTTCAGCAGCTGGTCAGCGGTGTTGCGCTCGGCTGCGTCTACGGCCTGATCGCGCTCGGGTTCGTGCTCGTCTACAAGGCCACCGAGGTCGTCAATTTCGCCCAGGGCGATCTGATGATGCTCGGCGGCTTCTTCGCCTTCACCTTCATCGGCATGATGGGCCTGAACTACTGGATCGGCTTTGCCGGTGCGGTGGCCGCGATGGCGCTGTTCGGCATGCTGGCAGAGCGCGTGGTGGTGCGGCCGATCCTCGGCTATCCGCAATTCTCCATCATCATGGCCACCATCGGCCTTGGCTATTTCCTGCGCTCGGTCGCCGGCATGATCTGGGGCACCGATGATCTGAAGATCGAGACCCCGTTCAGCCAGGGCGTGCTCCGCATCGGCTCGCTGGTGCTCGCTTACGACAAGCTGTCGGTGATCGCGGCGACGATGATCCTGTGCACGCTGCTCTATCTCTTCTTCAACAAGACCACGCTCGGCACCGCGATGCGCGCCAGTTCCGAGAACATGCTCGCGGCCTACTACATGGGCATCCCGGTCAAACGCGTGGTGTCGATCGTCTGGGCGATCAGCGCGGCGGTCGCGACCTGCGCCGGCGTGCTGCTCGCGCCGATCACCTTCATCCATTCCAATGTCGGCCTCGTGCTTGGCCTGAAGGCATTTCCCGCCGCGGTCCTCGGCGGCTTCGGCTCGATCCCGGGCGCCGTGGTCGGCGGCGTCCTGATCGGCGTGATCGAGAGCATGGCCGGCTTCTATCTGCCCGAAGGCTGGAAGGATGTCGCGCCGTACCTCGTGCTGCTCGCCGTGCTGCTGTTGAAGCCCGAAGGCCTGTTCGGCCACCACGTCCGCAAGAAGGTCTGAACGCATGCGCTTCCTGTTCAAGACCGACTATGAGGACGACATCAAGCTGTTCCCGCATTCGGGCTATCTGGTCTCCTACGGCATCCTGCTCGCGCTGCTGTTGATCGCGCCCTATGTGCTCTCCAGCTATCTGATGAGCCAGCTCGTCTTCGTCTGCATCTATGCGATCGTCGGCGTCGCGCTGCTGATCCTCACCGGCTTTACCGGCCAGGCCTCGCTCGGCCACGCCGCATTCCTCGCCATTGGGGCCTACACGGCGGCATACTTGCAGAAGTACAACGTGCCGTTCCCGATCTACTTCCTCGCCGCCGGAGGTTTGACCGGCATCATCGGCGCGATGGTCGGCTTTCCCGCCCTGCGCCTGACCGGCATCTACCTCGTCATCGCTACCATCTCCTTTGCCCTGATCGTCGAGGAGATCCTGGCGCGCTGGGAAAGCGTCACCCACGGCAACGAGGGCATGCGGGTGAAGACGCTGTCGCTGCTCGGCGTCACCGTCCCGCGCGATAGCCCCACCTTCTATTTCCTCTGCCTCTCAGTGCTGGTGCTGACCATCGTCGGCACGCTCAATCTGCTGCGCTCGCCGACGGGACGTGCCTTCGTCGCGATCCGCGACAGCGAGACGGCGGCGCGCAGCATGGGCGTCAATGTCGCGCTCTACAAGGTGAAGTCATTTGCGATCTCGGCGGCGATCACCGGCTTTGCCGGCGTGCTGTTCGCCCACAAGCTCTCCTTCATCTCGCCGGAGATGTTCACGCTCCAGCTCTCGATCGAGTTCATCATCGTGATCCTGATCGGCGGCACCTTCAGCCTGCACGGCGCGGTGCTGGGGGCGATCTTCATCGTGATGATCGATCCGTTCCTGACCTATCTCAAGGACGACATGCCCGGCATGATCGCCGGGATCGCGGCGACGTTCGGCGCCGGCCCGGCCACCGCCGGCAACATTCAGTCGAAGGTCGCGGCCTTCGCCTCGCTCAACGGCCTCAAAGGCGCGATCTACGGCATCATCATCGTGCTGTTCGTGCTGTTCGAGCCGCTGGGTCTCTATGGCCGCTGGCTGAAGATAAAACTCTTCTTCCAGCTATTCCCGCTCTACAAGCGCGCCACCTTCAAGCGGCAGAAGATCTACGTGAAGTCGGAACGGAACCGATGAGCTATTTCCGCGCCGAGAATCTGTCGCTGCATTTCGGAGGGCTGAAAGCGGTCGACGCGGTCTCGTTCGCGGTCGAGAAGGGCGAGATCCTCTCGATTATCGGTCCCAACGGCGCCGGCAAGAGCTCGATCTTCAACCTGATCTCGCGGATCTACCGGCCGACCTCGGGCCGCATCTTCTTCGAGGATCAGGATATCACCGAAGAGCCGCCTTACGACATCGCCAAGCTCGGCATCGCCCGCACCTTCCAGAACATCGAGCTGTTCGAGAATGCGACCGTGCTCTCCAACCTCCTGGTCGGCCGTCACCGGCACTCGACCACGCAGCTCTGGCAGGAGCTCTTGTTCCTGCCGAGCGTGCGGGCCAACGAGAAGGTGCACCGCCGCAGGGTCGAGCAGGTCATCGAGTTCCTCGATCTCGAACCCTATCGCGATAAGCTGATCTCCGGCCTGCCCTATGGCGTGCGCAAGGTGATCGAGCTGGCGCGCGCGCTGTGCTCGGAGCCGAAGCTGATCCTGCTCGATGAGCCGTCGTCCGGCCTCAATGTCGAGGAGACCGACGACATGTCGTTCTGGATCCGCGACATGAAGAGCGAGCTCGGCGTCACCGTGCTGATGGTCGAGCACGACATGTCGCTGGTCAACCGCGTCTCCGATCGCGTCATCGCGCTGAATTATGGAAGGGTGCTGGCGATGGGCTCGCCCGCCGAAGTGCAGCAGCACCCCGACGTCGTCGCCGCGTATCTGGGAGCTTGACGCATGGACGCCGCTGTCACGCCCGAGATCATCCTGAAACTCTCCAACATCGAGAGCTATTACGGGCCGATCATGGCGATCCGCGGCATCTCGCTGGAGGTGCCGCGCGGCCGCATCGTCACACTGCTGGGGGCCAATGGCGCCGGCAAGACCACGGTGCTGAAGACCATCTCGGGCATTCTCGATCCGCAGAAGGGCTCGATCGAATTCCTGGGCAGGCCGATCCAGCGCATGGAGGCCGACCGGATCGTGCGGCTGGGCCTCAGCCACGTGCCGGAGGGACGCGAAGTGTTCCCGTTCCTGTCGGTGCGCGAGAACCTGATGATGGGGGCCTATCCGCGCAAGGACCGTGATGGCGTCGCGGAGGATCTCGACCGCGTCTATGGTTACTTTCCGCGGCTGAAGGAGCGCATCAACCAGCCGGCCGGCCAGCTCTCCGGCGGCGAGCAGCAGATGCTCGCGATCGGACGCGCCCTGATGAACCGGCCGACGCTGCTGCTGCTCGACGAACCCTCGCTCGGCCTGTCGCCGCTGCTGGTGAAGGAGATCTTCACCATCATCCGCCGCGTCAACGAGGAGCAGGGCATGTCGATCCTGCTGGTCGAGCAGAACGCCAAGGTGGCGCTGGAGACGGCGCATTACGGCTACGTGCTGGAGATCGGCCGTATCGTCATGAACGACACCTGCGACCGCTTGATGCATTCCCAGGACATCCAGGAGTTCTACCTTGGCGCCAAGGAAGCGGGCGCGCGAGGCGAGCGCCGCTGGAAAAAGAAGAAGACGTGGCGGTGAGGAAGAGCTGGCAGTAAGATGAGCTCGCCATCCGCAATAGAGACCGCCGGCAAGGCAGGCAGCGGAGGCAGGCGACAAGGAGGAGACGTGCATGGCCCGACCGGCGGTGCTGACGGTCGCTGATACGATCGCGAAGAGCTTCTTGCGCGCTGCGGAGACGCGGGGCGATCGGCCGGCCATCCGCGAGAAGAAATTCGGCATCTGGCAGCCGACAAGCTGGCGCGAATGGCTGGCGATATCGAAAGAGATCGCCTACGCGCTTCATGCGACCGGCTTCATGCCCGGCGATGTCGCCTCCATCATCGCCAACGCCGTGCCGGAATGGGTCCATGCCGACATGGGCATCCTGTGCGCCGGCGGCGTCGCTTCGGGCATCTACCCGACCGATGCGTCGTCCCAGGTCGAATATCTGGTCAACGATTCCCGGACGAAAGTGATCTTCGCCGAGGACGAGGAGCAGCTCGACAAGATCCTCGCCTGCCGCGCGCGCTGCGCGAGCCTGCAGAGGATCATCGTGTTCGACATGGAGGGCCTCAGCGGCTTCTCCGACGACATGGTGATGTCGCTCGACGAGTTTCGCGCGCTCGGCCGCAATCACATGGTCGGCCGCGAGGCGCTGTGGCAGGAGATGATCGACAGCCGCAGCGCCGGCGATCTCGCGATCCTGGTCTATACGTCCGGCACCACCGGTCCCCCCAAGGGCGCGATGCACGCCAACCGCAGCGTCACGCACCAGATGCGTCACGCCAACGACTTCATCCCGGCGCAGGAGGACGAGGATCGCCTGATCTTCCTGCCGCTGTGCCACGTTGCCGAGCGCATCGGCGGCTACTACATCTCGGTCGCACTCGGCTCGGTGATGAATTTCGCCGAGAGCCCGGAAACCGTGCCGGACAATCTGCGCGAGGTGCAGCCGACCGTCTTCCTCGCGGTCCCCCGCATCTGGGAAAAATTCTACTCCGCCATCACCATCGCGCTGAAGGATGCGACCCCGCTCCAGCAATGGGTCTATCGCCGCGCCATCGGCATCGGCTACCGCATGGTCGACTACCGGATCGAGGGCAAGGCGCCGCCGCTGTCGTTGCGCCTCGCAAGCCGGATCGCCTACCGGCTCGCATTCCGCAACATCCGCCGCATGATCGGGCTCGATCGCTGCCGCGTCGCCTTCACCGGCGCAGCGCCGATCGCGCCGGAGCTGATCCGCTGGTATCTCGCGCTCGGCATCGACATGCACGAGCTCTACGGCCAGACCGAGAATTGCGGCGTCGCCACCATGATGCCGGCGGAGCGGATCAAGCTCGGTTCGGTCGGCACCGCCGTGCCCTGGGGCGAGGTCACGCTGTCGCCCGAGGGCGAGATCCTGATCAAGGGCGACTTCCTGTTCATGGGTTACCTCAACCAGCCGGAGAAGACCGCGGAGACCATCGATCAGCGCGGCTGGCTGCACACCGGCGACGTCGGCACCATTGACAATGAAGGCTTCGTCCGGATCACCGACCGCATGAAGGACATCATCATCACCTCCGGCGGCAAGAACGTCACGCCGTCCGAGATCGAGAACCAGCTCAAATTCTCGCCCTACATCTCCGATGCCGTCGTGATCGGCGACAAGCGGCCGTATCTGACCTGCCTCGTGATGATCGACCAGGAGAACGTCGAGAAGTTCGCCCAGGACCACGACATTCCCTTCACCAATTATGCGAGCCTGTGCCGGGCGACGGAGATCCAGGATCTGATCGGGCGCGAGATCGAGCAGGTCAACGGCAATTTTGCCCGCGTCGAGACCATCAAGAAGTTCTACCTGATCGAGCGCCAGCTCACCCCGGAGGACGAGGAGCTGACGCCGACCATGAAGCTGAAGCGCGGCTTCGTGAACAAGCGCTACGCCGCCGAGATCGAGGCGATGTATCGCGAGCGCGCGGTTGCTTGAGCATGATCCGGAGGATCATGCTCAAGAGAGATGGATTTGAGAAAACGGCGAAGGCTTGAGAGGCCCGATCCTTCGCTCAACACGGGCCACTGAAGGAGGAGACTGCAATGTCGAAATCGCTGAAGGCGCTGGGCCTCGCGGTGAGCGCCCTTGCGCTGACCTGTCTGCCGGCCACCGCTCAAACCAAGGTCACCAATGAGGGCATCTCGGCATCCGAGATCGTCATCGGCACGCATCAGGACCTGTCGGGGCCGATCAAGGGCTGGGGCGTGCCGGTCTCCAACGGCATGAAGATGGCGGTCGAGGAGATCAACGGGGCGGGCGGTGTCCAGGGTCGCAAGATCAAGCTTGTCGTCGAGGATAGCGGCTACGATCCGAAGAAAGCCGTGCTGGCTTCGCAAAAGCTGATCGAGCGCGACAAGATTTTCGCGATGGTGGGACCAATGGGATCGCCGACCGTGCTCGCTGCGCAGGATATCCTGCTCGACGCCGGCGTGCTTCAGCTCTTCCCGCTGACGGCGGCCGAGTTCACCTTCAAGTTCGATGCGGCCAAGCCGCAGGAGCGGCTGAAGTTCAACAACCTCCTGCCCTATGTCGAGAGCACGCGCGCAGCGCTCAAATACATGATTGAGGCAAAGAATTTCAAGAAGCCGTGCATCATGCATCAGGATGACGAGTACGGAAAAAATGTGCTCGATGGTTTTAACCAGCAGCTCGCCGCCATGAAGGTGCAGCCGGCCTCGATCACGAGCTACAAGCGCGGCGCCTCCGACTTCTCGGCGCAGGTCGCCAAGATGAAGTCCGACGGCTGCGACCTCGTCGTGCTCGGCGCGGTCCTTCGTGAGCCTATCGGCACCATGACCGAGGCCAGGAAGCTCGGCTGGGAGGTCACCTTCCTCGGTGCCACGCCCGTCAACGTGCTCGAAGTGCCGGCGCTCGGCAAGGAAGTGGTGGAAGGCTTGTATGCCGCTTCGAACTTCGAAATTCCCTACGAGGACACCGCGAAGGGAAAGGTGAAGGACTGGCTCGTCAATTACAAGAAGATGTTCAACGCCGACGCCAACACTCAGGCGATCATCGGCTACAATGCGGTGATGACGTTTGCGCATTATGCCAACAAGGCTGGCAAGGATCTCACTGGCCAGAAGATGCTCGACGCGCTGGAGTCCGGCGACAAGTTCCAGGATATCTTCAATTCGCCGCCGACCGTGTTCTCGAAGACCAACCATCTCGCCACCACGGTCACCCAGGTGCAGCAGGTGAAGAACGGCCGTTGGGTCCTGGTGAAGGACAATCTGATGTTTTGATGCGGACTCTCTCGCGGCGAGTTCAGTGCACCCTCTCCCCTTGTGGGAGAGGGTGGCTCGCCGCGTCGAGCCGGGTGAGGGGTCTCTATCCTCACGAATAGTCTAGCGAGTGGAAAGAACCCCTCATCCGTCGCGCTCGCGCGCGCCACCTTCTCCCACAAGGGGAGAAGGAAGAAGCACCTACGATCCCCCGCTCGCCGTCCCCGAATTCACCGGGGCCAGTTCGTCTTCCCTGCAGCGCCAGCCGTCGGCGGCTTTGACGAACGCAAAAGTGCGCTGGATCCTCACGCGACGCGTCACGTTGAAGGCTTCTGCCGAACGCTCCTTGTTGGCGGCGCTGGGCTGCGGAAGACCCGTCCTGGCGTCCCAGCAGGTGCCGGTGCAGCTGGATGCGACCTTGCTGCACATGGTGAAGGGCGCCAGCACCGCCATCTCGATTTCGCCGGTGACCTGCGCCTCCTGCTCGGTCACCTGGCTGTCGAGCGCGTAGACGCGGTTGATGCGGAGGAAGCTGCCGCACGAATTGGCCGCGTGGATCCGCGCCGCGCAGAAGTCGACCGCGTCGGTGTCGGGGATGCGGGCCGCGATCTGCCGGCCGAACACCTTCTTGGGATCGCCCTTCGCCGCGCGAATGTCGTCGGCTTTGTGCTTCAAATGATCGGCGAGGCAATCCTCTGCGGATTCGAGCTCCTGGAGCGGCACGTTCTCCTTGCCGACCAGATTGCATTTGCGATCGCGCTCTCGTGTCCACCTGCCATATTCGGCGAAGGCAAAGCGCGCTGCGGTCGGGTCCAGCTTGCCGATCAGGCCGAGCACCTGGCCATTGAGCTCCGTTTCGGCAAGGGCCAGCGACGGGTCCGCACAAATCACCGCGCCCGCCGCGGTGTTGGCTGCGAGGCAGTCGAAATCCGGATCGCGCAGGATCGCGGCGCGCTCCTCGGTCACCTTGAGCAGGCACGCCTTCACCCGCTCGAAATCGTCAGTGCGGATCGCGGTCTGGCCGACGATGCCGCAGCCGAGATTGCGCTGGCGGATCCAGATCGCATTCTCCTCGATCGCGGGAAGGCGATCGGGCAGGCGGGCGAGCCGCGCCTCGATCGCGGTGTTCAGCTTCTCGGCGGCGGCGGCAAGCGTGGCATCACCGCAGAACAATTGATTGCCGGGGTCGCGAATCTGCTGGCAGTTGTTCCTGGCGAACAGCGGCAGCCGATCGGCGATGGAGCGGTCGGACTGCGCTGACGCGGGTAAGGCGAGCGCCAGCAGCGCAATCACAGTCAGCACGATGAACCGCATTCCCGTCGCCCCCGCAAAGCCGTGGCCATGCTAGCCGCCCGGATCGCGTGGTGGAATGAGTTTTTGGTGAACGGAGGTTCGTAGCCTGGATGGAGAGAAGCGTAATCCGGGACTCGTACGACAAGCGACAGCGGCCCCGGATTGCGCTGCGCTCCATCAGCGCGCCTCGGCGGCGACCATCGAAACCTGCATCGGTTCGTCGACATATTTCATCACGGCCGACTGATGGAGCGCGAACAGCGGCTGGTAGCTCCGCGCAGCGTCGTCCTCGACCATCGCCATGCGGCGGTTGTCGAGCATCAGCCAGCGGCCGTCGAGGCGCGCGGCGACAACCGCGTGCTCTTCGCCGGCCCTGACGTCGCGCACCACGAGGATGCGGAGGTCCTCAGGCGCCACGCCCGCCAACCGCAGCGCGGCCAGCTTGGCGATGGCATAGTCCTCGCAGTCGCCGGCGCCGCGCGCGAAGGTCGCTAGCGGCGAGCCCCAGACGTCGTCGATGCCGTCATTGGCGGCCCGGATGGCAAGGTTGATGGCGCGGTTGGTCTCGCCGAGCCGCGCGCGGCCGTCGCGGGCTCGGGCCTGGTCGACGATGGCGAGCAGCTTCAGGGCCGCCGGCGAAGCGCAATTGTCCCGGTCACCGTCGCATAACGCGAGCTGCACCATGTCGCCGTCGAGCTTGTCTTTCAGCGCGAGCCATTTCTGTTGCAGGCTGCCGGCGGAGATGGCGAAGGCGAACACGCCGAACGGCTCGGCGGATTTGCGCACGAGCAGGCCTGCGCCCGGCGACAGCAGCGTGCCGGCGCGAAGCTCGGCGGCTGATCCGAGCAGGACCAATCCGCACAGGACAAGGATTGCGCGCCAGGCGCGCGAGCGAGCAGCGGTCTCCATCTGACATCCCCTTCCCGAGCTTCGTCAGATCCCCCTCGACCTGAACGTGCCGGGCTTTGTTGCTTTCGCGGAGATAGTGCGAGACGGGCCGTTTTGTTCTGCTTAACGCGCCCGGCTGGGGTTCCAAAACCGGGGAACAGCCTGAAATGGACCTGCCCAAATTGCGTAAAACTTTACGATTCGCCGGCTAGGAGTGTCCGGCTGCCGCGAAATGGAGCCAATTGCAGACACAGGTTGTGGGGGTGCCGAATCTGGGTCCTATGGCTAACGCCCCCCTATTTCATGGGGTTCTGTTAGTTAGGTCACAGATTTAACTCCGTATTTGCCGCAGGATGCCGCGGAACCTCGCGAAGGAAAGATGACGCAAGTATCTGTTTCGTTACTATGTCAGATTACTTTGGATGACTGGAAATGCGTGGAAACAGGCCGAACTCGACTTCCGAATATTTGAGAGATTACTTTCGCTTCTCTGTAGCGGCGCCAAGCCGTGGGGCCTCTTGGGGCCAAGTGATGCGAAATCACACAAGCAATAGATGGTATCGCTAAGGACTTGCTAATGCTATGCAAGCTTAGGCGGTCGATACTTACTTAAATTTTAACCCTTTTTACGGTGCCCGGTTGAACTACGCTGGCCAATTTGACGCCGCGATTTCCTTGGACGGCCAGGGTTCCCGTTCGCCCGCGGGCAGTCATGTCGATTCCTTTACGGCGAAGGCGCATGGTCACGTGCCTGAGGGCGCGTTCGTTGTTCCCGACCCCAACCTGATCTTCAACGGCGAATTCAAGCGCACGGGTCTCGATCTCGTGTTGTCCCACGAGGGTCACGAATTCGTCGTTCACGATTATTTCCGGGGCGAAAAGCGTGCCGCGCTGGCCTCACCCGACGGCGCCCATCTCACCGGCGAAATCGTCAACGCGCTCACGGGCCATGTCCAGGTCGCTCAAGCCGCCCCCGGCGGCGCTGCTGCGGCCCAGGTCATCGGCCACGTCACCAAGCTCGTGGGCAGCGCGACCGCGATCCGCAACGGCGTCTCGGTCATCCTGAACAACGGCGACAACGTCGAGAAGGGTGACGTGGTCTCGACCGGCGCGGATTCCACGCTCGGCATCACCTTCATCGACGGTACCGTGTTCGGCCTGTCCTCGAATGCGCGGATGGTGCTGAACGAGATGGTCTACGACCCCAACGGGTCGAGCAATTCCTCACTGCTCAGCCTGGTCGCCGGCACCATCACCTTCGTCGCCGGCGAGACCGCCAAGCACGGCGACATGAAGATCGACACGCCGGTCGCCACCATGGGCATCCGCGGCACCGCCGTGCTGACCCAGATCAACTTCGTCGTTCCCGCCGGTGGCGGCGATCCGCAGCCGCAGGCGAGCTTCCAGGTGCTGGTCGAGCCGAACGGCACGACGGGCTCCTACATCCTGTTTGACAAGGTCACGCTGCTGCCGATCGCGACGGTCAACCAGGCCGGCCAGATGATCCAGATCAGCGGCGGCAACGTCTCGATCTCCAATGCGCTGATGTCGCCGGACGTTCAGAAGCTGATCACGGACGTGTTCACGCTGAAGTTCACCGACAACAACACCAACACCAAGCTGACCACGAACTTCACCGACACGCTCACGCCGATGAGCCTGGACGTCGTGTTCAAGTCGGGGGGCGGCGCCGTCGCGACCGCGACATTCGTCAATCTCAATTCGCAGGGATCGGAGGCGCCCGGCGCGTCTACGCCGCCCATCGTGCGTATCCCCGGCCAGCCGATTGTGCAAAGCTTCGACGCCGGCGGCAATGTGAAGACGGCGTTCGCGCTGACCGAGCGTGCTGACGCGACCGGCGACACGCATTCCGATACGATTTCCGGCCTGATCAGATTCGTCGATCAAAACCTCGGCGACCGGCCGACGGTGAGCATCAGCCTCGCCGAAGCGCCGAACTACGTCTACAAGGACGCCGGCCAGCACGACGTCACCGGCTCGCTCTCGGCGCTCCAGAAGCAGGACATCGCGGCGACGCAGATCCAGATCAACGTCGCCCCCGACGCTGCCAACGAAAACAACGGCTCGGCGGTCTGGACTTACACGATCCCGGACAAAGTCTTCGACTTCCTCGCCGCCGGCGAAACGCTGGCGCTGACCTACATGGTCCGCGTCGACACCAATTTCTCAGTCAGCCCAGAGTCGAAGCTCATCCCGATCACCATTACGGTCACGGGCACGAACGACAAGCCCACCGTCGCGACGTCGGGTGGAACCGTCATCGAGAAGGTCGGGACCGGCAACGAGACTCTGGATACCATCACAGGCACCGTCACCTTCACCGACGTCGACCTGACAGACCGGCCGATCGTGAATGCCGCGCTCTCGTCCACGCAGCCGTTCAAATATCTCGATGCCGAAGGCAACGATATCACGTCGACGCTGACGCCGCAGCAACTCGCGGCGATTGCCGCCGTCGAGGTGCCGCTGACCGTGGTACAGGGCGCGGGGAACGGCAACAACGGCTCGGCCACCTGGACCTACAGCGTTCCCGACCATCTTTTCGATTTCCTCGCCAAAGGCGAGAAACTGACCCTCAACTATGTGGTGCAGGTCGACGACGGACACGGCGGCGTCGTCAGCACCCCGATCACGGTGTCGATCAACGGTGCGGACGTCAATGTCGAGGGCACCAACGACGTGCCGACGATCGTCGAAGATCTGACCACGCCGACCGGTGCGGTGACCGAGGATACGGCGGCCACGCTCGCCGCCAACGGCACCATCACATTCAACGATCCTGATCTCACGGACACGCACACCGCGAGCTTTTCGCTGAAGTCGACGATTTCGACCACGCATCTGCCGGGCTTCAGCGACGGCACCTCGCATATCGGCACGTTCGCGCTTGCCCCGGTGGTTGAAAGCCCGGGCGCCAGCTCCCGCGGGTCAGTGGGCTGGACCTTCACGCTCGACGACAACGACCCGGTGCTCCAGTCGCTGGCCGAAGGGCAGACCATCACGCAGGTCTATACTGTCAGGATCGACGACCATCACGGTGGGACGGTCACCCGGGACGTCACGGTCGTCATCACGGGCAAGAACGACGCGCCGACAGTCACCAGCGGTGCCGCGGCGGCGACAGGTCATGTCGTCGAGGACGCGGACCTGACGCTGTCGATCGGCGGTACGCTGGCCATCCAGGATCTCGACCTGATCGACACCCATGCGGCGCAGGCGGTGTTCAAGTCGTCGTCCATCAGCTCGGCTCTGCCGGGCTTCGATGCCGACAGCACGCACATCGGTACGTTCACGATCGATCAGTCGGTGCTCGAGTACAACTCCGACACGAGCAATGGCGCGACGCTGGGTTGGCACTTCAGCCTCGACAACAGCAATGCAATGCTGCAGTCGCTGGCGCAGGGCCAGACCATCACGCAGGTCTATACCGTTACGTTCGACGATCATCATGGCGGTACCGTCAGCGAGGACGTCACCGTCACGATCACGGGCGTCAATGATGCACCGACGATCACGAACGATGCCGCCGCAGCGACGGGCGCGGTGACCGAGGATGAGTGCGCCTCGCTCACGGCCGACGGCACGCTGGCGATCCAGGATTTGGACCTGACCGACACCCACACGGCGGCGTGGTCGTTCAAATCTTCGTCGGTCAGCTCGAACCTGCCGGGCTTCGGGACCGGCTCGCATATCGGCACCTTCACGATCGATGCGGTGTCCGAATCCAGCACTGACGGTAACAACGGTGCGACGTTGGGCTGGCACTTCACGCTCGACAACAACGATCCCGTGCTGCAGTCGCTCGCGGAAGGGCAGACCATCACCCAGGTCTACACCGTGACGTTCGACGACCAGCACGGCGGCAAGATCAGCCAGGACGTGACCGTCACCATCACCGGCACCAACGATGCGCCGACCGTCTCCTACGCCACGTCGGACGACATGGGCTTCGACGGCCACACCATCGCGGTCGGCGCCGCGCCGACGGTCGCCACTGATGACGTGACGCTGGACGGCCGGGTGAACTGGAACGGCGGCGCCGAGGCTGGTCACGGCCAGATCCTGTTCTACAACGGCAACACCTCGACGACGGGCTTTGGCCTGCTCGGCACGGTCAATGCCAACGACACGATGGAGCTGCAGATCCTCGCGGGCGGCGTCCAGATCGCCGATACCGGCGTGGCAATCGCCGCGTCACAGTGGCACAACATCGCGCTGACCCGCGAGAACGGCACCTTCTCGCTCTATCTCGACGGCCATCTCGAATATTCGCAGGCATGGTCGGTCAACCCGATCGACGGCAGCCCGTCCAATCCGTCGCACTCTTACATGATGATCGGCGGCGCGAGCGAGCCGGGTGCGGCGGGCTTTGGCTCGGAAGGCTTCTTCGGCTCGATCGCCGACGTCAGCGTCTGGACCGACGCGCTGACGCAGGTTCAGATCCAGTCGATCGATTTCACCGCGCTCAGCGGCCACGAGACGGATCTGGCCGCGTACTATCAGCTCGGCGGCGGCAGCGGCAACACGGTCGCCAATTCGGTCAACCCCGCCCAAAGCCTCGACATCGACCTTGCCGACCTCAAGGAAACCAATGAGGGGCTGGACACTCACGGCGTGCTGACGGTTTCCGACGTCGATGCGACCGATCACGTCACGGTGTCGGTCAGCCACGTGCAGGCCTATCTCGACGGCGTGCTGCAAACGGACAGCGTCGGCGGGCTGTCGAATGCCGACCTCCTGGCGGATCTCACTGTCCCCTCGGGCTACATCCTCGACGGTACCGCGACTCATACGCAGTTCACCTGGAACTTCAATTCGCACGGACAGGCGTTCGATTTCCTCGGCGCCGGCCAAACGCTGTCGCTGCAATACACGATCGTTCCGGCCGATGGTGTCGGCGCGGGCACCGGTGCAGTCGTCACCGTCAACATCGCCGGCAGCAACGACGCGCCGACGCTCGCAGATCTCCACATCGGTCCGCTCTCGGACACGGCTGCTGCCGACACTTTCTGCGATCTGACCGGGACGTTGGCGGGCAACGATGTCGACACCGGCGAGACGGCGACGCTGACCTATGCCGTCATCAACGCGGATCACCACGCGGCCACGACAGCTAGTGGACTTTACGGGACGCTGACGGTCAATCCCGATGGCAGCTACAGCTACGTTCCGAACGCCGCCGCGATCAACGCGCTGACCGACGGCTCCTACGCGGATATCTTCACGGTCCAGACCACGGATGTGCACGGTGCAACCGGCACGGCCACGCTCACGATCGACGTGACGGGCGCGAACGAGGCCGGCGGCCCGGTCATCGGCACCGGGAGCTTCCAGGTCGAGCACATCATCGAGAACAGCAACGACATCATCACTGATCTCGTCGTCGTCGATACCGATGCAGGCGTAGCTGCGGATACGTTCACCGTCACGCTGTCGACTGCGCATCCGGACGTCAGCAGCGTCTATTTCGCTCCGATGACGGGTTCACTCGACGCAATCAACGCGGGCCTCGCGAGCGGCGGTACTGGCGTCGTCTACGATCCGACAGGCGCCAGCGCCGATGACTACCCGCAGCCGCCCGTGACCGACCGGGTCACCCTGACCGTCGCCGATTCAGCCGGCCACTCCGACACGGTCAACTTCATCTTCGTCGCGGGAGCGAGCAGCCAGGATATCATTCTGGCAGGCGCCGACGGCAAGGACGTCATCTTCGCGACCGAGTCGAACGATACGCTGATCGGCGGCGGCGCCAAGGACCAGTTCGTGTTCGCGCCGACGTCGTCGCAGACCGCGGTTCAGCACACCGTGAATGACTTCGAGACCGGCCTCGACAAGATCGACCTGCGGCAGTTCACCAGCATCACGTCTTGGACGCAGGTTTCGCAGCACGCGGCGCAGCAGGGCGTCGATACCTTGCTGACGCTCGACAGCAACGACAAGATTCTCCTGAAGAACACAGTCGTCGGCAATCTCCACGCCAGCGACTTCATCGTTCATTCCTGACGCTCGGGCGCGTCGATCGTCGGCATCTGCGATCGGCGCTGCCATTGATCGTCAATGCATGATATTCCACCAGCATGAAACGTCTCAAGATCCTGCGGCGGTGGTTTGCACGGAAGCTGGGCTTTGCGCGGCTGATGTGCCTTGCGCTGCTGGTCATATTCGCCGGCGCGCGCCTGTGGGATCCGCTGCCGATCCAGGAATTGCGGCTGCGCACCTTCGACATGTTCCAGCTGATCGACCCGCGCCACAAGACATCGCGGCCGGTCGTCATCGTCGACATCGACGACAAGAGCCTCGCCAGGCTCGGACAATGGCCGTGGCCGCGCACGCGCATCGCCGACCTGATCCAGAACCTCACCGATAGCGGCGCGGTGGCGATCGGCTTCGACGTGGTGTTCTCGGAGCCCGACCGGCTCAACCCGGAGCTGGTCGCGAGCCAGATGCGCTATCTGGACGACGCCACCCGCGCCAAGCTGCGCGAACTGCCGAGCAACGACCAGGTCCTCGCCGACGCGATCAAGCGCTCGCGGGTGGTGCTGGGTGAGACCGGGCTTCCAGAGGTCCTGTCCGAGCTCGATAAATCGCTTCCGTTCACGGGCGTGGCCACGCTCGGGGAGGAGGGCGCCGAGCGCTTCCTGTTCGAATTCCCCGGCCTGCTCCGCAACGTGCCGATCATCGAGAAGATCGCGGCCGGTCGCGGCCTGTTCTCGATCCGGACCGAGCGTGACGGATTGATCCGCCGCGTGCCGATGATCATGCGCGCCCAGGGCAACATCATGCCCTCGCTCAGCCTCGAGATCCTGCGTGTCGTCACGGGAACGCCGACCCTGCTGGTCCGCACGGACAAGGCCGGTATCAGGTCGATCCGCCTCAAGGGCCTGGAAGTTCCGACCGACAAGAACGGTCAGCTCTGGGTGCACTATGCCCGCCGGGATCCTTCGATCTACGTGTCCGCGGTCGACGTGCTCGACAACAGCCTGCCGCCTTCCAGGTTCGCCGGCAAGCTGGTGCTGGTCGGTACCTCCGCGGGCGGATTGAACGACATCAAGACGACGCCGGTGTCACGGGCCATGCCGGGGGTCGAGATCCACGCCCAGGTGCTGGAGAGCGTGCTGAGCGGCGCGGTGATCTCACAGCCGAATTATGCGCTCGGCGTCGAATTGCTGGCCGCGCTCGTCATCGGCCTGCTCGTGATCATCTTCACGCCGAATCTCGGCCCTGTGCGCCTCGTGCTCGCGGGTGCGACCTTCGCCGCCATCCTGGTCGGCGTGTCCTGGTTCTTCTACGCACAGTACCGCTACCTCATCGATTTCACCTATCCGCTGCTCTCGACCACTGCGGTCTATCTGACGCTGATCTTCGCGAGCTTCGTGCGCGAGCAGCGCCAGCGCGTGCAGATCCGCGGGCAGTTCGCGCAATACATGTCGCCGGTTCTGGTCGAGCAGCTGGCGCAGTCGCCGGAAAAGCTCGTGCTCGGCGGCGAAGAGCGCGAGATGACGATCATGTTCTCGGACGTGCGCGGCTTCACCACGATCTCGGAAAGCTACAAGCAGGACCCGCAAGGCCTGATTGCGCTGATGAACCGCTTCCTGACGCCGCTCACCGACGTGATCATCGAGCGGAAGGGCTACATCGACAAGTACATGGGCGACGCCATCATGGCGTTCTGGAACGCGCCGCTCGACGATGCCGAGCACGAGGTCAACGCCTGCGAGGCCGCGATCCAGATGCTGGAGCAGATCGACGCGGTCAACAAGGAGCGCGAGCAGGAATCCGCCGACGGCGGTCATGTCTACATTCCGCTCAATGTCGGCATCGGCCTCAACACCGGCATCGGCGTGGTCGGCAATATGGGATCGGACCTGAAAAAGAATTATTCGGTGCTCGGCGACAGCGTGAACCTGGCTTCACGCCTGGAAGGCCAGTCGAAGGAATACGGCTTCCCGATCATCGTCGGATCCAGGACCGCGCTTGCCGCCAAGGACAAGTTCGCGATCCTCGAGCTCGACTTCATCATGGTCAAGGGCAAGACCGAGCCGGAGGTGATCTACGCTATCGCCGGGCGCGAGGACGTGATGCACTCAGGCGCCTTCCAGCGCCTGCGCAACATCACCATCGAAATGCTCGGCTGCTACCGCGGCCGCGACTGGCAGGGCGCACTCGATGCGATCGAACGCGGCCGTCGCAGCGAGGATGCCGACACGCTGGAAAAGCTGTTCAGGCTCTACGAGGCGAGGATCAGGGATTTTCAGATCAACCCGCCGCCGGAGGGTTGGACCGGGGCATATGCGCTGCTGACGAAGTAGTGGGGAGGCGTTGTTTGCGTTGCCAGCGCCTCAAATTCGCTGTCGTCCCCGCGAACGCGGGGACCCATAACCCCAGGGGGTGGTTGCCGCGCGAGATTGGCAACCACGAGTCTTCGTCAAACGACTCCCTGTGGTTATGGATCCCGGGTCTGCGCTGGCGCTTGCCCGGGACGACAGTGGTGGTTGATACGGCAGCTTGGCTCAAACGCCAGCGACGTCCATCAACTCTCGTAGGGTGGGCAAAGGCGCGCTAGCGCCGTGCCCACGATCCTGCTCCGCAATGCCGAGGTGGTGGGCACGCTTCGCTTTGCCCACCCTACGACACTACGACACCTGTGTTTGCCGCTCACTCCATCCCGATCGTCGTCAGATCCTGAAACCAATGCTGCGCCTGCACGAACCGCTTGATCTTCGGCGACAGTGCGTGCGGGTTGGTATCGTGCACGACCCAGACCAGCGTGGCGTCGTCCACGATCAGCGCGTGAGCCTGGGCCAGCAACTCGTCCTGTTTGGCGCTATCGAATGTCTGCTTGGCCTCGTCGATCAGAGCATCCACCTTCGGGTTCTTGTAGCCGCCCCAGTTGACCCCCACAGGCGCGATCTGGCCCGAATGGAAGAAGCGGACGATGGCGTAGAGCGGGTCTGAGGTGACATAGGCGATGTTGTTGGCGGTGATGCCGGCGTTGATCTCGTCGGCCGCGCCCTTGCGCCAATGCGTATACAATGTCTCGAGCTCGACCACTTTGAAGTCGATGTCGATGCCGATCTCCTTAAAACTCTGCTGCAGGAATTCGTTCATCGGCAGCGACAGCATCTGGCCGGTGCCGCCCTGTGCGATGATGAAGGTGGCCTTCAGTGGTTTCGCCTTGGAGTAGCCGGCCTCCTCGACCAGCGTCTTCGCCGCAGCCAGATCATATTTCAGCTCGAAGCCCGGCTTGCCGAACCACGGGCTGGACGGGTCGACCTGGCCCTTCGCGGGCTTGGCGAGGCCATTCATCAGCCCGACCACGGCGTCGCGGTCGATCGCAAGGTTCAGCGCCTTGCGCAGGCGGATGTCGGTCCAGGGCGAGCCCGGCAGCACGCTGAGATGATAATTCCAGACATGCGGTGTGACGTTGTCGACGAGCTTCATGCCGGCGGCTTTCAGCTGCGGCACGGCATCCGGCGCCGGCGTCTCGATCAGATCGACTTGCCCCGCCAGCAGCGCGTTGGTGCGGGTCAGCGCTTCCGGCATCGGCACCAGCACGATCTTGTCGGCCTTGGGAATGCGCTTCTTGTTCCAGTAGTCTGGGTTCTTGCTGAGTTCTGCAAGCTCGCGCGGCACCAGCTTCGTCAGCTTGAACGGGCCGGTGCCGGAGGGCTGGCTCGCGAACTTGTCCCAATCCTTGCCGAGCTTGTCGTACTGCGCCGGGCTCGACACCAGGAACCACAGCATCTGATAGGGAAAGAAGGAATCGACCGTCTTGGTGGTGATCTCCACGGTGAAATCGTCGATCTTGGCGTAGCTCGCAACGGAGGGGAGGCGGGTCTTCACCTGCGCGCTCTGGCGCTTGTCGAATTGCGGCGCCTTGTCGTTGAGCACCTTGTCCAGATTCCAGATCACGGCGTCGGCGTTGAACTCGCTGCCGTCGTGAAACCTCACGCCCTTGCGAAGCGTGAAGCGCCATTTGGTCTTGTCGGCATCATCGACCTTCCAATCGGTCGCAAGCCCCGGCACCAGCTTGCCGGGCCGGTCGGCGACGTCCATCTCCCAGGCCACCAAGGGATCGTAGATCGTGTAGGCCGTGAACTGATAGGCGCCGGCGCCGCGATCGGGCTGACCCGTGGTGAGCGGAATGTCCGCCATCGAGATGCCGTAGCGCACCACGGTTTCGGCGCGCGCCGAGATTGCGGACAACGCCAGTGCAAGCACGGCGAGACAAATCGATAGACGAACACGCATGGCCCAGAGCTCCCAGGGGATTTCGAGACCGAACTTGCAATCTTGATGCCAGAATAGGCAGCGCGGCGCGTGGACCCGCCTGCGACCTACAAGGACTTGTCGTCGCAGGGCCAAATCGCAGAATAAGTTTCTCTTTGGCATAGCCATTGCATACGATTGCATCAAAAATAGTCATCGAAGCCGGAAAGGGATTGAGGCGATGCTTACTAAGAAGAACACGCGCGCGGCATGGATCGCGGTGCTCGCTCTAGCGACGGCGGCTGCATGGCCGCGTGAGGCCAGCGCCGACACCGTGCTGCGCATCGGCATGACCGCTGCCGATATTCCGCGCACGCTTGGCCAGCCCGATCAGGGTTTTGAAGGCAACCGCTTCACCGGCCTCACCATGTACGACGCGCTGACCGGCTGGGACCTGTCCTCCGCCGAGAAGGCGAGCGTGGTGATTCCCGGCCTTGCCACCGAGTGGAAGGTCGACGATGCCGACAAGACCAAGTGGGTTTTCAAGCTGCGCCCTGGCGTGACCTTCCACGATGGCTCCCCGTTCAACGCGGATGCCGTGGTGTGGAACGTCGAGAAGGTGTTGAAGCAGGACGCGCCGCAGTTCGACGCCAGCCAGGTCGGCGTCACGGCCTCGCGCATGCCGACGCTGGCCTCCGCCAAGAAGATCGACGACATGACGGTCGAGCTCACCACCAAGGAGCCCGACAGCTTCCTGCCGATCAACCTCACCAATTTGTTCATGGCGAGCCCGGCGAAGTGGCAGCATTTCTATGACAAGGCCGAAGGCGCCGACGCCAAGGCCAAGTCGCAGGCGGCATGGACGGCGTTTGCCAAGGACGCTGCAGGCACCGGCCCGTGGAAGATGGCGAGCTTCACGCCGCGCGAGCGGCTAGAGCTCGTCAAGAACGCGAGCTATTGGGACAAGGCGCGCGTGCCCAAGGTCGACAAGATGGTGCTGTTGCCGATGCCGGAAGCCAACGCCCGCACCGCGGCGCTGCTCTCCGGTCAGGTCGACTGGGTCGAGGCGCCGGCGCCGGACGCACTGCCCGAGCTCAAGCAGCGCGGCTTCAAGCTCTACGCCAACGAGCAGCCGCATGTCTGGCCGTGGCAGTTCTCCCGCGTCGAGGGCTCGCCCTGGAACGACATCCGCGTGCGCAAGGCCGCCAACCTCTGCGTCGATCGCGAAGGTCTCAAGGACGGCCTGCTCGCCGGCCTGATGGTGCCGGCCACCGGCACCTTCGAGCCCGGTCATCCCTGGCGCGGCAAGCCGAGCTTCGAGATCAAGTATGACAAGGCGGCTGCGCAGAAGCTGATGCAGGAGGCGGGCTTCGGCCCCAACAAGAAGCTGACGGTCAAGACCCAGACCTCCGCCTCGGGTTCGGGCCAGATGCAGCCCTTGCCGATGAACGAGTATCTCCAGCAGGCCCTTGCCGAATGCTACTTCGATGTGCAGCTCGACGTCATCGAATGGAATACGCTGTTCACGAACTGGCGCCGGGGCGCCAAGGATCCGTCGGCGAACGGTTCGCACGCGACCAACGTGACCTACGCGGCGATGGATCCGTTCTTCGCCCTGGTGCGCTTCCTGCAATCGGGCATGGCGCCGCCGGTCTCGAACAATTGGGGTTTCATCAACAATCCCAAGTTCGACGAGCTGGTGAAGAAGGCCCGCCAGACCTTCGATCCCGCCGCGCGCGACGCCGCGCTCGCCGAGCTGCACGCGGCCTCGGTCGACGATGCCGCATTCCTCTACGTCGCCCACGACGTCGGCCCCCGCGCGATGAGCCCGAAGGTGACCGGCGTGGTGCAGCCGAAGAGCTGGTTCATCGACTTCTCGCTGGTGTCGATGAAGTAGTTCGCGCCACACGAACAGTGCACCCTCTCCCCTTGTGGGAGAGGGTGGCTTCGCGACAGCGAAGCCGGGTGAGGGGTCTCTCTCCGCGAGTGACCCTCTCGCTCATTCGATAATGCTGTATCCGCGGATAGATACCCCTCATCCGGCGCTTCGCGCCACCTTCTCCCACAAGGGGAGAAGGAAGAAAGAAGACCAGTGCTCGCCTATATCGCCAGACGCATCGTCTACGTCGTCCCGATCGTCATCAGCGTCGCGCTGGTGTGTTTCCTGCTCGTGCACATCACGCCGGGCGATCCGCTGGTCGCGGTGCTGCCGGCCGATGCCTCGCAGGAGCTCGCCGCGCAGCTGCGTACCGCCTATGGTTTTGACCGCCCGCTGCCGGTGCAGTTCGGCTTGTGGCTGATGCGCGCGCTGCACGGCGATCTCGGCAATTCCATTGCGACGGGGCGCCCCGTGCTCGCCGAGGTCATGCGCGCGGTCAGCAACACCGTCACGCTGGCGATTGCCGCCGCGATCATCGGCTTCACCATGGGCATCCTGCTCGGCCTGATCGCCGGCTATTTCCGCGAGACCTGGATCGACAAGCTCGCGACGTCCTTTGCCATCGCGGGCGTATCCGTGCCGCATTACTGGCTCGGCATGGTGCTCGTCATCATCTTCTCGGTGCAGCTGAACTGGCTGCCCGCGGTCGGCGCCGGGCCCGGCGGCTCCGCCACCTGGGCCTGGGACTGGGCGCACCTGCAATACCTCGTGCTGCCCGCGATCACGACATCGGTGATTCCCATGGGTATCGTCACCCGCACGGTGCGCGCGCTGACCGGCGACATCCTGAGCCAGGATTTTGTCGAGGCCCTGCGCGCCAAGGGGCTGCATGAGCGCGGCGTGTTCCGCCACGTCATCAAGAACGCCGCGCCCACCGCGCTCGCGGTGATGGGGCTTCAACTCGGTTATATGCTCGGCGGCTCGATCCTGATCGAGACCGTGTTCTCCTGGCCGGGCTCGGGCTTCCTGCTCAACTCGGCGATCTTCCAGCGTGATTTGCCGCTGCTGCAGGGCACGATCCTGATCCTGGCGCTGTTCTTCGTCTTCCTCAATCTCATGGTCGACATCGCGCAAGCCGCGATCGATCCGCGCATCAAGCGGGGCTAGTGGGATGAGGTGCCACACACTCAGTGTCGTCCCGGCGAAGGCCGGGACCCATAACCCCGGTAAGCGGTTGTGGGACGAGACGGCCACTACGAGTCTTCGCCAAATTACATTTCGTGGCTATGGGTCCCGGCTTTCGCCGGGACGACGATGGAAATTGCGGCGATGAGCGAGCTTCCGTTGTCCGCCGCCACCGCCGATGCCGCGCTGCAGGCCGCCCCCGCCACCAAGGCGCGCGGCTATTGGGCGACCGTCGGCCGCCGCATCCGGCGCGACAAGGTCAGCATGGCCTGCGCGCTGGTGCTGCTGCTGATCTTCCTGTCCGCGATCCTTGCGCCATGGTTGGGTCTGGAAGATCCCTACAAGGGCTCCATGATCCGCCGCCTGCGCCACATCGGCACCGTTGGCTACCCGCTCGGCACCGACGAACTCGGCCGCGACATGCTGGCACGGCTGATCTACGGCGGGCGGCTGTCGCTGGTCATCGGCATTCTGCCCGTGATCCTCGCCTTCTGCATCGGCACCTCGCTGGGCCTCGTCGCCGGCTATGTCGGCGGCAAGCTCAACACCGCGATCATGCGCACGATCGACGTGTTCTACGCCTTTCCCTCCGTGCTGCTGGCGATCGCGATCTCCGGCGCGCTGGGCGCCGGCATCCTCAATTCCATCGTGTCGTTGACGGTCGTGTTCGTGCCGCAGATCACCCGCGTCGCCGAAAGCGTCACCACCGGCGTGCGCAACATGGACTTCGTCGAGGCCGCGCGCGCCTCCGGCGCCGGGCCCTTCACCATCATGCGCGTGCACATCCTCGGCAACGTGCTCGGCGCGATCTTCGTCTATGCGACGAGCCTGATTTCGGTCTCGATGATCCTGGCGGCCGGCCTTTCTTTCCTCGGTCTCGGCACCAAGCCGCCGGAGCCGGAATGGGGGCTAATGCTCAACACCTTGCGTACCGCGATCTACGTCAATCCCTGGGTCGCCGCATTGCCGGGCGCGATGATCTTCGCCGTCTCGATCTGCTTCAACCTGCTTTCGGACGGCCTGCGGAGCGCCATGGACATCAGGAACTAGCCATGAGCGAGAGCAACACATCCGTCGAAATGCTCGAGCCGGTCGAAGACCGCGGCGGCGTCGCGCAGCCGTTGCTTCAGGTCAACGGACTGACAAAGCACTTTCCCGTTCGCGGTGGATTGTTTGCCGCGAAGCGCACCGTGCGCGCCGTCGACAACGTCTCCTTCGCCGTCGCCAAGGGCGAGACCGTCGGCATCGTCGGCGAGTCCGGCTGCGGCAAGTCCACCACCGCGCGCCTGCTGATGCATCTGATGCCGCGCGACACTGGCGACATCATCTATGACGGCATGACCGTCGGCCAGTCGCTGAGCTTGCGCGAATTGCGCCGCGGCATGCAGATGGTGTTCCAGGACTCCTATGCTTCGCTCAATCCGCGCCTGACGATCGAGGAATCGATCGCCTTTGGCCCGAAGGTGCACGGCATGGGCGATGGCGCGTCACGGGCGTTGGCGCGCGAGCTGCTCGGCAAGGTCGGCTTGCGCCCCGAAAACTTCGCCAACCGCTATCCGCACGAGATCTCCGGCGGCCAGCGCCAGCGCGTCAACATCGCGCGCGCGCTGGCGCTGTCGCCGCGGTTGGTGATTTTGGATGAAGCGGTCTCCGCGCTCGACAAATCCGTCGAGGCGCAGGTGCTCAACCTGCTCGCCGATCTCAAGCGCGAGTTCGGGCTGACCTATCTCTTCATCAGCCATGACCTCAACGTCGTCCGTTACATCTCGGACCGCGTGCTGGTGATGTATCTCGGCGAGGTCGTCGAGCTCGGCCCGGTCGACCAGGTCTGGGACAACCCTGCGCATCCCTACACGCGCGCACTCCTGGCGGCGATGCCGTCGTCGGACCCCGACAGGCGCACCGAGCAACCGCCAATCACCGGCGATCCGCCCAACCCGATTGATCCGCCCCCGGGCTGCCGCTTCCACACCCGTTGCCCGTTTGCGGAGCCGCTCTGCGCAAATGCGACACCAAAGCTCACCGCGCTGGATAATATGGGCCACGAGGCCGCGTGCTACATGGCGATACCGGGTTCAGGCCACAGCCGCGCGCCCAGGGAGAAGATCGCATGACGAGACCGACACCGAAAGAGATCAAGCCGATTTCGCTAGTTGCCGGCGTCCCCGTGGACGACGAGATCGCGACGCGCATCTCTAATTCCATCGGACCTGCCTTCGAAGGCTTCGCGGCCATCGCCGGCACGCTGCCGTTCGACCTCGAGCCCGCGCTCTATCCGACCGTGCAGACGCAGAAGGTGTCGAAATGAGCACTGAGCCTGCATTGATGACGCTCACCCAGGTCGCGCGCGCGATCGCGATGAAGCAGGTGTCCTCGCATGAGGTGACGCGCGCGCTGTTGCACCGCATTGCGCAGTGGCAGCCGCATCTCAACGCCTTCATGTCGATCGAGGCCGAGGCTGCATTGCATGCGGCGGAGGCCGCCGATTCCGATCTCGCCAAGGGCAATGTCCGTGGTCCGCTGCACGGCGTGCCGCTCGCGCACAAGGACATGTATTACGATGCCGGCCACGTCGCGACCTGCGGCTCGCTGATCCGTCGTGATTTCGTGCCGACCGTGACCTCCACGGCGTTGCAGCGGTTGAAGGACGCCGGCCAGATCAGGCTCGGCACGCTGCATCTGGCCGAATTCGCCTACGGCCCGACCGGGCACAACGCCCATTACGGCCCGGTGCGCAATCCCTGGAACGTCGCGCACATCACCGGCGGCTCGTCGTCGGGCTCCGGCTCGGCGGTCGCGGCGCGGCTGACCTATGCGGCGCTGGGCTCGGACACCGGCGGCTCCATCCGGATGCCCGCGCATTTCTGCGGCGTCACGGGGTTGAAGACCACCGTCGGTCGCGTCAGCCGGGCCGGCGCGATGCCGTTGTCGCAGTCGCTCGACACCGTCGGCCCGCTTGCCCGCACCGCCGAGGATTGCGCGCTGCTGCTGGCGCTGATGGCTGGGGCGGACCCTGCGGACTCGACCTGCAGCCACGAGCCGCTGTCGGACTATGTCGGCGCGACCAAGGGCTCGCTGAAAGGCCTCAAGATCGGCGTACCCGCCTCGTTCTATGTCGACGATCTCGACAGCGAGGTCGCGCGCGTGCTGGACGAGACCATCGCCGTGCTCAAGCGTGAGGGCGCGGACATCGTCACGGTCGAGCTGCCGGACCAGCGGCAATTGTCCTCGGCGAGCCAGCTCGTGCTCGCCGCCGAAGCTGCCGCCTTCCACAAGCGCTGGATGATCGAGCGTCCGCAGGACTATGGCCCGCAAGTCCTGATGCGACTGCAGAACGGTCTCGCCGTTCCAGCCATCACATATCTGGAAGCGATGCGCTGGCGCGGCCCGGCGCTGGCCGCGCACAACGCGGCGACCTCGGACGTCGATGCCGTGATCGCGCCGGCCTCGCCGGTGCCGGCGCCGACGATCGAGGAGAGCGATGTCGGGGGCGGGCCGAACGCACCGGCCATGGTGCAGCGGCTGACGCTGTTCACCCGCCCGGTGAACTTCCTCGGCCTGCCGTCGCTCACCGTGCCCTCGGGCTTCACGAAAAGCGGCCTGCCGGTCGGCATGCAGCTGATCGGCCGCTCCTTCGACGAAGCGACCCTGCTCACCATCGGCGCGGCCTTCCAGCGCGTCACCGATTATCACGATCGATTGCCGAAACTGCCGTCATGACCAACCTCGTCGACATCTCAGGCCTCAACATCCGCTTCACCGGGGAGCGCACGGTCTACGCCGTGAACGATCTCAGTCTCTCGCTGGGCAACAGTGAGGTGTTGGGCCTGCTCGGCGAGTCCGGTTCGGGAAAGAGCGTGACCCTGCGTGCGCTGATGCGGCTGTTGCCGAAGAAGCGCACGCAGATTTCCGGCACCGTCAACGTCATGGGCCGCGACGTGCTCGCCATGAACGACGAGGAGCTGTCGTCCTTCCGCGGCCAGACCGTGTCGATGATCTTCCAGGAGCCGGCATTGGCGCTGGATCCGGTCTACACCATCGGGGCGCAGATCGCCGAAAGCGTCGTGCGCCACGAGGGCAAAAGCTACGCGGAGGGCAGGGCACGCGCACTCGAAATGCTCGAAGTCGTGCGCATTCCCTCCGCAAAACGCCGGCTCGACGCCTATCCGCACGAGATGTCCGGCGGCATGCGTCAGCGCGCCATGATCGCGCTGGCGCTGGCGTGCCGGCCAAAAATCCTGCTCGCGGATGAGCCGACCACCGCGCTCGATGCCACCGTGCAGATCCAGATCCTGCTCTTGCTGCGCGAGCTGCAGCGCGAGTTCGGCATGTCCGTCATCTTCGTCACCCACGACATCGGCGTCGCCATCGAGATCTGCGACCGTGTCGCGGTGATGTATGCCGGCCAGATCGTGGAGCAGGGCACGCTTCGCGACATCGTCCGCAGCCCGGTGCATCCCTATGCCAAGGGCCTGCTCGCCTCGACTATTCACGGCGCCAAGCGTGGCGCCCGCCTCGAAACCATTCCCGGCACGCCGCCTTCGCTGACCGAGAAACCCCACAACTGCTCCTTCGCCCCGCGCTGCGCCGTGGCGCAGCCCCGTTGCCTGGCGCAATTGCCTGCCAATGTGGCGGTCGGGCCGGGCCGGGCGGCGCGATGTGTGCTGGCGGAGCAGACGGCGGCGCTGTCATAGTATTTGAACGGCGCTGCAGCAGCGCTCCTTCCTTTGAAATTCCTCTACGGCAACACCGAGTTGTCACAGTTCACCGGCGACTGCAGGCAGAAGCCGTTCTACTTTGCATGGGGTTGTTTTCGACATTTTTGTCGAAGGCGGGTGAAGCGACTAGCATTCAGACGCCATTCATCCCGGTTCCCGTTCCATGCGGCCGTTCATGCAGAGGGACCAGATTTATGCACATTTCAAACGAAGGCCTGCTCGTCATCCTGTTCGTCGGGCTGGTGGCCGGCTGGCTCGCCGGCAAGGTGGTGCGCGGAACGGGGTTCGGGATCATCGGCGACATCGTGGTCGGCATCGCCGGTGCGCTGGTGGCGAGCTTCCTGTTTCCGAAGCTCGGCATTCGCCTCGGCACGGGCTTGGTATCCGAGATCGTCTATTCCGCCATCGGCGCGGTCATCCTGCTGCTGGTGGTACGGCTGGTGCGGGGCGGCGGCCGGTTCTAGCAGCCGCCCGGTTCGGTCGATCGGAACTAGCCGCCTCTCCAGGACCGGGGAGGGGCGGCGGCCACTGCACCAAAAAGCCGCAAAGACTGTGAAATACCGGACTTGCGTGCGGGGCCATCAGGGGTAGATGTGGGCCATCAGGGTTTTGGATGAACCCGGCTGCGTTGGACGCAGGGCGAACATGATGTTAATCCGGGGCGAGTACCCTGAATTGCTCGTGAAATCAGGGGCCTTGGCCCCCACCTGAAAGAGATCAGACTGATGGCAGCCGGTCCTGGCGTCCGCCGTTCAGAGCTCGGTGACGCCTTACGCGCTTGTCGCACGGCGTTCATCGGCGTCGGCTTGATGAGCTGCATGATCAACCTGCTCTATCTGACCGGGTCGATATTCATGCTGGAGGTTTACGACCGGGTGCTGCCGAGCCGCAGCGTCCCGACCCTGGTCGGCCTGATCATCCTCGCCAGCTTCCTCTACATGGCGCAGGGTGTGCTCGACATGATCCGCAACCGGATCCTGGGGCGGATCGGCACCGCGCTCGATGAAGCCCTCAACAAGCGCGTGTTCGACACCATCGTGCGCCTGCCGCTTCTGGTCGGCAGCCGCAACGAAGGCCTCCAGCCGCTACGCGACCTCGACAATGTCCGCTCCTTTCTCGGCGGAATGGGCCCGAGCGCATTCTTCGACCTGCCCTGGCTGCCGCTCTATCTCGCCATCTGCTTCGCCTTCCACGTCATGATCGGCGTCACCGCGCTGGTCGGCGCCATCATCCTGGTCGGGCTGACGCTGGTCACCGAGTTCATGTCCCGCCAGCCGGCGCGCGAGGCGATGGGGCTTGCCGCCCAGCGCAACGATCTCGCCCAGGCCAGCCGCCGCAACGCCGAAGTCATGGTGGCGATGGGCATGGCCGGCCGGATGAACCAGCGCTGGAGCGAGACCAACGAAAAATATCTCGCCGGCAATCAACATGCGAGCGACGTCGCCGGCGGTCTCGGCGCGGTCGCAAAGGTGCTGCGCATGATGCTGCAATCGGCCGTGCTGGCGGTCGGCGCCTATCTCGTCATCCACCAGGAGGCGACCGCCGGCATCATCATCGCCGGCTCGATCCTGTCCGCCCGCGCGCTTGCGCCGGTCGATCTCGCCATTGCGCACTGGAAATCCTTCGTCGCGGCACGCCAGAGCTGGCACCGCCTCACGCGCCTGCTGGAGCAGATGCCGGCGCAGACGATGCCGACCCAGTTGCAGGCGCCCACGAGCCGGCTCTCGGTCGAAGGCGTCGCCATGGTGCCGCCCGGCGACCAGCGCCTCATCGTGCAGGACATCACCTTCGCGCTCGCCGCGGGCAACGGCCTCGGCGTGATCGGCCCGAGCGGTTCCGGCAAATCGTCGCTCATCCGCGCGCTGGTCGGGGTCTGGCAGCCGGTGCGCGGCAAGGTGCGGCTCGACGGCGCGGCGCTCGACCAATGGTCGTCCGACATGCTTGGCCGGCACATCGGCTATCTGCCGCAGGACGTCGAATTGTTCGGCGGCACCATCGCCCAGAACATCAGCCGGTTCGATCCCGAGGCGACGTCCGAGGGCATCATCGCGGCTGCGAAAGAAGCCGGCGTGCACGAGATGATCATCAAGATGCGCGAGGGCTACAACACGCAAGTCGGCGAGCAGGGCACGGCGCTTTCCGCCGGCCAGGCGCAGCGCGTGGCGCTGGCGCGCGCGCTCTATGGCAACCCCTTCCTGATCGTGCTCGACGAGCCCAACTCCAATCTCGACACCGAAGGCGACGAGGCGCTGACCCGCGCCGTCCGCGCCGCTCGCGAGCGCGGCGCCATCGTGGTCGTAGTGGCGCACCGCCCGATCGGCGTCGAGGCGGTCGACCAGGTCCTGGTGCTGCGTGATGGCCGCATGCAGGCGTTCGGCCCCAAGGAGCAGGTGCTCGCCCAGGTGCTGCAGCCGCGCGTGACGCCGCCGGCCCCGATCAAGATCGTCAGCGAAGGTGGAGTGGCCAAACCATGAGCACAAAGCCATGAGCACGATGGCCATCGGCGGCCCGAAGCCTGCCGCGAACAAGACCGTACGCGAATCCATCAAGTTTCACCTGATCCTCGGCTTCGTGATCGTGCTGGTGCTTGTCGTCGGTCTCGGCGGCTGGGCCTCGACCGTGCTGATCTCGGGCGCGCTGATCGCGCCGGGCCAGATCGTGGTCGAATCCAACGTCAAGAAGGTGCAGCATCCGACCGGCGGCGTGGTCGGCGAGGTGCGCGCCCGCGACGGCGACCTGGTCAAGGCCGGCGATATCGTGGTGCGGCTCGACGATACCGTCACCAAGGCCAACCTTGCCATCGTCACCAAGAATCTCGACGCCGCGCAGGCGCGTGCGGCGCGCCTGCAGGCCGAGCAGCGCGGGGTCGACAGGATCGAATTTCCGCAGGCCCTGATCGAGCGCGCTGGGGATCCCGACGTCAAGCTGCTGCTCTCCGCCGAAACCAAGCTGTTCGACGTCCGCGTCAACGGCCGCACCGGACAGAAGGCTCAGCTGCGCGAGCGCATCACGCAGCTCAACGAGGAGATCGCGGGGCTCAGCGCCCAGGAGAAGGCCAAGGATCAGGAGATCGCGCTGGTGCAGAACGAGCTCACCGGCGTGCGCGAGCTTTACGACAAGCGTCTGGTGCAGATCTCGCGTCTGACCCAGCTCGAACGCGACTCGGCCCGTCTCAACGGCGAACGCGCGCAGTACATCGCTTCGCGCGCCCAGGCCAAGGGCAAGATCACGGAGACCGAGCTCCAGATCATCCAGGTCGACAAGGACGTGGTGAGCGAGGTCTCCAAGGATCTGCGCGAGACCAACGACAAGATCGGCGAGCTGATCGAGCGCAAGGTTGCCGCCGAAGACCAGCTTCGCCGCATCGACATCCGCGCGCCGCAGGACGGCATGGTGCTGCAATCCACGGTGCACACGGTCGGCGGCGTCATCACCGCCGGCGACGCTCTCATGCTGATCGTGCCGCAGGCCGACGATCTCCAGGTCGAGGCAAAGGTCAATCCGGTCGACATCGACAAGCTGCAGATCGGCCAGAAGACGCTGTTGCGCCTCTCCGCCTTCAATCAGCGCACCACGCCGGAGCTCAACGGCCTCGTCAGCCGCGTCTCGCCCGACGTCACCACCGACCAGCGCACCGGCCAGAGCTACTACACCATCCGCGTCTCGATGCCGGCCGCAGAGATCGCCCGTCTCGGCGACGTCAAGATGATTCCCGGCATGCCCGTGGAAGCCTTCGTCCAGACCGGCGACCGCACCATGCTGTCCTATCTGATGAAGCCGCTGCACGACCAGCTGATGCGGGCGTTCCGGGAGAAGTGACGGGCGAAAGCGCGTCGTGATCTCGTAGGGTGGGTTAGCGCAGCGTAACCCACCGCTTCTCTATCCGCGGAAGCAGAAGTGGCGGGTTACGCTGCGCTAACCCACCCTACGGCACCGTGTTTCTCGCTGTCGGTCTCGTCGGGTGGGCAAAGGCGCGATGCGCGGTGCCCACCGTCTCTTACACGACGGGCATATTGGTGGGCACGCTCCGCTTTGCCCACCCTACGGCACTGACTTCTTTGCTATAGTTCGACTCAAGCCCATCAACTCGGCGGTCGACCATGCAATCCCCATCCTCCATCGCCACCGAATCCTTCTCCGACGCCACACTCGCGGTCGCGCGGCTCGAAGAAATCTACGAGCGCAACACAAAATTCCTGCGCGACCGGTTCGAGGCCTATGTCGGCGGCGAAGCGATCACGACGCGGGTGCGAGCCTATTATCCCTTCGTCCGCCTCACCACCGCGACGCATGCGCGGCTGGATTCCCGTCTCGCCTACGGCTTCGTCGCCGGGCCCGGCGTCCATGAAACCAGCGTGACGCGTCCGGATCTGTTCCGGAGCTACCTTATCGAGCAGATCGGCCTCTTGATCCAGAATCACGGCGTGCCCGTCGAGATCGGCGAGTCTGCCGAGCCGATCCCGATCCACTTCGCCTATCGCCGCGACATCAACATCGAAGCTGCGATCACGACGAGCGAGAACTCCTCTGTCGCGCGATCGCTGCGCGACGCGTTCGACGTGCCCGATCTCGCCACCATGGACGATTCGATTGCCGACGGCACCTTCGAGCTTCAGCCGGGCGCACCCGAGCCGCTGTCGCTGTTCCGTGCCGCCCGTGTCGATTACTCGCTGCGCCGGCTCTATCACTACACCGGCACCGACCCCGAGCATTTCCAGAATTTTGTCATTTTCACCAACTACCAGTTCTATGTCGACGCCTTCGCGCAGCTCTGTCAGCAGCGGCTCCAGTCGAGTGAGGCTGGCCTTGAAGCCTTCGTCGCGCCGGGCAACGTCATCACGCGCAGCGCCGGCGCAATCAGCGGCGTTGCGCCGGCGCGCATGCCACAGATGCCGGCCTTCCACCTGGTCGCATCAGGCTATCGCGGCATCACGCTGATCAACATCGGTACCGGTCCCTCCAACGCGCGCAACGTCACCGACCATGTCGCGGTGCTGCGCCCGCATGCCTGGCTGATGCTCGGCCATTGCGCGGGCCTGCGCAACACGCAGCGCCTCGGCGATTACGTGCTCGCGCACGGCTATGTGCGCGAAGACCACGTGCTCGATCGCGAGCTGCCGTTGTGGGTGCCGATCCCCGCGCTGGCCGAGATGCAGGTCGCGCTCGAGGAGGCGGTCGAGGACGTCACGGGGCTCGAAGGTTTCGAGCTCAAGCGCCTGATGCGCACTGGAACCGTCGCGAGCGTCGACAACCGCAATTGGGAGATCTCCGGGCCTGAGGTGATCCGGCGTATGTCGCAGTCGCGCGCGGTCGCGCTCGACATGGAATCGGCCGCGATCGCCGCCAACGGCTATCGCTTCCGCGTTCCCTACGGCACGCTGCTCTGCGTCTCCGACAAGCCGCTGCACGGCGAGATCAAGCTCGCCGGCATGGCCAGCGAATTCTACCGCCGCCGCGTCGGCCAGCATCTCGAGATCGGCCTGAAGGCGCTGGAGCGGCTCAAGCAACAGGAATCGGAGCGGCTGCATTCGCGAAAGCTGCGCAGCTTTGCCGAGGTGGCCTTCCAGTAAAGGACACCGGAACTGTCGTACGCATGCTGACGCCTCCGTGAGCGCAGCGTCCCGGAATATTGCCGCCGAGGCAGGGTTATCAATTGGTCCGGGGCCGCTTGAAACACTGAGGAGGCAGACATGATCGCAGCGATGATCAGGCGCTTCGTGTTGGGTACGTTCGCGGCAGCCCTATTGTGCTCGCCGGCCTTTGCCGCGGGCGGAGGCGGGGGTGGAGGAGGCGGGGGCAGCGCCAGCTCCACGGATCCGTACGCGGGCGCCTATTCGGATCAGAAACCGCAGCCGACCTATCCGAAGCGTCCGGGCGCCAAGGCAACCCAGAAAGGCAAGAAGCCGAACAATCAGTCCGGCATCGGCGATCCCGCATTCGCGGCGGGCTACCGCGTGGCCTATGACACGATCTACGAGCGCAACGACTATGCGGCCGCGATCGCGCAATTGAAGTCGCTCGGCCATGACGACCATCCGAACGTCGCCAACCTCATCGGCTACTCCTATCGCAAGCTCGGCGACTACGAGCAGTCGCAGGTCTGGTATGAGCGCGCATTGAAGGCGGATCCGAACCACGTGCTGACGTGGCAATATTACGGGCTGTGGCAGCTCGAGCGGGGTAATCGCGAGCAGGCGCTCTATCATTTGAGCCGGATTGCCTCCATCTGCGGGACCGGTTGTGAGGAGTATCGGTCGCTGGCCGCGGCGCTCGACAGGCCGACCGGCACGGCGCTCGTCTACTGAAGCTGGAGAGCAGCCGGTTCGTCGAGCCGCTGCTGATGGGCGTCGGATGACCGCCACGTCCTTCGGCGCGGATAGTGACAAGGCGTCAGATTTTCAGCATTGTCCCGTTCGGGGGCGCGACGGGACAATTGGATGCCGCTGACGCGCGACAAGATCATTGGCCATGACCTCGAACGGCTGGCCTTTCGCTTCACCATGCTGAGCGGCGACGAGGTCGTGCAGTGCCAGATCAGCGACGCCGCCATGGACGAGCTCGCGGGCATGCAGGGCACCGAAAGCAGCGCACGGCAGGCGCAGTTCCTGTCGTTGCGTGAGACCATCGAGCGGATCGCGTCAGATCTCTACGACGAAGCACCGCGATTCCAGGGATATGTGGTCCGGATCTTCATGCGGCATTTGGGGCGGTGAGCTCTCGCCTCACTCTCCGCTGTCATGCCCCGCGAAGGCGGGGCATCCAGTACGCCGCGGCCCATCGATTCAATCATAACCGTCTCGGAGTACTGGATCGCCCGGTCGAGCCGGGCGATGACAGCAATGTGGTGGTGAGGCTGCCCCGACTCACTCGCGCAGCTCACCCCTCCAGCTTCCTCAACAACAGCTTCAGCGCCGTCGCAGCAAACATCTGCATGTTGCCGAACCGGTCGTTGCTGCCGGTCTCCAGCGTCATCACCTCTGACACAGGCCCCGCAACCGCCATGCAGCTATGGCCGGCGGCGTCGCCGTAGCGGTTGCCGGTTGGGCCGGCTGCTCCGGTCTCGGACAGGCCCCAGTCGCTGTTGAAGCGCGTTCGCATCTGCTCGGCCAGCAGTTGCGCGTAGGGCTGCGACGAGGAACGAAAGCCCTTCATTCCTTCGTCCGAAATATCCATCAGCACGCGCCTGGCATCGCGGGTGTAGACCACCGCGCCGCCGAGGAAATAGGCGGACGCGCCGGGCACCGCGAGCAGGCTGGCCGCGATCAGGCCGCCGGTTGAGGATTCTGCCACGGCGATGGTCTGTTTGCGCGCGATCAGCTTCGCTGCGACCTGTTCCGCAATGCTGACGAGCTCTTTCATCCCTAACCCCTTATCTCTTCGCAACCGAGCTCAGCCTTCCTAGCATATGACAGGACGCTTGGCTGAGTTGCGGGCGACGGGCAGGCCTGCTTGAATGGCGGGTACAAGAAGAGACATGCGAGGAAACGTGAGAAGGGAGACGTCATGGCGTCCCTGATCGCCGGCGGGGTGGATTGCGACGTGCATCCGGCCGTGCCGCATCTGACCAGCCTGCTGCCCCATCTGAACGACTATTGGCGCGATCAGGTGACGACGCGCGGCATGGTCGACCTCATCTCGCAATCCTATCCGCCGAGTTCGCCGATTACGGCGCGGCCCGACTGGCGCCCCGAGAGCGGCAAGCCGGGCGAGAGCCTCGACGACATGCAGCGCCATGTGCTCGATCCGTTTCAGCTCAGCTACGCCATCTGCAATCCGCTCTACGGCGTGCAGATGGTGTTTTCGGAAGATTTGCAGGCCGCCTTCTGCCGCGCGCTGAACGACTGGCTGGCGAAGGAGTGGCTCGATCGCGACAAGAGGCTGCGCGGCTCGATCGTGATCCCGACGCAAAGCGTCGAGAAGGCCGTGGCAGAAATCGAGCGCTGCGCGCACGATAAGCGCTTCGTCCAGGTCCTGATGCTTGTGATGGGCGACACGCCGCTCGGCAAGCGCGCGCTGTGGCCGATCTATGAAGCCGCGGAACGGCTGGAACTCCCGGTCGGCATTCACGCGGGTTCCGCCTATCACAATCCACCGACCGCAGTGGGATGGGGTTCCTATCACATCGAGGACTATGTCGGGCAGGCCCAGGCGTTCCAGACCCAGCTCACCAGCCTGATCGTCGAGGGCGTGTTCGCCAAATATCCGCGCCTGAAAATGGTGATGCTGGAATCCGGCGTCTCCTGGATCTCTCCCTATCTCTGGCGCCTGCACAAGTTCTGGCGCGGGGTGCGGATGGAGACGCCGTGGGTTGATCGCGCGCCGCTGGATATTGTGCGCAGCAACATCCGCTTCTCCTTACAGCCATTTGATGCGCCGCCAGACGAGGCGACATTAATTCGCCTGTTTGATCATATGCAGTCCGACGAATTGGTCCTATTCTCCACGGACTATCCGCACTGGCAGTTCGAGGGCCAGGACGCGCTGCCCGAAGGTCTCACCCCCGATCTCGTGCGCAAGATCATGATCGAAAATCCACATGCGACCTATCCCCGCCTGACGTGAGCCCGCTGCCAAAGGAGGCAAGGCGATGAATATCCAATTCCGCGAGAGCCAAGAAGCCGCTTCCCCACTGACCGTCAAAACCGCGATCGCGGACTGCGACATCCATCCGGCACGCGCCACCCGCACCGAGCTTTATCCCTATCTCGCCAAACGCTGGCAGCATCATCTCGAAGTCTACGGCGTCCATGCCTATCAGGGCATGATGGAAGGCCCGCCCTATCCGAAGGCCCAGCCCAACGCCTCGCGCCGCGATGCCTATCCGCCTGAAGGCGGCCCGCAGGGCTCCTCGCTGTCCTTCATGCAGAAGCAACTGCTCGATCCCAACAACGTGCAGCTGGGTGTGCTCAATCCGCTCAACACCGGGCAGGGCATCCGCAATCACGAACTCTCGGCCGCTTTGTGTTCGGCGATCAACGACTGGCAGATCGACAAATGGACCAGCAAGGACAAGCGGCTGAAAGCCTCGATCGTCGTCGGCAATGAGGACGGGCTGTCGGCCGCCGCCGAAATCCGCGAGCGCGCCGGCGACAAGAACTTCGTGCAGGTGCTGCTGCTCAGCCGCAATGTCGAGCCGCTCGGCCAGCGCCGTTACTGGCCGATCTACCAGGCCGCGGAGGAAGCCGGCCTTCCCGTCGGCGTCCACGCCTTCGGCTTCGGCGGCAATCCGATCACGCCGTCGGGCTGGCCGTCCTATTACATCGAGGAGATGGTGGGTCACTCGCAATGCCAGCAATCGGCGCTAGCGAGTCTTGTTTTGGAAGGCGTGTTCGAGCGCTTCCCGAAACTGAAGATGGTGATGATCGAGGCCGGCTTCGGCTGGGCGCCGTCGCTGGCCTGGCGGCTCGACAAGACCTGGCAGCGCCTGCGCAGCGAGGTGCCGCATGTGAAGCGGCCGCCGTCGGAGTATATTCGCGAGCAGGTGTGGTGGACGACGCAGCCGATGGAGGATCCTGAAAGCCGCGAGGATCTGTTCGACGTCATCAACTGGATCGGCTGGGATCGCCTGTTGTTTGCGACCGACTATCCGCATTGGGATTACGACGAGCCGTCGCGCGTGTTGCCGGCGGGTGTCAGCGAGGCCAATCGCGAGGCGTTCTACCTCGGCAATGCGCGCGCGCTGTACGGGATTGGTTGATGGCGCGGCATGTGATCGCGCCGGTCGACGAACTGCCGCCGGGGACGCGAAAATTTCTGGAGATCGACGGGCGGCCGATCGCGGTCTTCAACATCAAGGGTGAATATTTCGGTCTGATGAACCGTTGCCCGCATCAGGGCGCGGCGCTGTGCGAGGGCCCGCTGATCGGTCTCGCGCAGTCGAAGGAGCCCGGCGAGATCGAGTATACAAAACTCGGCGAGATCATCCGCTGCCCCTGGCACGGCTGGGAGTTCGACATCCGCACCGGTCAGTCCTATTGCGATCCCCGCCGCTTCCGCGTGAAGGCCTACCCGGCCCATGTCGAGCCGGGTGCGAGCGTCGTGAAGGGGCCGTATGTCGCGGAGACGATCCCGGTGAAGGTCGAGAGCGATTACGTGGTGGTGGAGTTGTAGCCAGTTGGTCATTCCGGGGCAGCCCGAAGGGCTGAGCCCGGAATCCATCGTGCGACGGGAATGAGCGAAATGGATTCCGGGCTCGCCTCTTCGAGGCGCCCCGGAATGACGGTTAGTGCCCCGCAACCGGCTCCGGCACCGCATCATAAGTCGGCACGGCCTTGCCGCCGCCGCGATACACCGTCGAGGCCGCGATGATTCCAAGCAGCGCAGCGAGCATCAGCCAGAAGCCGGGCGAGGCCTTGTCGCCGGTATGCTCGATCAGCAAGGTCGAGGCGAACGGCGTGAAGGTGCCGAACAGGGCGGCGGCGAGCGCGAAGGCGAGCGAGAAGCAGGTGGTGCGCACATCCGCCGGCACGATCTCGACCAGCGCGCCGAGCATAGTGCCGCTGTAGACGCCGAAATAGAACGAGAACATCATCTCGACGGCGAGCAGCTTGCCGAAGCTCGGCGCCGCCACCAGCCAGTGCAGCGCAGGATAGGCCGTGACGAGCGACAGGCCGGCGATGGTGAGCAGCACGGACTTGCGGCCGATGCGGTCGGAGAGCGCGCCGCCGACCGGGTTCCAGAAGAAGTTGGTGACAGCGACGAGCAGCGTGACCAGCAGCGCGTCCTGCGTCGACAGCTTCAGCACGGTCTTGCCGAAGGTCGGCGTGTAGACGGTGACGAAGTAGAACGTCGTCGTGGTCAGGATCGCGATCATCATGCCGAGGATGACGATGCGCCAGTTGGCGAGCGCGGAGGCGAACACCTCGCTGGCCGTCGGATGCTTCTTCATGGCGAGGAAGGCCGGCGTCTCCTCCAGCGTCCGCCGCAGGACAAAGATCAGGGGAATGATCAAGCAGCCGACGAAGAAGGGAATGCGCCAGCCCCAGGCGGCAACGGTGTCGGCCGGCATCACCTCCGAGAGGATGTAACCGAGGATCGAGGCAACGAAGATCGCGACCTGCTGGCTCGACGACTGGAACGAGGTGTAGAAGCCGCGATTGCCCGGCGTGGAGATCTCCGAGAGATAGACCGACACGCCGCCGAGCTCGACGCCGGCGGAGAAGCCCTGCAGCAAACGTCCGATCAGCACGATGATGGGCGCGGCGATGCCGATGGTCGCATAGCTCGGGCAGAATGCGATGACGACGGTGCCGAAGGCCATGATGGCGAGGGTGACGATCAGGCCCTGGCGGCGGCCGATGCGGTCGATGTAAGCGCCGAGCACGATCGCGCCGACCGGCCGCATCAAGGCGCCGAGCCAGAACACGCCGAAGGTGTTGAGCAGCGATGCGGTTTCATCAGAGGACGGGAAGAACGCCTTGCCGATCGCGGCCGCATAGAAGCCGAACAGGAAGAAGTCGAACTGTTCGAGAAAATTGCCTGACGTGGCGCGCAGGATGGCGCCGATGCGCGATTTGATCGCGGGTGGATTGGTCGATGCGGCTGGTCCAGCCATGGCGTTGCTCCCCTTGGAAAGGTCTGGCCGGACCGGGAAATCATTTCACGGCAAGGCGACAGAGACTGCGACAATCTGCCACGCCTCTTCCCGCGCGAGGCGGGCCGAGTCAATCCGTTTTTGGGAGGAAGCTGATGATTTCTCAGGCTTTATTTTGCGTCGCAGCGAGCATCCATTGACGGAATGCGGTCAGCTTCGGCGCTTCGCGGCGGCCCTCGGGCGCGACCAGGTAGAAGCCGGCGTCGGCCGGCAGCGCGATCTTGAAGGGGACCACGAGGCGGCCCTTGGCGATGTCGTCCTGGACGTAGGAGGTCCGTCCCATCGCCACGCCGATGCCATCGATCGCGGCCTGGATGGTCATGAAGATCATGTCGAAGGTGATGCCGGGGTGCCTCGCGATGTCGGCCGGCAGGCCCGCCGCGGTCAGCCAAAGCCGCCAATCGTCGCTGTTGGCGCTCGAGGTGTGCAGCAGCGGATGGTTTCCCAGGTCTTCGGGCCGGCGCAGTGGCTTGTCGCCACGCAATAGCGACGGACTGCACACCGGAAACAGCTCATCCGCCATCAGCCAGTCGGCGCGCAGGCCCGGCCATTGGCCGCGGCCGTAGCGGATGGCGGCATCGACATTGTCGCGCTGGAAGTCGACGAAGCTGGTCGAGGTGGTGATACGAACGTCGATGCCGGGATGCTGCTCCTGGAAATCCGTTAGCCGCGGCAACAGCCATTTTGCGGCGAGCGAGGCCAGCGTCGAGACCGTCAGCACCTTGTCGTCGTCCTTGCGCAGCAACCGGTCGGTCGCAAGCCGGAGGTCGTTGAAGGCAGCGCGGACGCCCGGCAGGTAGTCCCGCGCCTCCGGCGTCAGGGCCAGCGCACGGTTCTGCCGGATGAACAGGCGGATGCCGAGATCCTCCTCGAGCCTGCGGATCTGATGGCTGATCGCGGTCTGCGTCACGTTCAGCTCGCTTGCCGCCAGCGTGAAGCTGAGATGGCGCGCGGCGGCTTCGAACGCCCGCAATCCGTTCAGGGACGGCAATCTGGCAGTCATTTGGCAGCAGGATACATGACGCTATTTCATGCGAAAAGGTACAAATTGTCGTTTGTCGCACTGCACTAGGAAGCCGATATTAGCGGTGAGGTTAGCTCCAGGAGCTTAAAATGTCTACCTTGACCCACAATTTGATGACAAATCATCATGCGTCCGGCTTGATCCAGCAGATCGGCGAGACCCTTCACGTCTGGCACGAGCGCTATCGCAACAGGCGCGAGCTCACCCAATGGACCGCGCGTGATCTTCAGGACGTCGGACTGTCCTGGACCGACATTGCCTACGAGGCTGACAAACCCTTCTGGCGGGCCTGATTGGCCGCGAGGCCGGCGCCGCCTGACTGTGGGGGCGCCGGCGGTCCCTTTTGTGAAGGGCTCGTATCATGAGCACTCTCCGCCTCGAAGACCTCAAGCAATATTCGGACACGCTGCGCACTCGCGATGGCACGGCGCTCAACGTCCGTTTCGTCGAGCCGCGCGACACCGACGAGCTGCAGCACTATTTCCGCTCGCTCTCGACCCGCTCCCGCTACAATCGTTTCTTCGGCGCCATCAGTGAGCTTCCGAAAGGGCTGCTGCATGACTTCCTTCAGGTCGGCGAGCGCGAACGTTTCTCCGTGGTTGCGACCATGATGGTCGACGGCTTCGAGACCATCGTCGCCGAGGCGCGCTATGCGCTGCACGCCGAAACCGCGACGCTCGAATTCGGCCTGTCGGTCCATGATCGCTGGCAGGGCCACGGCATCGCCACCGCGCTGATGAAGAATCTCGAATGCCGCGCGGCTGCGCTCGGCGCCGAGCACATGTTCGGCGACACGCTGCGCTCCAACGAGACCATGGTCTCGCTCGCGCGCAAATCCGGTTTCGCCTTCGTCAATCATCCCGATGACTGGAAGCTGGTGCGCTTCGGCAAGGAGATCGCGGTCGCGCCGAAAGACATTCCCTGCGCAAGCTGGCGCCTCGCCGCCCTTTCCCGTCAGGCCGAAAGCCCCTCAGCCTCGGTTTGACACCACTGCAAGCCCGGCTCTGGGTGAACCAGGGCCGGGCTTTTTTTTGCCCGGTTGCGGTCCGGGCGAAGACTCTCTCCACATCGTCATTCCGGGGAGCGCGTAGCGCGAACCCGGAATCCATTTCACGACGTGTCTTGCGGCCAGATGGATTCCGGGCTCGATGCTGCGCATCGCCCCGGAATGACAGCCGGTTACCCGCCTCGACCGCCTGTTGCAAAGCGAGTGCCTATTTTCCCGTGAACACTGCCTTACGCTTCTCGATGAAGGCCTGCACGGCCTCCTTGTGATCCGCGGTCGTGGTCAGGCGCACCAGCCGTTCGGCTTCGTGGTCGCGCGCGGTTTCGAAGTCGAACAGCACGGCTTCGTCGAGATTGTCCTTCATGTAGCGCAGCGCCAGGCGCGGGCCTTCGGCGAGCGACTTGGCCAGCGCGAAGGCTTCGGCTTGCAGCCTGTCATCGGGCACGACGCGGTTGACGAGGCCGATCGCTTCGGCCCGCACCGCATCGACGCGATCGCCGGTGAACATCAGCTCGCGCGCCCGCGCGGTGCCGACGAGACGGGTGAGCAGCCAGGCGATGCCGTAATCGCCGGAGAGCGCAATGCGGGCATAGCCGGTGGCGACGAAGGCCGATTGCGCGGCGATGCGGATGTCGCAGGCCATCGCGATGGCAAGCCCGGCGCCGACCGCGGGGCCGGGGAGGGCAGCGATGGTCGGCTTGCGCACCGACACCAGCGCGCCGGTGAGCAGCCGCTGCCGCTCCTGCAGATCGGCGACCTTGTCGTCGAACGACATTTCGAGCTTCCTCGGGTCGCGATGCGCGCCCATGCCCTTGACGTTGCCGCCGGCGCAGAACGCTTCGCCGGCGCCGGTGAGCAAGAGCGCGCCGACATCGGGATTCTCGCCGCAGGTCCGGATCATCGTGCGCAGCGCCGGCGTCAGCGTGTCCGACAGCGAATTGCGCGCCTCCGGCCGGTTCAGCGTGATCACCGCGACGCGGTCGCGGATGACGCAGAGGAGTTCATTGGTGCCGGTGTCGATGACGGTTTCGGTGGTCATGATTCCCTGCCTTTGTAGGGTGGGTTAGCCCTGCAGATGCGCGACGCGCATCTGCTCGGCGTAACCCACCAACTTACTCTCCTCGTCGACGGACCTTGGTGGGTTACGCCTTCGGCTAACCCACCCTACGGCATCTCGTCCTCAAAACTTCTCCACCCAGGGCCGCAGCTCGAGCTCCCAGCTCCAGGCGCTGCGCGGCTGCTGCAACACGTTCCAATAGCTCTGCGCGATCGCGTCGGGATCGAGCATCGAATCCGGCTTGTCTTCGGCTTCCGTCCGCGCCGCGCTGCGGATGCCGCCGTCGATCACAAAATGCGCGACATGAATGCCTTGCGGCGACAATTCGCGCGCCAGGCTCTGCGCGAGGCCGCGCAGCGCGAACTTGCCCATCGCGAAGGAGGCCGACTGCGCATATCCCTTGACGCTGGCCGAGGCGCCGGTGAACAGGATCGCGCCGTGCTTGTTCGGCAGCATGCGTTTTGCCGCCTGCTGCGCCACCAGGAAGCCGCCATAGGCGCTGATCGCGATCGCCTGCGCCACATCGGCCGGAACGAGATCGACGAACGGCCCGCGGGTGCGGCCGCTGGCGTTGTAGACGACGAGGTCGGGCGTGCCGATCTCGCGCTCGACGAGGCCGAACAGGCGCTCCACCTCGTCGGGCTCGGTCGCGTTGCAGGCATAGGCCTTGGCGCCGGTCTCGCTGCAGAGCGCGCCCAGCTTCTCGATCTTGCGCGCGGCGAGCGCGACGCGAACGCCTTGCGCAGCCAGCAAGCGCGCCAGCGAAGCGCTCAGGCCTTCGCCGGCGCCGACGATAAGGGCGATCTTGTATTTCGGATGTTCCATGGTGTGGTCTCTCGGAAGCAGGAAGCTCCTGATCTATGCATGGCTTTTGCGAACAGCCAGCCGTCGCGATCACAATTCCGCAGAGCGAATTGCTCCTTCACGGTGATCATGCCTCCCTGACGATTTGCGGCTTTATCGCACCCCGCGACTGGAGCATGATCGACATCATCCCAAGCGGCAAGCGCTAAAGTGGCGCGGAATGTCCGCAAGGCGGAAACGAAGAGGACGATCATGCATAAGCCGGCCCCAGCGCAGCCAAGGAATGTCGCGGCCGAGCAGTCCGGTCTGCTGGCGCCCGACACCACAGGCATGAACTTCTACCGCGCCGATCCCGCGCTGACCGACCTGCTGCGTATCCATCTGCCGGAAAATCTGTTCCGCCATATCGAGCCGCATCTCGATCGCCTCGGCGAACTCGCCGGAGGCCGCCTCGACGACTGCGCGCGGCTTGCCGACCGTCATACGCCGGTGCTGCACCAGCGCGACAAGTTCGGCCGCGACGTGCAGTGGATCGAATATCACCCGGCTTATCGCGAACTGGAGAACGCGGCGTTCGGCGAGTTCGGCATCCACGCGCTCTCGATCCGCAAGGGCATCATGGGCTGGCCGGACAAATATCCTGTCGTCGCCAAGCACGCCTTCACGTTTCTTTTCAACCAGACCGAATTCGGCATGGGGTGCCCGATCAACGTCACCGATGGCTGCGCCAAGCTGCTGGCAAATTTCGGCAGCGAGGCGCTGAAGGCGAAATATCTGGACGGCCTGACCCAGACCGACATGAGCAGGTTGACGCAAGGCGGCCAGTTCATGACCGAGAAGGAGGGCGGCTCCGACGTCGGCACGCTGACCACGCGCGCCGTGCAGGAGGGCGACCATTGGCGCCTCACTGGCGAAAAATGGTTCTGCTCGAATGCCGACGCTGAGGTCGTGATGCTGCTGGCGCGCCCCGAGGGCGCTGGCCCCGGCACGCGCGGCGTCGGCCTGTTCCTGATGCCGCGCTTCCTCGACGACGGCGCGCAGAACCACTACCGGATCGTGCGTCTCAAGGACAAGCTCGGCACCCGCTCGATGGCCTCCGGCGAGATCAAGCTCGAAGGCGCCATCGCCTACGCGGTCGGCAAGCTCGACCGCGGCTTCGTGCAGATGGCCGAGATGGTGAATTCGTCGCGGCTCTCCAACGGCGTCAAATCCACCGCGCTGATGCGCCGCGCCTATCATGATGCGATGACGGTCGCGACAAACCGCGTCGTGTTCGGCCAGCGCATCATCGACCTGCCGCTCGGCCGGCGCCAGATGCTGAAGATCATGCTGCCGGTCGAGCAGGCGCTGTCGATGAGCTTCCTGACTGCGGACGCGCTCGACCGCGCCGAGGCCGGCAGCCAGGATGCGGCGGCATTGTTGCGGATCCTGACGCCGACCCTGAAATTCCGCGCCACGCGCGATGCGCGAAAGGTCTGCGGCGATGCGCTCGAGATGCGCGGCGGCATCGGCTACATCGAGGAATTCGCGACGCCGCGCCTGCTGCGCGATGCGCATCTCGGCTCGGTCTGGGAAGGCACCGGCAATATCGTCGCGATCGATGCGCTCAGGCGCGCAGTCGGCCGGCATGGTGCGGAATCCGCGCTCGCGGCCGATCTGCATGCGCGGCTCGACGACAGCGCTTCCGTGCCGCAGGCCTGGCGCGACAAGCTGCGCGGCTTCGTCGATCGTGCCGTCGGCTTCGCGCGCGAGGTTGCGGCGACATCCGAGAACGAGGCCGATGCGCGTCGTGCGACGAGCCTGCTCTATCATGTCGCCAGCGCCGTCGCTCTCGCCTGGGAGGCACATCGCATCCACGAGATGCGCGGCGATGCGCGCCGGCTGCTGTTGTCGCGGCTGGTGATCGACCATCGGGTGGCACCGAGCGATCCGTTCCGGCTCACGGAAAATGCCACGCAGGCCAGGATCGCCGCGCTGCTGCTTGGCGACAGCTCAGCCGGCATGAGCGAGGTTGGCGAACTGGTTCTGGCAGCGTAGGCTGCACGCCACGATCAAACCAAGAAACGCGACAGGGAGTGCTCGATGAAGGCCGCCGTCCTCTATGAAGTCAACCAGCCGCTCGTCATCGAGGACGTCAGCCTGCCGAAGCCGGGCCCGCGCGAAGTCCTGATCCGCACCACGGTCGCCGGGCTCTGTCACTCCGACCTGCATTTCATGGAAGGGCTCTATCCGCATCCGCTGCCCGCGGTGCTCGGCCACGAGTCCGCCGGCGTGGTCGAGCAGGTCGGCTCCGATGTCACTTACGTCAAGCCGGGTGACCACGTCGTCACTTGCCTGTCGGTGTTCTGCGGCACCTGCGACAACTGCACCACGGGCCGCACCGTGCTCTGCACCGACACCACCGTGAAGTTGCTGCCGGGCGCCTCAAACCGGATGCAGTGGTCCAAGCCTGAGAAGCTGCACCAGTTCCTCAATCTGTCGTCCTTTGCAGAACAGATGCTGGTGCACGAGAACGCGATCGTCAAGATCCGGAAAGAAATGCCGCTCGATCTAGCCGCGCTGATCGGCTGCGGCGTCATCACCGGCTATGGTGCGGTGGTGAATACCGCGAAGGTGACGGCCGGCGAGACCGTGGCCGTGATCGGCTGCGGCGGTGTCGGCATGGCCGCGATCAACGGCGCGCAGATCGCGGGCGCCGGCCGCATCATCGCCATCGACACCAATCCGGCAAAACTCCAGCTCGCGACCAAGCTGGGTGCGACCGACATCATCAACCCCGCCGACGGCGACGTCGTGAAGCAGGTGCGCGATCTCACCAATGGCGGCGTGCATCATTCCTTCGAGGTGCTCGGCCGCAAGGAGACCGCCGAGCAGGCATTCGGCATGCTCGCCTCCGGCGGCACCGCCACCATCGTCGGCATGATCCCGTTCGGCCAGAAGATCGAGCTGCACGGTTTCGATTTCCTGCGCGAGCGCCGGATCCAGGGCTCCTCGATGGGCTCGAACCATTTTCGCGTCGACATGCCGCGCCTGGTTGACTTCTACCTGCGCGGACGGCTGCATCTGGAGGACTGGATCTCGGCGAAATTGAAGCTGTCCGAGATCAACGAGGGCTTTGCCAACATGAAAGCCGGCAAGACGCTGCGCAGCGTGATCGTGTTCGACAGCTAGCACAACCGACGCCGGCGCTGCCCGAAAATTAAAATCAACGCGATGCGGCCGGACTGTTGGCCGAGGCGCAACGCTGCTCCTTCACGAGGAGCAGCGTCATGGCCGTGGCAAGTCCGGCGACGAGCATATACGCGACGGATACGTTCAGGCCGGGACCCGCGAACAGCAAATAGGAGAACAATCCCGCAGTCGACGCGGTGAAGCCAAGCCAGGCAAACCTCGGAAAGCGAAATCCACGTTCGCCATGCCGGAGATCGAGCACGAGGTAGAACACCAGAAAGGTGTTGCAGAGCGCCGCCGGCAACAGACCCATGACGATCTCGCTCTCGAATGCGAGGTAGGATAACACGCCATCGACTTGGGCAATCACCGCGAACGGCAGATAACGCAGATTGAGGCAGGCCAGGGCGATCGCCGCAAGCTCGAAGCCGTAGAAATAGCGCTCGTGCATCTTCGGAAGCAGGTACGGCATGAGGATGAGCGATACGCACGCGACCAGTAGAATGAACTCCGGCCCCGTCCGCCTGGACTGTGCGATGAAGATCGATAGGGCGAGCCCGCTCGCCGCCGCGAGCACGAGGCCGGCGGCGACTCCGACCGCGTACGGCGTTCCTCCTGCGAACACCCAGATATTCGCTGCATTCATGGTCAGGTGATGAAATGTGTTGGCCTGGCCGAGATAGATCCCGAGTACGGAGACCAGGGATCTGCCAGCGACGAGAACCGGAATGGCGAGGATCGCATAGACTGCCGGAATGGCTGCAAGCCATTCCACGTGGATCTTGCGGCGCAGGATCATGCCCAGCACGAACGGCCCCAGGAAGACGCCCTGGGCCTTCACCGAGCAGGCCACTGCGAATGGCAAAGCCCCGTTTCGGTCCCGCATGAACATCGCCACGGAAATCAGCGCGAAGAAGGTCCAGATCGAATCGGCCTGTCCCCACATTGCGCCGTTGAAGAGCACCGTCGGCGCAAGCCACACCGCGCAGAAGGCCAGGGATGCGCGCAACGGCACGCCTGTAACTCGCCAGACCATCCGGGCCACAACGATCGCGCAGCCGAGCTCGAATATGGCCGAGATCATCTTCACGAGGGAAAGCGGCTGGCCCAGCCCATCAAATCGGGCGGTGATCAGCAGGAGGTAGCTGTAGAACGGCGTGTAGTTGGTGAAAGCCTCGGCCAGCCCGGCAATGCCGTGATCTCGCGCGAAGGTATACCAGGTGATGTATTCGGCGGCGTCGGCGGTCGCGTGTTCCCGCGCGAGGTAACGGAGCACGATGCCCATGAGCCCGCACCCGACCGCTACCGCAATCGGAATGCGCCATCTCTCGGGCAGCGTCTCATCTGGATTGACGCGATGATAGGGGTCGCGGAGCGAGCCTATCTCGATTGTGTCGTTTGTCACGCAATCACTCTCGCCGGATTTGAGCGGTACCCCTCGCCGGGGAAGCACTCCGAGCTTCGCAGCGTGTCCTCGTGACATGCTCGAGTTCGATGCCCTGAGGGGACCTCTCGTCACTTGCAATTTTGACGGGCGAACGATTGCCAGCTGGATAAATGTCAGATCAGCGGTTTGCCCATGGCTCGGGAAAAGATTGTTTGGTTAGCGATCTCTTTATGGCAGTCGTCGAATGCCCTGCGGCCCGAGGGGGAAAGGCAGCGTGCGGCCTCACCGCGACACGTGTGCCGACACCGCGAGCCACTTGCCATTTTGCTTTGCCCAGCAATCGGTGTAGCGCCCCGTCGCCTGCTGGCCATCCGCCGTGGTGTAGCTCGTCGCGGCGTGGATGACGGCGAAGTCGCCCATGATGCGGATGATGACGTCGCGCTCTCTCAAGTTCCGGATCGTGATCGGCCGCGCGGCCTGCTCCAGGAAGGCGGCACGGTCGACCAGCGTCTTGTCGGGATTGGAGCAATAAAACTCCGTCGCCAGGATTTCGTCGAAACGCTTGACGTCGCAGTTCTGCACGGAGGCAACGTAGTCACGGTTGAGGGCGGTCAGTTGATCGAGGTCCTGGCTCATGGTGCTTCCTTTCCGTCATTCCGGGGCGCGCGACGCGCGAGCCCGGAATCGCGACGTTGTCGTCCTCCGTCATTGCGAGGAGCCCGCGACAAAATTGCGAAGCAATTTTTGCGCTGGCGACGAAGCAATCCAGACTGTCACTTCGAAAAATTCTGAATTGCTTCGCTTCGCTCGCGATGACGGGAAGAACTAATCATTGAATAATGGCGGCGGCTGGAACCCGCCGAACTCACGCTCGATCAGTTCAGCGAGCCTGAGCGGCGTACGGTCTTCGAGGAAGGGGCCGATGATCTGGACGCCGACCGGCAGCCCGTCCTTCGACAGGCCGAGCGGAACGGCCGTGGCCGGCAAGCCCGTCAGCGTGGCGATGCCGGGCCAGGCAAGCTGGTCCGGATAAACATGGTCCTTGCCGTCGATATTGATCCGGCGCTTCTCCTGCTCCGGCGAATGATCATGCGGATAGGCGGGGGTCGGCATGATCGGGCAGATCACCGCATCGAATGTCCTGAACAAGTGCCGCCACTGCGCGCGCAGCCCGGCGCGCGCGCCTTCGTCGAACACCCAGGCCTGATGGCTGGAGGTCATGCCGCGCAGCCGCTCGGCCGCGAGGCTCTTGTCCTCGGGTGAGAGATGCGCCGCGCCGGCACGTGCGCCGGCGAGAATATCCGGCGGAAAGAACGCGCCGAGAAAGCCCATCAGCATGCGCATGTAGAGGCGCGAGGCTTCCTTGAAGTCCGGAAACAGCGGGCTTTCGCGCGCGACGCTCGCGCCGGCGCCCGTCAATCGCCCGGCCAGCGTCTCGATCGCGCCGCGAATGTCGGAATTCGCAGGCAGCAACGGATGGCTGTCGATCACGAGCAGGCGGAAATCCTTCAGCCTGTCGTGGCGTGCGTCCGGCAGCGCCAGCTTGTATCCGATGCCGAGGTCGACCGGATCGGGACCGGCCATCACGTCCAGCAGCAGCGTCAGATCGGCCGCACTCCGGGCCATCGGGCCGATCACCGCCATATCGCGTTCCATCGGGACCGCAGGAAATGGCGGCGGCGTATGGCCGCGCGTCGGACAGAGATTGTATGTCGGCTTGTGCGCATAGACGCCGCAATGGAATGCCGGCACGCGCAGCGAGCCGCCGATGTCGGATCCGAGCGAGAGCGGTCCGTAGCCGGCCGCCAGCGCTGCCGACGAGCCGCCTGATGAGCCGCCGGGCGTGCGGCCGAGATCGTATGGATTGTTCGTCGTGCCGTAGATGTCGTTGTAGCTCTGCCAGTCCCCCAAGCCCACGGGAACGTTGGTCTTGCCGAGAATGACGCCGCCGGCGTTCTTCACCCGGGAGATCGATAGCGCGTCCTCGGTCGGCTTGAAATCCTTTTGCGGCGTCCAGCCCCAAGTTGTGGGCAGGCCCGCGATGTTGAAGGATTCTTTCACCGTCACCGGAATTCCGAGCAGCGGTTTTCTTTCGCCGCGCGCCAGCGCCACATCCGCCTCGCGTGCCGCACTGCGGGCGCGATCAAAATCCCGCACGCAGATCGCGTTGACCTTGCCGTCGTGACGCTCGATGCGGTCGATGGCATCCTGGGTAAGCTCGACCGCGGAGACCTTCTTTGCGGTCAATGCGGCCGAAAGTTCGACCGCGCTCTTGAAACTCCATTCCGATCTGGTCACGGCGCTTCTCCTGCTCTTGTTGTCGGAGGATGATGCGCAGTTTGCCCGAATGCTGCAACGACTGTTTGATCGCGATTGATGTGCCGGCGAGACGGAACGGAAGGAGTTCAGGAGTTCGCCGTCATCGCCCGCCTAGTCCGCAATTGCGCACAGGGGCGGGCAATGACAGCGAATGTGAGGCCACTACGCCGCCCCGATCAACACGCCCACCGCGAGCACGATCGCGCCGCCAAGCACGATCTGGAATACGGCCTGGAGGAACGGCGTGTCCATATAGCGGGAGCGAATGAAGGCGATCGCCCACAATTCGAAGAACACGACGACGCAGGCGATCGCCGTTGCGATCCAGAACGCGTTGGCCCAATGATCCGGCACCAGATAGGGCGCGGTGTGGCCGAGGCCGCCGAGCGTGGTCATCGCGCCGCAGGTGACGCCGCGCAGCCAGGGCGAGCCCCGCCCCGTGAGCGATCCGTCGTCGGACAGCGCCTCCGCAAAACCCATGCTGATGCCGGCGCCGATCGATGCGGCGAGGCCCACAAGAAACGTCTGCCAGTTCTGGTGGGTGGCGAAGGCCGCGGCAAACAGCGGCGCCAGCGTCGAGACCGATCCGTCCATCAATCCGGCAAGGCCCGGCTGCACGTACTGCAGCACGAACATGCGGCGATTGGTGCGATCCTCCTCGGCGCGGACGTCGGAATTCAGGATCTCGCCCGTCAGCTTTGCGGCGGTCTCCTCGTGACCTTTCTCGGCTTCGGCGAGATCGCCGAGCAGGCGGCGCACGCCGACGTCCTGGGCCTGTTCGGCGGCCTTCACGTAGAAGCGCTCCGCCTGCATCTCCATTGTCTCGACTTCCCTGCGGATGGCGTCGAGCGACAGGTTCTTGGTCAGCCAGACCGGGCGGCGGCGCAGGAATCCCTTGACGTCCTCGCGCCGGATCGGCGGCAGATGCTTGCCGAAGCGCTGCTCGTACAATTCCAGCAACATGTGCCGGTGGCCGCGCTCCTCCTCGGCCATCTCCTCGAAGATTTTTGCCGTGTCCGGGTAACGCTCGCGAAGGTCCTCGGCGAAGGTCATGTAGATGCGGCTGTCCTCCTCCTCGGAGGAGATCGCGACCGCAAGCACCTCGCGCTCGGTCAGGTCGGCAAAATTCTTCACGGCGGCCCTATATCACTAGTTTAGAACTATTCTAAACTATATAGAGGGCCGGGGTTCCCGGGTCAAATCAGGCTGTGCCGGCTTTGGCCAAGAAGTCGAGCAGCAGCCGGCTCACCTCGGCGGGTTGCTCCTGCTGCACCCAATGGCCGGCGCCGTCGACGAGATGGCAGCCGAGCATCCTTGTGCAGCCGCGCCCCTGCATCGCCTCGAACACGCCCGGACGCTGGTAAGTGCCCCAATCCTGCTTGCCCGAGATGAAGCAGGAGGGCACGTCGATGCTGCGTCCCGCAAACAGCTGCATCTCGCTGTTGAGAGCGCCTGTCGTGCCGTAGCGATACCATTGCAGCCCGCCCTGGAATCCGGTGCGGCCATATTCGCCGCTGTAATAGGCGAGGTCGCTGTCCGGCAGCCATTGGTTGGCGGCGATCGCGGCGGGCGAAGGCATCTCCTTGGCGACCGTCTCCGCCATGGTCTCGTTCAGATCCATCACGTAATAGGTTGGCAGCTTTGCGAGCTCGTCCGCCGACCACGACGCCAGCGGATAAGGCTTGTTGTCGGTCCAGTCCGCGCTCTTGTGATGATAATAGGCGCGCAGGAAATCATGCACGCCCTGCGGCGCGTGCTGCATGTCGGCATTGGCCGGGCGTGTCGCATAATACCATTGATAATGTTTGCGCGGCCGCGGCAGCGCGGCGAGCCCGCGATGCACGGGGTCCTCCACCGCAGGCTTTGCCGGAGCATCGACCGTACCAAACGGCAGCGCCGGCGGTCCGCCGAACGGCGCGCTCATCATCGTCACCGAACGAAACACGTCGGGCCGGATCAGCGCGCACCAGGCCGCGACCGGGCTGCCGAAATCATGCCCGGCCAGATCGACTTGCCTATAGCCGAACGCCGACACCAGGGCGAGTGCGTCGCGCACGAGATTGAGGAGCGAGAACGGCGCAAGGTCGCCGTCGTAATCCGCAGTCCATCCCGTCGTGCGGCCATAGCCACGCTGGTCCGGCGCAATCACGTGATACCCGGCCGCAGCCAGCGTCGGCATCACCTTGCGCCAGGAGAAGGCGAGCTCGGGAAAGCCGTGCAGCAAGAGGAGGCATGGCCGCCCCGTGGTCTCGAAGCCAGCCTCCAGCACATGCATGCGCAAGCCGTTGATGCCGTCGACATAACGCGAGCGGATTCCGGCGGGCAGGGGGATGTCAGGGAGTGCGGTCATCGTGTCTCTCCACTCGGGTGGAATCATAGGGTGGGCAAAGGCGCGCATCGCGCGCCGTGCCCACCATCTTTCCGCGACGCGTCTGGCATGGTGGGCACGCTTTGCTTTGCCAACCCTACGGCATCTCGCTAGATGGACTCACACACGAACGCATTGCCCTTGCGCCGGATCTTCCCCACCGAGGGCGACGGGAAATGCGCGGTGCAGCACAGCGTGTCGGTGTCGCAATAGCGCTCCAGGAAGCTGCGCCGCGTTTTCGCTGCCGCGGCTGGATCGACGTCGAACTTGATCGACAGCTCCGGATAGAGCGTCTGCAGCGGCGAGTGCATGAGATCGCCGGAGAACACTGCATCGTCCTTGCCGCGGCCCATCGTGACGGCGATATGCCCCGGCGTGTGGCCCGGCGTCGGCAGGATGCGGACGTGATCGCCGATCTCATGATCATTGCCGACGAGCTCGTGGCGTCCGGCCTCAACCACCGGCAGCACGCTGTCGGCGAAGGGGGCGACCTGCGCCTTCGCGTTCTGCTCGGTCCAGTGGTCGAATTCCTGCCTGGCGAAGACGTAGCGTGCCTTGGGGAAGGTCGGCACCCAGCGGCCGTTCTCCAGCCGCGTGTTCCAGCCGACGTGATCGACATGCAGATGCGTGCACATCACGAAGTCGATGTCCTCGACCGCAAATCCGGCGGCGTTGAGCGCGCGCAGATAAGTGTCGTCGGCCTTCATGTTCCATTTCGGCCGAGGCCGCGGCTTGTCGTTGCCGATGCAGCTGTCGACCAGGATGGTGTGATGCGGCGTCTTCACCACATAGGACTGAAAGCACAGGAGCAGCACGTCCTGGTCATCCAGCGCCCTGGCTTGCCGCATCCATGCCCGGTTCTCGGCCAGTACCTCGGCCGTCAATCCCGGCAGCATCTCCAGCGCCGGGACGAACGAGGTCTCCTGCTCGATGATTCGATGGATGGTGAGATCGCCGACCGAGAACTTCAGGCTCATGAGAACTCCGCGTTTACAGCATGATCCGGACCCGGAGGGCCGCGATAGCGCAAAGTGTTCAGCGGTTTTCCGACAAGATCATGCTCAAACAACAACCCTAAAGCGCGATGATCTTCATCGCGCTTAGGCGGCCGGCGGCACCGAGATCTTGACCGAGGGCCGCTCCAGCATCTTCTGATGGAAGGCGTCGAGCTTCGGATAGGCCTTGCGCCAGCCGCAATCGGCGAAGCGGAAGTCGGCATAGCCGAGCACGCAGACGAGGCCGATCTGCGAGATGTCGAACGGGCCGTTCAGAACCTCAGGCATGTTCTCGAACCGCGCCATGCCGGTCCACGCCCTGTTCCAATGGTCGTCCGACCAGGCCTGCCATTGCAGGCCCTGCGGCCGCACCATCTTCTCGTAGCGGCACAGCAGCATGGAATCGAGCATGCCGTTGATCAGGGAATGATTGGTCTTGGCCTTCCAGCGCGCGGGACCGTAACCGGGGATCAGGGCGCCGCCGGCGGTCTCGTTGAGATATTCAACGATGACGTAGGAGTCCAAAATGACGTCGCCGTCATTGGTGATCAGCACCGGCAGCTTCTTCAGCGGCGTGATCTTCGAATAGTCCTCATTGGCCGTGCCCGGCGCGACGCTTGCGGGCACGAGCTCGATCTTGTCGATCAGCCCGAGCTCGATCGCGGCGATGCGCACCTTGCGGGCGAAGGGCGAGGCGGGGGAGAAGGTGAGCTTCATTGGAAATAACCTCTATCCAGACACACAGTCCTCATCCTGAGGAGCGCGCCCCTTGGCGCGCGTCTCGAAGGATGGACAACGAGGGACGGTCGCTCTTCACCCGGCGCGAACGTCGGGCGACTGTGCTTGTGGCGCATCCTTCGAGACGCGCGCGTTGCGCGCTCCTCAGGATGAAGGCACGGCTTACGCCGCCACGATCTCCTGGCGCTGCTCGCCGAGACCCTCGATGCCGAGCGTCACGACGTCGCCGACATTGAGGAAGGTCGGCGGCTTCATGCCAAGGCCGACGCCGGGCGGGGTGCCTGTCGTGATGACGTCGCCGGGCAGCAGCGTCATGAACTGCGAGACATAGGAGATGCACTTGGCCATGGAGAAGATCATGGTCTTGGTCGAACCGGTCTGGCGGCGCTGGCCGTTGACGTCCAGCCACATCGACAGGTTCTGCACGTCCTTGATCTCGTCCTTGGTTGCAAGCCACGGTCCGAGCGGGCCGAACGTGTCGTGCGACTTGCCCTTGGTCCACTGTCCCAGGCGCTCGATCTGGAAGGCGCGCTCGGAGACGTCGTTGCAGACGCAGTAGCCGGCGACGTGGTTCAGCGCGTCGGCTTCCGAGACATATTTCGCACGGGTGCCGATGATCGCGGCGATCTCGACTTCCCAGTCGAGCTTGGTCGAGCCGCGCGGCTTTTCGACCGCATCGTTCGGGCCGGACAGCGACGTGTTGGCCTTCATGAAGATGATCGGCTCGCTCGGGATATCGGCGCCGGTCTCCTTGGCATGGTCGGAGTAGTTGAGGCCGATCGCGACGAATTTCGAGATGCCGGTGACGGGGGCGCCGAACCGCGGCTTGCCGGAGACCGCCGGGAGCGAGGCGGGATCTAGGCCTGCCAGCTTCTTCAGGCTCTCGGGCGAATAGGCCTCGCCGGTGAGGTCCTTCAGATGCGCCGACAGGTCGCGCAACTGGCCGGATTTGTCGATCAGGCCGGGCTTTTCCGCACCCTTCTCGCCATAACGAACAAGCTTCATTCTCGTTTCTCCCTAGGAATGGACCGATCGGTTAAGCAGCTTCATGGAACAGGGCGAGGGGAAATTCAACCGCCCAGAGCGGGGCGCATTGCAGCCCTCTGGATTCGATGGGCGGACGGCGCTCTCGTGTCCCGGACGCGGCGCGGCATGAAATGACGCGACGCAGAGCCGGGATCCAGATACATGGGCCCGGCTTAGCAGCGCATCACTTCGTGCTGCGCAGCATCCGGGGCACGAGACCTAGGCCAGCGCCACAAACCTGAACGCCTCTCCATCCCGCCTGATATGCCCGGCCGAGAAATGGCCGCCGATCACCAAGGTCGGCGTGTCGGCAAAGTGGCCGAACAATTCGCGCCGTGTCTTTGCAGATTGGCTCTGGTCGGAGTCCGCGGTCGAGGACCAGTCGAGATGCGCCATCTGGCAGGGGTGATGGGCGACGTCACCCGTGAGCAGGCCCTGCTTACCGTCCGATCGGATGAGAATGCTCATATGGCCGGGACTGTGGCCGGGGGTCGGGATCATGCTGATCTCCCCGCAGAGCTGGTGGTCGCTCGGGATCAGATCGGCCCGGCCGGCGTCGACGATCGGCTGCACGGAATCCTCGAACACGGCTCGCTTGTCCGGCTCGGTCGAATGTTCCAGCCAGTGCTCGTATTCGGTCTTGCCGAAGACATAGCGTGCCTTGGCAAAGGTCGGCACCCATCGGCCGTCGACCAGCCGCGTATTCCAGCCGACATGATCGACGTGAAGATGCGTGCACAGCACAGTGTCGATGCTGTCCGGCGCAAAACCGGCTGCCATCATCGTCGCGAGGAACGGCGTGGTGCGGTTGTTCCAGGTCGGAACATTGCGGCCCTGCTTGTCGTTGCCGAGGCCGGTGTCGACAACGATGCGGCGCGACGGCGTCTCCAGCACCAGCGAATGGATCGACATTTTCAGCCGGCCCTCTTCGGTGGCGAAATGCGGGATCAGCCAGGGAAGTTTCTGGATCTCTGCGTTGCTCGCGAGCGGCAGGATGAAGCGGGTCGAGCCGACCGTCTCCAGCTCCACAATCTTGGTGATTTTGACCTGGCCGACCTTCCACTGCATCCGCCGCCTTCCCATGTTTTTGCCTTGATGCCGAAAGATGCGCCGTTTCCGTCATCGAGCGCAATGGATCATCTGACGCGGTGCGGCGTTATCGCGGGAACCCCAGGAAAAAGCCGAAGAGGAAGCCATGCCAGAGCTTGCGATTTCCGCGGAGAAAGTCGCCTTCATCATCGAGAAGGCGCGTGAATTCGACGTCAAAGAGGGGGATTCCGATCCGGATTCCGGCTCGAACCCGACCGATGACGACGCGGTCGACGTCCTTGAAGATGATGGCTCCGATCCTGTCGTCCAAGAGCTCGGCAGCTTCATGATCGCCTTGAACGAGGACGAGCAGCTTGATCTCGTCGCGCTGACGTGGCTCGGTCGCGGCGACGGCACCATCGATGACTGGGACGATTTGCGCGCCCGCGCGGTGGAGGCGCGCACCGAATATCGCAGCCCCCGCCGCGAAACGGTGCATTACCTGCTCGGCGAGCCGATGCTGGGCGATCTGCTCGCAGGCGGGCTCGACGAATTCGGCATCGACTGGACCGACGAGCGCACGACGGCCGATTCGTCCGCTCCCAGTCGGCAGGACGAAGACGAGCCGACGAAACAGCGGTGATCTTGCTGACCTCGCCCCGCTTGCGGGGAGAGGTCGATCGCAAAGCGATCGGGTGAGGGGGACTCTCCGTGAGTCCAACTCTCACCGTGTTTGCCGAAGCAGCCCCTCACCCCAGCCCTTTCGGCGCGAGCGAAGCTCGTCGCGGCCCCGTAAGAACGGGGAGAGGGAGAGGACCGGTCACAACGTCCCCGGGAACGCGCCGCCATCCAGCAGAATGTTCTGGCCCGTAATGAAGCCGGCCTTGGCGCCGCACAGGAAGGCGCAGGCATAGCCGAACTCGTCGGGCCGGCCGAAGCGCCCGGCGGGATTGAGCTTGGCGCGCTCGGTCAGGATCTGCTCGGCCGAGACGCCGCGCTTGTCAGCCTCAGCCTTTGCGGTGCCGGTGAGACGGTCGGTCTCGAACGGGCCGGGCAGCAGGCCGTTGATGGTGACGTTGTTGATCACGGTCTTGCGCGACAGGCCGGCGATGAAGCCGGTGAGGCCGGCGCGCGCGCCGTTGGAGAGGCCGAGGATGTCGATCGGCGCCTTCACCGCGGCCGAGGTGATGTTGACGATGCGGCCGAACTTGCGCGCCATCATGCCGTCCACGGTCGCCTTGATCAGCTCGATCGGCGTCAGCATGTTGGCGTCGATCGCCTTGATCCAGTCGTCACGGGTCCAGTTGCGGAAATCGCCGGGCGGCGGGCCGCCGGCGTTGTTGATCAGGATGTCGGGCTCGGGGCAGGCCTTCAGCACGGCCTCGCGGCCCGCCGGCGTCGTGATGTCGCCGACGATCTCGGTGACCTTCACATCAGGATAGGCTTTCCGGATCTCGTCCGCCGTCTTCTTCAGCGCCTCGGCGCCGCGCGCGGTCAGCGTGACGTCGACGCCGGCCTCCGCCAGCGAGATGGCGCAGGCACGACCGAGGCCCTTGCTGGATGCGCAGACGATGGCGCGGCGACCTTTGATCCCAAGATCCACTGTTTCACTCCCGTAATGTCAGGCAGGTTTTGGATGGCGCCCACTTTAGCCAACATCGGCGTCGCTGATAAGGCACGGGCTCGCATCAAAATGCATGCACCTCGCCGCTAGCGATGCAAATGCGACAGATCAGATGCGCTGTTCCTGCTTGAGGCGGTCTATCGCGGAGGTCGCTTCCGGGGGCAGCGACTTGAAGCCCATCTGACCCGCCGTCGAGAACAGCGGCCGCAGATGCGAGCCGGTGAGAAAAGGCGGCTGTCTGTTGGCCGGCACGATCTGGTCAAACACCAGGACCAGCGTGGTGGCGACGAGACCGACCCTGACGGCGCCGAGCGCGGCACCGCCGAGCCGATCGCCGATGCCGGCGTCGCGGATCGTGTCGTTCAGGGCCAGGCGGCCGATATAGCCGAACAGCATGCCGACCACCACGAAGATTCCGAACAGCCAGATCCAGTTCTGCAGCAGCGGCGCATTCGGATTGCCGGCGATCTGCGGCACGATCAACGGCATCAGCGCGACCGCGATCGGAGCAGCGAGGAGATAGGCGAGGATGGTCATGGCGCTGCGGAGCAGGCCGGTCCTGAAGCCGAAGCCGACCGCGATGGCGAGCGCGGCGTAGACGGCGAGATCGAAATTGTTCATCAGCAAAACCCTGCCCTCGACGGAACGAATGAACGCCGGACCGATCATTCCGGTTTCAGATCGCTAAAATCGTCTGTATTGATGGCTCCAAGAGCGTAGGGTCTATCGCCAATGTCAGGCCTATTTGACGTCAGTAAAGAAACCATCCTCGTCACGGGCGCGAGCCAGGGGCTGGGGCGGCAATTTGCCCGGGTGCTCGCCGCCCACGGGGCAGCCGTCGCGCTCGCGGCGCGTCAGGCCGACAAGCTGAAGAGCCTGGAGGAGGAGATCCGCGGCAAGGGCGGCCGCGCCGCCGCGGTCGCGCTCGACGTCACCGACACGGCCTCGATCGCCCGGGCCGTCGACGCAGCAGAGGCCGCGCTCGGTCCCGTCACGGTGCTGATCAACAATGCCGGCATCGCCATCGAGAAACTCGCCACCGAGCAGACCGAAGCGGATTGGGACGCGGTGATCGGCGCAAATCTCAAGGGCGCCTATTTCCTCGCGACGGAAGTCGCGCGGCGCATGATCGCCCGCAAGCAGTCAGGCAACATCGTCAACATCGCCTCCGTGCTCGGCACCGGCGTCCTGAAGGCGGTGTCGCCTTACGCGATCTCCAAGGCCGGCATCATCCAGGCGACGAAGGCGATGGCGCTGGAGCTCGCCGGCCAGAACATCCGCATCAACGCGCTCGCGCCCGGCTATATCGACACCGAGATGAACCACGCCTTCTGGTCGACGCCGGCCGGCGAACGCCTGGCCAAACGCATCCCGCAGCGCCGTGTCGGCGCCGAATCCGATCTCGACGGCGCAATTCTGCTGCTGGCGTCACAGGCGTCGCGGTACATGACGGGGAGTGTGATCACCGTCGACGGTGGCTTCCTGTTGAACTAAGCCCCACTGTCGTCCCGGACAAGCGCGCCTCAAGCGCGCGCAGATCCGGGACCCATAGCCACAGGGAGAAATTTGGCGAGGACTCGGAGTTATCATCTCGCGCCACAACTCCTCCCTGTGGTTATGGATCCCCGCGTTCGCGGGGACGACACCGAGAATGACGTGGCAGCGCCGACTAACTCGCTCGCATCTCCGCCCTGATCATATCCGCCGCCTTCTCTCCGATCATGATGGTCGGCGCGTTGGTGTTGCCGCCGATCAGCGTCGGCATGATCGAGGCGTCGACGACGCGCAAGGCCTCGACGCCGTGCACCTTCAGTGCCGGATCGACCACGGCAAGCGCATCCGTCCCCATCTTGCAGGTGCCAACGGGGTGATAGACGGTGTCGACGCGATCGCGCAAAATGTTGCGGATGTCGTCGTCGGTTCGCACGTCGGACGTGAACATGTCCTTCTTTTGCAGCGCGCGCAGCGCCGGCGTCTCCATCAGACGGCGCGTGGTCTTGAAGCCCGCGACCATCCTCTCGAGATCCTCCTCTTCGCCCAAAAAGTTCGGATCGATCAAGGGCGCTGCGAGCGGATCGGCGCTCTTCAGGGACACGCTGCCGCGGCTCTTCGGCCGCAGCAGGCAGACGTGACATGAGAAGCCCGCCTCCTTGTGCTTCTTGCGGCCGTGGTCGTCGAGCATCGCGATGACGAAGTGGAGCTGGATGTCAGGCACGTCGAGATCGGGCCGGGTTTTCAAAAAGCCGCCGCACTCGGCGAAATTGGTGGTCATCAGGCCGCGTCGTTCGCTGCGATAGCGCTGGATGGCACGGAGCAGGGACGGCAACCGTCCGAGCGAGGCATGAACGAAGTGCGGAAAGTCGGAGGCGTAGACGAACACGAAATCCGGGTGGTCCTGCAGATTGCGCCCGACGCCGGGCAGATGGTGCACGACGCCAATGCCGTGCTTGCCAAGCGCATCTCCATCGCCGATGCCCGACAACATCAGCATCTGCGGTGACTGGAAGGCGCCGCCAGCAAGGATCACCTCGCGGCGCGCGCGCAGCTGCTTCGTCTGCTTGCCCTGCACATATTCGACGCCGACGGCGCGCCCGCCCTCGAACAGGATTTTCGTGGCGTGTGCGCCCGTCTCGACGCGCAGATTGGCTCGCTTGCCGATGTGGGGATGCACATAGGCGCGCGCCGCGCTCCAGCGTTCGCCATTGTGCTGCGTCACCTGATAGCTGCCGAGCCCTTCGTGATCCTCACCATTGAAGTCCTCGCGAATGCGGAACTGCGCCTCGCGCGCGGCCTGATGGAAGACATCATGGATCGGATTGTCCGCGCGCAGCCGGTTGACATGCAGCGGGCCGCCCTTGCCGTGATACTCGCCGTCGAAATCGGAATTGTTCTCGGAAGCCTTGAAATAGGGCAGCACGTCCGCATACGACCAGCCGGCATTGCCGAGCGAAGCCCAGTGGTCGTAGTCCCATTTGTGGCCGCGGATGTAGACCATGGCGTTGATCGCCGAGGAGCCGCCAAGACCCTTGCCGCGCGGCTGATAGCCGATGCGGCCGTTCAATCCCACTTGCGGTACGGTATCGAAAGCCCAGTTGGCCGTTTTGTAAGGCAGAGCAAGCCCAAACGGTGTGGTGATGCGCCAATTGTCGTTCGTCCCGCCCGCATCGAGCAGCGCCACGGACGTCGCCGCATCCTCCGACAGCCTTCCTGCGACCGTGCAGCCGCCGGAGCCCGCGCCCGCGACGACGAAATCGAATGTGTCAGTCACTGATGCTTCCCCCATTTCCTTCGTCATTCCGGGGCGCGCCCCTTGGCGCGAGCCCGGAATCCATAACCCCGACTGGTGGATATGGATTCCGGGCTCGACGCTTCGCGTCGCCCCGGAATGACGAGCAACTACGACATGAACCGCATCAATTTCTCCAGCCGCGCGATCTTGCCGCCATAGGGCGGATAGAGGTCGGCGAGGCGGTTGAACTTGGAGCGATAGAACACCGGCTTCAGCTTGCTGAACGTGCGAAAGCCCCATTCGCCGTGATAGGCGCCGGTGCCGGATGCGCCCACGCCGCCCATCGGCTGGTTGATTTGCGTGAAGTGAAACAGGCAGTCGTTGATTGTGACGCCGCCGGAGATGGTGCGCGCCAGCACCTCGTCGCGCGCGGTGCCGTCCTTGCCGAACCAGTACAGCGCCAGCGGCCGGTCGCGATGGTTGATGAAGGCGATGGCATCAGTGGGATCGCAATAGCTGAGAACGGGGAGCACCGGCCCAAAAATCTCCTCCTGCATCGCCGCCATCGCTTCGGTCGCACCGACGATCAGCGTCGGCGGGAATTTGCGATGCGCCTTCCAGTTCGGATCGTCCGCCTTCGCCGGCTGCAGGATTTTTGCGCCGCGCTGCGCCGCGTCCGCGACAAGGCCTTCGAGCCGCGCATAATGCCGGTCCGAGATGATCGAGGTGTAGTCCTTGTTTGAGGGATCGGTGCCGAACATCCGCCGCATCTGGGCGCGCACCTTCTCGGCGAAGGCCTGCAACGAGCGCTCCGGCACCAGCACATAGTCCGGCGCGATGCAGGTCTGCCCGGCATTGAGCAGCTTGCCGTAGGCGATGCGCTCGGCCGCTTCATCGAGGTCGGCCGAGGCATCGATGATCGCAGGCGACTTGCCGCCGAGCTCGAGGGTAACCGGCGTCAGGTTACGCCCCGCGGCCTCCGCGACCAGCCGCCCGACCCGGGTCGAGCCGGTGAATACGAGGTGATCGAACGGCAGGCGCGCAAACGCCTCTGCGATCTCGCCCTCGATGCCGGTGACGAGCAGCTCGGTCGCATCGAATCGCGCGGCGACCGTCTCCTTCAGCAGGCCTGCGAAGTGCGGCGTGAGCTCGCTCGGCTTGATCAGGACGCGGTTGCCGGCGGCGAGCGCGCCGATCGCGGGCGCGAGCGTGAGCTGGAGCGGATAATTCCAGGGCGCGATGATGCCGACGACGCCGAGCGGCTGCGGCATCAGCCGGTTGCGCGCGGGCAGGAATTGCAGCGCGGTCGCGACCCGCTGCGGCGCCATCCAGCTCTTGAGGTGCTTTGTGGCATGCCGGATCTCGGAAAACAGCAGCATAGTCTCGGCGATGGTGGTCTCGACCGCCGAGCGGTGGCCGAAATCGGCCGAGATCGCCTGCCGGAAACGCTCTTCGTTGTCGGCGACCACGGCACGCAGCCGCGCCAGCCGGTCGAGCCGCTCGGCAAGGCCGGCCGGCGGCTCGTCCCGCGACCGCGCGACCATGGCGTGGAAGGCCTCCTCCAGTGCTCCGACCGGGGCGCTCGTCAGGGATTTGTCCACGGGCGTTCCTCCCTCAAGGGCGCGTGTCAGCCTTAATCTTGTTGCCGCAAGCTGGCCCTTTGTGGAACTTCTGGCAAGAGCGCGCGGAACGCAGCCGAAATCGGTCGCTTCCGCTGTCATAAAGTCGAAAAAAACGTTCCCGCGGCCCTTTCCAAAGGCAGCTCGGGTTGGTACATACGCCCCGCACCCGAGGGCTTTGCCCGGGGTTGCCTTCCAAGGAAGCCTTTGGGACGGACGAGAAAAGCCACGCGAACAGCGCCGGCCTCAACCGACCGTCCCCGGGATCTAACTGAAGGCACGCAAGTGTTTAACGCGGGGTGGAGCAGCCCGGTAGCTCGTCAGGCTCATAACCTGAAGGTCATAGGTTCAAATCCTATCCCCGCAACCACTGATACCGACACTCCCGTAGCCGAGGCTGCGGGAGTTTTGGTTTGTGCCGCCTTTTCCGCGTTACGCGCAGCAGTCCAGCTCAGGATTGTGCCCAAATCACCATGGAGGGTGGCGTCGATTTGGCCGCGCTTGGCACCCGGCCGGAGAACGATGCGTTCGATCAGACCACGAAGAGCCTGGGCGGCCTCGGCCCGGTCTTCAGGACGGTTCAAAGCCTCAGTGAGGTGGGCGACCTTCTTGGCGTAGACTTGCGAGGCGCTCGGGAGAATGTCCGGGGTATCGGCAGGAGCTTCGGCGAGCAGGGCAGAGAGCTCGGTTTTGCGAGCCTCCAGCGCATCCATCGCCGCGATCATCGACTGCTGGAACATGCCCTCCTTGATCGCTTCGACCATTCCATGGATTTGCTTTTCTACCTTCGCCAGTTCAGCGCGCCAAGCATCGCCGCGGGCTCGCCGGTCTCGGTTCAGCCGGTTCATCTCCTCAGCATAGGCGCGCATTGCTTCTGCGATGACGTTTGGCGCCAGCAACCGGTCCTTCAGCCCGCCCAATACGCGATGTTCGAGTTCGCTCCGCGCCAAGGTGCGGCCGTTCGAACAGGACCCGTTGCTGACATGTGCCGAGCAGACGAAGCGATCGGCTCCGCGCAGTGAACAGGGGCCATCGCATAAGCCGCAGAGGACAAGTCCCGAGAACAACGACTTTGGGCGACGAGCACTGTTAAGTCGTTTGTTCGAATGGTGCTCGCGGACAGCTACTGTCACATTGATAAATTTTTCGGCGATCTCACTTTGCTTGGCTTTCACCCGATCCCAGAGTTCATCCTCGATGATGCGAAGCTCTGGAACTTTGGTGACGATCCAGTCGGCCTCCGGATTGAGACGCGCGAGATGCGTTTCCCCGTCGAAGGATTCTTAATGTAATGCAGCCGATTCCAAACGAGGCGTCCCACGTAAAGCTCGTTATTGATGATCCCGGTGCCGCGCTTGACATGGCCCCGGATCGTCGTGTCATTCCACAGCTGGGTCTCAGGGCCGGCTATGCCTTCGGCGTTGAGCTTCACCGCGATCGCTCGCGGACTGATGCCAGCGGCGAAGTCCCGAAAGATGCGCCGGATTACGCCGGCCTGGGCCGGATCGATCTCTCGGTCTCCCCGGATACGATCTCCGCGCTCGTCGAGCCGTTTGATAACGCGGTATCCGTAGCAAAGCCCGCCACCTGACTTTCCACCCTCTACCCGACCTCGCAAACCACGGTGCGTCTTCGCAGCGAGGTCCTTCAGAAATAGAGCATTCATAGTCCCTTTTAGACCGACGTGAAGCTCGGTGATTTCCCCTTCGGCCAAGGTGACGATCGGAACCCCGGCAAAGCGCAGTTGCTTGAACAGGGTCGCCACGTCCGCTTGGTCGCGGCTGATGCGATCGAGCGCCTCAGCGAGCACGATATCGAACGCACGGCTCTGAGCATCCTGCAACAGGGCTTGGATGCCCGGACGAAGGATCATGCTCGCACCGGAAATTCCGGCATCCTTGTAAGAATTGACGATCGTCCACTTCTCACGCATCGCGCGTTCTCTGCAAATACGAAATTGGTCTTCGATCGAGGCGTCACGTTGATTGTCAGACGAGTATCGGGCATAGAGCGCAACTCGCGTCATTGACTTGTCCTTGCATTCCGCTTTGCGCCGGCACATGGCGCCGTGAAGCAAAAAATATCGAATGAACGCGGCATTTATATGCCGTGCACACCCGGATATGTGATGCAAGGAAAGGCTATCGCGGCGCTCTGGAGTGAACTAAAAGACGCTGCGCTGTGTGCGTCTTTGCTCATATCCCATTTGCTGGTACTCGAGAGCTCCATCTACACAATGGCGATGTGCGATGAGCGTCGGCTAAGCCGCGCCTAGATTGTGCTGGTTTCTTTCTCGGGCGAGGCACAAGCTGATCGACGATCTTTGATATCGTCACGGGCCATTTGTCGTCCGATAAGCCGGGCGAGGCGAAGGATTGAGTGCTCGGAAGGCTTCGCCTGATTGACTGCTTCCGCTATGGTCGGAAGCCTTGAATTTTCGACGCTCTTGATTTTCAACGCTGTGCCTCCGCTGGGCACAGTCAAAACAAAGCTTCCGTGGACTTGAAAGTACGCGAGGACGTCGAGGCGGTCTCCGGATACATCTTCGTATAAGTGGGCCGCTTCGAAGCCGAATCCGCGACCATTGCCTCCGGAGGCCAGCGGTCATGCGCAGCCGATCTCATGAGGTTGCCAAGGATTGAACTAGGCAACGTAATCAGCCGGATGATAGGTGACTGCTGTGCGCCTCCCCTGGCCGACAATCGTCTAATATTACAACCATTTGAATTTATAAAAGTTTTTGCTACCGATTGCAGCCAATACCAACACAAATACCAACAAGATGACGCGGGGTATCTGCTCGCAAAAAAATAATACAGCAAGCCGTTCTGGTCTCTCCACATCGCCCCGACCGAAATCGAACCCGGCTCTGATCCGAATCCTGGCGATCCTGGATCAGGATTCTGATACGACCCATGGCACTGGCCTGTGCCTGTATTCAGTCGCCCCGTTTGAATTCGGCAGTTGCCTGGAACTCGGTTGGGCTGTGCAGGCTTGTCCCCCATGCCGAGATACTTCTTTCACGTCCACAACGTTGAACCCAGTATCGACACCCAGGGCGAAGAATTGCCGGACGACGAGGCAGCGTGGCGCGAGGCAACGAGCTACGCGGGCGCGCTTTTCAAGGACATCGATGGAAGGTTTCGCCCTGGCCAGGAGTGGTCTCTGGAGGTCATGAACGAAACGAGGAAGCCGATCTTCTTTATCCATGTTGGATCCAGGAGAAAGAAGTAGTGGCCACCTCAACACCGGGTGCCAGCCTATGCCCCGCTCCGGTCGCCTGGTTCCGGGATGCTTATTGCCTGAACCGATTTCTCTGTCTCCGTGTCGCCCCGGGCCATCACCGCCACTCTGAATCACTACTGGAGCAAGCTCAACCCGACCCCGACCGCCGTAAAGAAGGACCGCGATAAGCCCGCAGCTAGTCGTGACGCCAGGACATGCAAGGCGCCTCCGTTGGCGGCCTCTTCATGTCAATTCGGACGGGACTCGCAAGGATCGCCTAACAAGCGGGTCAACCTCACCGACACCGCACGAAACCGCGAGACGTCCTGTCCTCGCAACATGCGGCTGAGAGAGGTCCGGCGACATCAGGTGTCCTAGCCCGTCATTGGGCGCGAGCGACCCCACCGCGCCACCAGAATTCACCATGTGCTTCCGGATGGCTCGTCAGGTCTTTGTCGCCGTCTTGGCAATCTCCGTCTCGACGCCGGTCGCGCAAGCCTTGGCGAATGAGTAATCCATGCTCGTGGACGCCACACTCTTCACGAATTCGCTGACGACGTTTTCCCTGGAGTAAGGGCCGGTCGCCTTGAACTTGGCGATAGCTCCATCCGCGGCTGTAAACTGAGCGACGCACAGCGGTACCAGAACCGACATCCTGCCACTGGTCTCCGCCGAGGCGCGCATGATTCTAGCGTTCTCCCCGGTGACCCAACCGCCCCAGGCAAATCCAATCGCCATGGTCGCCACCGCGCCGAAAGCGATTCCTTGAAGGAAGCGGGTCCGCGCCTCGCCTTGTAATATTGCAGGAAGTTTCATGATGGTTGGCCTTTCGTGAGCGCATGAGGACGTGCATCGGCGCTGCTGACGCACGTTGGTAAACCCAATTTTATGATTGCGCCTTCCGATGGCACGTGAGCTGCTACTACGACGATACGCGGCGACTTCGGAGGTCGCTGCTTTCTGGGCAGCTTCAAGGTGAGCATCCGCCAACCTCTAGCCGAACACTATATCCCTGGAGTGACCGTGTAAATGGAGTGACCGTGTAAATGACGATCCGCTCTGGCTCGACTGCAGATCCAGGCCGCGCGACGAGCCGCGGCCGCTTCCCCTAGTCAGACGAGCCGCTTTGCCAGAGCGTCACGGCTACGACGAGCCGAGTGTAATTGGCGTGTCTGAATTCCTCATCCCAACGGATAAGATCGTAAGCGATCTTGTGCGGCGTATAGGCACGGAAGTTGAAGCCAGCCGAGAGATGCCGCGCAGCGGCACCTCCCATGGCCTCCTTGGTGATCTCCGTCATACGGCGCCTTTTTTGCAAACCCGCCGAAAGACCTGCGCTGGACACCTGATCGTGTTCGGCGTCGTTGGCGCGGGGCGTTCGGACGCGCGATCGAGACTGAGTACCTTGAGCCACTGTAAGCACCCACGCTGCTAAACGTGCTTCCGCTCAAGGCCGGGCTCCTTGCTCGGGACCACGCTGCGCTTCCCGGTGGGGAATAGCCAGTGAAATCGGCGCCGCGCTCAAGGCAAGCGTTCACTGGAACCCTAAGCGGCCGGGTTGATTAGCTCAAGAGCGGAACGAAATGGCCTGATGCGCCACCTCGCAGGCATGACTGTCTCCGCCTCTCAGTGTCGCGGCGGCGCGGTTGTCACACTCCAATTGAATGATGTCCAATATGTCTGGGTCGAAAGCGGTTCGTCATAAGTCACCAGCGGCGACAGGTGAGCAAGGCCGGGTAGTTCGGCTAACGCTTGAGCTTCTCGATCAGGTTGACGCTTGGGCACTCAGCCAGAAGCGAAGGCCCAACCGATCAGAAGCGATACAGCTGCTGGTGAAGACGGCGCTGGACGGCCTGCGTGATCGGTCTATGCGCCAAGCTCCGAAGTCGAAGCGTGAGAGCTCTCGGATCCGGCAAAGGAGCTGGCCTCTGACGCAATCGACGGGATGGGCGATGCGGATGCGACATCTGAAGACAGGGCAAGCCGGAAGGGGAAACTAATGAAGGGCCCCGAAGAATTTCGCAACGTGCGGCGGGACAGATCGAACAGTTGAGGCTGATCGTGTGACAGGACGACAGCCGTATCGATGTCCGAGTCGTCAGGCAAGCGACACACCGATTGGTGGGACTATATGTGATCCAATTTTCTGGAGCGCTCCATGAATCGGTATTTCTTTGACATCCAAAGTGGTCGCGATTTCTTTGCAGACGAGGAAGGTCTACCCCTTCCCAATCTGAAAGCCGCCGAAGTCAAAGCAATGCAAACCTTGACTGGAATCGCCAAGGAATCCGTCTTCCAAAGCAAGCGGCCGGATTTGGCAGTGGAAGTGCGCTCGAGCACCGAACAGCTGTTCTGCGTTTCGATAGTCCATCGGAACTCGAGCACCACGCATTGAAGCCGGTTCCCAAAGGCCAATAGAGTCCTGCTCGCTTGGATCCGCTACCGATCGATGCATAGGTGCGCCGGTCTTGCCGCGGCGTGAGTGTAGCGATCGCTTTCCGACACACCCACATCCGGCACGGCAAGGGCAAAACGACCGTTGTCCCGAAGGTTCGGCCAAAGTCGAGCGATTCTCCGAAAGTCGCGCGGTTCCTCGCAGGCGAAGTCAATTGTGACAGCCGCGAAGCCAGTGACTATACTCTAGACTCGGCGCTTCGGAGTGCAGGCACGGCATTCGCGAGCGGAGGGCTTGTGCCTGCTCGATCGAGGGCTCGCGTCATCTACTTGGGGGGGCCGGCTTGAGCAATTCCACTGAGCGGCCAACGTACGAACGCCTGGCTGACTTCATTCGACAGAACCAGGCTCCGATCGTGAAGGAATGGACGGAGTTCGCTCGAACTCTATCACCGGCCAGCGACCGGATGACGAAGTTGGCTCTGGAAGATCATATCGTCGATCTTCTCGGGTTCGTGGCGGACGACCTCGAAACCGCACAAACCCCGCGGGAGCAATTTGATAAATCGCGAGGCGACGGCACGAATGATAGCGCCTTTTCTCAAAGCGCGGCTGAACTCCATGCCGCTCTGCGTCTGGCCGACGGCTTTGACATCGATCAGATGGTGTCGGAATACAGGGCGCTTCGCGCAAGCGTGGTCAAGCAATGGGTTGCCCACCATCGGAGCCTTGCGGACACCGATATCGAGGACTTGACGCGGTTCAACGAAGCGATCGATCAGGCCGTGACCGAGTCGGTTGCCCACTATACGAAGACGATAAACGACTCGCGCAACCTGTTTCTGGGCGTCCTCGGCCACGACCTGCGCAATCCTCTCGGTGCCGTTTCAATGGGCGCTCAGTGGATGGAGCGATCTGGGACAACCGACGCAAAGCAGGCCAGGGTAGTTTCCGAGATCAGGCTGGCGGCCGGGCGGGCGACACAAATTCTGAACGATCTGCTCGATCTCACCCGCTCGTCCTTCGGCACTCAAATCCCCGTCACAAAGACCAACAACGACGTTGCGGCTTTGTGTCAGGAAATCGCGGATGAGTTTCGCGCCGTCAACCCAGATCGGAAACTTGAGGTCACGAAGGAGGGCGATCCGTTGGTTTCCTGCGACCCCGCCCGCCTTGGACAGGTGCTGTCCAACCTGATGGGCAACGCAGTCCATTATGGCGACGCAGCGTCGCCCATCACGGTGACTGTCGCAGGTAACGATCCCGATGCTATGACCATCGAAGTGCACAATCTCGGAACCTCGATCCCGCTTGATGCGCAAAAATCAATCTTCCAATCCTGGACGCGAGGCCAGGAAGTCGGTGACCCGTCGGAGCACAGTACCCACCTTGGCCTTGGCCTCCACATCGCGAAATTGATCGTCGAAGCCCATGGCGGCGAGATCTCTGTGGTATCCAGCGAACAAACAGGCACGCGCTTTTCAATCCGACTGCCGCGCAAATGACCAGTCATGCTTCCTTATGGAAAGGGCTTGCGGCGTCGACGCGCTAACCTTGCGGCGATGATCGGGCAAGGCCGCTGGACGCACATTGCCGAGCGAGGCGAGTGCTGCGGTCATTCGGCGGAAGTCGTGGCGGCGCACGGCGAAACCTCTCGCTAACCGTTAGCCGCATTGGGTCCGCCAGAAAGACTGATCAGAAAAGAAGCGGCCATTCGGAACGCCGGCTGCTGCGATGGCTTAAAGGCGTGACTGCGGGATATCCCGGCCGGTGACGTCTCCTGCATTAGAAAGGACTAATATGCCAGAGCAAAGCTCTCCTCGTGGCAGTTGCGTCTTGGTCGTCGAGGATGAACCAATGCTCCTCTTGATGGCGAACGACCTCGTCGAGGATGCGGGACTGCATCCGCTGCTTGCCGGCAATGCCGATGAGGCCATCAGAATACTCGAAGCCCGACAGGATGTCTGCGTTGTCTTCACAGATGTCAGGATGCCTGGTTCGATGGACGGCGTTGGGCTCGCGGAAGCCGTTCGCGAAAGATGGCCACCGATCAGGCTCCTGATCGTCTCGGGCCATCTCGTCAAAGGTTCTGAGCTGCCCGATGGGGCAAGGTTCTTCCACAAGCCGTACCCGTCGGAGGCGATCATCTCGGCGCTCCGAGAGCTTGCTGCCTGACCGTGAAGAGTGTTGCTTGTCCGGCGCAACAGGTTGCTGAAGGGGCCTTTGGCGCCGCTATGATCAGTATTGACCAGCGCGTCGGACCGTAACTTGCTACTGTCATTGCATCACCGCGCGGCCCTCGGCATCTGTCGGTGACGAGAACGCTGTCGCGCTCCCGCCTTCCCTGGGAAAAGGAGCACGCTATGCAGCGACGCCGTCTCAAGCAGACCACCTCCTTTGAAGAACGCCTTGCCGAACACGGGCGAGTCCTTCGTCAAAAGGCAAAGTCGCTCCCGCCAGGTATCGAGCGGGAACACACAATCCGCAAAGCTCGGCAGGCGGAGACCGGGGCTCAAATCAGCGAATGGCTGTCCACACCCGGATTACCGGCTCCGGAATGAAGGAACGGGAGGGCATCCGGGACGTTCCGCCATATGACCGAGCACAGAAAGCAGCCTGATATTTGGCGGGATCCTGCTGGCGAGCCCTCGCGCTTGCGCACGATATTTGCCGTTCAGTCCCGGTCGTTCGCCTCTTCCTTGATCTCAGGGGGCGTGTGGCCAAGTTCAATTTTTTGAGCCAGTTGGGCACGCTCCTTGTCCGCCGGCTGGTCTTCTCCGCGTACGCGCATGATGCCGTGGCCTGATGGTTTGGTCATGGTGACCTCCTGCTGGACCAAGCCTAGCTTAGCCACAACGTTCCAAATAGGGGGATTGCCCCGACGCCGCGGGTGGGACGGTCGCGTCATCTGGTTGCTTCCGCAATTGGCCGTCGCCGTTATGACGACCTCGCTCTGAACCGTCGCCTCAGCCACTTCCACTTCAGCTCAATCCATCGCAACATGGCGAGGAGAGGCTTTTGCAGGACCGGCATGTCCTGCGCGATGAGAAGAAGCCCAAGGGGTAGCATCCAGAGACCGAAGAGGGGCAAGAAGCTGAAGACGCCCCCGAGAATTAATATCCCCGCGACAATGACACGGATCCAGAATTTGGATGGCTCTCGCAGCCAGCGAATGAAAGTCCCCACTTTCGTGGGCACTCGACGCTCGATCAATGCGAAGTATCTGTTCAGCCCCACTATGACGGAAGCCATGCCAATTCCGATTCGCGCGAGTGTTAAAGCACCGCATCACAAAAATGCTGCTTGGGGAGCCAAACCGACTGGGGGCGGAGTGTTCCTCCGTCCTGGTTGCGCACAGAGGAAAAGGCGGCGAGGTCGCTTGGACATGCAGACCCCAGTGAGGTGCTCTCAACTCGGTGCCCTTGCTTGAGGCGGGGGACGACACGTCACAGGCATCGAGAGATGCCCCATCAAACAAAAGCCGCCGGGCGTTACACCGAACGGCTTTTCTTCGCGGCTCCCAGTCTCCTGGTTCTGCCGCCAGATTCAAACCGTCTTCTCACCCTTTGTTCCCTTCGAGAGTGCGGCTGTCAGCAGATCGGCGGACGGCGCGTGTGCTTGACCCGTAAGGGGCCACTGCCAGCTCCCCTTGTGTTGCAGTAACGCGGGCTCTCCCTCACCACGGCCACTTGCGGAACGAACAAGCAATAGCCATATGGTAATTATCGAGTTTCGGCCGAACGACTTGGCCTCGCCGCTTTCAGCGCGCCTGACTGACGACCTCCCTCCAGATCTCGCTTAGCTTGCTGCGCGCTCGAGCGCGGCTCCGAACATCTATCCCAAAGGAAGATCACCCATGAATACGGGAACTGTGAAGTGGTTTAACGGCCAAAAAGGCTTCGGCTTCATTCAACCAGACCAAGGAAGCCAAGACGTCTTCGTTCATATCAGCGCGGTTGAACGCGCCGGCATGAGCGGTCTCGATGAAGGACAAAAGGTGTCCTTCGACGTCGTTGCTGACCGCCGGACCGGCAAGTCCGCAGCAGAGAATCTGCGCGTCGCGTAAGCGCGCATAGGATGCCATGCTGCTTTGACCACGGATGTACTGGCAGGGCCCCTGGCTTCGCAAACCCGCGACCGGTTTAACGGCCGCGGGGTTGTTTTTTAGAACGCAAAGAAGATGGCCCTTCGCGCTATGCCGGTTTCCTTCCGCGCTCGTCGCCGTCGGAAATCCAGCTTGAACGAAAAAGTGGCATTTTCCGCCGGCGTTCTCATATAAAATGAATGACAAACTGGCAAAAATCGACAACGCGGCGACGAAGGCTGAACTCCGTCAGATGCTGACAGATGCGGTTCGTAATACCGGAGCGGACTTGCGACCAAAGCCCGTCGTAAGACGTGAGGGCAATGGGCAGCGGCTTGCGCCGATTAGGCTTTGGATAGTCATCGTAGACCGATGGTTCTAAATTTCGGTTGGCGCAGCCAACTGTTTTTCGTGAATTGTGATTCCGAGCAACGGCTCGCGGTGAGCGGCAGCGTGGCGCCTGCGTTAGATAGTTCGCTGTGTCCAGCGGCCGTCTTCGATTGCGCCCCCACTGCATGTCTCCGAGTGCGCCGGCTTTCGCTCCGTAGCGAAGACAACTCGTCACCGTTTGCTCGACGATGCGGCTCTTTGCCGAGCAAGGCCCTTTCCGCTCCTGATGAGCATCCTCGGAGAGTTGATTTCTCAGCCCAATAAGGTTCGGGCGGTTGTCACGGCGTCATAAATTTCGATCCGGAGCATCGGGTAGGTCGATTTAAGTGCGCGACCCGACGACTCGGCGGCTTCCGCGGTATCAAACCTTGACTTGAAGTGCCCGTCGACAACGATCGCAAATCCTTCCATCGGCAGTCTATCAGCGCGTGGTGCTCTCGGCTCGGGCTCTTCAGATGAGTGAACAGGCATTTTCATATGAACTCCCATTGTGCAGCGAAAGCATGGCAGGCGGCGCCTCAAAGACCGACAGCATGCCAGCAAAAGAACCTAATCGCGGCATCAGGCGCTGGCAGCCAAGTTGTGTCTCGGAGCGCAGGCAGAGGCGGGACAAGCTTGCCCTCGCCACGTTCTGACAGGAACAACTCTCCCATCGTGGGATTGTCATATTGGTCTATGGCGCGACACCTGACCCCTCAGCTTGCGTCATCCACCCGGGATGGCTCATCGTCGGACGCGCGTCTTGCGATGAGCCGGTTCTCGGAAGGTGCCTGAGTTGGTCTTTCAGGTTCATTCCGCGACCGCTACGAAGAGGGCAAAGTCGCGGGCCTATTCGGCGGGCTTCTCTTTGTGCCGAGACGGAGTGCCCCGATTTTCGTCAGTCTGCTCCGCGTCACCGGGCGTTTTTCCCGCCATATTTCCCGGATTGTAATGGTACTTACCTTTCGGATTTTCACCGGGCTGCTTCTCATCCGGGTTTTTGTTGTTTGCCATCGATCCAGTCGCTTTCTCGGTAAGAGTAACAATGTTGAACAAGACCAACGTCGACATGTTCCATGCCATCATTTATTGCCTTCAGCGCTGGGCTGATCAGTCGGAGTAATCTTGAACCGGCGAGAGCGACAACGAGGCGCTCCAAGTTGCGTTTGGAACGAAGACTCGGCGGCGACCGTTGAGGATGAGCCTGCAACATTTCTCAATTTGCCTGAGTCATCGTGCATGCCACCTGAGGTACTGCACATGGCATCCCCGCGAACACGCTCCCTCTCGCTCCGGTCCGACTACACCACGGCCTTGGGGCGACATCCCGCGCTTATGGCATTTGCTGGGGCGGCTTCCCTTCTCGGCGCCATAGCGATCGTAAATGGGCGAGTCGCCAAGAAAGCGGAACGCGATAACCCGCCTCGTGGGCAGTTCCTGGAGATCGATGGCGTCCGACTGCACTACGTGGAACGTGGCAATGGGCGTCCGCTTGTGCTCCTGCACGGCAACGGCAGCATGATCCAGGATTTTGAATCAAGCGGCCTGATCGATCTCGCGGCCAACAGGTTTCGGGTGATCGTATTCGACCGCCCCGGATTTGGACACAGCTCGCGGCCACGAAACGTGATCTGGACCCCGGAAGCACAGGCAGACCTGTTCAGAAAGGCACTTGATCGTCTGAGCGTTCAGCGGGCGATCGTGCTTGGACATTCATGGGGTGCGGCGGTCGCTCTTGCGTTGGCGACAAGACATTCGTCATTTGTCGAAGCCTTGGTGCTGGCGTCGGGATACTATTTTCCAACCGTTCGTGCTGACGCGGCGGCATCTTCGATGTCAGCGATACCCGGCATCGGCGATGCCATCAGTCACACCATCTCGCCGATCGTCAGCCGCCTCTTGTGGCCTTCCATGTTGCGCAAGATGTTCGGTCCGCGGCCAGTCCCTGACAAGTTCGTCGGCTTCCCCAAGGAATTGGCGTTGCGACCGTCACAGATGCGTGCCAGCGCGGCGGAGGCAACGTTGATGATCCCCGCCGCATTTGCCTCGTCCAAGACCTACGACCAACTTAGGATGCCCATCATCATCATCGCCGGCGATGATGATCGCCTCATCGACATCAACAAGCAATCGGTCAGACTTCACGGCGAAGTCACTCACAGCAAGCTGCACCGCGTCGCTGGGGCAGGGCACATGATCCAACAGTCTGCCACGGCTCGGTTGCTGGCGGCCATCGATGAAGCCGCTGCCGAGACCGAGATTGGCGGGAATGCGCCGCATCGGTTCGCGAGCGCCTAGGAACGCTCCGGCGGGGCCACGTGTTCTCCTTATTCTTCAGTTGGCGAAGAGGCCCGCCGCGGCCGAACCGTCCAGCCGGACCGACTGCTTATCCGGCTAGAGGCTCCTGCAGCCGCATCGCGCCCTTCCGACCGGTGCGAAGCTGACTCAGCGGGTTGGGGCAGGCCCCTGGATCGGGATGGAGAAAAGCGTCGTGGTCTCACTGTCAAAGTTGCCGCATGAGCCCCCCTGGTCCCCAGGGCAGAATGTCGGCGTACCGGAACCGGTTGCCTCGCCACCGCAGGCGGCCGACGATATCGAAATGCCGCTGCCGTCCAGCCCGCAGACGTTCTTTCTCGGTAGTCTGCTAACACTGGCCGTGCTCGCAGCCATCCATGTGGCAAGCTCGATCATATTGCCCGTGGTGCTCGCCTTCGTGCTGCAGCTCATTCTGCACCCCGTCGTGCATCTGCTTGAGCGTATAGGTCTTCCGCGTGCCATAGGAGCACTCTTGGCGATCCTGGTGGTCGTCGGAGCGCTCGTGGGCTTCGTGGCAGCCTTGTCGCTACCGGCAGCGTCTTGGGCGGAGAAATTGCCGGAGGGCCTGCCTCGCCTCGAAACTCATCTGGTCGTTCTAAAGCGCCCGATCGAAGCGCTGCAGAAAGTCATCCAGCAGGCCGAGCACGTCGCTGACGCTCCCGAGAAAAAGGGAGCCACGGTTTCGGTCCGCAGCGATCTCGGCCTGACCGGCGCGCTCTTCGCTGGAACGCGGGCTGTCATCGACGGCCTGTTCACCACGGTTCTGGTGCTCTACTTTCTCCTGGTCGCAGGCGACGTTTTTCTGCGACGTATCGTCGAGGTCCTCCCAAGTTTTCGCGACAAGAGGCAGGCGGTGGACATCTCCCAGCAGATCGAAGCGGACATATCTGCCTATCTGCTCACAATCACTACCATGAACGCTGCGGTGGGAGCTGCAACGGCGGTTGCGATGTATTTCTGCGGGCTTGGAGACCCCTTGTTGTGGGGAGCCGCGGCCTTCCTGCTCAACTACGTTCCGATTCTGGGCCCACTGTTAGGCACCGTCATCTTCCTCCTGGCCGGAATGTTGAGCTTCGACAGCTTGTGGTGGGCCTTGCTGCCGCCGGCCCTCTACTTCTGCATCCACCTCGCCGAAGGCGAAACCCTGACACCCATGTTGCTTGCCCGACGCTTCACGCTGAACCCGGTGCTGGTCATCCTGTCGCTGGTGTTCTGGTTCTGGATGTGGGGCGTGCCTGGCGCGATCCTGGCTGTTCCGATGCTGGCCATCCTCAAGATCGTCAGCGATCGCGTGCGTCCGCTAAGAGCTTTGGGGCACGTCCTCGAAGGCTAGTCCGGTGTCGCTCTTGGGAGAAGATTGAGGACCGCGCCGTCGGAAGGCGGCCATTGCAGCATGCAGGTTACGCCAGCGGCATTGAGAAACTAAAGCGGGTCTCCGCGGGGGTCGATGCGACGGTCAATGCGCCCCCATGCGCCTTTGCGATCTGAGAGGCGATGTACAGCCCAAGTCCAAGCCCTTGCTTGCTCGCACGGGCCTTGCCGCGGAAGAACGGTTCGAACAGCTTGTCCATCACCGTTTGCGGAATAGCCTCACCCGCATTGGCGACCCAGAGCTCGAACAATCCATTTCGCGTCTCGGCGTGAACGGTGATGGGCTTGTTGGCCGTGCCATGCGTCACGGCGTTGCCGAGCAAGTTGGAAAGGAGCTGGCCGATGCGGATGCGATCGCAGTTTACCGGCCCGTCGACGGCAAACTCGAATTCGATGACGCGACCGGGCGAAGCCAGCCTCAGTTCGTCGATCACCTGGGCAAGGACGGGCTCCAGCGGTCCTTTCGCATCGTATTCCAGGGTAATGCCACCGCCCAGACGACCGCGTGCAAAGTCGAGGACGTTGTCGATCATCGAGGCCATGCGCATGACCGTCGTCTGCATCATGGCGACGATCTGCTGCTCCTTCTCATTCTGCACGGTACGGCCGAGAAGTCTCGCGCCGGCGCTGATGGAGGCGAGAGGATTGCGAAGATCGTGACCAAGTACGGCGATGAACTGTTCCCGCAGTTCGGAGGTTTCGTGCTCGAGCAGCAGCACTTCTTGCGTCGCCCTTTCGGCAGCAATGGCCAATTCTCGGCCGGCGAGGAGCTCCTGTTCGTAGCGCCGTCGGTCGGTCGCCTTGATCAACGCAAGACGGATCAGCAGCAGCTTTCCATCCGCATCGCGGCGCTCGTTCGCGTTGGCGATCATGTGGAGCGGCTCACCGGCAGTGGTCACCATGTCGATAGCGAATTCGTTGAAGAAGCCCTGCATCCGCAGCAGCGGCGCGATATGAGTTTCGTAGTAGATGCGGCCTGGCATGGTCAGGAAATCGGTGAAACGCTTGCCGACCATCTGGTCTGCCGGGTGCCCGCTCCACGCCAGCAAGGTCGGGTTGACATGCTCAATGCGGCCGTTCGGGTGCAGGGTGACGTACCCGCACGGGGCGTTGTTGACCATGTCCTCGAAGTCTGGACCGGAGACGCTCACGAGACGAAGGCTCGAATCGCCGCGATGACCTCGTCGGGCGCACTGAGGTTCGGGCAATGCCCGGTCGCGTTCAGGACGATCATTCGACCGCCGGGGATACTACGGGCAACGAAATCGCCGACCTCCTGGGAGGCGATGATGTCTTCGCTGCATTGGAGGACGAGGGTCGGAACGGAGACCTCCGCGAGATCCTTACGGTTGTCGGAGGTGAAAGTCACTCGGGCGAACGCTTTGGCAATATCGGGATCCGTGCGGCAGAAGCTATTCGTGAGCTCCTGACCGAGAGCCGGCCGGTCGGAATTGCCCATGATCATAGGTGCCATCTGCGCCGACCAACCCATGTGGTTGGATTCGAGAAATTCGAGCAATTCATCGATCTGCTTGGCACTGAACCCGCCAACATATCCTTCGTCGTCGATGTAGCGGGCTGAAGGGCCGATGAGCACGAGCTTGCCGAACGTGCCTGGCGCTTGTCGCGCGGCCAGCACGCCGATCATGCTGCTGACGGAATGTCCGACGAAGACGGAATCCTTCAAACCAAGTTCGGTGCCGATTTCGACCACGTCGTCGGCGTAACCCGACAAGGTCGAATACTTGGCCCTGTCGTAGGCCGACAGATCGGATCCGCCAGCGCCGACGTGGTCGAACACAACGGTCATGAAGTCCTTTTCGAACGCCGGAGCCACGAACCGCCACATGTTCTGATCGCACCCGAAGCCGTGGGCGAAGACCATCGCCCTGTCGCCCGCGCCACGAACCTGGACGTTATTCCGTTCGATTACATTTGCCATCCGACCCCTTTGAATCATGCATCATTCTTGCAAGCTTTCCGCAGTTGCCGGGGCGCAGTCCGGTTTGCGAGCCCTAGAGGGGAAACGGACCTGTTTGGACGTTCGAGCTCTCAGCGGGATACCCCGGTGCGCTCCCGGGATCAGAAAGGGCATGAGGAACGTGTCTTGCCTTGCAATGTTTGACTTTGCTGGCTGGAGACAGCCGGTTCACCGCGTGCGTCTGGCAAGGCTTCGCAAGGAAGACGCGATTTGCCGCCGCTGATTCCGGTCAGGTCCCGGCGGGAGCGTCCGAGCAAACCGGAGCATCTGATGGCGCAATTGAACAAGTTGCGAGATGCTGTAGCCGATTTGTTTGTCTGTTCGCTTGCGCAGAAGTGACCGCATGACATCAACCATGGATAGGCGGCGTGCTGGCTCTCCTTCACTGAAGAGCTACGGAAGCCATAATGGAACCTGGCTTGATGCCCCCCCCCGCTGGTCAATATTGCTCAACTTGCAAGTAATTGTCCTGAACCCATCTAGGACAGCCGGGAGCGTACGCTTCGGTCACAGCGTTCAGGATCCTAGGTCAGCCTGTGAAATGCCGGCGGCAGTGTCTCTCGAACCAGTTCACTTAGATTCAAAGTCTCGCCACTTTCGGCGATGTCAGAGAACAGAACCTCGACGAAGGGATGTTGGCGGTTGAACGCGATACCTCGCTCGTATTTCGCGCGCACAATCCGTTGCAGTGCGGGCAGGTTCAGTCTTCCGAGCGCGTTGTATTGACCTCGGAAAAGACTTTGGCGTCCTCCGCGATGCTCGACAGATTCCGCCCAGATGTCCATCACTTTCCGACTCATGAACGCCTCGACCTGTTTGTTGTCGTCCCGCGCAATGAGCCGGAGCCCGTCCATGGTGTGCGGTCCGTCATCGATCCGAAGTTGCGCAAGTGACATGGCATCCTCCTATTGTCGACCACTGTTCATATCTGCAGCTGGTGCCACTCTCCTGCCGGCTGGCACGATCAGAGACACAGGATAGGATATGGGTATGGGAGGGTCGAATAACGAGGGATGCAAAGCAGACTCAGTAAAGAGTCGTGTCGCTGCTGCCTTCTACAATAATCCCGTCAACCTCTCCATGGTGAGCTATATTGACCAGCGCGTCGCGCCGCCGGGCTTCTATGCTCCACCTTAAGATCGTGCCGCGCACAGGGCCAGCGCCTCCTCGTCTGAGATGACCGAAAACGCCCGCTGATGGGCGCACAGTGAGCCGCGCCGCTTGGAAAGTGGCTCTTCCCTAGAATTGCGAACAATCAAGGAGTAAAGTCTGCCCAACGGGTCCGCTCCCGCAAGTTCCAGCCGGCAAGAAGCGGCTGTTCGTCGCTTGGTCGAGAAAGTCGTTCGCTTGGCAATCGATCGAAGCGGGCAAGTCTCGTCGATCCAAGGGAGTCCACGCGTGGCGAAGTCGACCAAGGACATGTTCGACCCCCAGAAATTTCTCGCCAAGGTGGGCACCGGCAAAGCCATTCTGACGTTTCGCAAGAACCAGCTTGTGTTTCAGCAAGGCGACCCTGCTGACTCAGTGTTCTACATTCAAAGCGGCAAGGTCAAGCTGACGGTCGTTTCGGAGCAGGGCAAAGAAGCAGTCGTCGCCATTCTCGAGCCCGGTCAGTTCTTCGGCGAGGGGTGCATGAATGGTCACCCTCTGCGGATGTCGACGACAGCGGCGATGGAAGATTGCGTCATCACATCGATAACCAGAGAATCGATGATGTCGGCTATTCGTGACGAGCCGAAATTCTCCCAGCTGTTCATTTCGTATCTCTTGACCCGAAATAGCCGGATCGAGGAGGACCTGATCGACCAGCTATTCAATTCCAGCGAACGGCGGCTTGCTCGTCTGCTGTTGCTCCTCGCCAATTTCGGCAAGGAAGGCAGTCCGCAGCCGATCAGCGCGAGCATCAATCAGGAGACATTGGCTGAAATGATCGGAACGACACGATCGCGGGTCAGCTATTTCATGAACAAGTTTCGAAGATTGGGGCTCATCAGCTATAACGGCCACATCGAAGTCCACAACTCGTTGTTGAGTGCGGTGTTGCACGAGAAGCCTGTGCTGAGAGAGCGCGACTAGAGGGACCGTCCCAAGCGACGGCCCCAGAGCGTGGGGGCGCAATGAGGCCGTCATTTCCTCGGATGCTTTGGGGGGCGTTTGCATCCGGTCGTGCTTACCAAGTTGCGCCACCGACATTCGTTCCGGCAGAGGCCCAACTCGGTTTCGTACTGACAAATCCCGTCGCAAGTCCGCGATCATTTCTCCAAGCGATTCAGGGTCCAGACTCGCTGTATCCTGTGCTCAGGAAGAAGGGATCTCGTCGGTCCACACTTTGAAGCTGACCAAGGTGTTGGGGCCAAACGTCTGGGTAATCGGCACGTCGGCAGCGTCACGTCCTTGAGAAATCAGCACACGTCCAATCCGGGGGACGTTGTTGCGTGGATCGAATGTGTACCAACGCCCGCCGATATAGGCTTCGAACCATCCCGCGAAGTCCCCTGGGGCATAAGGGGGAGGCATACCAATGTCGCCGAGATAGCCGGTGCAGTATCTGGCGGGAATGTTCATGCAGCGACAGAACGTGACGGCCAGATGCGCGAAGTCCCGGCACACGCCCTTGCGCTCGTTGAAGACGTCCCGGGCCGTCTTGGTTGCATGCGCGTGCTCATAGCCGAATTCAATGTGATTGTGAACGAAATCACAGATCGCCTGAACACGGGCCCATCCGGGCGAGACCTTCTCGAAGAGTTTCCACGCGACATCGGACAGCTGGTCGGTTTCGCAATAGCGGCTGCCGAGCAGATACACGATCGTCTCTGCCGGCAAGTCCTCGACCGCGTGTTGGGTAGCCGAGGGCACAACGACGTCCGGCAGGCCCGTGTCGCGAACGATCCCGTCAGCCGCCAGGCGCATTCGACCCGCTGGCGCAACGATGCGGCTGCACCAGTTACCGAAGCCGTCACGATAGGGGACGATCGCAACCGAGGGCGTGGTGGTCAGATAATCGGGGACGATAACGTCCGATGCCCGGGAAAAATGAACGCCCAGGACCATGATCATGGGCGTGGGCTGCGGAAAGTCGTAGATCATCTCATAGCCGACCCGGATCTTCACGCGGCGTCCTCCAAAGTCGACAAATTCCCGCGGCTGCTAATCGTGAGCATGGCTCGTCGACACAGCGCAGCACTGCAAAAGTGCCAACGCGTTAGTAGTTGCCGTGTTCCTGTCCGTTCATTGAGCAACTCTATGACAGAGCTGACGTCGTTTTGACGTTCACGTCCACGTCCATTCCAAGCTCATCCTCGCGAGTTCCCCAATAACTGCCAAACAGGGGAACAGCTTGGCTCGGGACCCTGGCCACCGCCACGCGGATCAGATCTCGGTTTCCGACGATCCCATTGGTCGGATCGAACTCGACCCAGCCGGAGCCGGGGACGTAAATCTGACACCAGGCATGAGTGGCTCCCCCGCCCAGCCAGGCTGGACCATCGCGATCCGGTACGTAGATATAGCCGGTGATAAAGCGTGCGGCGAAACCTAGGCTTCGCGCGGCTTCAATCATCAAGACGGCAAAGTCCCGACAGCTGCCCTTCCTGCGTTCAAGTGTCGTGGAGGGACTTTGCGTTCCTGGCGCCGTGCGGCGGTCATATGCAAAGCCATCCGAGATTGCTTCATTGAGGGTCATCAGGACCTGGCCCGTACGGCGTCTGGTCCCGCGCACGAGAAACGTATCCAGCCACCGGCCGAGATGATCTTCCGGGTGCGAGAACCATCTTTGAACATAGGGTGCCAGGTCCGGCGCCTCATCATCCTGATACGCAAATGGATGGTCCTTCGCGTGGGCCTCAATTCTGAAGTCGGGCGCATTCTCCGGCGTGTGGTCGACCTTGATGATACACTCGAATCGCAAGTAGTCGCTGTCACAGGCAAATTCGACCTGCGCAACACAATTCCCGAAGACGTCGTGCAGCCACCTCACCTCCGAGGGCGCGGGCGTCACATCGAGCGAGAAATCAATCAGTCGCTGGTCGAAACTGTCGCGCGGGCGCGCCATCAGTTGATGTCGGCCCAGCCTGACCGCACGCCGGTACCGATATGTTGTGACATGCCGGACGAGGAAGATCGCCATAATGTTGCCGATCGACGAGAGGTGAGGGCTAGTTAGGATGGCCGCTTGACGCGGATGGTCGGGCGATGTTGGGCGCCTCAGGCGTGGCCAATCATCGTGCGAATCCCGGCTATGATCTGCCAGGCTTGGAGCGGCTTACCGTAGAATCTGCTGCGGGGGGGAAGATCGATGCTGGGCGGGTTCAATTGCTCGGACATCAGGATGATATCGATCGCCGGCCACCGTTTACGCACGGTACGCGCGAGGCCCATGCCGTCCATGCTGCCCGGCAGCTGGATGTCGGCGCAAACGAGCGCGATGTCGGATCTGGAGCTCAGGATTGCGAGGGCTTCGTCGGTATCCCGCGCTTCCAACGGCGTGTAGCCGGCGTCTTCCACCATGCCAATTGCGCGCATGCGGAGCACCATCTCGTCTTCTACGACGAGAACGATGGCTGGACTGCGTGACGGACCGAACGTCATCGGTAACTCTCCGCAATGCGGGTGCGAGTTGATCCTAGGTATCTCGTCCCCCGATGGCTGCCTCGCTGGGGTATCCCTCGTGCTGCTGAAATGTTCCATCATGCAGAGACTTTTGGCGCTGGCGGCGCGGGCCCGCGCAGGCGAGTTAACTACCACTGAATGAGCACCGCACCAGCGATCACAAGCGCGAAGAAGATCGGCAGCAGGACCGGCGGTACCAGCCACTCGCGGAGTCCGAATTTGGAGATGTTCGACATATTGACCGCCTCTTGGTCGCGGCGGGAGCACGATGCTCTCAGTCACCGATAACAGCCGTGAACTCGCGGTGATATTCGAGATATAATGCCCATCGGCGGAATAACGAGGTCAAGCAGAACTATTTGCTGTGACAGGGGCGAGCAGAGTTGTAGTTCGCTTTCAACGTAGCCACTTAAGGGTTGGCGTAATCGCCTTAACGCTCTTTCCCCCTCGCCATGCTTGGCCGTTGCGAGCGTCGATGCAGATTGGCCATCGACCGGCGCAAAATCGGATAAGTCGGCAAGGAAGTCTCCTTCACCGACAACTGATCGGCCCCGACCATATGATCGAGTTTCCAAACCATAGCCGTTCATACGACCGCACGCGGCGTGCCGTACGATTCTGGGGACACGACAGCGCTATCGAGGCATCGTTTTTCATCGACGAAGATGCGCTGAAGCGAATTCAACCAGATGCCGGTTACGATGAAACGGGCTTTCTCCGCGTGTTCGATTGCAATCGCGACTTGATATGCGCCGCCGCTGCCAAGGTGTACGTCCGCGGCAGTAGGGGCTCTTACGATTTGGTCGCCGGTAATTTTTGAACCGATTGCGCTTTGTGAGGGCTTCGTCTCATCCGAAACTGCTCAACGCTTGCCGAAACGTCGGCCCTTCAATCTGAAAAGATGTCAGGCGGCGCGTCGATCGACGTTGGTCCTGATCAGCTTGGCCACGCGCCATCGTTCTGGCGGGCCATCTGCTCAATTCCCTTGTTCGGAATGGCGAAAAATCGCCGCGATTGTTTGTTCTCCCGATACCAACAAAATGCCACCAAACGGACGGAGGCGGTGAATTTTTGCGTGTGTTTTCAACGCGATCGAGGGCTGCCGACACAGGAATACAACAATATGATGCACTGTATTTACTGGCAAAAATAAAACTGCAGGCTGCCTCGGCAGCAGGCACCGCTCATCGCGTTCCGGTCTCCAAAATCGCCCCCGACCGGAATCGAACCCGGTTCTGACTCGAAGTCCCAGCGGGGACTCGACCTAACGTAACGCGAGGTTAAGGGCGGGCCTATGTCGCGTGCACGCGAAACCGGTATCGATAACGCGGGATCGCGCGACGCTGATCCGCGATCTGCTGGGCGTCCAATGACGAGAGCGTCCTAATGTCCGAAAACACTGAACAAGGCGCTGCGGACCATGGACTGCGATAATGCCCCGGCGGCGACCACCGCGCGCACGCGTCCGCTCGACCGCGTCGACCTGCTGAGCGAGTAGGTCGCGTTCGACGACGATGTAGTCGGAAGCCCAGCTCGCCCATAGTACGGAGAAAAAGAGCGCCACTGCGCGACGAGGTGGTACGGCGCCAGCTTTGGGACAATAAGAACCAGGCATCTGTAACCGTGCGGCCTAGCGGGCCGAACGGTGCGTTTAATACAACATAAAGTTGATCGCCTTGATAGCCTGAGCGACGATGCGCCCGCCGTTTCGCTACGCAGACGGCGGCCTAGCTCGCCCTCGTTTCGAGCCTCGGCAGCGAAGCGTGATATTCATCCACGCTGTCGAGGTCGATCATGGTCTTGCCCCCCCATCTTGTAGGCCCTGATCCTCTCGTGGGCGATCAGCTCGTAGGCCTTAGTCTTTCCGAATTTGCCATAGCGGCAACCGTCCTTGAACTCGACGAGTCGGCGCCGCTCGTTGTTATCATTGTCAACCATGGTTCCTGCACGTGCTCCGATGATCCCGGCCAGAATCGGATCGAGCGCCGTTGAGCGAGATGGGCATTTCCATGGCGCGACCTTGGTGTCGATGCGGGCCTCCTAGGAAGGCGCTGGATTTGTGGTAGCTGACGAGGTTGCTTCGACGCCATCTGCGCGTTGCTCAACTGTCCGGGATGCGTTGATCCATATCGCCTACGGTGCCAAACAAAAGGCGCTCTGATCCCGCCGCTAACCGCTGCGCGCCGTAGCGTACAAATCGGACGGACCGGAAGCGCTTGGCAAGATCGTAGCCTGCCGTTACCGGTGCTCAGTTGGCCTCGTTGGGCAACTCCCGGTTTACAAGCGCCATGCAAACCTGGCAGTCCGCTCGATGCCTCCAGCACCTATGGAAGGATCTTCGCGAACAAGATGCTGGTGAACTGCCCATGACCAGATTGCACGCCGAAGGATGCGGAACAAGACCGACCGGAATGATGCGCGTGGCATTGCGCAGGTGATGCGGTTGGCCTGGTACCGCGCCGTCCATGTCCAGAATATCGACATGCAGAAGATGCGCACGCTGCTGATCAGCCGGAAGCTGCTTAGGCGCAAACTGATCGACCTCGAAAACCACATTCGTGGCGCGCTGCGGGCCTATGGGTCGCTCGTTGGAGCCGTCGCCCGCGGTGCCTTTGAGGCCCGGGTCCGCGAGCTGATCGAGCGCAGCGATCCCGTCTTCGTGATGACCATCGAGGCAATGTTAGATGTGCGCCGCGCCATCCTCGAGGGATACGATCGGCTCCATCGTGCGCTGCTGCAGGTGGTCTAACATGATGCTGTCTGCCGGCGCTTGATGACGGCTCCAGGCGTCGGTCCCGTTGCGGCCCTGTCGTTCAAAGTCGGCGTTGATGACCCTCATCGCTTTGCCAGATCGAAAACGGTCGGCGCGCGCATTTTGGCTTGGCGCCGAGGCGGCACCAGTCCGGCACATCGATCGATTACGAAGGACGCATCAGCAAACGAGGCGACGTCGCCGTACGCGAGGCGCTTTGCGAGGCGGCCGCAAGCCTGCTGCTGCGGGTCAGGAATGATCGGCACTGCGGGCATGGGGCCTGCGGATCGCCAAACGGTCGAGCATGCTGTGCGCGATCACCGCGGTGGCACGGAAGCTGGCAAGCATTCTGCACCGGATGTGGGTTAGCGAGACCGACTTCCACGTCGGGTTTGGCGAAGATCACGCAGCGGCTGCGGTTGAAACCGGCGCAGTAGTCGCGGTGCAGGTGACGACAGATTAGCGCTGGGCTTACGCCCGGCATGTTGAGGAGGAGCGAAATTAGAGATCCGCGCGCGCGGTGAGCGTCCCCGGGCGTGGCCGCGAAACGGGGAATGTCCGCTATCTTGCCTGCTGCCGCCCTTCGGGGACGAGAGCGCCGGAGACAGCCCTGTTTACGAACCTGATGAAGAGCATGCGACGGCCGAAGTGCTGAACGCGAAGGAACGCATGGACCCCGCCTGGTGAGTGCACGTCGCGTACGCGGCTGCGGTGAAGTGCGCGTTGTTGGTGCAGGGAGTCGGTCATGGCTGAAGTTCGAAGAGTCGCAGAAAAGCGTAGGAATGAGTTGACTTTGCCCGCCCGATTAGGAAGGCCGCTCGTAATCGGCCTGCTCCGGGCGTTGCGGCGGCAGATCAAGTGGATTGCGCGCTGAATAAGCCGCACACTGCGCCGCTTCGGCAACGCGGGAGGCGTGCGATGGAATTCTTCTGTGGTCTGGACGTCGGCATGGCCGAGACAGCGATCTGCGTGGTGGACGCGACCGGCAAGGTGATGCTGGAGACGGCGGTGGTGACCGATCCCGATGCGATCAGGACGGCGCTTGACCGTATCTTGGCCGCTTGCGGCGGCTCGGCCACGAGGCAGGCTCGCTGTCGCCCTGGCTGCATCCGGAACTGCTCAAGCTTGGTCTGCCGGCGGTGTGCCTGGAGACCCTCCAGGTTCGCGCGGCGCTGAAGGCGCAGCGCAACAAGACCGACCGGGCGGACGCGCTCGGGATTGCCCACATCATGCGCACCGGCTGGTTCCGCAGGGCGCATATCAAGAGCGAGGCCTGCTACCGGCTGCGGCTGTTGCTGACCCACCGCCGCAATTTGAAGCGCAAGTTCTTGGACCTCGAGAACGCGACCCGGCACTCTTTAAAGGTGTTCGGCATTCGCCTGAACCGGGTCGGGCGCGGCGGATTTGCGCAAGCCGTGCGCGGCGATGCGCTGGTCATGAGCTGATTGACGCCATGCTTTCCATCGGTGTGACGGAGCCACATCACAGGCAATCCGGCGCGATCGGTCGGATCCGAAGATGCATCGTCGCAGGCAAGATAACGTGCGTTCCGTCGTCGCTGTGCTGCATCAGTCCTCATCCGCCAGCGGCGGAGCTCCGTGTTCAGGTCGCGGCTATCGTCGCGGCGTTGCCAGGTTGAAGGATCACGCAGCTCATGCGTAAGCCCCGAGCAATTTGCGCTGCTTGGCGGTGGTTTCGGCGCGCATCTCCGCCGCAGATGTGTCCGGATCGCCGCAATAGAACGTGCCGCCGGTCTACATCGCGTGCATGATCACGGCGAGCTTGCGCGCCACTGCCACCGTCGCCTTGTGGTGCGAGGAGCGCCTGGCCAGCGCCAGCCCCCACGCCTTGACCTTGTCCTTTTTCTTGTAGCGCGTCGGCAAGGCGCTCGCCGCCTCGTACAGCGCCCGCCGCACGTCGCCGTCACCCGTCTTGCTGATCCGCCCCTTGACGTCGATCGAGGAGCCGGACTGCCAGCGTCGCGAGGTCAGGCCAAAATACGTCACCACGTCGCGCGAACGCTTAAAGCGCAAGGGATCGTCGACCGCGGTCATGAAGCTCAGCGCCGCGATCGGACCGACGCCGGGAATCTGCATGAAGCGCCGGCACAGCTCGTGCCCGGCGACCAGCCGCACCACCAGATCGTGCAGCCGGCAGTACTCCTTCCACAACGCCGCGCGCGCGTTCAAGATGCGCCGCGACGGCGTCCGCGCTGCCTTGCTGCAGCGAGTTTGTGCCGCCGACGAGCGCGGAAGACTGCACGGCGCGTCAGGACTCGCAGCCATCGCGGCGCATCGTGTCATGGCGTGGATCAGAGCGGCTTGTCGAAGACGGGAAAGGAAGCGAGAATGGGTAAGATCAGAGAGACGACACGACCGATTAAGACGGCGAGATAAAAGGGGCTCGCCGGTCGAACTGCAAGCCATTGGCATGGCTTGCGTTCTGGCGTGCCGGTCGGTCGGGGCGCGTGCCGCGCTCTGCAATTTGAGCAATGCGATCAAGGGCATTTTCGGCACTGCAGGTGCTTTTGATCGTGGGGAGGCCCTCCCGTGAGCGTGGGCGACAGCCATCTGCGTATCCGGCCTGGGCGCATCCGCACTACCCGCGCGCCAAAGCCGAAGAGCTTCATCAACCAGGTGCTTCGTGCCGCGAAGAAAGCTGGACACACCTCGGATCAGACCGTGGCCAGCAGGCGCTCGGCGGCCTATGGGCGCTCGACGTTTGGCCGCGGCCGACTGTCCTTTAGCCGTGCCCGATTGTTCAGCCCAACGCGTCGCGTCATGGTGAAGGCCCGCGTGGTTCGTCACAGAGGAAGAGCTTTCCGTTCAGCGCCACTGACCGCCCATCTCTCATATCTGAAGCGCGACGGCGTGACCCGGAGCGGCGAGAGGGCCGAGATGTTCGATGCCGGCAGCGACCGCGCCGATAGCGCGGCTTTCGCAGAACGGTGCAGGGACGACAGGCATCATTTCAGGTTCATCGTCTCACCGGAGGATGCGGGCGATATGACCGATCTCAAGGCCTTCACCCGCGATCTCGCAATGCAGATGGAGGCCGATCTCGGCACGCGGCTCGATTGGGTGGCTGTCGATCATTGGAATACCGACAACCCTCACGTCCACCTTCTCGTCCGGGGTGTAGATGAGGAAGGGGCGGATCTGGTGATCTCCCGCGACTACATCAGCCGGGGCCTGCGCTCGCGCGCCGAGGAACTGGTCGCTATCGAACTGGGTCCAAAGCCAGAGCATGAGATCCGCAGTTCGCTGGAGAGGGAGGTCACGGCGGAACGATGGACGCGGCTCGATCGGGAGATCCGCCTGGCGGCAGATGAGACCGGCTCGATCGATCTTCGCCCAGAGAACCCCGGCCAGTCCGATCCCGAGATCCGGCGCCTGATGGTCGGTCGCCTTCAACATTTGGAGAAGATGGGCCTCGCCGCATCCGCCGCATCGGGGGAATGGATGGTTGGGCTCGAGGCCGAGCGCAGCTTGCGCGATCTCGGCATGCGCGGCGACATCATCAAGACCATGCACACCCGTATTCGGTGCCTTGTCGACGCGCGCGCAGAGCACATCGGTGGTCCGGGCGAAGGCGTCCGACAATGCGGCGCAGAGGGATTTCAGCACAGGAGTAGTGACGTCGCTCGGGAACAGCAGGGTGTGCACCAAGGTCGCACAGCCGATGCCGAGCAGGATCTCCTCGACACGCGACAGCGCGGTCACAAATACCATCGCCGGAACGTTGACGCTCGAGAACGCGATTGTCGTCGCGGTGTAGCCTGCCAGCAGGAAAGCATAGCTGCGCGGCGTGCGATCCTGCAAGGAGATATAGAGGCAGAGTCCGGCCCATGCGGTAACGGCAACCGACAATAACGCGGGTTGATCGACCAGGATCGGGACCAGCGCCAGCGCCACGCAGGCGCCCAGCAATGTCCCGACAAAGCGGTAGACGGCGCGTGACCGAACCGCGCCGGCGAACGGCTGTGCGGTCAGATAGACCGTGAGCATCGCCCAATACGGCCGCTCCAATCCGAGCCGGAAGGCAAAATAGATCGCGAGCATTGCCGCGATGAAGGAGTTCGAAGAGAACAGCGCCCATTTCGGATCGAGCCGGCCGGGCGCTGCTGTTGCGAGAAGCCGAGACAGAAATGGTGAAGGCATGATGTGATCGTCCGTGAAGCACGGAGACCATAGGCGTTGCTGCGTCGAGAGAATTTCGTTATTCTGCCAATTAATTGCTAAAGGATGACAATGCGCGGCACGCTCTATCAGCACTATCGGCGGTTCGATCCTGACATTTTGGACCGTCCGATCGTGGCCGGCATGGTGGATACCCGGGAGCAGGAGGACGAGCTGCCGGTTCACATCCATCGCAAGGGACAGCTCGTCCTCGCCCAGCGCGGCGGTGTGACGTGCGAAGTGCCGAGCGGCCTGTGGATGGTCCCGCCGCGCTGCGGCGTCTGGATTCCCGGCGGTATGCCCCACAGCAATCGCGTCAGCGGCAACGCCAGCCTGCTGTTTCTCTATGTGGACATGGATGCGGCGAGCGTGCCGCAGGAATGCTGCACGCTGTCGATCTCACCGCTGTTGCACGAGCTGATCCATCGGATGGCGACGCTGCCCCCGCTCTACGATCCCGACGGCCCGCCCGCGCAGATCGCCGCGGTGCTCCTCAACGAGTTGATCGCCATGCCGACCGAACGGCTGCATCTTCCGATCACGCGGAGTTCGAAACTGCGTATGATCGCCGATGCCTTGATGGACAATCCGGCCGACCGTAGGACCGTGGCGGAGTGGGCGCAAGCCGTCGCGCTCGGCGAGCGGACGCTGATGCGCATTGTGCTCGCCGAGACCGGCATGACCTTCAGTCGCTGGCGTCAGCAGCTTCAGATCATCGTCGCCATCCAGAAATTGTCTGCTGGCAACACGGTTCAGTCCGTGTCCGAGGCGCTCGGCTACGAGTCGGTGAGCGCGTTCATCACCATGTTCAAGAAGGCGCTTGGCAAATCGCCGGCGCGCTACTTCTCCGAGCGCGAGGCCGGCCAGACTGGCCCGGGGGAGACCTGCCGCGACACGAACTGCAAGCTTCGCCGGATGCCTGAGGTGCGGGACGCGCTCAATGGACTTTCGAAACGCGGATGGCTGGAGTTAGAGCGCTTCGTTTCGGACGATCTCGATGCCGAAGCCTGACAGTCCCTTGAAGTGATGCGTCGACGACGTGAGGTGACGGATGGAGCTGATCTTGAGATCCCGCAGGATCTGGGCGCCGACACCGATCTCGCGCCATTGCCGATTACGGTCGTCTTCGCGCGAACTGATCGGGCCTAGCGGCGCAGGCGGAACGCCCGCCGCGCCGTCGCGCAGATAGACGAGCACGCCGCTGCCATTATCCTTGAAGCGTTGCAGAATGACGTTCATCTTGGCCTGTTCCTGACCCGAGAACAAATCGCGCAGGATGTTGGGTTTATAGAAGCGCGTGAGGACGTTGGTGCCGTCGCCCAGTTCTCCGTAGATATAGGCGACGTGATGAATGGGGTCGAACGGCGAGCGATACGAATAGCCCTGGAGCGGGCCGATCGAGCTCTCCGCCGTGACGCTCGAGACGCGCTCGATCAGCGTCTCGCGGGCCTGCCGGAAGCTGATGAGGTCTGCGATGGTGACCTGTTTCAGCTTGTGCTTGTCGGCGAACGCCGCGACTTGCGGACCCTTCATCACCGAGCCATCGTCGTTCATCAGTTCGCTGATGACACCGACCGGCTCGAGACCTGCCAGTCTGCACAGGTCGACGGCGGCCTCGGTGTGACCCGAGCGCATGAGTACGCCACCTTCTTTTGCGATCAGCGGGAAAACGTGTCCCGGCCGGCAAAAATCGCCGGCGCCGACGTTGGGGTTGGCGAGTGCACGGCAGCACGAGGCCCGCTCTTCGGCCGAGATGCCCGTACCGTTATCCGGCCGGTAGTCCACTGACACGGTGAACGCCGTGGTGTGAGCCGAGTCGTTGTTGACAACCATCGGGTCAAGCCGCAGGCGTCTCGCGTCTTCGAGGGTAATCGGAGCGCAGACGATTCCCGATGTATGGCGAATGATGAAGGCCATCTTCGCAGCCGTACACCGCGAGGCGGCAACGACGAGGTCCCCTTCGCCCTCGCGATCGTCGTCGTCGGTGACCACGACGATTTCGCCGTCGGCGAGCGCCTGCAGGGCCGCTTCGATCGATCCCGTCATCTCGGTCGCTCTGCTCGCTGGAACCGACGGGTGCTCGCGTTGGGTCGTGTGCGGATTGTCAGGCTCGCAGCGCCGCTCGAGCACTCTGCCGATCTTAACTTCACCATTATTGCCAACTGGCCGGAGCCCATGGCGGGGCGCCTCATAGCCTTTCCACGCTGTAGCTGGGACGATTGGTGTCGAGCCCGATCGGCGCATCGGACAGCAAAGGACCGGTTGGGTCGTATCGGGGTCTTGGTGAGCGCTCCAGAGGGCGCGAGGGGGTGGCGCAAGCCTTGACGGTGACCGGCCGATTGGCGTCGATCGGCAGCACGGTCTTGTGCGAAATGCGCTTGAGGGCCAGATTTGATCGAATGCTGCTGACGCCGGGAATGCGGGATAGTTTGTTGACAATCAGGTCTTCGAGATCTTCGATGTCGGCCGCCATGACGCGGAGCATGTAGTCGCTCTCACCGGTCATGAGATAGCATTCCATTACCTGGGCCAGCCGGTCGATGGATCGGGTGAAATTCTCGAGGGACGTCTGGACCTGCTTTTCCAGCTTGATCTGGATGAAAGCCGTTACACCAATGCCGAGCACGGCGGGATCGAGAAGGGCGATCCGTCGATCGATCACGCCGAGTTTTTCGAGTGTTCTGACGCGTGCCAGACACGGCGACGGCGAAAGATTGACGCGTGATGCGAGCTCGACATTGGTCAAGCTCGCATTCTGCTGGAGCTCGTTGAGGATCTTGATATCTATTCTGTCGAGAGAGGTTGTCGACATCGCGTATCTCCCAAGTATGGCAGTCTTCTGCGGCGCGTATCACCGTCGTTTGCGGGGTGATGACAATCGCGTGGTAAAAGCTAACCGCAATTGCGCTTGTGGGATTTCGACAAATCGTCGATTTGTATCGAAAAACCGTCAACCTTCGCATTGTGCATTGCGATCAAAAGGTTAGTTGCCTACTTCCGATACATTTTTTGCCTATGCGATATGCAGGCCGACGTTGATCCACGGATTCGGTCAAGATGTAATGCCCGCCGCTCCATCGATTGGCTCCCCGTGTCACTTGACGGGACGTGCAGCAGAGCTCGATGTCGAGAACTGCCCTGTTTCGTACAACCGCCTGTCGTCGCGTGTGGCTTCGGTCCCACGTCGCTGACCACGCCGCGGGCGTTGCGCGAGACAAAAGGTTCGGCAGCAACGACGCCCACCTCGTCAACCAGAAAATGGCAAAGATCGGCCGGATGCAGAGTTGGATCTAGCGACTCGACAAGTCGTTACAGCATAAAATGCTGATGAAGCTTCTGTGACAGGCGTTGTTCAAGCAGTAATGCTGAGAGGCTCGGGCGACTATCCACCCACGATCGCACTTGGGTAGCGACGGTTTGGATGTCGAGCGTGAAACTGAAGCAAGTCTATTTGACAGCGAACGATCCTGGACGCCTGGCCGAGTTCTACGAAGGTCTGGGTCTGAAGGTGCGCTTCGCTGATCCCGGCAAGTGGATACAGTTCGTGAGCGATGCGGCTGCGTTCTGCGTCGCCGGACCGACGGAGTCGGTCTCGGACCAGCTGCAAGATGCCGTTCTTGTCTTCGGTGTCGATGACCTCGATGCCGCCATGGAGCGTGCCGCAGCCATGGGGGCGCAAGTCGGCGCGGTCCGGGACATGGAAAGTCACGGCCGTGCGGTGAAGGTGCGGGATCCGGGCGGCAACGTCATCCAGTTCTATCAAGCAGCCGGATAGCTCAGACGTTCACCGGGGCAGCGCTGCATGCCCGGACTCACAACCAGACAAAGAGGGCGCATCCATCTCATGAATCCAAGGGTCGTAGCCATGCCGTCCGCAACACCGCCGCTGTCCGAAACGAGCCCACTCGATGCCGCAGCATTCCGTGCTGCGATGCGCAGCGTGCCGGGCACCGTGTCGATCGTCACGACAGGTCGGGCGCCGAACCGCCATGGTCTGACACTGACGGCGGGCTGCTCGCTGTCGGCGGCTCCGCCCAGCGTGCTGGTTTGCGTCAATCGATCTGCCGGTGCGCACGACATCATTCTCAGCAGTGGGTCGTTCTGCTGGAATATTCTAGGAGTCGAGCATCGCGATCTGGCGCTCAAGTTTTCCGGGCAGGACGGCAGCAAGGGCGATATCCGCTTCGGTGACGGTTTGTGGTGCGATCTCAAAACCGGAGCACCAAGTCTGGTCGGCGCGGTCTGCAGCTTCGATTGCCGCGTGGTGAATGCTTACAGCGACAGTAGTCACACCATTTTCACCGGAGAGGTGGTGGCTCAGACCACGAGGGCCGGATGTGAGTCGCTCGTCTACATCGACGGATGTTTCGCCGCGCCAAAGGCGGTCTGAAACGCAGGACGACGTCAGGCGCCGCTACGTTTCCGCTACAGCCAAGATGGAACCGATCAGCATGCAAGGAAGACGAAGACTTTCTATCGCGCATCCATCGGCGGTCGGTCGCTGATGCTGTCGCTCTGGCTCAATGTCATCGCCGGCGGGGTGCTCATCGGGCTGGTTTACGGGCTCGTCGCGCTCGGTCTCACCATCATCTTCGGCGTCATGCGCGTGGTCAATTTCGCTCATGGCGAGATGGTCGTGTTCGGGATCTACATCGGATACTGGACCGTTCAAATCTGTGACATCCCGATCGTTTTAGCCGCCGCGATCGCCGCGGTCGTCATGTTCGTGTTCGGCTATCTGCTAGAGACGCTCGTCGTGAAGCGGTTCGTCAATCGGCCGCATCATTATCAGTTCATCGTCTTCATCGGCCTCTCACTGCTTTTCAGCGGCGTATTGCTGATGTCGTTCGGTCCGGATCCGCGGCCGACGGCGTCTCAGTTGTCCTTCCAGACCGTGAGCGTGGGTCCGCTCACCTTGGATTGGGCCCGCATCCAGGCGGCCGCTACGGCCGGACTGCTGATCGCCGCACTGGGAGCCTATCTGAAGTACTCCGCATTCGGCCGATCGCTGCGGGGCGCCGCCAATAATCGACTGGGCGGACTGGTGGTCGGGCTGAATATCCCTCGGGTCTATGCGGTGACCTTCGGCATCGGAGCCGCCTGCGCTGGCGTCGCCGGCGCATTGATCTCGCCGCTGTTCGATGCGCAGCCCTATCTCGCCGTCGACTTCACGCTGCTGGCCTTCGTGACGGTGATCGTCGGCGGTCTCGGCAGCTTCGGTGGCGCTCTTCTGGGCGGCCTGACGATCGGGGTCGCCGAAGCGGTCGCGGCCTTGATGTTCACGCCGTCGATGAAAACAGCACTCCCTTACGCGCTCCTGATCATCATCCTGATTTTCCGTCCGAGGGGGTTTTTCGGTGCAAAGGACATCTGATCAAGCCAGCGACACCAAGCGTTGGGGTGCCGGCGCTCTGGTCTTCGCCGCCCTGGCCGTGGTGGGTGGCATGTCCAACGCCTACGTCATCTCACTTCTGACGATCGTCCTGTTGTTCACCTTCATGGGACAATCGTGGAACCTGATGCTCGGGATCGGCGGGCAGCTATCCATCGGTCACGCGCTGTTCGTTGGAATCGGTGCGTATGCGGTGGCGATCCTGAACATCAAATACGGCGTCACCCCGTGGATCGGTCTGCTGCTGGGCGCGGTGATTGCGGGCTTCGTCGGCGCGGTGCTGGCGTGGCTGAGCTTCCGCTTCGAGGTCCGTGGCATCTATTTCGCGCTGCTCACGATCGCAGCCGCCGAATTCGCCCGGATCATGTTCGGCGGGTGGGACTATGTCGGCGGCATGCAGGGCCTGTTCTATCAGGCGCCGAGCGGCACGATGGACCTCGGGATGCTGCGCGGTGACGCGCGGTTCTACTACTTCGTCGCGCTCGCGCTTGCGGCCATCGGCGTCGCGGGAACGGAGCTGATCTCGCGGTCCTATTGGGGCTATGTCTGGCGGGCGATGCGGGACGACGAAGAGGCCGCCCGCGCACTGGGGGTGCGGACGTTTCGCCACAAGGTGCTGGTGGTCTCGATATCGGCCGCGACGGCCGCGGTCGGCGGCGGCGTGCTGGGCTTGGTGCAGGGTGCGATCTTTCCGGATTCGATCATGGGCATGGCGATCTCGGTCGACGTACTGATCGGCCCTGTGGTCGGCGGATTGGGCACTGCGTTCGGCCCGCTGGTCGGCTCGATGGCCGCGATCCCGCTGCATCACGCCATGGGGGCGCTCGGCGACAGCCTGGGGCTCCCCGGACTGAACAGCGTCGCCTACGGGGCGGTGCTGATCCTGGTCGTGTGGTTTCTGCCCGACGGCATCTGGCCGGCAATCGTCCGGCTCTACGAGGCGATCCAGCTGCCGGCGCGCGGCCGGATCTCACAATTGCGGAAGGTCGAGGAATGACCGCGCTGCTCGAAGTGAAGAACCTGACCAAAGCGTTCGTTGGATTGGTCGCGGTCAATGACGTCAGCTTCTCACTGCAGGCAGGCCGCATCACCGCCCTTATCGGGCGCCGGCAAGACCACCTGCTTCAATCTCGTCGCCGGGGCGCTGAGACCGACCGCCGGGCGGGTGCTATTCGAGAGGCGTTCGCTCGAGCGCGAGCCGCCCGAAGCGGTGTGCCGCATGGGCATTGCGCGCACCTTCCAGATCGTCCGACCGATGAAAGATATGTCAGTGCTCGAGAATGCCATGGTGGGCGCCTTCAGCTGGACGACGAACGTCAAGGAGGCGCGGGACAAGGCGTATGAGTCGCTCGAAAATGTCGGGCTCGCCGGCAAGGCGAATGCCCGGACGGATCAGTTGACGTTGCCCGATCGCAAGATGCTCGAGATGGCGAAGGCGCTCTCGACTCGCCCCAAGTTGCTGCTGCTCGACGAAGTGATGGCGGGGCTGCGTCCGACCGAAGCGGCAGGCGTCGTCGGCGTGCTGCACCGGCTCGCCGAGGGTGGACTGACGATCCTACTGGTCGAGCACGTGATGCGGATCGTGATGGAAGTGGCGTCGACCGTGGTGGTGCTACACCACGGCGCCAAGATCGCCGAGGGCAAGCCGTCAGAGGTGGTAGCGGATCCTGCGGTGCTGGAAAGTTATCTGGGAGCCGGTTTCCATGCCTGACGACGCGCTTCTCGAAGTCGACGACCTGTGCGTGGCCTATGACGGCTCCAATGCGCTGAACGGCGTGTCGCTCCGCATCGGCAAGGGTGAACTGATCTGCGTGGTCGGCGCCAACGGCGCCGGCAAGACCTCTCTGATCCGATCAATCGCGGGGATCGTGCCGTCGTCGCGCGGTTCCGTCAGGATCAACGGAGTCGAAATCTCGCGGCTACCGCCGTGGGACATCTGCGAAATGGGCATCGCTCAGGTCGCCGAGGGCCGCCAGATTTTCAGTGCGCTCTCCGTCGAGGACAATCTGCTGATCGGCGGCTCGCTGAAGCGGGCCAGGCACGACCTGGCAAATACGCTTGATTCCGTCTATCAGCTGTTCGGGCGACTTCGCGAGCGCCGCGACCAACTCGCCGGCACGCTGTCCGGCGGCGAGCAACAGATGCTGGCGATCGGTCGGGCGATCATGTCGAAGCCAGAAATCGTGATGTTCGACGAGCCGTCGATCGGACTGTCGCCGGCGCTGACCGATGTGATGTTCAGCGTCGTCAAATCCCTCAACGAGCAGGGCATCACGGTCCTTCTCGTCGAGCAGAATGTCGCCAAGTCGCTCGCTCTGAGCAGCCGCGGCTATGTGCTCGAGAACGGCTCCGTGGTGTTGCATGGATCTAGCCGCGATCTGCTCGAGAACCCCGATGTCCAGCGCGCCTATCTGGGATTGTGAGGCGCGCCGTCTCGGCGAGGCGTCGGGCGTTGCGGCTCTCGTCTCGCCGCCGTTCGGTCCACCGCTCCCCGGCTGTTGCAGCCGCCTCTCGCTTGGGTCTCATTGATGAATACTGCCACTTCTCTCCTGATCGAGCGTGATCAAGACCTGGTCACGATCACGATGAACCGGCCGCCGGCCAATGCGCTGAATGCGCAACTAATCGTCGAGTTGCTGGAGGCGATCCGGCGCCTTGCCGACGACGAGAATCCGCCCGGCATCGTGCTCACCGGAAGCGGCGACCGCTTCTTCAGCGCAGGCGGCGACATCAAGGAAGTCGTCGGGATCGACGTCGCTAGGCCGCGCATCCGGTTCTTCCACGAACTCCTCGTGGCGATGGAGAACTATCCGGGCCCGATCGTCTGCGCCGTCCGCGGCTATGCGGTCGGAGGCGCCCTGGAGTTTCTGCTGCATGCGGACTATGTTGTGGCCGATGCGGCGTGCAAGATTGGATTTCCGGAAATCAACCATGGCCTGCTGCCGGTGACCAAAGGCATGCGCCGGGCCGTCGAGAAGCTCGGCGTGCGGGCGGCGCAAGAGCTGCTGTACTGGGGCGAGCTCGTCGGCGCGGAGCGCGCCGTGGCGATCGGCGCCGTGAACGAGATCGTCCCGACCGAGGAGGTCGCATCCCGTGCGCGAGACGTGTGCGGCGTGTTGCGGCAGAAAGACCGCAAGCTGTTCCATGCCATCAAGCGATCGCTCAACCTCACCGCGCAAATGAGCGATCAGGCGCTCGAAAAAATGACCGTGGCCGACCTCGACGCCTATGTCACAGCCGAGAGCTCAACCAAAGCGCGTGCAAGATTTCTATCAAAGAACAGTAAGGGTTGAGCCGATGACGCGCGGATATCCCGATCAGATCTATCTGGAGCAGATGAGCCACGAGGAAGTCGCCGCGGCGCTGGCCGATGGGTGCACGACGGTAGTGATCCCGCTGGGGGCCGTCGAGCAGCATGGGCCGCATTTGTCTTTGGGCATGGATGCGGATCATGCCGATGCTCTGGCCGAGCGGATCGCGCGCAGCCGCGGCAACACGCTGGTGGCGCCGACCATCACGGTCGGCTGCTCGTCTCACCATCTGCCATTCGCGGGTACGATCTCGCTACGGCCGGGGACGCTGGAAGCGATTTGTGTCGATTATTGCACAAGCCTGGCGCGGCACGGCTTCAAGCGTATCCTGATTCACTCGGGTCACATCGGCAATTTTCCGGTCCTGAAGGACATGCTCGGTCGCTTGCGCGAGGCCGTCCCCTCGGATGTCGAGATCCTGGCGTTCTTCGACTCGACGAAATGGATCGACACGTGGCGCGATGCGGTGCGCGAAGCCGGAGGAGACGTGTTGGCCGTCGGCGGCCACGCCGACATCGCCGAGACGTCGCTGATGATGGTCATTAGGCCCGACAGCGTCAGACCGGACCGCTTCGAGGTGGGCCATCTTGGCGGCTTGTCGGAGGCTGATCTCGAACTGATGTGGAAGAACGGCATCCGATCGGTTTCGCAGAACGGCGTGATCGGAAGTCCGATCGGCTCGAGCTACGCCATCGGCGAAGCGTGCCTCGCGGCGGTCGCCGAGTTGCTGATCAAGACCTTCGATAGCGAGGCCGGAGCCGCCATCGCCCGCCGTTGACGATCAGCCCGTCCGCTGCGTGGCGAAGCTTCCCGGGGCGTCTGCCATGTTGCGAATGCTGACAGCATAAAATTCGGAAAGCGTTACTACGCAACGCGGCTTTCGGGCGAAAATATCGCCACGCCTATGAAACCCTGTGCCATCTCGCAAGCTAAAAGGATTGAGACATGGCACTTACGTTTGGGTTCTGGTCTGAACAGGAAACCCAGGTCGGCCACAGTTACTCGCGCAGGCTTCACGAACTGGTCGACGAAGTCCGTCTGGCCGAGAAGGTCGGCTTCGACTGCGTCGCGCTCTCCGAGCAGCACGTGGCACTGGGCGGGATCTCGAGCTCGGCGCCCGAAGTGGTGTTCGGCTATCTGGCCGCGGTGACGTCGCGCGTCAAGCTGCGCGCGGCGGTGACGCTGATGCCGCAGCGCATCAACCACGCCTTGCGTTCGGCCGAGCGGCTTGCCGTGACCGACATCCTGTCCAACGGCCGCATGGAATTCTACGGCGGCCGCGCCAACACCACCATCGCGATGCGGGCGTTCAACGTCGATCCGAACGAAACGCTGGCGCAGATGGAAGAAGGGCTGGCGCTGCTGAAAACGGCGATGCGCCAGGACATTTTCACGTTTGACGGCAAGTACTACCAGATCCCTCCGCGCCAGCTGGTTCCGAAGCCGCTGCAGAAGCCGCATCCGGTGATCGGGATCGCGGCGACCAGCGAGCGCAGTCATCTCTGGGCGGCCTCGCAGGGCTTCGCCGTGATGAGCAGCAACATCTATCAGGGCTGGGAAGCTCAGCAGAAGCTGATCGACGCCTATCAAAAAAACTGGAAGTGCGACGCGGAGGGACCGCTGCAGCGTCCGCGTATCGGCATTCCGCTGTTCATCGGCATCGGGAAAACGGACGAGCAGGCCAAGGCGGATTATGCCGGCCCGCTAATGCACTATGCCAAGATCTCGACCGATGCCTATCCGCGTCTCGCGGCGATTGCCGACGACTACAAATACATGGGGGAGAGCGTGCCGTCGATGGAGCGCGCCGCCAACGACTGGGACTATCTGGTCAACGAGTCGGCCACGACGGTGTGCGGCAGCCCCGATACGGTCATTCGTCAGATCGAGAAGTTCGAGGCCATGGGTATCGACGAGGTGCTGCTGCACATGGACTCCGTCCCGCACGAAAAGATCATGGAGGCGATCGACATGGTCGGTCGCTACGTCATCCCGCATTTCAACGACGGAAACAACGTCGTGCGGCCGACCGAGGAGATTCTCGGGCAGATCCGGCTGATGCGGACCCAGAAGCAGTAATCGAACGGTGAAATCAATGTCGCAATACGGCTACAAGTACCTGATCGTCGAGCAGCGCGCCACTGGCGTCGCGATCGTCACGATGAACCGCCCGGAGATCCTCAACGCGATCAACTGGGAGATGCACGAGGAGCTCGAAGACGTCTTCGTCAAGCTGGATCACGACAGTTCTGTCAACGCGATCGTTCTCACCGGTGCGGGCCGCGGATTTTGCTCTGGTGGCGATCAGAAGTCGCTGGATAAGGGAACGCTGCCGTCCCCGACGCGCAGCGGTCGCCACCTCATCCGCAACATGCTGGAAGTCGAAGTGCCGATCGTCGCGGCCGTCAACGGTGTCGCGGTCGGCCTGGGTGCCACGCTCGCGCTGTTCTGCGACGTGATCTATGCGAGCTCGACAGCCCGTTTCGCCGACACGCATGTCAATGCCGGCGTCGTCGCGGGCGATGGCGGCGCGGTGATCTGGCCGCTGCTGATGGGGCCGGTACGCGCGAAGCACTATCTGATGACCGGCGAATTCATCTCCACCGAGAAAGCGGCTGCTATCGGTATGATCAACGAGGTGGTCGCAGACGGCAACGTTCTCGATGCCGCGATCGAATACGCCGAACTGCTGGCAAGCGGGCCGAAGGAATCGATCGTGTGGACCAAGTACAGCGTCAACAAGATCATCAAGCAGTACGCCCACCTGCTGCTCGACACCTCTGCGGCGCTGGAGATGTTGACGTTCAAGTCGCCCGAGCGGGCCGAGGCGGTTGCCGCATTCGCGGCCAAGCGCAAGCGTTTCGCGGAGCGCTGAGATGAACGTCGCTGAGATGACATCCGGCGCCCAGTTGGCGGATACGACCGTCGTGCAGCTTTTGGCCGCGCGACTCGCGGAGCGGCCCGACAAGATCGCCTTGCAACAAAAGCGTCACGGCGCCTGGACCGCCATGACGTGGGGCGCATATGCGCAGCGTGTCGTGAACCTGGCCAGCGCGCTGCGGCGTGCTGGTCTCGAGCGCGGCGATCGGGTCGCGATCATGGGCGATTCGTCCGAGGAATGGCTGATCGCCGACATGGCCACGATGTGCGCCGGCGGCGTCATGGTGGGCGTTTACTTCACCTCGTCACCCGAAGAAGTGGCTTACTGCTTCACGGATTCAGGCGCGAAGTTCGCGTTCGTCGGCGGGGAGCCGCAGCTTCGCATCGTGCTCGCCTCCGGTCGGGCCGAGCAGCTCCGCGGCATCATCGTGCTCGACCCGGATTGGACCGGCGAGGCCTCGGCGTTGATCAAGTCGCTGGCCGACTTTGTTGGAGCACACGATGTCGATGCGCATGACTATCTGCAGAAGGAGAGCGCGACAGCAAAGGCGTCCGATGTCGTCAGCATCGGCTATACGTCCGGGACGACCGGAAACCCCAAAGGCGCCATGCTGACGCACCTTTCCATTCTCGCCGGCGTTCATTGCATCACCCTGTTCGGCCCCAGTATGCGCGAAGAGGAACACCGGGTGGTCGTGCATTTGCCGATGTCGCACACTGTGGCGCGCGGGCAGGCGACCACGTTGCCGCTGATCGCCGACGCAGTTCCATATTTCGGCGAGACGACCGCGGACTTCGCCCAGACGATCAAAGAGGTGAAGCCGACCTACTATATGGCGCCGCCGCGGTTCTACCAGCGCTTTGCGACACAGATCCTCAGCAAGGTGCATCCCGCCGGTGAAGCGGGAGATCAGAACTACACGCTTGCCGTGACGATCGCGCGCAGGGCGCTCGAAGACCGTCAGCGCGGCCACGAGGATGCCTTCGTCTCGAAACTGTTCGCGGCCTGCCGCGAGCAAGTGTTCCTGCCGCTGCTCGCGGAGGTCGGTTTCGACGAACTGAAGGTCGCGTTCACCTCGTCGGCGGCGATGCCGTCCGAGCTGATGTCGCTGTGGCAGTTGTGGGGCTTGCAGCTCAAGGAGTGCTACGGCCAGACCGAACTGGTCGGTGCCAATCTGGTGCAGATGGCGGAGTGGCCGAAGGCCGGCAACGTCGGGGTCCCGCTGCCGGATCCGGCCTGGGAAACCGCCGTGCTCCAGGACGGCGAGATGATCGTCCGTGGACCGGGATTGTTCGCGGGCTATTGGAACAAGCCGGACGAGACGAAAGCGGCGCTTCGCGACGGCTGGCTCTACACCGGCGACATCGTCGAAGTGTCGCCGGAAGGAACCTTCAAGCTTGTCGACCGGAAGAAGGAGATCATCAACACGTCGAACGGCAAATCGATCAGCCCGACTCAGATCGAAAACGAGCTGAGGCACAGCCCGTTCATCTCCGAGGCGGCTGTGATCGGCGAGGGGCGAAAATATCTCACCGCCCTGATCGAAGTGGATGCCACCGCCACAATGGACTGGGCGAAGTCGCGCGACGACAAGATCGCGAGTTACGCGGACCTGGCAGGCTCCGAGATCGTCAACCGGCTGATCGAGGCGGAGATCGGCAAGGCCAACGGAAGGCTGGCGCGAGCCGAGCAGATCAAGGCGTTCCGCATTCTGCCAGAGGAGCTGTCGCTCGAGAACGGCGTGATGACGCCGACGCGGAAGAAGCGTCGCAAGCAGATCAACGAGCGCTATCAGTCGCTGATCGCGTCGCTCTACGACGAAACCGAGGAAGAATTGATCAAGGCCGAGATGGGCCTTTGAGGTCGGCGGTCGGTCCCAAAACGTACGAAGCTAACAGTCGAGATAAGATTTCACTCCTTCAGCAACAGGACATCGAGATGACCAAGCGAAGCGGAATCACGCGGCGGACGATTGTCGGAAGCGGATTGGGAATTGCGGTAGGCCTGGTATCAAGGCCATCGTTTGCGGCGAACACGAAAGTGAAAGTCGGAGCGATCATGCCCAGCAGCGGCGTGCTGGCGTTTCCCGGTCAGGCCTGCGTGCGCGGCATCGATCTCGGCGCCAAATTCGCGCGTGAGAAGTTCGGCCTCGGCATCGAGATCGTTCACGCCGATACGCAAAGCCGTCCGGAGAACGGCCGGATTGCCGCCGAGAGCCTGATCCGGCAGGGCTGCACCGTGCTGATCGGCGCGTGGGATTCCGGTGCCACCATTTCGGCGCTGCAGGCCTGCGAGGCCGCCAAGGTGCCGATGGTGGTCCACATCGCGAGCGCCACCCAGGTAACTTCACAGGGCTTCACCCAGGTGTTCCGCTATTACCCCACGTCGCTGACCATCGTGCGGCAATCGTTGGCCGAGCTGAAGTCCGTGCTCGGCACGCTGAAGGATCCGCCGAGCAGCGCCGTCGTTCTCCATCTCAACAACACGATGGGGCAGTCGACGGCGGCCAGCATCGATCAGGCGTGGAAGGAAGTGGATGTTCCGCTCAAGATCGCGCAGCACGTTGCCTATGACGAGAAGGCCAAGGATCTGTCGGTGGAAGTTGCCAAGGCGAAAGCGTCGGGTGCCGATGCTTTGATCTCGGTCACGCGCGTCAACGACGCGATCATGATCGCGCGCGAATGCATCAAGCAGGGCTGGGACCCGAAGATGGTGTTTTCGCCCAACTCCAACGGCGTGTCCGACAAGGCGTATCACGACGCGCTCGGAAAGTATGGTGACGGTCCGGTTCTGTCGGCGTTGTGGCTCAATCCCAAGGGCGCCGAGACCGACAAGATCATGAAGATGTTCGCGGCCGACTACCCGAACGACTGGTTCGATGCCAATGCGGGCTGCGCGTTCGAGGCGGTGCAGATCGTCGCAGACGCCGTGACGCGGGCGGCTTCGCCGGAGTCCGCGGCGATTCACGGCGCGCTCAAGAAGACCGACATGAAGCCGATCCTGATGTACGGCGACAACACCAAGTTCGACGAGACCGGCCAGAACATCCACTGTTCGATGGTGATGCTGCAGGGTTTGAAAGGCAGGCCTCGGGTGGTGGCTCCAAAGGCCATTGCGGAAGCGTCGCTCGAGTATCCGCTTGCGCCTTACAGCAAACGCTGACGTCGTTACGGGCGGCCCCGCGAAAGCGTCGCGGGGTCGCGGTCGTCAAGTGCCCAGGCAGGGACGTGCGAGCTAGGGCAAACTGTCCGAATTAATCAGGCGCGACCGCTCGGCAAGGAAGCGGCGGGGGCTCTTTCCCATCGTCTTCTTGAACATCGTGATGAACGCGCTGGGGGTTTCGTACCCCAGTTCCAGCGACACGGCCTGGACCGAAGTGCCCGCCGTGAGGCGTTGCATGGCGATCAGAATGTGGAGACGCTGGCGCCAGCGCCCGAAGGTCATCCCCGTTTCCTTGGCTATGAAGCGTGCGAAGGTACTCTCGCTCATCGCGTAGCGCGAGGCGACTTCGTCCATCGTGCTGCGGTCGCCCGGATTATTCAACAAGGAGGTCGCGAGGTGTTGAAGACGGGCGTCGGGGGAGATCGGCAAATACATTTCATCCGTCGTCGACATCTGCACGAGTTCGTCGAGCAAAACCCGGCCGAGACGGCTGGTCGGTCCTTCCAGCGGATAGAGCGGTGGGAACACCGAGAGGCGGTGGATCAATTCCCGCACCAGCGACGTGATCATCAGCGTGCAGCAGGTCCGCGGCAGCATGCTGACCTGCGGATCGATGAACACTGTGTAGAGTTTGCCGAAATCGGCCACGCAATTGCTGTGCTGCACGCCGGCCGGGATCCATACCGCGCCTTGCGGAGGCACGATCCACAAGCCGCCGGGCGCCCGGCACATCACCGAGCCGTGAGATGCGACGACCAATTGGCCTTTGCGGTGTGAGTGCAGCGGCAGGTCGTCGTTGTCTTTGCTGGTTTCGAGACAGAATGAAGTGACGGGACGATCGAACTGATCCGGATCGACAGGATCATAGTTGATCCGAAGATCGGGCAGATCCATTCGCGCAAAATCGCGATCGAACTCGGTCTCGGGCGGCATTTCAATCCTGCCAATTCGTCAAGTCAGTCAAGCCTTGATGCAGATCCTGCTGCTAGCCGAGGTTAGCTGTTTTGAAAGGTCAGGTCACTAGTCGCGGCGAGCCGTCGAGTTCGCTGATCTGCGACAAGATGCCCGCTACTGCGGCGTGAGCGCTGAGCGATGCGGCATGCTGCGCCGTGACCAAGCGGGAGCACCTGTCAGGCGGCCGGCGGCTCGATCACTCGCCCGATTAAACCAACAGCAGAGAATGCTGCGATGCGAGCCTCCGCGTCCCGCCGGAGCCGGGCAATCCGTCGGAACGCGGCCGAATTCAGCAGCACGTGCCATAGCACCCGATGCTACCAAGTGCGGGCTTTCTCGGAGCCCGACGCATGACTGCACACATCGATCCGCCACGCAAGGTCGTCAACGCCGATCAGGATGCGGTCGAAACCGCCGATTGGCTCGCCTCGCTTGGATCGCTCCACCACAGCGCCGGTGCCGAGCGCGTGCGTTACATCCTGGCTGCGCTCGATCGGCGCGCGAAGGAGCTCGGCGTTCTGCCGGACTCTCCGCCGTTTTCGCCCTATCGCAATTCTATTCCGCTCGAGCAGCAGAAGCCCTACCCCGGCGACATCGCGATCGAGACCCGCCTGACGGCGATCATTCGCTGGAACGCGCTCGCGATGGTGGTCCGTGCCAACAAGGCCTATGGGGAGCTCGGCGGGCACGTCGCCAGCTACGCCTCGGCCGCGGAGATTTTCGAAGTCGGTTTCAATCATTTCTTTCGCGCGTCAAGCTCCGAGTCGGAGGGCGACTTGGTGTATTTCCAGCCGCATTCGTCCCCCGGAGTCTATGCACGAGCGTATCTCGAAGGCCGACTGTCGGACGAAAATCTGAAGCTGTATCGCCAGGAACTGAGCGGCCCCGGTCTGTCGTCCTATCCGCATCCCTGGCTGATGCCGGAGTTCTGGCAGGTGCCGTCGGCGTCGATGGGCCTTGGGCCAATCAGCGCGATCTACCAGGCGCGGTTCATGAAGTATCTGCAGCATCGCGGCCTGGTGCAGACGGCTGGTCGTCACGTCTGGGGTGTGTTCGGCGACGGCGAGATGGACGAGCCGGAATCGATCGCCGGGCTCGCCCTGGCGGCGCGGGAAAATCTCGACAACCTCACCTTCGTCGTCAATTGCAACCTGCAGCGCCTGGATGGGCCGGTCCGCGGCAACGGGCAGGTGATTCAGGAACTCGAATCACTTTTCCAGGGCGCCGGCTGGAACGTAATCAAGGTGCTGTGGGGATCGGACTGGGACGATATCTTCGCGCGCGATAGCAAGCATGCGCTGCTGCGCAAATTCGCCGACACCGTCGATGGCAAATATCAGACGCTCGGCGCCAAGGATGGGGCCTACAACCTCGCCCACTTCTTCAGCGAGGATCCCGAGGTCCGGGCGCTAGTTGCGCACATGTCGGACGTGGATATCGACGGCCTTAAGCGCGGTGGCCACGACTTCAAGAAGCTGTTCGCGGCCTTTGCCGCCGCGAAAGACATTAAGGGTCGGCCGACCGTCATTCTGGCGAAGACCAAGAAGGGCTACGGCATGGGCGGCGCCGGCGAGTCGCGCATGACGTCGCACCAGGCCAAGAAGCTCGATGTCGACGCGCTGTATGCGTTCCGCGACCGGTTCGCCCTGCCGCTCAGCAACGAGCAAGTCGAGGATCTGGAATTCTTCAGGCCTGCGGAAGACAGCGCGGAAATTCAGTACCTGCGCGCCCGTCGCGCGGCACTCGGTGGCTACATGCCGGCGCGGCGACGCGCTTCGGCGGCGCTGCCGGTGCCGCCGCTGCAATCCTACGCGGAGTTCGCGCTGCGCGGCGACGGCAAGGAGACGTCGACCACGATGGCGATCGTGCGGCTGTTCACCAATTTGCTCAAGGACAAAACGCTCGGCCCGCGCATCGTCCCGATCGTCGCCGACGAAGCCCGCACCTTCGGAATGGCGAACCTGTTCAGACAGGTCGGCATCTACTCGCCGGCGGGACAGCTCTACGAGCCGGAAGATGCCGGTTCGATGCTGTACTACAAGGAAGCGATCGACGGTCAATTGCTGGAGGAGGGGATCACCGAGGCGGGGGCGATTTCGTCATGGACCGCGGCGGCGACCTCCTATAGCATCCATAACTTCCCGTTGCTGCCGTTCTATATCTACTATTCGATGTTCGGCTTTCAGCGGGTCGGCGATCTGATCTGGGCGGCGGCGGACCAGCGCGCGCGTGGCTTTTTGATCGGGGCGACGGCCGGCCGGACGACGCTCGGCGGCGAAGGCTTGCAGCATCAGGACGGGTCCAGCCATCTGATGGCGGCGACCGTTCCGAACTGCCGGGCCTACGATCCGGCATTCTCCTACGAGGTGGCCGTCATCGTCGATCACGGCATGCGGTCGATGCTCGAGCAGGGCAACGACGAGTTCTATTACCTCACGGCGATGAACGAGAACTATGCGCAGCCCTCGATGCCCGACGATGCACGCGACGGCATCATCAAGGGTCTCTATCGGGTTCTGCCGAGCGCTGACGGGCCGGCGAAGATCAGGCTGGTCGGCTCGGGCGCCATTCTCCCGGAGGCGCTCGCCGCCGCAGCGATGCTGCAAAGCGAATGGAAAGTGGCCTGTGAAGTCTGGTCGGCAACGAGCTTTTCCGAGCTGGCGCGGGAGGCGCGCGATGTGGAGCGAACTAATCGGCTCTCGCCACTGTCGACCCCGGTCGAGAGCCACGTCGTACAATGCCTCGGCGGCAAGGTGCCGATCGTCGCGGCATCGGATTATGTCCGGGCGTATCCGCAACTGATCGGTTCTTACATCGAGGCGCCCTATACGGTGCTGGGCACCGACGGCTTCGGGCGCAGCGATACACGCGCCGCGCTGAGATCGTTCTTCGAGGTCGATCGCAAGCAGATCGTCGTTGCGGCGCTCTCGGCGCTGGCAAAATTGGGTCAAGTGGCGCGTGAGCAGGTCGCCGAAGCCATCGCCAGCTACGAATTGCCGACCGGCGTTGCATCGCCTTGGTCGCGCTGAGAGAGGGCGGAGCGCGCATGTCTCGTTCAATTGAAGTCGTTCTGCCAGATATTGGGGACTACAAGGATGTTCCGGTAGTCGAAATCAATGTGTCGGTCGGCGACGAGGTCACGATCGACATGCCGTTGCTGTCGATCGAGTCCGACAAGGCGACGATGGAGGTGCCATCCCCGGCCGCAGGCACGGTGGCCAAACTGATGATCGACGTCGGGGTGCGGGTTTCTCAAGGTTCGGTTCTGATGGTCCTCGAAGGGCGCGGCGAATCCACCGCGCCTCCGCCGGCGACTGCGTCGGCACCGCAGGTGGAGCAACGGATCTCGCAGCAGGAGGCGCTGTCACGGCCGGCGCCCGTGGCTCCAGTCGATGACTCGCGAGCACGTGCACAGCAGCCGCAGCTTAGCGGGGCGGCGCATGCATCGCCGTCGGTCCGCGCTTTGGCGCGTGAGCTCGGCGTGACGCTGGACTCTGTCGTGCCCACAGGCCCCAAGGGCCGGACTTTGCGCGAGGATGTGGCGGCCTTCGTCAACGGACTGGTGCGATCGAGACCGGCGACGGCGCCTGAGCCCGGCGCCCCGGTCGATTGGCCCAAGGTGGATTTCGAGAGGTACGGCGCGGTCGAGCGCCTGCCGCTGACACGGATCCAGAAGCTGACCGGTACGAACCTCTCGCGCAACTGGAGCGTCATTCCCCATGTAACGAATTTCGACAGAGCGGATGTGACCGACGCCGAAGCCTTTCGTCAACTCGCCAATGCCGAGGCCGCGAAGGACACGGCGAAGCTCACCATGGTGTCGCTGCTGATCAAGGCCGCGGCCTTGGCGCTGCAGAAATACCCGCGCTTCAATTCGTCGCTCGATGGCGATGAGTTGATCCTCAAGCACTATGTCCACATCGGCGTCGCTGTCGACACGCCGAGAGGTCTGGTCGTGCCGGTGATCCGGGACTGCGATAAGAAGGGCTTTCGGCAAATTGCCGCGGAGATGCGCTCGCTCGCCGACAAGGCGCGCGCGGGGCAGCTCGCGTCGAGCGACATGCAGGGCGGCTGTTTCTCGGTGTCGTCTCTCGGAGGCATCGGCGGTCAGGGATTTACGCCCATCATCAACGCGCCCGAGGTGGCGATCCTCGGCGCCGGGCGGGCCGCCACCGAGGCGGTCTGGAACGGCCGCGAGTTTGAACCGCGCCTCATCCTTCCGATGAGTCTGTCGTGGGATCACCGGGTCGTCGACGGCGTGGCTGGGGCCCGGTTCCTGGGCTTCGTCGCGTCGGTGCTCTCCGATCTGCGGCGCTTCGCGTTGTGAGGACGCAGATGCGGACAGAGGAAATCCGGGTCCCCGACATCGGGGATTTTCGAGACGTCGAGGTCGTCGAGGTCCACGTCAGGGCAGGCGACGTCGTCGTGCGAGAGCAGGCGTTGATCACAGTGGAATCCGACAAGGCCACGCTGGAGATTCCGTCGCCGATCGCAGGGGTGATCACGAGCATGTCGCTGCGTGTTGGAGACAAGGTGTCTCAAGGCTCCATGATTGGCACGGCGTCGGCGTCGGACGAAGCGGGCGCGCAAGGCGAGACGATCTCAGCGGATCAGGATGTTGGCCAGCGCGCAACAGATTATACGCGCTACGATCTTGTCGTGATCGGAGGCGGGCCGGGCGGCTATTCAGCAGCGTTTCGGGCCGCAGACCTTGGACTGAACACCGCGATCGTCGAACGCTACGGCACCTTGGGCGGAGTTTGCCTGAACGTTGGATGTATCCCGTCGAAGGCGCTGCTTCATGTTGCGGCCGTCAAGGAGGAAGCCAAACGGATCGCGGACAAGGGCATTCGCTTCGCCGCGCCGCAGATCGATCTGCAGGAGCTGCGCGCCTTCAAGCACGGCACTGTCAAGAAGCTGACGGATGGGCTGAGCCAGATGGCAGCAGCGCGCCGCGTCACGGTGATTCGCGGCATCGCGAAATTCGCCTCCGCCACGCGGCTCGAGATTGTCGGTGAGGGGGCAGGCTCGCAGCAAATTGAATTTGGTCAATGCATCATCGCCACGGGCTCGCGCGCGGTGCAGCTAGCGGTGCTTCCCAAGGATGAGCGGGTCGTGACCTCGACCGGCGCGCTCGCGCTGCGAAGCATTCCGGGCCGCATGCTCGTGATCGGAGCGGGGATCATCGGGCTGGAGATGGCGACCGTCTACAACTCGCTCGGCACCAAGATCGATCTTGTCGAAAGGCTTCCCGATATCCTGGCGGGCGTGGATGCCGACGCGGTGAAGATCTGGCGTTCGCGCAACGCGCATCGCTTCGAGCATATCGACGTCGCAAGCAGCGTATCAACCGCCGAAATCACGCCGGACGGCGTGAGGGTCGGTACCACAGGCGCATCGGTACGGACACGATCGTACGATTTGGTGTTGCAATCGGCCGGCCGTGTTCCCAACAGTAGCGAGCTCGGCCTCGAACGGATCGACGTTGCCATCGATTCGAACGGCTTCATTCAGGTCGACGAGCAGATGAGAACGACGGCGCGCAACGTCTTCGCCATCGGCGACGTCGTCGGCGGTTCGATGCTGGCGCACAAGGCCGTTCACGAGGGGCACGTCGCCGCGGAAGTAGCTGCCGGGAAGCCGGCGGCCTTTACCGCGAAGATCGTCCCCAATGTCGCCTACACCGATCCTGAGATCGCCTGGGTCGGCAAGTCCGAGCGTGATGTCGCCGAATCCGGACGGAAGATCCGTTCGACAAAATTCCCATGGGCCGCGTCCGGCCGGGCCATCGCGTCGGGCGCATCCTATGGCATGACGAAGCTGCTGTTCGACGCCGAAACCGGTCGCATCGTCGGGGGCGTGATCGTCGGACCGCATGCCGGCGATATGATCGGGGAAATCTGTCTCGCTATCGAAATGGGGGCTGACGCGATCGATATCGGAAAGACCATTCACCCGCATCCGACCCTCGGCGAGACGATCGGCATGGCTGCCGAAGTCCATGAGGGCATTTGCACCGACCTGCCTCCAATCGCCAGAAAGCGGTAGATCAGTTGGCCCAATCGATGTCCGTTATCGAAGCCCTTGAACAACGTCGCGCCGGTGCCAAACTCGGCGGCGGCGAGAAGCGCATCGACGCGCAGCATGCGCGCGGCCGCCTCACCGCGCGGGAGCGGATCGACCTGCTGCTCGACAAGCATTCGTTCGAGGAGATGGACATGTTCGTCCAGCACCGCTCGACCGAATTCGGGATGGAGAAGACCAAGATTCCAGGAGACGGCGTGGTCACCGGCTGGGGTACCGTCAACGGCCGCAAAACGTTTGTCTTCGCCAAGGATTTTACGGTGTTCGGCGGCTCGCTGTCCGAGACCCACGCGCTGAAGATCACAAAGCTCCAGGACTTGGCGATGAAGGCGCGGGCGCCCATCATCGGCCTCTATGATGCCGGCGGCGCGCGCATCCAGGAGGGCGTCGCCGCGCTCGCCGGCTATTCCTACGTGTTCCGCCGCAACGTGCTTGCCTCCGGCGTGATCCCGCAGATCTCGGTCATCATGGGCCCCTGCGCCGGTGGCGACGTCTACTCGCCGGCCATGACCGACTTCATCTTCATGGTGAAGAACACCAGCTACATGTTCGTCACCGGCCCCGACGTCGTGAAGACGGTCACCAACGAGGTCGTCACCGCCGAAGAGCTCGGCGGCGCCTCGGTGCACGCCACGCGCTCCTCGATCGCCGACGGCGCCTTCGAGAACGATGTCGAGACGATTTTGCAGATGCGCCGTCTCATCGACTTCCTGCCGGCGAACAACACCGACGGCGTGCCGGATTGGCCGAGCTTCGATTCCATCGAGCGGGTCGACATGTCGCTGGACACGCTGATCCCCGACAATCCGAACAAGCCCTACGACATGAAGGAACTGATCCTGAAAGTCGTGGACGAGGGCGACTTCTTCGAGATCGCCGAGGGTTTTGCCAAGAACATCGTCACCGGCTTCGGCCGTATCGCGGGCCGTACTGTCGGTTTCGTCGCCAACCAGCCGATGGTGCTGGCGGGCGTGCTCGACAGCGACGCCTCGCGCAAGGCCGCGCGCTTCGTCCGCTTCTGCGACGCCTTCAACATCCCGATCGTCACCTTCGTCGACGTGCCGGGCTTCCTGCCGGGCACCGCGCAGGAATATGGCGGCCTGATCAAGCACGGCGCGAAACTGCTGTTCGCCTATTCGCAGTGCACCGTGCCGCTCGTCACCATCATCACCCGCAAGGCCTATGGCGGCGCCTTCGACGTCATGGCCTCCAAGGAGATCGGCGCCGACCTCAACTACGCCTGGCCGACCGCCCAGATCGCGGTGATGGGCGCCAAGGGCGCGGTCGAGATCATCTTCCGCTCCGACATCGGCGACCCCGACAAGATCGCGGCGCGCACCAAGGAATACGAAGACCGCTTCCTGTCGCCGTTCATCGCGGCGGAACGCGGCTACATCGACGACGTCATCATGCCGCACTCGACCCGCAAGCGCATCGCCCGCGCGCTGGAGATGCTTAGGGACAAGAAGGTCGAGATGCCGGCCAAGAAGCACGACAACATTCCGTTGTAGGAAGAGCTGTGTTCAAGAAGATTCTGATCGCCAATCGCGGCGAAATCGTCTGCCGGGTCATCAAGACCGCCCGCAAGATGGGAATCGAGACGGTTTCCGTCTATTCCGAGGCCGACCGCGATGCCCTGCATGTCGAGATGGCCGACGAGGCGGTGCTGATCGGCCCGCCGGCGGCGGCCGAGAGCTATCTGGTGATCGAGAAGCTCGTCGAAGCTTGCAAGAAGACCGGCGCACAGGCCGTGCATCCCGGCTACGGCTTCCTGTCCGAGCGCGAGGCGTTCCCGCGCGCGCTGGAAGCCGCCGGCATCGTCTTCATCGGCCCGAACCCGGGCGCGATCGCGGCGATGGGCGACAAGATCGAATCCAAGAAGGCGGCCGCCAAGGCCAAGGTTTCGACCGTGCCGGGCTATCTCGGCGTCATCGAGGACGACAAGCACGCGGTCACGATCGCCGACGAGATCGGCTATCCCGTGATGATCAAGGCTTCCGCCGGCGGCGGCGGCAAGGGCATGCGCATCGCGCATTCGACCTCCGAGGTTGCGGAAGGTTTCAACCTCGCCAAGGCCGAGGCCAAGGCCTCGTTCGGCGATGACCGCGTCTTCGTCGAAAAGTTCATCGTCGATCCCCGCCACATCGAGATCCAGGTGCTGGGCGACAAGCACGGCAATGTCGTCTATCTCGGCGAGCGGGAGTGCTCGATCCAGCGCCGCAACCAGAAGGTCATCGAGGAGGCGCCGTCGCCGCTGCTCGACGAGGCCACGCGCCGCAAGATGGGCGAGCAGGCCGTCGCGCTGGCCAAGGCCGTGAATTACGACTCCGCCGGCACCGTCGAGTTCGTCGCGGGGCAGGACAAGAGCTTCTACTTCCTGGAGATGAACACGCGCCTCCAGGTTGAGCATCCCGTCACCGAGCTCGTCACCGGCATCGACCTCGTCGAGCAGATGATCCGCGTGGCCGCCGGCGAGAAGCTGGCACTGGCGCAGAAGGACGTCACGCTGACCGGCTGGGCGGTGGAGTCCCGTCTGTACGCCGAAGATCCGTTCCGCAACTTCCTGCCTTCGATCGGGCGCCTGGTGAAGTATCGCCCGCCGGCGGAAGCGAGCGAGGGCGGCATCAGCGTGCGCAACGACACCGGCGTGCAGGAGGGCGGCGAGATCTCGATCCATTACGATCCGATGATCGCCAAGCTCGTCACTCACGCCCCGTCGCGCGCCGCTGCGATCGAGGCGCAGGCCACTGCGCTGGACTCGTTCTACGTCGACGGCATCCGCCACAACATTCCGTTCCTGTCGGCCTTGATGCATCATCCGCGCTGGCGCGAGGGAAGGCTCTCGACCGGCTTCATCGCCGAGGAGTTCCCCAAGGGCTTTGCGGTGCGCGTGCCGGAGGGCGAGGTCGCCCGGCGCATCGCAGCAGTCGGCGCCGCCATCGATCACGTGCTTGGTGAGCGCAAGCGACAGATCTCGGGCCAGATGGGCGGCCGCGTCGTGCAGCGCGAGCGCCGCCGCGCGGTGTGGCTCGATCGGCAGGAGATTTTGCTCGAGGTCGCACGCGAGGGAGCCGCCATCGCGATCCGCTTCGTCGACGCCGAGGGCAAGGCCGGCAATTCGCATCTGCTGGTCTCGTCGTGGAAGCCGGGCGATCCGGTTTGGCAGGGCACCATCGACGGCCACCTCGCCGCGGTGCAGGTGCGGCCGATTGCCAACGGCATCCGCCTCGCGCATCAGGGCGTCGAAGTCCCGGTCTATGTCTGGAGCGAAGCGGAAGCGACCTCGGCGCGGCTGATGCCGGTGACGACGGCCGCCGATACCGGCAAGAAGCTGCTGTGTCCGATGCCCGGGCTGATCGTCTCGATCGCGGTAACGGAGGGGCAGGAGGTCAAGGCCGGCGAGACGCTCGCGGTCGTCGAAGCCATGAAGATGCAGAACGTGCTGCGCGCCGAGCAAGACGGCGCCGTGAAGAAGATCCACGCCAGTGCCGGTGCGACGCTCGCGGTCGACGCGCTGATTTTGGAGTTTTCCTGAACACCGCAAGAGGCGACCTGAGATGGGCAGCCTGTCTGCAGGAATTCCGGTTACTTCCAGGCAGAAGTCATGTTGGTCAGCTCGGCGTCACTTGGGATTAGGTGGACTTGATGAAAACCGAACGGTTGGCATTGGCATCGGGCTTTGCGCCTGCTTCACGCCAGGACTGGCACAAGCTGGTTGATGGCGTGCTAAAGGGAGCGCCGTTCGAAAAGCTGATTGGTAGGACGTACGACGACTTGAGAATCGAGCCGATTTATCTCCGCGCGAAAGACATTGCACTAGTCGACGGGCGGGCACCCGCGGCGCCTTGGCAGATCATACAGCGCATCGATCATCCAGACGCGGTGACGGCCAATAGGCAGGCCCTTCACGATCTGGAGAATGGGGCGACGGGCCTGGCGCTCGTCTTTGCCGGCGCCAACTGCAGCCGCGGGTTCGGTCTCGATCAAACGGCAGGTGCCGTCGCCAAAGCTTTAAAGGACGTCCACCTTGATGCCGGCATCGGGATTGAACTTCAAATTGGTACAGACGGGCGTAAGACCGCGATCCATGTTGCGGAATATGTGAAGTCGGTCGGTCTCGATCCTGCCGTCTGCGACATTCGATTTGGGCTCGATCCGCTGGGCGCGTGCGCCCTAAGCGGACGCAGTCCATACACTTGGGAAGAAATCGCACGGAACGTTGCCAGCACGATCAAAGGGCTTGTAACGCTGGGGTTCAAGGGGCCGTTTGCCGCGAGCGACGGGCGTATCGTTCATGACGCCGGCGGCTCAGAAGTGCAGGAGCTTGCCTTTGTGCTCGCCTGCGGCGTGGCATATCTGCACGCTATGGAGGCGGCGCGCATTCCGCTGGATCAAGCGCGAAGTATGATCTATGCGCGACTCACTGCTGACGCCGACCAGTTTTTGACTATGGCTAAATTCCGCGCGTTGCGGCTCCTCTGGGCGCGCATCGAATCGGCGTGCGGTGTGGCGCCGAGGCCGCTGTTCATTGCGGCTGACACGTCCTGGCGCATGTTGACCCGGCGCGATCCCTACGTAAACATGTTGCGCGCTACCTTGGCGACATTCTCTGCGGGAATCGCCGGTGCCAATGCGATCACAGTTCTGCCGCACACGTTGGCGCTCGGCCTTCCAGACTCGTTTGCCCGGCGCGTGGCCCGCAACACGCAGCTTCTGCTGCTGGAGGAAAGCAATCTTGCCAAGGTTAGCGATCCTGCCTCAGGTGCTGGCGGCATTGAGGCGCTAACAACGGAGCTTTGCGACGCGGCCTGGAGGAGTTTTCAAGAGACTGAAAATGCGGGCGGCATTTTTGCCGCTCTACAGCAAGGAACGCTTCAGGCGAAGATCACAGCTACACGCACAGCGCGCCGTGCAAATCTCGCGAAACGCAGCGACCCGCTGACCGGAGTGAGCGAGTTCGCAAACCTTGGCGAAGGCGCAGCGGCGGTACTAAGCGTAAGACCGATGGCTCTTCCGCCTAGCTTTGATCAGAAATTCGTATTCGACGCGCTGCCGCCGATCCGGCTTGCGGAACCCTTCGAATCGCTCCGCGATAAGTCCGATGCGATATTGAAGCTACTCGGCGCGCGGCCGCGAGTGTTTCTTGCTAATCTCGGCACACCGACCGACTTTACGGCCCGCGCGACATTCGCCAAGAGCTTCTTCGAAGCGGGAGGAATTGAGGCTATCGACGGCGCCGGCTTCGCCGACCCAGCCGAGCTTGCCCTCGCATTCACGGGATCTGGTGCCGAACTTGCCTGCCTTTGCTCCAGCGATAAGATCTATGCGGAGCGCGCCGAAATCTCCGCCCACGCGCTTCGGCAAGTCGGAGCTAGGCACATCTATTTGGCGGGACTTCCCTCTCAATCCGAGGCCGCGTTTCGGCGGGCTGGCATCTGCAGCTTTATTCACGTCAGTTGCGACGCCTTGGCAACGCTAAATGCCGCTTACAACCGGATCCAAAACCCGAAGGTTTCCGGATAATCGACAATCGAACGCGAACACTCAGATGTCATCCATCAGCGTTATCCCGAATTTTGCAAGTATTGCTTTCGAAAGGTGCTCGGTCGCCGCTTCTTCTGTTTCCGTCGATCCGTGGGTGACTCCGGAGGGCATTCCGGTCAAGTCAGCATACGGAGAAGCAAATATCGCCGGGCTCGATTTCCTTGAGACCTGGCCAGGCATCGCGCCGTTCCTGCGCGGTCCCTACCCGACCATGTATGTCAACCAGCCCTGGACGGTCAGGCAATATGCCGGCTTCTCCACGGCGGAGGATTCCAACGCGTTCTACCGCCGCAACCTCGCCGCCGGGCAGAAGGGTCTCTCGGTCGCCTTCGACCTCGCCACCCATCGCGGCTATGACTCAGATCATCCGCGGGTCGGCGGCGATGTCGGCATGGCCGGCGTTGCGATCGATTCCATCTACGACATGCGCACGCTGTTCGCGGGGATCCCGCTCGACCAGATGAGCGTATCCATGACTATGAACGGCGCTGTGCTGCCGATCCTCGCGCTCTACGTCGCGGCCGCCGAGGAACAGGGCGTGCCGCCGGAAAAGCTCTCAGGCACCATTCAGAACGACATTCTGAAAGAGTTCATGGTGCGCAACACCTACATCTACCCGCCCGCGCCCTCGATGCGGATCATCTCGGACATCTTCGCCTACACCTCGCAGAAGATGCCGAAATACAATTCGATCTCGATCTCCGGCTATCACATGCAGGAGGCCGGCGCGACGCAGGACCTCGAGCTCGCCTATACGCTCGCCGACGGCGTCGAATATCTGCGCGCCGGCCTTGCCGCGGGCCTGGATGTCGACCGCTTCGCGCCGCGGCTGTCGTTCTTCTGGGCGATCGGCATGAACTTCTTCATGGAAGTCGCCAAGCTGCGCGCCGCGCGCCTGCTCTGGGCAAAGCTTCTGAAGCCGTTCAACCCGAAGGACCCGCGCTCACTGTCGCTGCGCACGCATTCCCAGACCTCGGGCTGGTCGCTGACAGCGCAGGACGTCTTCAACAACGTGATGCGCACGACGGTGGAGGCGATGGCGGCGACACAAGGCCACACCCAGTCGCTGCACACCAACGCGCTCGACGAAGCGCTGGCGCTGCCGACCGATTTCTCGGCGCGCATCGCCCGCAACACCCAGCTGTTCCTGCAGCAGGAGAGCGGCACCACCCGCATCATCGACCCCTGGGGCGGCTCCTATTATGTCGAGCGTCTCACGCGCGACCTCGCGGCGAAAGCGTGGGGCCACATCCAGGAGGTCGAGGAACTCGGCGGCATGGCGAAGGCGATCGAGGCCGGCCTGCCGAAGCTGCGCATCGAGGAAGCCTCGGCCAAGACGCAGGCCCGGATCGACGCCGGCAAGCAGGCGGTGATCGGCGTCAACAAGTACAAGCCCACCGACGAGGACAAAATCGAAATTCTGAAGGTCGACAACACCAATGTTCGTCGGCTGCAGATCGACAAGCTGACGCGGCTGAAGTCCGAGCGCAACCAGAACGACGTCGATGCCGCCCTCGCTGCGATCACGCGCTCGGCCGGCGAAGGCAACGGCAATCTGCTGGCGCTCGCGATCGACGCGGCGCGAGCGAAAGCAACCGTCGGCGAGATTTCGGACGCGATGGAGAAGGTGTTCGGCCGGCACCGCGCCGAGATCAAATCCATCACCGGCGTCTACAAGCGGGAGGCGTCCAGCATGGGCAATCAGGTCGAGAAGGTTCAGGCGCTGATCGATGCCTTCGAGGAAGCCGAGGGTCGCCGTCCGCGCATCCTCGTCGCCAAGATCGGCCAGGACGGCCACGACCGCGGCCAGAAGGTGATCGCGTCGGCATTCGCAGACATCGGCTTCGACGTCGACATCGGGCCGCTGTTTGCGACCGCCGACGAGGCGGCGCGGCAGGCCGTCGAGAACGACGTGCACATTCTCGGCGTCTCCTCGCTCGCCGCCGCGCATCTGACCGCCGTGCCGGAGCTGAAAGCCGCGCTGAAGAAGCAGGGCCGCGACGACATCATGATCATTGTCGGTGGCGTGGTGCCGCCGCAGGATTACGATGCGCTCTACGCGGCCGGTGCCGAGGCGATCTTCCCGCCCGGGACGGTGATCGCCGATGCCGCGGATCAGCTGATCCAGAAGCTCAATGCTCGGCTCGGGCACAGTGAGGCGGCAAATAGTAGGCGCCACGGCAGATAGTAACGGCGTATCGGTCCAGATTGAAAGCTCAAAGCCGGGGCGTCGAACTTACGAATTGATCCTGCAGTCCGCAGGCAGAGTCCGAACAGCGCATATCTGGGCTTGGAGAAGATTGGTGTAAGATGCGACGCAAAGGTTTCGTTGCAGTCAATAGGCAAATGCGGACGAATTTGCCTCATATTTTCGCGATCGGCGATGTCGCGGGTAACCCGATGCTCGCCCATAAGGCGGTTCACGAGGGGCATGTCGCGGCAGAAGCGGCTGCCGGGCTCAAGAGCTTATTTGACGCGAAGATCGTCCCGAACGTCGGCTACACTGATCCTGAGGTGGCCTGGGTTGGCATCATGGAACAAGAAGCGGCCTCCTCAGGCAGGCACGTTAGATCCGCGAAGTTTCCGTGGGCTGCCTCGGGCAGAGCGATCGCCTCGGGCGCGTCTTATGGCATGACCAAGCTGATCATCGACCAAGAGACGCACCGCATCATCGGCGGTGTGATCGTTGGCCCGCACGCTGGCGACATGATTGGAGAAATCTGCCCGGCGATCGAGATGGGCGCCGATGCAATTGATCTCAGCAAGACCATCCATCCGCATCCGACGTTCGGAGAGACAATAGGCCTGGCTGGCGAAGTGTATGAAGGTGTTTGCACGGATGTGTTGCCGGGTCCGAAGAGATCGACCAAGCGGGCGAGCCACTAGAAATCCAAAAACCTGAGCCGGCTCAGGTGCCTCGCTGCCGATTGTTCATAGGGGACCCGAATATGGCGGGAAGTTCTCGCAGGGAAGTAAAGGTACCTTTGAGCGTTCAAGAGGAGGAATTTGCCGCGGCATGTCGAGACTTCGTTCTGGAGAGGAAACCTGATCTCGCGGCATCCATCGTCATTGTACACAACCAGCTCAGGATTGTGAACGATCCGCATGTTCGGCTCGCGTTTGTAGAACTTGGTCTTGCCAGATTGGTACGAGTTCTACATCTCGCAATCGAGGGCAAGGCGATTGCGCTCAAAAGAGTGCCAAGACTCCTGTTCGACCTGGCGAGCTATAGAAGGAAGATACTCCGCGCGCTAGGTAGGGACGATTGAGGACAGCCCCTCGGGTTACTAGCACGATTCATTCAACGCGCAGATTAGAGGAATAGATACTCATCGACGCAACGAGGACCGGCAGTCATCCCTTGGCAGGAGATTCGGATCTCTGAATTGCAGAGGCGGGTACGGCGGTGCGGGCATTGCGAGATCGGAGCCGGGCGATGAAATGAACTACCGGACGCGCGGAGCCTGGTGATCGGGACCTTCCAAGTCTCGCGCGCGCTCTTTGTCGTGCTGTCGAAATCGTACGACCCGTCAAATGCCGGAAACGGTGCGGAGAGGTGCCGACTTCAGCACAAAATGCGGTCTGACATGTACGATAGTATTGCTGCTGGAGGTCGTTCGTTGGGTTTCTGCGATCGAATTCCGCATTCGGCGTCTGCGAAAGATTTGCGATCTTTCGTTTTCCTCCCTCTACTCGGCCCGGCGCGATCGCCGGGCCCTTTTTCTCGGCTGCTGACGATATCTAGTGCCGCTCGAAGCCGGTTGATCAGCGTCGTATGATCTTCTTCAAGATTTCGGTGAGCGCTCGAAATTCATCTTGGGTCAGCGGAGCGAATGTCTCGCCGGAAATCTCGCCAATAGTTTCAATCGCTGCGTCCGCTATCCGTCTTCCCTTCTCGGTCAAATCTATCTCGCGTCGCCGCGGATCCAGAGGGTCTTTGGAGCTCTTGATGAGGCCGCGAGATTTCAGGCGATTGATAACGCCGGTGATGGTCGCCGAATCATAATGAATTAGCCGTCCTAAGTGGTTTTGCGAGCAAGGACCTACCTCCTTCAATTTCGCTAGCGTCGAGAATTGGGGCCCCGTTAATTCTTCAATCATCTTAGCGGCAAAGATGGACGTGTGAGTACGGAGCGCGACTCGCAACAAAAAGCCCGGTGCGTCATCCAGCCGGTACGAATCTATAGCTTCTTTCACTTTCCCGGCCGCGCGCGGCTTTGTCTTGGGTTGCACCACTTTTTGCTTCCTTGCCGTAGGTTGCCTCAGTTCAAGAAATACAGGCTTCTAGCTCCGAAGGTCTTCGGTGCCGGCCGATTGTCTACATTTCCCGACCTAGGAAATCCATCTTTGTTCGACTTCATTCTGTTTAATGCGATTTGCTTCGTTGAGAGCCCCGGCAGTGGCTCGCTTCGATGCGTCCGTCGTTCGCATATCGAAATCCGCTCCGCCTAAGAGGCAAACCCATTCTCGCACGCGCTGGGCTAGACCGATTCGCTCCTGGCTTGCCTCCGATCACGGGAAGAGGACATCTCATAACTTGCAAGCGAGTGCAGCACTTGCATTCAAGTGATAAATGTCGTAGTGTCCTGAGATTGCTCCCCGGGGCCTTGGCTACACGCCTTACGGACCGGCGCGCCAAAGTACTATCGGATTTGCGTATGTCGGCGATTGACAACATGAGTTCCGTTCGGTCCGACCTGATCGAAAAGGTTACGGGACGCGCCGAGTACGTTACCGACCTGACGGTTCCGGGGATGCTGCATGGGTTTGTGGTTCGCTCGCCAGCCGTTCATGCCCGCATCGCTTCGATCGATTCGCGCGTTGCGCGGGCCATGGACGGCGTTGTGGACGTGCTAATCGGCGAAGACGTCGCCTCGTTCGGTAACTGGGGCGTTGTGCTTAAAGACCGGCCGATCATTGCGACCGACCGCGTGAGATATGTGGGCGAACCCGTCGCCGTGGTGATCGCGGAGACAATAGAGATCGCAGAAAACGCCGCAGAACTAGTCGATGTGGAATACGACGACCTTCCGCGCGCAACGACCATCCAGGAAGCCCTGGCGGAAGAAGCGCCGCTCATCCACGAGCGCCATGAAAATCTGGAAGACTTTTATTTCAAGGGCGGCGCCCGGCCGACCCAGAACAGCAACATTTTCCACACTTACCGGAACAACGTCGGAGACGTTGATGCTGCAGAGGCGGCCGCGGCCTACATCCACGAAGACCGCTTCACCTTCCCGGCCATTTCTCACTTCGCAATGGAGCCGCATGCGGTCATTGCGGATTTCCAGGGGGACTCTCTGACGGTTTGGGCAGGTGCACAAACGCCGACCGCTGTTCAGAAGGTGCTCTCACGGCTCTACGGACTGCAGTTGGCCAAGGTCCGCGTGATCGTTCCGTTTGTCGGCGGAGGGTTTGGCGGCAAGGCCTCGGTGAAGATCGAACCTTTGGTTGCCGCTGCATCGTGGAAGGTGCAGCGCCCGGTTCGCGTTGCGCAATCCATGACTGAATCAATGCTCACCTGCCGAAGGTTGGGCGCCGACATCACGATTCGAACGGCTTTGGACGCCAAGGGACGGATCCTCGCCAAGAGCGCCAAACTGCTGCTCGATGGCGGGGCATATTCCGACACAGGCTCAGCGGTCGCCACGAAATCGGCAAATCGCATCATGGGCCCCTACGTGGTGCCCAATCTGCGTCTTGAGGCGTGCGCGGTCTACACGAACACCGTTCCAGGTGCGGCCTTCCGCTCGATCGGAGGGCCGCAAGCTGTTTGGGCCAAAGAATCGCACATGGATAATGTCGCGGCGGCAATCGGCATGGATCCGTCCGAGTTTCGGTTGCTGAATTTGGCGTCCCGCGGTGAGCGCATCCGCCCCGATTTGCGGGCGCTCGATATGGATATGAGCGAGCTGATAGGCCGGGTGACCCAGTCGTTCGCATCGGAGGTGAAGGCCTCCAACCGGCAGGCGTGCGGACTGGCAGTCGCCGCAACCGATCCGGCCAATACGCCGATCAGCAACGCGATCGTACGTCTCAAGATCGACGGGTCGATCCTAGTTTCGGTCTCCAGCATTGAAGTCGGCCAGGGCGCGCACGCGGCCATGGCGCGCATCGCATCGCAGGCCTTGAAGCAGCCGGCCTCCGCGGTAACCGTCTTGCGCACCGATACGGCCGTCGCCCCTTACGACTGGGGCACAGGCGCAAGCCGATCGACCGTGGTCGTCGGCCTTTCCGTCGAGAATGCCGCAATCGACGCAGCCGATCAGATCCTCGAAATGGTTGCTGATGTTTGGGAGCTTCCCCGGGAGAACCTGTCGCTTGTTGAGGGGGGTGTCTCTACCGGATCAGAGGTTCTCACTTTCCATCAGATTTTTCACCGCACGCTGGGTGTCGACTCGGGAGAGGTCATCGGCCGCGGCGCGATTACGCCGCGCTCGAAGAAGGGCGCCCTGGCCGAGTCCCCTCTGTTCTGGGAGACTTCCGCGGGCCTTGCTGAAATCGTTGTCGATGAAGGCACCGGCGAGATCCGTGTCCCCCGATATGCCAGCGCCGCTGACGTCGGCCGCGCGATCAATCGCGTTGCGGCGGAAGGGCAGGACGAGGGGGCTGCCATCATGGGCCTCGGACACGCGCTTTATGAAGTGCTGGAGTTCGAGGATGGTCAGCCCATCAATGCGACGCCGATCGATTATTCGATACCGCGCATCTCTGACGTTCCCCCCGTGTTTGACACCATCCTTGTCGAAAACGGGGACGGTCCTGGTCCAGGCGGCGCCAAGGGAATGGGCGAGGGAGCGATCCTTCCGGTCGCGCCCGCGATCGCCAATGCGCTGTTCTCCACCTACGGCATTCGGATCACCGAGCTGCCAATGACGCCCGAAAAGGTATGGCGCGCCCTGCAGAAGAGGAACTGAATTCATGGAATTCAATATGTCGATGGTGGTGCCAGCGACGCCGGCGAGCTTTGGAGCACGCTGCTTGACGTCCCTCGCATATCAGGTTGCATCCCCGGCTGCGAAAACGTCGAGGAAATCGAGCGGCTTGCAACTTACAAAGCGACCGTCAAACAGAAGATCGGCCCGTTCAAGGTCGAGGTCCCCGCCGACATCATCGTTGAATCGATAACGGAGCCATTTCACGTCCGCACGCGCGCCACGGGCCGCGACAAGATCACCGGGACGAGGCTGGCGGTGGTTCTCGACGTGACCGTGACGCCGGAAGGGGCGGGGTCCACATTCGCCGTAGACGCGAAGGTCGACGTGCAAGGTCGCCTCGCGACTATGGGGTTCGGCGTCATCAAGCGTCGCGTCGATCAGAACTTCGATGAGTTCGAGAAGCGGCTCAAAGAAATGTTGGGCGCGACCTGATCATGCTGCCATCACCCTTCGAATTCGAGAGGCCTTCGACGATCGCAGGCGCCGTGCGTGCGGTCGGACAGTCCGGTGATGGCATGTTCTACTCCGGCGGAACCGAACTGCTGCTGGCGATGAAGATGCGCGTCATCCATACGGACCGGCTCATCGACATCAAGGGAATCCCCGGACTTGACCGCATTGCTCTGAACGATGCGAATAACATCGAAATCGGTGCGCGCTGCACGCACAACAAGATCGCCAATGATCCTGTTATTCGCGAGTACGTGCCGGCGCTGTCCTCGCTCTGCGCCAACGTCGCAAACGTCAGGGTCCGCAGCGTTGGAACGATCGGAGGCAATCTGTGCTTCGGAGAGCCCCACGCCGATCCGCTGACTATGCTCGCGGCCTTGGACGCACGGCTGGTGCTTATTGGCCCCAGCGGTACGCGTGTCGTTCACGCTGACGATTTCATCCGGAGTGAGCTGGAAACGGTGCGGGAGCCGGATGAGCTTCTGACAGTCATTGCGTTTTCGCGCCCTACCGGTCCGGTGACCTATCGGCGGTTCAAGCATGGTGAGAGGCCCTCGGTGAATGTCGCGATGGCCTGGTCGCTAGGCGTCGGCGAGAGGACGATCAAAAGCGCCCGCGTGCGGGTCGGAGCGCTCGGTTCGCGACCTCAGCCTTTGAAGGCCGTCGAAGACACCCTCCAGGGCATATCCGTCGCGGAAGTCCGCCCGGCTATCGAGGCGGCGCTCCCGACGGCGCTGGATGAGCTTGAAGTCAACGAGGATCGGCATGGCGGCGCCGACTATAAGCGGCACCTTGCAGGTGTCTTGCTTCTGCGAAACGCGGACGAGGCGATCGCCGCAGCCGGGAGCGCGTGAAATGACACATGTGCTGCCCATTTCGTTCTCGCTGAACGGCCAGGCGATCGCGATCGACGTTCCTGCCCATACGCTATTGATCGACCTGATCCGGGATCGCCTTGGCCTCAAGGGGACGAAGCGCTCCTGTGACATGGAGGTGTGCGGCGCCTGCACCGTTCTGCTCGACGGTGAGCCGATCTCGAGTTGCACCACGCTCGCCGTCGATGTCGATCAGCGGGAGGTCACGACGATCGAGGGCGTAACGCCGCCTGAGGGCCTGTCGCGGATTCAGAAGGCGTTCGTGCTTCACGGCGGCCTTCAGTGCGGCTTTTGCACTCCGGGCTTCATCATGGCTGTCACAGCGTTGCTGAAGGCGACGCCGCACCCGACTGACGAAGAAATCCGTCACTACCTGCACGGCAACCTCTGCCGCTGCACCGGATACACCAAGATTTTCGAGGCCGTAAGGAGCCTTGCCGCCGAGCAAGTCTCCGAAGACGCCGCCTAGCCCGTCGCAAGATAGCGCAATGTCGTTTGGAGATATCATGAGTCTTGAACAGGTCAGTAAATCGAGTGTCCTCATTGCCGGCGCCGGCATCGGCGGCTTGGCGATGGCGCTTTCGCTGCTTCGTCGCGGCATCGATTGTGACGTATTTGAGCAAGCGTCCGAGTTGCGCGAGGTCGGAGCCGGCCTTTGGATCTCCATGAACGGCGTGCGCGTTCTTCGGGATCTCGGCCTCACCGAACAGGTCGAGCAGAACTGCATCGCGGCCGAGCGACGCTCGATCCGGCTCTGGAACACCGGTGATAGGTGGCCCCTCTACAACCGCAGCTCCGACGCGGCGCGCAATCAGCCCTATCTGCTGCTCCGTGCTCACCTGCTGAAGATTCTCGTCGACGGCGTGCGCGAGTTGAAGCCGGGCGCCATTCATCTGAGCGCCCACGTTGTCGGGTTCAGTCAAGACGACGAAGGGGTTCGGGCCAAGCTTGCTGACGGCTCCGAAGTCGAAGGGCGCGCGCTGATCGGCGCTGACGGTGCGCATTCGAAGGTCCGTCTTGGCCTCATCGGCAACATCGAGAGCCAGTACACGAAGGCCATCGCGTGGCGTGGTCTCGTGCCCGTCGACCGCCTTGCGCCGCATCAGCGCGAACCCGAGGTGGCAACCTGGATCGGACCCACCGCTCATGTCACGGCCTATCCGGTCCGTTGGCAGAACACCGTCATGATGACCTTTTCGGGCCAGGTCGACCATGACGACTGGCTCCTCGAATCCTGGTCGGAGAAGGGTTCTGTCGAGGAATGCCTGAAGGACTTCGAGGGCTGGCATCCGGACATCATCCAACTGGTCAAGAATGTGGATACCCTGAACAAGTGGGGACTGTTCGTGCGGCCGTCGCTGGGTACGTGGTCGAAGGGATGCGTCACCCTGCTCGGCGACGCCTGCCATTCGATGCTGCCGTACCTCGGGCAGGGCGTGAACATGGCCCTGGAGGATGCATCCGTCCTCGCCCGTTGCTTCGAGGAGAAGCCCGATGACATCGCGGCGGTATTCAAGACGTATCAGGGCCTGCGGCTCGATCGCACCACCAAGGTCGCAAAGTCGGCGGCCGGCATGCTGCCGATCTTTCATAACCAGGCGCTGTGCAAGCCGGAGACGGCGGGTGACTACATCAAGACCCAGTGGGCACCGGACGCGACGGCTGCGCGATACGATTGGATCTACCAGTACGACGCGGCCACCGCGCCGCTTCACTGACATGCTCACGATTGTGACCTCTGGAGCGCAACAGTGACTGGCACCAGGCAACCCTGGGACGACGTGATACCGCTGGACGAGCGCGAGACCTATGCCCTCGCAGGGCTGGGTGGTGCGGCGGGATTCGGCAGACGACCGGCGTTGCTGGTCATCGACGTGCAGTATCGTTCGGTCGGCGACCGGCCGATGCCGATCCGCGACGCGATCAAGCAATACCCCACCAGCTGCGGCGAGGCCGGTTGGCATGCGATCGCACACATCGCCGAGTTGGTGCGGCTGTTTCGCGAGAAAGAACGGCCGGTGATTTTCCCGCATGTCGCGCGGAAGGTAGGCCAGGACCAGGGCGCGTTCTCCGCGAAGATCCCGGGTATCATGCGGATCCCGTCCGAGGGCTACGAGTTCGTCCGAGAGGTGGCTCCGGAGCCCGGCGAGTTGCTGCTGCCGAAAACTCAGGCAAGCGCGTTCTTCGGCACTCCGCTTGCGACCTATCTGATTGGTGCCGGCGTCGACTCGCTGGTGGTGACCGGCTGCACGACCAGCGGCTGCGTGCGGGCTTCGGTTGTGGATGCGTGCGCGCTGAACTTCAAATCAATTGTGCCGAGCGATGCGGTCTACGACCGCTCGCCCACGTCTCACGCCGTCAACCTGTTCGATATCGCCAGCAAATACGCGGATGTCATGCCGACGCAGGTCGCCATCGAGCGGCTTCGCGCGCTGTCGGATGACCACACAAAGGATCAGCAGACGTGAGCGGCGCCGCGGCATCCGGATTGCTTTACGGCGCCAATGTGCACGCCAACGGCATTCGGCAGCATTATTTGCGGTTCGGCGGGGCCGGGCCGGCGATCATCATTGTCCCTGGCATCTCGACGACTGCGGCGCAATGGGCCTTCATCGCAGAACGCCTGTGCTCCGGACACGACGTTTTCGTGCTCGATGTCCGCGGTCGCGGCCTTTCCTAAAGCGGCCCGCATCTCAATTATTCGCTCGACGCATACGCATCCGACCTCATCGGGTTCGCTGAAGCGCTTGGAATGGGCCCTTATACGCTGCTGGGCCACTCGATGGGCGGCCGCATCGGAATCCGCGCCGCGCGTTGGCGGCCATCTTTCATGGACCAACTGATACTGGTCGATCCGCCGGTCTCCGGTCCCGGACGCCGCGCCTATCCGATTCCGGTCGAACCGCTTCTCAAATTGCTTCAAAGCGCGAAGCGCGGAGAAGCCGACGCGGCGCTGCGAAGCCCCTCTGCTCCGCGGTGGCCCGAGCTGCACATCCGCACTCGGGCCGAGTGGATGCATACCTGCGACGAGCGTGCTCTCATCGAGAGCCATAACGGCTTTCATGACGATGATATCCACCGCGACCTCGCCCATCTCGGCGTTCCCACCGCATTGATCGTCGCCGGGCGGGGAGGGGTCATTCGACCCGAAGATGAAGCGGAAATTCGCGGATTGCTGCCGTCGATCGCGATCAGGACGCTGGAAAGCGCGGGTCACCAAATGCAGATCGACGATACCGAGGGCTTCCTTTTGATCGTCGAAGAGCTTCTAGCGCGACCACGCGATCGGTTCGACGGCCGCGTGTCTACGTTCGGCAAACAGGAGATCAGTGAAGATGTCCCGACAAATCGTTGATGTTGAAATGCTCGAGCTCTTCAAGGCCGAGCTGACACTCTGCAAGGTGACGAAGGGCGAAGTCGTCGCGGTCCTGAGCGGCGGCGAGGATCAGCAGGAATACGCCCAGGCCTTCATGCTGGCCGCGCAGAGCCTCGGCGCAACGACATTTCATCTCAACGTGCCCAAATACGGCCAGGGCAAGGTCGCGGGCCTGCAGGGCCGGCATGCGCTCACGGGCAACCAGCCGGCGATTGATACGCTCAAGCGCGTGGACATGGTGATCGATCTCCTGGGGTTGCTGTTCTCTCGCGAGCAAGCCGAAATTCAGGAAGCGGGCACGCGCATCCTGCGCGTGATGGAGCCGTTCCACATCCTCAAGAAGATGTTCCCGACCGAAGATCTGCGCCGGCGAACGGAGCTTTCTCGAACCCTCCTCCAGTCGGCCAGCAAAATGCGGATCACGTCGCCCGGCGGAACGGACGTAACTTATGGCCTGAAGCAATACCCGGTCATTTCCGAATACGGATACACGGATGAGCCCGGGCGCTGGGATCATTTCCCGTCAGGCTTTGCCTTCACCCAGGCGACCGATGGCGAGGTCAACGGCACGGTCGTGCTGATGCCCGGTGACATCCTCTGCGCGTTCAAGCGTTACATCCAGTCGCCGGTCACGCTGACTGTAAAGGACGGTTATATCGTCGACCTCAAGGGCGAGGGCACGGACGCGCTCCTCATCAAAAACTATATCGACAGTTTCGGCGATCCGCGCGGCTGGGCGATCTCGCATATCGGCTGGGGATCGAACGAGCGTGCCACCTGGCACCACATCGCGGTCTCCCAGGAGCTCGCGTCGGAGCACATCATGAATGCGCTTTCCTTCTACGGGAACGTCCTGTTCTCGACGGGGCCGAACACGGAGCTCGGCGGTACGAATGACACGCCGTGTCATTTGGACATCCCGCTTCGCGGCTGCAGCCTGTGGCTCGACGATATCCACATCCTCGACAAGGGCGACTTTGCTTATCCGGAATTGAGAGCGCCGGGCCGCTAGGCCCCCGCGCATCAAAATCGGTGCTCGGAGCCGCATTTGCGACTCCCAACGACGCGGAAAGCGTTTCGATAACGACCATCAATTGTCCAGTTCTCTCAACGGGAAGCGCACCACATGTCTACGGCGATCGGAACTTCGGAAGATTACACGGCGAGGCAACGGTATTCGATTATGATCTCGGCGATGCTGGGCTACATTCTCGACTTCTACGACGTTCTGATCTTTCCGTTTCTTTTGCCCGCGATCCAACGGTCGATGTCGCTATCGTTGGCCGAGGTCGGTTCACTGCAGGCTCTGACATTGTTCGGGTCGGCCATTGGCGGCGCGCTGTTTGGGATCGTTGGTGATCGACTTGGCCGAAAGACCTCGCTTCAACTCACAATCGCGCTGTTCTCGGTTGCCGCGATCATTTCGGCCTTCGCATGGAATTACTGGTCGCTTGCCGTGCTGCGGTTGATCACGGGCATCGGTCTTGGCGGCGAGTATGGCGTAGGCATGGTGCTCTTCAACGAGGCCTGGAAAAAGAGCAGCCGAGGTTTGGGCGCGGCCGCGCTCCAAGGCTGTGCCGTGATCGCGTCATCCACGGCTTCAATCGTTGGCATCTGGCTGATTGCGACGTTCAGCGACGAGTGGAGCTGGCGCATCGGCCTACTGAGTGGCGGTGTGCCCATCCTGCTGATCATCTTCATTCGTTTCTTTATGCCTGAATCCAAGATCTGGCTGGAGTATGAGGCGCAACGCAAGGCCGGTCAGGTCACCGCAGAAGCCCGCACACTTCCCCTTGCGGATCTCTTCCGCAATGGGCTGGCACGGCAGACCGTCATCGCCTTCGTATGGCTGATGAGCTACATGCTCTGCTACTACAGCGTAGTCTCCTTTATTCCGACACTGCTGCTGCGCGATATGCATACGCCAGGTGATGTCGTTCGCACGACAGCCGTTCTGCTCTCGGTGGTCAGCGGCATTTGCTACCTCGCGAACGGCTTTTTCAACGACAGGGCTGGCCGCCGCTTCGGAGCCCTCGTGCCCGCGCTGTTCTGGGTCGGGTCTTTGGTCGGTATGGCTGTGTGGGGGAGCCAGCTCTACGTGGGATCGAAGACTGAGTGGCCGATGTTCTGGCTCTACATCGGCTTCGGCATTGGCAACGTCGCGCTGGGTGTGACGGGCGTCTGGATCTCGGAGCTCTATCCGGTCAACCTGCGTGCGACAGCGGTGTCTACATTCTATATGGGAGGTCGCGGGCTCGGCAGCATAGCCCCTGTGATCGTGCCACTTGCGGCCGCCCATTTCGGCGGAAGCCTTCTCAACGGCATGGTTGCGGTGGCCCTTCCCGCTGCGGCCGTCTTCATTCTCGCCTCTCTTTTGCTGCCCGAGACCCTCGGCCGGGATTTGTCCGCGAAGGGCTTCAAGGTCGACACGGAAACGGAGGCCACGATGAAGGCTGCGTCGGTGTCGAGCGTTTGACGCTGGTGGAAGGGCTTGACCGGCGAGATGAGGGTTGTCGACCTGCTCATCTCGTCGATGCATGCGCAGTGGAAAGGAGCTGGCACTCCGTCATCCGATCCTGGTCAACATGGCGCAAGTGTTGGCCGACTTGTAGCGGCTGTAACGAAACCTAAAACCGATCACTTGTATACAAGCAATAATCTATGCGCCTGAGCCCGCCGGGCAGTTGCCTTGGAGACGTTCCTTGAAATCACTCAATAACCTGCCGATCACTCCCAAGATCAGCATTCTAGTTGCGATCTCGATGCTGGGCCTCTTCTCAGCTGGATTGCTTGCGGGCTATTTGATGCAGAAGGAAATGATCAATTCGCGTGTCGAACAGACCCGCGCCATCGTCGAGATCGCCAAGAACTTTGCATTAGGCTTGCAGAAGCAAGTCGAGGCAGGCCAACTCACCAAAGAGGCGGCAATTGCTGAATTCTCCCGCCGTGCTCAGACGATGACATATGACAAGGGCGCGGGCTATATTTTCGCAAATACCATGGAAGGTGTCGCGGTCGCCTCTCAGGATCCAAAGACAATTGGGGTCAATCGTCTTGACGGCAAGACCAACGGACGTGCGCTGATCCGCGAACTGCGGGACGGCGTGGCGGCGAACGGCGATGTCGTGCTGCGTTACGAGTTTATGAGGCCCGGCGAAAAGGAGCCGATCAGGAAGCTGTCCTACGCGGTAGGCATTCCCGGATGGGACATGTTCGTCGGTTCCGGCGCGTATCTGGATGATCTTGATGCCAAGCTGCAACCGATCATGTGGTCGCTCGGGGGTGCCATCATCGTGATCGGACTGGTCTCGGGTGTCATCGCCTGGTTCCTCGGCCGCAGCATCACTAAACCGTTGGCAGTACTTGGCACGTGCATGAGGCGGCTCGCTGACGGCGAACTCGAACAGGACATTCCAGGTGTAGGTCGGAAAGATGAGATCGGCGCAATGGCCGCGACCGTCCAAGTGTTCAAGGACAACGCGATTCGCATTCGGGGGCTGGAGCAGGTCGAGGCCGAAGCTCAACGACGCACGGCTGCCGAGCGCCGTGCCACCTTGGAGAGCATTGCGAATGATTTTGAGCAAAGCGTCGATGGCATCGTTCGTGCGGTCGCCGCTTCAGCCGCCGATATGCAGGGCACAGCGGATATTATGACCACGACCGCCAGCGATGCTAGTCTGCGCGCGTCCACCGTCGACGCTGCGTCAGAAAAAGCGTCCGGGAACGTCGAAATGGTAGCCGCCGCCGCCGAAGAATTATCTGCGTCGGTAAGGGAGATATCGCAACAGGTGTTGCAGTCGACTGAGGTCGCGCGCCAAGCTGTTGGTGACGCTGAGCGCACAGACGCTACGGTGCAGGTCTTGGCAAGCGGAGCCGAAAAGATCGGCGAAGTCGTCCAGCTCATCCATAGTATCGCCACGCAGACCAATCTCCTGGCCCTCAACGCGACGATCGAAGCGGCGCGTGCCGGCGACGCCGGACGCGGATTTGCTGTCGTGGCAGCCGAGGTTAAAGCGCTTGCCAATCAGACGGCAAAGGCAACGGAGGAGATCTCCGCGCAGATCGAGACCATGCAGGCAACTACAAACGACGCAGTTCTCGCCATTAACGGAATTACGCAAACGATCGCCAGGATGAGTGACATCACGCTGAGCATTTCCTCCGCGGTCGAGGAGCAGAGTGCTGCGACAAGCGAAATTGCGCGCAACATCCAGTCCGTTGCCGCGGGTTCCAGCGAAATCAGAGGCCATATAGGCAGCGTCAGCACCGCTGCGGCCGCCACCGGTACAGCAGCCGGCGACGTTCTCACTAACGCGCGCGGGTTGGAGAATCAGTCGGATATGCTGCGTACGGCGGTAGACCAATTTCTGACCAAAATGCGAGCCGCCTGACCGGACGTTCCTGCCAGCGGCGCATCGCTCGTGGGCACTTGAGACCTCCGCGCCCAACGCGAGGCAACTCCGCCTTTCACATGGCGTTGGGTGGGAAGTTCTTACGTGATGATCACGCGACCATTGGATGTTTTGATGCGTTGGGTCGCCTTTTTTAAGAGATATGTTTCTTTTTCCCTGTCGAGGTTGACAGTTTTATCTTGTGCTCCATAGGAATGCCCGGTTGCAGGTGCCATCCCGCCCCAACGGGTCGCGGTCTCAAGAACGTCGCAACGAATTGGTGAAACGACCGTGAACAAAGCGTGACGGAAACGCCTATTGCTATCAGTGAAATCAATAGCTTAGAGGATGGCCACCGCGTTCGAGAGGCGGGGGCTCGGTCAGATCGCAACTTGAACCGAATGTCGGTATCGGTGGTTGCGCCTCCCCGCAACCAAATTCGGATTTCACCGGATCCGAGACGAAAATGGCCCGCATCACGCGGGCCATTTTTGTTTTGAGGGCGATCGCGCGGAGCTGCGATTCTTTGGTGCTGGTTCGGATAGGACATGACGGGCCGCCGCTCCATGGGCGTGCATGCCGCGCGCAACAGCACTCATGATTGAAGGAACACGGTCTCGATCCGCGCGTCATCTTTGTCGCCGGGCCCATCCGGCACTTGCTTTCCGGGCGTCTGTCATTCGGAAGGGCTGGTCCAATGAAGTTCGAGGATTTCGAGGCCGCCGATATTCAGGCGGAGGAAGCGCGGATCTTCATACGTCGGGCCGGGTCGGGACCGGCCATTCTCCTGCTGCACGGATTTCCCCAGACGCATCTGATGTGGCGAGACGTTGCGCCATTGCTCGCGCAAGACTTCACCGTGGTCTGCGCCGACCTTCGCGGGTATGGGCGCAGCGCTTGTCCGCCCTCAGGCCCCGACCACGCGCCATATTCCAAACGTGCGATGGCAAAGGACATGGTGTCCGTCATGACGCGCCTTGGCTTCGACCGTTTCTCGGTCGCCGGCCATGATCGCGGTGGCCGTGTCGCTTACCGGCTCGCACTCGACCACGGCGAACGCGTGGAGCGGCTCGCCGTCCTCGACGTCGTTCCGATCGCCGATGCCTGGGAGCGCGCCGACAAGAAATTGGCGGTCGGCTATTGGCCATGGTCGTTGCTTGCGCAGCCAGAGCCTCTTCCTGAGCGGCTCTTGTCCGCAGCTCCCGACGCCGTCGTCGACAATGCCCTCCATGGCTGGGGTTCGGCAGCAGGCAGCTTCAGTCCGGCGGTCCGGGCAGCCTATGTCGAGGCGTTGCGCGATGAGGCGCATGTTCACGCGATCTGCGAGGAATATCGCGCGGCGGCAACGATCGATCACGAGCACGATCTGGCGGATCGCAATTCCGGCCGGCGGATTGATTGCCCTGTCCTGGTTCTCTGGAGTGGTCGCGGCCCGTTGAACGCGTGGTACGCGAGCGAGGGCGGTCCCTTGGGGCTTTGGCGGAGCTGGGCCGATGACGTGCAAGGGAAGCCGCTCGATGGAGGACACTTCTTTCCGGAGGAGCTTTCGCAGCAGACTGCAGACGAATTGAACCGGTTTTTCGGCAGACGGTAGCAGCAATGCCAGCCCGCGTCGGCGCCGGGGTGTTAGCGCGCAGACCGAGGCCTCGCTGCCAGCGCCTCGAAGCGGACGCCTAGCATTGCTAGCATCCGCTTCTGCGAGCTCGGGTCATGTTCAAGATCTGTACGGACAGACCATCGTCAGGTTCAGCAGCGTCGGCTTGTCCGAGCCTTTCTTGTATTCCCACTCCAACCGGATCTCGTGTCGGTGGGCATAGGCATCGCTTGCCGCGTGGGTGATGATCTTCGTCTTCATCGGGATTGGCGGCTCGGAGTTGAAGCATTTCCGCACACAGGCATCGAGCAGGTCACATCGTGTCAGGGGGATGACGCCGGGCTCGTCCTTGGAGAGCGGGGCCGTGTTTGGCTGGGTGCTGAGGTCGACGCGGGCGCGGCCCTTCTCCTTGTGCCAGTACTTGGCGCTGCCCTGCGGCCACCTCGACGGCGGGTTCAAGATCAAATGGTACTGGCCGTATTCCAGGGTCGGCAGGTCGATGTCGTCGGATGCCTTGAGCTTGGCGACGCTCTTTTTCATGTTCGCCAGGGGATAGTAATTGGCGTTCATCAAGTCTCGAAATGCCTTGCCGCTATATACCAGTCCGGCCATCGCCTCTTTCCTCGATATGTCTGTTTGTCAAAAACCGTAGCGTGTGGCCGCAAATACGCGCGATGCGGCGGCCGATCACACAATTTGTTGTGTGCAGGCACGCTACCACCCACGACTGTACTTCGTCCAGCGAGCTACCATCCGGTAAGGTCGCGTATCCCGCAAGCCTAATTGCCATGCAGTCCCCTATTGGTAATGTAAGCCGAATGTCTCGCGGGCGCGGGTAGCGAAGACTGCTGAGGCAGTCGTTTGAAGGCGCTGGAATGCATTGCTTCGCGTGTCAGTCGGCGATCGGTCCGGGCGATAGCTGGTGCTCCAAATGCGGAGCGGCGGTCCGCGAGCGCGTTGAGCCCGACAGCGAACGGCGGTTCGTGACCATTTTGCGCGCCGACGTCGTCGATTCCACAGGACTTGTCGCCGAGCTGGAGCCGGAGGCCGCGGTGTCGCGCCTCGAGCCGGCTCTCGCGGCGATGAGAGGAGCGGTGCGCCAGTTCGGTGGCATTGTCAGCAAGGAGCTGGGAGACGGGCTGGCCGCCGTGTTCGGTGCCCCGATCGCCGACGACAACCACGCGCCGCTCGCTTGCCACGCGGCCATCGAGCTCGTCCGGCGTGTTGGCAGCCTGGGCGATCCCGGTCTTCAGGTCCGGGTCGGGCTCCACTCGGGCCATGTGGTCGCCTACATGGTCGCCAGCGAATTCTCCAAGGTCTATGAGATCGGCGGGGCGGCCCAGCATCTGGCCGCGCGGCTGGAAGCGGCGGCCGAGGCGAACCAGGTCTACGTCTCTGAGGCCTGTCAAAAGCTCGCGGATGGACACGTCCGCTTCGAATTCCTGGGCCGCAAGACGCTCCGCGGTTTCGGCGAGCCGATGCCTGTGTACCGGGTCATGGGCGCGAGCGATCTTTCGAGCTGGCGGGTCCGGCGTGCGCGCAGTGTTTCCCGATTTGTCGACCGCACGACGGAGCGGGCCTTGCTGTGGCGTGCGGCCGAAAGGGTCAGCGCCAGCCGCCAGACCGTTCTGCTCATGGGTGACGCCGGCATCGGAAAGTCGCGGCTTGCGCACGAGTTCGCGCAGGACCTTCGCGCCAGCGGCTGGCGGCTGATCGATGCCGAGTGCAGTCCGAATCTCCAGGGCGCGCCGTACAGCGCCCTCAAGCGATTGTTGCTGTCGATCTTCGAGTCGGCCGCAAGGGATCAGGCCAGGGCGGATGATCCCAGAGGGGCGTTGCCGGCCGTGCAGCAGCGAGCCATCGACGCGGTCCTGGACCTGCCGATCTCCGATCCGCAATGGGACGAACTGGAGCCGCACGCGCGCGGGCGCGCGATTTCAGATGCTAGCTGCGCGATCGTCGAGAGCATCGCCCGTCGTCAGCGCACGATCCTTCTGATCGAGGACCTGCACTGGATCGATCGGGCCAGCGATGCGGTCATGGCCACGCTCTCCGCGCTGCAATGTCCCGATTTGCTCGTGCTGCTGACCACGCGGCCCAACGGGATGCCGGTGTGGATTGCGCGCTGTCACGCAGAGATCGTGGCCATGCGGCCCCTCGACGACGATTCGGGCTTGGCCATGCTCGCCGAAATGCTCGGCCCCGCCACCACCAACGCGGATCTGAAGAACCGGATCATCTCCCATACCGCCAACGTTCCGCTGTTCATCGAGGAAGTCTGCCGCAGTCTGAAGGATAGCGGCATGCTCCTCGGTCAATGGGGCGACCTGTCTCTTGCGCGTCCCGTGGAAGAGCTCGGCATTCCCACCAGCATCCAAGGTGTGATCGCGGCGCGGCTCGATCGCGTGTCACGACAGGAACGATCGCTCCTGCAGATCGCCGCGGCGTTTGGTCCCCGGACAAACCAGGCCCTGCTCCGGAAGATCGCGGCCTTGCCGGAAGGCGTGCTGCAGGATTGCCTCACCGCGCTCGACCGGGCCGAACTGCTCGTCAGGATCGATAGCGAGTTGGAGGACTCGCTCGAATTTCGGCACGAGATGGTCCGGCAGGTGACCTACGATTCCATGGTCGAAAAGGTGCGCGAGAGCATCCATGCCAGCATCCTCGCAGCGCTCGAGGACGACGAGGCATCGAACGACGGGCCGGACGCGCTCTGCTATCACGCGACGAGGGCGAAGGATTGGCAGAAGGCGTTTCACCATGGCAGAAGCGCCGCTCGAAAATGTCTGGTGCGCTCAGCCTATGCCGACGCGGTCGACTATTTCGAGATCGCAATGGGGTCTCTCGACAAGACCCCGGTGACGCAAGCGCGAGAAGCGGACGCCATCGATCTCCGGATGGAGGCGCGCTTGGCCTTTGCCGGATCGGGGCGCGTCGCCGAAGCCCTGGATCTGGGACGCGAAGCCGAACGGCGCGCCGATGCAATCGACGACATCGGGCGCAAGATCGCGGCCATGACCGTGAGAGCGGGCGCGCAGAACTTCTACGGAACGCCGGTCGAAGCTGTCGCGATCGGGGAAGAGGTCGTGCGTCTGGCGGAAAGCTCAGGCAATCCCGGCTGGCGTAATCTCGCGCAATATGGTCTTGGGCAGGCCTATTTTCTCTGCGGCCGCTATCAAAGCGCCGAGAAGATGCTGGCCGCGGCACGTGCCGGTCTCGTGGGCTCGGCATCGAGTGCCCCGATCGGCACGACTCCACGATCCTTGCTCCTCCTCTGCTGCATGATGAACGGCATCACCCACACCGTCATGGGTGAGCTCGACGCCGCCGAGCAGCTCCAGCAACAGGCCGCCGCGATCGCGGAGGAGACCGGCCGCCCCTACGACCGTGTCGCCGCCGCCTATTGCGGCGGCTGGCTGATGCTCGGTCGAGGCGACCCGGCGGCGGCCGCCGCCATTCTCGAAGACGGGTTTGTCCTGGCGCAGAAGCACGGCATCCGCCTGTTCGTGCCGGTGCTCGCCTGCCACCTCGGCATGGCCTATCTGGAGCAGGGCCTGTTCGACCGGGCGCGCGGCATGCTGACCGAGGCGCGCGAGGAGGCCAAGGCGGTCGGCTACACCTCGGCGGTGCTGCGCAGTTCGATCTACCTTGCGCTCACGACCTGCCGCCTCGGCGATGTCAGGGCTGCGCAGAACATGCTGCGCGAGGCGCGCAACACCGCCCGCCAGCAGGGGTTTTCGGGCCTCGAGGCCGAGGCCCTGTTCGGCGAAGCCGTTGTGACGCCCATCTCCAGTACGGAGAGCAGGGCGGCCATCCTTACCGCGCTGCGCGCGGCCATCGCGATCGCCTCCGAAAGCGGCGCGCTGCCGCTCCAGCGCAAGGCCGAGGCGATGCTGACCGAGGTGCTCGCCCAGGGCAGCGAGCTCATCTGACGCCGCGTCCCGCCGGGTCTGCACCTTGTCGCCGCGGGACCGAACCGTCGGCCCAAAATGCCGAATGAATCTTGTAGGTAGCACAAGGGGTTAGCTACTGTGCATGGGGTTGTTTTCGCATAATTGATCGGGCGCCGCCTCCAGGCGGCTGCGAGAGGCAGCCTCGCTCACCGCAGTGACGAACCCCTTGCACCGACGCCAAGGTGGGCTACCGTCGGTGACTAGCCGCAGGGCCAGGTGACTTTTGATCTCGATTTCTTAGCATCGCATTTTGCCGGCGCCGCCATGGCGCGACGCCTACCGGATGAGGCGGGGCCATGATCACACGGGACCAGTCAGCTTTGTTGGCGCCGGTCGAGCGCGACCTCAGGCTCGATCTCTTCCGCGGCATCGGCCTGTGGATGATCTTCCTCGACCACATCCCGCACGACGTCGTGGCCTGGCTGACGCTGCGCAATTACGGCTTCAGCGACGCCGCCGAGTTCTTCGTCTTCATCTCCGGCTATCTGGTCGGCTGGATCTACGGCCCGATCGTCGCCGGCGGCTGGTTTCTCGCCGCGATGAAGCGGCTGTGGCGGCGTGCGGCCGAGCTGTATGTCGCGCACATCATGCTGTTTCTGCTGTTCACCGCGCAGATCGCCCGCACCGCGCGCCGCTTCGACAATCCGATGTACCAGCACGAGTTCAACGTGTTCAACTTCCTGGCGCATCCGGACGAGCTGATCGGGCAGGCGATCGTGCTGAAATACAAACCGGTCAATCTCGACGTGCTGCCGCTCTACATCACGCTGGTGCTCGCCTCGCCCTTCATCGTCTGGTGCCTGGTGCGCCGGCCCAACCTGACGCTCGCCGCCTCGGTCGTGCTCTATGTGCTGTCGCGCTGGTTCAACTGGAACGTCGCTTCCTACCCGCCCGGCACGACCTGGTACTTCAACCCGTTCTGCTGGCAATTGATGTTCGTGTTTGCGGCCTGGTGCGGCGTCGGGCAGATCGACAAGATCGCGAGGTGGGTGTGGTCGAGGGCGGCGATGGGTCTGGCCGCGGCCTGGCTGGTGTTCGCGCTGCTGATCGTGATGACCTGGCACGTCCCAGCGCTCGAGGCGCTGATCCCGAAATGGATGATCAAGGCGATCTACCCGATCGACAAGACCGATCTCGACATGCTGCGCTTCACGCATTTCCTGGCATTGGCAATCTGGGTCACCCACTTCCTCTCGCGCAAATGGCGGGCGCTGCATGGGGCCTGGCTGCGCCCCGTGATCCTCTGCGGCCAGCATTCGCTGCCGATCTTCTGCCTCGGCGTGTTCCTGTCGTTCTCGGCGCACTGGATCCTGACGCAGTACACCAGGGGCATCTGGGAGCAGCTCGCCGTCTCCATCGTCGGCATCGTCATCATGGTCGGCGCGGCCTGGCTGCTCGACCGCGCCGAGCGTGTGCCGAACCTGTTCGTGAAGGTGACGGAGGTCGAGGAGCCGGAGATGGTCGAGAGCGCGCAGGCCGCGACCGCCGGCGCGGCTCCCGCGAGCCGCTGAAGCATCGTCCGCATGTCCTGGAGAGCCCAATGTCCAAACGTTTGTTGACGATCGCCGGCGCTCTCCTGTTTCTCGTCTGCGGTGCATCGGCGCAGGCGCCGTCGCCGGAGGCGATGAGCGCGGCGCGCAAGCTCGTCGTCACCTTGAAGATCGCCGATCAGTACCGCGCATTGCTGCCGCAGCTCCTGCTCAAGCTCCGGCCCGTGGTCGCGCAGGACAGGCCGGAGATCGAGCGCGACTACGATGCGGTGACGGCACCCGGCTCCGAGATCTATGCTCCGTTCGTTGCGTCCATGGTCGAGCAGATCGCGGCGTTCTATGCCCAAAGCTTCAGCGTGGACGAGCTGCGCCAGATCGAGGCGTTCTATGCCCAGCCGGCCGGGAAGAAGTTCTTGGAGAAGTCGGATGCGCTGGCGCAGGCGAGTGCGCAGATCGGCCAGGATGTCAGCCAGAAGGCCGCCGACGAATTGAAGCAGCGCCTGATCGAGGCGCTGCGCCAGAAAGGCCACAAGCTCTGAGCCGCGGGCTAAGCCAGGAACGCGCGGAAGCGCCGCAGTGCGATCACGAAGAAGACGCTGCCGATCACGGCGAGCGCGACCAGCTGCGGCCACACGGCCTCCAGGCCCGCGCCGCGGAACAGGATCGCCTGGGCGAGCATCACGAAATGCGTGTTGGGCGCCGCGAGCATGATGTCCTGGACGAATTGCGGCATGCTCTCGCGCGGTGTCATGCTGCCCGACAGGGTCTGCAGCGGCAGCAGGATCATGATCAGCAGCAGCCCGAACTGCGGCATCGAGCCGGCGACGGTGGCGAGAAAGATGCCCATGCTGGTGGTGGCAAACAGCTGCAGCGCGGCGCCGACGAGGAACAGCGCCAGCGAGCCGTCGATCGTCACCTCCAGCCAGCCCTTGACGACGAAGGCGATCGACAGCGCGGAGGCGACCAGCACCACGGCGCCCATCGACCAGACCTTGCTCACCATGATCTCCAATGGCGTGACCGGCATCACCAGCAGATGCTCGATGGTGCCGTGCTCACGCTCGCGGATCAGCGCCGCGCCGGTCAGGATGATCGAGAGCATCGTAATCGAGGTGATCACGTGGTCGATGGCGCCGAACCAGGATTTCTTCAGCTCCGGATTGAATCGCGCCCGCAGCGTCAGCTCGATCGGCGCGGTCTGGGCATTGCGCGTGTGCGCCAGGAACTCCGCGACTTCCGCGCTGACGATCTGCTCGATATAGCCGCCGCCGTTGAACGCCTGTGAGATGCGGGTCGCATCGACGTTGAGCTGTATCGTGGGCGATTTGCGCGCCAGCAGGTCGCGCTGGAAGTCAGGCGGGATGTCGAGCGCGAAGGTATCGAGGCCGGCATCCATCCGCCGGTCCATGTCGTATTGCGAGATCATGCGCGGTACGGAGAAGTAGGGCGCCGTGAATGCCATCTCGATGCGGGTCGAGATCGGCGAATGGTCTTCGTCAACGACCGCGATCGCGGCGCGGTTCAGCGTTTCCGGCAGCGCCTTCGCGCCGGCATAGACCGCCAGCGTGAAGGAATAGACGATGAGCACGAGCAGCATGGGGTCACGCACGAGGCCGCGCAATTCCTTGATGCCGAGCTGAAACAAATTGTCGAAGCGCATGGTCAGCGGGCCTGTTTCTTCAGCATCGCGCCGGCAATCACCAGGACGGGGACCATGATCGCGAGCGCCAGCAGATCGTTGTGGAGGGTGTCGAACGCCAGGCCCTTGGAGAAGGTGCCGCGCGAGATCGTGACGAAATAGGTGGTGGGATAGAGCCGCCCGACCAGGGCACCAAGTCCCTGCAGCGAGGAAACCGGATCGATCAGCCCGGAATACTGGATGGCCGGAATCAGCGTGACCAGAACGGTGCCGAACAGGGCCGCGATCTGGCTGCTCATGAAGGCCGAGATCACCAGCCCCATGCCGGTCGTCGCCGTGACGTAGAGCAGCGCGGCGAGCGCGTAGGTCGGAAAGCTCCCGGTGAAGGGGACACGGAAGACGACGAGGGCAAAGCCGACGAGAAGGAGGAAATTTCCGAACGCCAGCACGACATAGGGCAGCTGCGTGCCGAGCAGGAATTCCAGCCGCGTCACCGGCGTCACGTAGAAATTGACGATCGAGCCGAGCTCCTTCTCGCGCACGACCGCGAGCGCGGCGAGCACGGCCGGAATCATGATCAGCAGCAGCGGAATGATGCCCGGCGCCATGGCGACGACGCTGATGACATCGGGATTGTAGCGGTAGCGCAGCTGGAGCTGATAGGCGCCGGCGATCGCCGCCTCGCCATAGAGCTCGCGGCCCTTTTGCGCGAGCCAGGTGGCGTGGATCGCCTGGGCGTAGGAGCGCAGCGTTTCGGCCCGCGTCGGATTGGCGCCGTCGACCCAGGCGCCGATCTCGACATGGCGGCCGCGGCTGACGTCACGACCGAAGCCCGGCGGCAGCTCGATGGCAAGCCCGATCTCGCCGGCGCGCATGCGACGGTCGAGATCGGCATAGTCGGTGATGGGGGATTTTTCGGTAAAGTAGCGCGAGCCCGCGATCTGGAGGCTGTAATCGCGGCTGATCGCGCTGTCGTCGCGGTCGAGCACGGCGAAAGTCAGGTTCTCGACGTCCATGCTGATGCCATAGCCGAGCACGAACAGCAGCAGCACGCTGCCGAGGATTGCGAGCGTGGCGCGGATCGGATCGCGCCGCAGTTCGAGTGCCTCGCGCCGGGAATAGGCGAGCATGCGGGTCGGATTGAACGTCGCGCCGCGCTTGCGTGGCGGCTGCGCTGTCGCGGCCGGTAGGGGCGATGCGATCGCAGGCTGGCCGGCCGGCTCCGCCTTATCCGCGATCGCCTCTTCCAGGCAGGCGATGAAGGCCTGCTCCAGCGTCGCGGTGCCGCGTGCGGCCACGATCGCCGCGGGTGTGTCCGACGTCAGCACCTTGCCCGCATGCATCAGCGAGACCCGGTCGCAGCGCTCGGCCTCGTTCATGAAATGGGTCGAGACGAAGATGGTGACGTTGTCCTTGCGGGAGAGCTCGGCGAGGATCTGCCAGAAGCGGTCGCGGGCGACCGGATCCACGCCGGAGGTCGGCTCGTCGAGGATGAGGATGTCGGGCGCATGGATCATGGCGACCGCCAGCGACAATCGCTGCCGCAGCCCGAGCGGCAACGCATCGGGCAGGGCCTCGGTAACGTCGGCGAGGTCGAACCGGCTGATCATCTCGCTGATGCGCGGGGCGATGGTCTCCGCCGGCAGCTCGAACAGCCGCGCATGCAGATCGAGATTTTGCGCGACCGTGAGCTCCGAATAGAGCGAGAAGCCCTGCGACATGTAGCCGATGCGCCGCCGCACCGACATGTCGCCGGCATCGATGGTCTTGCCGAACAGCCGCGCGGTGCCTTCGCTCACCGGCAGGAGGCCCGTGAGCATCTTCATGGTCGTGGTCTTGCCGCACCCGCTCGAGCCGAGGAAGCCGAAGATCTCACCCTTCCTGATGCGGAAGCTGACGTCGTCGACGGCCACGAAGCCGTTGAACCGTCGGGTCAGGTGGTCGGCCTCGATCGCGATCTCGTCATGGTCCTCGGCGCGCGGCGGGATGACGACATTGGTGTAGTTGCTGCGATCCGCGTCGGGCAAAAGGCGAATGAAGGCGTCATCGAGCGTATCCGCGCCGGTCTGCCGCTTGAGCTCGGTAGGCGTTCCGGTCGCCAGCACGCGGCCGGCATTCATCGCGATCAGGAAGTCGAACTGCGCGGCCTCTTCCATGTAGGCGGTCGAGACGATCACGCTCATGCCGGGCCGGCTATCGCGGATCGAGGTGATCAATTCCCAGAACTGGCGGCGCGACAGCGGATCAACGCCGGTGGTCGGCTCGTCCAGGATCAAGAGTTCGGGATCGTGGATCAGGGCGCAGCACAGGCCGACCTTCTGCTTCATGCCGCCGGAGAGTTTTGCCGCCGGCCGGTCGGCGAAGGGCGTGAGCCCGGTGTCGCGCAGCAGGCCGGCGATCCGCCTGTGCCGCTCGGCCTTGTCGTGTCCGAACAGACGGCCGAAGAAGTCGATGTTCTCGAACACCGACAGTGTCGGATACAGATTCTTGCCGAGCCCCTGCGGCATATAGGCGATGTCGGGGCACACGTTGCGGCGATGGCGCGAGCTTGCCATATCGCCGCCGAGCACGTGGATGCGTCCGTCCTGGATCGCGCGGGCTCCGGCGATCAGCGACAGCAGGCTCGATTTGCCGACGCCGTCGGGGCCGATCAGTCCGACCATGCAGCCGGACGGCAGGTCGAGCGTGATGGCATCGAGCGCCCGGGCCTTGCCATAGCTCAGGCCCACGCCTTCCAGATGCACCACGCTGCCGGCGGCAGCCGATGCATCGGCTGTGGCAGTCGCGCTCATCTCGTCAGCTTGATCTTGAGATTGTCGGGCCATTGTGCGGTCGGATCGAGCTGCACATAGGCCATGCCGGGCAGGCCGGTCTTCACGTGCTCGATGTGCTGGCGCAGCAGCTCGGGCGCGATATGTGCCTTGATGCGGAACATCAGCTTCTGACGCTCCTCCTCGGTCTCGACGGTCTTGGGCGTGAATTGCGCGACGTCGGCGACGAAGGTGGCCTTGGCGGGGATCACATATTGCGGGATGGCGTCGAGCACGAGGCGAACCTCGGCGCCCATCGCGACGCGGCCAGCATCGGCCGTCGGCAGGAAGAACGTCATGTAGACGTCGCCGAGATCGACCATGTTGAGGACGCGGCCGCCGGCGGCGAGCACCTCGCCGGGCTGCGACACGCGATACTGCACGCGGCCGTCGCGCGGCGCCTTCAGCACGCTGTCATTGAGGTCGGCATTGATGCTTTCGATCGCGGCCTTCGCGGCGTCGACCGAAGCGCCCGCGTCGATCACCATGGCGCGGGAGGAGCTGATCGCGGCCTCGGATGCCGCGACCTGAGCGTGGGACGCGGCAAGCGCCGCCTTGGCCGTGGCGTTGGCAGAGCGGTCGTCGTCCAGCACCTGCTGCGATACCGCGCTGGTTCTGATCAATTGTTCGGAACGATCGAGCTTGCGGCTCGTGGTGTCGAGCTGGGCGATGCGTTGGTCGACCACGGCCTCCGCGGCCTTGCGTTCGGCTTCGCGCTGGTTCACCAGGCTCTTGGCGGTCTCGACGTTGATGGACGCGCGCTGCAGCTGTGCTTCGGCCTGGCGGCGCTGGGCCTGCAATTGCTCGGTGTCCATGCGCGCCAGAATCTGGCCCGCGCGCACGAAGTCGCCCTCGTTGACCAGGATCTCGCGAATCCGGCCCGGCGTCTTGGTCGCGATGTCGATCTCGACTGCCTCGATGCGGCCGTTGCCGCGGGCGAAGCCTGCAGGCAGCGTGTTGGTATCGCGGTGCTGCCAATAGTAATAGCCGCCGCCAGCAACGAGGACGGCGATCGCGGCGATGACGCGACCCGGAGTGAAGTTCATTTGATCAAAACGCCGTGAGGCGGCGCCCACTGTTGAGACACGAACCCGGCCGCTGATGGTGCGGAAAGGCAGGCTCAACATTGCAGCGAATTTTGCATCGCAACTTGATGCAGATCAGACGGAGGCGCGAGGCGTATCTGCCTCAAATTTGGGCTCTGCGTCGCCGCTCGTCCGCCGTGATTGCAAGCGGACGAGCGAGGATTGCTGAACGGATTGCTATCGGCTCGATCCGGGCCGCCCTATTTCACCAGCGGGCAGCCGCCATCCTTCAGCGGCCGGAACGCCTGGTCGGCGGGCACCTCGGCGAGCAGCTTGTAGTAATCCCACGGCCCTTTGGATTCCTCGGGCTTCTTCACCTGGAACAGGTACATGCTGTGCACCATGCGGCCGTCCTCGCGCAGCACGCCGTTGTCGGTGAAGGCGTCCTTCACCGGCAGCTCGCGCATCTTCGCCATCACCGTCTTGGTGTCCCTGGTGCCGGCGGCCTGCACGGCCTTGAGGTAATGCAGCGTCGCGCTGTAGGTGGCGGCCTGGTTCATCGTCGGCATGCGCTTGACGCGCTCGAGGAAGCGCTTGCCGAAGGCGCGGGTCTTGTCGTTGAGATCCCAGTAATAGGCCTCCGTGATGATCAGGCCTTGCGCGAGCTTCAAGCCGAGGCTGTGCACGTCGGAGATGAACATCACGATCGCGGCCAGGTTCTGGCCGCCGGCGACGATGCCGAACTCGCCAGCCTGCTTGATCGCGTTGATGGTGTCGCCGCCGCCGTTGGCGAGGCCGATGATCTTGGCCTTGGAGGCCTGGGCCTGAAGCAGGAACGAGGAGAAGTCGGCGGTATTGAGCGGATGCTTGACGCTGCCGAGCACCTTGCCGCCCGCAGCCTTCACGACATCGCCGGTATCGCGCTCGACCGAATGGCCGAACACGTAGTCGGCGGTGAGGAAGAACCAGGTGTCGCCGCCGTTCTTGACGATGGCGCTGCCGACGGTGTGCGCGTTGGCGTAGGTGTCGTAGGTCCAGTGCGCGGTGTAGGGCGAGCAGGATTTTCCCGTGATGTCGGAGCTGGCCGCATCCGTCACGATCATGATCTTCTCGTACTGCTTCGACAGCTCCATCACCGCAAGCGCGGTCGCCGACGTCGGCAGGTCGATGATCATGTCGACGCCCTCGGTCTCCCACCATTTGCGGGCGATGGTCGAGGCGACGTCGGGCTTGTTGAGCACGTCGGCCGAGACCATGTCGATCGGCTTGCCGAACATCTGCCCGCCGAAATCCTCGATCGCCATTTTGGTCGCCTCGACATTCCCCATGCCGCCAATGTCGGAATAGACGGAGGAGAAGTCGGAGAGCACGCCGATCTTGAGCGGCGCCTGCTGGGCCGAGGCGGGGGTGATCAGGGCAGCCGACAGCAAGCCGGCCGCAGACACGAGTGCTGCGATAGATCTCATGGATACGTTTCCTCTTGAGCGGGACTATTCTGTCCCTTTGTCCGACAAAGTTAGAACTCGGTTCCGGCAGAGTCAATTTGTTGCCTCTGTCGCAGGAATGGCGCAGTTTGACGCATTCTGCGGCGACGCTTATACTTTGTCCGACAATCACCATTGGAGGCCGATTTGCCTGTCGCGCCGCTGTTCCGACCGATCGATGTCGCGCCGGCCTATCAGAAGGTGGCCGACGCCATCGAGCGCGAGATCGTCAATGGCCGCATCAAGCCCGGCGATCCCATCGGCACCGAGCACGATCTGGTCCGCCAGTTCGGCGTCAATCGCTCGACCATCCGCGAGGGCATCCGTGTGCTGGAGGAGGGCGGGCTGATCCGGCGCGATTCCTCGCGCCGCCTGCACGCCTGCCTGCCGCGCTACAGCAAACTCGCAAGCCGTCTCAGCCGCGCGCTGGTCCTGCACGAGGTAACGTTCCGCGAGCTCTATGAGGCCTCGATGACGCTGGAGGTAGCCAGCATCGAGGGCGCGGTGGAGCGTGCGAGCGAGGAGAATCTCGCCGAGCTCGCCGGCAATCTCGCGCGCAGCGAGGCCGTGGTCGGCGATCCCGCGCTGCTGGCCGAATGCGATGCCGAATTCCACGTGCTGGTCGCAAAAGCCTCGCAAAACCGCGTGCTCCAGCTCGCGCGCGAGCCCGCGGCGCAATTGTTCTATCCGACCACCGAGATGATCGTGACCGGTGTCGCCGAAGGCGGCCCGCGTCTCGTCGCGGCGCACCGCCATCTCATTGACGCGATCCGCGACCGCGACCGCGAGGCCGGCGTGCTCTGGACTCGCCGGCATTTGCAGGACTGGCGCCGCGGCTTCGAGAAGATTGCTTCGCTCGATCGCTCGGTCGAGCACATGTACATGGAGCACGCGCAGGCGGCCCGGCGCCGGTAGCGCAAAACAAGACGCAAGATTTCAAACAAGAAATTCAACTAATCAAGACATCACACGGAGGGACACATGACAGGCGACACCGCAGCCACCATCTCGAAAGCGCGCGAACATTCCATCGGCGATCTCCTGCGCCGCTCGGGGGGCCGTGAGCCGAACAAGCTTGCGGTGAGCTGCGGTGATGTGAGCTGGACCTTTGCCGAGATGGATGCGATCTGCAACCGGCTCGGCCGCGGTCTGCTCGGGCTCGGCGTGAAGAAGGGCGATCGCCTCGCGGTGCTGTCGCGCAATTCGCACGCCTTCGCCGCGCTGCGCTTCGCGGTGGCGCGGATCGGCGCGGTGCTGGTGCCGATCAACTTCATGCTCAATCCGGACGAGATCAATTTCATCCTGAAAAGCTCCGGCGCAAAGTTGCTCGCGGCGGGGCCGGACTTCGTCGAGCCCGCGCGCGCGGCCAGCGCCAGGGATTGCGCCGTCGAGAAGATGATCTGGCTGCCGGGCGAGGATCCCGCGTCGGCGCCGGCGGGCCTCACCACCTTCGACGATCTACTTCATTCCGACGGCTCATTCCTGGAAGCCTCGGTCGACAGCCGCGATCTCGCGCAGATCGTCTACACCTCGGGCACCGAATCGCTGCCCAAGGGTGCGATGCTGACCCATGAAGCGGTGATGTGGCAGTATGTCAGCTGCATCATCGATGGCGGCATGAGCGTGGATGACAAGTTCCTGCACGCGCTGCCGCTCTATCACTGCGCTCAGCTCGACGTCTTTCTGGGGCCGCAAGTGTATCTCGGCGCCTCCGGGGTGATCACGGGCAAGCCGACCGCCGACAACATCCTGGCGCTGATCGAGGCCCACAAGATCACTTCGTTCTTCGCGCCGCCGACGATCTGGATCGCGATGCTGCGCTCGCCGAATTTCGACAAGTCCGACCTGTCGTCCCTGCAGAAGGGCTATTACGGCGCCTCGATCATGCCGGTGGAAGTTTTGCTCGAGCTGCAGCGCCGCTTGCCCGCCGTAAAATTCTGGAACTTCTACGGCCAGACCGAGATCGCGCCGCTCGCGACCGTGCTGCGTCCGGAGGACCAGCTCCGAAAGGCAGGCTCGGCAGGCAAGCCGGTGCTCAATGTCGAGACGCGCGTCGTCAACACGTCAATGGAAAACGTTGAGGTCGGCGAGGTCGGCGAGATCGTGCACCGCTCGCCGCATCTATTGTCCGGATATTACAACGATCCCGTGAAGACCGCGGCAGCATTCACCGGCGGCTGGTTTCACTCCGGCGATCTCGCCACCGTCGACGAAGAGGGCCACATCACCGTGGTCGATCGCGTCAAGGACATGATCAAGACCGGCGGGGAGAACGTTGCCAGCCGCGAGGTCGAGGAGATGGTATATCGTATCCCGGCGGTTTCCGAGGTCGCCGTCGTCGGCCTGCCCGATCCGCGCTGGATCGAGGCGGTCACCGCCATCGTCGTGGTCAAGAGCGGCGAAAAGCTGGACGAGGACGCCGTCATCAAGCACTGCGCCGGCCAGATGGCGCATTTCAAGGTGCCCAAGCGCGTCATCTTCGTGGATGCCTTGCCGAAGAATCCGAGCGGCAAGCTGCTCAAGCGCGAACTGCGCCAGCGCTTCGTCGGCGGCGAGACGCTCGACAAGGCGATCCAGAAGAATTTTGGCGCGTAAGGCCGGGCGGCCTTTGGCTGCGTCGTGATCGAGTTCGCTAGCCGGCGTCGCCGGCCAGCTTCCTGACGTCGTCGGGCGTCTGTCCGAAGCGGCGGCGGAATGCGCGATGGAAGTAGGATACGTCGTGAAAGCCCGCGAGATGCGCGATTTCGATGATCTTGCGCATGCGCATGGCGGGATTTCGCAGCAGGCGTTCGGCACGCAGCAGGCGCTGCTCCAGCACGAAGCCGCTATAGGTGATGCCGGCCTGTTCGAACAATAGCTGGATCGTGCGCGGGCTGATCCGGTGCGCGGCTGAAAGGACGGTGAGCGACAGCGCGGGGCTGTCAAGCTGCGCCAGGATGTCGGACTTGAGGGTTTCGAGACGCGCTGCCGCCAGGCCTCGCATTCGAGCCTGCTCGGCGACATCGCCGCGCGCTCCGATCATCAGCACCGAAAGGTCGAACAGGTGCTGCGAGACCGCGTCCAGCTCCGCGGGGCCGAGCTTGTCGGCATACTCATGCGCGAGATCATAATAGCGCAGGAACATCGATGTGATCGGATTGGCGCCGGGGATTGAGCGTGCAATCAAATCCTCTGCATTCGGGCACGCGCGCAGCAGCGCCTTGCGCGGCAACAGCGCAGTCTGGAAATTGCCAAACCCTGTCTGAGTGATGTGCGCGCCCTTGATCGAGGGATCGCCGATCGTAACGTCGCCCGCGGCGATCTCCAGCGGGCGTTTTCCCATGGCCCCGCTGAGCGCCGAATTGGGCGACATCGTAATCACCAATTCGTCGTTGGTCCCCAACGACACGAAAGACATCGGCGAGCCGAACGAGGCCGAGAGCCTGATGCGGGGAAGAATCGCCGGCGCAATGGTTCGGTGAACGCGCCCTTCTCCGACCGGCACGAAATCGACGTTGGCCACCTGACGGCAAAACTGCTCGCGCCATCTTTCATAGGCCGGGCCATTCGGGTCGCCATCGAATGAGAGTTGTGGCTGGATCATCGATCGGAAGCGCAGGTGTTGACGGTTTATGGCAGGTTGTATCGTCAGGCCGGTGCGCCGCAACGGCAAAAGCGGCGGATTGCGTGATAAGCCACTCGCAACGGCGCCCAGAGACCGCGACCAGGTGCCGCAGTCCCCATGTGCGTGGACTGCAAAAGCACTTTGCGCCGTGGCGTTCGAGTGGCGGCGAGCCTCAGAATTTCTTCACTGCCGCCCCGAATGCCAGCCACAGCACCATTGAGGCGAGGCCGAAGCCGCCGAGCAGCAGGAAGGTCGGCCCGTAGCCGATCCATTGCGCGATCCAGCCGCCGAGCGCGGGACTGAGGCTGGCGCCGATGCCCTGCACCGTGATCACGGCGCCCTGGCCGAGATTGATGCGGCCGCTGCCGTTCAGCGCGCGCGCTACCATACCGGGAACGGCGACCGTCTGCAGGCCGGTGCCGATACCGTCGAGCACCTGCATCGGTATGACGCCCCACCATCCCGTCACGAAGAAGGCCAGCACGCCGCGGACGGGCAGGAACATGAAGGACACCAGGATCACCGGCCAATAGTTGCGCTTGCTCGCGGCCTTCATCGCGATCAGCGAGGTCACGATCATGACGCCTTGCGCGATCACCACGGTGGTCGCGACGAAGCTTGGGCCGTTGGCCTGTCCCTCGGCCACGGCCGCAAGCCCGTAGAGCGGTACAATGGCGGCATTGCCGAGGTGGAAGACCGCGAGCGCGAGTGCCAGCACGAGCAGAGCCTTGTGCTTGAGCAGCATCGTCATCGCATCCGGCGGAGCCTTGGAGTCGTCTTCCTTGCTGCCGCGTGCGGCACGGTCGTCGATCGCTTTGGCGGGGATCATCATCACGCAGGCGATCGCGATGGCGCCGAACACGGCCGCCAGCACGAACACGGCGACATAGCCGAACCTGTAGCCGAGATAGCCGGACAATGCCGCGCCGACCATGTTGCCGGCGTGGTTGAAGGCCTGATTACGGCCGTTGAGCGCGTTGAACCCCTTCTGCTTGGCGATGCCGAGCGTGATGCCTGTTACCGCCGGCACGATGGCGGCGCTCGCCAGCGATTGCGCCACTTGCGAGAACGTCACCGCCCAGAAGTTTTGCGAGATCAGGATGATGGCGGAGGCGAGAACGACGCAGATGCCGGGAATGACGACCCATAGCCGTTTGTTGCGGCTGGAATCGATGAAGCCGCCGATCGGGGTCGTGACCAGCATGCCCGCGACATTGCCGATCGTCATCGCGGTGCCGATCAACCCGGTCGCCCAGCCGCGCTCCTGGAGGAAGACCCCGACGAACGGCCCAATGCCCGACTGCATGTCGGCCATGAAGAAGTTGAGCGCGAACAGAGGCCAGATACGGGACGAGGAGGGAGGCCGCGATGTCATCGATACCTAAACATGCTCTTCGTGTGTCGCGATCCTCTTGACCATCCTTCCGGCGTGGACCTGAACGTAACGAGCGCTGGGCGCGTTGGTTCCGATCTTGCCGAAAGCGCGGTCGCAATGTCATCCTGCGATCTTCCCACGGAGTTCTGGTCATGCCTCTCTGGACCTGCGAAACCTGCGGCGCGCAATTCCCGAACGTCGGAAATCCGCCCGCCTCCTGCGTGATCTGCGAGGATGAACGGCAGTTCGTGAACTGGAAGGGGCAGACCTTTCTCACGCGCGAGGAGCTCGCGCGGGGCCATCGACTGGTGGGACGCGACGATCTTGGCCTCACCGGGATCGGCCTGGAGCCGAGCTTCGCGATCGGACAGCGCGCGCTGCTGGTGCCTCAGGGCGACGGCTGCGTGATGTGGGATTGCATTCCGCTCGCGACCGATGAGGCCATCCAGTACGTGGCGGCGCTCGGCGGGCTGAAGGCGATCGCGATCTCGCATCCGCATTACTACGGCGCGGTCGCAGACTGGAGCGATACCTTTGGCGGCGTGCCGGTCTATCTGCATGCCGACGATCGCGCTTTCGTCACGCGGCCGCATCCCTCGATCGTGCACTGGACCGGCGAGAGCCACCGCATCTCAGACGATGTGCTGCTGCTACGCACCGGCGGTCATTTCGCCGGCGCCACCATGCTGCATTGGCAACGCGGTGCCGAGGGCAGCGGCGCGCTGCTCACCGGCGACATCGCCCAGGTGACGATGGACCGCCGCTTCGTCAGCTTCATGTATTCCTATCCCAACTACATGCCGCTCAATGCAGCTGCGGTGCGGCGGATTGCGGCCGCCGTCGAGCCGCTCGCCTTCGATCGCATCTATGGCGCCTGGTGGGGCCGCAACATCGCCAGCGGCGCCAAGGCCGCCTTCGCGGCGTCAGTGGAGCGCTACGTCGCCGCCATCGCCTGAGCCGGCGAGCGGATCTGATTTATCTTGCCGGCCTCGAATAACTGTACTATAAGTACAGTTATAAATCTGCTGCAATGACGCAGCTGCGAGCCCGGCATGATCGATGCATCGTGGAAGCCGCGGCGCTCTGCGGCCGCGTAAGCGGAGTTCGGTTCATGACGGCGCACTACGAGATCTTCGAGGCTGGCGAAGTTGTGCTCCAGTCCGGGACCGTTTTCCCTTCGCTGAAGCTTGCTTACAAGACCTATGGCACGCTGAGCGCTGCAAAGGACAACGTCATCCTCTATCCGACCTCGTTCAGCGCGCAGCATTTTGACACCGAGTGGCTGATCGCCCCGGACAGCGTGCTCGACCCCACGCGCTACTTCATCATCATCCCGAACCTCTTGGGCAACGGCCTGTCGTCCTCGCCGTCGAATAGCGCAGCGCCGTTCCCCGCGGTGACCTATCACGATGCGATTGCGGTCCAGCACCGGCTGCTCGCCGAGCGCTTCGGCATTTCAAAGCTGGCCCTGGTCTATGGCTGGTCGATGGGCGGCATGCAGGCCTATCACTGGGCGGCGCTGCACCCCGACATGGTCGAGCGCGCAGCCGTCGTCTGCGGCAGTGCCCGCTGCGCGCCCTACAATTACGTTTTCCTTGAAAGCGTGAAGGCCGCGCTGACCGCCGATCCCGCCTTCCGCGACGGCCGCTTCGCCGAGAAACCGGTCGCCGGCTATCGTGCCATGGGGCGGGTCTATGCCGGCTGGGCGATGTCGCACGGCTTCTACCGCGATGAGCTCTGGCGCGAGGCCGGCTTCACCTCGCTGGAAGATTACCTCGTCCGCGTCTGGGACGCGACGTTTGCCCGGCGCGACGCCAATGATCTGCTGGCACAGATCGGCATCTGGCAGAACGGCGACATCAGCCGCTGTGCGAGCTTCGCTGGCGATTTCGATCGGGCGCTGGCGGCGATCAAGGCGCACATGCTGCTGATGCCGGGCGCGACCGACCGTTATTTCGATGTCCGCGACAACGAGGACGAGCTCGGCCGACTGGTCAACGCGAAATCCGCGGTGCTGCATCCGATCCCGTCGCTGCATGGCCATCGCGCCGGCAATCCCGTTGGCAATCCGCGCGACCAGGCCTTCATCAAGGCCGAAATCGCGGACCTACTTGGCAAGCAGGCAGGCAAATGATCATGACCGACACAGCCGTTTCAGAGTCCGGCCATCGCCTGAAGCCGCTAACGCCCGCCATGCTGCGCGAATTGTCGGCCCGCTCCGATGTCAGAGGCGCAGCGCAGAGCCTCGGCCATTATGGCGTGATCGTGCTGGTGGGCACGCTGATCTGGAAGGTTTCGTCGACCTGGGGCGTGCTCTGGGCGCTGCCGCTGATGGCGGTGCAGGGCTATGTCGTCGCCTTCCTGTTCATGGCGGTGCACGAGACCGCGCACAAGACTGCGTTCAGGAGCCGCAGCCTCAACCTCGTCGTCGGCTATCTCTCGGCCTTCCTCATCGGATTGCCTTACGAATATTACTGCCTGTTTCATTGGGACCATCACCGCTACACCCAGGATCCGGACAAGGACCCGGAGTTGATCGTCGGGGTGAAACCGACATCCGACACGCAGCTCGCGCTCGCCTATAGCGGCCTGCTCCAGGTCGCCGGCCGTCTCCGGCTGATGCTCGGCCATGCGGTCACCGGAAGGGTCACCGTGCCCTGGATCCCCGAAAACAAGCGCGCCGTCATCGTGAGAGAGGCGCGTATCTATGTCGCGGTCTATGTCCTGCTGCTCGCGCTCTCGCTGTGGTTCTCGTCAGCGCTGCTGCTCTGGGTCTGGCTCGTCCCGCTTGTTATCGGGCAGTTGTTCCTGCGGCCCTATCTCTATGCCGAGCATACCGGCTGCGAGCGCACTCGCAGTGCTTTTCAGAACACCCGCACCACCTACACCGCTGCGGTGGTCAAATGGTTCGCGTGGAACATGCCCTACCATGTCGAGCACCACGCCTATCCCTCGATACCGTTTCACGCGCTGCCGAAGCTGAACGAGATCGTCGACGGTGAGATCGTTTATCGCGGCCGCGGCTACATCCAGACGACGCGCGAAACCTGGGTCTGGTTTCGCCGGAATCTGAGGAGCCGTTAACCAAACGCAAAACTCCGGCCGCAGCGCGACCGGAGCTTTGTTTGGAAGGCGAGATATCAGTAGATTCCGTACGCGCAGACATTCACGACGCGGACGCGCATGCCATGGCGGGTCCGAACGAGGCGCTCCTGGTAGCAGTTGCTGACGCCGGTGTTGACGTAGACGCCGCCGAAGCCCCAGCCCGGACCCCAGCCATGACCCCAATGGTGATGGTGGAAACCGCCAGCCGAGGCGGCGGTGGGCGCGAGAGCGGCAACGCCGAGCGAACCGGCGGCGATCAGGCCGAGAGCAAGCTTACGAAACATCTTCATTCTCCAGTGTGGCGCTAAGGCCGTTGTTGTGTCCCTGCATCTCGGTCGGGCCGAGACGCGAATGCGTTCACCCGGGAGGAGGAGAATCGTGTTTCAGGAATGTTTCGTGGGCTGCGGCGAAAGATGCCGGCCTCATGTTTTCCGCGCCGCGCGATAGCGCGCGGCCATCGCCTGCGTCAGTTCCGCCATCTTGTCGCGGAGGTCGGCGGGCTCCAGCACCTCGGCCTCGGGGCCGAGCCGCAACAATTCGGCCGCGGCGTGCCAGGACGTCTTGCCAGCAGGCACGCGCGCAATGCGCCAGCCGTCCACATCAGCGGTCTCCTCGAGCTGCGTGCGCGCCTTGATGTACGGCTGGCTCAGCGCGTCGAGCAGCTTGACGCCGAACGGCGACAACCGGACGATCGCGACATTGGGATGCATCTCGGCCTCGAGACGCAGCGTCGCGGCCTGCCAATAGGCGGCGAGATCGAAATCGGCGGGACGATCGAAGCCTTCGTCGAGCGCCGTGCAGTCGAGCACGCGCGCGACGCGATAGGTGCGCACGCTGGCGTCGACCTGGCCGGCGAAATACCAGCTCCCGCCCTTCAGCACGAGGCCGAGCGGCGCGAGGCGACGCTGTTTCTCCGCGCGCCAGCTCCGGTAGCGGATCTTGATCAGTGTCCCGCGCAGCACCGCGCCGGCAATCGTGCGCAGATGCTTCGGCTCTTCGGCCTCGCCGAACCAGCCCGGCGCATCCAGATGAAAGCGTTCCTGCATCCGGCTGGCATCCTGGCGCAGATGGACGGGCAGCGCCGCCATCAGCTTGTTCTGCGCGGCGATCATTGCCGCATCAAGCCCGAGCGCCGCCGCCGGGCCCGGCAAGCCCGCCAGGAACAGCGTCTCGGCCTCGCTCTGCGACAGGCCGTTCAGCCGCACGCGATAGCCGTCGAGCAGCCGATAGCCGCCCTCCGCGCCACGGTCGGCGTAAACCGGAACGCCGGACGCGGCGAGCGCGTCGATGTCGCGATAGATCGTGCGGACCGAGACCTCGCAGGCCTCCGCGAGTTCGGGCGCGGTGACTTGCCCCCTGGCCTGGAGGGTGGTGAGGATCGACAACATTCGGCTCGCGCGCATGGATTGCTTAAACCATACCTGACACAGGATGTCAGGTATGGCCCGCTACAAGCTGCCCCACCGCCCGCTGGCCCGATGGAGACCTGCCATGACCGATCCGAACCGCATCACGCTGTATTACTCGCCGCAAAGCCGCGCCACCGGCACGCGGGTGCTGCTGGAGGAGCTGGGCGCGCGCTACGATCTGCATGTCCTCAACATGAAGGCCGGCGAGCAGCGTCAGCCCGCTTATCTCGCCATCAATCCGCTCGGCAAGGTCCCGGCGATCCGCCACGGCGATGCCCTGGTGACCGAGCAGGTCGCGATCACCATCCATCTCGCCGATCTCTTCCCGCAGGCAGGTCTGACGCCCGCCCTGAACGATCCGCTGCGCGGTCCTTATCTGCGCTGGATCGCCTATTACGGCTCATCCTTCGAGCCCGCGCTGATCGACAAGTTCATGCAGCGCGAGCCGGCGCCGATCACGCAGTCGCCCTATGCCGACTACGACACCATGCTCGGCGCGCTGGAAGCGCAGCTGTCGGAAGGGCCCTATTTGCTTGGCGAGCGGATGACGGCCGCCGATGTGTTGTGGGGCGTGGCGTTCAGCTGGACCATGATGTTCGGCATCGTACCGAAGAAGGACGTGTTCGTCCGCTATGCCGAACGCATGACCGCGCGGCCTGCATTCCAGCGCATCAATGCGGCGGACGACGAGATGGCGGCGCTGCATGCGAAGGCGGTTGGGGGCTGAGCAGGCGCCTCATTCTCCGCTGTCGTCCCGGGGCGCGCGTAGCGCGAACCCGGGACCCATAACCACAGGGAGATATTTTCCGAAGACTCGGAGTTAGCAGCCCGGCGCGGTAACCACTCCCTGTGGTTATGGGTCCCGGATCGGCGCGCGCTTAGGGCGCGCTTGTCCGGGACGACAGCGAGAGAAATTCAAAACCTCGGCGCTCTCTTCTCCGCGAACGCCTTGATGCCTTCCTTGATCTCGTCGCCGCGCATGCTGTCGCGGTGGCGCTGGTCGGCGGCGCGGTCATCGAGCTCGCCGCGGGCGAATTCGTTGATCGCGCGCTTCATGCCGCGCATCGCCTGCGGGGCATTGCCGGCGAGGATGTTGGCGAGTTGGTCGACCTCCTCGTCGAGGAATTCCACCGGTACCATCGCGGTGAGATAGCCGATGCGCAGCATCTCCGGCGCGCTGATCTTCTGCGCCGTCAGGAACAGCTTCTTCGCATTGTCGACGCCGAGCCGGGTGACGTAGCGTTTGATGCCGCTCCTGTAGTAATGCAGCCCGAGCCGCGCCGCCGGCATGAACATCTCGGCGGTGTCGACGCCGATGCGGAAATCGCAGGCGAGCGCGAGGTCGGTCGAGCCGCCATAGACGCCGCCGTTGAGCCGGCAGATCGTCGGCACGCCCAGATCCTCCAGCCGGTTGACGACTACCTCGAACGCAGAGCCCGCGCTCTGCTGCTCGTTGGCGCTGACGGCGCGCTCGGCGACCGAATTGAGGTCATACCCGGCCGAGAAGGCGCGTCCGGTGCCGGTCAGCACCAGCACGCGGATGGCTGGGTCGGCCTCGATCAGATCGAACAGTCTGACGAGGTCGTCGAGGTCCTCGGCCTGCAGCCGATTGAGATGCTTGGGCCGGTTGAGGCGGATGGTGGCGCGGGCGCCGTCACGTTCGAGCACGGGGCCGGTGGCTGCGTCGGTGATGTCCGACATTCTTGTCTCCTTTTATCTGTTTTCGAGCGCGCGGCGTTTCGCCTCGGCGTCGATGGTCTCGGCGAGATCGGGATGCCGTGCCATCAGCACGCGGAAGTCGACGAGGTCGAGCACCAGAAGCCGCGACACTTTCGTGGTCGAGACGTTGGCGCCGCGCTTGTTGTTGCCGAGCAGCGCCATCTCGCCGAAGAAGGCGCCTTCGCCGAGCTGGACCTTCTTGCCGGGCAGTTCGACCTCGACCTCGCCCGCGGCGATGAAATACATGCAATCGCCCTGCGCGCCCTTGCGAATGATCATGGTGCGCGCCGGCAGCTCCATGGTCCGCAGCATGTGGGTGACGTCGGCAATCGCAGCGGGCCCGAGCGCTGCGAAGAATGGCACCTTGCTGACGGATTCCCAGGTCTTGAGGAAATTGTCGCGCCGCGTCTCGGCGGCAAATCCGGTCGCCAAAATACCGGTCCAGAGGCCGAACACGCCGAGGCCGGAGATCATCACCGCGGCCGCCACGATGCGGCCGAGCGGCGTGACCGGCACGACGTCGCCGTAGCCGGTGGTCGTGAGTGTGACGACGGCCCACCACAGCGCGGCGGGCACGCTGCCAAAAGTCTGCGGCTGCACGTCCCGCTCCAGGAAATATTCGGCGACGGAGGCGAGGAAGACCACCATCAGGAAGATCACGAGCACGCTGACCAGCGGGCCCGATTCCAGCACCAGCACGCGGCGAAGCTGCCGCAGGCCGGGGATGCCAGGCACCACCTTCAGCACCCAGAGCACGCTGAGCAGCCAGGCCGTCTTCGGCTCGGCGCCGAAGAGAAGCGCGACCGGCACCGCCAGCGCCCCGATCGCATCGACCAGTCCGGCGGAGGAGGACATGTACAGCGAGAGCCGCCCCTGCTGCGTCATGTGGCGCAGCCGCACCAGCCATTCGAACACGAAATAGGCGAGGCAGGTCCAGAGCAGGGCGTTGAACCAGCCGTGCGCCTCCTGGGCGCGCTTGTCCGACAGCAACACCATGCTGAGCACGCCGACCGTCACAGCCACATAGGCCGCCTTGGTCATGTTGCGGCCGGCCGTGGCGGCCGCGAACTGGGCCAGAGCGGAAATCAGCGGCTTGGACATGCGGAAAGGCGGCTCGATCTTGAGACAAGTCTTCGGGTCCCGGCGGGGACGCCGGTGTCAAAGTGCCCGCCCGGGCGGGGGCCGTCAACGACGGGCAGGCTGGGTGAACGACGCTGCTGCGCCTGCCGGTCCGTGCCGCCGTCGCTGGCGTGGTGCCTTACCTGAAATGCGGCGGCTCGTCGTAGCCACGGCGGCTGCTGAAGAACAGCAGCACCATCAGCCCGACGCCGACAATGACGGAAAACCCCGCGCCCAGTGCCAGCGCCACATAGCCTTCCGTCGGGATCGGCTCACCTTCGACCGCCATTGCGGAATAGGCGAAGTAGCCGGCCGCCGCCAGCATTCCCAGAAGGACCATGATGAGGAGTGCACGCATGCTGCGGTCTCCGGTTGCAACCGGAAACCAACGGTTGCAGATGGGCTGGGTTCCAGACGGGCGGTCGTCACGATCTCTCTCTCGTGCCCCGGGCGCAGCGCAGCACGGAGTGATGCGCTGCAGAGCCGGGGCTCATCCAGCAGCGCAAGCTGCGGTTCCTGGGTCCCGGCTCGGCGCCGCAACGCCTTCGGCATTGCAGCGGCGGCGCCAACCGGCGCGGCCGTCAGGCGCTCTGGGCGGTCTTCACCACCACGACATTGCTGTCGTCGTGCTGGGCAGGGCCGCCGCCCTGCACCGTCTTCTCGGTTTCGCCGGCATGGCGTTTCAGATAGTCGCGGCGCATGCCGATCTCGTCGCGGACGAACTCGTAACCGAGCTTGAAGGTGTCGAGCCCGTCGGTACTGATCGTGCCGTCCCTGAGACCGATGACGGCGCCGCGCAAGATGCCCTCCAGCTCGTCCTGGAGACATTCGAGCTGGTCCAGAGAGTGGGCGTGCTCGATCCGCTCGCCGATGTCGAGGATGGCGGTGGAGAGCTCGCTGGCCTTCTCCGGCGCGATGCGGGTGATCTTGGCGTAGATCGCCGCGAAGATCGAGCCGATGACGCTGAGCGCGGCGGCGCCCAGATACATCAGGTCGCTGTACTTATCCATGAACGATTTGGTGTCGTCGTTGATGTAGTCGGCCGCCCCCTGGTGCGCCATCACGAAGGCGTCCTTCTCGGTCGAGGCCGGCTCAATTCTGCTGGCAAAGCCGTTGTCGAGCCCGAGCGCGGATTTGTTCTCGTAGATGGTGCGTGCCAGCTCGCCCGCCGTGGATGGGGACATCCTGGATTGCGTGACCAGCAGCCATTCGAGCCCGACCGTGTCGAGGTCGTCGTCGGGAATTTGCGGCGAGGTCGACAGCGTGCCTGCCGTCAGCGTCTCGCTGGAAATGCCCGGGAGCTTGCGCGCCAGCGCCTTGGCCTCGTCGATCGCGTTGAGCGTGAAGCCGCCGCGCTTGGCGACCTGCTCATAGGCCTTGTCGCGCACCGCCCTGGAGGCATGAACGATGGCGATCACCGCGCCAAAGCCGTTTGACGGCGCAAACAGCTTGTCGAGCGTCGTGCCCTGCGGCGCCATCTGGATCTTGGCGGCGTCCGGACCGTCGGGGATGTCGAGGATGCCGCGGACGAAGGCGAGGGAGGATTCGTTCTCGGCGAGAACGGCGACCTTCTTTTTCTTCAGCTCGGCGATCGACTTGATCTTCTTGTTGCCGGGACCGAGCAGAAGCACGAGGTCGTGCTCGAGGATCGCGAGCGTGCGCGCCCGCAGCGGCACCTTGGCGTCGGTACGCAGCACGGCAAGATCGGCCTGCTTGCGGTCGAACTGCGCGAGCGCCTTGGCGTTGTCGGCGTTGTTGACGACCTTGATCCGGAAGCGCGAGGCGTTGCTCTTCAGCAGGGCGGCGAGCTTTGCCGCGAACAGCGCCTCGTCGCTGTTGGGAGCGCCGACGGCAAAGGTCAGCGTCTCCGAATTGTGCAGCATGGCACGGCCGCCCCAGACGGTGGCGAGCGACAGCAGCAGGGTCAGCACGACGTAGAGGAAGACCTGTTGCTGATTGGTCTTGATCACCTTGGGGCGCCGCGGCGGCGGCTCGATCGGGGATGCGGTGGGGCCTTCAGTACTCATGGCAGCACTCTGGCCTTATTCTCCGATGACGGACGGCTCGCGGACGTGATCGCGGCGGGCGCCCTGCAATTCCTAAACGTCTGAAAAAAGAATGATATTCTGTACCGGCAATGATAGCGCGCCGGGACCGGAATGCAAATTTCGAGCCGAGGGTAACCTTACTCGACGCGGACGCGGCGAAAGGTCATCCTATCACCGGTTAGCCACACTTGGCGATTTTCCGGTTCCCCCCGGCTGCATTCCGCCGCGGGAGATGTCATAAATCGAAGGTCCCGGCGATTTGACCGGTCCAAGAAGAAGTTGCGCTGAACGCTCCAATTTTTCTTGTCACCTCAATGAGGGCGTCGGCTTTGTCGTTTCCACCCATGTCATCGGCGATTCCGGTCGAAGCGCTCATTGGCTGGATGTTGCTGCTCACCTTCAAGCACATCATCGCCGATTTCGTTCTCCAGACGGCCTGGATGGCGCACGGCAAGGACCAGAAGCACGGCTGGGCCCTGCCGCTTCTGGTGCATTGCCTGATTCACCTTGCGGTTGCGCTGCCCTTGATCCTGATCGTCGCGCCGAAATTCTGGTTCGTGGCCTTTATCGACTTCGTGATCCACATCACGATCGACCGCGCCAAGGGACTGGTCTCGGCGAATTTCGGCGTCGACCTTGCGCATCCCTGGTTCTGGACCCTGATCGGCGTCGACCAGGCCCTGCACCATCTCACCGGCTTCGGCCTCTCCATCTTCATGGCGGCGAACTGAGGGTAGTGGCCTCGGGGCGACGGTCGGGCCTGCCTGGTTCGAGACGGCGCTACGCGCCTCCTCACCATGAGGGGATAGTCTGTCAGCAGTTCCAGACCTCATCCTGTGAGGAGCCCGCCGAAGGCGGGCGTCTCGAAGGATGGCCGCGGAGAGCTCCGCGCCGCCTCCGATTCGCGGCCCACGCGCAAGCACCCCGGGTGACTACCGGGCAGCGTGGTTAACCTTTCATTAGAGAATTGCGCTGCATCTTCCGCACACGAGGGAGAACTGCAATGTTTTCAAGCCGCGACACTTTTGAGAGCGATTTCTGCCCGGTTCGCGACGAGCTCCTTGGCGAGATGTATCGCGCCAGCGAGGGTGGCCTGCCGAGGCTGGTTGAGAGTGTTTCTCCTGACGCGCGCGCCAGGCTGGCGCTGTTCTGCTATCGCCGCAGCCATCTGCACTCGCTGGCGGTCGCGATCGCAGGGAGCTGCAACGAGCGCGACCTGATCGAAAACGGCGGCCGCGTCGGCTCGACGCTCTATGCGCTGTCGCGCGAAGGCACGGCGAAATCCTCGCCGTCGCTATCGGGCGGGCGCAAGCCGATCACGCTGTCGACCAAGCCGCTCTCGGTGCTCGCACCGCTGGACGACGAAATCGACGACGAAATCGGCGAAGCCGTTCCGGCCTAACTTGCTTCGATAGCCGGAAGCCCGAACTTCCGCCGCGCCATCGCGCATTCGGCGTCGCCGGGCATGCAGGTGCGGCACACCTCCGGCCGCATCGCATAGATGCCGCATGCGGTCGCGTTTCCGATATCCCCTTGCAAGGCCGAACAGCGATCGCCCTCACAACGCATGCCGGATTGGCGGTCGTTGACCAGCGCTTCCGGAATCGCGGCAAGCTCTTCGTCGCTCTCGATCGAGAAGCGCGGCCAGTTCGCCGAATAGCCGCAGCAGGCGCCGCAACTCTGGCAAAAGCTCGACAGATCGACGGGGGAGTTCTCTTCCATCGTCCTCACATGTCCTTGTCAGGTGTCTTTGGGCGGGCCCCAGACCAGGCTCTGCCGCCATCTCGCGCGCAGCACGTCGCGCCGCTCCGGATATCTCTCGTCGAGATAGTTGGCGTCGACCACGCGGTCGGTCCGGAAGCTGCGGAAGTCGCCGCGTAGCTCGCACCAGGCTGCCAGCAGGCGCACGGCTTCGAGATAGCCGACCGAGATCGGCCAGATCATGCGCTCGCTGGCGCGGCCCTGCTCGTCGCGATAGCGCAGCATGATCTTCTTGCCTTCGTGGATCTGGGTGCGCGTGCGTACCATGTCCAGGCGGTCCGGCTCCCTGTTCCAGCTCGGCCGAGCCCGGCTCGCCGGCTCCAGCACGAAAGGACGCAGGCGCTCGGGCACGGTGTCGGCGATCTTGGCCATCAGATCTTCGGCCGCGCGCGCGAGTGCCGAATCGGCATGGCCGGCGACCCATTGGGCGCCCAGCACCGCCGCCTCGATCTCGTCGGGCGTCAGCATCAAAGGCGGGAGATCAAATCCCTTTTCCAGGATGTAGCCCATGCCGGCTTCACCGCGAATCGGCACGCGCTGGCCGATCAGCGTCGCGATGTCGCGATAGATCGTGCGCTTCGAGGTCTCGAGCTCGGCCGCGATGGCGTCCGCCGTCAGCGGCTTACGCGTGCGCCTCAGCACCTGGATGATTTGAAACAGCCGGTCGGCGCGTCTCATGCTGGTCCCTTGTCGGTGATCTTTTCAGAAAGTGGCGCGCGGCTGCTGACAGGATGTTGGCAGCAGGGGGGTTCTATACCGGGACAACACATCGACTGAAGAGGATTTGTCCATGATCATTCCGACCCATTTCGGCCCGGCTATTCCGATGTTGCGGGCACAGGCGTGGTCCGCATCGGCGTTCGGCCGCCTCGTTTCGCTCGATCTCATGGCCGTCGACCTCCGGTTTGCCCTTGCGAGCGTGGTGGCACGCCCGCTGATCCAGGCTGCGGACGCGCTGGTCCGCCATGTGATGGGCCGTGCCTGGCGGGGGGCCCGTTTCGCAGAAGATATCACGGCTGCTGCCACCATGGTGGCAGCAGCCCGGCACTAGGTTCCGTCAACTTTTCGGTGGTTCAGGAGAAGCTTTCATGATCACGCTCTACGGATTTGGCACCGGCTTCGGCCTGCCGGAAATCAGCCCCTTCGTCACCAAGACGGAGGTGCAGCTCAAGATGGCGGGACTGCCTTACCGGAAGGAGCGGGCAATGCCGCCCGCCTCGCCCAAGGGGCAGCTGCCCTTCATCGACGATGGCGGCGAGGCGGTGGCCGATTCCACCTTCATCCGCGCCCATATCGAGCGCCGATACGGCTTTGATTTCGATGCCGGGCTGTCGCTGACCGACCGCGCGCAGGCCTGGGCGTTCGAACGGATGATCGAGCACCACATCTACTGGGGGCTGGTCGGGGCGCGCTGGGTCGATCCGGTCAATTTCGCCAAGGGGCCTGCGCATTTCTTCGACGGCGCACCGGAGCACAACCGCGAGAAACTGCGCGAGGATGCGCAATTCCGCGTCGCCGAGAACTATCTGCTCTCGGGCCTCGGCCGCCATGGGCCCGATGACGATGTCGAGCTCGCTGTGCGCTCGCTGTTCGCGCTCTCGGTGCAGCTCGGCGACAAATCCTATCTGATGGGCAACAAGCCCTGCGGCGTCGACGCCACCGCCTTCGGTATGCTCGCCGGCATCCTCTCGCCGTTCTTCGAATCGGCCCTGCGCGAGCGCGCCGAGGGCTTTCCGAACCTCACCGCTTATGTCGATCGCATGATGGACAACTACTACCCCGAATTCGCCTGGACCCCGCTGCGGCAGGCGGCTTGAGGCCGCCGTATCCGCGGGCTCGGTGCCCCTCTCCCGCAAGCGGGAGAAGGGGCGCACCGGCGCCTGGGGCCCGCAGCTCGATCTCAAATCCGAAAAACAAAAGAGCCGGCCCATCGGGCCGGCTCTCGTTGTCTCTCAACTTTCGCCGTGTCTATTTCACCAGCGAGTACTTGCCGTTCTTCACCGTCAGCAGGATGCGCGAGCGGTCGTCGAGGCCGTAGCGGTCCTTTTCGGTGAAGTTGTAGACGCCCTGGCTCGCCGCCAGCTCCTTCTCCGTCAGCAAGGCCTGGCGGATCGCTTCGCGGAATTCCGGCGTACCGGGTTTTGCGGTCTTCAGCGCGGTCGGGATGATGCGCTTGAGGATCTCAAAGGCGTCGTAGGAATGGCCAGCGAACTGGCTGCGGCTGTTCGGGCCGTACTTTGCCTCATACGCGGCGTTGAGCGCGAGACCCGGCTTCTTGGTGGCGGCTTCGTCCGGCTGATCCTCGGGGTCCATCACCGGACCCGACGCCATCAGCACGCCTTCGGCCGCTTTGCCGGCGATGCGGATGAAGTCCATGCTGGCGGCGCCGTGGGTCTGGTAGATCAGGCCCTGATAGCCGCGTTCGCGCAACTCGGTCTGCGGCAGCGCGGCCGCGGTGCCCGACGCGCCGACCAGGATCGCATCCGGGTTGGCGGCGACCAGCTTCAGCACCTGTCCGGTCACCGACGTATCGGGACGGGCGAAGCGCTCCTCGTCGACGATGGTCATGCCCATCGGCACGGCCTGGGCTTTGAGGTCGTTGAACCAGAGATCGCCATAGGAGTCGGAATAGCCGATATAGCCGAGCGTCTTCACGCCCTTGCTCTTCATGTGCTCGTACAGCACCTTGCCCACGATCGGGATCGGCTGCGGCATCGCCACCGACCACTTCATGCGCTCGGGCGTGATCGGGAAGGGCGCCAGGCCGAAATGCGGAATGCCGGCTTCGTTGGCGACGTTGGAGACCGCGATCGTCGGCGGCGTCAGCGCCGAGCCCATGATGATGTCGGCCTTGGATTCGGTCACGAAGCGGCGGGCGTTGGTGGTCGCGGTGGTGGGATCGCCGCCGTCGTCGAGCACGATCACCTTCAGCGGCACGCCGCCGATTTCCTTCGGCACGAATTCCAGCGCGTTCCGCTCGGGAATGCCGAGCGCGGCGCCGGGGCCGGTCGTGGTGGTGGTGATGCCGATGGTGATTTCGCTGGTCTGGGCCAGCGCGGGCAGCGCCGGCAGGGCAAGCGTCGCCGCGGTGATGGCGGCGGTCAAGTAAAAGCGTTTCATCTATTCCTCCCCTTACGTGTTTCTTTGAAAGCAGAAATCGGGGGGTAATTCAGCCCCCTCTTTTGGCGATGCGGCGATTAGCTCCGGATTTAACTCCCCGTGAATTTGGCTACCATTTCCGCCGGGAACGGTGCCGATTTCAGCTTGTCGGGGTTAACGGGATCGCGACCGACCAGGACGCGGGTCTCAAAACCCTCGATCGCCAGCGCGTCACCCTTGTAGACGTTGTGCTTCACCTCGAAGCTCGAACGCTTGATGCTCTCGATCTTCGTCTCGATGGTGATCCAGTCGCCATAGGTCGAGGGGATGTAGAACTTGGACCGCGTGTCGACCATGGGGATGCCCACCAGGCCGTATTTGCGGACCAGATCCTGCTTGGAGAATCCGGCGACCTCGAACAGGGTCGAGGTCGAATCGTCGAACATCGCGAAATAGCGCGGGTAGTAGACGATGTTGGCGGGGTCGCAATCGCCCCACTGGATCTGTACGTCGCGCCGGTTCACGAACATGTGTCGCGCGCCTTATTTCGGTGCCATGCGCAGCGAGCCGTCGAGGCGCACCACTTCGCCGTTCAGGTAGGAGTTCTCGACCATGTGCAGCGCGAGCGCGGCGAACTCGTCGGCATGGCCGAGCCGGCGCGGGAAGGGGATCGCGGCGGCGAGCGAGTCCTGGGCTTCCTGCGGCAGGTTCGCGAGCAGCGGGGTCAGGAACAGGCCGGGCGCGATGGTCAGCACGCGGACGCCGAACTGCGCCAGCTCGCGCGCGATCGGCAGCGTCATGCCGACGATGCCGCCCTTGGAAGCCGAATAGGCGGACTGACCGATCTGGCCGTCATAAGCGGCAACGGAGGCCGTGTTGATGATGACACCGCGCTCGCCGGTCGCCTGCGGCTCCAGCTTGGACATCTCGGTGGCGGCCAGGCGCAGCATGTTGAAGGTGCCGATCAGATTGACCTTGATCACCTTGTCGAAATCGGCGAGCGCCATCGGGCCGTCGCGGCCGACGACGCGCTTGGCAACGCCGATGCCGGCGCAATTGACCAGCACGCGCGGCGCGCCAAGAGCCTTGGTCGCCTGCGCGATCGCAGCTTCAGCGGAAGCGGCGTCGGAGACGTCGCAGGTAATCGCCACGCCCTTGATCTCGGCGGCAACGGTCTCGGCGAGCTTGGCATTGAGATCGCAGACCGCGACCTTGGCGCCCTGCGCCGCAAGTTTTCGCGCGGTGGCGGCGCCAAGCCCCGATGCGCCGCCGGTGACGATGGCTGCCTGATCTTTCAACAACATGGCGTTCTCCTGTGGCTTATGTCCGGGTTAGCCGACCGATATCACACGGTCCGACGGATTGGCAGCGTAGAGCTCCTCGATCAATTCGGTGCGGTGCTCGAGCACGGCGCGCTGGTTGATCGAACCCTTGTCGGTGACTTCGCCCTTGTCGATCGAGAGCGGCGCGTCCATCAGGATCGCGCGCGTGATCCGGGTCGAGGAACCCGTGGCTTGGCTGAGGAAACGGGTCAGGCGCTCGCGAAAAGCCTCGCGCACCAGCCGGTCGCGCGTTGCGACGACGAGATCGTCGGTCGGCAGCGTCGGATTGATCAGCCGGCAGCCGTCGAGGTCGAGCACGACCAGCGCCGAGACCTCGTCACGATTGATGCCGGCGATGACGACGTCGCGCACCAGCGGGGCGCAGGCGGCCGTGAGGCGCGCGCGCAGCGGGCCGACGCTGACCCAGGTGCCGCTGGCGAGCTTGAAGTCTTCACCGACACGGCCGTCGAAATCGAAGCCTGCGTTGAGATCATCGGGATCGGCGGGCTTGAGCGCATCACCCATCATGTAAAATCCCTCCTCGTCGAAGGATTTTGCGCTGATGTCGGGCTGGCGCCAGTAGCCGGGCATGACGTTCGGCCCCTTGGCGCGCACTTCCAGCTTGCCGTTGTTCGGCACCAGTTTTGCGTCGTTGCCCGAAACAGGCAGGCCGACATGGCCGGAGCGGCTGGTGCGCGGATTGACCGACATGAAGAACGGCGCGGTCTCGGTCGCACCGAGCCCGGTCAGCATCGGAACCCGATAACCTTTTTCCTTCACCGCGAGCTCGTCGAGGCTGTTCCAGATGAATGGCGACAGCGCGGCGCCGGAGAAGAACATCGCGTGCAGCCGGTCGAAGAACTTTGCGCGCAGGCCCTGGTCGTCGCGCAAATAAGGCAGCAGCGATTCATAGCCCTTGGGCACGTTGAAATAGACCGTCGGCGAAATCTCCTGGAGATTGCGCACGGTCTCCTCGATGCCGCCGGGCATCGGCTTGCCGGCGTCCAGATACATCGAGCCGCCGTTATAGAGCGTCAGGCCGATATTGTGGTTGCCGCCGAAGGTGTGATTCCAGGGCAGCCAGTCGATGATGACGGGCGGCTCGTCCTTGAGGAAGGCGAGCGTCTCGCGCAGCATTACCTGGTTGGCGCAGATCATGCGCTGGGTGTTGATGACGGCCTTGGGATTGCCGGTCGAGCCCGAGGTCAGCAGGAATTTCGCGATCGTGTCGGGGCCGATCTTGCCGTGGACATCGTCGAGATCGCTGCGGATCGGCGTTGCCATGAGGTCGGCGAGCAGGGTGACGTCGCGGCCTGGCACCTCGCCGTAGGACGCGGCGATCTCGGTCCCGAGCGAGACGTTGGCGGCAAGCGCATCGGCGAACTTGTCGGCATCCTCGGCGAAGACAAGGCCGGGCGTCAGCAGCTTCATCAGGTAAGAAAGCTTGCCGTAATCCTTCGACACCAGCGAGTAGGCCGGCGACACCGGGCAGAACGGAATACCGGCATAGAACGCGCCGAACGCCAGCAATGCGTGGTCGATCGAATTGCCGGAGAGGATGACGACCGGCCGCTCCGCCGACAGGCCGCGCGCAATCAGGCCGGACGCAATGTGACGGCTCGCGACCAGCAGCTCGGCGTAAGTGATCTTGCGCCAGCCGCGGCCGCCTTCGCGCTCGGCCATGAAGACGCGGTCGGGCGTGGTGCTGGCCCAGTGATGCAGGCGGTCGGTGAGGCGAACGGGATAGTCGCCGAGCGCCTGTTTCGGCCGCAGGTAGATCGTGCCGTCGTCGCGGCGTTCGATGTCGACGACGGGATCGCCGAATGAAATGGGCCGCAGCGGGAAAGTGCTCGCGCCGCGCTCCATGCTGGAAGAGGACGGCTGCGCGCTCATGACTTGGGCTTTACCTTTGCGGTCTTGTGTTCGAGGAATTCGCGGATCCTGCGCTTTGCCTCTTTGTCGCTCTGCGCGACGGTCGCCATCAGCGATTCCATCAGCAGGCCGGTCTGCGGATTGGCCTCCGCGATCATCGGCAGCGCCTGGAGAACGGCGAAATTCGTCAGCGGCGCGTTGGAGGCGACCTTGGTCGCAAGCTCCATCGCCTTGCCGAGCCCGTTGCCGGCCTCCGTGACATATTGCGCGAAGCCGTAGGAGGCGCCTTCGGTCGCGCTGTAGACGCGGCCCGTCAGCATCATGTCCATCATCCTGGCGACGCCGATCAATCGTGGCAGCCGCACCGAGCCGCCGCCGCCGACGAAGATGCCGCGCTGTCCCTCCGGAAGCGCGAAATAGGTCGAGGGCTCGGCGACGCGGATATGCGCCGAGCAGGCAAGCTCCAGCCCGCCGCCGATCACGGCGCCCTTCAGCGCCGCGATCACGGGGACCCGGCTGTACTGGATGCGGTCGAACACCCGGTGCCACATCTGGGAATGCAGCAGGCCGCCGGTCGCGTCATGCTCGGTCAGCTCGGAGAGGTCGAGGCCGCTGGAGAAATGGTCGCCGATGCCGTGGATGACGACCGCGCCGATATCCTCGGGCAGGGACGCAAAACACTCGCCGATTTCCAGGATGATGCCGTCGTTGAGCGCATTGCGCTTGGCCGGCCGGTTCAGACCCACGGTCAGAACCCGGTCCGCCCTCTCGATCCGGAGTAGCCCGGAGGCGCCCGCGTCAGCGGTTCCGGCGTTTCCCTGTGTCATTTGCGTCCTTGTCAGAATAGTTATGTTGTATAACGAATTTCGGGGGAGTCAAGGTGGGGCGGCAGAATGCTGCTCCGCACACAATGTCGTCCCTGCCTAGCGCGCAATCGCGCACGGGACGCAGGGAGCCTTAACCCCAGGGAGAGATCTGGCGGAGACCCATTGTTCGGTATTCCGACCGCCGGCAACCGATAGATCACGCGGTATGGGTCCCGGCTTTCGCCGGGACGACGAGCGGAGAGCGTTGAAAGGCCGCCGCCCTTCACATCACCTGATGCACGTCGATCACGACGCGATCCGCATGGCGCGCGGCTGAGCCGACGAAAATGTGCTGCATCAGCCAGCGATAGTTCTCGTGCCCGGTCTCGAACCGCGGCACGGTGCGGAAATAGATCAGCTCGGGATCGACCGGCTCGCCGCGCTTGAGCTTCTGCAGCAGCTCGACCGGTCCGAAGCGCATGCCCTTGTTCTCGACATAGACAACGGCGCCGTCGTCGGTCTCGAAGGCGTACTTCGCCTCCAGGTCGATCAGCTCGTTGGGGCGGATGGTCTGGAAGTCGGCCCCGAACGGCAGCACCTTGCCTGATATCGCGCCCGTGACCTCACCGCCGATGATCGGGATGATGCGGCGAACACCGATGCCGGTCTCGCCGGCGGTGACGACCTCGCCGATTTTGGCGGTGATGGTGAAGACGTACTTCGTCTCGAGCGTCGGTGTCGTCATCGCTTCACCCTGTCAATTCGCCATCATCCGCGTCGGCAGCCAGGTCGCCAGCAGCGGGAAGGCGATCAGGATCACGAGGCGGATCAGGTCGGTGACCACGAACGGAATCACGCCCTTGAAGATCGTGGAGAAGGAGACGTCCTTCACCACGCTCTTGATGACGAAGACGTTCATGCCGACAGGCGGGTGGATCAGGCCGAGCTCGACGGTCATGACGATGATGACGCCGAACCAGATCGGGTCGAAGCCGAGATGCGTGATGACGGGGAAGATGATCGGCACGGTGAGGATGATCATCGCCATGGCGTCCATCAGGCAGCCGAGCACGAGATACATCACCATGATCAGCGCCAGCACGCCGTAGCTGCCGAGACCGAGGCCGGTGAGGAATTCGGTCACTTTCTGCGGCGTCTGCGTCACCGTGAGGAAATAGCCGAAGATCAGCGCGCCGATCAGCACGGTGAAGACGGCGGCCGCGGTGCGCGTCGCCTGGAGCAGCGAGGCCAGGATCTTCTCGCGGTCGAGGCGGCCCGTCAGCACGCCGATGATGAACGCGCCGGCGGCGCCGACGCCGCCCGCCTCCGTCGGCGTGAAGCGCGGCAAATAGGGCAGGCCGTAGAGGCCGCCGATCACGAAGATGAACAGCAGCGCCGGCGCCCAGATCTCCTTCAGGCCGGCAAAGCGCTCGCGCCACGGCGTCACCTTGCCCTTGGGCAGGAAGTCGGGACGGAAATAGCCGATCAGGAAGATCGTGATCATGTACATGCTCATCGCCAGCAGGCCCGGGATGATGCCGGCGATGAAGAGCTTTCCGATGTCCTGCTCGGTGATGATGCCGTAGACGGCGAGCACCGTGGAGGGCGGCAGCATCGCGCCCAGCGTGCCGCCCGCCGCGATCACGCCGGTGGCGAACGATTGCGGATAGCCGAAACGGCGCATCTCGGGATAGGCGACGGCCGAGAAGGTCGCGGCGGTCGCAACCGACGAGCCGCAGATCGCGGCAAAGCCGCCGCAGGCGCCGACGGTGGCGATGCCGAGGCCGCCGCGCAAATGCCCGACGAAACCGTTGGCGGCGCGGAACAGCTCGCGGCTCATGCCGGAATTGGACACGAACGAACCCATCAGCAGGAACATCGGGATGACGCCGAAGGTGTAGTCGGTGACCGTGCGCATCGAGGTCTGGCCGACCAGCTTCAGGGCGGCCGTCCCGTTGACGAGATAGGCGAAACCGGACACGCCGACGAGGCCCATGGCCATGCCGACGGGCACGCGCAGCAGCATCAGGACAAACAGGGAAACGAAGCCGATTACGGCGACGGCATCGGTGCTCATGATTACTCCGTCGCCTTCAATTTGGGATCGTGCATATCTTCGGGGTGGAAGATCAGGCGGTAGGTGCGGATCGCGATCAGCAGCACGGCGCAGACGTCGCCGACCCAGGCGATCGCGAAGAACGGCCAGGTCGGCATGTGCATGTCGAAGGTCAGGACGTTGTCGTTGTAGGTGCCGCGCACCTTGTCGAACAGCGTCCAGGTCTGCACGGTCACGACGAACAGCAGCACCAGGGTTGCGAACACGTCGATCCAGCGCTGATGGCGCGGCCCGACATTGCCCCAGACGAGGTCCACCGTGATGTGGGTGCCGCGATAGGAGGTCGCGGCGATGCCCCAGAAGATGAGGATGCCGAGCAGCATGCGGCCGATGTCGAACGAATCAGGGATCGAATAATTCAGCGTGTTGCGGAGCAGCACCGACAGGAAGATGTCGAGCGCGACGATGCCGACGAAGCCGGCCGCGATCCATTCGATCGTGTCGATGATGCGGTCCATCCAGGAGCGCTTCATGGGTGTGTCCTATCGAGTGTCGTCATTCTCGCTCTCGACTCCGGCGGCGGCTCTTGCCTCTCCCCGCGTGCGGGGAGAGGCCGCATCGCATCGGAGATGCGATGCGGGTGAGGGGGACTCTCCGCGAGTCCATCTGTCACTCTTTTTGCGGACGCAGCCCCTCACCCCAACCCTCTCCCCGTAAGGACGGGGAGAGGGGGAGGAAGGACCGATCGCGTCGCGGCGTCACTCCGCCAACGCGTTGTACTTCTTCAGCGACGCCTTCAGCTCGCTAAGCGCCGCGTCCGGATCGGCGCCGGCCTTCTTGGCGCCCTCGGACCAGGTCTTCACCAGCGGCTCGGCGGCCTTCTTCCAGACGGCGGTCTGCTCGGGCGCCAGCTTGTAGACCTCGTGGCCGGATTCCGCCTTCACCTTGTCGATGCCCGCATCCTCGAACTTGCCCCAGTGCTCGCCGACCACGCCCGCCATTTCGACCGAGCAGTTCTTGTCGATCGCGGCCTTCTGCTTGTCGGACATCGCGTTGTACTTGTCCTTGTTGATCACGAACACGAAGGTCGTGGTGTAGAGCGGCGCCTCCATGTCGTATTTGGTCACCTTGTCGATGCCGAACAGCACCAGGGAACCCCAGGGGAAGGTGACGCCGTCGGCGACGCCGCGCTCGATGATGTCGCGGACCTCAGGCGCCGAGGACTGCACATTGGTGCCGCCGAGCGAGGTCACGAAGTTCGCCATGGTGGCATGCGCCGGGCGGATCTTCATGCCCTTTACGTCTTCAGGCAGCACGATCTTCTTGGTCTTGGAATGGAAGGAGGAGGGCGAGTGGACGAAGGCGAGACAGTATTTGACGTCCTTCATCTCCTTCTCGGCATATTTGCGATACCAGGCGTCCAGCCCCATCGAGCCGCCCTTGGCGTCCGAGATCAGGAACGGCAGCTCGCCGGCGCCGACGATCGGGAAGCGGCCGGGCTGGTAGCCGGGATTGACATAGGTGACGTCGGCGATGCCGTCGCGCGCCATGTCGTAATGGTCGAACGCCTTGCCGAGCTGCTGGGCCGGAAACACCTTGCCCTTGATGGTGCCGCCGGAATCCTTCTCGACCGCGGCAGCCCAGTCTTCCAGCGACTTCTGCAGCGGATGCGAAGCCGGCACCCAGTGCGAGATCTTCAAATCGAAGGTCTTGTCCTGCGCGAAGGCAGGCGTCACGCTTGCGGCCAGCAGCAACGCCAGACAGGCTTTCCTCATCACACGTCTCTCCCTGTTTTCGACGGCGGGCTTCGATGGCCCGGTCTCGTTAATTAACATGTTATCTAATCGGCCGGCGCGTTCAAGCCGGAACTGGCGCGGCCGTCTGCGTCAGCCATGCTGCATGGATTTGTCGCTGCCCGGCGACGGCCCTCCCCTTTTGCCCAACCGTTATATGATATAATTATCGTGCGCGGAGCAACGCGACAAGCGAGCCGCGAGCAAAGCCTACAGGATCGGAAGGAGCAAGTATTGCGGACAAAAGTCGCAATCATCGGGGCCGGACCGGCCGGATTGTTGCTTGGGCAACTGCTGCACGCTTACGGCATCGACAATGTCATTCTGGAGCGGCAGAGCCCGGATTACGTGCTCGGTCGCATCCGCGCCGGTCTGCTCGAGGAGGGAACCGTCGCGCTGCTCGATCAGATCGGCGCCGGGGCGCGGGCGCATGCCGAAGGCCTGGTGCATGAAGGCATCGAGCTCGCCTTTTCCGGCCGCCGTCACCGCATCGACATGAAGGGTGCGACCGGCAAGACGGTCATGATCTACGGCCAGACCGAGGTCACGCTCGATTTGATGAATGCGCGGAAGGCCGCCGGTCTGATCTCGGTTTATGAGGCCAAGGACGTTCAGCCGCATGATTTCGACGGCAGTCACCCGCGCGTAACCTGGGAGAAGGACGGCGTCACCCACACGCTCGATTGCGACTTCATCGCCGGCTGCGACGGCTTTCACGGCGTCAGCCGCGCCAGCGTTCCGACCTCGGCGATCGAGGAGTTCGAGCGGGTCTATCCCTTCGGTTGGCTCGGCATCCTGTCGGAGACGCCGCCGGTCAGCCATGAGCTGATCTACTCCAACCACGCGCGCGGCTTTGCGCTTTGCACCATGCGCTCGACCAGACGCAGCCGCTACTATGTGCAGTGTTCGCTCGACGACCATGTCGACCAATGGCCGGACGAACGCTTCTGGGACGAATTGAAGCGCCGGCTCGACCGGGAGGCGGCCGACAGCCTCGTCACGGGCCCCTCGATCGAGAAGAGCATTGCGCCCCTGCGCAGTTTCGTCGCCGAGCCGATGCGCTTCGGCCGGCTGTTCCTGTGCGGGGACGCCGCCCACATCGTGCCCCCGACGGGCGCCAAGGGACTGAACCTCGCCGCCAGCGACGCACATTATCTGTCGGGCGCGCTGCGCGAATTCTACGACGAGAAATCCAGCGCCGGCATCGACGCCTATTCCACCACGGCGCTGGCACGGGTCTGGAAGGCGGTGCGCTTCTCCTGGTGGATGACCTCGATGCTGCACAAATTCCCCGACACCGGCACCATCGGCGCGCGCATCCAGCTCGCCGAGCTCGACTACGTCACGCAGTCGCAGGCCGCGATGACGTCGCTGTCGGAGAATTATGTGGGGTTGCCGTATTAAGACAGTCCGTAGGGTGGGCAAAGGCGCTCTTGCGCCGTGCCCACCACCTTCCCATGATTGCGAACGCGCGTGGGCACGCTTCGCTTTGCCCACCCTACGGCGCCGTCATTGTGGCGCCTTCCGTTTCAAACACTCGCGCAAATTCCGTTTGAAACTTTGTAATTGATGCAACCGTCACGTCTATCGCGTTCAATGCCGGCGACCAGCAACGCGAGACCGCCATGACCTCTCCCGACATCCCCACCGGCTTCGAGCCGCATTTCCGCAAGGCGCCGCTCACCGATCCCTGGGAGCCGCTCTATTCGAAGAAGTCCGACAAGGGCGTCACCGTGGGGCTGCGTCTGGCGACGCCGCACACCAACGCGCGCGGGCTGATTCACGGAGGGCTGATCGCCGCGCTGGCCGATGCCGCCATGGGCTATAGCTGCGCCCAGGCAACGGGCTGGACCACGTCGTTCGTGACGATCTCGCTGTCGGTCGACTATGTCGGCGCCGCCGAGATCGGCCAATGGCTCTCGGTCGAAGGTGAGGCGATCAAGACCGGCTCTACGATCTGTTTTGCACAATGCCTGGTCAAAGCCGACGATGCCGTGATCGCGCGCGCCAGCGGCACGTTTCGGGTGGTGCCGAAGAAGGGGTGACGCTCTCGCTCTCCGTGTCCCGGACGCGGTGCGGCGCGAAGTGCCGCTCCGCAGAGCCGGGACCCATGCCTCGGCATGATATCGCGCCGCCTTCTGGGCCCCGGCTCGGCATCGCATCACTGCGTGCTGCGATGCGTCCGGGGCACGAGAGCTACCCAAACTTCCACTCCGCCGTCTCCACCACGAGATCGACGAACGCGCGCACCTTGGCCGAGAGCAGCCGCGAGGTCGGGTAGATGATGTGGATCGGCAGCGCCGGCTGCTCGTACTTCGCCAGCACGATTTTCAGCCGTCCGCGCTTCAGCCCCTCGGCGGCCTGATAGGCCAGCACGCGCGTCACCCCGCCGCCGGCTTCGGCATATTGCAGGGCGGCGTCGGCGCTGTTGCTGATGAAGCGGGGCGATGGCGTGACCTCGATGTCGCGGCCGTCGTGCACGAAGTGCCAGCTGGCGAAGGGCCCGAACTGAATGGTCTGGTGTCCGAGCAATGCGTCCGGCGTCTTCGGCTCGCCGTGGCGCTTCAGATAGCCCGGCGTCGCCACCACGATCCGCCGCATCTCGCCGACCTGGCGCGCCACCAGCGAGGAATCGGCGAGATGACCGATCCGCACCGCGACATCGACGGCGTCCTCCACGAGATTGACGAGATGGTCGGACAAGCGCAATTCCCCGCCGACCTCGGGATAGCGCTTGAGATAGTCGGTCATGACCGGCCCGACATGCAGCCGGCCGAAGCCGACCGGGGCCGATACCACCAACCGTCCGCTCGGCCGGTGGCGCTCCTCCCGCGCCGAGCCGTCGGCCTCCTCGACATCGGCGAGGATGCGCCGCGCGCGCTCCAGATAGCGCGTGCCGACGTCGGTCAATCTCACCTGCCGGGTGGTCCGCTGCAGCAGCCGGGCGCCGAGATGCTCCTCCAGCGCCGCGATCAGCCGCGTTACCGCCGAGGGCGACAGGTGCAGCTTGCGCGCCGCCGGCGCAAAGCCGCGCAGATCGGCAACGGTGACGAAGACGTGCATGGCTTCGAGGCGGTCCATCTCATTATTGCATATATCGCAACGATGAAGTGTCAAGCCGGTAGTTTGTTTTGGCCGCCGGGAGGTACATTTTATCGAGGATAAACGCAGACATGCGCCGGGATTTCAGGAGATGTTCCGATGACGGCAACTCACACCTACGCCAGCGACGTGGCGTTCACGCCGGCGGTGAAATCGATCCAGACCCGAAAGGGATCACGCGAAGGCTATGCTCACGCCGAGCAGCGCGGCTGGCGCACCGAGGTCGATGAGAATCTCGCGTCGTTCCTGGCTGACGCCGACAGTTTCTATTTCGCCACTACCTCGGCCGACGGCCAGCCCTACATCCAGCACCGCGGGGGTCCCAAAGGGTTCTTGAAAGTGCTGGACAAGCAGACGCTGGCCTTCACGGACTACGCCGGCAACCGGCAATACATCACGCAGGGAAACCTGTCCGAGAATCCCAAGGCCTACATCTTCGTGATGGACTACGCCCATCGCCGCCGGGTCAAGATCTGGGGCGAGGCGCGCGTGGTCGAGGACGACGAGGAGCTGACGACATCGCTGATGCCGAAGGGCTACCGCGCCCGGCCGGAGCAGGTGATCCTGTTCAAGATCGCGGCCTGGGACACCAACTGCCCGCAGCACATTCCGCAGAAGTTCGACGCAGGCGATGTGGCAGCGGCGTTGGCGGTGAGGGACGCGAGGATTGCAGAGTTGGAGGCCGAGGTGGCGGCGTTGAAGGGCGGTAAGGTGACAGGAGCTACGTAACGCCGCGCGCTTACCCTCCCCTGGAGGGGGAGGGTCGGTCGCGTGGAGCGCGAGCGGGGTGGGGTGATCTCTCAACACGGGCAGTGTTCTACGCGGAGGGACCGTCACCCCACCCCGCTTCGCACATCGCTGCGCTCTTTGCGAAGCGACCCTCCCCCTCCAGGGGAGGGTAAGAATCAGATCACGCTCTCACCTTCGTGCTGGAAGCCGAGATAGCTGGCCGCAACCCGCTCGTTCGCGGCGATATCGCTGGCCTTGCCGGAGAGCACGAACTCGCCGAGCTCCATCACATAGGCCTGGTCCGCGATCTTCAGCGCGGCCTGCGCGTTCTGCTCGACCAGCAGCACCGAGACGCCGCTGGCGCGGAGTTCGGTGACGATGCGGAAGATGTCGGCGACGATGATCGGGGCGAGGCCGAGGCTCGGCTCATCCAGCATCAGCAGCTTCGGCTCGCCCATCAGCGCGCGCCCCATCGCGAGCATTTGCTGCTCGCCGCCGGAGAGCGTGCCGGCGAATTGCTTGCGGCGCTCCTTGAGCCGCGGAAACAGCGTGTAGACGCGTTCCATCGAGGCTTTCGCCTTGCTTCGCTCGATGCGGAAGGCGCCGAGCTCGAGATTGTCCTCGACATTCATGGTCACGAACAATTCGCGGTGCTCCGGGACGAGGCCAAGCCCCATCGCGACGCGGTCCTCGATGTCGAGCCTGGCGAGATCCTGGCCGGCAAAAGTGACCCGGCCTTTCAGCGGCAGGATGCCCATGATGGCGGAGAGCAGCGTGGTCTTGCCGGCGCCATTGGCGCCGACGATGGTAACGATCTCATTCGCGCCGACCTCGAGCGAGACCGAGCGCACCGCCTCGACCTTGCCGTAGGCGACATGGGCGTCGGTGACCGACAACAGCGCGCTCATGCCGCCACTCCGAGATAGGCCTTGATCACTTCGGGATTGGTCTTGATCGTGGCGGGGGTGCCTTCGGCAATCTTGGTGCCGAAATCGAGCACCACGATGCGGTCGGCGAGGTTCATCACGAAGCCCATGTCGTGCTCGACCAGGAGGACGCTCATGCCGCCGTCGCGCAAGTCGCGCAGCAGCTTGGCGAGCTGCTGCTTTTCCATGTGGCGCAGGCCGGCGGCCGGTTCGTCGAGCAGCAGCAGCATCGGATCGACGCAGAGCGCGCGGGCGATCTCGACGATGCGCTGCTGGCCGAGCGAGAGGCTGCCTGCGAGCTGGTGCATGTGGTCGGCAAGGCCGACGCGCTCGATCTGGCGGGCGGCCTCCGCGAGCAGTTTGGCTTCGTCGGCGCGGTCGAGCCGCAGCATCGAGGCGATCGGGCCGGAATGGCCGCGCAGATGCGCGCCGATCGCGACGTTCTCCAGCACGGTCATGTCAGGGACCAGCTTCACATGCTGGAAGGTCCTGCTGATGCCGAGCTTGACGATCTCCTGCGGCGGCGCCTTGTCGACCTTCTTGCCGAGCACCGAGACCGAGCCTGACGTGGCCGACAGCACGCCGGTGATCAGGTTGAAGGTCGTGCTCTTGCCGGCGCCGTTCGGGCCGATCAGCGCGACGATCTCACGAGCCTGGACGTCGAAGGAGACGTTGTTGACGGCGACCACGCCGCCGAACTGTTTTCGCGCCTTGTCGACCTGGAGCAGGATGTTGGACTCGCCGGGCGCGCGCGGACGCTGCTCCAGCTTCAGAGAGGTGTCCGGCTTCTTGCCGCTGGTCCGCTCCGGCAGGAACGACATCAGCCACGGCCAGAGGCCGCCGGGCGCAAGTTGCAACAGCGCCACCAGCATGATGCCGAACACGATGGTCTCGACCTGGCCGGAACCGGGCAGGATCAGCGGCAGATAGCTCTGCAGCACCTCTTTCAGGACCACGACGATCGCCGCGCCCAAAACGCCGCCCCAGACATAGCCGGCGCCGCCGACCACCGCGATGAAGAGATATTCGATGCCGGCCTGCGCGCCGAACGGCGTCGGGTTCACCGCGCGCTGGAGATGCGCGTAGAGCCAGCCGGAGAGGCCGGCGAGCACGGCGGCATGGATGAACACCAGCAATTTGGCGCGCGGCGTGTGCACGCCGAACGCCTCGGCGGCGACATGGCCGCGCCGTAGCGCGCGGATGGCGCGTCCGGTGCGGGAATCCAAGAGGTTCATCGTCAGCAGCGCCGAGACGATCACGGCGACCCAGATCGCGTAATAGATCGAGCCGGGCGAGAGCATCTTGAACGTGCCGATCGACAGTGGCGGGATCGCCGAGATGCCGTCGTTACGGCCGAGAAACTCCAGCTTGCTGAAGAGATAGAACAGCCCGAGCCCCCAGGCGAGCGTGCCCAGCGGCAGATAATGGCCGGAGAGACGGACGGTGATCAGCCCGAGCAGCACCGCCAGCGATCCGCTGACCAATAGCGACAGCGGCAGCGTCAGCCAGGGCGACAGGCCGTAGGCCGTCGACAGCACCGCGGTGGTGTAGGCGCCGAAGCCGACGAAGGCTGCCTGTCCGAACGAGGTCAGGCCGCCGACGCCGGTCAGCAGCACGAGGCCCATCGCGACGAGGGCCGCGAGGCCGATATTGTCGAGCAGCACGATCCAGAACGGCGGCATGCCGGGGACGAACGGAATCAAGGCCATGACGGCTGCGAAGACGATGATGGGAAGGCGGCTCTGCATTTCAGCCTCAGTCCTTCTCTTCTTCGACGGCGGGCGCGGCGAGCGAGCGCAGCAACAACACGGGGATCAGCAGCATGAAAACGATCACCTCCTTGTAGTTGGAGGCATAGAAGGACGAGAACGCCTCGACGAGGCCGACGACCAGCGCCGCGGCGGCGGTTAAGGGGTAGCTGACGAGGCCGCCGATGATGGCGGCGACGAAGCCCTTCAGGCCGATCAGGAAGCCGCTGTCATAGTAGAGCGTCGTGATCGGCACGATCATGATGCCCGACAACGCCCCGATGACGGATGCCAGCAGAAAAGCGATCTGCCCCGACAGCGTGGTGCGGATGCCGACGAGCCGCGCCCCTAACCGGTTCACGGCGGTTGCGCGCAGCGCCTTGCCGTAGAGTGTCAGGCCGAAGAACAGCCAGAGGGCGACGATGAAGGCGATGGTGATGCCGTAGACGGTGAGGCTCTGGCCGGTGAAGCGCAGCGAGCCCGCGGTGAACGCGCCGGACAGCACGGCAGGTCCGCGCTGGCCTTCGGCGCCGAAGAACAGCAGGCCGAGGCCCTGCAGTGCCAGATGGACGCCCACGGATGCGATCAGCAGCACCAGCACGGAGGTGTGTGCCAGCGGCTGGAATGCGACGCGGTAGAGATAGAGGCCGATCATCGCCACGATCATCAGCGACAGCGCGATCGAGACCGCGACCGGCGGCTTCTGGGCTGCGAAGTAAACCGTCAGCGCCAGCACGATGGCTGGCAGCACGATATTGGTGAGGGCGCTGCGCACGATCAGGCGGCCGTGCAGCGCCTTGCGCGCGACGAACAGGTCGAAGGCGAAAGCGCCGATGCCGAGCGCCAGCGCGAGCTTTGCCGTGCCCGGCATCTGGCCTGCGGCCAGCGAGGCGTAGGTCAGCGCGCCATAGGTGACGAATTCGCCCTGGGGAATGAGGATGACGCGGGTGACGGCGAACACCAGCACCAGCGCCAGGCCGAGCAGCGCATAGATCGCGCCATTGGTGATGCCGTCCTGCACCAGGAACAGCATGATGGTGGTATTCAAGACCGGACGCTCCCCCTAAAGATTACGGACCGGTCCCCTCGATCGCGGTGGACGGTCCGCTCACAGCCATTGAAAAACGCATGCGATATTTGATATGGTCCATAACAATTATCAAATATAACATCAAGGGCGGGAACGATCCCTCCCGAATTTAGCGGGATTACGAGCACGAGGCGATGACCGTTTCCAAAGCCGCTGAAAAGTCCTCCGAAAAGCCTGCCGACTCGGCCAAGGGCCGCAAGGACGCGGCCGAGGCGCAAGGCCAGGGGGCTGCTGGCGAAGCGCTCCAGCTCGGCGAGCTCTCGGAACAGCTCGGCTATGTGCTGAAGCGGGCGCAGCTCAAGGTGTTCGAGAACTTCCTGCGCTGCATGGCCTCGCTCCAGCTCACGCCGGCGCAGTTCTCCGTGCTGCTGCTGGTCGAGAAGAATCCCGGCCGTAACCAGACCGAGATCGCCTCCACCCTCGGCATCCTCAGGCCGAACTTCGTGGCCATGCTCGACAATCTCGAGAGCCGCGACCTTTGCGCGCGGATCCGCTCCACCAACGACCGCCGCTCGCACATCCTAGTGCTGACCGACAAGGGCAAGGCGGTGCTGGCCCGCGCCAAGAAGCTGGTCGCCACCAAGCACGAGGCCCGGCTGAACGAGTTGCTCGGGCAGGCCAACCGCGAAGCCCTGATCGCGATGCTGGCGAAGGTCGCGAACGAGTTCTGAGGCGGCGCTCTACGTCCGCGTCATGCCCAGGCTTGGCCCGGTGTCCACGTTTTTGGGCAGCGAGGGAAGGCGTGGATGGCCGGGTCAAGCCCGGCCATGACGGGGGAGAAATCTCAGCCTCAATCCACCAAAATCACCCTGATGTCGTTCACGTTGGTCAGCGTCGGGCCCGGCAGCAGCAGGTCGCCGGTCGCCTCGAAGAACGTCGTGGCGTCGTTGTTGTCCAGGTACGCTTGCGGCTGAAGCCCCTGCGCCTTCATCTTTGCGAACGTCGTCGCGTCGATCAGCGCGCCGGCGGGGTCGGTGGGGTTGCCGGCGCCGCCGTCGGCGCCGTCGGTGTCGCCGGCCAGCGCCGAGATGTCAGGCGTGTCCTTGAGCAGAGCGGCGAGCGCCAACGCGTATTCCTGGTTCGGCCCGCCACGTCCATTGCCGCGCACCGTGACGGTGAGCTCGCCGCCGGAGAGGATCGCGAGGCGCTTGCCTTGCGCGCGCGCTTGCAGCGCCAGGCTGGCGTGAGCGGCGGCGACCTCGCGCGCCTCGCCTTCGAGATCGGCGCCGAGGTCGATGGTCTCGTAACCGGATTCGCGCGCGAGCTTCACCGCGGCGTCGAGCGACTGCTTGGGCCGCGCGATCAATTCGAAATGCGCGCGCGAAAAGGCGGCATCGCCGGGCTTGCAGCTTTCGTTGGCGGGATCGTCGAGCGCGCGGCGCACGGCATCGTCGATGTCGAGCTTGTATTTCGCGACGATGGCGCGCGCATCGGCCAACGTGGTCGGATCGGGCACGGTCGGGCCGGAGGCGATCGCGGAAGCGTCGTCATGCGGCACGTCGGAGATCGCGAGCGTCACGATCTGGGCGGCGTTCTTGCCGGCACGCGCAAGGCGTCCGCCCTTGATTCGCGACAGGTGTTTGCGCACGACGTTCATCTCACCGATCGGCGCGCCCGAGCGTAGCAGCGCCTTGTTGACCGCCTGTTTCTGCGCGAAGCTGATACCGTCGCTGGGCGCGATCCAGTTCGCCGAGCCGCCGCCGGTGAGCAGCACCAGGAGCAGATCGTCCGGCCCGGCCTCGCCTGCGAGCGCGAGCGTGTCGGCCGCGCCCTTGAGGCCAGCCTCATCCGGCACGGGATGCCCGGCCTCGACCACGCGGATGCGGCGCGTCGGCACGCCGTAGCCATGGCGCGTGGTGGCGATGCCGACGAGCCGCTCCGGCGCCAGCTTGAGCGTGTCGAGATAATGCCGTTCGGCTGCCGCGGCCATGGCGCCCGCGCCCTTGCCGGCGGCGAGGCAGATCACGCGTCCTCTTGGCGCGGGCCCCAAATGCGGCGCCAGCACCACATTGGGATGGGCAGCGGCAACGGCGGCGTCGTAGAGCGCGCGGAGCAGGGGACGGCGGTCGGTCATGACGATGGCCTTCGGCAGACGGAACAAACTGGCGACACACGCCGCCGTTCACCTGCCTAGCGCATCGGCGGCCAAAGCGTAAGCCGGCTGTGTCATCATTCGAATATGCAATCGCGTGATCATAATCGCCGCGTAGCAAGAAGCCCTCCGCGATGATTTCGCGGAGGGCCCTTTTGAACACTGCGATCCAGCTGGAGGCTAGCCGCCGGCGTCAGCGCTGATGACGTCGCCGAACAGATCCCACTTCTCGCCCTTGAACCTCATGAGCTGAAGCGAGCTGATCGGTGCGAAGTCGTTCGCGCCGGTGTTGATCTTGATGCCGGGCAGCAGCACCTCGGTGCGGAAGTCCTTCAGGCTCGCCGCCTGCTTCATGACGTTTTCGCGCGTGAGATTGTCGCCGCACTTCTTCAGCACTTCCACCAGCGTCTGCGCCACGCCGTAACCGACGATGGTGCCGCCGTCGAGCTTGTCACCTTCAGGGAAGTATTTCGTCATGAACTCCAGGAAACCCTTCATGCCGGCGTCGTCCTTCCACTGAGGATCCGACACGTCCTTCAGGTAGGCAGCCGAAATGATGTCCTGCGAATTCTCGAAGCCGGCGGGCTTGATTACGCTGCCGACCGAGGCCGAGACGTTGTTGAGGAAGTGGGTCGGCTTCCAGCCGATTTCGGAGATCTTCTTGATCGCCTGTGCCGCGAACTTCGGTGTGGTGATGTTGATGAAGATGTCGGCGCCGGTCGCCTTCATCTTCACGATGTGATTGTCGATCGTCGGCTCGGAGGTCTCGTAGCTTTCCTCCAGCACGATCATGCTCGCGGCCTTGGCGCCGAGCCCGTCTTTCAGGCCCTTCAGGTAGTCCTTGCCGTAATCGTCGTTCTGGTAGAGCACGCCGATCTTGGCATTCGGCATCTCCTTCAGGATGTATTTCGCGTAGATCTGCGTCTCGCTCTGGTAATTGGGCTGCCAGCCCATGGTCCAGGGGAAGTTCTGCGGATCATTCCATTTGGTGGCGCCGGTCGCGACGAACAGCTGCGGCACCTTCTTCGAGTTCATGTATTTCTGAATGGCCGAGTTCGGCGGCGTGCCGAGTGAATTGAAGATCAGCAGAACCTCGTCGCTCTCGACCAGCTTGCGTGCCTGCTCCACCGTCTTCGGCGGCGAATAGGCGTCGTCGTAGGAGACGAAATTGATCTTGCGGCCGTTGATGCCGCCCTCTTCGTTGATCTTCTTGAAATAGGCGGCTTCGGTCCGCCCGATGATGCCGTAGGCGGAGGCCGGTCCGCTGTAGGGCATGATGTTGCCGATCTTGATCTCCGTATCGGTCGCGCCGGTATCGTATTTCTTCTGGGCCGATGCGGTGGAGGCCGAGGCCGCAATGAGCGCAAGCGCCAGCGATGCGGCTGCAAGTTTGCCGGTGACAGCGGGCATTCCTATCTCCCTATTTTCTTGGTGTGTATGCGCCCCTTTTCTTGTCTCGATTTTCTTGGCGACGCTGCCGCAATTCAATACGATTTGGCTGATGCCTTCAACAGAAAGCCCCCGGGACGGCGTCGCGGGGGCTGCGTCTTTAGTAGTCAGGGACGGCCGGCTCTCGTGTGCGACTGCGAGAAGGTCCGGCTGTCTTGAGTTGTTTAACCAATCTGGAGCGATTTTGGGTTGCGCCGCTTCAGTGGCCCATCTCGCTCGAGATGATGTCGCCGAACAGCTCCCATTTCCGGCCCTTGAAACGCATCATCTGCAACTGCTCGATCGGGGCGAAATTGTCCGGCGCCGTGTTGATCCTGATGCCGGGCAGCAGCGTGTCGGGCTCGAAATCCTTCAAGGAGGCTGCCTGCCTCATGACGTTCTCGCGGGTGAGGTCGTCGCCGCACATCTGCAGCACTTTGACCATGGTCTGCGCGGCGGCATAGCCGAACACGACGCCGGCATCGAGCTTGTTGGCCTTGGGATCATATTGCGCGAGGAAGTTATAGAATTTCTTCATGCCGTCGTCGGCATTCCACTGCGGATCGGAGCCGTCCTTGGTGTAGCTCGCCGACAGCAGGCCTTGCGAGATCTCCAGGCCCGCCGGCTCGATCACGCCGCCGACGGAGGCCGAGACGTTGGAGACGATGTGGACCGGATGCCAGTTGATCTCCGCCGCCTTCTTGATCGCCTGCGCGGCGAATTTCGGCGTGGTGATGCTGATGAACACGTCGGCGCCCGAGGCCTTCAGCTTCACGACGTGCTCGTCGATGGCGGGCTCCGACGTGTCGTAGGCCTCTTCCAGCACGATCATCGAGGCCTTGGGCCCGAGGCCATCCTTTAGCCCCTTCAGATAATCCTTGCCGAAATCGTCGTTCTGGTAGAGCACGCCGATCTTGCCGTCCGGCTTCTCCTTCATGATGTATTTGGCGTAGATCCGCGCCTCGCTCGCGTAGCTGGGCTGCCAGCCCATGGTCCAGGGATATTGCCTGGGATCGTTCCACTTCGAGGCGCCGCTCGCCACGAACAATTGCGGCACCTTCTTCTCGTTCATGTATTTGCGGATGGCGCCGTTGGTGGACGTGCCGAGCGAGCCGAAGATCAGCAGCACCCCGTCGCTCTCGACCAGCTTGCGCGCCTGCTCCACCGTCTTCGGCGGCGAATAGGCGTCGTCATAGGAGATGAACTTGATCTTGCGCCCGTTGATGCCGCCCTCGGCATTGACCTTGCGGAAATAGGCTTCCTCGGCCTTGCCGATCGCGGCGTAGGCCGAGGCCGGGCCGCTATAGGGCATGATGTTGCCTATTCTGATCTCGGTATCGGATGCGCCGCTGTCGTACTTCTTCTGCGCCAGTGCCGGGCTGCTCATCGCAGTGCACAAAGCGAGCCCGGTCCAGAGGGCCGCAACCTGAAAACGAACGGCGGACATTGTTCTCCTGCCCCGAGTTGGATCGGCGCCGCATTGAACAAGATTGGCGCCTGCCGTCAACAAAAAGCCCCCGCGATCGCTCGCGGGGGCTTCTCGAGGGCCGGACTATTGCGTCAGCGTGTCACTCGGAGGCGACGTCGCCGCTGATGATCTCGCCGAACAGTTCCCACTTCTCACCCTTGAAGCGCTGCATCTGCAGCTGCGCAATCGGGGCGAAGTCGGTAGCGCTGGTGTTGATCTTGACGCCGGGCAGGAGCGTATCCGGCGCAAAATCCTTCAGCGAAGCCGCCTGCTTCATGAGATTGGCGCGGGTGAGATCGTCACCACACATCTCCAGGACCTTGGCCAGGGTCGAGGCCGCGCCGTAGCCATAGACCATGCTGGTGTCGGACTTGTCGGCACCCGGCATGTACTTGTCGACGAACTCGTTCCACTTCTTCATGCCGGGGTCGTTGGCCCACTGCGGATCGGTGGAGTCCTTGGCATAGGCCGCCGACAGCACGCCCTGTGCATTCTCGAAGCCGGCGGGCTTCATCACGCTGCCCACCGAGATCGAGACGTTGGTGAGGATCTGGAGCGGCTTCCAGCTGAGCTCGGCCGTCTTCTTGATGGTCTGCGCCGCGAATTTGGGCGTCGCATAGATCAGCAGCACGTCGGGATTGGCGGCCTTGATCTTGACGATATGGCCGTCGATCGACGGCTCGGACACCTCATAGCTCTCTTCCATGATGATCATGGACGCGCCCTTGGCGCCGAGACCGTCCTTGGTGCCCTTGAGGTAGTCTTTGCCGAAATCGTCGTTCTGATAGAGGATCGCGACCTTGGCGTCGGGCTTCTCCTTCATCAGCCATTTCGCGTAGATCTGGGCTTCGCTCTGGTAGGAGGGCTGCCAGCCGATGGTCCAGGGGAAGTTCTTCGGATCGTTCCACTTGGTGGCGCCGGTGGCGACGAAGAGCTGCGGGATTTTCTTGGCGTTGAGGTACTTCTGGATCGCGCTGTTCGAGGGTGTGCCGAGCGGATTGAACACGGCCAGCACCTCGTCGCTCTCGACCAGCTTGCGGACCTGCTCGACTGCCTTCGGCGGCGAATAGCCGTCGTCATAGGTGACGAAGTTGATCTTGCGGCCGTTGATGCCGCCCTTGTCGTTGATCATCTTGAAATAGGCTTCTTCGGTCTTGCCGATGATGCCATAGGCCGACGCCGGACCGCTGTACGGCATGATGTTGCCGACCTTGATCTCGGTGTCACTTGCGCCGGTGTCGTATTTCTTTTGGGCGAGTGCCGCGCCGGAGGTGAGAGTGATGGCCGCCGTTGCCGTGACCAGCGCGGCGGCTCGCAGTGTTCTTCCAAAATGCAATTCGGTCTCCTTGCTTAATTTAACGGGACTTCAGTTCTTTTTGAGCTTGCCGACGAGTTGCTGGCCAATGATCGCGATCTGCCTTGCGCCGTGCGGCACGAGGTAGATGACGAGGAACAGCAGCACACCGAACACCGCGCCGGAGAGGCCCTTGGAGATGCTCTCCGCCATGTTCGGCACGAAGATGATGAAGGCCGCACCGACGAACGAGCCGGGCAGCCAGCCGACGCCGCCGACCACCATGCCGAGGAACAGCGAGATCGCGAGCGTGATGGTGTAGCTGTCGGGGGCCACGAACTGCACCGCGATGGCGCCGAGCGACCCGGCAATGCCCGTGATCGCCGCCGACACGCCGAAAGCCAGCGTCTTGTAGAGTGCGACGTTGACACCCATCGAGGACGCCGCGATCTCGTTGTCGCGGATCGCCATGAAGGCGCGGCCCGACCTCGAGCGCAACAGGTTCACCGAGAGCATGTAGATCGCGATCGTGACGATGAGCGTGAAGTAGTACAGCCACGTGTCCTGCGACATCGGCAGGCCGAACGGCGCATCCGGCTTGGTGACGACGAGGCCCTGCACGCCGCCGGTCCAGTGTTCCAGGAAGTTCAGCTTCAGCAGTTGCGGCATCGCGGTCGCGAGTGCGAAGGTCGCGAGCGCGAGATAGACGCCCGACAGCCGCAGCGCCGGTTTGCCGAATAGGTACCCGAAGCCGAAGCAGACCACGGCGGAGATCGGAATGGTCAGCGCGTAGTTGATGTTGGCGTGCTCCATCAGCACCGCCGACGTATAGGCGCCGACGGCGTAGAAGGCGCTCTGGCCGAGCGAGAACTGGCCGGAGCCGCCGGTCAGGATGTTCAGCGCCAGCACGGCGAGCCCGTAGATCAGGAGCATCGTCATCTGGAAGATGACGAAGTTCTTGACGAACATCGGCACGATCAAGAGCGCCGCGAGCACCACCAGCGAGGTGCCGGTGCCCAGCGTCATGGCCCGCTTCGGAACGGCCTCGACCGCCTGGTGGCCTTCTGCAACGACTTCTTCTGCAGCGCTCATGATCAAACTCGCTTGACGATGTGCCGACCGAACAGGCCGGCGGGTTTGACGACCAGGACGGAGATGATCAGCGCGAGCGCGATCGGGAGTTTCAGCTCGTTGCCGACGCCGGGGATGTAGGTGCCGGCGAGGTTCTCGAAGACACCGACCAGGAAGCCGCCGACCACGGCGCCGAACGGGCTGGTCAGTCCGCCGAGCACGGCCGCGGCAAAGCCGTAGATCAGCACGCCGCCCATCATGTTCGGCTCGAGAAACACGACCGGCGCGATCAGCATGCCGGCGATCGAGCCGATCGCGGTCGCCATGCCCCAGCCGAGCGCGATCATCCAGGAGGTGTTGATGCCGACGAGGCGGGCCGATTCAGGCACGGAGGCGGCCGCGCGCATGGCAAGACCGATCCGCGTGTACTGGAAGAAGAAATAGAGCCCGAGCAGCAGCAGTATGGTGACGCCGATCATGCCGGCCTGGTGGGTCGAGATCAGCTGGCTGCCGAGGAACGGCGCGGAGCCGAACGGGGTCGGATATTGCTTGATGGTGAAGTCCCAGATCAGGCCCGCCGAGGAGTTGATGATCGCGAACAGCGCGATGAACCCGGCGACGTTGGTCAGCACCGGTGCCTTTGTCAGCGGCTTGAACAGGATCCGCTCGATCGCGATGCCGGCGACGAAGGAGAAGGCCAGCGTGATCACGAAGGCGGCCCAATAAGGCACGCCCCATTGCATCAGCTGCCAGGAGATGAAGGTCGAGAACATCGCCATCTCGCCCTGCGCGAAGTTGAGATGGTCGATGGCCTGGTAGATCATGACCACGGCGAGCGCCATGCAGGCGTAGATCGCGCCCGTGGCAATGCCGGCCAGGACCTGGTTGGTGAACAGCTCCATTGTCCCGGCTCCCTCAGTAACCCAGATAGGATTTGCGGATTTCTTCGTTGTTCGCGATGTCCTTGGCGTTGCCCGACATCACGATGCGGCCGGTCTCGATCACATAGGCCTGGTCGGCGAGCTCCAGCGCGAGCTGGGCGTTCTGCTCGACCACCAGGATCGACACCTTGTCCTCGCGGTTGATCTTGCCAAGGATGCCGAACAGGTCGCGCACCACCAGCGGCGCGAGGCCGAAGGAGGGCTCGTCCAGCAGCATCAGCCGCGGCCGCAGCATCAGGGCGCGGGCGACCGCGAGCATCTGCTGCTCGCCGCCGGAGAGCGTGCCGGCCTGCTGGGTGTGGCGCTGCTTCAGCACCGGGAAATGCGCATACATGCGCTCGATGTCGGAGACGATGCCGGCGCTGTCCTTGCGGGTGATGGCCCCGAGCTGGAGATTCTCCTCCACCGTCATGGTGGTGAAGGTTCCGCGGCCCTGCGGCACGTGGGCGATGCCGAACCGCACGATGCTCTCGGTGGAGCGGTTGTTCAGCGGCTTGCCGTCGAACTCGATGCCGCCGGTGGAGCGCACCATGTTGCAGATCGCGCGCAGCGTGGTGGTCTTGCCGGCGCCGTTGGCCCCGAGCAGCGTCACCAGCGAGCCCTCGTTGAGCGAGAAGGACAGGCCATGGAGCGCCTGGACCTGGCCGTAATAAGCGCGCAGGTCCTTGACGTTGAGCAATGTCGTCATTGGTCCTTGCTCCCGAGATAGGCCTTGATGACGTCGGGGTCCGCCTGCACCTGGGCCGGCGTGCCTTCCGCGAGCTTCTTGCCGAAATTCAGCGCAACGACATGGTCGGCGATCGACATCACCAGGCCCATGTGATGCTCGACCAGCAGCACGGTCATGTGCCGGTCGTCGCGAATGCGGCGAATGAGGTCGCCGAGCACGTAGACCTCTTCGTGGTTGAGGCCACCGGCGGGCTCGTCGAGCAGCAGGATTTTGGGATCGGCAGCCAGTGCGCGCGCCAGCTCGACGCGCTTCTGCGTGCCGAAGGGCAGGCCGGAGACCACGGTGTAGGCGACGTCCTCGAGGTCGAGATAGGCAAGGATCTCGTGCACCTTCTTGTTGACGCTGGTTTCGCTGCGGCGAACCCAGGCAAGCTTCAGGGAGTCGCTGATGATGTCGCTCGAGGTCCTCGAATGCGCGCCGACGCGGACGTTGTCCATCACCGAGAGATTCGGAAACAGTGCCACGTTCTGGAAGGTGCGGCCGATGCCGATCTCGGCGATCCGGTGCGGCGGCCGCCTCAGGATGCTCGCGCCCTCCATCAGGATGTCGCCGGATGACGGCTGGTAGAGCCGGGACAGGCAGTTGAAGAGCGTGGTCTTGCCGGCGCCGTTGGGGCCGATCAAGCCGAGGATCTGGCCCTTGTGCATGTCGAAGGACACGCCGTTGAGCGCGATGATGCCGCCGAACACGACGCTGACGTCGCGAACCGCGAGCAGGGGCGATGTCCCCTGCGCGAGCTGTGCCTGCGTCATCTCGTCTCGCTCACGTCATTCAGTGAGCGAAGGGGCGATGCGAACCGCTCCCGATGATGACAAAGGCTATCTGAATCCCTCGGCCACACGCGCAACTTTTCCTCCTGATTTCAGCTTTTTGCTGACGTCTTTTTTGGAATGCGGCATTAGACCCCCGAGCGCCGCTTCGATGTTCCTTACCATCGCTAAGAGACGCGGTCCAATGTCGTTGATCAAACGCTCTTCCGTGAAGCGGAATGCGGGCGCGCCGCAATTGAATGCGTAGGGACCGGTTCCGTCGTTGAGCCTGAGTGCGACGCCGGCGGCGCCGATGTCGTCGTGCCAGTCGCCGACGGAGATCGCAAAACCGTATTTCGCGACGGTTTCGCCGGAACGTTCCAGCCCGTCGCGCATCTTGGGCCAGCGGCTGCCGTAATGTTCGCGCAAGAGGCGCGACAGGTCTGCGCGGTCCGCGTCGTCGAGCGCCCAGAAATAGGCGCGGCCCATCGCGCTGGTTGCAATCGGCACGCGGGAGCCGACGTCAAGTTGAACCCCGACGGTCTCGCTGCCGCGGCTTTGCCCGAAATAGATCATGCTGTGACGGTCGCGGCCGCCGACGGCGACGGCGCCGCCGGTCGCGCGCATCACGTCCTCGCGGAACGGCTCGGACAAATGCCGAACGCCGAGATTGGCGAGCGCGGCGTAGCCGAGCGACATCGCCGCGGGTGTGAGCTGGTACTTCTCGAAGCGGGGAACCGGCGCAAGATAGCCCAGCTTGGTCAAGGTGTAGGTCAGCCGCGACACGGTCGGCTTCGGCAGATTGGTGCGAGCCGCAATCTCCTGATTGCCGAGAAGGCCGTCATTGGGGTGGAATGCGCGCAATACGTCCAGTCCGCGGGAAAGCGCGACGACGAAATTCCGATCGGTCGCAGTCTTCTTTCCTGTACGCTTCATCCCTGATCTGCTTCTTGCGCGGAGTCGTTGACAAGCCACGTGCTTCAAAATAACCCTGCCGTCAAGATGCGGAATTAAATTCCGCACCGCGAAATCGAACAAAAGTAAATCCCCACCAAGGAGGGAACACCGTGAGCGAAGTGGTCAAGCTTGAGCGTCATGACGAGGTCGGGATCGTCACGGTCGACAGCCCTCCGGTCAATGCTCTGAGTGCCGCGGTCCGTGGCGGCATCCTGGAGTGCATCAAGGCCGCAATTGCCGATCCCGCCATCAAGGGCATCGTGCTGACCTGTGCCGGCCGCACCTTCATCGCCGGTGCCGACATCACCGAATTCGGCAAGCCGCCGAAGGCGCCGGCCCTCAACGACGTGCTGTCCGAGATCGAGAATTCGCCCAAGCCCGTGGTTGCCGCGATCCACGGCACCGCGCTCGGCGGCGGCCTCGAGGTCGCGCTCGCCTGCCATTTCCGCGTCGCGGTGAAAGAGGCCAGGCTCGGCCTGCCCGAGGTGAAGCTCGGACTGCTGCCGGGCGCCGGCGGCACCCAGCGCCTGCCGCGCGCGGTCGGTCCCGAACTCGCTGTCAAGATGATCGTCGGCGGTGATCCCATCGGTGCTGCGGAAGCGCTCAAGAACGGCCTGATCGAGGAAATCATCGAGGGACCGGCATCGGGCGGCGAGGCCTTCGTGCGCAAGCTGCTGGCCGAGAAGCGTCCGCTGCGGCGCCTGCGCGACGACGATTCCAAGATCGCGGCGGCCAAGGCCGACCGCTCGATCTTCACCAATGCAGTCGCCGCCATGACCAAGAAATCGCGCGGCCTGGAGGCGCCGTTCGCTGCCGCCGACGCCGTGGGCTACGCCATTGACCTACCTTTCGACGAAGGCCTGAAGAAGGAGCGCGAGGGTTTTCTGAAGCTCGTCGCCAGCGATCAGTCGAAGGCGCAGCGTTATGCGTTCTTCGCCGAGCGCGAGGCTGCCAAGATTGCGGGCGTTCCCGACGGCACCAAGTCGCGTCCCGTGAACCGGGTCGCCATCCTCGGCGCCGGCACCATGGGCGGCGGCATCGCGATGTCCTTTGCCAATGCCGGCGTTCCCGTCACCCTGATCGAGACCGGCGAGGAGCAGCTCAAGCGCGGCATGGGCATCATGCAGAAGAACTGGGAAGCGACCGCCGCGCGCGGCGGCATCCCGGCCGATGCGCCCGCCAAGCGCATGGCGCTGATCAACGGCGTCGTCGGCATCGAGAATGTCGGCGATGCCGACCTCGTCATCGAAGCGGTGTTCGAGACCATGGCGGTGAAGAAGGAAGTGTTCGGCAAGCTCGACCAGTACGTCAAGCCCGGCGCCGTGCTCGCCTCCAACACCTCGTATCTCAACATCGACGAGATCGCGAAGTCGACCAAGCGTCCGCAGGACGTGCTCGGCATGCACTTCTTCTCGCCGGCCAACGTCATGAAGCTGTGCGAGATCGTCCGCGCCGACAAGACCGCGCCGGACGCGCTGGTCACCGCGGTGAACATTGCGCGCAAGATCGCGAAAGTGCCGGCCGTGGTCGGCGTCTGCGACGGCTTTGTAGGCAACCGCATGCTGGCCCAGCGCGGCAAGCAGTCGGAGAAGCTCTTGTTCGAAGGCGCGCTGCCGCAGCAGGTCGACGCTGTCGTCACCAAGTTCGGCATGCCGATGGGGCCGTTCGCGATGGGCGACCTCGCCGGCCTCGACATCGGCTGGCGCTCGCGCAAGGACCGCGGCATCAAGTCGGAGATCGCGGACGCGCTGTGCGAGGCCGGCCGCTTCGGCCAGAAGACCGGCAAGGGCTACTACAAGTACGAAGCCGGCAGCCGCTCGGCGCTGCCCGATCCGGAGGTCGAGAAGCTGATCGATGAGACGCTTGCCCGTCTCGGCCGCAAGAAGCGCGTCGTCAGCGATGACGAGATCCTCGAGCGCATGATGTATCCGATGATCAACGAGGGCGCGAAGATCCTCGAAGAGGGCATCGCCGCACGTCCCTCCGATATCGACGTGGTCTGGCTCTATGGCTATGGCTGGCCGATCTACCGCGGCGGCCCGATGTTCTGGGCCGACAGCGTCGGCCTCAAGCACATCGCCGATCGCCTGGCCTTCTACGCCAAGGAGACCAACGACCCCAGCCTCGAGCCCGCACCGCTGCTGAAGAAGCTCGCGGCCGAAGGGAAGACGTTCGCCTCGCTGGCGGCGGCGTCGAAGGCGGCTTGATCGGTTTGGTAGCTGCTGCAATGTCGCGCTCCGGGCAAAGCTCTCTCCGTTCCCTCCCCCCTTGTAGGGGAGGGGCAGGGAGGGGGGTGGCCCCGGGCGAGGTCAGTGTTCGTGGCTACCCCCTTCCCCAACCCTTCCCCACAAGGGGGAAGGGAGCCCGTCCGCCGGTGTCCACCTCACACGACCCGGCGATTACCGTTTTGCAGAGTATCGATCGCCAATGACCCATCCCGGCGAACAGTTTTATCCCGAGGGCGTGCGGTGGGACGACACCATCGTCCAGGGCTCGCTGCCTGACCTCTTGTCGAAGGCCGTCGCCGAATACGGCACGCGCACCGCGCTGGAATTCCGCGATCGCCCGATCACCTACACCGAGCTCGCAGCTCAGGCCGAGCGTGCGGCGGCGGCGTTCCTGCGCGCCGGCTGCGGCAAGGGCACGTCCGTTGCGCTGTTCCTCGGCAACTCGCCGGACCATCCCGTCAATTTTCTCGGCGCGCTGAAGGCAGGCGCCCGCCTCGCGCATCTCTCCCCGCTCGACGGCGAGATCGCGCTGACCCACAAGATCTCCGATTCCGGCTCGCGCCTGCTCGTCACCTCCAACCTCGCCGCCCTGCTGCCGACCGCGCTGAAGTTCCTTGAAAAGGGGCTGATCGACCGCCTCGTCGTCTGCGAGGACGATCATTGGGGCAAGGTCGGCACGCCGCAGGCGGCGATCCCGGATGATCCCCGCATCGTCACCTTCAAGGCCTTCACCGAGGGCGCGACCGCGCCGGCGGCGTGGCCCGTCGTCATTGCCGACGACGTCGCCCTGCTGCAATATACCGGCGGCACCACCGGCCTGCCCAAGGGCGCGATGCTGACCCACGGCAATCTCACCTCGGCGGTGTCGATCTACGACGTCTGGGGCAAGCCATCGCGCGCCGCGCGGGGCGAGACGATCGAGCGCGTGATCTGCGTGCTGCCGCTGTTCCACATCTACGCGCTGACCGTGGTGCTGCTGTCGTCGCTCAGCCGCGGCAATCTGATCTCGCTGCATCAGCGTTTCGACGTCGAAGCCGTGATGCGCGACATCGAGGTCAAGCGCGCGACCTATTTTCCGGGCGTGCCGACGATGTGGATCGCGATCGCCGCACTGCCGGATCTCGACAAGCGCGACTTCTCCTCGCTCGCCACCATCGGCTCCGGCGGCGCGCCGCTGCCGGTGGAGATCGCGAATTTCTTCGAGCGCAAGGTCGGCAAGAAGCTGCGCAGCGGCTGGGGCATGACCGAGACCTGCTCGCCCGGCACCGGCCATCCGCCCACCGGCCCCGACAAGCCCGGCTCGATCGGCCTGATGCTGCCCGGCATCGAGCTCGACGTCGTCGCGCTCGACGATCCCAAGCGCGTGCTTGCGCCGGGCGAGGTCGGAGAGATCCGCATCAAGGGCCCGAACGTCACCAAGGGGTACTGGAACAAGCCGGAGGGATCCACGGACGCCTTCGTCGACGGCCGCTTCCTCACCGGCGACATCGGCTATGTCGACAGCGACGGCTATTTCTTCCTGGTCGACCGCAAGAAGGACATGATCATCTCCGGCGGCTTCAACGTCTATCCGCAGATGATCGAGCAGGCGATCTACACCATTGCTGGCGTGCACGAGGTGATCGTGCTCGGCATTCCCGACCAGTACCGCGGCGAGGCCGCCAAGGCCTTCATCAAGCTGAAGCCGGAGGCAAAGCCGTTCTCGCTCGACGAGCTGCGCGCGCAGCTCGCCGGCAAGCTCGGCAAGCACGAATTGCCGGCCGAGGTCGAATTCGTCGACGATCTGCCGCGAACGCCTGTCGGAAAATTGTCGCGCCACGAATTGCGCCAGCAGCAGAAACCGTCACAATCCACTAAACCCGCATCAGGAGCTCGTTCTTGACCGACGCCGTCATCGTTTCCACCGCCCGCACCCCGATCGGCAAGGCCTATCGCGGCGCGCTCAACGCCACCGAGGGCGCAACCCTGCTCGGCCACGCCATCGGCGAAGCCGTCGCGCGCGCCAAGGTCGATCCGAAGGAGATCGAGGACGTCGTGATGGGCGCGGCGCTGCAGCAGGGTTCGACTGGCGGCAACATCGCGCGCAAGGCGCTGCTGCGCGCCGGCCTTCCCGTCACCGTCGCCGGCACCACGATCGACCGGCAATGCGCCTCGGGCCTGCAGGCGATCGCGCTCGCCGCGCGCTCGGTGATTTTTGACGGCGTCGAGATCGCGGTCGGCGGCGGTGGCGAGTCGATCAGTCTCGTGCAGAACGACAAGATGAACGGCTTCCACGCCCAGGACCCTGCGCTGCTCAAGATCAAGAGCGAGGTCTACATGCCCATGATCGACACGGCGGAAGTCGTTGCCAAGCGCTACGGCATCTCGCGCGAGAAGCAGGACGAATATTCGCTGGAGAGCCAGCGCCGCACTGCGGCCGCCCAGCAGGGCGGCAAGTTCAAGGAGGAGATCGCGCCGATCACGACGCAGATGGCGGTCACCGACAAGGCCACCGGCGCCGTTTCGATGAAGGACGTCACGCTGTCGCAGGACGAGGGCCCGCGTCCCGAGACGACGATCGAAGGCCTCGCCGGCCTCAAGCCCGTGCGCGGCGAGGGATTCACCGTTACCGCCGGCAATGCCAGTCAGCTCTCCGACGGCGCCAGCGCCTCCGTCATCATGAGCGACAAGGAAGCCTCCAAGCGTGGCCTCAAGCCGCTCGGCATCTTCCGCGGCTTCGTCTCGGCCGGCTGCGAGCCGGACGAGATGGGCATCGGCCCGGTCTTCGCCGTGCCGCGCCTGCTCAAGCGCCACGGCCTCACCGTCGACGACATCGGTCTCTGGGAGCTGAACGAAGCCTTCGCGGTGCAGGTGCTGTATTGCCGCGACAAGCTCGGCATCGACCCCGAGAAGATCAACGTCGACGGCGGTGCGATCGCGGTCGGCCATCCCTACGGCATGTCCGGCGCGCGCCTCACCGGCCACGCTTTGATCGAAGGCCGCCGCCGCAAGGCAAAGTACGCGGTTGTCACCATGTGCGTCGGCGGCGGCATGGGCGCGGCAGGGCTGTTCGAGGTGCTGCAGTAAAACGTTTCTGTCATTCCGGGGCGCCGCAAAGCGGCGAGCCCGGAATCCGTAACCACCAATCGGGGATATGGATTCCGGGCCTGCGCCTTACGGCGCATCCCGGAATGACGGCGGATTTGGTAAGAACAAAACTGTTCACAGGAGGATCCGATGGATCTCGCATTCACGAAAGAAGAGCAGGCGTTTCGCGAGGAAGTGCGGCAGTTCTTCCGCGACAACGTGCCGCCGGATACGCGGCGCAAGATGGTCGAGGGGCGTCACCTCAGCAAGGACGAGATGGTGAATTGGTGGCGCATCCTCAACAAGAAGGGCTGGGGCGTCAGCCATTGGCCCAAGCAATATGGCGGCACCGGCTGGACCAGCGTGCAGCACTACATCTTCAACGAGGAACTGCAGTCCTATCCGGCGCCGCAGCCACTCGCCTTCGGCGTCAGCATGGTCGGCCCGGTCATCTACACCTTCGGGAACGAGGAGCAGAAGAAGCAGTACCTGCCGCGCATCGCCAATGTCGACGACTGGTGGTGCCAGGGCTTCTCCGAGCCCGGCTCCGGCTCCGACCTCGCCTCGCTCAAGACCAAGGCCGAGCGCAAGGGCGACAAGTGGATCATCAACGGCCAGAAGACCTGGACCACGCTGGCCCAGCACGCCGACATGATCTTCTGCCTGTGCCGCACCGATCCCGGCGCCAAGAAGCAGATGGGCATCTCCTTCATCGTGTTCTCGATGAAGTCGAAAGGCGTCACGGTGCGCCCGATCCAGACCATCGACGGCGGCGTCGAGGTCAACGAAGTGTTCTTCGACGACGTCGAGGTGCCCTACGAGAATCTGATCGGCGAGGAGAACAAGGGCTGGGACTACGCAAAATTCCTGCTCGGCAATGAGCGCACCGGCATCGCCCGTGTCGGCGTCTCCAAGGAGCGGCTGCGCCGCATCCGCGATCTCGCCGGCAAGGTGGAATCCGGCGGCAAGCCGATCATCCAGGACGCCGCTTTCCGCGAGAAGCTCGCCGCCTGCGAGATCGAGCTGAAGGCGCTCGAGCTCACCCAGCTGCGCGTCGTGGCGGATGAAGGCAAGCACGGCAAGGGCAAGCCCAATCCGGCCTCCTCGGTGCTGAAGATCAAGGGCTCCGAGATCCAGCAGACCACCACCGAGCTGCTCATGGAAGTGATCGGACCGTTCGCCGCGCCGTTCGACGTGCACGGCGACGATGGCTCGAACGAAGCCATGGACTGGACCGCCCAGATCGCGCCGAGCTACTTCAACAACCGCAAGGTCTCGATCTACGGCGGCTCCAATGAGATCCAGCGCAACATCATCGCCAAGGCGGTGCTGGGGCTCTAGGCGTCATTCCGGGGCGCGCGCAGCGCGAGCCCGGAATCCATAACCACGATCGGGAGTATGGATCCCGGGCTCGCGCGACGCGCGCCCCGGGATGACGAAGCAGAAATTCCGGGTACGAGGAACCAAAGACATGGATTTTGATCTGAACGAGGAGCAGCGGCTTCTCAAGGACAGCATCGACGGCCTGCTGACCGATTCCTACGATTTCGAAAGCCGCAAGAAGTACATGAAGGAGAAGGGCGGCTGGAGCAAAGCGGTCTGGCTCAAGCTCGCCGAGCAGGGCCTGCTCGGCCTGCCCTTCAGCGAGGCCGATGGCGGCTTCGGCGGCGGCGGCGTCGAGACCATGATCGTGATGGAAGCGCTCGGCAAGGCGCTGGTGCTCGAGCCGTATCTGGCAACGGTCGTGATCGGCGGCGGCTTCCTGCGCCATGCCGGCACCGACGCGCAGAAGGCGGCGCACGTGCCCGGCATCATCGACGGCAGCAAGACGCTGGCGTTTGCCCAGCTCGAGAAGAACTCGCGCTACGATCTCTTCGACGTCGCGACCACCGCGAAGAAGAAGGGCGAGGCTTACGTCATGGACGGCGAGAAATTCGTCGTGCTCAACGGCGAGAACGCCGACACGCTCGTTGTCACCGCCCGCACCAAGGGCGAGCGTCGCGACAGGACCGGCATCGGCGTGTTCCTGGTTCCTGCCAACGCCAAGGGCGTGACCAGGAAGTCCTACCCGACCCAGGACGGCCTGCACGCCGCCGACATCACCCTCACCGGTGTCGAGGTCGGCGCTGATGCCGTGCTCGGCAATCCCGACGATTCGCTCGCGCTGATCGAACGTGTCGTCGACGAAGCCCGCGTCGCGCTCTGCGCCGAGGCGGTCGGCCTGATGGACGAGTCGCTCAAGACCACCGTCGAGTACATCAAGACGCGAAAGCAGTTCGGCGTCGCGATCGGCTCGTTCCAGTCGCTGCAGCACCGGGCATCCGACATGTTCGTGGCGGCCGAGCAGGCGCGCTCGATGTCGATGTTCGCGACCATGGCGAACGACTTCGAGAACGCCAAGGAGCGCAGCAATGCCATTGCCGCGGCCAAGGTGCAGATCGGCAAGTCGCTGAAATTCGTCGGACAGCAGGCGATCCAGCTGCACGGCGGCATCGGCATGACCATGGAGGCGAAGATCGGCCACTACTTCAAGCGCCTCACCATGATCGAGAACTCGTTCGGTGACACCGACTACCACCAGCGCCGCGTCGCTGATGGTGGCGGGTTGATCTAGCCTCGCTGTCATCCCGGGGCGCGCGTAGCGCGAACCCGGGATCCATCGGGCGGCAATACGCGCGGTGAAATGGATTCCGGGTTCGCGCTATGCGCGCCCCGGAATGACCAGGAAGAAGGAGCCGACAATGAAGAACACCCCGTTCGATCTCACCGGCAAGGTCGCGGTCGTCACCGGCTCCAGCCGCGGCATCGGCCGCTCCTCCGCTGAACTCCTCGCCAAGCTCGGCGCCAAGGTCGTGGTGTCCTCGCGCAAGGCCGACGCCTGCCAGGAGGTCGTCGACGGCATCAAGGCGGCCGGCGGTGACGCCACCGTCATCCCATGCAACATCGCACGCAAGGCCGAGGTCGAGGCGCTGATCGCGGGCGCCGCGAAGCATTACGGCAAGATCGACATCCTCGTCTGCAACGCCGCGGTGAATCCCTATTACGGCCCGCTGCTCGACATCACCGACGAGGCCTTCGACAAGATCATGGGGAGCAACGTCAAGAGCAACATCTGGCTCTCCGCGCTCGCGATCCCGCAAATGGCGGAACGCGGCAGCGGCTCCGTCGTCATCATCTCCTCGATCGGCGGCCTGCGCGGCTCCACCGTGATCGGCGCCTACGGCATCTCGAAAGCGGCCGACTTCGCGCTGTGCCGCTCGCTCGCCGGCGAGTGGGGCCCGAAAGGCGTCCGCGTCAACTGCATCGCGCCCGGCCTCGTCAAGACCGATTTCGCCCGCGCGCTGTGGGAAGACGAAGCCGTGCTGAAGCGCCGCACCGCCACCACGCCGCTGCGCCGCATCGGCGAACCCGACGAAATCGCCGGCGCGGTCGCCTATCTCGCCTCGGATGCGTCGAGCTTCATGACCGGACAGACCATCGTCATCGACGGCGGCGTGACCACGGCGGCGGTGTAGACTCTAGCGACTTGTAATTGTAGTGAAGTGGCGCTTCACTTCACCCTCCCCTGGAGGGGGAGGGTCGCTCGCGCTAAGCGCGAGCGGGGTGGGGTGAAGCCACAAGAATGGTCTCAACATCAATCCGACGCGCCGCCGCGAAGAGGCTTAGGGCGAACGCGACGCCGCACGAGCGGATACTATGGCGTGCGCTCAAAGGCCTCCCGATGGACGGATCGCACTTCCGCCGACAAGCGCCGATCGGCCCCTACGTCGTTGACTTCTTCTGTCCGGCCAAGCGGCTCATCATCGAGCTCGATGGCGGGCATCACAACGAAGACGATACGGCTGCCCGCGACCTCGAGCGCCAACGCTGGCTCGAGAACGAAGGCTACCGCGTCATCCGCTTCTGGAATTCTGAGATCGGGAGCGACCTGACCGCCGTACTCGAACGCATCTATGTCGAGTTGTACGGATCGCGTGAAGCTGAAATCACACCTTTGAAGCACCGTCGCACGTAGCGGTGCGCGTCTCTTCTCTTACCCTCCCCTGGAGGGGGAGGGTCGATCGCGCGTAGCGCGAGCGGGGTGGGGTGATCTCTCCGCTCGGGCAGTGTTCGATGAGGAGAGACCGTCACCCCACCCCGTCTCGCATTTCGCTGCGCTCAATGTGAGCCGACCCTCCCCCTCCAGGGGAGGGTAAGAGGAGACCCGCCTTGACCTCGGACCGGCAATCCCGTTTCTTTGCCGCGACACAATGACCCCCTCAGGGAAAACGCCAAGGGTAAGCCGCCATGTCTTTCGTCCTCGCCATCGACCAGGGCACCACCTCCTCGCGCGCGATCGTGTTTCGCGGCGACATATCCATCGCGGCGAAGGCGCAGCAGGAGTTTCCGCAGCATTTCCCGGCCTCGGGCTGGGTCGAGCACGAGCCCGAGGACATCTGGACCTCGACGGTGATGGTCTGCCGCGAGGCGATCGAGCAGGCCGGCATCGCCGCGAAGGACATCGCGGCGATCGGCATCACCAACCAGCGCGAGACCACCGTGGTGTGGGACCGCGCCACCGGGCAGGCCGTGCACCGCGCCATCGTCTGGCAGGACCGCCGCACCGCCGACATCTGCGCCAAGCTCAAGGCCGATGGCCGCGAGCCCGTGATCTCGCAGAAGACCGGCCTGATCATCGATCCCTATTTCTCCGGCACCAAGGTCGCCTGGATCCTCGACCACGTCCCCGGCGCGCGGGCGCGCGCGGCGCGCGGCGAGCTGATGTTCGGCACGGTCGATTGCTACCTGCTCTGGCGCCTCACCGGCGGCAAGGTGCACGCCACCGACGCCACCAATGCCTCGCGCACGCTGCTGTTCAACATCCACACGGGACAGTGGGACGACGAACTGCTGGAGATCATCGGCGTGCCGCGCTCGATGCTGCCAGAGGTGAAGGATTCCTCTGCCCGCTTCGGCGAGAGCACGCCCGATCTGTTCGGCGGCGCGATCGCGATCTCAGGCATCGCCGGCGACCAGCAGGCCGCCACCATCGGCCAGGCCTGTTTCCGCCCGGGCATGATGAAGTCCACCTACGGCACCGGCTGCTTTGCCTTGCTCAACACCGGCACCACGCCGGTCGTGTCGAAGAACAAGCTGCTCACGACGGTCGCCTATCAGCTCGACGGAAAGCGCACTTACGCGCTCGAAGGCTCGATCTTCGTTGCCGGCTCAGCGGTGCAATGGCTGCGCGACGGCCTCGGCATCATCAAGCACGCCGCCGAGACCGGACCTCTGGCGGATCAGTCGGACTCCATGCAGAGCGTCTATCTCGTCCCCGCCTTCGTCGGCATGGGCGCGCCCTATTGGAATCCGCGCGTCCGCGGCGCGCTGTTCGGCCTCACCCGCAACACCGGCCCCGCCGAACTCGCCCATGCCGCACTCGAAAGCGTCTGTTACCAGACGTTCGACCTTTGGGCCGCGATGCGCGCCGACTGGCCAAGCTCGGAGACCGCCAGCGTCGTGCTCCGCGTCGACGGCGGCATGACGGCATCGGACTGGACCATGCAGCGCCTCGCAGATTTGCTGGACGCGCCGGTCGATCGCCCCGTGATCCAGGAGACGACAGCGCTGGGCGCCGCCTACCTCGCTGGCCTCCAGGCCGGCGTCTATCCCGAGCCCACAAAGTTCGCCGACAATTGGCGCCTCGAGCACCGCTTCAAGCCGAACATGAGCCAGGCCACGCGCGAGCGAAAGCTCGCGGGGTGGGCGCGCGCGGTGAAGGGCGTGCTGGCGAGCGACGAGGGGGAGGGGTAGTACGCCTCTCTTTCTCCGAGTCGTCCCGGCGAAGGCCGGGACCCATACTCCGCAGCAGATGTTGTGAACGGGACCCGTCGTTCCAGCCTCGCAAAGTAATCCACATTCGTGGTTATGGGTCCCGGCCTTCGCCGGGACGACATCGGATATGTAGCTCGCACTCGGCTCCACAGGAAACCGCAATGATCCTCCCCGACGGCTATTCGGACGTCCCCACCGGCAAGATCGCCGCCGTCGTCACCCACCTTGAGATGACCGCGCCTCCCGCACGCCGTGACGATCCTCCCGGTGCGTGGGTCCTGCGCAAGGTCGATGCGCCCGCGCTCGACTGGTACCGCGATCTCCACCGCCGCGTCGGCGAGGAATGGCTGTGGTTCTCCCGGGCGCGGATGAACGACACAGAGCTCGCCGCAATCATCCACGCAGCGGGCGTCGAGGTCTATGCACTCGCCGTAGACGGCCGCGACGAAGGCCTGCTGGAGCTGGATTTTCGCGAGGCCGGTCAGTGCGAGCTGGCCTATTTCGGCGTCACCGCGCCTCTGATCGGCACGGGAGCGGCCCGCTTCCTGATGAACCGCGCGCTTGACCTCGCTTGGTCGCGCGACGTCCGCCGCGTCTGGGTGCACACCTGCACGCTCGACCACCCATCCGCCGTCGCCTTCTACCAGCGCTCCGGCTTCCGCCCGTTCCGCCGCCAGATCGAGATCGCCGACGATCCGCGCCTCGACGGCACCGCGCCGCGCGACGCGGCGAAGCATGTGCCTGTTATCGGGTAGCGCGTGAGCAATGTAGCTCAGATGAGCGGCTGGTCCGTCGCCGCATCTCGCTCTAGCACATGTTGGCCAAGCTCGTCCGCTGCTACACGCTCCGCCGTCATCCTGAGGTGCGCGCTCTTGCGAGCAGGACGAGCGAGAGGAGAGATCGCAGATTCATGAGAGGAGCTCCGGCTGGTACATTGTCTATTGATCTCTCGTTGTTGCGTCACGCGCAATGCTCCGGTTCCAACATAGTTGTTGCAGGCAGCGTGCATTGGCGGTGAACTGGACGGCCCTGCCACGTCCAACCGCTGGAAGAGCGAGAACCATGTTCCTGATCGGCCAATATGATTCCCCCTTCGTCCGCCGCGTTGCGATCGCGCTGCGGCTTTACGGCCTTCCCTTCGAGCACCGGCCGTGGTCGACCTTCGGCGACGCCGACAAGATCGCGCCGTACAATCCGCTGCGCCGCGTGCCGACGCTGGTGCTCGACGACGGCGAGGCGCTGATCGAGAGCACGGTGATCCTGGACTATCTCGACGAACTCGTCGGCGAGGACAAGGCGATGCTGCCGCGCAGCGGCACTGATCGGCGCAGGCATTTGCGCATCTGCGCGCTCGCTTCCGGTCTCGGTGACAAGGCGGTGAGCCTGCTCTACGAGCGCGTGCTGCGGAAGGAGCAGCTCGCGTTGTGGGTCGCGCGCTGCCAGGCGCAGATTGCGGACGTGCTCGCCGTGCTCGAGGCCGAGCGCGCCAAGGTGACGACGCCGTACTGGCTGGGCGGTCGGATCGGCCATGCCGACGTTGCGGTTGCCTGCGTCGTCCGCTTCACCCGCGAGGCGCATCCGCAGCTATTCGATGCGTCGCGCTATCCGGCGTTGGCAGCCCACGGCGAGCGCTGCGAGGCATTGGCGCCGTTCCAGGAGATCGTGCAGCCACTGGCCCCGCCGAAGGGGTGAGGCCCCGGTGCTCGGCCCCAAGCTACCAGATCGTGGGTTGCCTGACGGGCAAAACACGCCAGCGCTGGGTCAATCAGCCTCGATCAAAATATTCCACTTTACCGAAATTCGGTTTCGGCGTATGTGTCGCCCATCCTGATCCGGCGAAAGGGGCGGTCGTACGTCGTCACGAGCCGCGGATCGGGGAGCGGTGGACGCGGCAGCGTCGTGCACGAGAGGCGGGAGCAGGGCGGGAGAACCCCGTGAGGTCCCGGCGGCGTGCAGACGAGCGGCGCTGATGCGTACGGCCAAATCGCGTGGTCCTAGCTGTCGTTGCTACAGTCAAGCCTTGCGGAGGTGCGCCAAGCCCGACCGGGCGAAGCGCATCGCCAATCCGCGAGGTGACGGAGGCAAGCAGGAACTCGTCTCCGGGGAGAGCGCGCCATACGCCGTCAGACCATCGCGCAGGGAAGGCCGGACGTTTCGGCTTCACCTGTTGATCCGTTGTGCATTGCGTGTGCATCTCATCGCACGACGGACCGTGGGTGCCAGCCGGCGCCCGGCCTTCCCTGCGCCCTTTCGCTATGAGGGCGTGACGCGAAGCGCAAAGCTCGGGCGGAAGCGCCGCGAGGATGCAAAGGTGTGTCTATTAAACAAAGGACTCGCGCCCCGGACGCAGCGCAGCGGTCCGGCGATGCGCAGCATCGTCCGGGGTGGTGCGCTGCAGAGCAGGGGCCCATCTTGCCGCGTGCCGTGCGGCTCCTGGGTCCCGGCTCGGCGCCACGTCGCTTGCGCGATGCCGCGCCGTCCGGGACACGGAGGCCTTCGCCATGAAGGGGAGAGCGCGAGCCCCTATCCCGCGCCAGCGCGCTTCTTCTGCCAGACCAGGTGCACCGCGCAGGTGCAGCCCGGCGGATGCGAGGCGAGATCCTTCGACGTCTCGTCATTCGCCGCCGTTGCCGCAAAGGCCTTGTCGCTGTCCTCTCGCGACGGGATGTAGTTCAGCACCGGCGCGAGCCAGCGCTCGGTTTCCGCGACGCTCATGCCCTTGCGTGCGGCATAGTCCTCGACCTGGTCGCGCTCGATCTTGCCGACGCCGAAATAATAGCTCTCGGGGCTGGCGAAATAGAGCCCGGACACAGAGGAGCCCGGCCACATCGCAAAGCTCTCGGTCAGCTTCACCCCGCAGGTTGCTTCCGCATCGAGCAGCTCGAACAGCGTCGCCTTCTCGGTGTGGTCGGGCTGCGCGGGATAGCCGGGCGCGGGGCGGATGCCCTGATACTTCTCGAGGATCAGCTCGTCGTTGGAGAGCGTCTCGTCCGGCGCGTAGGCCCAGAATTCGCGGCGCACGCGGGAATGCATGCGCTCGGCGAAGGCCTCGGCGAGACGGTCGGCCAGCGCCTTGCACAGGATCGAGGAGTAGTCGTCATTCGCCATCTTGAAGCGGTCGGCGACCGCATCCTCGCCGATGCCGGCCGTGACGACGAAGCCACCGACATAGTCGGGCACGCCCGCGGGCGCGACGAAGTCGGCGAGCGCGGCATTAAACCGACCTTCGCGCTTCTCGAGCTGCTGGCGCAGCGTGTGCAGCGTCGCGATCTTCTTGGTCCGGCTCTCGTCGGCGTAAACAGCGATATCGTCGCCGTCCGCGTTCGCCGGCCAGAAGCCGATCGTCGCGCGCGCCCGGAACCACTTTTCCTTGACGATAGTGTCGAGCATTTTTCGCGCGTCGTCATAGAGCGAGCGCGCGACCTCGCCGACCTTGGCATCGTCGAGGATGGCGGGGAAGCGCCCCGCGAGCTCCCAGGTCTGGAAGAACGGCGTCCAGTCGATGCAGTCGACCAGTTCGGTGAGGTCATAGTCGTCGAAGCTGCGGATGCCGAGGAAGGTCGGCTTCACCGGCTTGTTCTTGGCAAAGTCCACCGGCACGCGGTTGGCGCGGGCGGCAGCAAGCTTCAGGCGCTTCTTGTCGGCCTGCGCGCGCAGATGTGCCTCCGAGATTTTTGCGTATTCGGCACGCACCTCGGCGGCATAGGCTTCGCGCTTCTCGGGCGAGAGCAGCGAGGACGCAACGCCGACGGCGCGGCTGGCGTCGTTGACATGCACGACGGGGCCGGCCCGATAGCTCGGGTCGATCTTGACTGCGGTGTGCACGCGGCTCGTGGTGGCGCCGCCGATCAGGAGCGGCAGCTTGAGGCCCTCGCGCTGCAATTCGCCGGCGAAGAACGCCATCTCGTCGAGCGAGGGCGTGATCAGGCCGGAGAGACCGACGATGTCGGCCTTCTCCGCCTTCACGGTCTCGACGATCCTGGCGGCGGGCACCATCACGCCGAGGTCGATGACCTCGAAATTGTTGCACTGGAGCACGATGCCGACGATGTTCTTGCCGATGTCGTGGACGTCGCCCTTGACGGTCGCGAGCACGATCTTGCCGGCGGACGAGGAGCCCTCGGTGCCGATGCCGTTGGCGAGATTGCGCGCCTTCTCTTCTTCCATGAACGGCATCAGCCAGGCCACCGCCTGCTTCATCACGCGCGCGGACTTCACCACCTGCGGCAGGAACATCTTGCCGTCGCCGAAGAGGTCGCCGACCACGTTCATGCCGGCCATCAGCGGGCCCTCGATCACGTCGAGCGGACGCGAGGACGCCTTGCGGGCCTCCTCGGTATCCTGCTCGATGAACTCGGTGATCCCATGCACCAGCGAATGCGACAGCCGCTTCGCCACCGGCCATTCGCGCCAGGCGAGATCGGCTTCCTTGGTCTGGGTCTTGTTGCCGCGGAATTTTTCCGCGAGTGCCAGCAGGCGCTCGGACGCGCCCGGGTCGCGGTTGAGCACGACGTCTTCGCAAGTTTGGCGCAGCTCGGCATCGATGTCGTCATAGACGATCATCTGCCCGGCATTGACGATGCCCATGTCCATGCCGGCCTTGATGGCGTGATACAGGAACACCGAGTGCATGGCCTCGCGCACCGGCTCGTTGCCGCGGAACGAGAAGGAGAGGTTGGAGACGCCGCCCGAGATATGCGCGCCGGGCAGGTTCTGGCGGATCCAGCGCGTCGCCTCGATGAAATCGACGCCGTAATTGTTGTGCTCCTCGATGCCGGTCGCGATCGCGAAGACGTTCGGATCGAAGATGATGTCCTCGGGCGGGAAGCCGACCTTGTTCACCAGGATGTCGTAGGCGCGCTTGCAGATCTCGGTCTTGCGCGCGAACGTGTCGGCCTGGCCGACCTCGTCGAACGCCATCACGACCACAGCCGCACCATGACGGCGGGCGATCTTGGCCTCAAAGATGAACTTCTCCTCGCCTTCCTTCATCGAGATCGAGTTGACGACCGGCTTGCCCTGCACGCATTTCAGGCCGGCTTCGATCACCGAGAACTTGGAGGAGTCCACCATCACGGGGACGCGGGCGATATCGGGCTCGGCGGCGACGAGATTGAGGAACGTCACCATCGCGGCTTCAGAGTCGAGCAGGCCCTCGTCCATGTTGACGTCGATGATCTGCGCGCCGTTCTCGACCTGGTCGCGCGCGACCTGCAGCGCCGCCGTGTAGTCGCCGGCCGTGATCAGCTTGCGGAAACGGGCCGAGCCGGTGACGTTGGTGCGCTCGCCGACGTTCACGAACGGGATCGCGTCGGTCAGGATGAAGGGCTCGAGGCCGGAGAGCCGCAGGCGCGGTTCGATCTCCGGCACGATGCGCGGCTTGTGCGGGGCGACGCTAGCTGCGATCGCGGCGATATGCTCCGGCGTGGTGCCGCAGCAGCCGCCGACGATGTTGACGAGGCCGGACGCAGCGAACTCGCCGACCAGGCGCGCCATATATTCCGGCGTCTCGTCATACTGGCCGAATTCGTTGGGCAGGCCGGCGTTCGGGTAAGCGCAGACCAGCGTGTCGGCGACGCGGCCGATATCGGCGATATGGGCGCGCAGATCTTCGGCGCCGAGCGCGCAGTTGAAGCCGATCGTGACGGGTTTTGCGTGTCGCACCGAATTCCAGAACGCCTCCGGCATCTGGCCCGAGAGCAGGCGGCCGGATTTGTCGGTGATGGTGCCCGACACCATCACGGGCATGTCGATGCCGCGCGCTTCGGTGATCTCGGCGATCGCATAGAGCGCCGCCTTGGCGTTCAGCGTGTCGAAGATGGTCTCGACCAGCAAGAGGTCGACGCCGCCGTCGAGCATGCCGTTGATCTGCTCGCCATAGGACTTGCGCAGATCGTCGAAGGTGACGGCGCGGTAGCCGGGATTGGAGACGTCGGGGGAGATCGAGGCGGTGCGGTTGGTCGGGCCGATGGCGCCCGCGACGAAGCGCGGCTTGCCGTCCTCGGCCTCGACGCGCCGCGCGGCATTGCCGGCGAGGCGGGCGCCTTCGCGCGCCATCTCGTAGACGATGTCGGTGAGGTCGTAATCGGCCTGCGCGATCGACGTCGTGGAGAAGGTGTTGGTCGCGACGATGTCGGCGCCGGCGCGCAAATACGCCGCGTGGATGTCCTCGATTGCCTGCGGCTGGGTCAGAATCAACAGATCGTTGTTGCCGCGCAGGTCGCGATGAAAGTCCTTGAAGCGCTCGCCGCGGAAGGCGGCCTCGTCGAACTGCAGGTTCTGGATCATCGTGCCCATGGCGCCGTCGAGCACGAGAATGCGCTCGCGCGCGGCGTTCAGCAGGGCAGTACGTTTCGCGGAAACAGGTACGGTCATGTTGTCTCAGGCCGCTTTCTGGGCGCTCTTGGCGCGAATGCCGAGCAGATGGCTGATCGCGAACACGAGATCGGCGCGGTTCATGGTGTAGAAATGGAAAGTGTCGACGCCGTGCTTGGCGAGCTTCTGCACCTGGCCGGCCGCGACGGTTGCGGCCACCAGCTTGCGGGTCTCGGCGTCCTCGTCGAGGCCTTCGAATTTCGCGGCGAACCAGTCCGGCACGGTGGTGCCGGCGCGCGTCACGAAATTGCGGGCCTGCTTGAAATTGTGCATGGGCATGATGCCCGGCACGATCGGAATGTTGATGCCGCGCACCCGCACGCGGTCGAGATAGCGGAAGTAGAGGTCGTTGTCGAAGAACACCTGGGTGATCGCGCGCGTCGCGCCGGCATCGACCTTGGCCTGCAGCGTGTCGATATCATCATCGAAGTCGCGCGCTTCGGGGTGCTTCTCGGGATAGGCCGACACGGACACTTCGATGTCGGCATGCCGCTTCTTGATCCCCGCGACGAGCTCGGCCGAGCTCTGATAGCCGTCGGGATGGCTGGCATAGGGCGTGCCGATGCCGCCGGCGGGATCGCCGCGCAGGCCCACGATATGGCGGACGCCGACCTCGTGATAGCGGTCGACGATCTCGTCGATCTCGCCGCGCGAGGCACCGACGCAGGTCAGGTGCGCCGCCGGCAGCAGGGCGGTCTCTTTCAGGATACGGGCGATGGTCGAATGGGTGCGCTCGCGGGTCGAGCCGCCGGCGCCGTAGGTCACCGAGACGAATTTCGGGTCGAGCGGAGCGAGCCGGTTGATGGTCTCCCAGAGATTGCGCTCCATATCTTCCGTCTTGGGTGGAAAGAACTCGAAGGAGATCGCAGGCCGCTTCAGGTGCCCGTCTTGCCCGTCGGCTCGGGCAGGAATCGTCAGATCGGTCATGGCACCACTCGCTCCAGATGTGTCGCCAGATCCTGGCGGCCGACGGTCAGGTCCAGCTTGGGAGAGCCCAAGATAGGGCAAAGGCGGTCTGATCGACAGCCCATCAGGGATGGGAAATGGCCCACTTCTGTCGACAATAGATGAATTATTGAGCGTCTATCGATTTGAGTGGGATGTCGGTGGACTTACAATAATCTAGCTATTTCAACTATTTGTCAGAAAATTGGGGGCTGGCCGGGGCGGGCACGGTAGGTGGGCAATATGAAAGAAATGTTGTTTGGACTGCTCTTGGCCCACCGCCTCGCTTCGGTCGACTGCGCGGGCTCGCGGTCTGCACACGTCAGATCTGCGCAGCCGCCCCATTGTCGCCGCGCGGCCCTCCACTAGGTTAGCGCGCCATGATCCCGCTCTCAGTCCTCGACCTCTCCGTCGTCACCACAGGCACCAGGCCCGCCGCGGCGCTGCGCAACAGCATCGACCTGGCGCGCCATGTCGATGGGCTCGGCTATGTCCGCTACTGGCTCGCCGAGCATCACAACCTCGCCTCGGTCGCGAGTCCCGCGCCAGACGTCATGATCGGCCAGATCGCGGCGGTGACGAAGCATATCCGCGTCGGCTCCGGCGGGGTGATGCTGCCCAACCACGCCCCGCTGGTCGTCGCCGAGCGATTCAAGATGCTGGAGGCGCTGTTTCCCGGCCGTATCGACCTCGGCCTTGGCCGGGCGCCCGGCACCGATGGCGCCACCGCCTATGCGCTCCGGAGCCGGCTCGACCGCCGCGAGGGCGATGATTTCCTGGAGCGGCTGCACGAGCTGATTCTGTGGGAGACCCGTGAATTCCCCGCAGGGCACCCCTACCACAACGTCGTCGCCATGCCCGACGACACCAAGCTGCCGCCGATCTGGCTGCTCGGCTCCAGCGATTATTCCTCGGAATTGGCGGCACAGGTCGGCATGGGCTTCGCCTTCGCGCATCATTTCGCGTCCCACGACGCGGTCGACGCGATGGTGCATTACCGCAACCGCTTCCAGCCCTCGGCCTGGCGTGCGAGCCCGCAAGCGATCCTCGCGGTCGCCGTCGTCACCGCCGATACCGATGAGGAGGCCGAACGCCTTGCCAGCTCGTTCGACCTCAACCGGCTGCGCCGCGACCGCGGTCAATATCTGCCGCTGCCGAGCGTCGAGGAGGCCCAGGCCTATCCTTACTCCGACTCCGAGCGCACCTCGATCCTCCGCAACCGTTCCCGCCTGTTCGTCGGCAGCCCCGCGACGGTACGGAAGAAACTGCAGCCGCTGATCGACGCGAGCAAGCCGGACGAGCTGATGGCGATCACAGCGGTGTACGATCACGAGGCGCGGAAGAAGTCGTATTCGCTGCTCGCCGAGGCGTTCGGGCTTAAAGCGACCGCGTAAGAATATCGTGCCCCGGACGCAGCGCAGCGCTCCTTCAGCGATGCGCTGCAGAGCCGGGGCCCATCGCGCCTCCGGGTATCTTGGCCCCTGGGTCCCGGCTCGCGCTTCGCGCGTCCGGGACACGCGACTAATCCTGCTGCGCTTCGCTGAACGTGGCGCGGAAGGGGTGGCCGGGATACACGCCGACGATGCGGAATTCGCGCGAGAAGAATTTCAGCTCCTCGATCGCGAAGGCGAGGCCCTTGTCCTCGGGGTGGCCGTCGACGTCGGCATAAAACTGCGTTGCGAAGAAATTGCCGTCGACCATGTAGCTTTCGAGCTTGGTCATGTTGACGCCGTTGGTGGCAAAGCCGCCGAGCGCCTTGTAGAGCGCGGCCGGCAAATTGCGCACCCGGAACACAAAAGTCGTGACCAGCGGGCCGGAGCCTTGGGCGGCCCATTTCGGCTCGCGCGCCAGCACCACGAAGCGGGTGGTGTTGTGCGCCTCGTCCTCGATGTCCTCCGCGAGGATGTCGAGGCCGTAGATCTTGGCGGCGAGGCGGGAGGCGATCGCGGCCACCGTCTTGTCCTTGCGCTCGGAGATGTCGCGAGCGCTGCCGGCGGTGTCGGCATGCACGATCGGCTTGACGCCGAGCTTGCGGATGATGCGCCGGCATTGGCCGAGCGCATGCACATGGCTCTCGACGCTCTTGATGTCGTCGAGCTTGGTGCCCTTCACCGCCATCAGCTGATGCCGGACCGGCAAAAACCATTCGCCGATGATGAAAAGGCCGGAGGCCGGCAAGAGGTGATGGATATCGGCAACACGGCCCGCGACCGAATTCTCGATCGGGATCATGCCGAGATCGGCCTCGCCGGAGGAGATCGCCGACAGCGCGTCCTCGAAGGTGGCGCAGGGCATCGGCTCGGCGTCGGGATAGGCCTCGACGATGGCGATGTGGGAATTGGCCCCGGGCTCGCCCTGGAATGCGATCTTCATCTTGCTCATGTCTTAAAAGTGCTCCTGGGTCGGCCTTGTAACAGCGGCTCAGGATTTGGAAAGGATGCTGCGGGCGGTTTCCAGGTCCGCCGGCGTGTCGACCCCGCGGGGGACGGTGTCGACGATGGTGAAGTCGATGCGCATTCCGGCCTCGAGCGCCCGGAGCTGTTCGAGCTTCTCCTGCAATTCCAGCGGCGAGGGCGGCAGCGAAACGTAACGCTCCAGCGCGGCGCGGCGATAGGCATAGAGGCCGATATGGTGGTAACGCGGTCCATCGCCGGTCGGCGCGGTGGCGCGGGTGAAATAAAGTGCACGCATGCGCTTGCCGCCGAGCGAGGTTCCGATCGCCTTCACGACGCTCGGGGCGAGGTCCTCCTCCTCGGTGTGGATCTGCGAGGCCAGTGTCGCTATGTCCACGGCCGGGTCCTGCAGCGGCGGCAGCACCTCGCGGATGTTGTCGATCGTGATCGTGGGGAAATCGCCCTGCAGATTGACCACGATCTCGGCCTTGCCGTCCGGATCGAGCTTCTGCATGGCCTCGTGGATGCGGTCGGAGCCGGAGGGGTGTGTGGGGCTGGTCATCACAGCCTCGCCGCCATGGGCCGTCACGACCGAAGCGATCTCGGGCGTATCGGTCGCGACCGCGACCCGGCCGATTGCCGCGGCCTCGGCGCGGCGCAGCACGTGCACGATCATCGGCAATCCCGCGATATCGGCGAGTGGCTTGCCGGGCAGGCGGGTGGCGGCCATGCGGGCCGGGATCAGCACCAGGATGCGAGGATCGATCATCGGGTTCAAAGGTCTGGGGTCAAGAGCCTGGAAACGGGGCGTTTTCCGCGCCGGGAAATGGGTGGGGACGGGCCGAAAGCCGGGTCGCTTATACGGGTTGCCAGACCCCGGGCAAACCGATATCTCAATGGCAAAACTCGGGGAAACGATAGGGAACGCTTGATTCTCCCGAGGCTCGTCCTGGCGGCCGCCTGGCCGCTCGATTCTTCTTGCGGTGTGGGGCCTGGCCGGAAATGGACTCTTTCGAACTCAATAAAATTCTCGGTGCTGTGCTCGGCACCTGTCTCCTTCTGCTGGTGACCAGCTTCACCGCCAACGCGCTGTTCACGCCGAAGCCGCTCGAGAAGCCGGGTTTCGAGATCGCCGTGAAGGAAGATGCCGGCCACGGCAAGGAAGGCGGCGCTGCCGCCGCGGCCTCCGAGCCGATCGAAAAGTTGCTCCAGACCGCCTCCGTCGAAAAGGGCGCCTCCGCCGCCAAGAAGTGCGGCGCCTGCCACACCTTCGAGAAGGGTGGCCCGAATCGCGTCGGTCCGAATCTCTATGGCGTCGTCGGCGAGAAGAGGGGTGAGGGCCGCGGCGGCTTCAACTTCTCCGCTGCCATGAAGGGCAAGGGCGGTACCTGGACGTTCGACGACCTCAACAAGTTCATCGCCAATCCGAAGGGCTTCATCCCGGGCACCGCGATGGGCTTCGCCGGCATTGCCAAGGATTCCGAGCGCGCCGACGTCATTGCCTATCTGAACTCGCTGTCGGAGCATCCTCAGCCGCTGCCGACCGCGTCGAAGTAAGGCCTCAAGAACCCGATCTTGGAATATGCGGCCAGGCTGAAAAGCCTGGCCGTTTGCTTATCCGGGCCTCGCGGCGAGTTTATCGGGGCGTTTGGCCGCATCAGACAGGCCGCCCGGCCTTCCAAGATGAGGAAAAAGCAACATATTCGGTCGAAACCTCGCCTATATTGGGACCTTAAAGGAGTAGCCTCCTTCAAGACAGGACTATTGATTTGGCCATAACCCGACGCGATCTCCTGCTCACCGGCACTGCGGCCGCAGCGCTCCCCGCCCTCGGTTCCGTAGCGGGCCTTTCCGTCGTCGGCCGTGCCGAGGCGCAATCGGCGAATGAGCTTCCTTGGCGCCATGCTTTGTCGCTGTTCGGAAAGGTCAAGTACCCCGCCGACTTCACGCGCTTCGACTACGTCAATCCTGAAGCGCCCAAAGGCGGCGTCGCGCGCCAGATCGCGGTCGGCACCTTCGACAATTTCAATATCGTCGTGTCGGGCGTGAAGGGGCAGGTCGCCGGCGCCGTCGCATTCATCTACGAATCCCTCACGACGCCCTCGCTCGACGAAGTCTCGACCGAGTACGGCGCGCTCGCCGAGGCCGTCAGCCATCCGGACGATTTTTCCTTCGTCACCTATCGTTTGCGGCCGGAGGCCAAATGGCACGACGGCAAGCCCGTTACCGCGGATGACGTGATCTTCTCGCTCGATTCCTTCAAGAAGCACCACCCGATGTACTCGGCCTATTACAGCCATGTGGTGAAGGCCGAGAAGCTCGGCGAGCGCGAGGTGAAATTCGTATTCGACGCGCCGGGCAACCGCGAACTGCCGCAGATCGTCGGGCAACTCACAGTCCTGCCGAAGCATTGGTGGGAAGGGACCGACGCGCAGGGCCGCAAGCGCGACGTGTCCGCCACCACGCTTGAAGTCCCGCTCGGTTCTGGCCCCTACAGGGTCAAGGACTTCGTTGCGGGACGGTCGATCGCGCTGGAGCGCGTCAAGGACTATTGGGGCCGCGACCTCGCCTCCAATGTCGGCCGCAACAATTTCGACGAGCTGCGCTACGAATATTTCCGCGACGCCACCGTCGCGATCGAGGCCTTCAAGGCCGACCAGGTCGATTGGCGCACCGAGAACAGCGCGAAGAACTGGGCGACCGCCTACGACTTCCCGGCCGTGAGCGAAAAGCGCGTGATCCTCGAGGAGTTCGCCAATCGCAGCTCGGGCGTGATGCAGGCGTTCGTGCCGAACCTGCGCCGCGGCAAGTTCAGCGACCCGCGCGTGCGGCGCGCGCTCAACTACGCGTTCGACTTCGAGGAGATGAACAAGCAGATCTTCTACGGCCAGTACAAGCGCATCAACAGCTATTTCGACGGCATCGACGAACTCATGGCGACCGGCTTGCCGCAGGGCAAGGAGCTTGAGATCCTCGAGACCGTCCGCACCCAGGTGCCGCCCGAAGTCTTCACCACGGCCTACACCAATCCGGTCGGCGGCAATCCGGAAGCCGTGCGCGATAATCTGCGCGAGGCGCTCCGCCTGTTCAAGGAGGCCGGCTACGAGGTGCGCGACCGCAAGCTGACCGACGTCAAGACCGGCGTCCAGTTCACGCTCGAACTGCTGAACTCGGATCCGAGCTTCGAGCGGATCACGCTGTTCTACAAGCCGTCCCTGGAGCGGCTCGGCATTGCCGTCAACGTGCGGACGGTCGACCCGACCCAGTACGAGAACAGGACGCGCGAGTGGGATTTCGACATCGTCACAAACTCGTGGGGCGAGTCGCAGTCGCCAGGCAATGAGCAGCGCGAGTTCTGGTCGTCCAAGACGGCTGACATCGCCGGCTCGCGCAACATTGCGGGCATCAAGAATCCCGCAATCGACAAGCTGATCGAGCGGGTGATCTACGCCGCCGATCGCGACGATCTCGTCGCGGCCACCAAGGCACTCGACCGCGTGCTGCTGTGGAATCATTATGTCGTGCCGCAATGGACTTATAACAAGGTGCGTACGGCACGCTGGGATCGCTTCGGCCGGCCGACGGAAATGCCCAAATACGGCCAATCCGGCTTCCCGTTCATCTGGTGGTACGACGCAGAGAAGGCGGCGCGGATCGCAAAGAAGTCGTGAAGGACATTCCCCGCATGACGCAGATGTCACGCCGCCACGTGCTGGCCCTCGGTGTCGGCGGCACCCTCGGGATGTCGCTGGGCGCGCAGCCGTGGCGCGGAGCGCATGCATCGGAAGCGGGGATCGAAGCTCACGGCATCTCGGCGTTCGGCGATCTCAAATATCCCGCCGACTTCCACCATTTCGACTACGTCAACGTCGATGCGCCGAAGGGCGGCACGTTCTCGCTCATTCCGTCGGTGCGCGCCTACAACCAATCCTACCAGACCTTCAACTCGCTCAACGCCTTCATCCTGAAGGGGGACGGCGCGCAAGGCATGGACATGACCTTCGCGCCGCTGATGGTGCGCGCAAGCGACGAGCCTGATGCGATGTACGGGCTTGCCGCCAAATCCGTTCAAATATCGCCGGACAAGCTGGTCTACCGCTTCACGATGCGTCCGGAGGCGAAATTCCACGACGGCACGAAGCTCACCGCGCAGGATGCGGCGTTTTCGCTGATGACGCTGAAGACCAAGGGACATCCCCTGATCCTGGTGCAGCTGCGCGACATGGTCAGCGCAGAGGCGGCCGACGATGCAACGCTCGTCGTCACCTTTGCCAAGGGGCGGGCGCGCGACGTGCCGCTCTATGCCGCCAGCCTGCCGATCTTCTCGAAGGCGTACTATGCGTCTCGCCCGTTCGATGAATCGTCTCTGGAGATCCCGCTGGGCTCGGGTCCGTACAAGGTCGGCAAGTTCGAGGTCAATCGCTATATCGAGTATGAGCGGGTGAAGGACTGGTGGGCTGCCGATCTGCCGCCCTGCCGCGGTACCTACAATTTCGATGTCGTGCGCTATGAGTTCTATCGCGACCGCGACGTCGCTTTCGAAGGATTTACCGGCAAGAACTATCTCTACCGGGAAGAGTTTACCTCGCGCATATGGGCGACGCGGTACGACTTCGCGGCCGTGAAGGACGGCCGCGTCAAGCTCGAGATCGTGCCCGACGACACGCCGTCCGGTGCGCAGGGCTGGTTCATCAACACCCGGCGCGAGAAATTCAGGGATCCCCGCGTACGCGAGGCCCTGATCGACGCTTTCGACTTCGAGTGGACCAACAAGACCATCATGTACGGCGCCTATGCCCGTACGGTGTCGCCGTTCCAGAACTCCGATCTCATGGCGAGCAACGGACCTCCTTCGCCGGAAGAGCTGAAGCTGCTCGAGCCATTCCGCGGTCAGGTTCCCGAGGAGGTGTTCGCTGCGCCCTTCGCACCGCCGGTGTCCGACGGATCGGGGCAGGACCGCGCGCTCTTGCGCAAGTCGCAGCAGCTGCTCAACGAAGCCGGCTTTCCGATCAAGGATGGCAAGCGAATGCTGCCGAGCGGAGAGGTGTTCAAGATTGAATTCCTGGCGGAGGAGCCCTCGCTCCAGCCGCATCACGCGCCGTATATCAAGAATTTGGGGACGCTCGGCATCGAGGCGAGCCTCCGCCTCGTCGATGCCGTGCAATATCGCGCGCGCGTGGAAGATTTCGACTTCGACATGACGATCCAGCGCTTCAGCATGTCGGCAACGCCCGGCGATGCCATGCGGGCGTTCTTCTCGTCGCAAGTCGCGGCAACCAAGGGCTCGTACAATCTCGCGGGCGTCGCCAGCCCGGCGATCGACGCCATGATCGAGAAGATCATGGCAGCCGAGAGCCGCGAGGAATTGACTGTCGCCTGCCGTGCCTTTGACCGCTTGTTCCGCGCCGGCCGCTATTGGGTGCCGCAATGGTATAACAAGACGCACCGGCTCGCGTACTGGGATCAGTTCAGCCATTCCCAGAAGCTGCCGCGCTACGCCAATGGCGTCGGCGCTCCCGACATCTGGTGGTCCGACCGCGCCAAGGCGGCCAAGCTCGAGCAGGCGAAATAGCCATGAGTGCCTATATCGCCCGCCGCATCCTCCTGATGATCCCGACATTGCTCGGAATCCTGTTCGTCTCCTTCGTCGTCGTGCAGTTCGCGCCCGGCGGCCCGGTCGAGCGCGTGATCGCGCAGCTCTCGGGGGCCGACACCGGCGGCACCTCGCGCATTTCGGGCGGCAGCGATTTTGCGCAGCGCGCGCCCGGGCAGGTCGGGGCCGGCGGCGATGCCATCAACTCGAAATATCGCGGCGCGCAGGGCCTTGATCCCGACTTCATCAAGAAGCTCGAGGCACAGTTCGGCTTCGACAAGCCGGCGCCGGAACGCTTCGCGCTGATGGTTTGGAACTTTGCCCGCTTCGATTTCGGCAAGAGCTATTTCCGCGACGTCAGCGTTCTGCAACTGATCAAGGAGAAGCTGCCGGTCTCGATCTCGCTCGGTCTCTGGCTGACGCTGATCACCTATCTGATCTCGATCCCGCTCGGCATCCGCAAGGCGGTGAAGGACGGCACGCGCTTCGACACCTGGACATCGACCGTTCTCGTGCTGGGCTATGCCATTCCAGGCTTTCTGTTCGCGATCCTCCTCATCATCCTGTTTGCCGGCGGCTCCTTCTTCAACTGGTTCCCGCTGCGCGGACTGACCTCCGACGGCTGGTCGCAGTTTCCCTGGTACTGGAAGATCATCGATTATTTCTGGCATCTGGCGCTGCCGCTGATCGCCATGGGGCTCGGTGCCTTCACGACCATGACGTTCCTGACCAAGAACTCGTTCCTGGACGAGATCCGCAAGCAATACGTCATGACTGCGCGCGCCAAGGGCTGCGGCGAGGGCCGGGTGCTTTACGGCCATGTCTTCCGCAATGCGATGCTGATCGTGATCGCGGGCTTCCCAGGGACGTTCATCCACGCCTTCTTTTCAGGCTCGCTTCTGATCGAGACCATCTTCTCGCTGGACGGGCTTGGGCTGCTCAGCTTCGAGAGCGTGCTCAATCGCGACTATCCCGTGGTGTTCGGCACGCTCTACATCTTTTCGTTGGTCGGCCTCGTGATCAATCTGGTCTCCGACCTGACCTATATGTGGATCGACCCACGGATCGATTTCGAGGCGCGGGAGGTCTGATGACGATTACCGCGCCGACGCCGATCGAGACCACGACCCAGTCCCCGCTGGGCGAGGTCGTTCCGATCACGCGCAAGCCCTTCGCGCCTTCGCCGCTCAACAGGCGGCGTTGGCAGAACTTCAAGGCCAACCGCCGCGGCTACTGGTCGTTCTGGATCTTCATCATCCTGTTCGTGGTCTCGCTGTTTGCGGAGCTGATCGCCAACGATCGGCCTTTCCTGATCAAGTTCGACGGCCGGCTCTACTGGCCCGCTTTCGTGACCTATTCGGAAACCACCTTCGGCGGCGACTTCGAAACCGCGGCCGACTATCGCGATCCCTATTTGCAGAAGCTGATCAAGGACAAGAACGGCACCATCGTCTGGCCGCTGATCCGCTACTCCTACGACACCCACAATCTCGACCTGCCGACGCCGGCGCCGTCGAAGCCGACCTGGATGCTGACCGAAGCGCAATGCAAGCCGGTGGTGGAGAAGAAGGGGCTGAAGAGCTGCCGCGACCTCGAATACAACTGGCTGGGGACAGACGACCAGGGGCGCGACGTGGTCGCGCGGCTGATCTACGGCTTCCGCATCTCGGTGCTGTTCGGCCTTTGCCTCACCATCGTCTCGTCCGTCATCGGCATCGCAGCAGGAGCGGTGCAGGGATATTTCGGCGGGCGGGTCGATCTCATCTTCCAGCGCTTCATCGAGATCTGGACGGCGATTCCCTCGCTCTATCTTCTCCTGATCCTGTCCTCGGTGCTCGTGCCAGGCTTCTTCGTGCTGCTCGGCATCCTCCTGCTGTTCTCCTGGGTCTCGCTGGTCGGTCTGGTGCGGGCCGAGTTCCTGCGCGGACGCAACTTCGAATACATCCAGGCGGCGCGGGCGCTCGGCGTCTCCAACCCCGTCATCATGTTCCGCCACCTGCTGCCGAACGCGATGGTCGCGACCATGACGTTCCTGCCCTTCATCGTGTCGAGTTCGGTGATGACGCTGACGGCGCTCGATTTCCTGGGCTTCGGCCTGCCGCCGGGATCGCCGTCGCTCGGCGAATTGCTGTCGCAGGCGAAGGCCAATGTGCAGGCCCCCTGGCTCGGCTTCTCCGGCTTCTTCTCGGTCGCGAGCATGCTGTCGCTCCTGATCTTCATCGGCGAAGCCGTGCGCGACGCCTTCGATCCGCGCAAGACGTTCAGGTAAGCCGATGGACGCGATCAACCAGCCCCTGCTTGCCGTTCGCGACCTTTCGGTCGCCTTCCACCAGGGCGGCAGCACCACGCTCGCGGTCGACAAGGTCTCGTTCCAGATCAAGCGCGGCGAATGCCTGGCGCTGGTCGGCGAATCCGGCTCAGGCAAGTCCGTCAGCGCGCTCTCGATCCTCAAGCTGTTGCCCTATCCGAACGCCTCGCACCCCTCGGGCAGCATCCGCTTCAAGGGGCAGGAACTGATCGACCGATCCGAGCAGCAGATGCGGGAGATTCGCGGCAGCGACATCTCCATCATCTTCCAGGAGCCGATGACCTCGCTCAATCCGTTGCACACGATCGAGGCGCAGATCGGCGAGATCATCCAGCTGCACAATCCGACCAGCAACGCGGAGGCGCGCCGGCGAACGCTGGAATTGCTGACGCAGGTCGGTATTCCCGAGCCGGAGACGCGACTGAAGAGCTATCCGCATCAGCTCTCCGGCGGTCAGCGCCAGCGTGTGATGATCGCGATGGCGCTCGCCAACGAGCCGGATCTGTTGATCGCGGACGAGCCGACGACGGCGCTAGACGTCACGGTGCAGGCGCAGATCCTGGCGCTGCTCGCCGAGATCCGCTCGCGGCTCGGCATGAGCCTGCTCTTCATCACCCACGATCTCGGCATCGTGCGCCGCATCGCCGACACCGTCTGTGTCATGAAGAGCGGCGAGATCGTGGAGCAGGGGCCGGTCGAGCAAGTCTTCAAGGGCCCGAAGCATCCCTACACGCGCGACCTGCTCGCGGCGGAGCCGAAGCCCGATCCGGCGCCGCCGCAACCGGATGCGCCGTTGGTGATGTCCGCCAACGACCTGAAGGTCTGGTTTCCGATCAAGCGCGGCCTGATGCGCAAGACCGTCGGCCACATCAAGGCGGTCGACGGCGTCAGCATCGCCGTGCGCAAGGGCGAGACGCTCGGTGTGGTCGGCGAGTCAGGCTCGGGCAAGACCACGCTGGGGCTGGCGCTGCTGCGGCTGATCTCCTCAAACGGGCGTATCGTGTTCTTGGGGAACGACATCCAGGGCCTGCGCTTCAAGGAGATGCGGCCGTTCCGGCGCGACATGCAGATCGTGTTCCAGGACCCGTTCGGCTCGCTCTCACCGCGCATGTCGGTCGCCGACATCATCGCCGAAGGTCTCTCGGTGCATCAGCCGAAGCTGTCGCACGAAGAGCGCGAGGCGCGCGTCGTCAAGGCGCTGGAGGACGTCGGGCTGAAGCCTGACACCCGCCACCGCTATCCCCATGAATTCTCCGGCGGCCAGCGCCAGCGCATCAGTATCGCGCGGGCGGTCGTGCTGGAGCCGGATTTCGTCGTGCTGGACGAGCCGACCAGCGCGCTCGACATGCTGTTCCAGGCGCAGATGGTCGATCTGTTGCGCGAGCTCCAGCGCAAGCGCGAGCTCACCTACATGTTCATCTCGCACGATCTGCGCGTCGTCGCTTCGCTTGCGAGCCATCTGATCGTGATGCGCGGCGGCAAGGTCGTCGAGGAGGGGCAGGCCGCCCAGCTGTTCAAGAACCCGAAGACCGAATACACGCGCGCGCTGTTCGCGGCGGCGTTCCGGCTGGAGACGGCGGGCAACGGGTCGGTGGCGACGTAGCGCGTCATTCCAGACGCGCGACATTGCGGCGCCCTGAGCGTTTCGCCGGAGCAGGCTGCACGGGGCAGCCCGCCTTGATGTTACGCGGCGCGTTCCTTGTCTGGCGCTTCCTCGAGTGTGGCCGCAGTGTCTTCCAGCTTCTTGTCGTAATTGGCCTCGAGCCTCTCGATACTATCGGCCCACATCCTCAGCATTGAGACCTGGAAGTGCATCATCGGCTAAAGGCATTCATGCCGATTGCTGTCGCTGCGGCGATGCGCCGTTGAGGGTCGCGCACGAAACGGTTTGCATTGGTGTCGTCTGCCATGCTGTTCGTTCCTTCGCTCTGGTGTTATGACCTAAGCTATCTGTCCTGTTGCGAACTGCTTGCTTCCAAACGCTCGGCCAGAAGTTCATCTGCCGCGCGGCGCGCGCATTGGTCGTCATGCAATTCATCGAGCTTTTTCAAGTAGGCGACCGCGGCTATCTGCAGGAGATCGAAATCATCCTCGCCGGTACCGCGAAGATTGGAGATGTAGCTGTAGAGGGCGGAACGCCTGTCGTCGTTCTCGCTGATGCCGCTGTGGAGCAGCAAATAGTTTCGCCAAGCGAACGCACACGCGCCTTCTCTGGCTTGAGAACTCATGGGCACCTCCTAAAGCCAGAGAAAGACTGGCGCCGCGTTTCGTTCCGCAAATCTCCTCAGATGTAACGTTGTTCCGTAGCTGCGCCGCAAGGTAAACCATACTTCCGGTGCCAATGCGCAGGTTCCGTCAGCAACCGCGTCCGAAACCTGTTCGGATGCCGAGAACAAAGATCGGGTATGATCCCCGCGATCCACGGCCCTAAAGCCGCTTGATCGCGACGACCTCGCTGCCGGCCTGCCTGATCCGCGCAATCGCAGGCTCGATCGCCTCGATCACCGTCGCCATGTGATGCGCGTTGGCGTGAACCATCGTGCTGCCATCGCGGACGATGGCGACATGGCCCTTCCAGAAAATGAGATCGCCGCGCAGCAAGCTGCTGCGCTCATGCGGCTCCAGCGCGCGGCCGAGCCCCGCCTGCTGCATGTCGCTGTCGCGTGGGCAGCCGATGCCCGCTGATGTCAGCGACACCTGGACGAGGCCGGAGCAATCGATGCCGAAACTGCTTTTGCCGCCCCAGAGATAGGGCGTGCCGGCGAAGCGTTCGGCGACCGTCACGAAATCCGGCTCGCGATGATCGAGCGGGGCGAGATGGGCCTTGGGCAAATATTGTCCATCGCGCGTCACGGTGAAGCTGCCGTCCTCGCGCGCCACAGCCAGCCTGGATCCCATCACGAGCGTATCGGCCGGCGGCAGCTTGATCGACGGACCGGGGAAGGCGAACGTCCGCAGCGCGCTGACCACATGGGTCGGCGTCGCCGAGGGTTTCATGAGCGCTGCATCGGGCAGCCAGCCGACATAGCCATCGCCATTGAGCTGGCCCCACGCCCAGCCCTCGCCGTTGCGGTCGTAGACCGTGACGCGTTCGCCGCGCAGCGCCTCCGTCATCAGCATCGCGCCCGACGACGGCTGCTCGCGCACCGGCGCGACCGGATCGACCACCTCGAATTCCTCGCCGGTGACGAAGCGATCAGCCTCGACCTTGCCTTCGAGATATTTCGCGGCGAGGTCGCCCCGCGCCGGGGTTATTCGCGGATCATGCATAGCGCTCGCTCAGCAAGGTGTAGATGGCGCGTGCGGCCTGGCACTCGCCGCCTTCGGGACGGGCCGGCTTTGCCGACGGCGTCCAGCCGTAGATGTCGACATGCAGCCAGCTCTTCGCCTGATCGACGAAGCGCTGCAGGAACAGCGCGCAGGTGATCGAGCCGGCAAAGCCGCCTGATGGTGCGTTGGTGATGGTAGCGGTCTTGGTGTCCAGCCAGGAATCGTAAGGCGGCCACAACGGCATGCGCCACAACGGATCGTTCTCCTGCATCGCGCAGCGCGATAGGTCGGCGGCAAGGCTCTCATCATTGGTGTAAAAGGGCGGCAAATCCGGTCCCAGCGCGACACGCGCGGCACCGGTCAGCGTGCCCAGATCGATCAGCAGATCGGGCTTTTCCTCATCAGCCAGCGCCAGCGCGTCGGCGAGCACCAGCCGGCCCTCCGCATCCGTATTGCCGATCTCCACCGTGATGCCCTTGCGCGAAGTAAAGATGTCGAGCGGGCGGAAGGCGTTGCCGGCGACCGCGTTCTCCACCGCGGGAATCAGCACGCGCAGCCGCACCTTCAGCTTCGCATCCATCACCATGCGCGCCAGCGCGAGGACGTTGGCCGCGCCGCCCATGTCCTTCTTCATGATCAGCATGCCGCTCGACGGCTTGAGGTCGAGACCGCCGGTGTCGAAGCAGACGCCCTTGCCGACCAGCGTCACCTTGGGATGATCGGGATCGCCCCAGCCGATGTCGATCAGACGCGGCGCGCGGTTCGAGGCCATGCCGACGGCGTGGATCAGCGGGAAGTTCTTCTCCAGATCATCGCCGACGGTGCAGGCGAAGCTTGCGCCGAACTCTGCGGCGAGGTCTTGCGCGGCGGCAGCCAGCTCCGCCGGCCCCATGTCGTTGGAGGGCGTGTTGATGAGGTCGCGCGCGAGCATCGCCGCATCAGCGATCCGCTCGATCTCGGCCGCATCGACGCCATCGGGCGGCGCCAGCCGGACGTCGGACCTGTCAGCCTTGCGGTACCGCGCGAAGCGGTAGCGCCCGATCGCAAAGGCGAGCGCCGCCAGCCGTGCATCGTGGGGTGCATTGGCAAAGCGATAGATTCCCGGCGGCAGCAGGCCGGGCAGGGCGCCGGGCCGGAACAGGTCGCGCGATCTCGCCCCCTCGTCCTCGAGGCCGAACAGCACCTGTGCGATTGCGCCGTCGGGCGCAGGCAGCGCCAGATAGGCACCCGGCTTGGCGGCAAAGGCGCATGCCGCGGCGAACGCGCGTTGCTGCGGCGGCAGCGCCTCGGCGACCTGATCCCAGCTCGATTTGGTGACGAAGGTGATCGGGATGGCGGCGGGTGACGTCTCGAAGACAGAAGGCATTGGCGGGTCCGGATCGTCAGATCAAACGGGTCATGCGAATGGATGAGACTTCGCAGAGTTTCGCCGCCGCTGCAATCGGCTTTGCTGTCACCGTTCAGCGAGCCGCTACTCGCGGCGAGGGGGCCATGCTAGGTTCCGGCAACGGTCGCCAGAGTTGGAGATCAGGCGACCGACGACAAAGCGCGCCGGGAGGAAATGCAATGGAATTTGTGTGGAGCGTGGTCACATTCATTGGCGAGGCCATCGAGGCGATTTTCGGCTATGTCGAGCACCACCATTGGATCTTCGCGTTCCTTGCCGGCGGTTACGTCTTCTATCTCCACGACCGCTCCGTCCACGCGCGGTTCGATGCGCTCGACAGGCGCGTCGACGAAATCCGCAAACGGCTTGCCATCGAATATTGATCGGGCAAGACGAAAACGTCGTCGCACGGATCTCGTATCTCGTGTTGAGGGCTGCCGTTCCCGAGAGCGCGGCCTCGACCTGCTGCTGGATTGCAACCGCTCAAGCCTGACGACGCTTGCGAGCGGGAGTATCGACGAGAGCACGGCCCGGGAGCGGTGTTAACCGGCCGTTAGGGTTAACAGTCTATTGCTGGCGCGTTCGGCTCGATCAATCGGCTCGAGAGTCAAAGCGTCATGCGTCTACGGTTCAGTCTTGCCCGGCTTCTTGCGTCCACCTCGCTGGTCGCGGCGGTGGCCATGTGCCTCGGCGGCTGCACGGCCATGTCGAAACTCTCCGACGTGACGGGCTCGGTCGGGCCACGGGCGGAGGCGACTCCCACCGATCCGGCGCGCGCCGTCGAGGTCTATGGCGAGCGCTACCGCGCCAATCCCAAGGACGCCGATGCCGCGCTCGCTTACGGTCAGGCGTTGCGCGCCAACGGTCAGCGTGCCCAGGCCGCCGCTATGCTCGAGCAGGCGACCATCGCGAATCCCGGCAACAAGGCGCTGCTCGCCCAATATGGCCGCGCCCTCGCCGACAACGGCAATTTCCAGCAGGCCTACGATGTGCTGTCGAAAGCGCATTCGCCTGACAATCCGGACTGGCGCCTGCTCTCGGTGCAGGGCACCGCACTGGACCAGATGGGCCGCCACGAGGAGGCGCGTTCCTACTACGCGAGCGCGCTCAAGATCGCACCGGGTGATCCCGGTGTGCTCTCCAATCTCGGCCTGTCCTACATGTTGTCGAGAGACCTTCCGAAGGCCGAAGAGGCGCTGCGGCAGGCCTACGCCTCGCCGCGTGCGAGCATCCGGGTGCGGCAGAATCTCGGCCTTGTCGTCGGTCTGCAGGGCCGCTTCGCCGAAGCCGAGACCATCGTAAAGGCAGATCTGCCACCGGATCAGGCCGCGGCCAACGTCGCCTATCTCAAGGAGATGCTCAGCCGCAGCGACGCTCCCCGCGGCGCACCGAAGCGGACGCCGGTGGCCTCGCTCAGCCAACCCGACTGATCAGAGCTGATCGTCTCTTCTATCGTCTCATCCTGAAAGCTGCCCGCGAGCCGCATGCGCGGCCCGGGTCCCGCGTCATTGCATCTCGGAGATCTTGATGCCGGTCGGTCCAAGAATGACCACGAACAGCACGGGCAGGAAGAACAGGATCATCGGCACGGTCAGCTTCGGCGGCAGGGCGGCAGCCTTCTTTTCAGCCTCGTTCATGCGCATGTCGCGATTTTCCTGCGCCATGACGCGCAGGGAATGTCCGAGCGGGGTGCCGTAACGCTCCGCCTGCTGAAGCGCGAGACAGACCGATTTGACCCCCTCGAGTCCGGTGCGTCGCGCCAAATTCTCGTAAGCGACCTTGCGATCCTGCAGATAGGATAATTCGGCCGTGGTCAGCGTGAACTCCTCCGACAGCGCGATCGACTGCCCCACGATCTCGGTGGCGACCTTCCGGAACGCCATCTCGACTGACATGCCGGATTCGATGCAGATCAGAAGCAGGTCGAGCGCGTCGGGAAAGGCGCGCTTGATCGAGAGCTGGCGCTTGGAGATCGCATTCCTGAGGAACAGCATCGGCGCCTGGAGGCCGAGATAGGCGGCGCCGATGCAGATGCCGATCTTGATCGGCATGGCCTGCTGCAGATGCGCGATCAAGAAGACGTAGACGACCGAGCCGATGAAGAGCACCATCGGCGCGACCATGCGGGCAAACAGGAAGGTGATGTAGGGCGCCTGACCGCGGTAACCCGCCATGATCAGCTTGTCGCGCGCAGCTTCCTGCGCGAGCCATTTGGTGAGGTTGAAGTCCTCGACGACCTTGGAGACGAGCTGCTTCGGCGTCTGGCGCAGCGTGACCTTTTCATTCTTGTGAAGGCGCTCACGCTCGCGCTGCCGGATGCGCTCGCGCTCGCTTGCCACCGCCTTCATGCGCTTGGAGAGGCCCTCGCCGGCGAACAGGGGCATCACCAGCGTATAGACGGTGGCGCTGGCGGCAATGGCCGCCAGCATCATGGTCATGAAGTGGACGTCATGTAGTTTCGCGACAAGAAACTGGACCATACTGCACCGTCAGAAATCGAAATTGATCATCTTCTTCATCACCATGATGCCGACCGCCATCCAGACGACGCAGCCGACCAGCATGAGCTGGCCGGTGGGATGGGTCCACAGCACCGAGATGTAATGTGGCGTCGTGAGATAGACGAGGAACATCACGATCGGCGGCAGCGAGCCGATGATGCCGGCCGAGGCCTTGGCTTCCATCGACATGGCCTGGATCTTTTCCCTCATCTTCTTGCGGTCGCGCAGCACCTTGGAAAGGTTGCCGAGCGCTTCGGAGAGGTTGCCGCCGGATTTCTGTTGGATCGAGATGACGATGCCGAAGAAGTTGGCCTCCGGCAACGGCATGCGATCATAGAGCCGCGAGCAGGCCTCGCCGAGCGGCATGCCGATCGCCTGGGTCTCGATGATCGCCAGAAACTCGCTGCGCAGCGGCTCGGGCGCGTCGGCCGCGACGACCTTGATCGATTCGAACAAGGGCAGGCCTGCCTTGATGCCGCGGACGATCACGTCGACCGCATCGGGCAGTGCCGCCAGGAACTTGGCCTCGCGGCGCTTTTTCAGGAAGCCCAGTGCCCAGCGCGGCAGGCCGAAGCCGCCGGCAAAGGCGAGGCCGGCAGCACCGATCAGGCCGCCGCCGGCGAACAGAGCGGCTGCGAAGAACGCGCCCGCCACGGCGGCGGAGACGATCCAGAACTTCTGCGGCGTCCAATCGAGCCCCGCCTGCGACAGGCGGACGGGGAGCGGAGCGCTCTTCTCCTGCAGGCGTCGCGCCTCGAGATCCTTCAGCGTGGTCTCGACCTGCTCGCGGCGCGAGCGCTGGGTCTTCTCGGCCTGGCGGGCCGTGGGCGCCTCGGCGCGGGAGATCGAAGCGCGGCGGCTTTCGGCCTTTCGTTCCCCGGACAGCAGCGGATAGAGGAAGACCCAGGCGATGCCGCCGACCGCTGCGGTGGCAAGGAATGCGAGGGCGAGGACCTGCATGTTCATGCTGAACTGCTCACGTCTTCGGCGCGACTTCCGCCGCGTCCAGCGCAGCGGCAAGGCGCTTCTCGTCGCCGTAATAGCGGGCGCGTTCCCAGAATTTCGGACGGCCGATGCCGGTCGAGCGGTGCCGGCCGATGATCTTGCCGTTGGCGTCCTCGCCGATCATGTCGTAGAGGAAGATGTCCTGGGTGATGATGGTGTCGCCTTCCATGCCCATCACCTCGGTGATGTGGGTGATGCGGCGCGAGCCGTCGCGCAGGCGCGCAGCCTGGACGATGACGTCGATGGAGGCGCAGATCATCTCGCGGATGGTGCGTGAGGGAAGCGAGAAGCCTCCCATCGTGATCATGGATTCGCAGCGCGACAGGGCTTCGCGCGGGTTGTTGGCGTGCAGCGTGCCCATCGATCCGTCATGGCCGGTGTTCATGGCCTGGAGCAGGTCGAACGCCTCGGGTCCGCGGACCTCGCCGACGATGATGCGCTCGGGGCGCATACGCAGGCAGTTGCGCACCAGCTCGCGCATGGTGATCTGGCCTTCGCCTTCGATGTTGGGCGGTCGGGTTTCCAGCCGCACCACGTGAGGCTGCTGGAGCTGGAGCTCGGCGGCGTCCTCGCAGGTGATGACGCGCTCGTCATGCTCGATATAGTTGGTCAGGCAGTTGAGCAGCGTGGTCTTGCCGGAGCCGGTGCCGCCGGAGATCAGCACGTTGCAGCGGACGCGACCGATGATCTGGAGGATTTCGGCGCCTTCCGGCGAGATCGCGCCGAACTTGACCAGTTGATCGAGCGTCAGCTTGTCCTTCTTGAATTTGCGGATGGTGAGCGTGGGGCCGTCGATCGACAGCGGCGGCACGATGGCGTTGACGCGGGAGCCGTCGGCAAGGCGCGCGTCGCAGATCGGCGAGGATTCGTCGACGCGCCGGCCGACCTGGCTGACGATGCGCTGGCAGATGTTGAGGAGCTGCTGGTTGTCGCGGAAGCGGATTCCCGTGCGCTGGATTTTGCCGGCGACTTCGATGTAGACGGTGTTGGCGCCATTGACCATGATGTCGGCGATGTCGTCGCGCGACAGCAGTGGCTCGAGCGGGCCGTAGCCGAGAACGTCGTTGCAGATGTCGTCGAGCAGTTCCTCCTGCTCGGCGATCGACATCACGATGTTCTTGATCGCGATGATCTCGTTGACGATGTCGCGGATTTCCTCGCGCGCGGACTCCGAATCGAGCTTGGCGAGCTGGGCGAGGTCGATTGCCTCGATCAGCGCGCCGAAGATGGTCGCCTTGACCTCGTAATAATTGTCCGACCGCCGGCTCTCCATGGCCGGAGGCGGCGGCGCCTTGGCAGGCGCAAGCGGCGGCGAGGCGACGGCCGGCGGAGGCGGGGCGCGCGACACCGTCGGCGCCGGAGCCTGGGCAGGCTCGGGCGACACGGCGCCGGGCTTGGGCGCCCGAAGGTCGGTGTCTGTTCCGCTACGCTTACCGAACACTTAACAACTCCATGCGGCGGCTTATTTTCCCCGCAACTTGTCAATCAGGGGTGAAAGCAGGGACGACTTTTGCTTCTTGGTCTCGCTTCGGCCGGTCAGGCGCTGGGCGATCTGAAGGAACATCTCGATCGACTTGTGGTTGGCGGAGATCTCCGCGATCATCTGGCCGTTGTTGGCGGCCGAGCCGAAGATCTGCGGCTCGAACGGGATCGAGACGATCGGCTGGCTCTCGATCGCCTTGGCGAACTCCGCGGCGGCGATTTCGGGGCGTTTCGGCACGCCGACCTGGTTCAGGCAGTAGAGCGGTGGCCGGTCGTTGGGGCGCGCGGCCTTCAACAGATCGAACAGGTTCTTGGTATTGCGCAAATTGGCGAGGTCGGGCGCGGCCACGATCAGGATGTCGTCCGCTCCGATCAGGGCGCGCTTGGTCCAGCCCGACCATTGATGCGGTATGTCGAGCACGATGCAGGGCATGGTGGAGCGCAGGGTGTCGAACACGGCGTCGAAGGCGTCGGTGCCGAAATCATAGACCCGGTCGAGCGTCGCCGGCGCCGCCAGCAGGCTGAGATGGTCGGTGCATTTCGACAGCAGGCGGTCGATGAAGGCGGTGTCGACGCGATCGGGCGAGAACACGGCGTCGGCAATGCCCTGCGGCGGGTCCTGGTTGTAGTCGAGCCCGGCGGTGCCGAAGGCGAGGTCGAGATCGGCGACGACGGCGTCCATGGCGAGGTCGCGCGCGATCGCCCAGGCGATATTATGGGAGATGGTGGAAGCCCCGACGCCGCCCTTGGCGCCGACCACGGCGATGATGCGGCCGACCGCCTTGGCTTCCGGTGCGGAAAACAGGTTGCAGATCGAGCGCACGACATCGATCGCGCCGACCGGCGCGAGCACGTAGTCGCTGACACCGCGTCGCACCAGCTCACGGTAGAGTGTGACGTCGTTGATGCGGCCGATCACGACCACGCGGGTGCCGGCGTCGCAGACGGTGGCGAGCTGGTCGAGCCCGCCCAGCAGGTCGTTGCGTCCGTCGCTTTCGAGCACGATGACGTTCGGCGTCGGGGCCGAGCGGTAGGCCTCGGTTGCAGCGGCCATGCCCCCCATCTGGATCTTCAGATGGGCCTTGCCGAGACGGCGGTCTTCGCCGGCCGACTGGACCGCAGCAGCAGTCTCCACGGTCTCGCAGAAGGCCTGGACCGAGACGCGCGGCGCGGGCGCAATATGCTCCTCGACTGGCGGAGGAGCTGCGTCCGGCTGCTCTTCGTGTATCTGGCGAGCGTAGCTGATCATTTGCCGGTGTCGCTGAGTTTGGCCTTGTCGGCCTCGGGATAGGTGGTCGTCGTCGTGACACCCTTGCGATACTTCTCGAGAGCGGTGATGCGCCGCGGCGTGTAGGACGGAGTTTCAGGCCGCGGCTGCTCGAGGTCCGACGGATTGTCGACCATCGCCGCGAGGTTGCGCTGATAGGCGCAGCCGTAATTGTAGTAGTCCTTGTTCTCGAACCACCTCTTGTTCTTCATCGAAGGGCCGACGTCTTCCGGCCACAGGCCGCAGGGACCCGCGACCGCGGCGATCTTGGAATAAGTGAGCCGGATCGGCGGCAGGAAGCGCTTGTCTTCCGGCTGGTAGGGCCGAACATTGACGCCGCGCGGCGGAACGCCTGCTCCCGCCAGCATCGCCTGGATTTCACGCATCGTGTCCGCGACCGGACGCGCATTGGGCGTGCCGGACGGCACGTCGATACGGATGGCGCCCGTGCCTTCGTGCAACCATGCCGATGCGACACCCATCACGTCCGCGCGCTGGGCGGCGGTCAATCCGCCGCGGGCATGGCCGACGAAGACGACGATCGAACGATTTTGCTCCTCGATCGCGATCGGATGGCGCTGCTTGTAGTCGTCGGGAATGGAGGCCGTGACGGCTTCGTCATGCTGGCACCCGCCGAGCGCGAGCGCCATGCCGATGAGCGCGCCACCGAGACGGATGGCGCGTTTGCGAAGCTGGGGTGGTCTTGTGATCATCGTGAAGTCCCCGTTCCGCCTCAGTCGGTGATGAAGCCGTAGGTGCCGCGGTAGTTCTTGGCCGGCTCGGTCCGGCCGGGCACGCCGTAGATGCGGTTGATATTGCCGAGCAGCTGGGCCTGTGGATCCGCAGGCGGGGCGAAGCCGTCATCCGGCCGCGACAGGTCCTTTGGCGCCACCGCGCGAACGACGTAGGGCGTCACGATCACGACCAGCTCGGTCGCGTTGTTGACGAAGTCGCGGCTGCGGAACAGCGTGCCGAGGACCGGGAGCTGCATCAGTCCCGGCAATCCGCTGACTGCCTGCTTGGTCTGCTGCTGGATCAGGCCGGCCATCGCCATCGCGCCGCCGGAGGGAATTTCCAGCGAGGTCTCGGCACGGCGGGTCCTGATCGAGGGCACCGTCACCGAGTTCACCGACGTCGAGGTCACGGCCTGCGACAGCGTGATCGCATTCTCGTTCGACAGCTCCGAGACCTCGGTCATCACCCGCAGGCTGATCTTGCCTTCGCTCAGCACCACGGGGGTGAAGTTGAGCGAGATGCCGAACTTCTTGAAGCTGATCTGGGTGGTACAGACATGCGTGGTGGGATCGCACGCATAGCCCGCCGGCACCGGGAATTCGCCGCCGGCGATGAACGTTGCCGATTCACCGGAGATCGCGGTCAGGTTCGGTTCGGCCAGCGTGCGGATCACGCCAGCGGTTTCCATCGCGCGCAGGGTGGCCTGCACCGACGGCGCCGCGCCGAACTTCGTGGTCAGATTGTTGCCGTCCACGAGGTTGTGGCCGAGAGCGGTGAACGGATTCGAGTTGGAGAAGCTCACCACCGACGTGCCGTAGTTGAGGTTCGCGGTCAGGTCGATGCCGAGCTGCTTGACGATGTTGCGCTGGACTTCGGCCACCGTCACCTTGAGCATGACCTGGTCGCGGCCGCGGACCACGATCGAGTTCACCACCTTGTCGGCGCCGCCGGCCAGGCGCGCGGCGAGGTCGTTGGCCTGCTGCGCTTCCATCGGGTTCGCCGCCGTGCCGGTCAGGACGATGCCGTCGCCGAGTCCGTCGATCTGGATGTCTGAATGCGGCAGGACCTGCTTCAGCGCCGCCCGCACACCGTTGAGGTCGCGCTTGACGGCGATGTCATAGGCCGCGATCTGCTGGCCTGCAGAATCGAAGAACACGATGTTGGTCTGGCCGAGCGCGGCGCCGATGATGTAGGCGCGCTGCGCCGAGCGGACCACCGCATTGGCGATCTTGGGGTCAGCGACCAGCACGTCCTTGATGTCGCGCGGAAGGTCGATCACCACGGACTTGCCGATGCCGAGCGAGAGGAAGCGGGCGTTCATCTGACCGTCGGCAGCGGCCGGCGCGCCGGGGCGATAGTCGGCGGCGACCACGGGGGTCAGCACCGGGTTGAATGCCAGCGCGAAGGCGGCCGAGAACGACAGGGCGCGGACCAATGAGGTTCGCATCGTCGCTATATCTGCCCTGCATTTCATGTCGCCTGTCCTCATCGTGCTTTCGCCGTCGAGCTCGGAATGCCGTAGCGAATGATCGAGACGCCGTCGCGCTTCTGGGCGGATTCGTCGAGCGTGATCTCGCTCATCTTGACGTCGGCAATGCTGCGCAGCGCCAGCGAGAGCGTTCCGGCCTGACGGGCCGAAGAAAGCGCCTGGGTCTGTGCGGAAGTGAGTTCCAGGGTCACGGTCTTGCCGACCACGGCGTTCTGGCCGTCCTTCTCCTTCGGGGCCTGGTCGATGGCGAGGACGCGCACATTGACCAGGATGATCTCGGACGTGACGACGTCCTGGCCCCCGGAGGCCTGGTCCGGGTTCTTGAGGCGGCGCGTGAGCAGGACGTCGACGCGGTCATTGGGCAGGATGAAGCCGCCTGCGCCGGTCTCCGGCGAGATTTCGGTCGAGATGGCCCGCATGCCGCTGGGCAGGATGGCCGCCATGAATCCGGAGCCCTCGGCCTTGACCAGCTTCTGGTCGCGGATCGGCTCACCCTGAATGAAGGGGGCGCGCGCGATCGAACCGGTCACCTGGGTCACGCCCTCGGGACGCTCGTTGCGGCGGATGAAGGTGGCGCTGGCGGTCGCGGCCGGCCAGGTCTGCCATTGCAGATCTTCCGGCTTCACGGTCTGGCCGAGGCCGATGTCGTTCTTGGCCACGAGGACGTCGACGGTCGGAAGCTGCGCGACCGGCGCCGGAGGCGGCGCAGAATTGTCCGAGCCGCTCGCCAGGTACGCGGCGACACCGCCGGCGCAGATGGCGACCGCCAGGACGACAATGCGTGCCCTATTCATACGCTTCACTTTCCAACAAAACGCCGCGACGCTGACGCCGCCGTAATCGGCAGTTGACCAGCTATTCGTCAAAGCATGGTTAATGAGGCGTATCTAAATCGCCTTAACGCCGGGTTTACCCGGTGCGTTCAGCGCAGCGCGAGGTGAGCGAGATCAATCGCCTTCACCCATTCGGTCTCCGGGTAGACCATCAGCGCACTCAGTGCGAGCGCGATGCCGTAGGGGATGCCGCTCTCCTTGGCATGCAGCCGGGCGAGCCAGGCCTGGCCCGCCAGCCCGTAGGGCAGCGGCCATTGCCGGAACTGGAGCAGGAGCAGCGTCAGCGCCCCGCCGAACAGCGAGGCGTAGAGCAGGAAGTTCATCAGTTGTGCGAAGCCGAACCAGAGTGCGACGGAGGCCGCGACCTTGGCGTCGCCGCCGCCGACCCAGCCCATCGCAAAACAGGTGAAGGCGATGACCAAAAGAAGCGCGCCGGCGCCGACATGACTGAGCATCTCGTAAGGTGCCATGCCACCGGCGAGGGCAAGTGCGAAGAAGCCAGCGACCAGCGCCAGCGACACGCGGTTCGAGATCGTCATCGTGAAGAGATCGCTCGCGGCTGCAAACGCCATCAGGGCCGGAAAGAGCAGAAGGCGCGCAAGGTCGAGGATCATGGCTGCGTCTTGAGGCCTGGGTTTGCCGCGGGAATTGGGCGTCGGGCGATGCTAGCCGGCAGTGCTAAACAAACCGACAACGGCAGCAAGCGACCCACGCGGCTGAAACCGCGGAACGCGTCGTTACCAGAGGCTGGCAATGCGCACGGCGAGCGCGGCCGTCGCAAGCAGCAGCGCAAGGCAGACCCAATAGACCGGCGAGCCGGCCTGAGCCGCCGCCGTCTCGTTTGCCGCGATCGCGGCATCGGTTCTGTACTTACGCAACGCCACTGGAAACTCGCCGTCTTCGGAAAAACAAAGGCCCCGGAGATCCGGGGCTTTTGCCGTCGTTCGTCGGTCGCTTACTTCAGCGAGCTGCTGATCGAGGTGAACTTGGCGTTCAGCGTGGTGCCGAGGTTGTTGACGACGGTGATGATGGCCAGCGCGATGCCGGCGGCGATCAGACCGTATTCGATGGCGGTGGCGCCGGATTCATCCTTCGCGAAACGTGCAATCAAGTTCTTCATGAACATAACTCCATCTGGGGTGGGGATCGCCTCGTTCGGCGCCGTCTTTGACCCGATGACCATGAGAGCCGAGCTCTTTCGGTAGAGTTAATTCGATCGGGCAAACCCGCTTGCGGCGCGATGCTTTGGCCCAGAGTGAATTTCGTCTTAAGGCGGCGCCTGTAATTCGTTCCGGTTCCAGATGTACCGTCGGCGCAGCACCGGCTTCACGCTCCCTTAAATTTAGCGGCGTAGGCGTAACTGAGCTGGAATTCGCAAGAGAGGCGACGATGTCGAGCCTGCCCATGCAAGTCGCCCTGATGCTCGGCGAGACCATCGTCAAGGTGATCCCCGTCACCTTCGCACTCGCGGCGGTCTTCACCGTGCTCGAGCATTTCTGGGCCTGCAATGCCGGCGCGCCGTGGTGGCGCAAGCGCGAGATCGTCACCGACATCTGCTACTGGTTCTTCGTTCCGGTGTTCGCCCGCACGATGCGGATCGGACTTCTGATCGTCGGCGCGAGCCTCGTCTTCAACATCCACGACGCCGACGAACTCATCGCCTTCTACGACAATGGCCACGGCCCGCTGTCGTTGATGCCGCTCTGGGTCCAGGCCGTATTGTTCCTGGTCCTGTCCGACTTCATGCTGTACTGGCTGCACCGGCTGTTCCACGGCGGCGGGTTCTGGAAGTACCACGCGATCCATCACTCCTCGGAGGAGATAAGCTGGATTTCGGCGGCCCGCTTCCATCCCGTCAATCTCGTGCTCGGCACCATCGGCGTCGACGTCGTGCTGCTGATGGCCGGCATTTCCCCGAACGCGATGGTCTGGCTCGCCCCGTTCACGACCTTCCATTCGGCCTTCGTGCACGCCAACCTGAACTGGAGCTTCGGGCCGTTCAGATATTTGTTGGCGACGCCGGTGTTCCACCGCTGGCACCACACCTCGCTCGAGGAGGGCGGCGACACCAATTTTGCCGGCACGTTCCCGATCTGGGACGTTCTGTTCGGCACCTTCCGTATGCCCGAGGGTAAACTGCCGCAGGATTACGGCAAGGACGAAGCGACCATGCCGAAGGAGATCGCGGGCCAGTTCGCCTATCCATTCCGCCGCTAGCCTCGAAGGCGGTAAAACGCCAGTCTGTTCAAACAATAGTCGGCGAGTTTGCGGAACGTTCACGAATTAAGGGCAGGTTAGCCGGGTCGGGCACTGGCTCTGCTCTATCGAGTCGCTTCTGCCGGTTTGTGACGTCCCGGGGGTAAGAGTATGCGTAAAGAATTGCTGCGCCGTCGGGCGCGCGTTTGTCTTCTGGTTGCGGCCGCGGTGCTGGCATCGCCGGCTGCCGGCCTTGCCGACCCCACCGCCGACACCATCGCTGTCAATGTCGACCAGGCCAAGCTGGTGCGGCTGCCCGGCAAGGTGGCGACCATCGTGGTCGGCAATCCCCTGATCGCCGACGTCACGCTCCAGCCCGGCGGCATGATCGTCGTGACCGGCAAGGGCTATGGTGCCACCAATTTCATCGCGCTCGACCGGGCCGGCGAGATTCTGGTCGATCGCCAGATCCAGGTCGAAGGTCCGAGCGACCGGCTCGTCACCGTCTATCGCGGGATCGAGCGCGAGTCCTACAGCTGCGTGCCGCTTTGCCAGCGTCGCGTGACGCTCGGCGACAGCGACACCTACTTCAACAACACGATGAGCCAGGCCGGCTCGCTGAGCGCCAGCGCCAGCGGTGGTGGTGGCGGTCCGCCCAAGTCCAACTAGCGGCACCGATCGGCGGGTTTGCCCGGACAGTATCCTGCCAGACCGCTTTGCAGATGCGAGCCAGAGGGCTCTGCGCGCCCGCCGCGCTTTCCGTGGGCTCGGGGCGCTGCTGGTTAGCGCATTCTTAACGGCGCGGTCCGCCGGCTGCGGATCGCCTGAAACACTTAAACAATCAGTTTCCGCTATTGAACGGGACAGTTGATCGCCCGTTGCTGGGGAATTTGACGCGATGCCATCGCCTGCACCTACGAGGTTCACACTCCAGAAAGCGCTGGGCCGGTTTTGCGGCAACCGCCGCGGTTCCGCGGCCGTCGAGTTCGCCCTGGTCGCGCCGATGTTCTTCGGGCTGCTGTTCGCCATCATCGAAACGGCGCTCATGTTCTTCGCGAGCCAGGTGCTCGAGACCATCTCGCAAAATTCCGCGCGCGCGATTCTGACCGGCCAGGCGCAAGCGCAGGGCGGTTCGGTGGCGGCTTGTCAGACCACGCCCAACGTTGTCATGGCGTGCGACCAGACGACGTTCAAGGCCTATGTGTGCACGCAGATCCCGGCACTGTTTGATTGCAGCAAACTCTACGTCGACGTCGTGAGCACCAGCTCCTTCGGGGCGCTAAGCCTGACGAACTACGGCGATTCCTGCAATTTCAACCCGACCGGCATGCAGTACAGTGCCGGGACCTCCGGCCAGGTGGTCGTGGTGCGGCTGTTCTATCAGTGGCCGCTCATCGTCACCGGCCTCGGTTACAATATCGGGTGCAGCAACAAACGGCTGATGGTGGCGACCACGGCCTTCAAGAACGAACCCTTCTGAGACGATGGATCCGAGCGGACCGATGCAGGCGATTGCGAATATCTGGCGGAATGGATGTTGTTCCGTGCGCGACTTCGTCGCCGACAAGCGCGCGCTCGCGGCGACCGAATTTGCGGTCATCGTTCCGCTGATGCTGGTGATGTTCTTCGGCACCGTCGAGTTTTCGTCGGCCGTGGCGATAGATCGCAAGGTCACGTTGATCGCGCGGGCTCTGTCCGATTTGGCATCGCAGTCGGTCAAGCTCACCGATGCCGACATGAAGGATACGTTCACGGCGAGCATCTCGGTCATCATGCCCTACGACGCTACCCTGGTGAAGGGCACGGTCTCCCAGATCCAGATCGATGCCAACAGCATCGCCACGATCCAGTGGAGCAGGGCCGGCACCATTGCGAGCGGTGCGACGCAAGCGACGCTGGCGACCTCGGCCCGCAAGCCCGGCGACAAGGTCACCAGCATGATTCCTGCGTCGCTGTTGATTCCGTCGACCTACCTCATACTCAGCGAGGCAAGCTACACTTACACGCCTTCCGTAGGCTATGTGTTGAAGTCGAGCTTACCCTTGAGCGATGTGTCCTACACCCGGCCGCGTCAGGTCGCCTGCGTTCCCTATCCCTACCCAGATAACAACAACCAAACGACGTGCTGACATCGGCGAGCAGGCGCCAAAATGAAAAAGGCCGTGCGTTGCGCACGGCCTTCTTGCTTTCTTTGGCTTGCGCGAGCCGATCGGGCCAAGCGCCCGGCGGACTCAGCCTTCGGAGCGGAGGTTGTCCGCTGCCGACTTGCCGGAACGGCGGTCGGCCACGATCTCGTAGGAAAGCTTCTGGCCTTCACGCAGCGTGCCGAGGCCCGCACGCTCCACAGCGCTGATGTGGACGAACACGTCCTGGCCGCCGTCGTCGGGCTGAATGAAGCCGAAGCCCTTGGTCGCGTTAAACCACTTCACGGTTCCCATGCTCACGGGGATAGTCCCTTCTCAGATAACACAATGTTAGAGCCTGCTTGCGCAGGCCGGTTAGATCGAATTTTGGAAGGGTCGTCAGCGTGTCTGAACCGGCTGTACCGGTGGATGCTAATGTCGTCCGGCCGAAAATCGATAAATTCATTTTATCGGAATTGAGGCCTCAAAACAATCCGGACATGCACGATTTTTTGATCCGCCGCGATGTCCGCGGCGGATCCACATAAAGGTCGGAATCTTACTTCCGCGCTCAAGCGCCTAGCGACGGCGGAACTGGCCGCCGCGCTGGCCCGGGCGAGGCGGTCCACCCACCCCGCTGGGACGCTCGTCCTTGTGGCGGAAAATCAGCCGGCCCTTCTCGAGGTCATAGGGCGACATCTCCACCGTCACGCGGTCGCCGGCCAGCGTCTTGATGCGGTTCTTCTTCATCTTGCCGGCGGTATAGGCGACGATCTCGTGTCCGGCGTCGAGCTGCACGCGGTAGCGTGCGTCGGGGAGGATTTCGGTGACCAGTCCTTCGAACTGGATCAGCTCTTCCTTAGCCATGAATTTCTCCAGGTCGTGGACGGCTAGTGCGAATAGGGTTTGCGGTTCGGTTGGCCGTTCGGCCGACTCTCACGGCGCAAAAAGGCAACGCCTTGTATCCCATCAGCTGCCCCGGCGCTATGCGCGGAACGCTGTTCTGGACGACTGCCTGCAGAAGAATGCGGCTTCCCGCCAGAGCGTGGACGACGAGACCCCTTTGAGCCCTTCGGGCCATTGCCGGGCCGCCCGTCAGCATGTCGCGCTTCGCCGCCATGTCGGCCTTCACCGGGGCGTCCATCGCCGTGCTTGCCGGCGCTATGGTGGCGTCCGTCGGAATGTCGTTCGTCGCTACGGCGCCCGTCACCGTGGCGTCCCTCGCCGTGCCTTGCGCCTTGCGGACGTTGGCCCGGGCGGCCTCCGCGGCCCTGTCGTTGCTGCGGCGCGGGAGGACCCGCATCGCGGCGGCCGGCGTCGGTGCGGAGATCTTCGCGCGGCAATGCCACCTTGATCAGCCGTTCGATGTCACGGAGATAGCTGAGTTCCTCGCCGCCCGCGACCAGCGAGATCGCGGTGCCGTCGGCGCCGGCGCGCGCGGTGCGGCCGATGCGGTGGACGTAGGTTTCCGGCACGTTGGGCAGGTCGAAATTGATGACGTGGCTGATGCCGTCGACGTCGATGCCGCGGGCGGCGATGTCGGTGGCGACCAGGGTGCGGATCTCGCCCGAGCGGAACTGGGCCAGCGTCCGTTCGCGATGGTTCTGCGACTTGTTACCGTGGATGGCGCTGGCGGGGATGCCGGCCTTCTCGAGTGACTTCACCACCTTGTCCGCGCCGTGCTTGGTGCGGGTGAAGACCAGGGCGCGGTTGACCGGCTCGTCCTTCAGAAGCTTGGTCAGGAAGGCGGGCTTGGCGGAGAAATCGACCTGGACGATGCGTTGATTGATGCGCTCGGCGGTCGAGGAGACCGGGGTCACCGCGACGCGGGCGGGGTCCCGCAGCATCGCGTTCGTCAGCTCGGCGATGTCCTTCGGCATGGTGGCCGAGAAGAACAGCGTCTGCCGCTTGATCGGCAGCTTGGAGACGATTTTGCGGATGTCGTTAATGAAGCCCATGTCGAGCATGCGGTCGGCCTCGTCGAGCACGAGGAACTCGACGCTCGACAGTTTCAGCCCGTTGCTCTGCACGAGGTCGAGCAGGCGGCCGGGGGTGGCGACCAGCACTTCGACGCCCTGCATTAGCGAGCGGACCTGACGGCCCATCGGAACGCCGCCGATGGCGAGCGTCGAGGACAGGCGGATGTGACGGCCATAGGCGTTGAAGCTGTCGAGGATCTGGCCGGACAGCTCGCGGGTCGGCGACAACACCAGGACGCGGGTCGTCTTGGGCTGCGGCTTGATACGGTGCTCGAGCAGGCGGTGCAGGATCGGCAGTGCGAAGGACGCGGTCTTGCCGGTACCGGTCTGGGCGATACCGACGACGTCGCGGCCGGTCAGCGCCGTGGGAATGGTCTGGGCCTGGATGGGGGTGGGGGTGACGTAATTCTCTTCTTGAAGAGCGCGCGCGATGGGTTCGGCGAGGCCGAAGTCCTGAAACGAAGTCAAAAGAGGGGTTCTTTCCATGTCAAAAGCGGGCGCCCGGCGCATTCAGCGCGGCGCACGCAAAAGGGTGTCGAGAAGACACCTGCGTGTTTGGGGTGTCGGATGGCTTGGGAGATATGGGGCAAGCCAGAGGCCCGTAAGGGCTTAAGAACACGCGGCTCGCAACGACCCCTTGATTCGCAAGAGGTCTCGGCCGCTTATATGGAACATCGAGGGGGCGCTTTCAAGGCAAGCTCGTTCAAAATGGCGATTGCGGTGCAGAAATAGTTATGCCGGAAATTTAGCCAGAACGGGCATTTTGCTCAGAAAATGAACAGCCTGCCGCTTTGGCATACATTTGGATGGCTCAATTTTTAGGCTGTCTCGAGGTCGGGATACTTTGATTTCGGCCAGTTTTGTTAGCAAAACCAATTGGTTGGAAGGTGCCCAGGCCATGGCATGGTTCTTGCGAATCCGTTAATCGCAGGCGGCCGTGGGGCCGTTTCGCAGCGTTTTTCACGTCTGCGTCAGGGAGATGAGACACTCATGTTTAGCAAATCCACTCACGATATAGCGGCGTCATTTAGCCGCCGCGGCGTGCTCGCCGCGACCGCCGGACTGGTGCTGGGTCTGGCTTCATTGACTGGCGCGAAGGCCGCGGATGACACCATCAAGGTCGGCGTGCTGCACTCCCTTTCCGGCACCATGGCCATCAGCGAAACCACGCTGAAGGACACCATCCTTTTCCTGATCGACGAGCAGAACAAGAAGGGCGGCGTTCTCGGCAAGAAGCTCGAGGCCGTCGTCGTCGACCCCGCGTCGAACTGGCCGCTGTTCGCCGAAAAGGCGCGCGAGCTGATCACCAAGGACAAGGTCTCGGTCGTGTTCGGCTGCTGGACCTCGGTGTCGCGCAAGTCGGTGCTGCCCGTCTTCAAGGAGCTGAACAACATCCTGTTCTACCCCGTGCAGTACGAGGGTGAGGAGAGCGAGCGCAACGTGTTCTACACGGGTGCGGCGCCGAACCAGCAGGCGATCCCCGCCGTCGATTACCTGATGAAGGACGAGAAGGTGAAGCGCTGGGTGCTCGCGGGCACCGACTACGTCTATCCGCGCACCACCAACAAGATCCTGGAAGCCTATCTGAAGTCGAAGGGTGTCGCCCAGGAAGACATCATGATCAACTACACGCCGTTCGGTCACTCCGACTGGCAGACGATCGTGGCCGACATCAAAAAGTTCGGCTCGGCCGGCAAGAAGACCGCGGTGGTCTCGACCATCAACGGCGACGCCAACGTTCCCTTCTACAAGGAGCTCGGCAACCAGGGCATCAAGGCGAAGGACATCCCGGTCGTCGCGTTCTCGGTGGGTGAAGAAGAGCTCGCCGGCATCGACACCAAGCCGCTGGTCGGCCATCTTGCCGCCTGGAATTACTTCCAGTCGATCAAGTCGCCGGAGAACGAGAAGTTCATCAAGGCATGGCAGGCCTACACCAAGAACCCGAAGCGCGTGACCAACGATCCGATGGAAGCGCACGTGATCGGCTTCGACATGTGGGTCAAGGCGGTCGAGAAGGTGAAGTCGACTGATCCGGACAAGGTGATCGACGCTCTCCCGGGCATCGAAGCCAAGAACCTGACCGGCGGCGTGTCGAAGATGCTGCCGAACCACCACATCACCAAGCCGGTGTTCATCGGCGAGATCAAGGGCAACGGCCAGTTCGACGTGGTCTGGAAGACCCCGGGTCTCGTCGCGGGCGATGCCTGGTCGAAGGAACTGGACGGCTCCAAGGACCTGGTCGGCGACTGGGTCGGCAAGAAGTGCGGCAACTTCAACACCAAGACCAACAAGTGCCTCGGTTCGGGCTCCTGATCCTGATCTGACACGCCATAGCACGCCCGGAGAAGGCGGCGATCCCGCCGCCTTCTCCACTCATTTCTGCCGGGGTCATTCACAGTGCCAGCCCATTTGTCCGCGCGCCTCTGCTCGCTTGCGCTCTCGTTGTTCCTGATCGCGTTCGCGCTGCCGGCCCTCGCCGGTCCGTTCGAGGATGCGGTCGCCAAATTCGCCAACGATGATTATTCCGATACGGACGAGGCGATCGGCGTGGTCGCAAGCAGCGGCAATCCGCTGGCTTTCCCCATCATCAGTGCGCTTCAGGACGGCCGCCTGATGGCCGACCCTGACAGCAAGAAGGTTTACGTCACCGGTACCGACGGCAAGTCGATCGACGCCGCGACCGGCCAGGCGGTGGCCAGCGTTCCCGACAGCGCGAGCGCAGTTCGCCTCAACAACCGCCTGCGCCGCAGCGTCGACGCAGCTCTCGGCAGCCTGACGCTCCAGTCGCCGGACGTCGGAACACGGCTGCAGGCCGCGCAATCCGTCTTCAAGTCGCATGAGGAGACCGCGCTCGAGCCGGTCGATGCCGCGCTCGCCAAGGAAACCAACAGATCCGTCAAGGCTGCGCTCGGCGACGCCCGCGCGGCCATCCTGCTGTTCAAGCCTGATGCCACCGAGGTCGAGAAGCTGGAGGCGGTGGCCACCCTCAAGGGGCGCGGCGACCAGGAGGCACTGGCCCTGCTCACAGGCATGGGCGACCAGCCGGCGTCGGTGACCAAGGCTGCCGCGAGCGCGATCGGCTCGATCCAGAACTCGCTCGCGGTCTGGTCCATGGTGCAGAACGCCTGGTACGGCCTCTCGCTCGGCTCGGTGCTGCTGCTCGCCGCGATCGGGCTCGCCATCACCTTCGGTGTGATGGGCGTGATCAACATGGCGCATGGCGAGATGGTGATGATCGGGGCCTACGCCACCTTCGCGGTGCAGGAGGTGATCCGCACCCGCTATCCCGGCCTGTTCGACTATTCGCTGCTGATCGCGGTGCCGCTGGCCTTTGTCGTCGCCGGCGCGATCGGCGTGCTGATCGAGCGCAGCATCATCCGTTTCCTCTACGGTCGTCCGCTGGAGACGCTGCTCGCGACCTGGGGCCTGTCGCTGGTGCTGCAGCAGGCCGTGCGCACCATGTTCGGCCCGACCAACCGCGAGGTCGGCAATCCCTCCTGGATGAGCGGCGCCTTCGAGCTCGGCCAGATCACCATCACCTATAACCGGCTCTGGATCCTCGTGTTCACGCTCGCCGTGTTCGCGATCCTGCTCGCGATGCTGCGCTACACGGCGCTCGGCCTCGAGATGCGCGCGGTGACGCAGAACCGCCGCATGGCGGCCTCGATGGGCATCGCCACCTCGCGCGTCGACGCGCTGACCTTCGGGCTCGGCTCCGGCATTGCCGGCATCGCCGGCGTGGCGCTGTCGCAGATCGACAATGTCAGCCCCAATCTCGGCCAGAGCTACATCATCGACAGCTTCATGGTCGTGGTGTTCGGCGGCGTCGGCAATCTCTGGGGCACGCTGGTCGGCGCCTTCACGCTCGGCATCGCCAACAAGTTCCTGGAGCCGGTCGCCGGCGCCGTGCTCGGCAAGATCGCCATCCTGGTTCTCATCATCCTGTTCATTCAAAAGCGCCCGCGCGGCCTGTTCGCGCTCAAGGGCCGTGCGGTGGAAGCATGACCCCTCACATGCTGACGCGATCGCTGGACCGCAGCGCGACGATCTTCCTTGCCGTCGTCGCGGCCTGCGGCATCCTCATCCCGCTCTCCAATTTGCTGCTGCCCGCGGGCTCGTTCCTACAGGTGCCGACCTATCTGGTCGCGCTCTGGGGCAAATATGTCTGCTACGCGATCCTCGCGCTTTCGATCGATTTGATCTGGGGCTATTGCGGCATTCTCTCGCTCGGCCACGGCGCCTTCTTCGCGCTCGGCGGCTACGCCATGGGGATGTATCTGATGCGGCAAATCGGCACCCGCGGCGTCTACGGCAATCCGATCCTGCCCGACTTCATGGTGTTCCTGAACTATTCGAAGCTACCCTGGACCTGGTACGGCTTCGACATGTTCTGGTTCGCGGCGCTGATGGTGCTGCTCGTGCCCGGCCTGCTCGCCTTCTGCTTCGGCTGGCTCGCGTTCCGCTCCCGCGTCACCGGCGTGTATCTGTCGATCATCACGCAGGCGATGACCTATGCGCTGCTGCTCGCCTTCTTCCGCAACGACTTCGGCTTCGGCGGCAACAACGGCCTGACCGACTTCAAGGACATTCTCGGCTTCAACGTGCAGGCGGAGGGCACCCGCGCCGCGCTGTTCGCGCTGAGCTGTCTGGCACTGATCGCAGGCTTCCTGATCTGCCGCGCCATCGTCTCCTCCAAGCTCGGCAAGGTGCTGATCGCGGTGCGTGACGCGGAGTCGCGCACGCGCTTCCTCGGCTACCGCGTCGAATCCTACAAGCTGTTCGTGTTCACGGTGTCGGCCTGCATGGCCGGCGTCGCCGGCGCGCTCTACGTGCCGCAGGTCGGCATCATCAATCCTAGCGAATTCGCGCCCGGCAATTCGATCGAGGCGGTGATCTGGGTCGCGGTCGGCGGCCGCGGCACGCTGGTCGGTGCCGCGCTCGGGGCCGTCGTCGTCAACTACGCCAAGACGTTTTTCACCTCGGGCGTGCTCGCGCCGTACTGGCTGTTCATGCTGGGCGCATTGTTCATCCTGGTGACGCTGCTGCTGCCGAAGGGCATTGTTGGCACCTTCAACGCCTGGTGGGACCAGTCGAAAGAAAAACGCAACGCGGCGACCACCGTGAGCGCTGCGGCCGAGGACGGCGTCACCGAACCCAAGATGGCGGAGTAGGCGCAAATGAACGTCATGGACAACCGCGCGACCTCCGCGATGCTCTATCTCGACGGCGTGCACGTCTCCTTCGACGGTTTCCACGCCATCAACAATCTGTCGCTGACGCTCGAGCCCGGCGAGATGCGCGCCATCATCGGCCCGAACGGCGCCGGCAAGACCACGATGATGGACATCATCACCGGCAAGACCAAGCCCGACGAGGGTACGGTGCTGTTCGACGGCGTCACCGATCTGACGCGGCTGGACGAGACCCGCATCGCCGAGCTCGGCATCGGCCGCAAGTTCCAGAAACCGACCGTGTTCGAGAGCCAGACCGTGCAGGACAACCTCCTGCTCGCGCTCAATGTCGACCACAGCGTCAAGGGCACGCTGTTCTGGCGCGGCAGCAAGGCCGAGTCCGAGCGCATCGACAAGGTGCTGGAGACGATCCGTCTCACCGAGGCCCGCAACCGCCTTGCCGGCAGCCTCAGCCACGGCCAGAAGCAGTGGCTCGAGATCGGCATGCTGCTGGCGCAGGACCCAAAACTGCTCCTCGTCGACGAGCCCGTCGCGGGGATGACCGACGTCGAGACGCATCTGACCGCCGAGCTGCTGAAAGAGATCAACAAGACCCACACCGTGATGGTGGTCGAGCACGACATGACCTTCGTGCGCGAGCTCGGCGTCAAGGTCACCTGTCTGCACGAAGGCACCGTGCTGGCCGAAGGAACCATCGACCAGGTCTCGTCCAACGAGCGGGTCATTGAAGTCTATCTGGGACGCTGAGCGATGCTTGAAGTCAAAGACATCAATCTGTTCTACGGCGCGGCGCAGGCGCTGCGCGGCGTCTCGATCTCGGCCGAACCGGGCAAGGTGACCTGCGTGCTCGGGCGCAACGGCGTCGGCAAGACCTCGCTCCTGCGCGCCATGGTCGGGCAATATCCGATTTCGTCGGGCGCGATCGTGCTCGACGGCAGCGACATCACCGGCCTGAAGCCCTATGAGCGGGCACGCAAGGGCATCGCCTTCGTGCCGCAGGGCCGCGAGATCTTTCCGCTGCTCACGGTCGAGGAGAACCTCAAGACCGGCTTCGGTCCGCTCAAGCGCGAGGACAAGCACATTCCCGACGACGTGTTCTCGCTGTTTCCGGTGCTGCAATCCATGCTCGGCCGGCGCGGTGGCGATCTCTCCGGCGGCCAGCAGCAGCAACTCGCGATCGGTCGCGCGCTGGTGATGCGGCCGAAATTGCTGCTCCTTGACGAGCCGACCGAGGGCATCCAGCCTTCGATCATCAAGGACATCGGCCGCGCCATCTCCTATTTGCGCAACCTCGGCAACATCGCCATCGTGCTGGTCGAACAATATCTCGACTTTGCCTGCGAACTCGGCGACAGTTTTGCCGTGATGGATCGCGGCGCGGTGAAATTCACCTGCGATCGCGCCAATTTGGACGCGAGCGAGATCAGCCGCCAGATGGCGCTGTAAGAGGTTCTGCCGCGACCGGCTGGGGGGAGGCGGATGCGCAGCGACGTTTCGGTCACGTCAGGGGTTTTCGAGGCAAACCGTGCCCGCGGCGCGGTGCGTTTCGACGTCCATGCGCGTGACGGCGTGACGCGGCGCGGCGTCTTGCATGAATCCGGCTCGCTGCGCGTGCGCTTTCCCTCGCCGGAAGGCGAGGGGCTCTCCGGCGTGTTCGTCAACACGGCAGGCGGCGTTGCCGGTGGCGACAGTTTCGATATCAACATCACGGCGGGCCAAAGCTCGCGCCTGACGCTGACGACCGCCGCCGCCGAAAAGGTCTATCGGGCGCCCGGAGCCGCGGCGCAGCTCAGCATTGCCTTGAAGGTCGATGCGGGTGCGCATCTGTCCTGGTTGCCGCAAGAGACCATCCTGTTTGACCGCGCCCGGGTCCACCGCCGTTTCGATATCGAGCTTGATGATGCCGCCTCGCTCCTGCTCTGCGAGATCGTGGTGTTCGGCCGCACTGCCATGGGCGAGCGGATGGAGCAGGGCGAGTTTGTCGACCGCTGGCGGCTACGGCGTGGTGGCAGGCTGGTGTTCGCCGAGACCATCAGGCTCGACGGCAATATCGGCGCAAAACTTGGGCGATCCGCCGTCGCCAAAGGCGGTGCCGCGATTGGCACGGCGCTGATCGTGCCCGGCGACGAGGCCCTGGTCGAACGCATCCGCGAGGCGTCGGACTCATTCTCCGGCGAGGTTGGAATCTCGGCGTGGAATGGCTTTGCAATGGCCCGGTTCTGTGCCCAAGATGCGGCGCGGTTGCGGGTCGACATGATGGCGGTGCTGGCGCGCACTGGAACGGCCCTGCCGCGACTCTGGCTGAACTGATTGGCCGAATTGACGTGTTGAACGGAAGAGATTCTGCATGAACCTGTCTCCCCGCGAAAAGGATAAGCTTCTGATCTCGATGGCGGCCATCGTGGCCCGCCGAAGGCTGGATCGCGGCGTCAAGCTCAACCATCCCGAGGCGATCGCGATCATTTCCGATTTCATCCTCGAAGGCGCGCGCGACGGCCGCACGGTCGCCGAGCTGATGCAATCCGGCGCTGAGGTCCTCACCCGCGACCAGGTGATGCCGGGTATTCCCGAGATGATCCACGACATCCAGGTCGAGGCGACATTTCCGGACGGGACCAAGCTCGTCACCGTCCACGAGCCGATCAGGTAATTCGAATTCGTCATTCCGGGGCGCCCGCAGGGCGAACCCGGAATCCAGAGGTTTTGGTTTCGAGATTCCGGCCTTCTCGCTGCGCGAGCCCGGAATGACGAGGAGGATAGAATGATCCCCGGTGAACTCTTCATCCAGGACGGCGAAATCGAGCTCAATGCCGGCCGCAAGACCGTGACGCTGACGGTGGCCAATACCGGCGACCGCCCGATCCAGGTCGGCTCGCACTACCATTTCTTCGAGACCAACCCGGCGCTGAAATTCGACCGCAAGAAGTCCCGCGGCATGCGCCTCGACATCGCCGCCGGCACCGCCGTCCGCTTCGAGCCCGGCCAGACCCGCGACGTCCAGCTTGTGGCCATGGCGGGCAAGAAGACGATTTACGGTTTTCGTGGCGACGTGATGGGGAAGCTGTGAACCCCACAGGAACGAGCGCGGTGCAGCACGGTTGAGGCGGAAACGGAGGTCTTTGCCATGCTGTCGCCCGTCCGCCTCGTCTCAGAAGCCGCCGAACTCGCTGCGCACCGTCACAATGGCATGGAGCGCAAGGGGCGCGGCAACGAGCCCTACATCAATCATCTCGCCGAGGTCGCGAACCTGCTGGCGACCGCGACCGACGGCGCCGATGCCGAACTGGTCGCGGCCGGCTGGCTGCATGACACCATCGAGGACACCGCCACCACGCGCGAGGAGCTGGCGCAGAAATTCTCGGAGCGTGCTGCCTCCCTCGTCGTCGAATGCACCGACGACATGAGCCTTCCCAAGGCAGAGCGGCGGCGTCTGCAGATTGTCGATGCGCCGAAGAAATCTGCTGGCGCGAAGCTGATCAAGATCGCCGACAAGATCAGCAACATCGGCGCGCGCATTCAGACCGATCCGAGTGCAGAGGAGCGCGACGATCTTGCCGACTACGCCGGCTGGGCCACGCAGGTCGTTGCGGGCTGCCGCGGCGGCAATCCCTGGCTCGATGAGAAATTCGACGACGCCGTGAAAGCAGCGAGGGCCTTGCTGTGAGACACCAAACATTCAAACGCAAACGGGGCTTGTGATGTCCGTCAAGATGAAGCGTTCCGTCTATGCCGACATGTTCGGCCCGACCACCGGCGACAGGGTGCGGCTGGCCGACACCGACCTCATCATCGAGGTCGAGAAGGATCTCACCACCTACGGCGAGGAGGTGAAGTTCGGCGGCGGCAAGGTGATCCGCGACGGCATGGGGCAGTCGCAGGTGACGAACAAGCAGGGCGCGGCCGACACCGTCATCACCAATGCGCTGATCGTCGACCACTGGGGCATCGTCAAGGCCGACGTCGCGATCAAGGACGGCATGATCGCCGGCATCGGCAAGGCCGGCAATCCCGACATCCAGCCGGGCGTCACCATCATCATCGGTCCCGGCACCGACGTGATCGCCGGCGAAGGAAAAATCCTCACCGCCGGCGGCTTCGATAGCCACATCCATTTCATCTGCCCGCAGCAGATCGAGCACGCGCTGATGTCTGGCGTCACCTCGATGCTGGGCGGCGGCACCGGCCCGTCGCATGGCACCTTCGCAACGACCTGCACGCCGGGTCCCTGGCATATGGGGCGGATGATTCAGTCGTTCGACGCCTTCCCGGTCAATCTCGGCATCTCCGGCAAGGGCAACGCATCGCGGCCCGCTGCCCTGGTCGAGATGATCAAGGCCGGCGCCTGCGCGCTGAAGCTGCACGAAGACTGGGGCACGACGCCGGCGGCGATCGACAATTGCCTGTCGGTCGCCGATGCTCACGACATCCAGGTGATGATCCATACCGATACGCTGAACGAATCCGGCTTCGTCGAAGACACGATCAAGGCGTTCAAGGGCCGCACCATCCATGCCTTCCACACCGAGGGCGCCGGCGGCGGTCACGCCCCGGATATCATCAAGGTCGCAGGGCTCAAGAACGTGCTGCCGTCCTCGACCAACCCGACGCGGCCCTTCACGCGCAACACCATCGACGAGCATCTGGACATGCTGATGGTGTGCCACCACCTCGATCCCTCGATCGCGGAGGATCTGGCATTCGCCGAAAGTCGTATCCGCAAGGAGACCATCGCGGCCGAAGACATCCTGCACGATCTCGGCGCGCTCTCGATGATGTCGTCGGACTCGCAGGCCATGGGCCGCCTCGGCGAGGTCATCATCCGGACCTGGCAGACCGCGGACAAGATGAAGAAGCAGCGCGGGTCACTGCCGCAGGACAAGGGCAAGGACAACGACAATTTTCGCGTCAAGCGCTACATCGCCAAATACACCATCAATCCCGCGATCGCGCACGGCGTGTCGAAACTGATCGGCTCGGTCGAGAAGGGCAAGCTCGCCGATCTCGTGCTGTGGTCGCCGGCCTTCTTCGGCGTCAAGCCGGATTGCATCGTCAAGGGCGGCACCATCGTCGCAGCGCCCATGGGCGATCCCAACGCCTCGATCCCGACGCCGCAGCCGGTGCATTACCAGCCGATGTTCGGCGCCTTCGGCAAGGCGCGCACCGCGTCGTCCGTGGTATTCACCTCGAAGGCAGCGATCACCGGCGGCCTCGCGCGAAAGCTCGGCATCGAGAAGAAGCTCTATGCCGTGCAGAACACCCGCGGCAAGATCTCGAAGAAGAGCATGATCCACAACGACGCCACGCCCAATATCGACGTCGATCCGGAGACCTATGAGGTCCGCGCCGACGGCGAATTGCTCACTTGCGCACCCGCCGAGGTGCTGCCCATGGCGCAGCGATATTTCATGTACTGAAAATAGCGCCTCAACGCATGTCCCCGGGATTATGTCCAGAGGGCATGTCCCGGGATGGCTTTTACGGTTTTGCGTTCGATCCTGCCTGGTCTAATGTCCCGCCCGGTATCCAACCTTAGAAGAAAAGCCGGGAGGATTTCTCGTGATCTACGTCGTTGCCACCTTGACCATCAAGCCAGAGACGCGCGCCGAATTCATTGCAGCCGCCACCGCCTGCATCAAGGAGACGCGGAAGGAGCCCGGCAATATCGCCTATGATCTGCATGAAAGCGTCACCGATCCTGCCAAGATGGTGTTCGTCGAGCAGTGGGAGAACGCCGAGGCGCTGGTGCCGCATCGTGGCATGGAGCACATGAAGACGTTCGGGCGCGTGGCGGTCAAGTGCTTCACGGCACCGCCGAAGATCGAAGTGATCACGCCCGAGAAGGTCGAGACAAGGTAACGGGGTAAAAGCGCATGATCCGGGCGACGCAGGTCAGGGGACAGCACCGCTTCACGGAAGCGCCGGCGGATACGGTGGTGCTCGATTTCGACGATCGGCACCGCCGCCGCATGACGATGACGGGAACGCGGGGGCTCGAATTCCTGCTCGACCTGGAGCAGGCCGTCGCGCTGCGCGGCGGCGATGCGCTGGTGCTGGAGGACGGCCGGCTCGTCGAAGTGGTCGCGGCGCCCGAGCCGCTGCTGGAAATCCGCGGCCGCGATCCGCATCACCTCATTCGCGTCGGCTGGCACCTCGGCAACCGTCATCTGCCGACGCAGATCATGGCCAAGGCCTTGCGCATCCGCCGCGATCACGTCATCGAAGCCATGGTGAAGGGTCTCGGCGCGCGCGTGATCGAGATCGAGGCGCCGTTCGATCCCGAAGGCGGCGCCTATGCCGATGCCGGCCACGCGCATGGCCACGACGATCATGCGCATCATGATCACGGGCATCATCATGACCATGGTCACGATCACCATGGCCATGATCATCACGCGCATGACCACCACCCCCATGATCATGCCGCGCATGATCATGGGCACGATCATCACCATCACCACGACGAGCATTGCGACCATCCCGACCATCACCACGGCCACAAGCATGCTCATGACCACAAGTGAGTCGGTCGGCGCCGGCGACCTCGCCGAGGGCGAGGCGGCGGCGCTGTACCGGCTGATGACCTGGCTGTCGCCGGCATTCCCGGTCGGCGGCTTCTCCTATTCCAGCGGCATCGAATGGGCGGTCGAGGCGGGCGACATCGTCGATACGGCCACGCTGGCCGACTGGCTCGACGCGATGCTCGGCGACGGCTCCGGCTTTTGCGACGCGACGCTTCTGGTGCATGCCTATCGTGCTGCAGAGATGGGCGAGGATGCGACCTTGAGCGACATCGCCGAGCTCGCCGCGGCCATGGTGCCGTCGCGCGAGCGGCAGCTGGAGACGATCTCGCAGGGCCGCGCCTTCATCGACATCGCTCGCGCTGCCTGGGATGCAGACGGCCTTGATGCCATGGTTGCGGCATGCCGCACGCCACTGGTCTATCCCGTCGCGGTCGGCGTGGTTGCAGCTAAGCACGGCGTGGCGCTGGCGCCGACGTTGCACGCGTTCCTGCATGCGCTGGTGTCCAACTGGATTTCGGCCGCCAGTAGGCTCATTCCGCTCGGCCAGACCGACTGCCAGCGCGTGCTGGTGAGGCTGGAAGCCGCCGTTGCCGCCACCGCCAATCGTGCGTTGAACGCAGCATTGGACGATCTTGGCAGCGCGACCTTCCGCGCCGATCTCGCCAGCCTGCGGCACGAGACGCAATATACCCGGCTGTTCCGGTCGTGAGCGGTGCGACCTTTGACCCATCGAGAAAGAGCCAATGACATGTCGAAATCTCACGGCCCCTTGCGTGTCGGCGTCGGCGGTCCCGTCGGATCGGGCAAGACCGCGCTGATGGACCTGCTCTGCAAGACCATGCGCGAGCGCTATGACATTGCCGCGATCACCAACGACATCTACACCAAATGGGATGCCGAGTTCCTGGTGCGTTCGGGATCGCTGACGCCGGACCGCATTGCCGGCGTCGAGACCGGCGGCTGCCCGCACACCGCGATCCGCGAGGATGCCTCGATGAATCTCGCCGCGGTGGCGGACATGCGCGCCAAGTTTCCCGGGCTCGATCTCGTTCTGATCGAGTCCGGCGGTGACAATCTCGCTGCCACTTTTTCCCCGGAGCTGGCCGACCTGACCATCTACGTCATCGACGTGGCCGCCGGCGACAAGATCCCGTCCAAGGGCGGCCCCGGCATCACCCGGTCCGACCTGCTGGTCATCAACAAGATCGACCTCGCCCCCCATGTCGGCGCCTCCCTGGAGAAGATGGACACGGACGCCAGGCGCATGCGCGGCGAGCGCCCCTTCGTCATGACCAATCTGAAGAAGAGCGAGGGCCTTGACCGCATTGTCGGCTTCATCGAGGCCAAAGGCGGCCTGAAACGGGCGGGCTGACAGCGCGCGACGACTTGGCGCATGCTTTTTTCGCCGTTAACCCTGGGGCCGGGCCGCAACCACGGAACAAATTTCGGACACGGCGATTAACTACCTCCGGTGCCCGGGCAATTCATCCCGGCCAGACCATTGGCCGGGCGGATTAAGCTTTCCAGGCGACCCAAGTTGCGTACTGATGCCTCCTCCTTCATTATCTCTGCCACCGGGGTTCACCCTGTTTCGGCACATGGCCGTTCGAGCGGCGTACATATGCTCCTTGTTTATTGCCGACCTCCTGCTTTCGCCTGAGTAGTCGCGTGGTCCGGCTGGGTTTCATCATCGGTTTCATCGCTCTGCTCGGAGCCTTGCTCTCCGGGCTTGCGGCCTATCGCGTCCACGACCAGGAGCTGGCGCTGGATCGTATCGCGCTCGCGCGCGCGATCGACGTTCATGCCAGCCTGGTGCAGGACCGGCTCACTGAGCGCGAGCTGCTCGCACGTGTCGCCTCAGGCCTGTTCCGCACACCATCAGTGATCAAGCCGAACATGCTGGAGCCGCTGCGCTCGGCCATTTACGCCTTCAAGACCGATTTCGTGGTGGCCGGCTGGATCGCCCGGCTGAAGCCGAACGAGCTTACGGCGGCGCAGGCTGCCATTGGAGGCGCCGGCTTCCCCAATCCAAAGATCCGCACCTTTGACGACAAGCCGATCAATCCGGCCGAGATCACCCAGCCGATCGACGTGCTGTTGGATCTCGAGCCGCGCAGCGACGAGACCAAGGCTCTGCCTGGCCGTAGTTACGACCAGGATCAGGTTCGCAGCGCCATGTTGACACGGGCCCGGCTCGAGAAGCGGTCGGTGGCCTCGGACCCGATTCCGCTGTTGCGCGGCAACGGGCCGGTCGGGATCATCGTGGCAGCTCCCGTCATCCCCGAGGGTGCGACCGAGCCGGCCGGGTTCGTCACGTTTTCCTACGAACTCGCCTCGCTGATGCTGACCAATGACGACATGTCGTTGTTCTCGGTCGCGCTCAGGGACCCGCGCAAGGAAGGTGGCGAGCTCGTCGCCAACGATCAGGGAATCGTCTCCACCCGCATGACGACGACGGACGGGCCGACGCCATCGGCGACGCGCACGGTGAGCTTCGGCGGCCGTGACTGGCAGCTGGGTTATTACGCGAAGACCAACTCGGCGCGTCGCGCCGAGCAGACCGCGATCATCGTGGCGGCGATCGGCTTTGCGATCACTGCGATGGTGTGCGGCCTGTTTGGCTATGTCGCCTACAACAACTTAAGGCTCAGCCGGGAAATCCAGGTCAGAATCGGCTTCGAGCGCCGGCTGACCGCGGTGATCGACGAGCTCAACCACCGGGTCAAGAATATCCTCGCGGTGATCCAGTCTATCGTGACGCGCACCTTGCGTCACGGCTCGGACATCGACGTCGCCCGCGAGCTCCTGATCGGGCGCATCCACGCCATGTCCAACGTGGTCTCGCTGCTCAGCGAGAGCCAGTGGCAGGGCGTCAAGCTGAAGGGCCTGTTCGAGGCGCGCGCCATCCCGCATGCCGACCGCATTGCCGTCACGGGTCCTGATATCGCGGTCAGCGCGCGCGCGGCGCAGAGCCTCTCGCTGCTGTTCTTCGAACTTGCCTCGCATTCCGACGAGGGCCTGTCGCTGGTCGGAAAGCATCCGCACATCACCGCTAGCTGGACCGTGACGGGCGAGGGGGCGGGCGAGGTCTTCCATTTCCGCTGGGAGGAGCTCAACACCAGCGAGGCGACCCGCCGCCCCGATTCCGATTTCGGCCTGATCCTGCTCGACCGTGTCGCCCCCGAGGCTCTCGGCGGCACCGCCAAGCGCTATTTCACCGACGCCTCCTATGTCTACGAGCTGACCGCGCCGATGGAGACGGTGGTCGACATGACCGAGCGCGACCGCACGGACAAGATCTCCGCACCGGTGAGGTCTGCGCGATAGAAGCCGCCGGCTTAAGCCTCGGACTAACCCCTTGGGCTTAACCCCTTGGGCTTAACTCCTTGGGCTTAGCCCTTGGGCCTCAACACCAGGTCGACCAGATTGCGGGCATAGGCCGGCGTGATTGGCGCGATGCCGAAGACGTAGCGATAGAACAGGCCGCCATAGATCGCGTCGTAAAGATCCTCAGCCGGCCCTTCGGCCAGGATGCTGCCGTCGTTCTGGCCCGCGGCAATCATCTCGACCAGCGCGTCGCGACGGAATTGCAGATAGCGGGCATAGAACAGCTCGGCCGAGCCGGTTTTGGAAATGCATTCGGAGATCACCGCGAGCTGGACCTTGCCGAACTCGCCCTGGAGCGCCTCGGCGTAGGCTGCGGCATGGCGGCGGGCGCGCGCCGCGGGGTTGCCGGAGCCCTCCGGAGGCAGCGGCAGCATCTGCGCGGCATGTTGAAGAAAGGCGTCGATCAAGAGCGCCTCGCGGGACGGCCACCATTTGTAGATCGTCATCTTGGAGACGCTGGAGTGGCGGGCGACCGCGTCGATGGTGGTGGCGGCAAGGCCGGTGGAAGCCATCAGCGCATAGGCGCTTTCGAGAATGGCGTTGCTGGTCTCGATCGACCGAGGCCGGCCGCGCCGGGGCGTGCTCCCGGTCTCTTCCCCCCCGCTTTTCGCCATCGCCACGCCCGGTCTCCTCACGCAGAGCTTCTCCGCATAGCGCAGCCGCCGCTTTCGGCCTAGCAGAATCGCACGGTTCTCTGGCTAGGCCTGCTGCCGCAAGGCCGTGGGGAGATCCTGCCACCTCGACCAGGCGACGTAGTAGGCCACCGCGGTCATCGCGGCGAAGCCGGCGAGGCTCACCACGATCTGCATCGCCACCAGATTGGCGCTGGTGATCAGGATGAGATGGCCCGCAAACGACAGGAACACCCCGACGCAGAACACGGCGAGCCATTCCTCGCCACATCGGATGACCGCCTGCAGCGGCTTCAATTGCAGGCCGGGATGATTGGCCGGAATGAGATGGGTCGCCAGCAAGGCGAGCGCGAGGAAGTGAATCACGCGATAGGGCGCCAGGTTTTCCTTGTCGGTCGGCGCGATGCTGTCGAGGAGCAGGTCCGGCAGGTAAGCCGACATTGCCGGCGAATGGCGCAGCAAGGTGATGGCCATCGCGAATACGAGATAGGTGCCGGCGAGAATCCGCAGCCAGGGCATGTCGCGTAGCGCGCGCCCGGGCGCGCCTGTCACGGCGAACCAGCCCCCGAGCACCATCAGCATCTGCCAGCAGAGCGGATTGAAGGTCCATTCCTGGTCCGGATAGACCCGAAAATTCCAGTCGAACCAGCGTGCGGCAAGATACAGCGCGACCGATGCCGCCAGGGTCAGGTTCGGCCACCGCAACAGACCCCACAGCGCGAACGGAAAAAAGGCCATCAGCGGGATCATCAATTGCAGGAGGTCGAGGTTCAGCGGCTCCTCCTGGAGCACGAGGCCGCGGACCAGGATCCGCAGCGGGTGCTCGAGAATGCCCGAGATATTGTATTCGTGGATGATCTCCGGCGCCATCGACTGCGAGGCGACATAGGCGATGGTGTCGATGTAGATCACGAACAGCACGACATAGGCGGCGTAGAGCCGCCAGACGCGGCGGAAGATGCGCGTCGCCGCCACGAGGTAGCCCCGTTCAAGCGCCATCCGGCCGTGGATGATGGCGACGCCATAGCCGACGACGAACACGAACAGGTCAGCCGCGCCGCTGAAGCCGAAATTGCGCAGCGTCAGCAGGTTGACGACGTTGTTCGGGATATGGTCGACGAAAACCGACCAGTTGGCGATACCGAGCGTCAGATAAAGCCTGGCGTCGTGATGGAATGCGGCGAGGTTCGCCTTAACGGACGGTTTCATTGATTAAAATAGCTTTGGGAATCAGGGTGGTACTTTTAACGGCAACCGCCTGCCCATCCGAGTAGCGTTTGCGTGATGGCTGGGGGCAGCCGCGCCGTGATGGCGCGAAATTGCGCGGCGTCTTATGGACGAATTCTGTTAGATGCGCTCGGAGGACTTACAACGAAATTTTCTGACCCGCTCGGATCGCTATTCGGCCGGTTCAGCCGACGCCTCGTCGGGAACGCCCGCGCGGCTCGCCATGATGCCGAGGGCGACGCCGCCGATCGCCAGGATCGGCAGTAGCCGCTTGACGCCGATGGCACGGACGATCTGCAGCCCGGTGGCGAGCAGCATGGGATCCGCGAGCATGCTCTGCGCCGCCGACTTCGCGGCGCGCTCGGCCGCGATCTGGGCGCGCTTCCGCACCTCCCGCTTGTAGCCCCAATAAGAACCTGCCGCAGCCAGCGTCAGCAGGAAGAAGATGCCAGCGCCGGCAAGACAGGCCTGCACCGGGCCATATTTCTCCAGCACCGAGATGAAGGCGGCGGCGCAAAGGAAGCACGTCGTCACGAATAGCGCGAAGGCCGCGGCTGCGGCAAGCGAGGTCAGTCGCACCGTCGTGCCGGTGGATGCACTGATCCCATCGATGATGCGCTGAAACATGGCCCTCGCTCCTCAATTCCCCGCAAGCCAAACCGTCACGGGCCGACACCGGCAACGCGCCGGTGCCGACACCTCAACACGCGTCCGCAAATCTTACCGGCGCCAGGCGGCACCGATCAGGAAGCCGATGCCGAGCGCGAGTCCGACGGTCGCAAGCGGCCGCTGCGTGATCGCGTCTTCGAGCGTCTCCTCGATCGAGCCGTAGGCTTCCTGGGCCGCGCCCATCATTGCACTGCCGCGCTCCGACACGTCGTCGAGCGCGGTATCCATGTTTTCGCGCGCCTGGCGATAGCCGCGGCGAGCCTGCTTGCTGGTGGAATTGGCAAAGGTATTGAGCGCGTCGGTGATCTGGTCGGTGAGGGCGGCGATATCGCTTTTCACGGCTGCTACATCCTTCTCGAGGCGTTCTCGGGTGGCTTTGTCGGTCCAGTCCTTCATCCCGGCTTCGGCATTGGTCGTGGACATCGGGAGCTCCAAACTGTTGACGGCTGAGATAGCCGGAAAACGTTTCGTCGTCGGGGAAGTTCCGTTCGCGGAAACCGGTCAATCCTGCGGCAGCTGCGGCGCATCCGCCGGCAACAGATGCTCCTTCAGGATCAGCGCGACGATCAGGAGCGGCGACGACAGGAAGGCGCCCATCGGTCCCCACAGCCAGGTCCAGAACGCGAGCGCCAGCAGCACGGCGAGCGCGTTCAGCGCCAGCCGCCGCCCGATGATCATGGGCGTGACGAAGTGCCCCTCCAGGAAGGTGAGGCCGCCGAAGGCGAGCGCCGCCATCAGGCCGCCGCTGATGGTCGGGAAGGCGACCAGCCCCACCACGATCAGAACGGCGAACATCGCGATCGGCCCGATGATCGGGATGAAGTTGAGGGTTGCGGCGAGCGCGCCGAGCCCGGCCGGATTGGGCATGCCGGTGAGCGCACAGACGAGGCCGGTGGCGACGCCGACCCCAATATTGATGAGCGTGACGGTCAAGAGGTAGTTGCCGAGATGGACCTCGATCTCGTTGAGGATCCGAAGCGTGCGCAGCCGGGCGTCGCGGTCGCTGAAGGTCATGATCAGCGCCCGGCGCAGGTCGCGCCAGCTTGCGATGAACAGGATCAGGGTGACGAAGAACAGCAGGAATTCGGTAAAGGTCGGTGACAGGAATTCCAGCGTCGGCTGCACCCAATCGAATTTCGGCATCTGGAAGTTCGGCAGTCCTTCCGAGCCGCCGACCATGGCCTGCAGCTCGCGCCACAGCGCGAGCGGTCGGTCGAACACGTGCAGCTTGTCCTTCAATTGCGCGCCGAGCTCCGGCAGGCGCGTGCTCCATTCCATCGCGGGGGAGGCGATCAGCGCCACCACGAAGGCCACCACCGTGGTCACCGCGACCACGATCAGGACGGCGCCGAGCCCGCGCGGGACCTTGCTCCGTTCGAGAAAGCTGGCGGCCGGCGACAGCATGGTGCCGGTGACGAAGGCCATCACGACCGGCAGGAAGAACGCCTTGCCGACATAGAGCACGGTGACGATGGCGATCAGCAAGAGGCCGGCAAGCGCGAAGGCAACGAACTCGGTGTGACGGATCACCGGCGGCAGCTCGATATGGCTGTCGGGAAGCGGACTGCCTTCGCTGTTGCCGGGAGTCAGACGTTCACTGGGAAGGACGCGCACAATCTCTCTCCGGCACGGAAGCCTCGATCCGCGCGCCCATTGGCGACCTGACAATGCGCGAGCGGTGCGGCGGTTCCATCGCGGCTTCGTGAACACGCGCTCGCTTGACTGTGACAAGGATGCCGCGCGCAGGGCCGGAACCTGAATCGCCCCCGCGGCGTTTGTTCGCAAGCGCATCACCCTGATGCACGCATCCAACGGGGCAGCACATGACAAAGTTCTCTGCAGTCCGTCGCAGCTTCTCGCCGCGCGTCGTCACCGCCTTCGCCTTCGCGACCGCTCTGCTGGCGGTGCCGTTCGCTGGCGCGAGCGCGCAGACCTACGGCTATGCGCCGATGCAGCCGCAGGCGTATCCGCAGGACCAGGGTTACGCGCAGGGCTATGTGAACGAAGCGCCGCAGCGGCAGGCGGCGGACGAGGATGCCCAGCTGCCCGATCGCCTGCGCAAGCAGATCGTCGGCTTCGACCGCAGCGAGCCGGCCGGCACCATCGTCATCGATACCAACAACACCTATCTCTATTACGTGCTCGGCAATGGTCGTGCGATCCGTTACGGCGTCGGCGTCGGCCGCGAAGGCTTCACCTGGTCCGGCGTGCAGAGCGTCAGCCGCAAGGCGGAATGGCCGGACTGGCATCCGCCGGCCGAGATGATTGCGCGCCAGCCCTATCTGCCGCGCTTCGTCGCCGGCGGTCCCGGCAACCCGCTCGGGGCGCGTGCGATGTATCTCGGCTCCAGCGAATACCGCATCCACGGCACCAACGATCCCTCCACGATCGGCAAGTTCGTCTCCTCCGGCTGCATCCGCATGACCAACGAGGACGTCACCGACCTGTTCGGCCGCGTTAATGTCGGCGCCAAGGTCGTGGTGCTGCCGAAGAACGCGCCGCTGATGGCCAAGGGCGGCGACCCCGCGCGCAAGCGTCCAGCCGTGACGGCGATGCCGTCGGGCCGGCAGGCGCTGAACATCGCGACGTCGGCCGTGAACTAGGAGTAAGAGTGAGTCATATGAGCAGACGCCTGATTGGCAAAGTGGCTGGCGGTACGGCGATCATGGTCGTTGTCTCCGCCGGTCTGGCATTCGCACCGTCGGCGCATGCGGAAGATTTCTTCTCGGCGCTGTTCGGTGCGTTCGGAGCGCGGCCTCCACAGATCCGGACACCGTTCCCTGGCGATGACATGCCACGCTACGACGCCCCTCGCCAACGCGCGGCCTATGGCGGCGGCACGGCCTATTGCGTGCGCGGCTGCGACGGCCGCTACTTCCCGGCGCAAGGCAATGATGCCGAGAGCAAGGCGCAATCCTGCAAGAGCTTCTGCCCGGCTTCCGAGACGTCGCTGGTCTATGGCAGCAATATCGACGACGCCACGGCTGAGAATGGAAAGCCCTATTCCGACCTGCCGAACGCGTTCCGCTACCGCAACGAGATCGTCGCGGGCTGCACCTGCAACGGCAAGGATCCGGCCGGGCTCGCATCGGTCAAGGTCGAGGACGATCCCACGCTGCGCAAGGGCGATATCGTCGCCGGCGCTGACGGCCTGGTGGTCGCCAGCCGCAACGCCAACGACCGCCGCGGCGTCGCGATGAATTTTTCGCCGCTGCCGGCATCGGTGCGCGCCAAATTCCGCCAGGTGCCTGTGGTGGCGAAGGAGTAGGGCGGCGGCTTCACGTGGGCCTAGCGCTACCGCCTCGATCTCCGCTGTCATCCCGGACAAGCGAAGCGCAGATCCGGGATCCATAACCACAGGGAGGCGTTACGGCACGAGCCGGCAACCACGAGTCTTCGCCGAACTCCTCCCCGTGGCTATGGATCCCCGCGTTCGCGGGGATGCCACCGAAGGTCTAGAGCAATTTGCCATCTAACTTACAACGTTACGCCGCGCGGATCTTGCCGAGGAAGTCGCTGACCTGATGGCCGAGCTGGCGGCTCTGGGTTTCCAGCATCTCGGAGGCCTGCTTGACGTTCTCCGCGGCACCGGCTGCGGTGTCGGCGTCGGCTTTCACGCCGGTGATGTTGTCCGAGACGTTCTTGGTGCCCTGCGCCGCATATTGCGTGCTGCGGGTGATCTCCTGAGTGGCCGCGCCCTGCTCCTGGACGGCGGCGGCGATCGCGGTCGCGACCTCGTTGACTTCGCCGATGATGCCGCCGATGGCCTGGATCGCATTGATGGCATCGCCCGCGACCTTCTGGATGTCGGCGATCTGCTCGGAGATCTCTTCGGTCGCCTTGGCGGTCTGGCTCGCCAACGACTTCACCTCGGAGGCCACGACCGCAAAGCCGCGGCCGGCTTCCCCGGCGCGTGCCGCCTCGATCGTGGCGTTCAGGGCCAGCAGGTTGGTCTGTGCCGCGATGGTGTTGATGAGACCGACGACCTCGCCGATGCGCCCCGCCGACTGCGCGAGCCCCTGGACGGTGCTGTCGGTCTCGCGTGCCTGGTTGACGGCGCGGCTGGCGATGCCTGCGGCATGCGCGGCCTGCTGGCTGATGTCGTTGATGGATGCGCTGAGCTCCTCGGCGGCTGCCGCGACGCTCTCGACGCTGGTCGATGCGTCGTTCGAGGCCTTGCCTGCGATCTCGGCGCGTTCATTGGTCTGGCGTGACACCGTGGAGAGGTCGCCCGAGGTCTTGCGCATTTCGCCGGACGCCTCGCTCAGCTCGCCCAGCGACTTGTGCACCACGCCTTCGAACTCGCCGACATAGGCTTCCATCGCGCGCTGTCGCGCGGCGGCACCGGCGTTGCGCTCGCGTTCCTGCTCTTCGATCTTCTGCTTGTCGATGGCCTGCTGCTTGAAGGTCTCCAGTGCGCCGGCGAGCGAGCCGATCTCGTCGCGTCGGTCGAGATAGCCGCTGTCGACGGTGAGGTCGCCGCCGGCGACCCTCAGCATGGCATCGCGAATCCGGTGCAGCGGCGTGATCACGCGGCGGCTGACGGCCAGCATGGCGGCACCGGTCAGGACGATCGCGGCGACGAGCAGGGCGGTGTTGACGATCAGCAACTGCACTGCGGCCGCCCGCTGCGCGGCGGAGTGATCCTTGGCGGCCTGCAGCGCGGCGTCGGCGAGCCTCACCGCGGTCATCATGCGGGGCACCGAATAGGGACTCCACTGGTTGGCGGTCATCGACGGCTTCTCGCCCTTGGCGACCGTCGTGATGACGCCGTCGCGCGTGGCGGCGTATTGCGGATCGAAATAGGTCGACTTGGTCTCGGTCATCGCCGCCGCCAGCGCCGGCGGCAATGGCATGCCGGATGCGGCGAGCTCGATCGCGGTCCAGGCGGTGTCGGTGCCGCCCACCAATTTGGTGTAGGTGAGCTGCACCTCGGGCGCGATCTTGCCGGCGTTGAGTGCATTGCCGACGATCTGCGAGGACTCGCCGGCCGTGTTGCGGAGCAGCCAGGCCATCTGCTTGATGGACAGGAGCTGGTCGATGGTCGCGTCCTGGTGGTTGACGCTCGCCGCGAGCGCGCCCGAGAGTTTTTCGAGCTGCGCCATCAGCGCGTCCTCGGTCGCGACATATTCCTTGGCGAGGCCTGCGCGGCGCTCGGCCTTGGGCTTGACGACCTCGGTCCAGAACTCGGCCTGTGCGGCCAGCAGCGTCTTGTTCAGCTTGCCGAGATCGGCGAGGAACGCCTCGCGCTGGACGATGTCGGTCGTGGGCAGGAGCTCAAGCGTGAGGGCCAGCGCCGGCATCAGCGCCGCGCGCAGCTCGCGGATGTACTTCTCGATGTTCTTGTCCACCGCGACATCGGAAGTGAGCTGGCGGCTGCTGGTCGAGCGGTCGGCCCGAATGTTGGCCATCGCCTTGAACACTTCGGCCGAGGCGGCCGAAACCGCGACGATCCGGTTGGCCTGTTGAAGACGGCCCCATGAGCTCCATGCGCTGATCGAGAAGCCGATGACGACGATGAATGCGGTGGAGAGGATTACCGCCTTCAACAGCGTGGATACGGTCAAGCGATTGAGCATCGGACACCCCGGGTGCGCGTTTCGAGTTCGTGGCCCTGAACGGCAGCCCCACGAAGTTCGAAGAGACCAAGGGATGCACGCAACAGATGCGCCCGCCAGCGGCGAGCGCGTGAGGCGCATTTGGCCCGAAAAGGGTAAAAACTTAGGCAGCGTTCCTGCCGTAAAATTACGGGCGCGGCGCCCTCTCCCGATCCGCGCCTACGCCGCGCGGATCTTGCCGAGGAAGTCGCTGACCTCATGGCCGAGCTGGCGGCTCTGGCTCTCCAGCATCTCGGAGGCCTGCTTCACATTGTCGGCGGCTGCGGCGGCAGCGTCCGCATCGGCTTTGACGCCGGTGATGTTGTCCGAGACGTTCTTGGTGCCCTGCGCCGCGAATTGCGTGCTGCGGGTGATCTCCTGCGTCGCCGCACCCTGCTCCTGCACGGCGGCGGCAATGGCGGTCGCCACTTCGTTCACTTCGCCGATGATGCCGCCGATGGTCTGGATCGCGTTGATGGCGTCGCCCGCGACTTTCTGGATGTCGGCGATCTGCTCGGAGATCTCCTCGGTCGCCTTCGCGGTCTGGCTTGCCAGCGACTTCACCTCGGAGGCGACCACGGCAAAGCCGCGGCCGGCTTCGCCGGCGCGCGCCGCTTCGATGGTGGCGTTGAGCGCGAGCAGATTGGTCTGCGCCGCGATGGTGTTGATGAGACCGACGACCTCGCCGATGCGCCCCGCCGACTTCGCCAGGCCCTGCACGGTGCCGTCGGTTTCGCGCGCCTGCGTGACGGCGCGACCGGCGATGCCTGCGGCATGCGCGGCCTGCTGGCTGATGTCGTTGATCGAGGCCGAGAGCTCCTCGGCGGCGGCGGCGACGCTGTCGACGCTCATGGAGGCGTCGTTGGAGGCCTTGCCGGCGACCTGGACGCGATCGTTGGTCTGGCGCGACACGGCGGAGAGGTCGCCCGAGGTCTTGCGCATCTCGCCGGACGCCTCGCCCAATTCGCCCAGCGTCTTGCGCACCGCGCCCTCGAACTCGCCGACATAGGCTTCAACGGCGCGCTGGCGTGCGGAAGCGCCCGCATTGCGCTCGCGCTCCTGCTCTTCGATCTTGAGCTTGTCGGTGGCCTGCTGCTTGAAGGCCTCCAGCGCGCCGGCCAGTGCGCCGATCTCGTCCTGACGATCGAGATAGCCGCTGTCGACGGCAAGGTCGCCGCCGGCGACCTTCAGCATGGCGTCGCGGATGGTGTTGAGCGGATGGATCACGCGGCGGCTCACGAGCATGACCGCGCCGACGGCAAGGCCGATGGCGAGCCCCAGCAATCCAAGCTGCACGATCAGCGCGCGCTGCGCGGCGCCGCGCTGCTCCAGCGTATGGACCTTGGCGGCGTCAAGGGCGGCTTCCGCCACGGTGACAGCGCTGGAAAGGCGGCCGACCGTGAGCGGGCTCCACTGGTTGGCGGTCATCTCGGCCTTCTCGCCCTTGACCAAAGTGTCAGCGAGGCGGTCCCGCAGGGTCAGATATTGCGGCTCGAAATAGGCGGTCTTGGCCGCGGCCATGGCGGAGACGAGCGCGGGCGGCAACTGCATGCCCGAGGCTGACAATTCGAGCGCCTTCCACATCGCCGACGTGCCGCCGACATGCTGGGTGTAGTTGTTGCGGGCTTCCGGTGTGATCTTGCCGGCGGCAAGACCGGTCGAGACGACCAGGGAAGCTTCGCCCGCGGTGTTGCGGAGCAGCCAGGCGTTCTGCTTGATCGACAGCAGCTGGTCGATCACGGCGTCCTGGTGATTGACGGTGGCGGCCAGGACGTTCGACAGCTTGTCGAGCGTTTCGAGCAGGCCGCCCGTCGTCTCCATATATTCCTTCGGCAGGCCGGCGCGGCGCTGATCCCTGGGCTTGGCCATATCCGCCCAGAACTGTTTCTGCTCTTCGGTCAGCAACTTGTGGAGGCGCGCAAGCTCCGGCACCAGCGTGCCCGATTGCGGGAAGTCCATGACCGGCAGCAGCTCCAGCGCGCGTGCCATTGCCGGCATCTCGGTGTCCCGGATCGCGCGCAGATATTTCTCGATCTCGGCATCCATCGGTTCGGCCGAGTTGAGGAGCCGCGTCGTGGTCGATCGGTCGGTGCGCAGGCTGTGCATCGCCTTGAACAAATCGGCGGATGCGTCGGCGGTCTGCGAGATCCGGTTGGCGGTCTTGAGGCGATCCCAGGATTCGTAGGCGGTGAGCGAGAGCGCGAGCACCACGCAGGCCGACGTGATCGCGATCACCGCCTTCAGCAGCGTGGATACGGTCAGACGATTCAGCATCGAAGTCCCCCCAACTCCCATTGCAAAGCTCTTGAAAGCGCCCGGCAACATCGACAAGCCCGGCGCGGCAGAACGGCAATCGCACGCCGTTTGCGGCCCACGGCACCGGCGTCATTTCCGCATCTGAATGGAAAAGGGTAAAATTTTGGGCAGGCCGTCCGATCGTAGAAGTACGTATTTACTAGAAGTTGCAGTGGGTTGCCGCGATGGAACCAGCGCGGGAGACAGGCGTTAGAGCGGTGGTCGCAATTTGCCTGAAGGGGGTTTCGCGATGCTGGTGGGCGTACTCGTCACTTTTCTCGTCGTTATTCTCGTCCTTTATCTCATCAACATGCTGCCGATGGACGGCCGCGCCAAGCAGATCGCGCGCGTGGTCGTCATCATCATCGGCATCGTCTCGCTGCTGAAATATCTCGCGGTGTTCTAGCAAGGGATCAAAGCCCGGATGAGCGCAGCGATATCCGGGGTGCCGCAACAAAGGTCCCGGATATCGCGGAGCCTGTCATCGGGCGGCGCTTCGCGCCGACCCGCTGGCTCATCCGGGCCACTCGCCAAACAAGAAGCCCCGGCTTTCGCCGGGGCTTCGTTTGCGCTGCTTCAGTGCAGCGATTTCAGCCAGTCGTCGACGTCCTGACGAACCTGGTCCTTGGCCTTGCCGTAGCGTTCCTGGAGCCGGCCCTCGAGCTGTTCGCGGCGTCCCTCGATCAATTGGAGGTCGTCGTCGGTGAGCTTGCCCCACTTCTCCTTGGCCGAACCCTTGAACTGCTTCCAGTTTCCTTCGATGCGATTCCAGTCCATGACCATCTCCCATGGGTTGATGGCCGTACAACGCGACCGCCGCGCGGCCGTTCCGCTGCGCGGCGCGACGTTTCGCCCGCTGCGCTCAACAAAAAAGCCCCGGCGTGAGCCGGGGCTTTCGGTGTTTCGAGCCGGCTGACTATCAGCCGTTCGCCTTGGCCTCGCGGCGGCGCGCGGTGAGGATGTATTCGGTGTAGCCGTTCGGCTGCTCGCGGCCTTTGAAGATGAGGTCGCAGGCGGCCTTGAAGGCGACGCCGTCGAAGGCGGGCGCCATCGGCTTGTAGATGGCATCGCCCGCGTTCTGCTTGTCGACAACGACCGCCATGCGCTTGAGCGATTCCATCACCTGCGCCTCGGTGATCACGCCCTGGTGCAGCCAGTTGGCGAGATGCTGGCTGGAGATCCGCAAGGTGGCGCGGTCTTCCATCAGGCCGACGTCGTGGATGTCGGGCACCTTGGAGCAGCCGACGCCCTGGTCGATCCAGCGCACGACATAGCCGAGGATGCCCTGGCAGTTGTTGTCGATCTCCTGCTTGACGTCATCGGGCGCCCAGTTCGACTTCGACACCGGAATGGTGAGGATGTCCGAAAGCTTTGCGCGCGGTCCGCCTTTGGTGAGCTCTTCCTGGCGAGCGATCACGTTGACCTGGTGGTAGTGCAGCGCGTGCAGCGTCGCTGCAGTCGGTGAGGGCACCCAGGCGGTGGTGGCGCCGGCCTGCGGATGGCCAAGCTTTTGCGCCAGCATGTCCGCCATCTTGTCGGGGGCGGCCCACATGCCCTTGCCGATCTGGGCGTGCCCGGGCAGGCCACAGGTCAGGCCCATGTCGACGTTCCAGTCCTCATAGGCCTTGATCCAGGCCTGCGCCTTCATCTCGTTCTTGCGGATCATTGGGCCGGCTTCCATCGAGGTGTGGATCTCGTCGCCGGTGCGGTCGAGGAAGCCGGTGTTGATGAACATGATGCGCTTGGAGGCGCGCTGGATGCAGGCCTTGAGGTTGACGGTGGTGCGCCGCTCCTCGTCCATGATGCCGACCTTGAGCGTGTTCTCCGGCAGCGACAGCATCTTCTCGACGCGGTCGAAGATCTCGCAGGTGAGCGACACCTCGTCCGGGCCGTGCATCTTCGGCTTGACGATATAGGCAGATCCCGTGCGGCTGTTCTTGACCTTCGAATTGCCCTTGAGGTCGTGGATCGCGAGCAGGCCGGAGACGGCGGCGTCCAGAAGGCCTTCCGGAATCTCCTCGCCCTTCTCGTCCAGCACCGCGTCGGTGAACATGTGGTGACCGCAATTGCGCATCAAGAGCAGGCTGCGGCCGTGCAGCTTGACCTCGCCCTTGCCGTCCGGGGTCTTGTAGCTGCGGTCGGCGTTGAGCGAGCGCGTCAGCGTCTTGCCGCCCTTCTCGAAATCGGCCGACAGCGTGCCGTTCATCAGGCCGAGCGTGTTGCGGTAGACCAGCACCTTGTCCTCGGCATCGACGGCTGCGACCGAGTCCTCCATGTCGAGGATGGTGGAAACCGCGGATTCCATGATCATGTCGGCGACGCCGGCCGGATCGTCCTTGCCGATCGCGCTGCTGCGGTCGATCTTCACCTCGACATGCAGGCCATTGTTGGCGAGCAGCACGGCCGAAGGCGCGGCCGCATCGCCCTGGAAGCCGGCGAACTGCGCCGCGTTCTTCAGCGCGGTGGCATTGCCGCTCTTCAGCTTCACCGCGAGCTGGCCCGCGACGACACTGTAGGCGGTGACGTCGGTGTGGCTGCCGGTGGCAAGCGGCACAGCGGCATCGAGGAACGCCTTGGCCTTGGCGATCACCTTGTCGCCGCGCGCCTTGTTGTAGCCCTTGCCGCTCTCGGACGGATCATGCGGGATCGCATCGGTGCCGTAGAAGGCGTCATAGAGCGAACCCCAGCGCGCATTCGCCGCGTTCAGCGCATAGCGCGCGTTGGTGAGGGGCACGACGAGCTGCGGGCCGCAGATCTTGCCGATCTCCTCGTCGACATTGGCGGTCTCGACCTTCTGGGTCGCCGGCTCCGGAACGAGATAGCCGATCTCCTTGAGGAAGGCGGTATAGGCGTTGAGGTCGAACGCCTTGCCTTTGCTGGCGCGGTGCCAGTCGTCGATCTTGGCCTGCAACGTGTCGCGCACCGCCAGCAATGCGCGGTTCTTCGGCCCCAGATCCTTGATGATGGCGGCAAGCCCGGCCCAGAACGCATCCGGCGCGATCCCCGTTTTCGGGGCCGCTTCCTTGGCGATGAAATCAAACAGGACGGGAGCGATCTTCAATCCGTGGGCGTCGACGCGTTTCATGATGGGCTTTCTTGTTGGAAATGGCTGTTTTTGGCTGCTTTTGACCCGATAGCAGCAAAATGCGCCCACGAGGGAGCGGCTTTCGGGGCCTATTAGCCCCAAAATCGGGGCGGTGAGAAGACCCCCAGGGGTTTGTCAAAATGTCAAGAGCAGGTGTGGCGGGCAGCTGGCTTTACAAATTTGATCCCAACTTCGCGCCACGGACACAACTGCGCTCCCTCCCCCCTTGTGGGGGAGGGCGGGGGAGAGGGGTGGCTCAGGAAAAGGTGTGTCGGGATTCGACGGGAGCGGAGTGCTCTGATTGATTGAGAGAGTCCCCGTGTGGACCCCTCTCCCTAGCCCTCCCCCCCCCCGCAAGGGGGGAGGGAACGCAGCTGCGCAAGCGGATGGAGCCTGCCTCAAATATTCGCGGCGAGGTCCACGGTTTCGTCGAACAGCACGCCCGTCGTCTTCAGCATCTGCTCGATCTCGTCGGCTGCCTCGGCGACGGTCCGCGTCGAGGTGTCGATCACCAGCTCGGCCGCCTGCGGCGCTTCGTAGTCGTTACCGATGCCGGTGAACGACGCCAGCGCGCCGGCGCGGGCCTTCTTGTAGTGCCCCTTGGGGTCGCGATCCTCGCAGACCTCTGCCGGCGTCGCGACATGGATCTCGCGGAACGCGGTGTCGGCGATGCGGCGCGCCGTGGCGCGGTGCTCGCGCGCGGGCGAGACCGCGGCGACGATGGCGATATGGCCGTTACGTGCGAGATGCGTTGCGACTTCGGCAAGGCGGCGGATGTTCTCGCTGCGGTCAGCCGTGGAGAAGCCGAGATCGCTGTTGAGCCCGGCGCGCAGCGTGTCGCCGTCGAGCAGGATCGGCGAGCCGCCATTGGTGAACAGCCGCCGTTCCAGCGCCTTGGCGAGCGTCGACTTGCCCGAGGCCGGCAGGCCGGTGAGCCAGACCACCGCGCCGTTGTGCTGATAGCGCGCGGAGCGCTCGTCGGGACGAAGTGCGGATTCCACCGGCACGATGTCCACCGGCAAGGCGCGCTGGCCGGCATCGACCGACAGCACCAGACCGCCGCCGGCGATGCGCCCGGAGACTTCGATCACGAGACGGCCGGTGCGCGGATTCTCGGTGTAGGGATCGGTGGCAATCGGATTCGACAGCGAGATGTCGATCTCGCCGACATGGTTGCGGCCGATCGCCTTGTTCTCGCTGCTCGAGAGCTCGCCCGGATCGACCGCCTTCTCGATCGCGACGACCGTGGCGCGGCTTTCCTTTGGCCCGCAGCGGACCAGGAGCTGGTCGCCCTTGGCGAGCGGCTTGTCGTGCAGCCAGAAGATCCGCGCGCGCAGCCGCCGCGTCTCGCGCGGGGCGGCGCTCGCGTGCGCGATGATATCGCCGCGCTCGACGAATAGTTCGCGGTCGAGCGTAATGCCGACCGAGCGGCCCGCGCCCTGCCGTCCCGCAACCGGCGTCACCGGCCAGCTCTCGACGGTCTTGATCTTCGCGATCTTGCCAGCCGGCATGATCACGATCTCGTCGCCGGCAATGAGGCTGCCGGATTCGATGCGGCCCGCGACGATGCGGCGGTCGTCGAACTTGTAGATCGCCTGCACCGGCAGCCGCAGCGCCAGCGCTTCCAGCGGCCGGGCCGGCTCGAGAGCGTCGAGCGCCTCGACCACCGTCGGTCCCTTGTACCAGGAGATGCGATCGGTGCGCATTGCGACGCCGTCGCCGTCGCGCGCGGAGATCGGGATCACCGCCGTGGGCTTCACGCCGAGGCCGTTCAGATGCGCGGAGATCTCGTCGCTGATCTCCTTGAAACGCTCTGCGGAGAAGTCGACTCGGTCCATCTTGTTGACGACGATCGCGACCTGCTTCACGCCGAGCAGATGCAGGAGATAGCCGTGCCGCCGTGTCTGGTCGCGCACGCCTTCGAGCGCGTCGATGATCAGCACCGCGCCGTCGGCCTGCGAGGCGCCGGTGATCATGTTGCGCAGGAATTCGGCGTGGCCGGGCGCGTCGATCAGAACGATGTCGCGCGAATTGGTGCGGAAGCGGATCTGCGTGGTGTCGATGGTGATGCCCTGGTCCCGCTCGGTCTGCAGCGCATCGAGCAGGAACGACCATTCGAACGGCATGCCGCGTCGCGCGCTGACGGCTTTCAGCATTTCGAGCTTGCCGTCGGGCAGGCTGCCGGTCTCGTGCAAGAGGCGGCCGACCAGCGTCGATTTGCCGTGGTCGACATGGCCGACGATGACGATGCGGACCTGCGGACGGGTGGTGCCGTTCGGGGTGGCCGGCGAAGCGGGGGTGACGATCATGTTCATATCGCGCTCGCGTTCTTGATCAGAGATAGCCGGCGACGCGCAGGCGCTCGAAGGCGTCCTCGGTCTCGTGGTCGAGTGCGCGGCCGGCGCGCTCCGGCACCTTGGTCTGCTCGAGCTCGATCAGGATCTCGTCGATGTTGGACGCGGTAGACGCGACCGGATTGGTGATGTCCTGATCCCCCAGCGAGCGATAGCGCTTGCCGTCCCTGGCGAGATATAGCGGGATGATCGGGATGTTCTCGCGCTTGGTGTAGGCCCAGATATCGGCCTCGGTCCAATGCAGGATCGGATGGATGCGCAAATGCGCGCCCTGCGGCGGCGAGGCGTTGAAATGGTCCCAGAACTCCGGCGGCTGGTCGCGCACGTCCCAATTGCCTTCGAGCCCGCGCGGCGAGAACACACGCTCCTTCGCGCGCGTTGCCTCCTCGTCGCGGCGGATGCCGGCGATCAGGCCGTCAAAGCCGAATTTGCCGAGCGCCATCTTGAGGCCTTCGGTCTTGCGCGCAGCGGAGCGCGCGGCCGGCGGCAGCGTCGGATCGACGGCATCGATGGGCGGGCAGGGCTCGACGCGCAAATCGAGATCCCACTCTTTGCCGTAGTGATCTCGAAAGCGGTACATCTCCGGAAACTTCTTGCCGGTGTCGACATGCAAAGCCGGGAACGGCACGCGGCCGAAGAACGCTTTCCTTGCCAGCCAGATCATGACGTTGGAGTCCTTCCCGAGCGACCACAGCAGCGCGATCTTCTTCAGCCGGGCGAAGGCCTCGCGGAAGATGTAGATGCTCTGCGCCTCGAGCTGGTCGAGATGGTCCATGCTGGGGGCAAGGTCAGCAGAAAATTCTTGCGTGCGTGCGCGCTCGGCCGGGGCCGGGCTGCTCAGTCCGCTCGCTGCGGAATCGTCCTTGAGAAGATGCATCTCTGCCACTTTGCGTTTGGAGGCGAAAATTCTATAGTTGCGGTGCGGAAGAGAAGAAAAAATTTTCTCTTTGCGCGCTCGAAACGACACATATATAGAAAATAATTCCAGTCAACCCCGGATGTGGGGGAAGCGAGTATCGCATGCGGTTCTTGCCGGTGTTTCTCGATCTCAAGGCCGGTCCGGTGGTCCTCATCGGCGCGGGTGAGCTTTTGCGTGCCAAGCTGCGCGTGCTCGCTGCGGCCGGTGCGCGCATCCGCGTGCATGCGATCGACGGCAATCATGATCTGGGTCTCAACTCGGAGGACGCGGTGCGCATCGAGATCGCTGCCGGCGATCCACTGACCGCCGATCTCGCCGGCGTCATCGCCATCGTCTGCGCTGGTGCGGGTGATGTGGGCGTGGCGATGTCGGTTCGCGCCAAGGCTCTCGGTCTGCCCGTCAACGTCATGGACGATCTCGAACATTCCAGCTTCATCTTCCCGGCGATCGTCGATCGCGGCGATGTCGTGGTCGCAGTCGGCACCGGCGGCACTTCGCCCGTCGTGGCACGGCGCGTGCGCGAGAAGATCGAGGCGCTGCTGCCGGCCCGTATCGGCGAGCTCGCCGAGTTCATCGGCGGCTTTCGCAAGTCCATCAACGAGCGCATCACCGAGTTTCCGCTGCGCCGCCGGTTCTGGGAGCGCGTCATCGACGGCCCGATCGGCGCTGCCGTGCTCGGCGGCCGCAGGAGCGAGGCGGATGCCGCGCTCAAGGCGATTGCCGATCCCTCCGAATTCGCGCGTGCCGATAAGCCGGAAGGCTCGGTCGCGCTGGTCGGCGCCGGTCCCGGCGATCCCGATCTTCTCACCATCAAGGCGCTGCGCGCATTGCAGGACGCCGACATCGTCTTCCATGACGAGCTGGTCTCGGGCGAAATTCTCGACCGCATCCGCCGCGACACCACGCGCGTTGCCGTCGGCCGCCGCGTCGGCAAGCCCGGCATCGGCCAGGACGCCATCAACAAGCGCATGATCGAGGCCGCGCAATCCGGTCAGCGCGTGGTGCGGCTGAAGGGCGGCGATCCCTTCGTGTTCGGCCGTGGTGGCGAAGAGGTCGAAGCCCTGCGCGCGGCAGGCGTCGCCTATTCGATCATCCCCGGCATCACCGCGGGGCTCGGCGGCGCCGCCGATTTCGAGGTGCCGCTCACCTACCGTCACGAAGCGACCCGCATCACCTTCCTCACCGCGCACAAGGCGCGCGACGCGGAAGTCGTGGACTGGGCCACGCTGACCGACACCAGAATGACCGTTGTGGTCTACATGGGCATGACTGCCGCGCCCGCCGTGCGCGCCGGCCTGTTCGCCGCTGGCCGTTCGCCGGAGACGCCGGTCGGGGTGTTCGCGCGTGTGACGCGTCCCGACGCGCAGAGCGCGATCGGCACGCTGCGCGACCTTCCCGAGCTGGTGCGGCGGGTCAGCGGCGGTCCCGCCATTGTCATCATCGGCGAGGTGGTCCGGCATGCCGGTTCCCTTCGCCGCGAAACCCCAAAGCAAATCATCTCTGACCTATTGGATGCAGCCGAATGACCTCTCCGCTTGAACAGAAGAAGATCAAGATCGCCGGCCCCTCGATCGTGACCGCCAACCGTACCTGGGACGGCATCGTGGTTTATCGCACCGCCGCCAGGAGCTGGTCCCCGGACCTGTCGGAAGCTGCGATCGTGCGCAACTCCGACGAGGCCAAGGCGTTGCTTGCGGAGTCCGTCGCCGATGACGTCGGCGCGATCGGTCCCTATATCGCCCCGGTGCAGGTCGGCGCGGACGGCAAGATCGAACCCGGCAATCTGCGCGAACAGATCCGCCGCACCGGTGTGACCATCGGACAGTCGGCCCAGGTTTAAGGCGCTTTCTTATGTATGCTTACGACGAAATCGACCGCACGCTCGTCAATGAGCGCGTCTCGGAGTTCCGCGACCAGGTGAAGCGGCGCCTCTCCGGCGAGCTCACCGAGGACGAGTTCAAGATCTTGCGCCTGCAGAACGGCGTCTATCTGCAACTGCACGCCTACATGTTCCGCGTTGCGATCCCCTATGGCACGCTGGCGACGAACCAGCTGCGGGCGCTCGCCCATGTCGCGCGCAAATACGACCGCGGCTACGGCCATTTCACCACGCGGCAGAACATCCAGTTCAACTGGATCAAGCTCGCTGAATTGCCGGACGCGCTGGAAGATCTCGCCAAGGTCGGCATCCATGCGATGCAGACCTCCGGCAACAACATGCGTAACGTCACTTCGGACCAGTGGGCCGGCGTCGCGCCGGGCGAGATCGAGGATCCCCGCATCTGGTCGGAGCTGATCCGCCAGCACACCACGCTGCATCCGGAGTTCTCGTTCCTGCCGCGCAAGTTCAAGATCGCGATCACCGCGTCGGACCACGACCGTGCCGCGATCAAGATCCACGACATCGGCCTTCGCCTGATCAAGAACGAAAAGGGCGAGACCGGCTTCGAGGTGCTGGTCGGCGGCGGTCTTGGCCGCACGCCGTTCATCGCCAAGACCATCAAGCACTTCGTGCACGGCCGCGATATCCTGAGCTATATCGAGGCGATCCTGCGCGTCTACAATCAGTACGGTCGCCGCGACAACATCTACAAGGCGCGCATCAAGATCCTGGTGCACGAGCTCGGCATCGAGAAGTTCTCCCGCGAGGTCGAGGAGGAGTGGCAGCACATCCGCAACTCCTCGCTCCACATCGACGACGAGGTGATCGAGGACATCCGCTCGCGCTTCACCTATCCTCCTTACGAAAAGCTCCCGCACATGCCGGACGAACTTCGGCAGGCCGCGGCCGATCCCGATTTCGAAGCGTGGCGCAAGAACTCGGTGGCCTCGCACAAGAACCAGGGCTATGCCATCGTCACGATCTCGCTGAAGCCGATTGGCGCGCCCCCGGGCGATGCCACGGCGGAGCAGATGGATGCGCTGGCCGATCTCGCCGACAAATATTCCTTCGGTGAGATCCGCGTTGGTCACGAACAGAACCTGGCACTGCCGCATGTCGCCAAGCGCGATCTGCCGGCGCTGTGGAAGGCACTCGACAAGCTTGGCCTTGCGACGCCGAACGTCAACCTGATCACCGACATCATCGCCTGCCCGGGTCTCGACTATTGCTCGCTGGCGAATGCGCGCTCGATCCCGATCGCGCAGGAACTGACGCGGCGCTTCGCCAACCACGAGCTCGCCAACCTGATCGGCCGGCTCCACATCAACATCTCAGGCTGCATCAACGCCTGCGGTCATCACCATGTCGGCCATATCGGCATTCTCGGCGTCGAGAAGAACGGCGAGGAAGTCTACCAGATCACCATCGGCGGCCGTGCAGACGAAAACGCCGCGCTCGGGAACCTGATCGGGCCGGGCGTCAAGTTCGACGAGGTCGCCGACGTCGTCGAGGACATCGTGGAAGCCTATCTGGCGCTGCGCGAGCGGCCCGACGAGCTGTTCATGGACACAGTGAAACGCCTCGGCGTCGAACCCTTCAAGGAGCGCGTTTATGCCACTCGTTAACGGCGGAAAGATCGCCGACGACAGCTTCGTCAAGCTGGCCGTCGACACGCCGCTGCCCGAGGGCGGCGACATCCTGGTGCCGGCCGAGCGCTTCATCGGCGAGGCCGATGCGCTGCTCGAGCGTGCCGGCAAGGTCGGCGTGATCTGGCCGAACAACCGCGACATCGCCGAACTGGTCCCCTATCTCGGCAAGATCGCCGTCGTTGCGCTGGTGTTCCCGACCTTCCGCGACGGCCGTGCCTACAGCCAGGCCCGGCTGCTGCGCGAGCGATACAATTACCGCGGCGAATTGCGCGCCACCGGCCAGGTGCTGCGCGACCAGTTCGTGTTCATGCTGCGCGCCGGCTTTGATTCCTTCGACGTCAAGAAGCAGGCCGACGCGGAAGCCTTCATGCAGACCGCCAAGCGCTATTCGGTGTTCTACCAGCCGACCGGCGACGGCCGCATCACGGCCTTGCACCGGCGCATGCAGCTGCGCCATTCCGAAGGCGTCGGCACGTGAACGCGATCGCGCCTCAGGTTTCGCCGACGTCTGCCTCTGCGCTGCCGTCGGCGGACGAACTCGATCGCGCGCTGCGCGATGCCTCGCCCGCGGAGATCGTCGCCGCGGCGCTGAAGACGGTCGGGCGCGAAAAGCTGGCGCTGGTGTCGTCGTTCGGCACGGAATCGGCGACGCTGCTGAAGGTCATGGCGGACGTCGACCCCGCGATCCCCGTGATCTTCCTCGATACCGGCTGGCTGTTCGAGGAGACGCTGGCCTATCGCGACATGCTGATCGCGACGCTTGGATTGAAGGACGTCCGCTCGATCAAACCGGCGGAGGAGACGCTGGCGCGCGAAGATGCCGACCGCGATCTCTGGTTCTCTGATCCCGATGCCTGCTGTCGCATTCGTAAAGTCGAGCCGCTGGCGCGGGCATTGAAGCCGTTCTCGGCCTGGATCAACGGCCGCAAGCGCTTCCAGGGCAATGCGCGCGCCGACATTCCGGTGGTTGAAGACGATGGCGTGCGGTTGAAGTTCAACCCCTTCGCCAACGTCTCGCGCGAGGAACTCGAGGCCATCTTCGTCCGCGCCAAATTGCCGCGTCATCCACTGGCCGCCTCCGGTTTCCTGTCGGTTGGGTGTATGCCTTGCACGAGCAGAACGGCCGAAGGTGAGGATGAACGTGCCGGTCGCTGGCGCGGCCGGGCCAAGACAGAATGCGGCATCCACACGATGAAGACTTCGTAGCACAGTCACGCTGCCACGCTGCGAACAAGAAAATCCGGTTTCGTTGACTTAAGTGCGTTTCGCCGCGAGTTTCGCCTGCCTTCGCTGACACCGATGTCATCGAAGTGAATGGAGATGGACATGATGCGCCGTATCGTTCCGCTCGCTGCAGGACTTCTCGCGACGGTTTTTGTGGCAAGCGCGGCTCTCGCTGCCGACATCAATTTGCTCAACGTGTCGTATGATCCGACGCGCGAGCTCTATGCCGAATTCAACAAGGCGTTCGCGAATGCCTATCAGAAGGAAACCGGCAAGAGCGTCGAGATCAAGCAGTCGCATGGCGGCAGCGGTTCGCAGGCGCGGGCGGTGATCGACGGATTGCAGGCCGATGTGGTGACGCTCGCGCTCGCCTACGACATCGACGCGATCGCCGGCAAGGGCCTCACGGCGACGGACTGGCAGAAGCGGTTACCGCAGAATGCGTCGCCCTACACGTCAACCATCGTGTTCCTGGTGCGCAAGGGCAACCCCAAGGCGATCAAGGACTGGGACGATCTGATCAAGCCGGGCGTTGCCGTGATCACGCCGAACCCGAAGACGTCGGGCGGCGCGCGCTGGAATTATCTGGCGGCCTGGGGCTTTGCGCAGAAGAAATACGGCGCCGCCGACAAGGCCAAGGACTTCATCGGAAAGCTCTACCAGCAGGTGCCGGTGCTCGATACCGGCGCGCGCGGCGCCACCGTGACCTTCGTCGAGCGCGGCGTCGGCGACGTGCTGCTCGCCTGGGAGAACGAGGCGTTTCTCGCCCTGAAGGAATTCGGCCGGGAGAAATTCGAGATCGTGGCGCCGCCGCAATCCATCCTCGCCGAACCGCCGGTCGCGATCGTCGACAAGGTTGCCGACAAGAAGGGCACCCGCAACGCCGCCGATGCCTACCTCCAGTATTGGTACACCAAGGAGGGGCAGGAGATCGCCGCGCGCAACTTCTACCGCCCGCGCGATGCCGAGATTGCCAAAAAATACGAAAATGCCTTCGCAAAGGTCGAACTATTCACGATCGACGACGTTTTCGGTGGTTGGACCAAGGCGCAGAAGGAACATTTCGCCGACGGCGGCATCTTTGACCAGATCTATAAGAATTGATCTGGCGCTGTCTTAATGGGCTTTAGCAGGGGGCCTGGTGAGCGCACGCGCAGCACGACGCCGGACATTGCCGGGCTTCGGTCTCACCATGGGACTGACGCTTTCCTGGCTGTCGATCATCATCCTGATTCCGCTCGCCGGGCTGTTCCTGAAATCGCTCGAGCTCAGCCCCGAGCAATTCTGGAACATCCTCTCCAGCCGGCGCACCCTGAATGCCCTGCGGGTTTCCTTCGGCCTCGCGTTCGCGGCGGCCTGCGTCAACCTCGTCATGGGCAGCATCATCGTCTGGGCGCTGGTGCGCTACCGCTTCCCCGGCCGGCGGCTGTTCGACGCCATCGTCGACGTGCCCTTCGCGCTGCCGACGGCGGTCGCCGGGGTCGCGCTGACCGCGCTGTTCGCCGAGAAGGGCTGGCTCGGGGCGCCGCTCGCGGCGCTCGGCATCAAGGTGGCGTTCACGCCGGTCGGCATCTTCGTCGCCATGATCTTCATCGGCATTCCCTTCGTGGTGCGCACGGTGCAGCCGGTGCTGCAGGATCTCGACCCCGAGATCGAGGAGGCCGCGGGCAGCCTGGGCGCCAGCCGCTGGCAGACCATCATCCGCGTGATCCTGCCCTCGCTCGCGCCGGCGCTGCTCACCGGGCTCGCGCTCGCCTTTGCCCGCGCGGTCGGTGAATACGGCTCGGTGATCTTCATTGCCGGCAATCTGCCTAATGTCTCCGAGATCGCGCCGCTCTTGATCGTGATCCGGCTGTCCGAATTTCGCTACGCCGACGCGACCGCCATCGCTGTGGTCATGCTCGTCGTCTCCTTCGTCATCATTTTCGCCGTCAACCGGCTCCAGCGCTGGGCGCGGAGCCGGATCCCGGCGCGCTGAGGAGGATGCGATGACGATGCAGATCGCAGACTCCGTGTCGCTCTCGGCTCCCGACGCCAAGGCACGTGCGAAGGCACGGGCACATGCGGCGGCGGCGCAAGACAATTTGCGCACCGAACCGCGCGCGGTGCGCATCACCATCATCGCGCTGGCGATGATCTTTCTTTCCGTCTTCGTCGTGCTGCCGCTGGTGGTCGTGTTCGCGCAGGCCTTTTCGAAGGGAATCCTCGCCTATCTCTCCGCGCTCGCCGAGCCGGAGGCGCTGGCCGCGATCAAGCTGACGTTGATCGTCGCGGCGATCTCGGTCGGCCTCAACCTTGTCTTCGGCCTCGTCGCCGCCTGGGCGATTGCAAAATTCGATTTCCCGGGCAAGACCTTCCTGATCACGCTGATCGACCTGCCGTTTTCGGTCAGCCCGGTGATCTCCGGTCTCGTCTTCGTGCTGCTGTTCGGCGCGCAGGGTTATTTCGGCGGCTGGCTCAGGGATCACGACATCCAGATCCTGTTCGCCGTGCCCGGCATTGCGCTCGCCACCACCTTCGTGACCTTCCCGTTCGTCGCGCGCGCGCTGATCCCGCTGATGCAGGAGCAGGGCACGCAGGAGGAGGAGGCCGCGGTTTCGCTCGGCGCTTCGGGCTTGCAGACCTTCTTCCGCGTCACCCTGCCCAACATCAAATGGGGCGTGCTCTATGGCGTCCTGCTCTGCAATGCGCGTGCGATGGGCGAGTTCGGCGCGGTCTCCGTCGTCTCAGGCCATATCCGCGGTGAGACCAACACGATGCCGCTGCTGGTCGAGATCCTCTACAACGAATACCAGTTCGTCGCCGCCTTCGCGATCGCCTCGCTGCTGGCGATGCTGGCGCTGATCACGCTGATCGCAAAGACCGTTCTCGAACGTCACCTCGACGAAGGAGACGACGCAAGTGACCATTGAAGTCAAGAATCTCGTCAAGAAGTTCGGCAGTTTTGCCGCCCTCGACGGCGTCGACCTCAAGGTCGACAATGGTGAATTGCTGGCGCTGCTCGGTCCGTCAGGCTCCGGCAAGACCACGCTGCTGCGGATCATCGCCGGCCTCGACTGGCCTGATTCCGGCGAGGTCTCCTTCAATGGCGAGGACGCGCTGGCGCAGGGTGCGCGCGAGCGGCATGTCGGCTTCGTGTTCCAGCATTACGCGCTGTTCCGCCACATGACCGTGTTCGAGAACGTCGCCTTCGGCCTGCGCGTGCAGCCGCGCGCGGTACGCAAGGACGAAACCGCGATCCGGGCGCGGGTCAAGGAACTGCTCGACCTCGTTCAGCTCGACTGGCTCGCCGACCGCTATCCGAGCCAGCTCTCCGGCGGCCAGCGCCAGCGCATTGCGCTCGCCCGCGCGCTCGCGATCGAGCCGCGCATCCTCTTGCTCGACGAGCCCTTCGGCGCGCTCGATGCCAAGGTGCGGAAAGAACTGCGCCGATGGCTGCGCTCGCTGCATCACGAGATCAACGTCACCTCCATCTTCGTCACCCACGACCAGGAGGAGGCGCTCGAAGTCGCCAACCGCGTCGTCGTCATGGACAAGGGCAGGATCGAGCAGATCGGCTCGCCCGACGACGTCTATGAGACCCCGGCGACGGCCTTCGTGCACGGCTTTATCGGCGAGTCCATCGAACTGCCGGTTCAGGTCGAAGGCGGCGTGATCAGGCTGGGTGACCGGCCGCTCACCCTCGCGGCGGACGGGCTTGCGCCTGGCGCGTCAAAACTGTTCGTGCGGCGACATGACATGCTGGTCGGGCCCCCCGGCAGCGGCGCCTTCGAGGGCGCGGTCCAGCACGTCCGCAATTTCGGTCCCGTGCAGCGCGCCGAGGTCGCATTGTCGGGCGGCGAGACCATCGAGATCGACGCCCCCCGCGACAAGGAACTGCGCGCCGGCGACACCATCGGCCTCGAGCCGCGCCGTTACCGGATATTTGCGGGCTAAACGCTCTGTCATTCCGTGGCGATGCGAAGCATCGCCCCCGGAATCTCGAGGTTATGGCGCGAGAGTCTCAGGTGCGCGATTGCGCACCACAGTTCAGCGCTACGCGCTGCCCCGGAATGACAGGAACGATTTTCTTCAAAATTCACCTTTCAGCCACGGTTGGTATGCAACAACGGCCCCTCATTCGGGGGCTTTACATGCGCGCTGCGGCCGCAATTCTCATCACTTTGCTGCTTGCCGGCTGTGCCGGCAACGAGGCACCGGTCCAGCAGCCGTCCATGTATGCCGATATGGCGGTCCCGGGCTCCAAGCTCGATGCGCAGGCGGCCGCGATCATGATCTCGCAATACCGCCAGAACAACGCCCTCGGCACCGTCGTCATCGACCCTGACCTGATGCGGCTCGCCGAATCCCAGTCCCAGGCTATGGCTGCGGCCAACAAGATGGATCACGACGTCCGCGCGCCGCTGGCCAAGCGCCTTGCCACCGGCGGCTATCCCGCCACCGTTGCCGTCGAGAACGTCTCGGCCGGCTATCATACGCTGGCGGAAGCGTTTTCCGGCTGGCGCGATTCGCCGCCCCACCGCGCCAACATGCTCAAGGGCGGTGTCACAAAATTGGGCATCGCGGCGAGCTATGCTCCCGGCACCAAATACAAGGTGTTCTGGACCATGATCCTGGCCTCGACCGAGCCCCGATAAGCCAGACTTGATCCGGGATGCATTGACGCCGCGGCGGAGGGTCGCCACGGTGGCTCGCCTTTTGCTATTGTTCCTGCATGATCGATCATAGCCCGGAATCCGCCAGCATCCCCGCGAATGCGCAACGCGTCCTGGTCCTTCAGGGCGGCGGCGCGCTTGGCTCCTATCAGGCCGGCGCCTATCAGGCGCTGTGCGGCCACGGTTTCGAGCCGGAATGGGTCGCCGGCATCTCGATCGGCGCGGTCAACGCCGCCATCATCGCCGGCAACGAGGGCCCGACGCGCGTCAAGCGGCTCAAGGAATTCTGGGAGATGGTCTCCGCGCCGGTGCCGTGGAAACCGATCGGCAAGAGCGACCACAGCCGCGAGCTGTTCAATTCGACCAGTGCCGCGCTGATCGCGACCTTCGGCGTGCCCGGCTTCTTCACGCCGCGGATTCCGCCGGCGCCGCTCTGGCCGCCCGGCAGCCCGCAGGCCGAGAGCTATTACGACACCGCACCGCTGAAGAAGACGCTGGAGCGTCTGGTCGATTTCGACCGCATCAACGATTTGAAGACGCGCCTGTCGGTCGGCGCGGTCGGCGTCACCTCCGGCAACTTCAAATATTTCGACAATTACGAGTTCAAGAAGCTCGGCAAGACCATCGGCCCCGAGCACATCATGGCCTCCGGCGCGCTGCCGCCCGGCTTTCCATCCGTGATGATCGAGGGCGAGCATTATTGGGACGGCGGCATCGCCTCCAACACGCCGCTCGACTACGTGCTCGACGCCGAGGTCGATCGCGACATGCTGATCTTCCAGGTCGACCTGTTTTCCGCGCGCGGCGATCTGCCGACCTCGCTGCTGGAGGCCGCCGAGCGCGAGAAGGACATCCGCTATTCCAGCCGCACGCGGATGAACACCGACAAGAACAAGCAGATCCACAACGCCCGCAGGGCGGTGCGCGACCTGATCGGCAAATTGCCGGATTATCTCAAGAACGATCCTTCCGTCGAATTCCTGGCGAAGGTGTCGCGCGAAAGCACCGTCACCGTCGTGCATCTGATCTACCGCAGCAAGAACTACGAATCCTCGTCCAAGGATTACGACTTCTCGCACGTCGCCATGGTCGAGCATTGGGAGGCCGGCGTGCGCGACGTGCATCTGTCGATGCGCCACAAGGACTGGCTCGAGCGGCCGCAGTCCGGTGAGACCATGGTGACCTACGATCTCACGGGGGACGTCACCGCGCCCCCGGCAAAAAGGAGCGAATAGAATGGGTAGTCTGTCAGGCAAGAATGCCGTCGTGACCGGGTCCACTAGCGGCATCGGGCTCGCCTATGCACGCGCCTTCGCCGCCGCCGGCGCCAATGTCGTCATCAACGGCTTCGGCACGCCGGAGGACATTGAGAAGGAGCGCGCGAAGATCGAGGCGGACTTCAAGGTGAAGGCGATCTATTCGCCCGCCGACATGACCAAGCCGGCCGAGATCGCCGGCATGATCGCGCTCGGCGAGAAGACCTTTGGTTCAGTCGACATCCTCGTCAACAATGCCGGCATCCAGTTCGTCTCGCCGATCGAGGAGTTTCCGCTCGAGAAGTGGGACCAGATCATCGCCATCAACCTGTCCTCGGCCTTCCACGCCATCCGTGCCGCCGTGCCCGGCATGAAGAAGAAAGGCTGGGGCCGCATCATCAACACGGCATCGGCGCATTCGCTGGTCGCCTCGCCCTTCAAGTCGGCCTACGTCTCGGCCAAGCACGGCATCGCAGGCCTGACCAAGACCGTGGCGCTGGAGGTCGCGACCCACAAGATCACCTGCAACTGCATCAGTCCCGGCTACGTCTGGACCCCGCTGGTGGAGCGGCAGATCCCCGACACGATGAAGGCGCGCAATCTGACGCGCGAGCAGGTCATCAACGACGTTCTGCTCGACGCGCAGCCGACCAAGGAGTTCGTGACGTCCGAGCAGGTCGCCGCATTGGCGCTGTTCCTGTGCGGCGATGATGCCGCCCAGATCACCGGCACCAATCTCTCGATCGATGGCGGCTGGACGGCGGAGTAACGGCTCGATGCCGTAGGGTGGGTTAGCCCTGCAGATACGCGAAGCGTATCTGCTCGGCGTAACCCACCGCGTCTGTCACCGCGGAAACAAAAGAGGTGGGTTACGCCTTCGGCTAACCCACCCTACGAAACCGAGAACGAGGCGTCCGCTCCCGCTCAATGCGTCCAGGCCAGCGCCGTCACGAACGCCGACGACAGGTTCAGCTCCGCAAACATGATCTTGCCTGCGACCACGAACAGCACGCTGGCAAGCGTCAGCCGCAGCACCGTCTCCGGCACCCGCGTCGCGCTGTAGCTGCCGATGATGATGCCGGGCAGCGAGCCCATCAGCAGCACGCCCATCAGGGCCCAATCCACGTCGCCGAGCGCCCAGTGCCCGATGCCGGCGACCAGCGTCAGCGGCACCGCATGGGCGATGTCGGAGCCGACGATGGTCGCCATGGGCAGGCGGGGGTAGAGCAGCAGCAGCACGGTCACGCCGACCGCACCGGCGCCCACCGACGAAATCGACACCAACACGCCGAGCACGATTCCGGTGACGACGGTGGCAATCGCGGTGGTGCGCTCGTCGACCTGTTCGAGCCGGCCGCGATAACGCTCCATGATCGATTTGCGGAAGATCAGCGAGGTCGCGGTCAGCAGCAACGCAAAGCACAGCACCAGATTAACCAGGCTGCGCTCGGAATCGCTTCTGAGGTCGAGCTTCCACAGCACCAGCAGCGTCACTGCGCTCGCGGGAATGCTGCCGCAGGCGAGCCGCAGCACCGCCGGCCAGTGCACGCTGCGCGACCAGCCATGCACCACGCTGCCGCCGGTTTTGGTGGCGGCGGCATAGAGCAGATCGGTGCCGACCGCGGTGGAGGGATGAACACCGAACAGCAGGATCAGCAGCGGCGTCATCAGGGAACCGCCGCCCACGCCGGTCATCCCGACGAGCAGGCCGACGCCGAAACCGGAGGCGACGTAGAGTGGATCGATCATGTCTGGAGAATCTTAGGTTGATCTCGTCGGTTGAGCAATACGACGTAGAATAAACTTTCCCCGGGGCGCAACCGCTTGGGCGGAATAAGAAAAATTGTGCTGCGTGTCGGAAATGGAGAGGTGTTTCCGGTTGTTCCCAGGCGCACTGCGAAACAGTCGTTCCCCACGGGGAGCGAGCAAGGGCGCGCCTTAGTACCTATTTACCAAACGCCAGCACGTGCAGCCCCAACCGCTGTCGTACGATCCAGAACAGCAGCACCGTCTCGAAGGTGAGCGAGATCGAGGTCGCGGCCGCGGCGCCGTGGCCGCCGTAGCGCGGCACGAGTGCGATGCAGAGCATGAGGTTCATCACGAAGGCCAATGCATAAGCGAGCGCACAGATCTTCTGCTGGCCGAGCATGTTGAGCAGCCGCTCGACCGGTCCGATCGCGGAGCGCACCACGAGCCCGATCGCGGCGACGAACATGATGTCGTAGCCGACCACGAATTGCGGCCCGAACAGCCAGAGCAGCGGCTTGCCGAGCGCGAGCAGCACGATGGTCGCCGCCAGCGACGGCCAGAACGTCCAGTTGATGGCATGCGCGACATAGGCGGACAGGCGCGCCTTGTCGCCGCTGGCGTTGTATTCGGCGAAGCGATGCGCCGTCGTTGCCGACATCGCGTAGTGGATGAACGAGACCAGCGCCAGCGTCTTCACCACCGCGAAATAGACCCCGACCTCGTCGGAGGGGCGGAACTGCTGCAGCACCAGCACGTCGGTGTAGGACAGCAGCAGGTAGAAGCTCTCGACCAGCAGGATCGGCAGCGAGACGGCGAGCCAGCCGCCGATGTCATAGGTCTTGGGGCCGGGCTCGATATGGTCGGCGAGCTTGCGGTTCAGCACCACCATCTGCCCGGTCATCGCGACCCACACTGCGCCGGCGCTCGCGACCATCGCGGCGACGGCGCCGAGATGGTAGCCGAGCAGGAAGGCGCTGGCCGTAATGCCGATGATCAGCGCCTGGCGGATGATGAATTGCGGCATCAGGCCGAGTTGCATCCAGTCATGCGAGCGCGCGATGCCGTCCTGGGTGTTGGCGACGACGAAGGCGGGCAGCGTCATGCAGCCGATATAGAGTGGCAGCTCCTCGGCCGGGTCGATCCAGGGCGACAGCAGCCTGACGATGCCGGCAAGAGCGAGCGAGACCAGCGTGGACACCGCGAAGGTCAGCCAGCGGCTGCCGGAGAGAAAGCCGCGCAGCAGCGCCTGCTCGCCGCTGGTGCGATACTCCGGAATGATTTTCTGCGCCGAGGCCGAGATGCCGAAATCCATCATGCTGCCGAGCAGCAGCACCCAGGTCCAGACATACACGTAGATGCCGTAGTCGGAGGTGCCCATCCAGCGCGCGAGCAGGACCTGCGAAAAATAGGCAAGGCCCGCGCTGATGACCCGGATGATGAAGATGGTGCCGGCCAGCCGCCGCGTCAGCGATGCCTCGCTCGGGCCGCCCGTCAGCCTGGCCCGCAGCCGCGCGATCAGCCCGGCCGGTCCGGTCGTTGCAGGTTCTGCATCCATCACGGCCAATTAAAGTCCCCAGGCTACCGCATGACGCAGGCTTGCTGCGGTGGCCCTGGGGCTTAGCAACCATTCGTTAAGATTCGGTTGGGTGGCGTTCCATACTCGGTGTCGTCCCGGACGAGCGAAGCGAAGATCCGGGACCCATAACCCCGAGAAGAAGTTGTGGGCGAGCTGGTCACTCCGAGTCTTCGCCAAACCACGCCTGTGGCCATGGGTCCCGGATCGGCGCGCGCTGAGGCGCGCTTGTCCGGGACGACAGCTGAAAGTGGGGCGCGAGCCGTGCAACTTCCTCGCGCTAACCGGTACTCACTCCAAATTCGTATTGAACTCGTACGCCTTGTCCGGCCCGACCAGCGTGAATTTCAACGCCGCGCCCTCCGGCTTGGCGCCAGGCGGCAGGCCGTCGAGCTCGAACGAAAATCGCTTCACCCCTGGCGGGCTCTGCTCGACCGGAGCCGGAATCGGCAGCGCCCAGTCGGGCGTCGGACCTTCCACGAACAGATTGACGTCGCGCGCATCCGGCGTGACCACGTCGACCGTCACCTTGGTGGCGCCGTCGCGCTTGACGTCGCGGATGGTGAGTGGATTGGGATCGCCGATATTGGCGGGCTTCGGCACGGTGTCGAGGGCCGCACGTAGATTGGCATCCTCGGTCGAGGCCACGCTGTTGAAGCCGAGCTCGGCGCTGGCCTCGACCGGAATGCAGAGTTTTTCGCACACCGCGTAATTGATCTCTGCGCGCAGGGTCACGGGCTTGTCGGCTGCCTTGGCGACGATGCGCAGGGGCAGCACGATCTGGTTGTGATAGCCGATCGAATGGCCGCCGGCGCCGTCGTTGAATTTCAGCGGCGCAGGCCACATCACCGTCACCGCCTCGACATTGTCCGACTTGGAAAAATCGAACCGCGGCGGGACACCGGAATCGCCGGGGGAGCGCCAATAGGTCTTCCACCCCTGCTGGAGCTGGATGGCGATACCGCCGAGCAGGACGGCGCCGCTGCGCGATCCCGCCAATAGCCGCACCGCGGAATGTCCGTCGCGCTGCCACGGCGAGGCGTCATCGGCCCGGGCTACGATGGCCAGCGACGACGCAAACAGGGTTGTCGCGACGCCAATCGCCGCACGTAGGGGAACTCTTGTGAGCATGGCACGTCTTTACAGGGTCGCCCTGAGGCAAACCATTGAATTGCTTGTGATGGATGCACTTGAATCAAGTCTCTGCAAGCCTTGATTTGACAGCGGCCCGGCCCGACATCAGGATAGGAATTGAAACCGGAGTGCTTAACCGATGGCTCCCACAGGCAAGAGGACGGGCGAAAGCACCCGCAGCGCGGGACCCGTGCTCCCTAATTCGGCCGGTTATCTCGACGGCCGGCTCTTGATCGCGATGCCGGTGATGGGCGATTCCCGCTTCGAACGCTCGGTGATCTATCTCTGCGCCCATTCGGCGGAGGGAGCGATGGGCATCATCGTGAACCACCCGGCTGGCAGCATCGACTTCCCCGAACTCTTGCAGCAGCTCGGCATCATCAAGAAGGGCGAGCACATCAAGCTGCCGGAGAACGCCGAAAGCATGAAGGTGCTGCGCGGCGGCCCGGTCGACACGGGGCGCGGCTTCGTGCTGCATTCCAGCGACTTCTATATCGAAAACGCGACGTTGCGGATCGACGACGGCGTCTGCCTCACGGCGACCGTCGACATCCTGCGCGCGATCGCCAACGGCTCCGGCCCCAAGCACGCCATCCTCGCGCTCGGCTATGCCGGCTGGGCGCCGGGCCAGCTCGAGACCGAGATCCAGAGCAACGGCTGGCTGCATTGCGATGCGGATGCGGATCTGATCTTCGGAGACGACGTCGACGACAAGTACGGACGCGCCCTGCGCAAGATCGGCATCGACCCCGGCATGCTCTCGAACGAGGCCGGGCACGCGTAGCTGGCTAGTAGCTGTTGCAACAACCTCCCGTGTCGTCCCGGACAAGCGGAGCTTCTGGCAACGCGTAGCGTTGTCCAGAGCGAAGCGCAGATCCGGGACCCATAACCCCAGGCCGGAATTAGAGCGTGGGAACTTAACTCCGAGTCTTCGTCAAACCACTGCCTGTGGTTATGGGTCCCGGATCTGCGCTTCGCTTTGCTACGCTTGTCCGGGACGACGGCCGAATTTGTGGCTACTCCAATGCCACTCACTCCGCCGCCTGCTGCTGCACCGTCGGCTCCGTCCCCGCCACCGTCGCGCGACGCATGTCGCGAGGTTGCGACTGGTCGTAGCGGCGAACGCGGTGCATGGTCTGGCGGTTGTCCCACATCACGAGGTCGTGCAGCTTCCATTTGTGGACGTAGACGTACTCTCCTTGCGTTGCGTGCTCGTTGAGATCGCGCAGCAACAGGCGGCCCTCGGGCACGCTCATGCCGACGATCTTGCCGGCATGCGATGACAGATACAGCGACTTGCGGCGATGCACGGGATGCGTCCGCACCAGCCTTTGCAGCACCGGCTTGAACATCTCCTTCTCATCCTCGGTGTATTCGGTGAAGCCGAGCGATCCCCGCGAATACATCAGCGAGTGCTCGCAGATGAGATCGTCGATCTCCGCCTTGGTGTCGTCGTCGAGCGCGTCATAGGCGGCGCGCATGTCGGCGAATTCGGTGTTGCCGCCCTTCGGGTTCACGACCCGCGCCGACAGCAGCGAGAGTTTTGCAGGGATGGGCCGGAACGAGCTGTCGGAGTGCCACAGGCAATTGCCGAGGTTGAACAGATTGGCGCGGCTGTCTTTCGGCAGCGGCTTGCCGTCCTTGCCGAGGTTGGAGACGTCGTTCAGGCCCGAGTTGAGGCGGTGTTCGCTGGCCTTGGTAATGTTGCCGCCACGCGCATCCTCACGCTGACCAAAGTTCAGCGCAAAGGCCATCTGCTGCTCGTCGGTGATGTCCTGGTCGTGGAAAACCAGCACCGCGTATTTGTCCATGGCGGCCTCGACCTCGCGCGCCTCGACCTCGGTCAGAGGCTTTCGCAAATCGAGGCCGGAAACCTCGCCGACAAAATGCTTCTGAAGCTGCCGGATGGCGATCGTCATGGCGTTTTCTCCCGCATGTGCGAGCGTTTGGCCCCGCTCTGTCGGCGAAAAAGCTACTCTCGCACTCGCCGTTGTCAACGCTCGGCGCGCATGGCTCTCACGCGTTGCGCGCCATCAGACCGCCGTCGACCGGGATCACCGCGCCGGTGAGGAAGGACGCCGCCGGCAGGCACAGGCTCAGCGTCATATGCGCGACCTCCTCGGGATCGCCGTAGCGGCCGAGTGCGGTGCGGCGCTTGGCGTAGATCGTCTTGTGCTCCTCCGAGATGCGGTCGGTGATTGCGGTGCGGATCGGACCCGGGCAGATGCAGTTGACGGTGATGCCCTCGCGGCCGAGCTCGACGGCAAGCGAGCGCGTGAGGCTCGCCACGCCGCCCTTCGCCGCCGAATAGGGGCTATGCAATGCGGTGGCGCCGAGGGCCTCGGTCGAGGCGATGTTGACGATGCGCGGGCTCTTCGATTTGCGCAGGTAAGGCAGTGCCGCGCGGATGATGCGCGGATGCGCCGTCAGCATCACGGCGATGCCCTTTGCCCAGGCGTCCTCATAGGCCTCGTCGTCGATCGCGATGCGCACGGAGATGCCGGCATTGTTGACGACGATATCGAGCCCGCCGAAATGTGCCGCGACATCATTCACCACGCGCTCGATCTCGGTGCCATCGGCGACGTCGAGCTTCCAGGCTTTTGCCGAACCGCCGCTCGCGGCGATCTCCTTCGCGACGGCGAGCGCGCCTTGCTCATCATAGTCGGTGACGGCAACGTTCGCGCCCTCCGCGGCGAACACGTAGGCGGTGGCGCGCCCCATGCCGCTGGCTGCGCCGGTGACGAGAACGGTCAGGCCCTTTACGGACCGGCTGAGCCGTTTGAACTCGGACATGCTGTTTCCTCGCGCCCTGCTTGTTCTTGTTATGATTGACAAGGCTGGCATCGATCCGCAGACAGGTCAAACAAGCAAGACAAGAGGGGAGGCCGCGATGGCGAACGAGCTCGATTTCTCAGGCAGGCAGGTGCTGGTGGTCGGCGGTTCCAGCGGGATCGGCAACGGCATCGCGCAAGCGTTTCGCACGAGGGGCGCGCATGTCGCGGTTTGCGGCACGCGTGCGCAGCCAAAGGATTATTCGATCGAGGAAGGTTCTGATCTCACGGGTCTGTCTTACGCGCAGCTCGACGTCAGCAACCCCAGTGCGATCGAGGCATTCAAGCCGTCCTTCGAACGGCTCGACGTGCTCGTGCTGGCGCAGGGCGCCGTGCTCTATCGCCGCGGCGAATTCGAGATGATCGGCTTTCGCAAGGTGGTCGAGGTCAATTTGATGAGCCTGATGGCCTGCGCCACGCGATTTCATTCCATGCTGCGGGATGCGAAGGGGTCGCTGATCATGGTGTCCTCGACCGCGGCCTATCATTCCACCATGGGCAATCCCGCCTATAACGCCTCGAAGACCGGTGCGGTCGGATTGACGCGGACGTTGGGCGAGGCCTGGGCCGAGGATGGCATCCGTGTCAACGGCATCGCGCCGGGACTCGTCGACACCAAGATGACGAAGGTGACGACCGACGATCCCAAGCGGCTCGAAGGCGCACTATCACGCATTCCGCTGCGGCGCCTGGGAACGCCGGCCGACATGGCCGGCGCGGCCCTGTTCCTGGCCTCGCCGCTGTCGTCCTACATCGTCGGACAGACGCTGGTCGTCGATGGCGGGCTGATCCTGTAGATGGGGTGAGCGCAGCGATACCCGGGAACGGTGTAAGCAAAGTCCCGGATGTCGCGGAGCCTGTCATCGGGACGGCGCTTCGCGCCGATCCGTTGGCTTATCCGGGCTGCGCACTACGCCTTCTACACTTTCGTCATGATTTGGAACTGCGCCGCGCCTGATCGGTTACTTCGGCTGACCACCGAGGAGGATCATCATGGACACGGATCGGATTGTTGGATCGGCCAAGGAATATGCCGGACGCGCGGAAGGCGCGGTCGGAGACATGGCAGGCGATGCGAAGACGCAGGCATCGGGCAAGGCGCGGGAAGCCGCGGGCACGGTGCAGAATCTCTACGGCCAGGCCAAGGATGCCGTACGCGAGGCCGGCGAGACTGCGGCAGACTACGCCAAGGACGCCTACGACAACAGCGGCGAGACTCTTCGCGATGGTACGCAGGCATTGTCGAAGAAGGTGCAGGACAATCCGCTCGGCGCGCTGCTGGTTGCCGGCGGCATCGGTTTCGCGCTCGCGCTTCTGATGTCGCGACCTGCACGCCGTCCGCCGACGCGCTGGCGCTATTAGGATTTGTGACCAAGTCCCGTAACTAACGCCCGAACTCTCGTGCCCCGGACGCAATGCGGCCCAGGCGATGCGTAGCATCGTCCGGCAAAGCCGCATTGCTGAGCCGGGGCTCGTTCTTTTGTAAGCGCCGCTCAAGCTGGGTCCCGGCTCTGAGCAGCAGCATTACACGCTGCTGCCCGTCCGGGACACGCGAGCAACTCCGGGAAGAGCAACTCCGGGAACTACCGGAACATCTCCGCCGAGCGCCCGACGCTGCCGGGCGGACGAGGAATCCCTGGATTGGCCGGATTTGGGTTGCGCGGCGCAGGCGCCAGTTGACGCGGTGCTGGCGCCGGCTGCGGAGAGCCGAAGCCGAAGAAATCGCGGAACGACGGCTGGGCCTGTGCCGGCTGCTGCACCACCGGCGGCTTCTTCGGCGCGAGCCTTGGCGGCGCGATCGCCGCGGCTGCGCCCGGCGATGCGGAAGGCGCGCCGCCGTCGGGCGTCGTCGCGGCCATCGGCGTATCGCCCTTGGCCTGCTCGCGGCCGACTTCGCGGCGCGGCCAGGCATAATCGTCGGCCCGGCCGGCTGGAGCGGCCAGCGGCTCGCCCTTCACCATCGTCTTCGCAGCCAGCGCATCGACGGCGGCGGGACGCGAGCCCGGGCCGCCCAGCAATTGATCGGTCGAGATCGAGGCCGCAACCAGCGGCACGATCGGCCCCGCCAGCGGCCGCGGTGCGGGTTTGCCGGGCTCGGCGCTGGTGTCGGGCGTCGCCGGCTCGCTCGGCAGCGCGATCGGGCCGGAGCGTCCTGCCAGCAGGCGCGTGATCTCGCGCTCGACATAGTGCGCGAGCTTGCGCGCGCCGGGCTTTGTGAAGAAGACGCCGTCAGAGCTGCGGAGCTGACGGATCTGGCCTTCGAAGTCCGGACCCTTCTGGAGGAAGCGGCCGGCCTCGTCGACAAACCCATCCCAGACGTCGACATAGGTAATGCCGGCCTTGGCCGCGCCTTCGCGATAGAGCGAATCCAGGAACAGCATGTCCGCCGTGCCCTTCTGCCCGCGGATGGCGGGAAGGCCGACCCACAGCACCGGCACGCCCTTCGTCTTGAGGACGTTAGCGAGCTCCTCGATCTTCTTGCCGTAGAGCTCGACCCAGCGGTCGTCGCGGAATTCGTAGAGGCCGTTCGGATTGCGGGCCGTCTTTTCGGGCGCGGCCGCCGGCGCGTCGGCATTGTCGGCGTCGTCCTGCGGCAGATCGGCATCGGCAGGCTTGTCGTCGGGCTTGGCGGCGGTGTCGTTGCCGGGCTTGGCGTCCCCCGGCTTCGCTGGCTGTTTGGCGCGCGCGCCCTTGTCGTTCTTCTTGTCCTTGTCTGCGGCGGCCTTGTCCGTCTTGTCGGCGACGGGCTCGCGGATCGCGCTGCGGTCGTTGAGACCCAGCATGACGACGATCACGTCGGGCTTTTCGGTCTCGAGGATGCCCCTTGCGGCAGTCGTCCAATCCGCGGGCTCGCCGCGCGGCTGGTACTTGATCAGACCGGACGTGGTCTTGTGCTTGCGGATCACGCCCATGTCGGGCTGCTCGGTGTAGGCGTCTTCCAGGCCATAGGCGAGCCAGTCGGCCATGGCGTCGCCGATCACCAGCACGTTCTTCTCAGGGATGGTGTCGCGCTTGGCTGGCGCCGGCGCGCGCGAAAAATCCTGGCGTGGCGCCTGCGGCTGTTGCTGCTGGAACGGCGTGAAGAAGTCGCCGCCGAACCAGCCGCCGCCTCCGCCACCGCCCCGTTGTGGTGGCGGAGCCGAACGCTGCGGCGGGCCGCCGAAGCCGGGGAAGTTGAAGAACTGCGCCGAGGCAGGCCCTGCGACCGAGACCAGAATCGCAAGCGCCGTCCCCAGCGCGATCAACGGGCCGGTCTCGGTCAGCGCCTTGAACAGGGACTTCGGCTTCGACATGCGATCTCGGGCCAACGCAATGGGGATCGGAGGTAGCTCAATATAATAACGGAATCAGGCGCCAAACGGGCAAATTCCGTTGCAGATTCTTGAACCCATACACCGGGGAACAGCCGCCTACGTCAAGGCTGCCTGCCAAAATCCCCGTTCAGGGTTACTTTCGGCGCGATTTTACCGTCCGCGCAGCCGTTCCAGTGCGTCCGAGGAGGCAAAACCGTCCGCGGGCACTCCGATCGAGGCCTGGAAATTGCGCAGGGCTTCCCGGGTCTGGCCGCCGAACTGGCCGTCCGGGGTGCCCTTGTAGAAGCCGCGCTGGGCCAGCAGCTGCTGCAGCTCCAGCCGCTCGGTGCGCGACAGCTCGCGCTCCTGCCGCGGCCAGGGCTGCACGAAGGGCTGCCCTCCGCGCAGGCGGTCGGCGAAATGGCCGATCGCCAGCGCATAGGCCTCGGCCGGGTTGTATTTCATGATGACGCGGTAATTCTGCAGCATCAGGAAGCCGGGCCCCTGCGCGCCGGCGGGGGCCAGCAGATAGGCTTTCTCCGCCGGATGCGGGAACGGCTGGCCCGTCGCCCGCTTCAGCCCGAGCTTCTCCCATTGCGCGATCGTCATCGCCTTGGCGCGGTCGGCCAGCATGTAGTTGAACCCCTGGGGCACCACGACCTCAAAGCCCCAGGTCTGACTGGCCTGCCAGCCGTCCTTCTTCAGGTTGTTGGCGGTCGATGCGATCAGGTCGGTCGGATTGTCGACGACGTCGCGCCGCCCGTCGCCATCGCCGTCGACAGCAAAGCGCTTGAACGCGGTCGGCATGAACTGGGTCGGGCCGAACGCGCCGGCCCAGGAGCCGCGCATCTGCTCCGGCCTGAGGTCGCCGCGGTTGAGGATCTCCAGCGCGGAGAGGAACTCGTCCTTGAAATAGGCCTGGCGGCGGCCGATGCAGGCGAGCGTCGCGGTCGATTGCAGCACGCTGCGATCGCCCATCTGCGTCGAGTAATTGGACTCGATGCCCCAGATCGAGGCGATGATGAAGCGGTCGACGCCAGTGGCCTTTTCGGTGGCGTCGAACTGCGCCTTGTACTTGGCGAGGATCTCGCGGCCCTTGGCGAGGCGGTTGTCGTTCACGAGGATGTCGAGATAGTCCCAGATCGATTTTGTGAACTCCGGCTGCGAGTCCATCAGGTCCATGATGCGCAGATCGGGTGAGAGCCCGGCCGTGAAGCGCTGGAAGTTTTCCTGGGTGATGTTGCGCCGTGCGGCATCGGGCCACATCGCGGCAACGCAATTGCTGAAATTGCCGGCGGCCTCGCGGATCGCCGCGGCCGTCATCAGCGGATGGCCGGAAGCCCCGTCCTCACCGCTCCAGGGGAGAGCGCCGCCGGGACCGGGCGCAGGTTGCGAGGGCGCAGCGTTGGGGCCCGAGAAGATGCCGCCGAACAGATTGGACAGGCCGTTCTGCGCCTGGGCGTGCGCGCTGACGGGCAGCAGCAGAGCGGCCGCGATCATCGCCGCGCCGGTCACGGATCCTGCCCGTCTTGCCTGCCCTGCCACCAATTGCATCATGTCCCACCCATCGGCCTTCCAAAAATCTGCCATCAGGAGGCCCGGTTACCGTTGCCAATAGCTTAACAAACGTGAAATTTTGGTGGCGGCCTTTTTCTTAACTCTGCGCGGGTGAGGCCCCACATCCGCCTTTGTTGGCGGCTGCAAACAGGCTAGCAAGATGCCATTGCTCCGTTCCGCCGTTCCCATGTGCCCCCAGGTATTCGATCAATCACATGAAAATTCGCAAAGCCGTATTCCCCGTCGCCGGCCTCGGCACCCGTGTCCTGCCCGCCACCAAGGCGATGCCGAAGGAAATGCTGACCATCGTCGACAAGCCGCTGATCCAGTACGTCTATGACGAGGCGAGGGAGGCCGGCATCGAGCACTTCATCTTCGTCACCGGCCGCAACAAGAATGTCATCGAAGATCACTTCGACCGGATGTTCGAGCTCGATGCGACGCTCAGCCAGCGCGGCAAGAAGGCCGAGCAGGAGATTTTGGCGCAGAACCAGCCTGAAGCCGGCGCCGTCAGCTTCACCCGCCAGCAGGCGCCGCTCGGCCTCGGTCACGCGGTCTGGTGCGCGCGCGACATCGTCGGCAAAGAGCCGTTCGCCGTCGTGCTGCCCGACGAGCTCGTGCTCAACTCGCCCGGCTGCCTCAAGCAAATGATCGAGACGGCGTCGACGCTCGGCGAGAAATCCAACCTGGTCGCGGTCGAGGCGGTGCCCGACCATCTCACCCATCAATACGGCATCTGCGGCGTCGGCAAGCGCAACGGCAAGATGTTCGAGGTCGACGGCATGGTCGAGAAGCCGGCCAAGGGCACCGCGCCCTCCAATCTCTCGATCACCGGCCGCTACATCCTGCAGCCTGAGATCTTCAAGATCCTCGAGACACAGGAGCGCGGCGCCGGCGGCGAGATCCAGCTCACCGACGCCATGATCGGCCTTGCCAAGTCGCAGAAGTTCTACGGCGTCGAGTTCGAGGGCGAGCGCCATGATTGCGGCTCCAAGCCCGGCTTCCTCCGCGCCAACATCGCCTACGGCCTGAAGCGCCCGGAGCTGCGGGACGGGCTGATCGCGGAGATGAAGAAGTATCTGGGGCAGTAGTCGCTACACTCTCGGTGTCGTCCCGGCGAAGGCCGGGACCCATACCGCGTGATTCATCGATTGCAGTCGGTAGCAGTACCGAACTGCGAGTCTTCGCCAAACTCTTCCCTGTGGCTTGGGTCCCGGCCTTCGCCGGGACGACACCGGGGATGTGGCGCGCGGCTCCGCTTACAACACTCACGCCACCAGCGACAGCTTCGGCAGGCTCGCAACCACGGACTGATTGCGTCCGCCCGCCTTCGCCGCATAGAGCGCCTTGTCGGCGGCGGCGACCAGGATCGCCCAGTCCATGCCGGCGGTGGGAACGAGGCTGGCGACGCCGCAGGAGACCGTCAACGTCACCTCGTCGTCAGACCAGCCCTGCACCTTGAGGCGGATCGTCTCGGCGACCTTGAAGGCGTCGGTCGCAGACGTGTTGGGGAGCAGCACCGCGAATTCCTCGCCGCCATAGCGCGCGGCGCAGTCGCCGGCCCGGCTCACCGAATCGGAAATGCAGATGGCGATGCCGACCAGCACCTGGTCGCCGGCCTGATGGCCGAACGTGTCGTTGTAGGCCTTGAAGTGATCGGCATCGATCATCAACAGCGCGACCGGCGCCTTCTGCCGCATTGCGCGCCGCCATTCGACGTCGATGACGGTATCGAACTTGCGGCGGTTCTTCAGGCCGGTGAGCGCGTCCGTCGTCGCCATCTCCTCGAGCTTGCGCTCGGCCTCGGCGCGGCGGCCGATCTCGCGCGCGAGCACGAGCGTCGATCCCAGCACGAACAGCGCGAGCGCCAGCACCACGGCGCCGATGCGATACGCCTCCTTCTGCCAGAGCGCGAAAACCGCAGTCAGCGGCTTGCCCGCCACCACGAACAGCGGCCCGTTGTCGGCGCTGCGGACATAGAGCCGCGGCGTCGGATCGACCGGGCCCTTTCCCGAATAGGCGGTGCCGACCGGGAGATTGTCGGCCTTCCACGTCCGGCGGTCGTTCAAATTGGTGCCGATGATGTCGAGATCGAACGGCCGCCGCATCATGATGGTGCGGTCACGCCTGAGCACGGTGATGGTGTCTTCAGGATCGAGATTCAGCCGCTCGAACAATTCGTGGAAATAGCTGAAGCGGATCGAGCCGGCGACGACGCCGAGGAAGCCGCCGTCGGTATCGCTGATGCGACGGCTCAGCACGATCGCGTAGGCGCCGCGGAACAGCATCGGGCGGCTGATGAACAGCCCGACGTCGGGATTGTCGCGGTGAACCCTGAAATACTCCTCCTCGCTCCGGTTCTCGGGGAGGGGATCGAGCGTGGAAGCGTCGATGGCCAGCCTGCCCTCGGCGTCGAACACCTGGATGGCGCCGAAATGCCTCGCCGTCGTCGCATGATCGAACAGGATCAGGTGACGGATCGGCTTCGACACGGTCGCGAGCTCGGGCAGCAGCATGTTGCTGGCGACCGCCTTCAGCGCCAGGTCGTAGATCTCGACGTTGCGGCTGACGTCGGACTGGATGGTGGTCGCGAGGTTCTCCAGCGTCTGGCGGGCAAGCGCCTCCTCGCCCCGGCGCATGTCGAGCATGACGTTGACGCAAATGGCGGAAAAGCCGATCACCGTCACCACGGACGAGATGATCAGCAGCTTCGCCGAAATCCGCCACGGCCGGCGGGCCATGACTTCGCGCCATCCAGACAGCATCGCTTGCTCCCGATACCCCTAGTGGATGCGCCCGAAATCTTGAGTAGTGTTTAAGGTGGAACAACGCTGCCGTAGTGAGTTAAGAATCGGTTTACGCCGCTCACGGTTTTGGGCAGCCCGGATGTGAGCGGGCTCATTTGAGCAGGTTGGGGTTCGGACGAGAGGACAATTGTGAACGACTACGACGCGTTGCGCGACTATCTGCTGCGGCAGAAGCAGGCCGAATTCGTCCTGAGCTTCGAACAGATCGAAGAGATCATCGGCGCGGCCCTGCCGCGCGCGGCCAATCGGGCCTCATGGTGGGACAGCCTGCGCAGCCCCGACATCCAGATGCCGCAACGCGAAGCCTGCCTTGCTGCCGGGTTCAAGGCAGTGCGGATGCCGGACGGCCAGAGCGTGCGGTTCACGAAGATGAAGAAGGACGGGCGGCGGTAGCGGCGTGCGTTCGTCCTTCACCAGGGGGAAAGTATCGTAGGGTGGGCAAAGCGTAAGCGTGCCCACCACTTCTTTGCGGTGCTGGATGTATGGTGGGCACGACGCTTCGCGCCTTTGCCCACCCTACGATACCGGACGCGCGGCGAGTTCAGCTCGCCGCTTCGAGCCGCACTTCGGTCAATAGCCGCATCGCGGCGTCCGCGTCCATCGGCTCGCCGAAGGCAAAGCCTTGCGCGTATTCGCAGCCCATCTGGTAGAGCTCGACCGCGTCGGAATCGGTCTCGGCGCCTTCGGCGACCACATCCATGCCGAGATCATGCGCGAGCGCGATGATCGACTTCAGGATCACCGGGCGCGTGCCGCGATTGGTGGTGCGCACGAACGACTGGTCGATCTTGATGGTGTCGAACGGGAAGCGCTGGAGATAGGCCAGTGACGAATGACCGGTGCCGAAATCGTCGAGCGAGAGCCCGGTGCCGAGCTCGCGGATCCGCGTCAGCATCTGCGCTGCGTGCTCTGGATTCTCCATCACCAGCGATTCCGTCAATTCCAGCTTGAGCGTGCCGCGCGCCACCGAGGAGCGCGACAGCACGGTGCGGATGTCGTGGATCAGATCGTGCCGCAGCAATTGCCGCGAGGAGACGTTGACCGAGGCGAAGATCGGCTCGCGTGAGCGCATCGCGCGCTGCCAGATCGAGAGCTGCTTGGCGGTCTGGTCGAGCACGAACATGCCGAGGTCGACGATCAGGCCGGTCTCTTCGGCGATGGTGATGAACTCCGAGGGTGCCATGCGGCCGAGCTTCGGGTGATCCCAGCGCACCAGCGCCTCGAAGCCGGCGACCGAACGATCTTCCAGCCGCACGATCGGCTGGTACAGGATCGTGAGTTCCTGCCGCTCGATGGCGCGGCGCAGCTCGCTCTCCAGCGTCAGGCGATCGGTCTTCCGCGCGCGCATCGCGGGCTTGTAGACGTCGATGCGGTCGCCGCCGATGCGCTTGGAGTGATACATCGCAAGCTCGGCATCCTTGATGATCTCGTCCGTGAGCTGAACCTGCGGATCAGAAAGGGCGAGACCGATCGAGGCCGTGAGAAAAATCTCGCGATCGTTGAAGGCGATCGGCGCCCGGATGGTCTTGCGGATGGTCTCGGCGAAGGCGGTGATGCGGGCCGGGTCCTGCTCCGAGAGCAGGATCAGGCCGAACTGGTCGCCGGCAAGCCGCGCCAGCGTGTCCTGCGGCTTCAGGATGCGGGTGAGGCGGCGGGCCAGCGTCAACAGGATGGAATCGCCGACCGCGATGCCGACGGAATCGTTGACTTGCTTGAAGCGGTCGAGGTCGATCACCATCAGCGTCGGTCGCAGCGTCGGCATGGTCTTGGCGAAATGCGCCACCGCACCCAGCCGGTCCATGAACAGTTTGCGGTTGGGCAGGCCGGTGAGGTTGTCATGCACGGAATCGTGCAGCAGGCGTTCCTCGGCGTTGCGCAGCTCGGTGACGTCGGTGAGTGTGCCGACCACGCGCGAGACCTCGCCGTCGGAGCCGACCACCGGCCGCGCCTTCAGCGCGAACCACATGAAATGGCCGTCCGGCGTGCGCAGGCGGAAATCCTGCACCAGGCGGCCGCGGCGCTGGTCGAGCACGCTGTCGAGCGCGGCGCGGAAACGATCCTGGTCGAGCGGATGCAGAACCTCTAGCCAGGAGGCCGCGGGCCCTTCGAGCGTGCCGCGCTTGAGGCCGAGCAGGGCTTCGGTTTCGGGGCTGGTGAAGACCTTGTCGGCGGAGACGTCCCAGTCCCAGATCAGATCGCCGGAGCCGGCCAGCGCCAGTGCGCGCCGCTCGATGTCGGAGACCACGCCGGTGGTGGCGCCGCCGCCGGCAAAAGCGTGCTGCATCACCGTGAACCCGATCAGCATCACGATCAGCACGAGGCCGCCGAGCAGGGCGGGACCGACGATGTCGTTGGTCACGGAACCCGCGACCGTCATGCCGGCCGCGACCACCCAGACCACCAGCAGGAACCAGGTCGGGATCAAGAGCACTGCGCGGTCGAAGCCGTGGGTGGAGAGATAGACGATCAGCGCGAAGCCCGCGAAGGCGATCAGCACCAGCGAAATGCGCGCGATGCCGGAGGCCACCGCCGGATCGAACAGGGCCAGCGCCACCAGCGACCCCAGGAACGCGAGCCAGCCCACCGTGATGTGCGAATAGCGCACATGCCAGCGGCTGAGGTTGAGATAGGCGAACAGGAACACGAGCAGCGTGGCCGCCAAAATCGCTTCACCCGCCGCGCGCCAGATGCGCTCGGCGTTGTTCGACATGTCGAGCACCTTGCCCCAGAAGCCGAAATCGACGCCGATATAGACCAGCACCGCCCAGGCCAGCGCCGCGGCGGCCGGGAACATGATGCTGCCCTTCACCACGAACAGAATGGTCAGCACCAAGGCCAGCAGGCCCGAGATGCCGATCACGATGCCCTGGTACAGCGTGAACGAGTTGACCTTGTCCTTGTAGGCTTCAGGCTCCCACAGATAGAGCTGCGGCAGCTTGTCGGTGCGCAGCTCCGCGACGAAGGTGATGACGGCGCCGGGGTCGAGCGTGACGCGGAACACGTCGGCGGTCGGGCTTTCCTGCCGCTCAGGCCGGTCGCCGGTCGAGGGCGTGATGGTCGCGATGCGCGACAGGCCGAGGTCGGGCCACAAGAGCCCCGAGGAGACGATACGGTAGTGCGGGGCGACGATCAGGCGGTCGAGCTGGTCGTCGGTGTTGTTGGCGAGCGCGAACACCACCCAGTTCTGGCCTCCCTCGCGGGCGCGCACCTCGATGCGGCGGACGATGCCGTCGGTGCCCGGCGCGGTGGAGACCTGGATGCGATCGGCATCGCTGCGCTGATGCTCGAGCACGCCGGTGAGGTCGATCGCGGGCGCGTCACTGCGGACGCTGACGGCGTCGAGCGCGCGCGCGGGATGCGCGGCGACAAGAATCATGAGGCCCAGCGCGATGGGCGCGAGGCACCTGATCAGACGCAAGGCCAGTTCTCCGCGTTCGACGCAAACTCTTCAGGTGAAGACGATTTCAGACCGGACGGAAACCGTTCGGTGCGTCGCGATAGATGCCACGAAAGCAAGGAAAATCAAAGGGTTTCCGCCGCCGCCTGTGGGCCGGAGGCCTAGACCTCCAACACAATTTTGCCAATATGTGCGCTCGTTTCCATGCGGCGGTGCGCATCGGCTGCCTTTTCCAGCGGGAAAGTGCTGTCCATCAGCGGTTTGACGCGGCCTTCGCGCAAAAGCGGCATCACTTTCGCCTCGATCGCGGCCACCATCGCCGCCTTGTCCGCATTACTACGGGGACGCAGTGTCGAGCCGGTATGGGTCAGGCGCTTCACCATCACCTTGGCGATGTTGACGTTGACCTTGGGCCCGTTGAGGGTCGCGATCTGCACGATGCGGCCATCGAGCGCGGCGGCATCATAATTGCGGTCGACATACTCGCCGGCGACCATGTCGAGGATCAGGTTGACGCCTTCCTTGTTGGTCGCTTCCTTGACCACGGCAACGAAGTCCTCGGTCTTGTAGTTGATGGCGCGGTCGGCGCCTAACTTGAGGCAGGCATCGATCTTGTCCTGCGATCCGACGGTGACGAACACTTTCGCACCGAACGCTTTCGCCAGCTGGATCGCCATGGTGCCGATGCCGGAGGAGCCGCCATGGATCAGCAGCGTCTCGCCTTCCTTCAGGCCACCCCGCTCGAACACATTGTGCCAGACCGTCATCAGGGTTTCCGGCAGCGCGCCGGCCTCCTTCATGGACAGCGCGGGCGGTACGCTCATCGCCTGGGCATCCTGGGCGATGCAGTACTGCGCATAGCCGCCGCCGGCGACCAGCGACATCACCTTGTCGCCGATCTTGTGCCGCTTGGCATTGCTGCCGACGGCAACCACTTCGCCCGCGATCTCGAGACCGGGCAGGTCGCTGGCGCCGGGCGGCGGCGGATAGGCCCCCGAGCGCTGCGCAACGTCGGGCCGGTTGACGCCGGCGGCCTGCACCTTGACCAGGATCTCGTCAGGACCGGGCTGCGGCAGCGCCCGTTGTTCCGGCACCAGCACTTCCGGTCCGCCGGGCTTGGAGATGGCGACCACGGTCATTTGCGCGGGCAGCTTGTCCATGATGTGTCCTTGGGTGAAGGTGCGGGATGAACGAGGCCCTTGCTTAGCCAGCGTGATCCAAGCTGGCAACCGCCTCGGCATTGTGTGCGCGAACGCAGGAGGAACGAGGATGGCGACGGAAGACGACGACCGCCCGCGCAAGAAGATCAGCCATGACATCGGGCAGGACCTCTCGCTCTTGTCGGTCGAGGAACTGGCCGAGCGCGTCACGCTGCTCAAGACCGAGATCGCAAGGCTGGAAGAAGCCGCCACGAAGAAGCGCGCCTCGCGCGACGCGGCGAACAGTTTTTTCAAGAAGTAGGGGCGCATATCGGCTGTCGTCCCGGACAAGCGCGCCATAGGCGCGCGCAGATCCGGGACCCATACCCAAAGGATGAAGTTTGTCGCGAGGTCGGCCACTCCGAGTCCCCGTCACCACGTCCGCCAGTGGCTATGGGTCCCGGATCTGCGCTGACGCTTGTCCGGGACGACAGCTGAATGTGTCGTTGCACCGGGGGACTGCCGATTATGTTCCACCCCCCGCTCGGTCACTGGCCGACATGGCTAACGAACCCTCAAAAAATTCGCTCGTTTACGGTCGATTAAGCTTTCGGGTTTATGACTGGAACTGTCCTCGTTTGGACACCGAGTGGCTCCTGTCCACTCTGTTTGACGCCTCCCTGTTATCAACTTTCAAAGCCGCCGGTCTCCGGCGGCTCTTTTTTTGCGTTTACTCCCGCTATTTGGCGTCTCGTCCCGGTTGAATTCCTGGGAATGACCCGCGGAAACCATATCCGCGCTTGTCACTGGACTCCGCGTCCCGCCCGCGCAATGATTTGTTCATCATAAGCCGGCGCCAAAGCCGGGCAGTCAAACAGTTGCGTAAGAGGCGTTAACCATGGAACGTTTGCAGGCCGACGGCGCTCTCGTTCAACTCAGCGAGCGGTTCACCAATTCTGCGGCGTTTGGCGTCCTGTTCCGTGAGGGCATGGACCTCGTCGAAGAGACCGCTGCCTATCTCGACGGCGCCGGCCGCACCGAGGCCAAGGCGCTCGACCGTGCCGTCAGCCTCACCTACGCAACCGAGAGCATGCGTCTCACCACCCGCCTGATGCAGCTCGCCTCGTGGCTGCTGCTGCACCGCGCGGTGAAGGAAGGCGAGATGACGCTGAGCCAGGCCAATCGCGAGAAGACCAAGGTCAAGCTCAGCGCTGCCGATCCCGGCCCCACCGACACCATCGAGAAGCTGCCCTCGCAGCTTCAGGATCTGATCCATCGTTCGATGAGCCTGCAGACCCGCGTCCGCCGCCTCGACACCACCATCCACACCCCGCCGGCCGAACACATCGCGATCGGCAATCCGCTGGTGCCGCACCTCAACGCGCTGAAGGCGGCGTTCGAGCGGTAAGCTCCATCGACAATCTCGGTCGTCATTCCGGGACGCGCCTCTTGGCGCGGGCCCGGAATCCATACTCCCGATCGTGGTTATGGATTCCGGGCTCGCGACTTCGTCACGCCCCGGAATGACAGCCGGAAAAAACAAAAACGCCCCCGGTCTCCCGGGGGCGTTTTTCGTGTCCAACCCTGCGGGCGGGATCAATCCTTTTTGAGAAAGCCCGAAAACTTCTTCTGGAAGCGCGAGACGCGGCCGCCGCGATCCATCAGCTGGGCGTTGCCGCCGGTCCAGGCCGGGTGCGACTTCGGGTCGATGTCGAGGTTCAGCGTGTCGCCTTCCTTGCCCCAGGTCGAGCGGGTCAGGTACTCGGTTCCGTCGGTCATCACGACCTTAATTGTATGATAGTTCGGGTGAATTTCGGCTTTCATGGCAATTCCTCGGCGCCCCGGCGCCTTCTTGGGTGGCTATCGAATGACGGATTTGGGCGGGTCTATACCTCACGAAACCCGCTAAAACAAGCCATCCCGGGCGGTGAACCGGGTTTGCCCCTAAGGGACTTCCCGGATTTGCCACTACCCTTGCACCGGCCTATTGGGAGCAAACGAATGCAATGGGTTGGATCTCATGAGCGCAGTGGAACGGCTTGATGACCAGTATGTCGATCAGCCCGGAATGAACGCCGCGGACACCCCCTCGATCGAGGCCGAGCTGATCGAAGAGCCGGCCAAGGGTCGCGCCAAGCTGCGGCCGCTGCTTGCGCTCGCGCCCTATGTGAACCGCTATCGCGGTCGGGCGGCGCTGGCCTTCGTCGCACTCACGGTCGCGGCCCTGACCACGCTGCTGGTGCCGGTCGCGGTGCGCCGGATGATCGATTTCGGCCTGACGCCCGAGGGCATCGAGCTGATCAACAGCTACTTCTCGGTGATGCTCGCGGTGGTCGGCGTGCTCGCGCTCGCCAGCGCGGCGCGCTACTACCTCGTGATGACGATCGGCGAGCGCATCGTCGCCGACCTCAGGCGCGACGTGTTCGCTCATCTGCTGTCGCTGTCCCCCGCCTTCTTCGATTCCGCACGCAGCGGCGAGCTGATCTCGCGGCTCACCGCCGACACCACCCAGCTCAAATCGGCCGTCGGCGCCTCGGTGTCGATCGCGCTGCGCAATCTGATGATGTTCCTCGGCGCCGCGGCGATGATGGTGATCACGAGCCCAAAACTGTCGGGCTTCGTGCTGCTGGCCATCCCTTTGATCGTGCTGCCGCTGGTTGCCTTCGGGCGCTGGGTGCGGCGTCTGTCGCGCAATGCGCAGGACACGCTTGCCGAGGCGTCGGCTTATGCGGGCGAGCTGGTCGGCGCGATCCGCACCGTGCTGGCCTATACCAGCGAGCAATTCGCCGAGAAGCGTTTCGGCGGCGAGGTCGAGCAGGCCTATGAGGCCGCGCGCACCTCGACCCAGGCGCGCGCCGTGCTCACCGCCATCATCATCTTCATCGTGTTCGCGAGCGTGGTCGCGATCCTCTGGATCGGCTCGCATGACGTCCTCACCGGCGCGATTTCGCCGGGCCGGCTCGGTCAGTTCGTGCTTTATGCGGTGTTCGCCGCAGCCGGCCTCGGCCAGCTCAGCGAGGTCTGGGGCGAGGTCTCGGCGGCATCAGGCGCGGCCGAGCGGCTGTTCGAGATCCTGCATGTGCAGCCCGACATCAAGGCGCCCGCGTCTCCCCGCGCGCTGCCGGTGCCGGCACGCGGCGAGGTCGGCTTCGACCGGGTCAGCTTCGCCTATCCGGTGCGGCGCGACGTCAATGTGCTCGATGCCGTGTCATTCACGGTGCGCCCCGGCGAGAAGGTCGCGATCGTCGGTCCGTCCGGCGCTGGCAAAAGCACGATCTTCCATCTGCTGCTGCGCTTCTACGACCCGCGCAGCGGCGCGATCTCGCTCGACGGCGTGCCGGTCAAATCCGCAGATCCCCGCGATTTCCGCGCGCGCATCGCGCTGGTGCCGCAGGAATCGAACGTGTTCGCCGCCAGCGCTCGCGAGAACATCCGCTTCGGCCGGCCCGATGCGACCGATGCCGAGGTCGAGCGCGCCGCCGAGCTCGCGCATGCCGCCGAATTCATCCGCCGCCTGCCCGAAGGTTTCGACACCCCGCTCGGCGAGCGCGGCGTGACGCTGTCCGGCGGCCAGCGCCAGCGCATCGCGATCGCCCGTGCCATCCTGCGCGATGCGCCGCTCTTGCTGCTCGACGAAGCCACCTCCGCGCTCGATGCCGAAAGCGAGACGCTGGTGCAGACCGCGCTGGAAGAGCTGATGCGCCACCGCACCACGCTGGTGATCGCCCACCGCCTCGCCACCGTGCTGTCCTGCGACCGCATCCTGGTGATGGACCAGGGCAAGATCGTCGAGCAGGGCACCCATGCCGAGCTGGTGGCCGCGAACGGGCTGTATGCGCGGCTGGCGAGGCTGCAGTTCGAGGGGGCGTGAGGGCGTTAGCGGCACAGCTCCCGCCGGTTCGTTCCGTCCTGCAAGGCAAGTCGCACAAACTCGCGCCGCTGATCCATTACCGACACCTCGTTCCAGGGCATGGACGGCCTCCCGAATCGACCAATCCAGCCCAGTTTGATGTGTCAGCTATGTCTCCGAACACCTGTCAGTGATCTGTCCGGGCTAAACATTTCGCGGGTGATGACAGCGGAGCTTGGGGCAGGTGCTTTGCGCCACTCGGTCAGCTACCGGCACTTCGGCGACAGCGCAGGCACGTTTGGCCACGGCCAGTTCTTCCAGCTGCCGTCCTCTCCGACGCAGGCTGAGGCTGATGCCGTCTCTGTTGATTTGGAGACCTCGGGCGCAGCAAAACGCTGGTCGACATAGGTCGTCGATAAATATCCGGCGACGATGACGGCCAGAAACACCGAGGAACCCTTGGCAAGATCGCGCAGCTGCATCGATCGCCTCCATTCGCTTGTCATCGCTGCTCTTGCACCAACGACTAGCAGACGTCCCGGGATCCCTGCGTGACAGGCCTCACGCCCGCCAGAATTACGCCCGCCAGGCCATCTTCAGCACCGGCCGGCCCGAGGTCGGGTTCACATCGTCGCCGGCATGCGCAAAGCCGTTGCGCTCGTAGAAGCGGATGGCGCGGGAATTGTCCTTGTTGACGAGCAGCGTGATGCCCGATGGCGACAGGCGTTTCGCTTCGTCGACCAGCAGCCGGGCCGCGTCCGAGCCCCAGTGATCAGGATCGACCACGAGCTGGTCGAGATAGCCTTCGCCATCGATGGTGACGAAGCCGGTGAGGGCACCATTCTGCTCGGCGACGACAATGGACGCCTTCGGTACCAGATCCCTCAGCCAACGCTCGCGCCACCATTCCAGCCGTGCCGCGAAGTCGATCTGCGGATAGGCCTGCTGCCAGGTGCGATGCCAGAGATCGATCGCGGCGGCTTCGTCGGAGGCCGCGTAGGGGCGGAGGTGGATCGCGCTCACTACCGCTCCGTCAGCTTCAGCTCGATGCGGCGATTGCGCTTGTAGGCCTCTTCCGTGTTGCCGGGATCGAGCGGCTGGAATTCGCCGAAGCCGGCGGCGACGAGGCGCTGGGCGGGCACGCCGAGCGAGACCAGATATTGCACCACCGAGATCGAGCGGGCCGCGGACAGGTCCCAGTTCGACTTGAAGTTCGGACCGTTGACCGGACGCACATCGGTGTGGCCATCGACGCGCAGCACCCAGGGGATGTCGCTCGGGATCTTCTTGTCGAGCTCGATCAGCGCGGCTGCCAACGTGTCGAGCTCGGCGCGGCCCTCGGGCAGCAGCACCGCCTGGCCAGTGTCGAAGAACACCTCGGACTGGAACACGAAGCGGTCGCCGACGATGCGGATGTCCGGGCGGTTGCCGAGGATGGCGCGCAGGCGGCCGAAGAATTCCGAGCGGTAGCGCGATAATTCCTGCACGCGCTGCGCCAGCGCCACGTTGAGGCGCGAGCCCAGATCGGCAATTCGATTTTGCGATTCCTTGTCGCGCTTCTCGCTCGCATCGAGCGCCTCTTCCAGCGCCGCCAGTTGCCGCCGGAGCGCGCTGATCTGCTGGTTCAGCACCTCGATCTGGGCCAGCGCCCGCGCCGAGACCGCCTTCTCCGAATCCAGCGCCTTGCCGAGCTCGGAGGACTTGCCCTGCGCGTCGTTGCCGGCGGCAGCGAGGCCATCGTAGAGGCCCTTGATGCGGTCGCGCTCGGTCTCGGCCGAGGCGAGGCCGGCCTTCAATTGCGAGACCTGGTCGTCGAGCGTGAGCTTTCCGAGCTTCTCCAGCGACAGAAGCTCGTTGAGCTGGGCGATCTTGGCGTTGAGCTGCTCCAGCGCCTTGTCCTTGCCGGTGACCTCCTGCGACAGGAAGAACTGCACCACCAGGAACACCGACAGCAGGAACACGATCGACAGCACCAGCGTCGACAGCGCGTCGACGAAGCCGGGCCAGTAGTTGAAGGCGCCTTCGCTGCGGCGGCCGCGCGCTAGAGCCATGTTGTCCGTCTCCACTTTCGTGTCCCGGACGCGATGCAGCGTGCAACGCTGCTTCGCAGAGCCGGGACCCATGTTGTCCCTGACGCTGGGCCCCGGCTCTGCAGCGCATCACTTCGTGCTGCGCAGCGTCCGGGGCAAGCGAGCCGCTAGCTCTTTTCCGGCTGGCGGGCGATGCGCTCCAGCAGACGCCGGATCTCGCGGTTCTGCTCGCCCTGGCCGTCGGCCCATTCGCGGATCATCTGCTGCTCGGTGCGCATATGCGAGACCAGCGCCTGGATGGCTTCGGCAAGGCTCGCCATCGCCGCCGTGGTGCCGCGGCTGGCGCTGCCTTCCTCGAGCACGGAGCGTAAGCGTTCGACCGCGGCCTGGAGCTCGCCGCTGGCGACCCCGCCGCCGCCGGAAGCGACCGCGACCTCGCCGCTGCCATATTCGCGCACGGTGGTGGCGAGCCAGTCTTCGAGGTCGGTGTAAAAGCGGTTCTGCGCCTGGCTCGATTGCAAATCGAGGAAGCCGAGGATCAGCGATCCCGCAAGGCCGAACAGCGAGCTGGAGAACGAGATGCCCATGCCGCCGAGCGGGGCGGCGAGGCCCTCCTTCAGCGTGTCGAACAGTGCGCCGGAATCGCCGCCGACCTTGAGCCCGTCGATCACCTTGCCGACCGAGCCGACCGTCTCGATCAGGCCCCAGAAGGTGCCGAGCAGGCCGAGGAAGACCAGAAGGCCGGTCATGTAGCGCGAGATGTCACGGGCTTCATCCAGGCGCGTCGCGATCGAATCGAGCAAATGCCGCATGGTGGTCTGGGTGATCGACATTCGCCCGGAGCGCTCGCCGCCGAGGATCGCAGCCATCGGCGCCAGCAGTTTCGGGTGCCGGGCCGGCGCCAGGCCGGGATCGGCGATGCGGAAATTGTTGACCCAGGAGACCTCGGGGTAGAGCCGGATGACCTGGCGGAAGGCCAGGATGATGCCGATGAACAGCACGCCGCCGATCAGGGCATTGAGGCCGGGATTGGCGAAGAAGGCCTGGATGATCTGCTTGTAGAGCACCACGCTGACCAGCGTGCACAGCACCAGGAAGACCAGCATCCGCACCAGGAAGACGCTGGGTGAGGACAGCTTTGTATACTCAATATCCATGGTGGAGCGGGGCGAGGCGCCTGACGGCATGGCCGGTATCATCCATTCCAAAAGCTTGCTTGCGGCGCGCACTATGGCACAGCGCCGGCCCAAAAAAAGCGCCGGATGCGCCGATTTCGGGGACAGCTGGGGGAACCCGCACCGGAAGCGGCGCTTTGATAAGCTGGTGTCTGCAGAGATTCGCCATTCGGGGGGCGCATGAGCGTCGTTTCCGCGATCATCGGGACTGCCGAACGCGTGCCGCTGCCGGACGTCGTGATCCGCGCCGCGATCCAGCGCCTGTGCTCCCGCAGCGCAACCCGCCTCGCCGCGCATGATGCGCCCGCCGATGCCGCTTTCGCAGGCCGGATGATGCTGCGGCCGATCGCCGAAAACGCGGAGGCCGGGCGTGAGGACGTGCCCGCGGCGTTCTTCGCCGAAATGCTCGGCCCCAGCCGCAAATATTCCTGCTGCTTCTACAAGACCGATGCGACCACCTTGCAGGAGGCGGAGGAGGAGGCGCTACGCCAGACGGTCGAGCATGCCGGCCTCGCCGACGGCCAGACCATCCTCGAGCTCGGCTGCGGCTGGGGCTCGCTGTCGCTGTGGATGGCGCGGCAGTTTCCGCACGCCAGGGTGACGGCGGTGTCGACCTCGCAGGCGCAGCGCGCTCATGTCGAGGAGGAGGCGCGGCGGCGCGGCTTGCTGAACCTGCGCGTGGTCACGGCGGACATGAACGTGTTCGCGCCCGACGGCCAGTTCGACCGCATCGTCTCGGTCGAGATGTTCGAGCAGATGATGAACTGGCGCAAGCTGATGACGCGCCTGCGGTCATGGCTCGCCCCCGACGGGCGCTTCTTCATGCAGATCGTCACCCATCGCTCCGGCTCCCAGCTGTTCGACCGGCTCGACCGCGAGGACTGGATCGCCCAGCACGTCTTCACCGGCGGGCTGATGCCGAGCCATCACCTCGTCAGGCAATTCCACGACATCTTCACGGTCGAGAAGGAATGGTGCTGGAGCGGCGCGCATTATCAGCGCACCGCCAACGACTGGCTCGCCAATTTCGACGCGCACCGGGATGCGATCGAGGCGGCCTTGCGCAACGTCTACGGCGCGGAGACGCACCTGTGGATGCGGCGCTGGCGCTGGTTCTTGCTCGCGACAGCGGGCCTGTTCGGCTACGCCGCCGGCAGCGAATGGGGCATCAGCCGCTACCGGATGAAGGCGGCGTAGCGCGCGGCCACTCGAAAGAATTTGTTAAGTGTCTTTCGTTGCCCAAACGGCACACGCCGCGTGCTTTCTTTGTAGGAACATGTGGCAATTGTTGTCTGAACGTTTCCGCTCGCCTATCGTCGTGGTTGTCCCTCGTGGACGACACGACAAGAAATCCGCACCCTCGAACGGCGCGGACGCAATTGGAATGAGCATGCGCGAATGCATCGGGGCTGCCTCAACCCGACCACACCACGATGATTCGCTGCACAGGAGTCCGAATCGGACGCAGCGCTCTCCATCCAGCAACCCCCGGACCCGAATGCTTCGCTTGCAGCTGGCGAGCGCGGCAGCGGCGGCGCTGATAGCGCTGTCCCCCCGGTCTGCTTCGGCCCAAAGCTGGGCCGGAACGACAAGCAGCGACTGGACGGTCGGGAGCAACTGGTCCGGTGGCGCGGTCCCAATCGCGGGCAACCTCGTCAACATCAATACGACGTCGCCAAACCCGACGATCCTCGGCGTAGGCGGTGCTGCTGCCGGCGCGACAGGTCGACTGACCGTCGGCAATACGACCGGATCATTCGGCAACCTGACAATTCAGAACGGCAGCACGCTGACGACCAGTGGCGCGACGATTGCGATTGGAGTCGCAGGCGGAAGCAACGGCACCGTCACCGTCAGCGGGGCCGGATCACAATGGACTACATCCGGCGCTCAGATCGAAATCGGCGCCAGTGGCAATGGTACACTCAACATTCAGAACGGCGCCAGAGTTGTCGCCCAAGCAGGAGTGTTGCTCGGAAGCTTCGCCGCCGGCACGGGCACGCTCAATATCGACGGCGGCAGCACGCTCGAGACGACCATCCTGTCTCGCCCCGGTGGGGGAGGAACTGGCCAGGTCAATTTCAATAATGCCATCCTGCGCGCCCGAATAAACAGCGTCGGCTTCATCTCCGCATTCGTGCCGGGAAGCCTCAATATCGCCGCGGGCGGTCTGACTGTCGACACGCAGGCCTTCACTGTAAGCGCGAACAGCGGCTTTTCCGGCGTTGGCGGAATGACCAAGACTGGCGCGGGCACCTTCAATCTCCGCGCCGCCAATACCTATACCGGTGCTACGGTGATCCAGGCCGGCACGCTTGCGCTCGCCAGTAGTGGCTCGGTTGCCGCGTCAAGCCGGGTCGTCGCAAACGGAACCTTCAGCGTCTCGGGCATCACGGCCGCCGGCACGAGCATTCAAAGCCTGGCCGGAACTGGCGCCGTCGCGCTTGGCGCGAAGAACCTCACCATCACCAACGCGAACGATCAGTTCGCCGGTGTGATCGGTGGCACCGGCGGTCTGACGCTCACCGGCGGCATCCAGACGCTGGCGGGAGCCAATACTTACAACGGCGCGACGACTGTGAACGGCGGTACTCTCCGCGCCGGAGCCACAAACACATTCAGCGCGGCCTCGGCCATCACGGTCGCCGCCGGCGGCACGCTCGACCTCGCCGGCTTCAATCAGACGCTCGCCTCGCTCGGCAATGCCGGCACGGTCACCCTCGGCGGTGCGCCGGGAACGACGCTGACAGTGACCGGCAATTATCTCGGCAATGGCGGAATCGTGGAGCTCAACAGCCGGCTCGGCGGCGACGGCTCGCCGACCGACCTGTTGCGGGTGCAGGGAAGCACGTCGGGCGCGTCGTCGCTGCGTGTCACCAATGTCGGCGGCGCCGGTGCGCAGACCACCGAAGGCATCAAGGTGATCGACGTGGTCGGAGCGTCCAACGGCAGTTTTTCGCTTCTGGGCAGCTACGTCTTTCACGGCGAACAGGCCGTGGTCGGCGGCGCCTATGCCTATACATTGCAGAAGAACGGCATCGCCAGTCCCGCCGACGGCGATTGGTACCTGCGCTCGAGCCTGCTCAATCCGCCGGTGGCGACGCCGCCCGGTCCGCTCTATCAGCCGGGCGTTCCGCTTTACGAGAACTACGCGCAGGTGATGCTCGGCATCAACGATCTGCCGACGCTGCAGCAGCGCGTCGGCAACCGCTATTGGGGCGGCAGCGATGCGATGGCGCGCGCCGGCGCCGCGCCGGTGCCGGGCGTGGCTCCGCCGGCGCCCACGGCGTTCTGGGGCCGCATCGAAGGCGGGCATTCCGACTTGCAGTCCTCCAACACCACCGGCTCGACCTACAAGGCCGATCATTTGAAGGTGCAGACAGGACTCGATGGCCTCGTGCTCGAGAACGAGCGGGGCCAGTTGTTCGTCGGCCTCACCGCGCAATATGGCCTGACCACCGCCAATGTCGCCTCGTTCTTCGGCAATGGTCGTATCCGCGTCGAGGGAACGGGGGTGGGCAGCACGCTCACCTGGTATGGCGACAACGGCTTCTATGTCGACGGTCAGGCGCAGTCGATGTTCTACCGCAGCGATCTGTCGTCCGTGCTGGCCGGCAGCCTGATCCACGGCAATGAAGGGTTCGGCTATGCCTTCAGCGCCGAAACCGGCAAGCGGATCGGCATTGGCCGTGGCTGGTCACTGACGCCTCAGGCGCAGCTCTCCTATTCGAAGGTCGCTTTCGACAGCTTTGCCGATCGGTTCGGCGCGCCGGTGTCGTTGCGCGATGCTGACAGCCTGCTCGGCCGCGCCGGCCTTGCCCTCAACCATCAGAGGACCTGGAACGATGGCACGGGTATCGTGCGTTCCGATGTCTACGGCATTGCCAATCTGCGTTACGAGTTCCTCGGCGGCACCAATGTGGACGTGGCAGGTACCGGATTTGCAAATGCGCAAGATCGGCTGTGGGGCAGCATCGGCGGTGGCGGCAGCTACAGCTGGGCCAACGGGCGCTACACCATCTTCGGCGAGGGCACTTACAATACGAGCCTCAACAACAGCGCGGACAACCGCCATTACAGGGGTAGCGGAGGTGTTCGCGTCACCTGGTGATTCATGCGATGTCGCAGGGAATTCGCGTAGTCCGAGGAACCGTGGCCTTTGAGTGTACTCTGCAGTCCGTAACGTTTCGTTGCGATGTTCCGCCGCAGCACGCCGCGATGGAACCTGTCTCACAATCAGGTGAGTCCATAAAAGCTGCATAAGTTCAACAGGATACATTGTGTGACAATGAGCCGCCCGCAGCATGCGTTGCATCGCAGCAGGTGCATTCTATCTTGACGGCATCAGCCGCACGGAATCGCCCAGAACGGGCCGCGCGCGGAGCGTGATCAGTTTCAACAACATCGGGGCACTTAACTTCATGTCAGGACTTCGCGCGCGATCGGCATGCGTTGCAATGATGCTCGCGGCCCTGGCGCCGCTGCTTGGTGCTTGCGACGAATCCAGCTCCGCCGTGTCTGCCGCTCCGCCCGCCTATCCGGACGTCAGCATCGTCATCGTCAAGCCGCAGCCGCGCGCCGTGGTCCGGGAATTGCCCGGCCGCATCGCGCCGACGCGCGTCTCCGACGTGCGGCCGCGCGTCTCCGGCATCGTGGTCGAGCGCTTGTTCCGCCAGGGCAGTGAGGTGAAGGCCGGCGATCCGCTCTACCGCATCGATCCGCGCCCGTTCGAGGTCGAGGTGCTGGCGAACGAGGCGGCGCTCGCCAAGGCCGAGGCCGCTGCGATGCAGGCGCACCAGCAGGCACGCCGCGTCGCTGCGCTCACCAAGGACCGCGCCGCCCCGGAAGCCGAGAACGAAAAGGCGATTGCGGCCGAGCGTCAGGCCCATGCCGAGGTCGAGGGACGCAAGGCGGAACTCTCGCGTGCCAAGCTCAATCTCGACTATGCCACCGTGCGCGCGCCGATCGACGGCGTCGTCGGTGCGGCTCTCGTCAGCGAGGGTGCGCTCGCCGTGCAGAACGAGACCAATCTCGCCACCATTCAGCAGCTCGATCCGATCTATGCCGACTTCACCCAGTCGGTGAACGAGCTCAACCAGCTCCGCCGCGCCTTCGAGACCGGCGACCTCGAGCGCATCGCCTCCGATGCCGCCAAGGTGCATCTGGTGCTCGACGACAACACGCTCTATTCGCTCGACGGCAAGCTGCTGTTCTCCGACGCCAAGGTCGATGCCCACACCGGGCAGGTGACGTTGCGCGGCGAGTTCCCCAATCCCAAGCGCGAACTGCTGCCGGGCATGTATGTCCGCGTCCGCATCGACCAGGGTCTCGATAGCGACGCGATCGCGGTGCCGCAGCAGGCGATCCAGCGCAATGGCGGCGGCGGCAGCGAGGTGTTCGTCGTCAAGGACGACAACCACATCGCGGTGCAGCCGGTGCGCACGGGTTCGGTGCAGGACGGAATCTGGTTCGTCACCGAAGGCCTGAAGGCCGGCGACAAGGTCGTGGTCGAAGGCTTCCAGAAGTTCGCCGCCGGCGACAAGGTCAAGCCGCAATCCTGGTCGGAGGCGGACGCGACCGCGGACAACCGGCACGCCCAGAAGCTCACGCGGTAACGCGCTATGGCGAGTTTCTTCATCGACAGGCCAATCTTTGCCTGGGTGGTCGCGCTGTTCATCTGCTTGATCGGCGCGATTGCCGTGCCGCTGCTGCCGATCGCGCAATATCCGATCATCGCGCCGCCCTCGATCTCGATCTCGACCAGCTATCCCGGCGCCTCGCCCGAAAACCTCTACAACAGCGTCACGCGCCTGATCGAGGAGGAGCTCAACGGCGCCTCCGGCATCCTCAATTTCGAATCGACCAGCGACTCGCTCGGCCAGGTCGAGATCATCGCCAATTTCGTGCCCGGCACCGATACCAGCGCGGCCTCGGTCGAGGTGCAGAACCGCATCAAGCGGGTCGAGGCGCGCCTGCCGCGCGCGGTGATTCAGCAGGGTATCCTGATCGAGGAAGCCTCGAGCGCGGTGCTCCAGATCATCACGCTGAATTCGACCGACGGCAGCCTCGACGAGGTCGGGCTCGGCGACTTCATGATCCGCAACGTGCTCGGCGAAGTCCGCCGCATCCCCGGCGTCGGCCGCGCCACGCTCTATTCGACCGAGCGCTCGCTTCGCGTCTGGGTCGATCCGGCCAAGCTCGTCGGCTACGGGCTTACCGCCGACGACGTCAACAAGGCGATTGCCGCGCAGAACGCGCAAGTCGCCTCGGGCAGCATCGGCGCCGAGCCCTCGACGTCGAGCCAGCGCACTTCCTCACTGGTGCTGGTCAAGGGCCAGCTCTCTTCCCCGGATGAATTCGGCGCCATCATCCTGCGCGCCAATGCCGACGGCTCGACCGTGCGCCTGCGCGACGTCGCACGTATCGAGGTCGGCGGCCTCAGCTACCAGTTCAACACGCGCCTGAACGGCAAGCCGACCGCCGGTCTCTCGGTGCTGATGTCGCCGACCGGCAATGCGCTGGCGACCGCGAGCGCGGTCGAAGAGAAGATGAAGGAGCTGTCGCGGTTCTTCCCGGCCAACATCTCCTACGAGATTCCCTACAACATCACGCCCGTGGTCGAGGCCTCGATCAAGAAGGTGCTGATGACGCTGGTCGAAGCCGTGGTGCTGGTGTTCGTGGTGATGTTCCTGTTTCTGCAGAACATTCGCTACACCATCATCCCGACCATCGTGGTGCCGGTGGCGCTTCTCGGCGCCTGCACCACGCTGCTGCTCGCCGGCTACTCCATCAACATGCTCTCGATGTTCGGCATGGTGCTCGCGGTCGGCATCCTCGTCGACGACGCCATCGTCGTGGTCGAGAACGTCGAGCGCATCATGGCCGAGGAAGGCCTGTCGCCGAAGGAAGCGACACGCAAGGCGATGTCGCAGATCACGGGCGCCATCATCGGCATCACGCTGGTGCTGATGGCGGTGTTCGTGCCGATGGCGTTCTTCCCGGGATCGGTCGGCATCATCTACCGCCAGTTCTCGGTCACCATGGTCGCGGCGATCGGCTTCTCCGCCTTCCTCGCGCTCTCGCTGACGCCGGCGCTGTGCGCGACGCTGCTCAAGCCCATTGCCAAGGGGCATGGCCATTCGACCAACTTCGTGTTCAGCCGGTTCAATCATATGCTCGAGGCCTGCCGGTTGCGCTACGCGCGCACCGTCGGCTTCTCGCTGAAGCGGACCGGCCGGCTGATGCTGGTCTATGTCGCGCTGCTCGTCGGCCTGTCCTGGGCCTTCGTCAGCCTGCCGGGCGGCTTCCTGCCGATCGACGACCAGGGCTTCGTCACCACCGACGTGCAGACGCCGTCGGATTCGTCCTATCCCCGCACCGAGGCCGTGATCGAGAAGGTCGAGAAATATCTCGCCGAACGGCCGGGCGTGAAAGATGTCACCTTCCTCACCGGCTTCAGCTTCTCCGGCCAGGGCATGAACACCGCGCAGGCCTTCATCACGCTGAAGGACTGGTCGGAGCGTGGACCGAAGGATTCCGCCGCATCGATCGTCAACGACATCAATCGCGATCTGGGGGCGTCGATCCGCGATGCCAAAATCTCCGCGCTGCAGCCGCCGCCGATCGACAATCTCGGCAATTCGTCGGGCTTCTCGTTCCGCCTCCAGGACCGCGGACAGAAGGGCTATCCGGCCTTGATGCGCGCCGCCGATCAGTTGATCGCGGAAGCCAACGCCAGTTCCGTGCTTCAGAAGGTCTATGTCGAGGGCCTGCCGGAGGCCGGAGTGGTCAATCTCATGATCGACCGCGAGAAGGCCGGCGCCTTCGGCGTCACCTTCGAGGACATCAACAACACGATCTCGACCAATCTTGGCTCGAACTACATCAACGACTTCCCGAACCGCGGCCGCATGCAGCGCGTCGTGGTGCAGGCCGACGCCCGCGACCGCATGCGGACCGAGGACATTCTCAACTACAACGTCAAGAACAGCCGCGGCCAGTTGGTGCCGTTCTCGTCCTTCGCCACGGTGGAATGGGCGCGAGGCCCGACCCAGATCGCAGGCTTCAACTATTATCCGGCAGTGCGCATCTCCGGCGAGGCCAAGCCCGGCTTCACCTCGGGTGATGCGATCGCCGAGATGGAGCGCCTTGCCGGCCGGCTGCCGCGCGGCTTCGGTTACGAATGGACCGGTCAGTCGCTCCAGGAGAAGCTGTCGGGCTCGCAGGCGCCGTTCCTGCTCGGTCTGTCGGTGTTCGTGGTGTTCCTGTGCCTCGCCGCGCTCTACGAGAGCTGGACCATTCCGCTCGCGGTTCTGCTCACCGTGCCGCTCGGCATCGTCGGCGCGGTGATCGCGGCCATGCTGCGCGGCCTGCCCAACGACGTCTATTTCACCGTCGGCCTGATCACCATCATCGGCCTTGCGGCAAAGGACGCGATCCTGATCATCGAATTCGCCAAGGATCTGCGCAAAGAAGGCAAGCCGCTGGTGGAAGCCACCATCGAGGCCTGCCGCCTGCGCTTCCGCCCGATCCTGATGACGGGCCTCGCCTTCATCTGCGGCGTGCTGCCGATGGCCATCGCGCACGGTGCCGGCGGCGCCAGCCAGCAGGCGCTCGGCAGCATCGTGATGGGCGGCATGATCGCCGTGGTGATCCTGGCTCTCTTGATGGTGCCGGTGTTCTTCGTCTCGGTGCAGCGCGTGCTGGCGGGGGACAGGGAGCCGAAGGCGGCGAAGCAAGGCGAGCCGTACGGCCCGCCGGCGCCGGTCAAGTCATAAGGCAAACTGTCATGCCCAGCCTGGTGCGCAATTGCGCACGGGGGCGGGGCATCCAGTACGCGGCGGCTTCTCCGGATCCCACTAGCGTCTCAGCGGAGTGATTGGCTCGCGCGTCTACTGCTACGCAGGCTTCCGCAAAATCTTCACCAGCTCCCCGTGCACGTACTCATTCCCGCACACCACGTGCCCGGTGATCAGCGCATCCCCCGGCGTTGCGATATCGCTCACCGTTCCCCCCGCTTCGCGCACCATCAGCATGCCGGCGGCGATGTCCCAGGATTGCAAATTGCGCTCCCAATAGCCGTCGAGGCGGCCGGCGGCGACGAAGGCGAGGTCGAGCGAGGCGGCGCCGAAGCGGCGCAGGCCCGCGACGCGGTCCTGGATCGCGGTCATCTCGCGGCGGAATTCCTCGTGATCGCCGCGGCCGATATGGGGCAGGCCGCAGGCCACCACGCATTCGTTGAGCTGGCGGCGGCCGGCGACGCGCAGGCGCTGGTCGTTGAGGAAGGCGCCCTTGCCGCGCTCGGCGATGTAGAGCTCGTCATTGGCGGGATTGTAGATCACGCCCGCAATGATCGTACCCTCGCGCACGAGGCCGATCGAGATCGCGAATTGCGGGATGCCGTGCAGGAAGTTGGTGGTGCCGTCGAGCGGATCGACGATCCAGGTGTGGCTCTTGTCGGAGCCCTCGCGGGTGCCACCCTCCTCGCCGATGAAGCCGTAGCCGGGCCGCGCCTTGGCGAGGTCCTGGTAGAGAATCTCCTCGGCACGCTTGTCGGCGAGCGAGACGAAATTGGCCGGCCCCTTCAGCGAGACCTGCAGATGCTCGATCTCGCCGAGATCGCGCTTGAGGCTGCGGCCGGCGCGCCGCGCGGCTTTGACCATGACGTTGATAGTGGCGGAATACAGCATGAGCTCTGGTCTTGATCGGGGGAAAGGGCGGGAAATCGCGCCTGTTTGGGGATTGGGTGCCCTGCAAGGGCCCTCAGGTCAAGTCATTGCGTCAAGTCATTTGGTCCCGAGCCATTTCTTGGCGGCGGCCTCCGCCTTGGTCCGGTCCTCGGCGGGCAGGTCGGACAATTGCTTGTCGAGCTCCGGGTCGCCCTTGCCGGCGGTTTTGGCCACCAGGTGCCATTTGAAGCCCTCGACCTTGTCCACGGACGTGCCCACGCCGTTGATCAGCACCCACGCCAGCCGGTTCTGCGCGATCGCGCTGCCCTGGCGGGAGGCCTTGCGGAGCAGGGCGACGGCAGCCGGCTGGTTCTTCGGGGTGCCGGTGCCGTTGAACATGGCGATGGCATATTCGACCTCGGCGTCGACATTGTCGGCGAGCGAAGCGGCCTGGAGGAGCCGCACCGAGCGTTCCGGGTCCTTCGGCACGCCGGTGCCCTCCTTGTAGAAGGTCGCCAGCGCGTATTGCGCCTCGGGCAGGCCTGCATCGGCGGCCTGGCGTAGCAGCTCGGCCGAGCGCTTCACGTCCTGCGGCAGGGTCTGGCCGTCGAGATAGAGCAGAGCGAGGTTATAGGCCGCCCTGGGCTCGCCGAGCTTGGCGGCGGACGCCATCAGCTTGACCGCCTCGCTCTTGTCGATCGGGCCGCCGCGGCCCGAAATGCGCAGCATGGATAGCGCGAACATCGCCTCGCGGTCGCCGGCATCGGCCGCGCGCTTGTACCATTCGGCTGCCTTGGCGTAGTCGCGCCGCATGCCCATGGCATTGGAATAGAGCTCGCCGAGCATGGTCATCGCCTTGGGATCACCGGCTTGCGCGCGGGCGGTGGCGAGGTCGAACGCGGTCTTGTACTGGCCGCGCTGATAGGCGCCGAACACCAGATCGACATTGGAATTGTCGCTGGAAGGCGCAGGGATCACGGTCGCCGGCTTGGGCGAGGAGGTCGGCTTGGGCGAAGCTGACGGCTTCGGCGCCGGCGCGGCCTCCTTCTTCTTGGTGATCGTGTGCGGCTTGGGCTTTTGCTTCTCGGCAGGCGCGCTCGGCGTCGCATCCGGCGGGGTGATCTGGAGCTGCGCGGCTGCGGGCACTGTGAGCAGCAGCGTGGCCAGCATGGTGATGCAGGGAAGCTTCATGTTGGGCGCTAGCCGTGCTCCTGGCTCGCAGGATTTTGGCTGGCCGTCGCCGTCGCATGGGCTTTCTTGATCGCAGCGTCGACCTCGATCAGCGCGGCCTTGGGCCCGCGCGGATCGGCCCAGATGAACTCGCCGACCAGGACGAAATCGGCGCCACTGGCAGCAAAGTCGTGGGCTTCCTGCAGCGACATGGCAAAGCCGACGCAGGGCGGCTCGAACAGCTCGGCCCACCAGTCGAGCCGTTCCGCGATCGCTTGCGCCGAGGGGCGCTGGCCTTTCGCATCGGGCTCGCCGAACAGCACGTAATCCGCTCCCATCTCGCCCGCATCCATGGAATGGTGCCGCGTCGTCAGCCCGCCAACCCCGGCGATGCGATCGGGCTTGAGCGATGGCAGTGCCTCTTTCAGCGCGGCGATGCCGGGGAGGTGCGCGCCGTCGGCGCCGCCGCGCGCGACCAGCTCGGCATGGTCCTCGACGAGCAGGGCGGCGCCCGCTTTCTGCACCGGCGGCGCGAGCGCCTTGATGCGCGAGATCATGGTGCGCTGGTCGGTCTCCTTCAGCCGCAGCAGCACGGCTGCGACGTCGGCGGCGGCGAGCAGGCCCGGCAGCTCGGCGACGAGCGCAACGGGATCATCGACGACGGGCGTCGCGAGATAGAGGCGCGGCGCCGGGCGCGGCGGAGGCGGTTTGTTCGACAAGATCTAGGCTGCCTTCTTTTCCAGGCTACTTTGCCATTCGCCCTTGGAGGCGAGGCCGTTCATGCGCGCGCGATGGCTGAAGGCGCGCTGGCCGGCCGCGACGTTCTCGGCCTTGCCGGACCAGGCCTTCTGCGGTGCGGCCTGCAGGGCGCGGCCGTAAGAGAAGGTCAGGCCCCAGGGCAGCGGACCGAGCTTGTGCATGGCGTTGAGATGCGCGGTCGCCTCTTCATCCGATTGGCCGCCGGAGAGGAAGGCGATGCCGGGCACCGCCGCGGGCACGCAGGCCTTGAGCAGCCGGACCGTCTTTTCCGCGACCTCCTCGACGGAGGCCTGCTTCGGGGACTTCTTGCCGGATATCGCCATGTTGGGCTTGAGCACCATGCCTTCGAGCGCGACGCGCTGCACGCGCAATTCCTGAAACGTCTTGTTGAGCACGCGGGTGGTCACCTCATAGCAGCGGTCGATGTCGTGATCACCGTCCATCAACACCTCGGGCTCGACGATCGGCACGATCTGTGCGGCCTGGCACAGCGCGGCATAGCGCGCCAGCGCATGGGCGTTGACGCTGATCGCGGTCATCGAGGGGATGCCGCTGCCGATGTCGATCACCGCGCGCCATTTTGCGAAGCGCGCGCCGCGCTCATAGTACTTCTTCAGCCGTTCGGCGAGCCTGTCGAGCCCGACCGTCACGAGCTCGCCCGGGCACATCGGCAGGGCCTGCGTGCCTTCGTCCACCTTGATGCCGGGAATGGCGCCGCTCTGTTCGATCAGCTTCACCAGCGGCGTGCCGTCCTTGGCATCCTGCCAGATCGTCTCGTCATAGAGGATCACGCCGGAAATATACTGGCTCATGGCCTCCGTGGAGCGGAACAGCATCTCGCGATAGTCGCGGCGGTTGTCTTCGGTCGAGTCCACGCCGATCGCGTCAAAACGCTTCTTGATGGTGCCCGAGGATTCGTCGGCGGCGAGGATTCCCTTGCCTGATACGACCATGGCGGTCGCGATTCTGTTGAGCTCAGTCAGATTCATCGAGAGGTCCTCCCAAAACGATTCTGCCCTTGCCCGTGAAAATAGACCGTTCTCGGGCAATTGCCGAGTTAACGTTCGTCGCAGGGGTAAGGGGCTTTCCGTCATTCCGGGATGCGCCGAAAGGCGCAGGCCCGGAATCCATAACCCCAGGCTGTGGTTATGGATTCCGGGCCCACGCGGAGCCTGTCATCGTGCCGCGCATTCGCGCGGGCCCGTTGGCGTGTCCCGGAATGACCCGGGAATGGGCTCGAGGGGATTACGCGACCTTCGGATCCAGCTCGCCCTTGGCGTAGCGCTTGGCCATCTCGGCGGTGGTCAGGACCTTCTTGATCTTGGAGGCCTGGCCCGCGGTGTTGAACTCCTGGAGCCGCTGCTTGCACAGCTTGGTCATGGCTTCCATCGCCGGCTTCAGATATTTGCGCGGATCGAACTCTTCCGGATTGTCCTTGAGCACTTTCCGGATCTGGCCGGTCATGGCCATGCGGTTGTCGGTGTCGATGTTGATCTTGCGCACGCCGTTCTTGATGCCGCGCTGGATCTCGGCCACCGGCACGCCCCAGGTCGGCTTCATCTTGCCGCCATTGGCGTTGATGATCTCCTGCAGGTCCTGCGGCACCGAGGAGGAGCCGTGCATCACCAGATGCGTGTTCGGCAGCTTGCGGTGGATCTCCTCGATCACGTTCATGGCGAGGATGTCGCCGTCCGGCTTGCGGGTGAACTTGTAGGCGCCGTGCGAGGTCCCCATCGCGATCGCGAGCGCGTCGACCCTGGTCTCCTGGACGAACTTCACGGCCTCGTCCGGATTGGTCAGGAGCTGGTCGTGGCTGAGCTTGCCCTCGGCGCCGTGGCCGTCTTCCTTGTCGCCCATGCCGGTCTCGAGCGAGCCGAGCACGCCGAGCTCGCCTTCCACCGAAATGCCGCCGAGATGGGCCATGTCGGTCACGGTCTTGGTGACGCCGACATTGTAGCCCCAATCGCCGGGGGTCTTGCCGTCGGCCTTGAGCGAGCCGTCCATCATCACCGAGGTGAAGCCGGCCTGGATCGCGGTCATGCAGGTCGCCGCCTCGTTGCCGTGGTCGAGATGCACGCAGACCGGGATGTGCGGATAGATTTCGGTGACCGCGTCCATCATGTGCTTGAGCATGATGTCGTTGGCGTAGGAGCGCGCACCGCGCGAGGCCTGGATGATGACGGGCGCATCGACCTGGTTGGCCGCGTCCATGATCGCCAGCGCCTGCTCCATATTGTTGATGTTGAAGGCCGGTACGCCGTAATCGTTCTCTGCCGCGTGGTCGAGCAATTGACGTAACGTGATCCGAGCCATCTGTCTTTTTCTCCCGTTGGGGCCTTGCGGGGCCGCTGATTACTCGCCGATCTGGCTTACTTGACGCGCAAAACCTCGACGCCGGGCAGAGGCTTGCCTTCCATCCATTCGAGGAACGCGCCACCGGCGGTCGAGACATAGGTGAAGTCACCGGCCACATGGGCCTGGTTGAGCGCCGCGACGGTGTCGCCGCCGCCTGCGATCGAGATCAGCTTCTTGGCCTTGGTGCGCTCGGCGGCGTGCCGGGCGGCTGCGACCGTGCCGCGATCGAACGGCTGCATCTCGAAGGCGCCGAGCGGTCCGTTCCAGACCAAGGTCGCCGCGTCGTCGATCGCGGCGTGGACGCGGGCGATCGATTGCGGCCCGACGTCGAGGATCATGCCGTCGGCCGGGATCGCATCGAGCCCATAGGCGTGCGACGGCGCGTTGGCCGCGAAATGATAGGCGACGGTGGCGTCGACCGGGAGGATGATGGCGCAGTTGGCGGCTTCCGCCTTCTCCATGATGCGCAGCGCGGTCGGCGCGAGATCCTTCTCGGCCAGCGACTTGCCGACGCCGACGCCCTGGGCGTGCAGGAAGGTGTTGGCCATGCCGCCGCCGATCACGAGCGCGTCGACCTTGCTCACGAGATTTTCGAGCAGGTCGATCTTGGTCGAGACCTTTGCGCCGCCGATGATGGCGATGACAGGCTTGGTCGGCGAGCCCAGCGCCTTCTCCAGCGCATCTAACTCGGCCTGCATGGTGCGGCCGGCATAGGCCGGCAGCTTGTGGCCGAGGCCTTCGGTCGTGGCGTGGGCGCGGTGCGCCGCCGAGAACGCGTCATTGACCCAGATGTCGCCGAGCTTCGCCAGCTCCGCGACGAAGGCCGGATCGTTCTTTTCCTCTTCCTTGTGGAAGCGGGTATTTTCGAGACACAGGATGTCGCCGTCGTTCAGGCCAGCGACGGCCTTCGCCGCGGGCTCGCCGATGCAGTCGTCGGCGAAAGCGACCGGCTTCTTCACCACCTTCGACAGCGCTTCAGCGACAGGCTTGAGCGAGTCCTTGGCATCGCGCCCCTTCGGCCGGCCGAAATGGGCGAGCAGGATGACCTTGCCGCCCTTGTCCGAGATCTCGGTGATGGTCGGCGCGACGCGCTCGAGCCGGGTCGTGTCGCTGACGCGGCCATTGTCCATGGGCACGTTGAGGTCGACGCGCAGCAGCACGCGCTTGCCCTTCACATCGACGTCGTCGAGGGTACGGAATTTGTTGGCCATCTCTCTTGTCCCGGGCGCAGCGCAGCGCGGAGCGATGCGCTGCAGAACCGGGACCCACATGACAGCGAGTCCCGCAATTGAATGGGTCCCGGCTCTGCGGAGCAGCGCTTAGCGCTGCGCCGCGTCCGGGACACGAGACCTTGCTTAGATCACCTTCGCGATCGCGACGGCGGTGTCCGCCATGCGGTTCGAGAAGCCCCACTCGTTGTCGTACCAGGACATCACGCGCACCAGCGTGCCGTTCTGCACCTTGGTCTGGTCCTCGTGGAAGGTCGAGGAGTGCGGGTCGTGGTTGAAGTCGATCGAGACGTTCGGCGCGGTGGTGTAGCCGAGGATGCCCTTGAGCTGCTGCTCGCTGGCGCGCTTCATCGCCGCGTTGATCTCCTTGGCGTCGGTGGCGCGCTTGGCGATGATCTTGAGGTCGACGACCGAGACGTTCGGGGTCGGCACGCGGATCGCGACGCCGTCGAGCTTGCCCTTGAGCTCCGGCAGCACGAGGCCGATCGCCTTCGCAGCACCCGTCGATGTCGGGATCATCGACATCGCCGCCGCGCGGCCGCGATAGAGATCCTTGTGCATCGTATCGAGCGTCGGCTGGTCGCCGGTATAGGCGTGGATCGTGGTCATGAAGCCGGTCTCGATGCCGACGAGATCGTTCAGCACCTTGGCGACCGGCGCCAGGCAGTTGGTTGTGCAGGAGCCGTTCGAGATGACCAGGTGCTCCTTGGTCAGCGTCTCGTGGTTGACGCCGTAGACGATGGTGGCGTCGGCGCCGTCGGCGGGCGCGGAGACCAGCACGCGCTTGGCGCCGGCGGTCAGATGCGCGGACGCCTTGTCCTTCGAGGTGAAGATGCCGGTGCATTCCATCGCGATGTCGACGCCGAGATCCTTCCACGGCAGCTTCGAGGGATCGCGCTCGGCGGTCACCTTGATCTTGCCGCCACCGAGATTGATCGAGTCGCCGTCGACGGTCACGGTGCCGGGGAAGCGGCCATGGACGCTGTCGAAACGAAGCAGATGGGCGTTGGTCTCGACCGGACCGAGATCGTTGATGCCGACGACCTCGATGTCCTTGCGGCCGGACTCGGCGATGGCCCGCAGGATGTTGCGGCCGATGCGGCCAAAACCGTTAATTCCGACGCGGACTGCCATGTTTCGTCTCCTTCAATGACCGTTGTCATCCCGCACAACGCGCTATGCGCGCCTGCGAGGGTTTTTTAGGGGCGGGCGCCCGGTTCGGCCGGGCGGTGCTTGATCATATGAGAGACTACGTAGTCCTTTTTTGCGGCAAGCTCAACTCTCAGGAAACGCGCTTCAGCACAGCGTTAACCGCGGCCTCGGCGGTAATGCCGAAATGCTTGTAAAGCTCCTTTGCAGGGCCGCTTTCGCCGAACGAATGCATGCCGATGAATTCGCCATCCTGGCCGATCACGGCATCCCAGCCCCAACGCACGGCGGCCTCGATCGCGATCTTGACCGGCGCGTTGCCGATGATGGCGGCGCGCTTGGCCTCTGGTTGCGCTAACAACAGCTCGAGCGAGGGAACAGAAACAACCCGTGACGCGATGCCGCGTTCGGCGAGCTGCTTCTGGGCGGCGACCGCGATCTCGACCTCGGAGCCGGAGGCGAACAGCGTCGCCTTGGCTTCGCCCTGGGCTGCGACCAGCTCGTAGGCGCCCTGTGCGCAAGGGTTGTCGTTCGGCACGGTGGAGCGCAGCTGCGGCAGGTTCTGGCGCGTCAGCGCCAGCACGGTCGGGCCGTCGATGCGGTTGAGCGCAAGCTCCCAGCACTCGGCGACCTCGATGGAATCGCAGGGACGGAACACGCGCATGTTGGGAATGGCGCGAAGCGCGGCGAGATGCTCGATCGGCTGGTGGGTCGGGCCGTCTTCGCCGAGGCCGATGGAATCGTGCGTCATCACGTAGACGACGCCCGAGCCCATCAGCGCGGCAAGGCGCATCGCAGGACGTGCATAGTCGGTGAACACCAGGAAGGTCGCACCGTTCGGCGCGAAGCCGCCATGCAGGAAAATGCCGTTCATCGCCGCGGCCATGCCGTGCTCGCGAATCCCGTAATGGATGAAGCGGCCCTTCGGCGTCTTGGCCGAGAACGCGGTCGCCGATTTCGCCTTGTTGTTGTTGGAGCCGGTGAGATCGGCCGAGCCGGCCAGGAATTCCATCGGCATCGCGCCGGCGATGACTTCGATCACGGCTTCCGAGGATTTGCGGGTCGCCGCGGTCATCGGCTTTTCCAGCAATTCCTTCTTGTATGCGCGCACGGCCTTTGCGAGCGAGGCGGGACGTTCATGGCGCAGGCGCCGCTCGAATTCTGCGCGCTTGCGGCTGCCGAGCTCGCCGAGCCGGCCCTCCCATTCCTGGCGCGCCGCGGCGCCGCGGCTGCCGGCGTCACGCCACGCCTTCAGCACGTCGTCGGCGACCGCGAACGGCTCGAGCGAGATGCCGAGATTTTCCTTGGCGGCCGTGAGCTCCTCGGCCCCTAACGCCTCGCCATGCACCTTCGAGGTGCCCTGCTTGTGCGGCGCGCCGAAACCGATGGTGGTGCGGCAGGCGATCAGCGTCGGCTTGCCGGATTTCTTCGCGCGCGTGATGGCGTCGGCGATCGCCGCCTGATCGTGACCGTCGATTCTCTCGGCGGCCCAGCCCGCCGACTTGAAGCGCTTCACCTGGTCGACGGAATCGGAGATCGAGGTCGGGCCGTCGATCGAGATGCCGTTGTCGTCGTAGAGCACGATCATCTTGTTGAGCTTCCAGTGCCCGGCCATCGCGATCGCTTCCTGCGACACGCCTTCCATCAGGTCGCCGTCGGAGGCGAGCACATAGGTGTGGTGATCGACGATCTTCTTGCCGAACTCGGCAGCGAGCATCTTCTCGGCGAGCGCCATGCCGACCGCGGTCGAGATGCCCTGGCCGAGCGGGCCGGTCGTGGTCTCGATACCCCTGGTGCGGAAATTCTCGGGGTGCCCCGGGGTCAGCGAGTCGACCTGGCGGAACTGCTTGATCTGGTCCAGCGTCATCTCGGAATTGCCGGTCAAATACAGCAGCGAATAGAGCAGCATCGAGCCGTGGCCGGCCGAGAGCACGAAGCGGTCGCGGTCGGGCCAGGCGGGCGCGGCGGCGTCGAATTTCAGGAATTGCGTGAACAGCACCGTGGCGATGTCGGCGGCACCCATCGGCAGGCCGGGATGACCCGATTTCGCCTTCTCGACGGCGTCCATCGAAAGGCCGCGGATCGCGTTGGCCATACGGGTGTGATCGACCTGCGTCATGTCTGAAATCCGTCTGAAATGAGGCGCTTGGAGGCGGTGTACGCCCGCGCGGGAGGAGCCTGGCGGCCACTGAAGGTCGGGGCTGGGATAGCACCTCGGTTCCGGGAGTCCAAGGCAGTCAAACGCCGATTCGGCCGTAAAAGTTGCCTGCGGCACGCTCCGAAAGTGGAGTCCCGTTTCGGAGGTGATCGCGCAGGCAGGAACCCACGGGTCGGGATGATCCGCGCCTGATCTAGCAGTGCATAGTTTCGCGGCGGCGTTGCGCTCGGCTAGCTTGCCACGTAAATTTCTGCTTCTAACCGCTTGCCGAACCGAGTCTTTTGCCGGACGGCACGCCCCAGGAAAAGGCCACTGGGCAAGGGCCATAGGTTCCGCCGCTGACTACATGAACGATCGCGTGTCCAACAGTTCCGCCATGACGGAGTCCTCCGCGGTCGAGATCGAGATCGCGACCCGCAGGCTGATGTCGGCGCTCGACGCGCTCGAAAGCGCGGTCGAGCGGCGGCGCGACGCCGATCGCGACGAGAACGAGCTTGCGGCGCGAATCCAGGCGCTCGGCGCGGACCGCTCGCGGCTCGCCGACGAGCTCGACGGCGCGCTGGTGAAGGCGCGCAAGCTCGAGCGCACCAATCGCGAGATTTCCGATCGGCTGGATTCCGCGATCGTCACGATACGCTCGGTGCTCGATACCGGAGAGGACGGATGAGCCACATCAACGTCACCATCAATGGCCGGCAATACCGCATGGCCTGCGAGGAGGGCCAGGAGGTGCGGCTGCTCAAGCTCGCGGAAAGCCTGGAGACGCGGATCCAATCGCTGCGCGGAAAATTCGGCGAGATCGGCGATGCGCGCCTCACCGTGATGGCGGCGCTGACCGTCTGCGACGAGCTGGTCGATGCCGGCAACCGTGTCCGCACCATGGAGCAGGAGCTGACCGAGCTCAGGGACTTCCGCAACGCCGAGGTCGAGCGCGCCAGGATGACGCAGACCGCCGTGGTGAATGCCCTGAACGCGGCGGCCGAACGCATCGAGAAGTCGACCCAGGTCCTGAACCGGACCGTCGGCAACGGCATCGCGATCGGCTGACGTTCACCCTCCCCTGGAGGGGGAGGGTCGATCGCGCGTAGCGCGAGCGGGGTGGGGTGATCTCTCCACACGAACACTGTTGGAGGTGGAGAGACCGTCACCCCACCCCGCTACGCATTTCGCTTCGCTGCATGCGTAGCGACCCTCCCCCTCCAGGGGAGGGTGGCATTGCGAGCGAGGGCCGCGAAAGCGACCCGCTCGCCGGGCTGGCGATTCGTCAGTATCGTTGTTACATTGCGCGGGCGAGGCTGCGACGCGCGTCAGGAGCCATATATCCCCGGGGCCTTATCGATCCTTTAGGGAACTGTCCCTGGCCGGGCCCGTGGGCCCGGACATATGGTGCCCACCTACTTTCGTAGGGAACTCCGGGATCGAGTGCTTCAACGGCGTACGCGGCTTCGCACTTTTGTTTGCTTGGTTTGTGCCTGTTGAAACGACTGCGGCCAGTCAACAGGTGTCATGCCCCGGCTTGGCGGGGCATCCAGTACGCCGCGGCCTTTGTGTGAATCACTGCCGCCTCTGGAATACTGGATCACCGCATTCGCGGGTGACGACGTGGGGGACCAAAGCGAATGCCCAACTCCAAAGCCGAGCTCCGCGCCAAAGCCCTCGCGGCGCGCGATGCGCTCAGCGAGAAGAAGCGCAGCGCTGCCGCCGCAAAGCTCGCCAAGCGCGGACTGCCGTTCGATCTCTTGCCCGGCAGCATCGTCTCCGGCTATTCGCCGATCCGCAGCGAGATCGATCCGATGCCGCTGCTGCAGAAGCTCGCCGAGCAGGGCGCAAAGCTGGCGCTGCCTTGCGTCACCGCGCGCGGCCAGTCGCTGATCTTCCGCATCTTCCATCCGAACGATCGCCTGATGCTCGGTCCGCTCGGCATTCCCGAGCCGTCGCCGGCCGCAAGCGAAGTCATCCCGGATATCATGCTGACGCCGCTGGCGGCGTTCGATCGTCTTGGCCATCGCATCGGCTATGGCGCGGGGCATTACGACTTCACCTTCGCGCATTTGCGCAAGGCCAAGAATATCGTCGGCATCGGGCTCGCTTTTGCAGCGCAGGAGATCAAGGCGGTTCCGGCACTATCCCACGACGTCGCGCTGGATTATGTGCTAACGGAATCGGACGTGTTCGATTTCCGGAGTTCTGAAGTTGCGCATTCTCTTCGTGGGTGACGTCGTCGGCCGTGCAGGACGCACGGCAATCGCCGAATATCTGCCCGGCATGGTCAAGGATTGGTCGCTCGATTTCGTCGTCGTCAACGGCGAGAATTCCGCGGGCGGCTTCGGCATCACGGAAGCGATCTATCAGGAGTTTCTCGACGCCGGTGCCGACGCGGTCACGCTCGGCAACCATTCCTGGGACCAGCGTGAAGCCCTGGTGTTCATCGAGCGTGCCGAGCGCCTGATCCGGCCCGCGAACTATCCGCGCGGCACGCCCGGCCGCGGCGCAGCCCTGGTCGAAACCAAGAACGGCAAGCATGCGCTCGTCGTCAACGCCTTGGGCCGCGTCTTCATGACCCCGTTCGACGATCCCTTCGCGGCGCTGGAGCGTGAGCTTGGCGCCTGTCCGCTCGGCGTCGCTGCGGACGCCATCGTCGTCGACTTCCATTGCGAGGCAAGCAGCGAGAAGCAGGGCATCGGCTTCTTCTGCGACGGCCGCGCCAGCCTCGTCGTCGGCACGCACACCCATGTGCCGACCGCCGACCACCAGATCCTCGCGGGCGGCACCGCCTACATGACCGACGCCGGCATGACCGGCGACTACGATTCCATCATCGGCATGCAGAAGGAAGAGCCGCTGCGCAGGTTCACGTCGGGGATTCCGTCGGGACGATTCGAGCCGGCGGCGGGCGCTGCGACGCTGAGCGGCGTCGCCGTGGAGACGGATGATGCCACCGGCCTCGCGCTGAAGATCGCGCCGGTGCGCGTCGGCGGAAGGCTGGAGCCGGCGACGCCGAAGTTCTGGTTGAGCTGAGTAGCGGCGCGTCAAACTCAGTGTCGTCCCCGCGCACGCGGGGACCCATACCCACAGGGAGAAGTGTGAGGCAAAGCTCCCACTCCGAATTCTCGCCAAACCACTCCCTGTGGGTATGGGTCCCGGATCTGCGCTTCGCTTGTCCGGGACGACAGCGGAGATTGACACGCGCGATTGCGCATCAATCTCGCTGCAAGTACCGCCACCGTACTACTCCGCCGTCTGTCCCCGCAGCTCCGCGACATCCTTCGCCGTCAGCTTCGAGCCCTTCGTCCCGAACCGCGCCGTGACGTAGTTCGCCACCGCCGCGATCTCGTCGTCGGTGTAGGCGTTGCCGAACGCCGGCATCGACAGCGCGCCATCGGGCGTGTGGCGCTTGGTGCCTGACAGCACGATCTGCGCGACGTTGGTGGCGGCGGGGTCGTTGACGGCCCAGGTGCCGGTCAGCGTTGCCATCGGCGAGACCGGGCTCTCGCCGCTCCAGCCGTGGCAGCTGGCGCAGGCGCTGGCGAACACCTTCTTGCCGCGTGCGTCCGCCGTGACGCCGTCCTTGTGCGAGGCGGGGGCGACGGGTGCCGTGGTGGCGGGCAGGTCGGGCGAGGGCACCGGCGGCACGCTGCGCAGATAAGCAACGATGCTGCTGATGTCCTCTGGCGCGAACTGGCTAAAGCTGTGGTCGACGGCTTCACCCATCGGGCCCGAGGCCGAGCCGTGGCCCGGCGCATGGCCGAGCGACAAATAGGAGATCAGATCCTGGTCGCTCCAATTGCCGAGACCCGTCGCCTTGTCGGAGGAGATGTTGAAGGCGCGCCAGCCCGCCGTGATCGCGCCGGCGAACTTCTTGCGGTTATCCAGCGCAAAACCGAGATTGCGCGGGGTGTGGCATTCGCCGCAATGCGCCAGCGCTTCGACAAGATACGCGCCTCTGTTCCATTCCGGGCTCTTCGAAGTATCAGGCGCAAAGCGCGTGTCCGGATTGAACACGGCCGACCAGGCAATCATGGCCCAACGCTGGTTGAACGGGAACGACAGCGTATTCTCCGGCGCCTTCGCGCGCACCGCCGGCAGGCTGAACAGATAGGCCTTCACCGCCAGCACGTCCGCGTCGGTCATGAATGTGTAGGACGTGTACGGCATCGCCGGATAGAGCCGGGCGCCGTCGCGACGCTGGCCGTGCTGGACCGCGTTCAGGAAATCCTGGTCGCTGTAATTGCCGATGCCGGTGTCCTTGTCCGGCGTGATGTTGGTGGAATAGAGCGTGCCGAACGGCAGCTTGAAGGCGAGCCCGCCCGCATAATCCTTCTCGCCGGGCTTGGTGTGGCAGACCATGCAGTCGGCCGCCTTGGCGAGATATTCACCGCGTTCGACCAGGCTCGCTTTCTCCAGCTTGGCCGGCACGCCGGTCGGCTTGCCGGCGCGGTAATCCGTCAGCGCCACCTTCGTGCCGCCCGCGAAATCGAGCGGGCCGGGCCCGCGGATGATCCAGACGCCGAGCCCTGCTGCGAGGATGGCGATCGCAGCGACGCTTGTGAGGATACGCATCTTCCCGCTCATGCCTTCTTCCCCGCAGCCAGCAGTTTTCGGTCAATGGGCAGGCGCCGCAGCGCCACGCCGGTTGCGGCAAAAATCGCGTTGCGCAGCGCCGGCGGTCCGGCGTTGACGCCGGCCTCGCCGATGCCGCCGGGCGCCTCGCCGCTCTTGACGACGATCACCTCGATCTTCGGCGTCTCGTTGATGCGCATCATGCGATAGTCGTGGAAGTTCGACTGCTGCACGCGGCCCTTGTCGATCGTGATCTCGCCATAGAGCGCGGCGGTGAGGCCGAAGATCAGCCCGCCCTCGATCTGCGCCTTCACGGTGTCGGGGTTGACGGCAATGCCGGTGTCGACCACCGAGGTGATGCGGCGGAGCACGATCTCGCCGATGTCGTCGATCTCCGCCTCCACCACGGTCGCGATGAAGCTCGCGAATGACGGCTGCACGCAGACGCCGCGGCCGACTCGCGGAGGCAGCGGTTGAGCCCAGCCGGATTTCTCCGCGACCTGGTTGAGCACCGCGAGCATGCGCGGGTTCTTGGTCAGCATGGACTTTCGGAACTCGATCGGGTCCTTGCCCGCCTTGCGCGCGAGCTCGTCCATCGCGCATTCGACCGCGAACACGTTGTTGTTCGGGCCGACGCCGCGCCAGAAGCCGGTCGGCACCGACAGCGGCTCGGCGCGGACATATTCGACGTGGAAATTGGCGAAGTCGTAGGGTGCATCGACCGCGGCATCGATCGCGTCGATGTCGATGCCCTTCTGGAACGCCGGCGGCAGCCAGCGCGCCAGCACGGCGGAGCCGGCAACCTTGTACTTCCACCCCGCGACCTTGCCGTCGACCAGCGACGCAGTGATCTGGTCGCGATAGACCGGACGGTAGACGTCGTGCTGGATGTCCTCCTCGCGGGTCCACACCACCTTCACGGGGTAGTCGACCTGTTTTGCGATCTTCACCGCCGCGATCACCATGTCGGGTTCGAGCTTGCGGCCGAAGCCGCCGCCGAGCAGATGGTTGTTGACGATGACCTTGTCGACCGCAAGCCCAGCGGCCTTCGCCGCCTCCGACTGCACGCGCGTCATGATCTGCGTGCCGGTCCAGATCTCGCAGGAATCGGATTTGACATGGACGGTGGCGTTGATGGGCTCCATCGATGCATGCGCCAGGAACGGCAGCTCGTAAGCCGCCTCAAACTTGTCGCCGCTCGCCAGCGCCTTGGCGATGTCGCCGTCGGATTTGGCGACCGCGCCGTCCTTCTGGCTGGCCTTGCGCAGATCGTCCCAGACATCCTTCGTGGTGATCGCAGCGTTGGGTCCCTCGTTCCACTCGATCTTGAGGGCTTCGAGGCCCTTCTTGGCCGCCCACATGTGATCGCCGATCACGGCGACCATGTCGTCGAGCACCACGACCTTGCGCACGCCAGGGAGCTTCACCGCGGCGCTGTCGTCGACCTTGCCGACCTTGCCGCCGAACACGGGGCAGGCGGCGACGGTCGCGAACTTCATGCCGGGCAGGATCGCGTCGATGCCGTAGACGGCCTTGCCGTTGACCTTGTCGGGCGTGTCGAGCCGCTTCAGCGGCTGGCCGATGATGACGAAGTCCTTGGGGTCCTTCAGCGCGACATCCTTCGGCGGGGTCTGTCCCTGGGCAGCGAGCGCCAGCGCGCCGTAAGCGAGCTTGCGGCCGCTGGCTTCATGCGCGACCTCGCCCTTCGACGCCGTGCAGCTCGCGGGCTCGACGCCCCATTGGGCGGCCGCGGCCTGCACCAGCATCGCGCGCGCGGTGGCGCCGGCCTTGCGCAGCGGCGTCCACCAGGCCCGGATCGAGTTGGAGTTGCCGGTGACCTGCAGGCCGAAGGTCGGATTGCCGTAGAGCTTGTCGTTCGGCGGGGCGTGCTGCACCTCGACCTTGCTCCAGTCGGCATCCAACTCTTCGGCGAGCACGGCGGAGATCGAGGTATAGGTGCCCTGGCCCATCTCGACCTGCGGCATCATCAGCACGGTGCGGCCGGTCTCGTCGATGCGGATGAAGGCGTTGGGCGCGAACTTGCCCTCGGTTGCATCGGGCGGCTGCACCGGTTCGTTGACGGCCGCGCGCAGCGGCAGATGGAAGGCGAGCAGGAAACCGGTGGCGAGACCGCCGGTCAGCAGCGCGCGGCGGGAGACGCTGTTATGTGCATTCATGGTGGACCTCAGGACTGACGGCCGTTGGCGGCCTGCTTGACGGCCTCGCGGATGCGGACATAGGTGCCGCAGCGGCAGATGTTGCCGGCCATCGCAGCGTCGATGTCGGAATCGTCAGGATTGGGCGTAGCGGCCAGCAATGCGGCGGCCGACATGATCTGGCCGGACTGGCAATAGCCGCACTGGATCACTTCGAGGTCGAGCCAGGCCTTCTGCACTTTCGCGCCCGCAGGCGTGCTGCCGACATGTTCGATCGTGGTGATGGCGCGGTTCTCGACCGCGCTGACCGGCAGGACGCAGGAGCGCACGGCCTTGCCGTCGACATGCACCGTGCAGGCGCCGCATTGCGCGATGCCGCAGCCGAACTTGGTGCCGGTCATTCCGAGGATGTCGCGCAGCACCCACAGCAGCGGCATTTCAGGTGGCGCATCGAACGATTTCGTTTCGCCGTTGATGGTGAGAACAGTTGCCATATGCATCCCCTTGCTCGCTCGATCGCTTACGTCGATCTAGTCAGCCAATTCGCGCGCGACAATGAAGCGTCGCAATCTCCGGCAATGCATATTTGCGCTGCTGACGCGTCAGCCCATGACGTTCACGAATTTGTGCGGCGCTCGCTGCCAGCGTTTTGGGCTAATTGATATGATAATCGTCATGTTTTGATGCTTTTTCGGCGCGCGCGTCGTCGATCACCGCAGATTGTCGTGCGGATGCGCAAAATCATGCGATGACGAAAGTCGTGCGATTGGGAAAGTTTCGTGACCGGAGAGCCGCGCGACGGCGAACCTCGCCTGCGGCCCATCCTTCGAGACGCCCGCCTCCGGCGGGCCCTCAGGATGAGGACGGAGTCCGCGGCAGCAGTTTCAACGGACACCGATGCAGTGAAGCCTCATCCTGAGGAGACCGCGAAGCGGTCGTCTCGAAGGACGAGGCGCTTGCTCCGGCCTTGCCAAGCTCGGATGCCGAACTTCGGAATAATAGCATTGTGCCCTTGTTTTGCCCGACGAGTCAAAACGGGCCGGAGGCTGCCGGCGTAAGCTATTGATTTCGGACGCCCCGGCTACTGTGCATGGGGTTGTTTTTCAGATTTTTGACTGAGCGGCCCTCAGCTCTGCCGGAAACCCATCCGGAAGGCGCCCCAACGCTTGCCGCGGATCACGATCGGCGAGGACAGGTCCTTCATCAGCACGAACTGCCCGCCGCCCATGTCGCGGCGGTAGGTCTGGAGCAGGAACGGCTTGGTGTTCGCCGCGACCTTCTGGACCGCGCGATCGTTGAACAGGCGGCGGTTGCGGCAATTGGCGTTGTTCCAGACCGGGTCCTTGCCCTGCGGCAGGCGGTAGTTGGGGTTGTGGGTCGGCAGATAGCCGCCCTTGGCCCAGGCGACACAGAACACGATGCGGGGATCGGATTTCTGGATCGGATCCTGGATCGCGGGCAGCACGCGGTCGGTGAAGTCGACGTATTTGGTGAGGTATTGCTTTGGATCGGAGCCGGGAATCTCGCGATACGTCTCGTCCATGAGCTGGTCGAGCGTGATGTCGCCGCGATCGATCGCGGCCTCGAATTCGGTCGAGATCCGCTTCGCGGTCTCGACGACGATTCGGATCAGCGGCGCGTCCGATGTCTCCACGCCGCTGTCGGCGATCAGTGCGATCAGGCCTTCGGAGGTGTCGAGCAGCTTTGTCACGCGCTGATCGGCGCTCTTGAGATCGCGCGAGGAGAGGTCGACGCCCTTGGCGAGTTCGTTCAGCTCGCTGATGACGGTGTCGCAATGTCCGAGATTGGAGGTTGCCGCGCGCGTAACGCTGCCGATCTCCGCCTCCACGGAGGCGAAGCCCTGCTGAACCCGCGAGATGATACCGGAGATCTGCTGGGCGCCTTCGCCGGCGGTCTTGGCGCGCTGCGAGGCGTCGCTGCTCTCGCCGATCAGGCCTTCGATCTGGCCGTCGAGATCGCGCACGGTGTCGGAGATCTGGTGCGTGGCCTGGCGGGTGGCTTCCGCGAGGTTCTTCACCTCGCTTGCCACCACGGCAAAACCGCGACCGGCATTGCCGGCGCGGGCGGCTTCGATGGTTGCGTTCAGCGCCAGCAGATTGGTCTGCTTCGCGATCGCCTCGATCGAGCCGGAGACTTTCGCGACCTGCGCCAGCGCCGAGCCGACGGCACTGAGGCGCGCCTCGATGCGCTCCACCGCCGCGACGAGCTCGGAGATGTGGTTGACCGCGGTGTCGACGGCGCTGCGCGATTGCGCGATCTCGCCAACCGCCGCGGACGTGGTGGTTTGCACGGCCTGCGATGCATTGGCGATATCGTGGTTGGCCGAGACCATCGTCTCGGCGGTCTCCTGGAGATGGTGGAACCGTTCCGACTGGTTTGCGACGCGGTTTGCGACTTCCTGGACGTTGCCGGCGATATCGGCGAGTTCCACGCCGAGGCCGCCGATGCGGTCGGCAAGCTGATCGATCAGCCGCTCAGCGAGCGTCCGGTTGGATCCGGTGTCCAATACTGCAAGTTGTGCGAAGGACATTTACGGGCTTTCTCCAGGCGGAGCCGTTCATCGGCTCACCGCGGCATTCCCATTCCAATTTCGACTTTAGAGGATGATTCGCGCGCGGCGTCTTGCCTGAGCGTGCACTAGAGCTTGTAGGCCGTGCGAAATCCGCCCCAGTGTCGGCCCTGCACGCGGATCGGAACGTCGATCTCGCGCATCATCACCGTATTCCCATTGCCCATGTCGCGCGCATAGCTCTGCACCAGGTACGAGCGCAGGTTGCGTGCGGCCGCCAACCCCGCCGGATCGTTGAATATCCTGCGGTTGCGACTATTGGCTGTGTTCCAGGCGACATCGCCCGGCCGCTGCGGGTGCGAATAGATCTTGTTGTGCACCGGCAGGAAGCCGTTGCGGTCGACCATGGCGCAGAACGCCAAGCGCTGGTCCTTGGCCAGAAAGACCTCCTGGAACGGCGGCAGCGCGCGGTCGGCCCAGTCGAGATATTTCGTGCGGTATTGCTGCGGATTGGTCCCGGCGATTTCGGCGTAGTCGGTGTCGAACAGGTCGTCGATCCCAACTTCGCCGCGGGCAACGGCCTGCTCGAAGATCTGGGTCAGCGCGTTGCCCGCTTCCATGGCGCGGGTGACGAACTCCGTGTTCTCTTCGTGGATCGCCCAGAGCCTGTCCTCGATCTTCTCGCGGAGCTCGGCATTGGGGCTGGCGAATTGCGCGCGTACACCGGCCTTGGATTGCTCGACCACGCGCAGGCGGCAGGCGCCGACGGCTTCGAGGGTGCCTTCGATCATCGCTTGCGGTGCAAGCCGGCCTGCATCCGCGCCGCCGATCAGCACGCCGTCCATCGAGATTTCATAGACCGGCATCACGCCGCGCGGGCTCTCGAACTTGAGATGGCAGGGCAGCCGCTCGGTCTTGCGGCGGTCGTCGTGCTCGCTCTGGCGGAGCAGCACGGCGCAGCGCGATTTCAGCTTCTGTGCGAAGGTGGTGACGGCCTTGCCGGCACTGGCGACGTTCTCGCCGTGGCTCTCGGCGGCCTTGGTCGCGGCATCGATCTCGGCTGCGCTCTCGCCGACCGAGACGATGAACTCCGAGGCGCTGGCGGCGTTGCCGGAGACTTCGCTGGTGGTGGCGTTCTGTTCGGCGACCGCGCCGTTGACGGTCTCGAAGACCGGGCGGATCGCCTCGATCGCCTGCGAGATGCGGTGCACGGCATCCGCAGAGCCGGCGGCGTCGCGCTGCAGTGCGTCGATCTTCTTGGTGATCTCTTCCGTCGCGCCTTGCGTCTGCACCGCGAGGGCCTTGACCTCGGTTGCGACGACCGCAAAGCCTTTTCCGGCAGCGCCTGCGCGTGCGGCCTCGATCGTCGAGTTGAGCGCGAGCAGCGTCGTCTGCCGCGCGATCTGCGCGATCAGGTTGACGACATTGCCGATGGCGGCGGAGGATTCGCGCAAGCGATCGACATTGGCGCGGGCTTCCTGCGCCGCGGCGCTGGCCTCGTCGGCGAGCTTGCCGGCCTCGCGAACCTGCGCTCCGATCCCCAGCGCCGACTGGGTGAATTTGTCGGCGGCATGGGCGAAGGTCGAGGCGGTTGATTGCGCGGCATTGGTCCGGCCGGTCAGGGCGTCGGTGCGGTCGCGGATGGCGGCAAGCGTCGATGCGGTCGCTTCGGCGCCGCCCGCCACCGAATTGGCGGCGCGCTCGAGCTGGCGGATCATCGCGCCGAGCTCGAGTTCCAGCAATTCCAGGATCTCCCGCGCCGAATCACCTTCGGCTGGGGCGGGCTCGGACTGGGCCACCGGCGGCGCGGGTTCTGCGGCTGCCACCGGCGCGGCCATATCCGGCAGACGCTTCCGAAATAGTCCGAATGCCATCAGGTCTCTCTTGTCGGGGGACGCTCGGAGGTTATTTTCGCAGGCTGGAATGAAGTCAGGGTTAACGATGCCTCACCTCTAGGCAGGGGGCTGTACGGGGTTACCTTAAAGTATCCGAGACCCTTTCATTCCGGTGGGTTGGCGGCCTATAAGGCCGCGTTTCCCACCCTCATTGGCGTACGCTTCCAAGAGACCCCCGAGAGACCACGCATGGCCGGACATTCCCAATTCAAGAACATCATGCACCGCAAGGGGCGGCAGGATGCCCAGAAGTCGAAGCTGTTCGGCAAGCTGGCGCGGGAAATCACCGTCGCGGCCAAGCTGGGCACGCCCGACCCCAACATGAACCCCCGCCTGCGCGCCGCCATCATCGCGGCGCGCCAGGAGAACATGCCGAAGGACAATATCGAGCGCGCCGTCAAGAAGGCGCTCGGCAATGAGGGCGAGAACTATGACGAGATCCGCTACGAGGGCTATGGCCCCGGCGGCGTCGCCGTCATCGTCGAGGCGCTGACCGACAACCGCAACCGCGCCGCCTCCGACATCCGCTCCTTCTTCACCAAGTCGGGCGGCAATCTCGGCGAAACCGGCTCGGTGTCCTTCATGTTCGATCGCACCGGAATCATCGAATACGACCGCAGCGTGGCCTCCGACGACGCCATGCTCGATGCGGCGATCGAGGCCGGCGCCGACGATGTCGTCTCCGGCGAAGCCGGTCACGAGATCTACGCCTCGACCGAAGGCTATCGCGACGTCGCCAAGGCGCTGGAGGCCAAGTTCGGCGAGCCGCGCAAGGCCGCGCTGATCTGGAAACCGCAGAACACGGTCGCGGTCGACGACGAGACCGGCGAGAAGCTGCTCAAGCTGATGGATCTGCTGAACGAGCACGACGACGTCCAGCACGTCTACGCCAATTTCGAGGTGTCGGACGCGCTGGTCGCGAAGATGGGCGGCTGAAGTTCACCGTGTCCCGGACGCGCTGCAGCGTCCCCGGCGATGCGAAGCATCGTCCGGTGCGCTGCTGCGCAGAGCCGGGACCCATCGTTCTCTAAGCATCGGTGGCAAACTGGGCCCCGGTTCAGCGCCGCACCGCTTTGCGCTGCGTCGCGCCCGGGGCACCAGACGCCACTTCCCCTGTTACTTCCGTTCTGTTTCTGTTTCCCCCACGGCAGCCAGCCGCTATCACTGACCCATGACTGCGCTCCCGATTCGTGGCCCCGTTCGCATCATCGGCATCGACCCTGGCCTCCGCCGCACCGGCTGGGGCGTGATCGAGGCTGAGGGCAATCGCCTGATCTACGTCGCCTGCGGTTCGGTGGAACCGCCGGACGATTTGCCGCTGGCGCGCCGGCTGCTCGCGATCCACGAGGGGCTCGCGGCCGTGCTCTCGAACCATCAGCCGATGGAAGCCGCGGTCGAGCAGACCTTCGTCAACAAGGACGGCGTTGCGACGCTGAAGCTCGGCCAGGCCCGCGGCGTCGCCATGCTGGCGCCCGCGATGTTCGGTATCTCTGTCGCCGAATACGCGCCGAACCAGGTCAAGAAGACCGTGGTCGGCGCCGGCCATGCCGACAAGCAACAGATCGCAATGATGCTGAAGATATTGCTGCCCAAGGCCGAGCCGCCGTCCGCCGACGCCGCCGACGCGCTCGCCATCGCCATCACCCACGCTCATCACCGCCAGAGCACCGCGCTCAGGCTGAAGGTGGCGGGGTTATGATGGGCAAGCGTACATCACCGTCGTCATGCCCGGCCTTGTGCCGGGCATCCACGTTCTTTCTTTCCGATGTTAAAGACGTGGATGGCCGGGACAAGCCCGGCCATGACGAAAGAGGAGTTCTTGCCGCGACCGAGGTCTCGAGATGATCGGCAAGCTCAAGGGCCTGATCGATTCCTACGGCGAGGATTATGTGCTCCTCGACGTCGGCGGCGTCGGCTATCAGGTGCATTGCTCGGCGCGTACACTGCAGCATCTGCCCTCGCCGGGAGAGGCTGCCGTGCTGTCGATCGAGACCTATGTCCGCGAGGACCAGATAAAACTGTTCGGCTTCCGCACCGACCAGGAGCGGGAATGGTTTCGCCTGCTCCAGACCGTGCAGGGCGTCGGCGCCAAGGTCGCGCTCGCCGTGCTCGGCACGCTGGCGCCGTTCGATCTCGCCAACGCCATCGCGCTGCGCGACAAGGCCGCGGTGGCGCGCACGCCCGGGGTCGGCCCCAAGGTCGCCGAGCGCATCGTTACCGAATTAAAGGACAAGGCGCCGGCTTTCGCCAATGTCGATCCGGCTGTGGTGCATCTTGCCGGCGCCGTCGACGACCAGCGGGCACCGCGCCCGGTGGCGGATGCGATCTCCGCGCTGGTCAATCTCGGCTATGGTCAGCCGCAAGCGGCCGCCGCCATTGCATCCGCGTCGCGCAGCGCGGGCGAGAACGCCGAGACGGCGCAACTCATTCGCCTCGGCCTGAAGGAACTGGCGAAGTGAGCGCGGCAATGGTCGGTCTCGTAGGGTGGGCAAAGCGCAGCGTGCCCACCATCTTTCAACCGATCGGAGACATGGTGGGCACGGCGCGAAGCGCGCCTTTGCCCACCCTACGAGGAGTTCGCTGAGTGAGCGATCCCAAGGCCAACCGCATGGTCTCGCCCGAGCGCCGCAGCGACGATGTCGGCGACACCGCGCTGCGCCCGCAGTCGCTGTCCGATTTCGTCGGCCAGCAGCAGGCGCGCAAGAACCTCTCGATCTTCATCGAGGCGGCGCGCAAGCGCGGCGAGGCGCTGGATCACGTCCTGTTCGTAGGTCCCCCGGGCCTGGGCAAGACCACGCTGGCGCAGATCGTGGCCAAGGAGCTCGGCGTCGGCTTTCGTGCCACGTCGGGTCCCGTCATCGCCAAGGCCGGCGATCTCGCAGCTCTACTCACCAATCTCGAAGAGCGCGACGTGCTCTTCATCGACGAGATCCACCGCCTGAGCCCGGCGGTGGAAGAGGTGCTCTATCCCGCGATGGAGGACTTTCAGCTCGACCTCATCATCGGCGAGGGCCCGGCGGCGCGCTCGGTGAAGATCGAGCTGTCGAAATTCACCCTGGTCGGCGCCACCACGCGCGCCGGCCTGCTCACCAATCCGTTGCGCGATCGTTTCGGCATTCCGGTGCGGCTCAACTTCTACACCATCGAGGAACTCGAAAGCATCGTCACCCGCGGGGCACGGGTGCTCAATGTCGGCATGAGCGCGGACGGCGCCAACGAGATCGCGCGCCGCGCTCGCGGCACGCCGCGTATCGCCGGCCGCCTGCTCCGCCGCGTGCGCGATTTCGCCTCGGCGGCCGATGCCGACAAGATCGACCGCAAGATCGCCGACCACGCCCTGAGCGCGCTCGAGGTCGATGCCGCGGGCCTCGACGCGATGGACCGTCGCTACCTCACGACCATCGCGATGAACTATGGCGGCGGCCCGGTCGGGGTCGAGACCATGGCTGCTGCACTGTCTGAACCGCGCGATGCGATCGAGGACATCATCGAGCCCTATCTGATCCAGTGCGGCTATCTCCAGCGCACCCCGCGCGGCCGTCTGCTCACCTCGCATACCTTCCGCCATCTCGGCATCGCCGAGCCCTCGCGCGATGCGGCGGCACAATTCGGCCTGTTCGGCACGGACGAGAGCGACGACTGAGCTGCGCCAATGCAGCGCGCTCCTTCTATCATGAATTTCTGGTAATCTCGTGCAGACGTTCTGCACGAACGCACCCCAATTCCGCTCCAATCGGACCGCATCAACAAGGCGCATTACGATCGGGTCTTCATGATCACGCGCCGTCATCTCATCCGTTCCATCGGCGGTCTGTCCGCCCTCGGCGTCTCGACCGCCGCCTATGGCGTCGGCATCGAGCCGGTGCTGCGGCTCCGCGTCACCCGCTATCATCCGACGCCGCGGCAATGGCCGGCGGATCTTCCGCTGAAGATCGCCGCCATCGCCGATATTCATGCCTGCGATCCCTGGATGTCGCTGGAGCGGATCGAGTCGATCGTCGACCGCACCAACGCGCTGAAGGCCGACCTCGTCGTGCTGCTCGGCGACTATGTCGCCGGCGTGCACCAGGTCACGCGCCTCATCCCGTCGCGCGAATGGGCGAGGGTGCTGGCCCGCCTGAAGGCGCCGCTCGGCGTCCATGCCGTGATGGGCAACCACGATTATTGGGACGACAGGACGGTGCAGCAGGCAGGGTATGGGCCGACGATCGCCCATCGCGCGCTGGAGACGGCCGGCATCCCCGTCTACGAGAATGACGTGGTGCGCCTCACCAAGGACGGCCGCCCGTTCTGGCTTGCGGGGCTCGGCGATCAGCTGGCCTTCCTGCCGGCGCGGCGCTTCCGCAGCATCGGCCGCTTCGGCGCCGACGATCTTAACGCCACGCTGGCGAAGGTCACCGACGATGCGCCGGTCATCCTGCTCGCGCACGAGCCCAACATCGCGCCGCTCGTACCCGGGCGCGTCGCGCTGCAACTGTCCGGTCATACCCATGGCGGCCAGGTTCGCCTGCTTGGCTGGTCGCCGGCGGTTTCGCCCAAGAACGGCCTGCGCCTCGCCTATGGCCACTTCCGGCTGAAATGCGACCTCATTGTCTCCGGTGGCCTCGGTTGCAGCATCATGCCGATCCGCGTCGGCGTGCCGCCCGAGATCGTCGAGGTGACGCTGGGAAGGACAGGGCTCGCCGTGTCCTAGCTGCGCTTGCGCGTCCGGCCGTTTTTGCGCAAAACGGGGCGGTTAGCGACAAGCGAAGAGGCTCGCGACGTGACAGCTCATCTCGACGGCGAGATCCGCGACGGCCGCCACCACATGCAGGTCCGCGTCTATTACGAGGACACGGATTTCTCTGACTTGACGTTATCATAGTAGACGAACGCACTGATCTCTCTCGTCTTGCGTCGATTTTCGGGGAAAAGATTCATGCTAGAAAGGGAAGCGCTGTTCAGGTACGGAGTATATTCGTAGGGCATCCGCTTGCGAACCGGATGCACTACGATGCTGTCGATCAAGTTGCGAAAGGCGACGCGGGTTTCGATGGCCTTCGGATTAATCCTCAGCGCGGTGACCAGTCTCTTGGCCTCCGAATGATATCGGTCACCGAACTTTGGATGGTCGAACGGGATCACGTTTTCGCTGCCACTACCCAGCAGCCGCAAGCGCTCCTTAACGGTTTCCCGTTCCACATCGCACTCATCGATCCGCTTGAGCAACTCATCCGGCTTGCGACGGCTGTTTGCGATGGCATATGACAAGCGTTCGATCTCAGTGGTCAACGTACGGAGTCTACGCTCTAAATTTGCGTGTTCGCTGTTCTTTTTCCGATCGTTCTTACGCTCCTCCTTCCAAGCACGCATCGCCTCTTCAATCGCTTTGGGCGAAAGCAATTTTAATTCCATTTTGCTTGAGACATCCTCAAGTAGCACGTCCATGTCAAAGCTCCGAGTGTGCTCACACGTGCCTCGTTGATGCGCATTGGCGCATGCGGCGCGCGGAGCGCCATTCCTGGAGGATTGAGCGATTCGCATATTCCCGTTGCAGACACCACACCGGAGGACCCCAGCAAGTGGGTGCTCATTATTGCGCGGGATCACAGGACGGCGCCGCGGCTTGCCCGTCGGTCCGAACATATGGATGGCGCGGCCGCTGCGAACCTTCTGCGCCCTGTCCCAAAGCACTTGCGGAACAATCCGCAACTCGGGCTTCTTGACAATGATGTGCCGGTCGTCCGGATTGCGGCGTTTCTGTTTCTTCTGCGTTTCCGGGTTCAGAATTGTTGATCGAACGTTCCAATGTATTTCGCCGATATACAGCTCGTTGCCGATAATGCCGCGACCGTGGCGACCGCCAGTTATGCACTGATGATTCCAGGTCGTGCGACCAGCCTTGTTCTTGTGACGGGTGGCGCCAGGCGAGGGCAAGCCTTGGCGCGTGAGATCGGCCGCAATATCTCGGGTTGAACGCCCCGATACATATTCGGTGAAGATGCGGACCACGATCTTCGCTTCGTTCTCATCGATCACGCGCTCACCGGGCGCGCCCGGCCTTGGCCGGTAACCGTAAGCGTATGAGCCAGGAATTCTTCCACTAGCGACAGCATTATCATGGCCACGCCGAACCTTGTCGGCGAGCTGCGGCTTATAAATCGTGTTGTAGAGACTTGCGATGCTGATGTCGGTGGCAGTCGCGTAAACGCCTTTCTGATCCATCAGCTCAACGCCATTGAACTCGAAAACTTGCTTGAGACGCTGGATGGTTGCGGGATCGCGCGACAGGCGATCGAAATGCTCAACGATCACAACATCAAAATCATGGTTTCGCACGCCATTGAGCAATTGCTGATAGCCGTCCCTCGCATTTTCGGTTAGGCCAGACTTCGCGGCATCAACAAATGCACCGATGACATCTAGGTCGTTGCGTGCCGCGATCTTCCGGCAGAGCAATAGCTGACCGTCAATCGAGGTCGCCTTTTGCATGTCGCTCGAATAGCGGGCGTATAACACGGCCCTCTTTTTTATTGGCCTCGTCATCATGCCCTTCCTCCTTTTGGCTGCTCCAAACCGTCGTTTTCGTCTCGTGCAATCTGCCGTCCGATGGCGCGCGCCAGCTCAAGCCAAACTTCCTCATTGTCAGGATTATCCCAACCCTGAGGGTGGGAAGGATCAAGCGGTCGGATGATCGCCTTCTGCCTCCGAGGCGATCGGATTCGAGTACGCATATGGACCGACCGGCAAACGTTAACGTAAATTGTCGCCCAGCGCGATAGCTGGGCTGTGATCACTTGCGGCGCCTGCTTCTGTTATTCGGAGCGTCGATCGCGCCGGCAGACACCCCCCGCTGATTTCACAATTTTCGTCGGCGTGGTGTTCAGGTTCAGATCGTCCTTCAACCACATCTTTCGTCAGCCTTGGCCGTGCGCCGACAGAAATCACAGAAGGTCCACACTTGACGTTTGCCTCTGGAGTGCTCACGGAAGTCTCGATCTGAGTAATTGTGGGTCCAATCATGTTGACCGCTGCAGCGGTCAATGAAAATGAGAGTTTTCTGGTGTCGCGGTGCTCCACATCGGGCGTTTGCGCATTCCTGCGATACCGGTCGTAGGCGAGAGAATTCTTGCCAAACAAGGCGGAGTAAAAAAACTTGCGCCTGACGGCGACGAAAGTCCGATGCCCGTGTCCATATTTAGCGGTGCAGTTATCCGCTCCGTCTGATGCCAGCGGTTGCCGCAGACGAGACGGCTTCATTGATCAGTGAAATCCGGCGGTCGGCCGACAAATCGTGGCGCACGACGCTAGATGCGGTTGTCCTGATCTGAGTATACGCACGGAGGAATTGCTGAGACGCCGCCTGTTTTAGCCACTACCTTCGACGCTTGGGGAGATATGGAAGACCACAAGGGAGGCCTTCTTCGGCCGGTGCCGCAAAATGCGGTGGAGTCTGAAAAGACAATCTTTTTGCAGGAGCCCATCCAATCGCGAAAATTTTCCACGAACCGGCCTCGCAAGCGCTGATCTTCACCGTGGAAACGCGTCTGATGGGCGATGCGGCGGCTTGTTGCTCCCGGTGGATTGCGTTGCTTCAATCCTTGTCGTCTCCGAGGAAGCGCAGGTCAGCAGATAATCGTTCGCCGCCTTCTGATCGTCGCCCGAACCAAGGAGCCGATTGGCCGCCGGCAGGGCACTCACAGCGGTGAGCGAGTAAGCAGTACCTGCTCCCCATTGTCCCCCACGTCCTCTATACAAGCCTTATTGCCGGCCTGGTCGGCGTGTTCTACTGGGGTCTCCCCGGACTCTGACACCATTGATTGGTGTGCTGTTCCCGGAAGTGGTGCGAGTGACTGTCTTCGTCGCCTCCGCCATCACGGGCGTCCTGACGCTGCGAGTTGAACCGACTAACGGGTAGTGTCTCAGTTTGAAATTTAGCGAGACTTTGTCGGGGGCGCGGATGAAAAAGAGGAACTTTCTCAGTGACCGTCAATCTCGCGCATGAGCAGGTAGCGCCGTAGCACTGCCGCCGCCTCCTGCTCTGAGACTCCGCTCGTTTGCTTGCTGGGCTGGCCGTCGATGATCGGCGAGTAGGCTGCCGCCTGCCGTATGACCGCGTGAAGGTGCCGCATCTCGTCATCGGTCATGCGCCGGTTGAAGTAGAAGCAAAGCGTCTTCTCGCTTTCGGCATCGCGGCCAGCGGCGGGGCAGCGCAGCGGCTCCTGTTTCGCGCCGCTGACAAGCCGCAGCGCGGGCCCGGGGTGCGGTGTTCCGGTCTTGGGGGTGTCGGACACGGGACGATCTCTCTCAACGTGTGGGTGAGGCTACGGGCGGAGTTTTGGGCAGGCGGCAGGCGCGCTTCTCCGCATCCACGGCGATCGCCGAGAGCGTTTCGTTCTGATCAATGAGAAGAGAGATCGCCTTCGTCGCCCAGTCCTCGTAGGTCAGGGTGCCGGTTTCCCACAAGAAGACAAGCGCGCGGGCGACCGCGTTATGGCGGGATAGTTCCTGCAGCTTGCAGAAAAGCTCGGCGTTCATTTGTACGGGCATGATCTTCTCTTCGTCAGTGTCGGGGTTTTCAGTCGACACTAGTCCAAGCAATGCCGGCTCGAGTCTGTCGGCGCGATCTTTCGTGATCTCACGTTCGGCACGCGACACGCGCTCACCGAGTTCGCCGAGGGCTTTTCGCTGCCTAGCGAGCTGCTTCTGCAGATACGCCATGCTGATCTATGCTCGCTCTGCTTTGTCATCGCGGGCGATCCTGCGTCAGTCGTCGGTGTGTGAGCCGAGTACGCGGAGCCGGAGCATCCCCTTCGTTTCTGCCATCGTTTCGGGGCATTTAACACCGCAACCGGTTCCATAATCGGCGCCGATGGGCCACCTTTTGCCGTCTTTCTGCACGATCGGCGGAGGGTTAATAAACCCGGGTGGCGCTCACCCCTCATCTGGCGGTCCTTGCAGTTTTTCCAGTTGCGCCGGGTCCCAACGAAATCCCTTCAGGCGATAGGGCGGCGCGCGCGGGATTTCGGAGGCACAATGGTGGACCCAGTAGCTGCAACTCTCTGGTGCTTTTCGTGGTCTGTTTCAAAAACCGCTTGCATCTCGCGGGGCGTCCACAGATGGGTTCGCGGCCTTCTGTAATGGGCCCGATGATGTCAAGCCTCCCGAGTGAACGTCTCGTCGCCCAGCTCATGCTTCTGTTCGTGGTCGACGCCTGGCCGCCACATCATGCTGTCAGAGGGAGCGGTGAGCCTATCTAGATACGCGTGGTTCGTCGGACGACGGCCACTGGGCGTGTAACGGCTTCACCGCATCCACCGTCCCGGCGACGGGACTTCGGGCACCGGGCTTCAGTTCATCCCGGTTGCGTTCTTGATCTCCTCCACGTCTTCTATGCTGCGATTGAGCCCGCTTCGGCCCATCGGTAAGTCGTGCCATCGACCCAGATCCGATGCAGGATCACTGCGAGCTTGCGTGCCAGGGCGACCTTTGCGCGCTTTGAGCCTCTCCGCTTAGCGACGTCCATCCCCCAGCGTTTGAGTTTTGAGAACCGCGTGATGCGCGATAGCAGAACGTTGGCGGCTTCATACAAGGCCGTCCGCACCGTCTCATCGCCGGCCAGCGTGATTCCGCCCGTGACGTCCTTTTCTCCCGATTGATATTTCTTTGGCGTGAGCCCGAACAGCGCGCCTGCTGCCTTTGACTTTACAATGCGATGAGGATCATCAATCGCCGATTTGTAGGTGATGGCCACCAGGGGACCAACGCCTGGTACTGTCATAAGCTGGCGGCAGACTGCATCATCACGCGCAATTGCCAGCACAGCCTTGTGTAGTCTTCCGTATTCTGCCTTCAGGGCCGATCGTGCCGAAAGCATCGCACCAGCAATGCGCTCCAATGTCGCCTGGCCTGCAACCAACTCTCGAATCCGCGCTTCGAAATTCCTTCGCGTCACCGGGCCGACCTTCAGACCGAAGCCGCGCAAAATCCCTCGGATACTTAATTCTACATCGATCAGCCGCCCGAGAAGCTGTTTGCGTGCGATCAGGAGTGCCCGGATCTCTTGCGCATCAACCGACTTTGCGTGTACCTGCCGAAACCATCCCATCCGGATCAACTGGGCGATCCCGCGGGCATCCTTGCGATCCGTCTTGACCGTCATTGCAGATAATGCGGCCTTCACGTGCCGCGTTTCCAGCAGAACTGTTTCAAATCCTGCACCTTTCAGGCCTGCATGCAGCCATTGCGACAGCGGCCCAGCCTCCAGCCCGATCCGCTTCACTGCAAAGCCGAGCGTCTCAAAAAACTCAACTAAGGCGTCGGGTTCGCTTGCGACCTTCGCTTCCTTCAGGATCTTACCCTGGGCGTCCACAACACACACGCTCGACAGTTCCAATGACACGTCGATTCCGGCATAATTTCCACGGCTGTCCTCCGTCTCCAGATGCTTGGGGCCGACTCAAGTCGTGACCCCGTTTCATCATCTATCGGGGGACAGCCACCATCATGACCCCTTGCTCGAAGCAGGGCCCATTACGGCATCTAGTTCTACTTGGTGGGAAACAGGCTCTCCACGATTCGAAAGTCAGAAAGTTATTCGTCACGCAATCGCGCGAGACATCGGCACGACCACGCCGTCCGCAGCGCGCTTGCCATCGCAGAACGCGGCCCAATCAGCCATCATCGTGCGCCGCTGCGACCGCGCCGATATAGGTCTTGATGGACATGGTGCAATCGGGGTTCTTCGAAATCGTGCCTGACGGTGGCGTTGCAGGCAAGTCTAACTAGGGAAAACGAGCCCTCCCTCAATCGGCTCGGTGGTCCCACAACTCGGGGCGGCTGCCCCGGCAGATGATACGTCAGTAGTGGCCGAGACGTCTGATTTGGAAGCGCTGTCACACGCTTACGTAATAGGCCTCACCTCGGTCCCTGCGTGTAACGACCACGCAGGTTGTACCCCGCAGCAGAGGTTGAGCACTCGCCAGATCTTTTGCTAAGCGTTCTGCCGCACGGAAGGCTTGCAGCTCGTCTTCGAATGCTAACCCGCCGGGGTCGTCGACATTCTGCTTGCCTGCCAGATTAAAGTAGAAACGGGCCATTCGTTCGCTTCGTTGCCCCACGGGAATAATGATAGTATTGGGCAATTAAGCAGAAGTTCTCTGATGTAGGGCCTCATGATGCCGAAATTCTGCGAATGATTGGCAAAATGCGAAGCGCTTCCGTGCGTGGGCTTTGGAACGGATTGAGCCCGCACGAATTGCTGCCGACGCCGAGAACGCCTCGTTCTATGGTCCAGAGATGCAGTGCTATTTGTTCTGCTCGGCTGCGCTGGCCGAAACCGCTGCAAAGCGGATGCTGCGTCCTATCGGCTGGCGAAGGCTGTCTGCCAAGACGTCACCACATTTCATGGCACAGAGCGAGATACGTTATCGATCGGATTCCACGGGGCGCGACAACACGGCCGGACCCAAGCTGATTGAGCAGAAAGACGGCGGATCACAACCATCAAACGCTGCTAAGCGTCATGGTTGCAATGCTAAAGTGCCTCGCCGACCGGCTGGGGGAACAACGTGGTTAAGGCAATTCGCAACACCGTCATGGCACTTACTTTTGTCGGCGTCGCCGGCAGCAACATGTTTTGGAATTTCATGAATGATTATAACGCCTGCGGCCTTGCGCTGGCGGCTTCAGTCACCGCCGGCTTTTGCGTTGAGCGCGTCTTCATCGAGCGGTCCCGTCGCGAGATGATCCGCCTCCACGGCGCGGACTGGCATTCGGCGGAGGACCGACAACCCGGCGCATGAACGCCACTCCTCGCACGCTCGTCATCTTCATCATTGGATTCTTCGCATTCGATCCCAGGGACCTGCCCTGATGACAAAGCCGTCCCAGCCATTCCGGATCGCTCGCGTCGAGCGGCTAGTGGAGCTGCTTGAGGCAGACTACAGAATGGCAGTTGATCCGAATACCAGTGAGAGCAACACGAAATCGGAGGCGTCCGATCCGGAGGTGCTTGATTGCCAAGTGCTACCCGGTCCTGATCCAGGAGGATGCGAGCAGGCGCCTTCGTTGCGAACCCTACGGCATGGAGGTCTCGACCAAGGCGGTCGGCACGCCCGAGGAAGCGATAACGATCTGGAACGGCGACCGCCACAAGCTGACCCCGACGTAATCGAGCTACGCAATGACCAAGGGGCCGCGCTTGGCTAGAGCTGGTTTGTGCAGCAGCGCCAGGAGTGGATTCGGAAACCTTGCGCGTGTTCGGCTTCATCAACCGCGAGCACAAAGTCAAAATCTCGACGCCGCAGGGCTCGAGCGACGTGCAGTTGTTTCAGCGGCGGCGTTCGGGCGTGATATATTTCAGCACTTCCGCCAAGCGCTACCAGCCGGTGATCGAGTTTGCCTCCGGCATCGAGCCGGTGCAGCTGAGAAGGAGAGACGACCGTCAAGGCGCCGCGTTCGTCGAGACAGTTGGCCGTCAGGGCGATGTGGACGGACTGCAAGTGATCCTTGGTCTTGGGCATGAGGAGCAGTGATAAGCGCTTCCTCCTTGGGCCACGTGACCTGGTTATCCACGCCGATCTGGAGAGGTGGGAGCCGTTGCGGACGCAGAGTGTTTCCGGCAACACTCCTGCTCGGCTTCCTCGGGGGCGTACTCTGAGGCGTCGCCGTCAAGCAGCGCGAAAAAGCGCGCGGGCAGCTCACATTCCCGAGCCAGCCGGCGAAAGTACTCTTGAGTAAACGACATTTCGCCCAATGCCGGCCCGCCCATCCGGTTGCGGTCAGGATCGAAATCCACTTCGCGCCCCATTGAGAGGAGCGAGACAGCTTCCCTTGGTACAAAATAGGCGCGCCGCTTTTCTCCGTTGCGGTGGTAGACTAGGCCTGCACCAATGGGCCTCACAACTCGCCGGCGCGGCGACGGCATTGCTTGCTGGCGTTGCCGTCGCAAATGCGAGCCACTGCTCTCGCAAGAATGTGCTCGGCACGTCGCGCGTGATCGCTGTCGATGCGAAGGAATATCCACGCGTCGGGCGACGCGCGATACGCCAAGCTCGATGCCGGTCTGAACCCTCAAAGTTCCGGCTATAAAATAGCAGCCTCGCCCCTATGGAGATAGGGGCGAGGCTGCTCCCTGCCCCCGGCGGGAGCCGCGCTGCAAAGAACAGCGCGCTACGGCGCAACGTTCGTTTCCCTCGGGGGCTGGTCGTTCGGTGGGCCGACAGAGACTCACGCGCGTTCCGATTTTCGGTCCTCGGCGGCTCTTACGACGTTGCGCAACGCAATTTCAGAAAGGCGAATAACCAGCTGTTTGAGACGAGCAATCTGTTGCTTGCAGTGCTCCAGTTCGAGCTGTTCGTCCGTCATCACAGATACTTCATGGCGATTTCCGTTGTCGTCATGATTCATATCGAACCTTTTCCGAGCAAGTGAGTACGAACGAAGAGTTTCCCTGTGCTCGCCAACCATTAATAGTCAAATCAGGGCGGCGGCGACAAACACAGCACGGGACGTACGAACGATCCCGTTACTCGCCCGAGCGTGTTGCTTCGGCCACAGATTTGAACGTTATGTACAAAATATCGTCCGCTCGGCTATGACTCTCGTGCTTTACGCAGCGGTCGCATCGCATTCTCCCCCATTAGAAGCTCGGAATCGCGCCCATGCCCCTTTTCAGGATATTGAATGAGACCTATTGCAAAATGCCTCGACACCGGAACTCTACTTTAACGCTGTACTGCGCCGAATTCGCATGCGGGATGCTATCAAGGCCTCTATCGCTTTGGTGCTTCCATCTCGGAGGGGGCGGGCACTTCCAAGCCCGGCGCAGCAGAACCTTGAAAACGTATTGATCAAATCTAGAAACTTATTGGGCGTCAGTTGCGATCGCAAACGCGACCGTCATTAACGAGAGGTGTGTGGGGTGTGCATCGAGATTGTTTGTTCCTGAATAGTGGCGAAGCTCCGCTTGACGATTATTCTCGAGCTTTCGAGCGAGCAGTACCTAATTATTCTAACACTGTGAGCGCGCTCGCCGAGCTGCGCTCGATTGAAACCCGGAGGCGCCATTCAACCCAGCCCAGCGCTTAAGTATTCATTACATTGGCCTCGGATTCTTGCGCTTGCAGCTAGCTTGATCAGTGGGTCGGCATAGTTTGCTGATCTGGAGGCTTGTTTGACATTCGGCAGTTGGCGCGAGTGGCAGCGGGGCAAACGGTCGACTGTCAGGCAACATCGGCAACCGTTCAGACGGGCGCCTTCCTGCCGATAACAGAGACGCAACTGCGCAGCAGGCCGAAACCACAAAAATGGTCGATCGCTTAGCCCTTCTCGCGACGGTACTGATCACTCCATCAAAGCTGGTCTCGATCTGTAAAGACGGAGTGGCAGATTGGGGAAGCACTTGTCGGATCGATGTAGCCAAGCTGAGAAACGTTGTCGCGATTGCGGAAGCTGGCGATAAGAGAAGTTCACTTCCTCGATGAAGTCGACGCTTCGGCGACCAACATGTGCCATCATAAAGCGGATCGCAGCTCTGACAAGATTTCCCCAGCTTTCCACGGCAGCAGTTCAACGAGGACGGTTGATCGAGTGTTCCGTCAACCATGCGGGGGTGACGGGTCATGCAGGTAGGCGGAGCCCAAACCCTAGCGTGCAGGTTTATGGCCACTGCCGAACTATCCCGAACCGTTCTCCAGGAGATATTGTGAGAGCACACGATGATCCCGATACTCTGCGGGAAATCCTTAGAAGGCCAGCAGGGGGCCTATCCTCGACCGGGCATCCGACCGCGCGGCCGTGTTCGGCGCGATACTCCTCGGGCGAGATGTCGATCGCCAACGCCGAGATCGCCACCTGCACCCGCCTGAGACTAGTAACTGGACGACGAGAGGTTCACCGCGACTTTGCAAAGTGTGCGCGTATTTGTACGTTCCGTACAAAGTTTTGGCGCCACACCAAACGGATTCTCGAATGAGATTCTGCCGGCTTTAACAAATTGCCGGTAAATCCCGAGCGTTAGATCTTAGAAGGGCACGCACCGTGAAAACGCTAGTACACTTTTTACGCGATGAGTCCGGGGCTACTGCCATAGAATATGGGCTGATAGCGGCGGGTATTTCGCTTGCAATCATCGCGGTCGTGAATGGGCTAGGCACTAAACTCAATACGAAATTCGCTTCGATCAGCAGCTCTCTGAAATAATCAAAAGCCGCCTCCCTTGGCGGCCTCTTCTCTCCACCGCATGTGCAAGAACGGCTCTAGTCAGAGGCGAGCTAGTCCTCTGAATTCGGCGGAACTTGAGAATCGGTGCGGCGAGGGGGTGAACGGATCGTCTCGATGCTGCTGCTCGGAAATTCTTGTTTTAGCGAAAGACACCTGGATGAGTCTTTTGGTCGTCGGCAGATTTGCCAATCAATCGAAAGTGGTCCTTGAGGCATTTCAGTCCGTGACGGCCTGTTTCTCCCGCTTTGTCTCGGCTCGAGGGTCGATCCGAATTGCAATCTTGTGCTTTTGTCTTGCGATGAGCGCGATCGCAGTGAGCCTCGGAGGGTATTCCGTCCTTGGTATCCGGCACGCAGGCGACCTGGTTGCGCGGACTTTCGATGAGTCCTTGATGTCGATCAACTACGCACGTGCGGCTGGTGCCGATTTTGCCGCGATGCGCGTGGCATCTTCACACGTCACAAGGCAGCCGTCGGCCCGTCCTCGACTAGATGATGAAATCGACAAGCTGGCGAAGACGCTTTCGGAAGATGTCACTATTGCAGCTGAAAGGTCGCAATCAGCGCGAGCTGCGAAGGCAGCCGCCAAAGCTAAAGAAGCTGCAAACGCCTGGGTCGCGATTCATCGCCGTCGCTTTCAAGCTGATGGCACCGGGAATAATGAAGCGAGCGCTCGGGAAATCGACGACGTTGACCAGCTCTCAAACGTCGTAAATCAGCAGATTGAATTGCTGGTGAACTATACGGCCGGGGATGGTTTTCTATTCCGTCAGCGAGCCCTTGCCGCGATCAAACGGGATCTGCAACTGAATGTGGTGGCGCTGACCGTTGCGCTCCTTCTGTCCGGGCTTTTTTCGTGGTTGCTGGCACGGCGGATTATCGGGCCTGTCGCCATTGCGTCGAAAGCGGCAAGGAGTATTGCCGATGGCGACTTGAACGCGGACATTCCCAGAGGCAGCAGTGACGAGTTGGGTTCGCTACTCGCGGCCATGAGGAAGATGCGGGACAACATCAGGAAGATGGTCGACCGAGAGGTGGCGCAACGTCGCTCCGCGCAAGCGCGGCTTTCCGATGCGCTTGAAAATTCTCGAGAAGGCATCGTGCTCCTGGACGCGAGCGGACAGATAGCATTGGTCAATTCCCGAGCCAGCGAATTCATCGGCTGCTCTTCGCAGCTTGTTCATCCGGATCCTTTTCGAGTAGAGCAGGTGCCAAGCGATGAATCAACCGGAGCCGAAATCACGCAACGAAAGGTGTCTCGCGACGTCGAAGGATCGGCGAGCGAAGCCCGACTCCCAGATGGACGGTGGCTGCGAGTTAGCCGCAGTCCGACCCAAGAGGGGGGTGTTATCCTCGTTTATAGCGATATCACCAGCTTGAAGCGTCAGGAAGCCGAGTTGCATGCGACGAATCTGAGACTGGATGCGGCGCTGTCACACATGTCTCAGGGCCTCTGCCTCTACGATAGCGAGGCACGGCTGCAGGTCGTAAACCGACGCTTCTGTGAGATCTTTGATCTTTCGCCTGAGCTCGTTGCTCCGGGCATGACTTTCGAGGAAGTGGGTCTGAGTGTTGCGGCTGGAAGTCATGGCGGCCAGACGGTACCCGATCTGCTGGCGGAGCGGGAGAAAATTTTGCCTCGCCACGAGAGCGGCAACTACCTCCAGCGCCTTAACGACGGACGCGTCATCTCTATTGGCCATCGCTCCACTTCTGATGGCGGCTTACTCGTCAGTTGCGAAGATGTGACCGAACAACAGAGAGCCCAATCTCAGATTACCTTCATGGCGCGGCATGATGATCTGACCCGACTACCTAACCGCACATTGTTCGCCGAGCGCATTGAACACGCCGTCGCGGAGGCCGGCCGGGGTTCCGGCTTTGCGGTGTTCTGCCTGGATCTGGATAATTTCAAACAGATCAATGACACCTTGGGCCACCCGGTGGGTGATGGGTTGCTTTGCGCGGTCGCCGACCGACTGAGCGCGTGTGTCCGCGAGATTGATACCGTCGCCCGGTTGGGGGGCGATGAGTTTGCGATCATACAATCTGATGTCCAAAACGCTGCAGACGCCGAACGTCTCGCCCGCCGCGTGGTGGAATGTATCGGAGCTCCTTATGAGCTAAATGGGCATCGCGTTATCGTCGGGTGCAGCGTCGGAATTGCGCTCGCGCCCGGTGACGGCATGACACGGGAAATGCTCCTGAAAAATGCGGACATGGCCTTGTACCGATCCAAGGCCGGGGGCACGGGAACATGGCGGTTTTTCGAGCCGGCGATGGACGCAAGTTTGCAGAGCCGCCGCGCGCTCGAACTCGATCTTCGCGAGGCCATGGACAAGGACGAGTTCACTCTGTTCTATCAACCCATTTATGACCTGCGGATGGACCGGATCAGCGGCTTCGAAGCATTATTGCGCTGGCCTCATCCGAAGCGTGGCCTGGTGCCACCCGACCAATTTATTCCCATTGCAGAAGACATCGGTCTCATCACTCCACTGGGTGAGTGGGTTCTCAACCGCGCCTGCGAGCAGGCGGCCGGTTGGCCGAGCGAGCTCAAGATTGCCGTCAATGTCTCGGCGACTCAGATTCGGGATCCAAGATTTGCAGAGGTTATCGCCAACGCGCTTGATGCTTCAACGCTGGCCCCGCACCGGCTCGAATTGGAAATCACGGAGTCTGTTCTCCTTGGAAACAGCGCCGAGACGGTTGCAACACTGCACAAGCTGAAGGCGCAGGGGCTGAGCATCGCCTTAGATGATTTTGGTACTGGATACTCCTCGCTGAGCTATCTGCGCAGCTTCCCCTTTGACAAGCTCAAGATCGATCAGTCATTCGTCCGTGATGCAACAGCGACAAATGGATCTAAATTAATCGTAAGAGCCATTACCAGCCTTGGAAAAAGCCTTGGCATAACAATAACGGCGGAGGGGGTCGAGACGATTGAACAGTTGGATCAAATAAGGGCGGAAGGGTGCAACGAGGCGCAGGGATTCCTATTCAGCCGCCCGGTCCCTGCTACCGAGATAGTCGTCCGTGAAGAAGGACTAAGCCACTGATCGGGAATCTCGATTTGGGCTAAGGGGCATTTCCAGATTGCAAGGTTTTGATGCTTTGGGCGTCAGAACCTTGCGATTTGGTTTTCGTGGATTCCCTCGAAGCGGGAAGCATGATTCCTTGTCTGCATCGGAGGGAACGATGCGGCCGAAGAAGCACAAGACGACGGGATCGAACGATCTGTTCCGGGCTCGGCTCGACCAGATCATCAATATGAAGCACGAGCTGGTTCTGCTCGCCGGCAAGGTCGATTGGGACTGGATCGACGGCGAGATCGCGCCGCTCTACAGCGAGAACGGCAGGCCCGGGATCGAGACGCGCTTCATGATCGGTCTGCTGTTGCTCAAGCACATTTACGGGCTGTCCGATGAGGAGGTGTGCGAGCGCTGGGTCCATGACCCATACTTCCAGTTCTTCACCGGGGAAGAGTTCTTTCAGCACACGTTCCCGCACGAGCGCTCGGACCTGAGCCATTGGCGCAAGCGGCTTGGCGACAAGCTGGAGTTGCTGCTGGCCGAGAGCTTGCGGGTAGCGCACGAGGCCGGTGCATTACGCAGCCAGGACCTCAAGCGGGTTACGGTCGACACCACGGTGCAGCCGAAGGCCATCACCTTTCCGACCGATGCCAAGCTGCTGCATGCGGCCATCAAGGGGCTCAACCGCCTGGCGATCAGGCACGGCGTCAGGCTGCGGCAATCCTATGCTCGCATCGCCAAGGCCGCCGCGATGATGGCCGGCCGCTACGCCCATGCCAAACAGTTCAGGCGGCATCAGCGGCAGTTGCGTATCCTGCGTAGCCGGCTGGGCCGGATCATCCGCGACATCCGCCGCAAGATCGAAGGCCAGCCAGCACTGGAGCAGGCGTTCGCCCTCCCGCTCGGCCGGGCCACGCAGATCCGCTCGCAGCAGCAGCGCCAGCGCGGCTGGAAGCTCTATTCCTTCCATGCCCCGGAAGTGGAGTGCATCGGCAAGGGCAAGGCCAGCGCGCCTTACGAGTTCGGCGTGAAGGCCTCCATCGTCACCAACAACCGCCGGGCTCCCGGTGGCCTGTTCGTGCTGCACGCCAGCGCACTGCCCGACAACCCCTACGACGGTCACACCTTGCGGGACGTCATTGACCGCACCGAGACACTCACCGGCTGTCCGATCGAGCGGGCCTATGTCGACAAGGGATACCGCGGCCACGACGCACAAAATCCCCGTCGCGTCTTCATCTCCGGCCAGAAGCGCGGCGTTTTCGGTGTCATCAAGCGCGAGCTGCGCCGCCGCTCCGCCATCGAGCCCATCATCGGACACCTGAAGGCGGAAGGCCACCTCGGGCGCTGCTACCTCAAAGGCCGCGCCGGCGATGCCGCCAACGTCGTCCTCTCAGCCGTCGGACACAACTTCCGCCGCATCCTCGCCTGGCTGAGATATCTCTTGTGCCTGTTCCTGGCCCAGCTATGGCGCACGCTCGCCCGGCCAGCCTCGATCAATCCGGCTTCTTAACGGACGACGAGATAGCATCAACGATCCTGAATCTGAGAGGCGGCCTCGCGAGACGTCATTTAAGCGGTGCGATGACCGGCTAAGACGAACCAGGACTTTCCTGAGTGTTGTTCGGTCCTGAGTTCGCTCTCGCCGTTGGGTTTCAATGCGTTCAGGATCCACATGGTGCGTCGACATGTTAGCAACCGAGCCACAAAGGTTCCGATCGTCGGGCGCGCCGCAGCTCCTGCCTACGGTTTTGTTGAGCGCTCTGAAATGAAACTCATCGAGGGCTTCCATTATAATGTCACACGGGCCCACTTCATCAATTGTTGGCGCGCCCCAGTCATGGAGGCGCAAGGGTTCTCTGAAGGAGATTTCGATTAATCGGCAGCATCCGATACTTGCTATTAAGGCTTTTTTTCCGGGGTTGCCATATATAGGAGCACTATATCGTCGAGGAGCCGATGAGGATCTGGGTCAGCTTAGCTTTGCTCGCGGCCCTTTTTCCGCTGGGCCAACCTTTTGCCTCGGCAGCGGCGGAGACATCAGCGGATGCCACGGCGCGCGCCAGCTATCGTCGGCCGGCGGCGATCCCTTTTCCCGATCGTAATCCCTACACGGTGCCGAAAGCTGCTCTCGGGGAAAGACTCTTCTTCGATGCGCTGCTCTCGAAGTCCCACACCCGTTCCTGCGCGACGTGCCACAATCCGTCGCTTTCCTGGGGTGATGGCCTCGCGCGTGCGGTCGGCGAGGATCCCAGCGGCCTGCCATTGCGTGCGCCGACCCTGATCGACGTGGCGTTCACCGAACCGTTGGGGTGGGACGGCAAATTCAAGACTCTCGAAGCCGTCACGTTCGGGCCGATCACAGGCCGGGCCAACATGAATTTGACGGAATCAGAATTGATCGCGCGTCTCTCCGCTATCCCGGCCTATGCTGATGCATTCGCAGCCGCATTCGGGGACGGTGCGATCACGCGACCCTGGATCGAAGCCGCGTTGGCGACTTTTGAACGAACCATCGTGGCTGGCGAAGCGCCATTCGACCGGTGGATCATGGGAGACGCGACATCCGTCAGCGCCGCGGCAAAACGCGGCTTTGAGATTTTCAACGGCAAAGCCCATTGCTCAAACTGCCACAGTGGACCATCGTTCACTGACGGATCGTTTCACGATATTGGGGTCGCAAGGAACGACGACGTTGGACGCGGTCGGCTTTTTCCGACGTCGCAAAAGCTGCGGTACGCATTCAAAACGCCGACACTGCGCGATGTCGCGCGGCGTGCTCCCTACATGCATGATGGATCGGTCGCAACCCTCGAAGAGGTCATCGAACTCTATGACAAGGGTGGGATTGACCGTCCGAGCCGCTCGCCTTCAATAAAGCCTCTATCTCTTACGGAAAGCGAAAAGGCGGATCTGATCGCTTTTCTTCAGACGCTCACCGCATCCTCGACGGATACGACTTTTCCCAGGTTGGCGCGATGACCGGTACCCCGATCGCGCGGTCGGGGAGGCTCTCAGGGGAAGTGCGGCAATGCCGCTCCCAGCAAGCCCAACACGAGGATGAGGAAACCGCCCGCCCACGTCTCCAGGGTTTCACTGCATGCTGTGAGCCGCATCGCGGTGCGGGCCAGCGCCGAGCCGACGGGCACACTCTTCGTACGAAACGCACCAAACATGGACTACTCCGGACATCCGTTTTTTGTCTGACATTCAGTACGACACTTGCATTGAAGGCCCGTCGTCAAAATCTGTAAAATTGAAGGGACGTGCGCGATAGTCTCGCCGCACAAATCCTTGCCGGCGTGTGCCCATTAACCCAGCAAACAACCTTCGGATGCGAGCGCCGTCACATCCTTAAGATTTGTGCTAAGTTGAACAAATCGTCAGAGGCGGGCGCTTTTCCAAAAGGGGTGGTTTTTTATGTTCAGGTCTCCGACGCGGGATGCCTTTGCGGCATTCCGGAGAAGCTCCCTTTTTGCAAGGTCCATCGTGGCACTTTCTTTCTGGTTCTTGGGAACACAAGGTGCCAGTGCCCATGTCAAATGGTTCTGTGCCTATGACGCTGCCGGCCAGCCCCGAAGCCTCGAAAACGTACTGTGCCAGGATTTTGAACTGCTGTTGGCTCTTGCCCTGCTCTGGTTTTTTTCCGGCTGCATGGTTGAACGGACGTCTTTGGGTGAGCTGGCGGCCCGCTCCCTCAACCGCTTCACGGACGGATTGCGACTACACACTGAGGAAATCATCCGGGCTGTCTGCGGATTTTTCTTCATCTCGCTTTGGGCGGTGGGCGGTATCTTGCTGACCCCGGAATTGAAAACGACTTCGTCAATGGTTGGGCCTTTGCAACTCGCCATCGCAGCAGGCCTGCTGTCGCGCCGCACGATGCCCTTCTCCGCGGCGGGAATTGTCGTTCTGTTCGGGCTCGCCGTTCGAGGTTACGGCACGTTTCATCTGGCCGATTATCCGATCTTTTTGGGCCTTGCGGCCTACCTCGCCCTCGCTGGCTTGCAAAAAGATCTGTTCGGCGTTCCGCCACTCGATGTCGTGCGCTACGCAACCGCCGTCACGTTGATGTGGGCTTCGGTGGAAAAGTGGGCCTACCCGGAATGGAGCTTCCCACTTCTGATCGAGCACCCCGGCATGACGCTCAGGCTCGATAGTGAGTTCTATATGCGCGCCGCTGGCATGATCGAATTCACGCTCGCGTTTGCCCTAGCTTGGACGCCCTTGGTCCGGCGCGTTGCGGCTGCCATACTGCTTGGAATGTTCATCAGCGCGTGCTTCGAATTTGGCAAGCTTGATGTGATCGGGCACTCGGCGATCATCGTCGTACTGGTCGCGATACTTTCCGATAATCAGCCGAGGGAAGCCGACTATCGCGCTCCCTGGCTCGCTCCGGCCGGACTATGTGCGGCGTTGACGGTTACGCTGTTCGCCTACTATGTCGGTCATGCAGCGATCTTCAACACCTCAATTCTGTAGGGCCCTACTTTTTGACGTGCACGCCAAGCTTCATCTTGGGATGAATGCCGCACAACACAGTGTAATCACCAGCCACAGAAAAGACGACGTCGAATTGGCTGCCTGGCTGTTGATCGCCAGAATCGAACTCGAAGGTGTCTGAGCTCAAATAGGTGTGGTGCATGAGCTCACCGTCATCGTTGATAAACCGTAGGGTCTCGCCGCGCTTTATTACGATTTCTTGGGGTCTGAATTCTCGGTCCTTTTGCGAAATTACATAGGGGGAGGCGCCTAGAGCGGCTCCAGCGAGGAGCCCTCCCACTATTGCGGCTATCATCTGAAAACCGAACTTGCCTGTGCGTGAAGGTATTAGCCTTTCTCTCATTCCGACCTCACTGAAGCTAAATTCTATAAAAATGCGACCTTACCGCGGACCGCCGGAGCCCGGGACTAGCGACACTTATGACAGATTGATCTTTATTTTGCGCCTCGGTTCCAATCATTATTAGAGGAAAACTGACGCGAGGCAGGCGGCCGGCTGTGTCCACGCAGCATGTTTGCGCTTTGGCGGTGCGAGGGGACTGCCAGTCGTCGCCAGGTGTCCCTGCGGCGAGACAAACGGTGCTCCCTCATGGCATCAGCGGTTGAAAAGGTTGATTAATTGTCTTGAGATCATCAGTGCAAAACTCGTGTGGGTCACAATGAATTTCGGCATAGAGGGAGCATGACTAAACTCTCGCCTGACATCTGAAATGTTCTCTGGCGAGGCGCGGTTGCCTTAGTGGTGCTGTGTTCGTCTCACGCAACGGACTTCGCAATCCCCGGCCAGGCGGTAACAGCGTGGCGCGCTGGTCTGACGGCGTTCCGGCGCCGACGAGTCCAAGGCGAGTTGCTCCACACCCCGGTCGGTCCCCGTCAGGCGTTGAAATTCGTCAAAGACGCCGTCTTAAGGCCGGATTTGTGCTCAACGCGCTGCACATTGCAGGAATCCGTATGGGTATTTGGCTACGTTTCCAGCAGATATCCACGCTGTGAGACGGACTGCACTATGACCAATCGGGTGCCAGCCGTCCTTGAACCGCGGGACAGCTCGGGTGACCCCGCTCTCGCAGGAGTTACCGGCACACAGCCGACGCTTCGTCGGCTCGATAGCCTGCGTCCTAATACGCGGCCCCCTGTCAGAAATGCTATCCTGTCCAGAATTTCTCCGGACGGCCTCGCGGCATTGGGGGAGTGCCTTGAGCCGATCGTCCTGAAAGAGCGTATGGTTCTGCAAGAGCCGAAAAGGCATGCAGAGCACGTCTACTTCGTGGAGTCGGGCCTCGTCTCGCTAAGGGTTGTCGCGGCGGGGAGCGTGCTTGAAACGGCCGTCATAGGATATCGGGGTGTTGTCGGTGCTTCGTTCTTGTGCGGAGGACATCTTTCGACGCATCAATCTGTGGTGCTCTTTCCCGGAAGCGCGCACAGGATCCGTGTTGAGGAATTGCGCCGGCTAGTAGAAGAGCGTCCTGAGATCCGAGAGCATCTCTTTGAGTACGTTTAAGCGCTGACATTTCAGTGCGTTCAGACAGGATTGTGCGGGGTTCGGCACGATCGTGAACAGAGGCTCGCGAGCTGGCTTTGTTTGGCGAGTGATGCTGCTGACGTTTGTGTGCTGCCAGTTACCCATGACTACCTTTCGTCTGTCTTGGGACTTCGTCGCGCTGGGGTAACGCAGACTCTAAGCCGATTCGAAGAACGAGGGCTGATCCGCAAGATGCGCGGTGTCTTGGAGATTGATGAACCCAAGTGCCTCGAGAAAAGGGCATGTTGTTGTTACAAGCTCATTTCAGGCGCCTATGCCTCGTCTCAGTCCGCGATTCCAGCAAAAGAGCTGATGGGGTAACAACGTCGCATAGGCTTCACCTCTCCAGTTCATATCGAGACGACTTGCCGAACACGGTATTGCTGCGCGGAGCGAAGAGCCGAACAGCATTTGCGCTTGACTCCTACTCAAACAAAGCAAGTTTGAGGATGGAGGTTCTAACATCGATGGCGCCAGAATCGCCTGGCAAGTGCACCGTCGCGAGGATTGCGGGAGGTGAGGAGCTTTTTCAGTCTTGCGCCGGCCCGTAGTCGCTCGCCAGGAACTGATCTTGTGTCCACTGCCTCAACGCATCATCGTTGATTGTCGAGTTGACTAGGGCATTCCAGTTCTCACCTGCCTCTTTCCATTTCGTTCTCCGGTCCGGAAGGCTCCGCAGTAACCGGAATGCGCTCGTTGCAATCTTGCTTGCCTCTTTACCTTCAGCAGCCTCGCGGATCACGTCCTTGAAAGAGAGCTGGCCCCGCAAATTCGGACAGTAGCTTGAGTGGATTTTCTGCCTGACAGCGGCGAGGATTCTTGCTGCGAATCAGGAGCGAAGATGACGAAGAAGAGCCGCCGGACGCATTCTCCGGCATTCAAGGCGAAGGTTGCTTTGGCTGCGGTCAAAGGAGACAAGACACTGGCGGAGCTGGCGCAACTGTTTGATGTTCATCCGAACCAGATCACGATCTGGAAAAACCAGCTCCTGGAAGGCGCCGCCGGCGTGTTTGGGCATGACAAGACATCGGCCGAGACGCCGGTCGATTTGAAGGCGTTGCATGCCAAGATCGGCGAGCTGGCGTTGGAAAACGATTTTTTGTCCGGCGCGCTCACCAAGGCGGGCCTGCTGAGCGCAAAGCGATGATCGACCGCGGTCATGATCTTTCTATCGTGCGCCAGGCGAAGGTCCTGAAGCTGGCTCGCAGCACGGTCTACTATGAACCTCGGCCAGTTTCGGCCGAGGACCTTGCCTTGATGCGTCGGCTCGATGAGCTGCATCTCGATTATCCCTTCGCGGGAGCGCGTATGCTGCGATCGTTGCTGCGGCGGGAGGGGGTATACGCCGGTCGCCGCCACATCGCGACGCTGATGAAGCGCATGGGGATCGAGGCGGTCTATCGTCGCCCGAACACGAGCAAGCCGGCTCCGGGTCACAAGATCTACCCGTACCTGTTGCGCGGATTGAAGATCGAGCGGCCCGACCATGCGTGGGCAATGGACATCACCTACATTCCGATGCGGCGTGGCTTCGTCTATCTCGCGGCGGTCGTCGATGTGTTCAGCCGACGGGTCCTGGCCCATCGCGTCTCGATCACAATGGAGGCGGCCTTCTGCGTCGAAGCGGTCCAGGAGGCGTTGGCGAAGCACGGCAGGCCCGCGATTTTCAACACGGACCAGGGCAGCCAGTTCACCAGCCTCGAGTTCACCGATGTGCTGCTGGACGCGAAGATCGCCATCAGCATGGATGGCAAGGGCGCCTGGCGCGACAACGTGTTTGTCGAGCGGCTCTGGCGCACGGTCAAATACGAAGAAGTTTATCTCCGCGCCTACGACAGCGTGTCCGAGGCGCGAGCGTCAATTGCCAAGTATCTGGCCTTCTACAATCAGGGACGCCCTCACTCGAGCCTTGACGGGCGCACGCCCGACGAGGCTTACTTCGGCACGCAAGCTATGGTGATGGCCGCATGACCGTCGCCGACGATTTTGTCGTCGCTCTGGTCGGGCTACGCCCTCCCGACGCAACGACAAAATCGTAAAGCCCCGCGTTCAGCATAACCCGGCAGGAATCCACTTAAATCCAGCGGGGCGCTGTCCAAACAACCGGGGCCAGCTCTAAAGTTTGCTCCGGAAAGATCCACCCGGCGCCCGTGAAGCGCTCAGCAAAGATGTATTCGAATGAGGCCCGAAACGTAACGGCTGCTAGAGCATCCTCGTGTTCCGTGCCTTCACTACGCACGTCAAACCATTGCAACAGTCTTCGGACAGCGGCAGCGGGAGCAAACTGGCGATCACCGAGAGTCAGAGATACGAACATGTACGCGATGTCTGATTGAAGTTCGTTGTCCAGGGACACGTACCAGTCTTTAATCGCTTGAATAGGTGACATAAAATAATCCCGAGAAAACGACGCCAAGGCACGTGCTGAGGATCTCCTCGAGAATGAACCTAGTCCCCGGAATCAGAGCTGAGTGATACGGCGGCCTTTGAAACGGCGTTGACGGACCTTTTTCTTGGTCCAGACGAAGGGCTCGGCTCTGTCGTTGTATGCGTTGACGTAGGCATCGATGTGTTCCTGAAGCTGCTTGAGGCTCGTGAAGGAGGTGCCGCTGAGCGACTGCCCCTGCAAGATGGAAAACCATACTTCGACCTGATTGAGCCATGGCGCACTTGTCGGCGTGAAATGAAATTGCACGTTGGGGTGGGCCTTGAGCCAGTCCTCGTTCTTTTTATGGGTGTTGAGGTTGTCGAGGATGACGTGAAGCTTGCGGTTCGGAAAAGTCGCGGTGACGCTGTTCATGAAATCGAGAAACTCGACGCGGCGCCGGCGTTTTGAATGGGTCGCGATGATCTTTCCGGTGGCGACTTCGAGCGCCGCAAACAATGTTGTGGTGCCATGCCGCTTGTAATCGTGGCTTTGGCCGGTTAAGGCGCGGCCATTGGGCAACTTCAGATAACCCTGCGCTCGCTCCAAAGCCTGGATCGAGGGCTTCTCGTCCACGCACAGCACAATGGCCTTCGCCGGCGGCGCGACATAGAGGCCGACAACATCGGCGGCTTTGGCCGTAAAGTTCGGGTCGTTGCTCTCGCACCAGGACTTGCGAGCCACCAGGTCAATCTTGTGGCTGCGCAGGAACCGCCAGACATATTGGACATCGACATCGCCCAGCGCCTCGGCCAGCAGGGGGCCGGTCCAGCGCGCAAACCCTTGCGGTGGCGGCTTATCCAGCAGCTTCAGAATCCGCTTGTCGGTCGTCTTCGTATAGATCGGCTGCTTGCCAGGCCGCGGCTTGTCTTGCAGCCCTTCAAGGCCATGGTCGGCATAGCGATGCCGCCAAAGGCTGACAATCCGCGGCTGGACCCCAACTTCCTTGGCGATCGACCGGGTGCTGCGCCCATCCGCCGCCAACAGAACTATCCGCGCCCGCTTCAAATCGCGCTGCAACGTCACCGGTGAGCGACAGCACGCCTCAAGCACCTTGCGATCTTTCCTCGAAAGGTGGACTTCTCTTGCTTCGGGTATCATCCCGACCTTGAATCACGACTCACGTTCCAAGAAAAGTGGGTACTAGAGCTCAGGGATGACGCGCAGAGTAGCGCGCTTCGAACCGAAGTATTAGGGTCTGTACCTAAATAGCGCCACGTGATTCTCTTGCCTACGTGTTGATTCGGGGGCGAGAGAATGCGCGCTGGTTTGTTTTGGCTGAACGACAGGCAATGGGCGCGTATCGAACCGCATCTGCCGAGGGGACTGACGGGGCCGGATCGGGACGACGACCGACGCATCGTCAGCGGCATCATTCACATGCTGCAATCGGGTGCACGATGGCGTGATTGTCCACGTGAATACGGCCCTTACACGACGATCTACAATCGCTTCAATCGCTGGGCCAAGCGAGGACGATGGTGCGCAATCTTCGAAGCGCTGGCCAAGCCTGGCGAAGACGGCGTCGTACTGTCGCTCGACTCGACCTCGATTAAAGCTCACCGGTGTGCCTCCGGCGGAAAAGGGGGGAGCACAATCAAGCAATCGGCCGCTCGCGCGGAGGCCGCACGACAAAAATCCATGCGCTGAGCGATCCGCTCTGCCGGCCGGTCGTCCTGCATCTGACTCCAGGCCAAGATGCCGATATCGCTGCGGCTCCCGATGTCCTGGCGCTCGCGCCACCCATGAGCGTGCTCCTCGCCGACAAAGGGTATGATGGCGACAAGCTTCGCGGCGCAATCATTCGTCGTGGCGCCAAGCCCGTAATCCCCAATAAATCTAACCGTGTCGTCATCCATCGCTTCAACAAACGCGCCTACAAAGGACGAAATGTCATCGAACGCTGCTTTTGCAGGCTCAAGGACTTCCGGCGCATCGCCACGCGATATGACAAGCTCGCCCGTAATTTTTTGGCCGCTGTTCATCTCGCCGCTCTCGTCGCATATTGGCTCAATTGAGTCTGGACCCTAGCGAAGTGTCTACCACCCGAACCGCCGAATGCAACTGCTCGGGACTGGATCGGTGCTGGTCAACCTGCCGCTCGAGCTCTTCTACGAGGGCGGAGAATAGGCCGAAATCCGCCGCGTCGGCGCGACGCTGGGCCCGCGCGCGCCGGGCTCAGCGTCACACGCCGCTTCGGAGTGCAGACGTCGCGAGAGCGATCTTCAAATCTTAGGTCGCTGCGTTTGCAGGAAGATTGAAAACTACCATACGCGCGTGAATATATCCGCACCCTTCAACCTGCTAGGCTTGCCTTTGTTATCAACGTAGAACAGCGTCCAAGACGTTGGCATCTGAGACCCCTTAATTGTTCCAACCCAGCGGGTAAAGGAATTGCACTGGGCAAAGGTAACAACAAAATACAAGCCGGTTGGACTAACGGATCCCGCTGCAGGATACGGGATGCCCTGGCACGCAAACCCTTGAGCATGGTTTGTGAAAGTCCCTTGTATCGTCCCGCTATTGGCGGACCAAATAAGCAGTTCCGAACCTCGTTCATTTTTCCAGTATGAGGGAGCGGGAAGCCCCTGCGCCATGGCCTCGGCGGAAAGCAAGAAGGATTGGGCGAGCAGCAAAAGCCCCAGAAGTCTCTTCATATTGAAGCCCCAAAATTAGTCGCTTAAAGATCATGTAGTGTGGTTCAACTTGAGGTCATGTTCGCTGCTCTTATCTCGCATTAGGCAACGGAATGCGGCGCATATGCGCCAGGTAGCGCTGGATCGCGGCGGAGTCGGACTCCGTCGAGCCCCCCGGCACCGTTACCCCGACATGGTTCCTGGCGGCCGCGCGCCGAGCCCACTGCTAAAAGTGGATCAATTCGCCGGAAAGCACCAATGCGACACGGGCGGCGAAACACTGACCGACTACGACTTAATGGGATTGAACATTCATCCCGAATGGTGACTACCGACGGTTCTTGTCCTGGCCGGTCTCAACATCGGAGACTTCGTCAGCGTGCTGATCAAGGCTGTGATGGGTCGCCGAAGCGTTTCGTCTTGATCGGCGACGGTTAACGAACTCGTTGATAGCATCGTAAGCCTGAAGCAAATGCGGCGTCAGCGAAAAGAAGACGCCCAGCCCGATCGCGATGACAACGTGGCGAAGAGAAGAGCTATCATCCTCTTCGCTTGATAGTTCGGCGTTCTCCTTAATTAATGCGGGTGAAAGCCTACCGGCGGTGCCGCTCTGACGGCTAGATTTCCGCGGTTTGCGCGGGGGAAACATGACTAGTACAAAGAGGACGTTGATCAACAGCCAAATACTTAGAGCTATAAGAATCGTTCGCATCAAGTGTCCCAACCCGCTTGCCAAACAACGCTGCGAATGATCGATCCCGTAATCGGCCTCGATCGTGTGATTATCACATACCTCAGAAATCAATCGCTTAGCCTATCGCCTCGGAGGTGCATACAGCCACGATCGAATATGACGAAGCGCGTCTGCATGTTGTCACCGCGAAGTCCACAAAAATGCAACGGCAAGCGTGGTAGACGCCAGGAGACCTATGAGCGCCGTGAAACCTCATGTGCAAATCTCTTTAGTTGGGCTGTTGGCCGCGAGCTGCACGAGATTGGCCAGCGCGAATATCCAAGAAAGATGACGGTCCCGTTTAACGCGGAAGAAGCGGCGCAGAAAGACAGCGCACGAAGGCCCTCCTGCGCTGATTATCATCGCGACTGCCATCTACCGGGATCAGTATCATCAACCATAATTGGAATGCCGCCCGGATACTTGCTGCGGCATGTGCCAAATCGGCGACAAGGAGCATCAGCGCGGCAAAAAATGCGCATATGATGCGTTTCATGAAGTTTTCCTTCACGTTATGTGGGAAATGCGTGAAATCGTTGCGCGGCGATTCTAGGTCGCTAAAAAATCGGGACCGGAAAGTCGGGAGATCTGTCTGCGCCGGCGGGAGACCGCTGCGGGGCTTACTCGCGGTGATTGTGTCGGCTATAGGATTGTCCCGAGCCGTCAGTAGTTCTGAACGCCTCACCCCAGAATGACCCACACCACACGTCGATGGCTGCTTGCCGCTGAAGTGCTCCCGGAAACTAGGCCAGCCATTGCTGGAATTTCCCGGGGTTATGCAGCGAGACCGAACTTTGGACCATCCAGAACTAGAGTTTTTCGCCGTGATCACGTTGGCGGGCTGGATGCGCCGACGTGGTTTTGCAGCAAAATCGGCGGTCGATTGCCGATCGCGCCATGGGGCCGCTCTTCGTTGTAGTATCTGCGCCAAGTCTCCACTTTTTGCTGGGCGTCCGCAAGGCTGAGGAACCAGTGGGTGTTGAGGCATTCGGCCCGGAAGCGGCCGTTGAAAGCCTCGATGAACGCGTTATCCGGCATGATGTAGCCGGTGTCCCGTGTTTCCAGACTCGATCTAGCCCATTAGCGTAGACCGATCCGGGCCTCGGGGCACCGGGAGCACGCAAGTGCGGGCAGGCCGTCGCACTGACATGAACTGCGAGTTCGAGGTCGTTATCTGGCCGCCCCTGCGACTAGCCCGGATGCGCTGCGAGCGCGGATCCGTAATTGTCGTGTTGCCCGCAGCTCCCTTTCGCACTGACCATGGAGGGAGAGATGCGCATCATTGGCATGGACATCCATCGCGTGGCGGCCGAGGCCGTGGCGCTGCTCGAGCGACATCTAACGAAGCTCGGCCGCATTCCCATGACTCGTGACAGCTTGGAGGCTTTCGCCAGGAAGGAACTCACCCATGATGATCACGTGGTCGTCGAGGCGACTGGCAATGCCGCGGCCGTTGTCGAAGTTCTGGCGCCGTATGTCGACCGTGTTGTCATCGCCAACCCGAAGCAGGTGCGGTTGATCGCGTACGCAAAGATCAAGACGGATGCGATTGATGCCGCCGTGCTCGCGAAGTTGTACGCCACCGGATTTCTTCCGGAGGTCTGGGTACCCGATCAGCGCACTATGGCCCTGCGACGGCAAGTTGCGCGCCGTACGCAGCTCGTGCGTCAGCGGGTACGCTTGAAGAACCTCATTCAGTCGATCCTTCACGCCCACCTCATTCCGCCCTGTCCACACCTCAACCTTGTAGGGATCAGCGGTCGCAGGTGGATCGCCGCCCAGATGGTACCTGCCGACGAGCGTGCCGCAATCGAGCGGCACCTGGCGCAGATCGACCTGATCCAGGGTTCGTTGAAGGAGGTCGAGGCGGATATCGCGCGTGAAGCGATGTCCGATCCGATCATTCGGCGGCTGATGACGCTCCCGGGTGTGGATATGACGGTGGCTTCGGGCGTGGCCGCGGCCGTCGGCGACATTCGGCGCTTTGCCGATCCGACCAGGCTGGTGAGCTACCTGGGGCTAAACCCGAGCGTAAGGCAGTCTGGCGAGGGCTCCGCCTACCATGGCAGGATCACCAAGCAGGGCCGCGGCCAAGCTCGCGGAATGCTCGTCGAAGCAGCATGGGCTGTAGCCCGTTCGCCGGGACCGCTGCGTGCATTCTTCCAGCGCGTGGCTTCACGACGCGGCAAGCACATCGCGGCAGTCGCGACGGCGCGGAAGCTGGCGATGATCATCTGGCATATGCTGACCAAGAGCACTGACTACATCTGGACCAGGCCGGCCCTGCTGGCGCGCAAGTTCCGGAGCATCGAACTGCGCGCTGGATTACCCACCAGCCATGCCAAGCGTGGATCGGCCTATGATTACAACATCCCCGCGAAGAGGGCTGAGGAACGAGCACGCGTGGAATCCGCCGAGAAGGAGTACACGAGGTTCACGTCCCGGTGGCGGGCAAAGCCACGATCCCGACACAGCAAGGCTTCCGCGACATAGGGCAACATAGGGCTTGTCTACAACATCCGTGTCGGTCGGTTTGCCGGGCCGCGAGAAGTCCAGCGTGACGCCGCGCTGATAGGCCCAGAGGTCAAGATCGCGGGAGACGAACTCCGATCCCAGGTCGACGCGGATCGTCTTGGGGTAGCCGACGGTCTTGCAGATGCGTTCCAAAGTCTGCACGACATCCCCGCCTCGATAGCTGAAGCGCGGATCGACGGCTGGAGAGAAGCGACTGAACGTGTCGACGATCGTGAGCACACGGATCTTGCGGCCGGTGGCGAGCTGGTCATGAACGAAGTCCATTGCCCAGGCCTCATTGATCCGACCTGCTTCCGTCCTGTCTTCACGCAGCTTGACCTTGACGCGACGCTTCGGCGTTTTGTTGCGCAATTGCAGGCTCAATTCCCTATAAAGACGATAGACACGTTTGACATTGATGGCCCAGCCGTCACGTTGGAGCAGGACGTGGACCCGGCGATATCCGTATCTCACCCGCGTCTCGCAGATGTCCTTGATCCGGCTCTTGAGAGCGGCCTGGTCGCCACGCTTGGACTTGTAGACGTAAAGTGCGCGATCGATCCGAAGAGTCGAACAGGCCCGCCTGATCGAGACCTTCCAGTCACTCCGTACTTTGTCGACAAGCTCTCGCTTGCGGCCAGGCTTCAAAGCTTTTTTGAGAGCACATCCTGAAGCTTGGCCTTGTCCAAGGACAGGTCCGCAACAATCCGCTTCAGCCGGCGTGGTCTACAGTCAGAACAAGGCGCGTGACGAACTCACGGCCATGAAACTTCAGCAGGCTTCGATCGGCCGCGCTTTAGAGTTCATCAAACATCAGCAAGCATCTACCGGCCGTGATCTAGAGGCCGTCAAACATGAGCAGGCATCCACCGACCGTGATTTAGGGGGGCCATCAAACATGAGCAGAAATCGACCGATCAAGCGATCGTTGCGCTGACGGACGCTTTGCGAACCTACCGCTCCGAGGTGACCGACTTCGCCGCGCAATATCAGGCGATGTCCACTCGGCTGATGCTACTCGATGTGGCGCACCGGCCGGCATCGGCCACTGCGCTGCGCCTGATGCGCGCGAAGCTTGACGTGATCGAGGAGGCCTGCAGCGCCAAAGCATCCTGCTCGCGCAGAAACTAGCTAATCTCAGCAAGACACCTGCGCATGCTGACCCGTAGACACCTGCTGGCAGGTTTTTCCTTGCTGGCATGCCCCACGATCTTGCGGGCCGCATCCGCCGTCGTAGTACCCGAGCCATCTCAAAAGCGCATAACCTCACCAATCAGCGTCAGCCATGCCGGGATCGACGGCGCTCAGATCGCCCGCAAAGAACTGCTTGAGGCCCACCCCTAGTACCCACTTTTCTTGGAACGTGAGTCGTGATTCAAGGTCGGGATGATACCCGAAGCAAGAGAAGTCCACCTTTCGAGGAAAGATCGCAAGGTGCTTGAGGCGTGCTGTCGCTCACCGGTGACGTTGCAGCGCGATTTGAAGCGGGCGCGGATAGTTCTGTTGGCGGCGGATGGGCGCAGCACCCGGTCGATCGCCAAGGAAGTTGGGGTCCAGCCGCGGATTGTCAGCCTTTGGCGGCATCGCTATGCCGACCATGGCCTTGAAGGGCTGCAAGACAAGCCGCGGCCTGGCAAGCAGCCGATCTATACGAAGACGACCGACAAGCGGATTCTGAAGCTGCTGGATAAGCCGCCACCGCAAGGGTTTGCGCGCTGGACCGGCCCCCTGCTGGCCGAGGCGCTGGGCGATGTCGATGTCCAATATGTCTGGCGGTTCCTGCGCAGCCACAAGATTGACCTGGTGGCTCGCAAGTCCTGGTGCGAGAGCAACGACCCGAACTTTACGGCCAAAGCCGCCGATGTTGTCGGCCTCTATGTCGCGCCGCCGGCGAAGGCCATTGTGCTGTGCGTGGACGAGAAGCCCTCGATCCAGGCTTTGGAGCGAGCGCAGGGTTATCTGAAGTTGCCCAATGGCCGCGCCTTAACCGGCCAAAGCCACGATTACAAGCGGCATGGCACCACAACATTGTTTGCGGCGCTCGAAGTCGCCACCGGAAAGATCATCGCGACCCATTCAAAACGCCGGCGCCGCGTCGAGTTTCTCGATTTCATGAACAGCGTCACCGCGACTTTTCCGAACCGCAAGCTTCACGTCATCCTCGACAACCTCAACACCCATAAAAAGAACGAGGACTGGCTCAAGGCCCACCCCAACGTGCAATTTCATTTCACGCCGACAAGTGCGTCATGGCTCAATCAGGTCGAAGTATGGTTTTCCATCTTGCAGGGGCAGTCGCTCAGCGGCACCTCCTTCACGAGCCTCAAGCAGCTTCAGGAACACATCGATGCCTACGTCAACGCATACAACGACAGAGCCGAGCCCTTCGTCTGGACCAAGAAAAAGGTCCGTCAACGCCGTTTCAAAGGCCGCCGTATCACTCAGCTCTGATTCCGGGTACTAGCCAGTTCGCCCGCGGTCGGACTATCCACGTCTCACCTACCGGCTATACCGCGGCAACTTGGCTGATGCAGCGGGCGGCACCGATGTGGGAAGCCGCGGGCTTCTTGGGTATGAGCGAAATGACGCTTCGCGAAACCTATGGTATCACCACCCGGCCCACCCTGCGTACCGCAGCGAACGCTATCGGAACGCATTCGGCACCGAGCAAGAACGTAGGATTGGTTGTTTCGTTGGTTGACGAAAAGACGAGGCGCGAACGGGCGGGCCAAGCCCTCCTTGAAAATACTGGTGGGCCCGGCAGGACTCGAACCTGCAACCAGACCGTTATGAGCGGCCGGCTCTAACCATTGAGCTACAGGCCCCGCCGCTGAAAGGCGACCGCGCGGCGGCGCCGGGATCGTCTACAGGTTGGCCGGCATTCCGGCAATCCCATATCGCTTCAAGCGAAATGGGGACTAGCTCGCAGTCGGCATTCAGCTTTGCAGGTCAAAGCTCGCGAGCCGCCGACCGGTCGAGGATCCTGATCCCGCGTTGCGTATTGTCGCCGTCGGACGCAGAATTCCTGAATCGAAAGCCCGAAAACAAAGAACTTCGACTTTGACTCTACCGCGGCTAGCCGAAACAGTAGCGCGCGCTCAATCGGCCAGGGAACAGGCGCTCGTAGGCGGCAACACACGAGGTGCAACCCTGCGATGGCGCTTGAATTCGGCGCCCGGGAGCTCGTTTTTGATGAATTTCACCACATCGAGTGTGGGAAGTTGCGATATCGCCAAGCCCAGAGCTGCCCCACTTTAGAAAGACATTCGAGGCCGTTGCCCGGATCCGAGAACCGTCTTTCGCATGGGCAGCCTGTGACCGGAGCTGATGTAGTGTCGCCCCGACGCGCGACACTACGGATCGAGGTCTTCCTTTGAACCATGAGGGTTGGACTGCGCTATTTGGCAATCGGCGTTTGCGCCATTGCCGCAGCCTGGCTTGTGATGAATTGGCTCGTCTAGCATGGCGGGATTATTTCGTGGGGGTTGCGTCAATGCACGATTGGAAGAGCGAGCTCGATGCGCTCGTCGCTGAAACGATGGCCTTCACCGAATCGCTGAAGGTAGAGATCGAGCGGCCCCGCTCTGTGCCGAAAAAAGTCGTTGAGCCGGGTTGCCTCAGCGTGCCCGACTATGGCGGCAGCGAACGCGATGAGATCAGAAAACGGGTCGAGAGCTTCAAAGCTCAGCAAGAGCGCTTCATGCGCGAGCGTGAAGAGTATGCCAATTCCCTGCTGCGCCGGATCGAGCGGGTCACGAAATCGTAGGATAGCTCAAACTCACTGTCATGTGGCGCTGCCGGGCCCGCTCAAGTCGCCCATCTCAAGCGATGCGCGCTCGCGGAGTACCTGATGGCCGATCTTCCACTCCTTTAGCTCATTGAAGCGCGCCGATTTGTGACCGTCCCCGAATTGACTTATTGCGCAAGCGCGAGAGTGCTCAAGCTCCGATCGGCTGTTGCCGTAGAGTGTTCCGCCGCACACGTTGCCATCACGCTTGAAAAATGCGCGTCTTTTTAGAAATAGCAGGAATGCTGCTTGAAAGCCGGAGCGAGTGACGCTTGGAGTTCTTTCGAAGGCGATCGGCCAAACCGTCTACGGAGCGTTTTGCCATTGACCAATATCAAAACATCACTTCTGAATTTTCTATCCTCTCAAGACTTAACGGAGGCTAGATCATGCGCAACCTTTTCTTCATCGCTGTGTTTGCACTTTGTCGGCTTTGGATCGCCTTCGACCGCCGCTCCGCGGGGGCGTTAGCACATCCCACCGGCTCGGCAGGACGTTTATTGCCTGCAGGGACGTACCTTGGGATATCCTGGCAATTGCCAGTTTTATGACCAGTGTATGGCCACCTCCTCCGGTACCTCAGCCTATTGCGGGATGAATCCGATCTACGCATTCCAGCGACAAGGATGGCGACTGCGCTGATGTGATCGTCAAGCGTGATCGAGACATCAGTCTTTGCTCATCTAAATCGAATCGCCCGCTGTGCAGGTAAGGGTTGGGCTTCCGCCTGGTTGGACGTCCACATTCGAGTAAGCTCGCGTCCTCAGTTGCATTGGGACGCCAGGCAACAGCGAACCGGACACAATGCCTTATCGGCGTCACGTTCGACCGGGCATCCTCTCGCACCGCCCCGGCCTCAATCGCCGACGGCGCAACCGTCGGCACCGGTCGAAACTCCCTTGACTTCGTGCCATTGGCGGTCCCAGCGGATGATCTTGGTTAGGCGCCCGTTCGCTCGCTCAAAATGCTGCTGATCGTGCGACGAGCCGCGACCTCTTCGCTCTACGCCGCAGCCCGGGACCCTGTTCGTTGAGATCAAAATTTAGATCAAAAATCCCATTCACGTCCACGCGCGCGGCGACGATCAACTCTAAGGGCCGCGAGTAATAGCGACCGTGCCATTGTCCACGCCGATATCTCCGCGGAGACAGGGAACGGCCGGATTTGTGATTTCGTATTCTGGCCTTTCCGCCTTGCAGCGGCCGCGCCCGGGTCGAGCTTGAGGGGAGGGCGGTAACCTCCTGGAGAGCGGGAGGAAACGAATTGGATATGCAAGCAACACACCGACTTTGGTTTGTTAGGTTTTTCTCAGCGTCGTTTTTTATTGTTGGCGTTGGCATCGTCCTGCCGGCGTGCATTGGCTTCCACGCCGGCGGATCCAGTCTGGTTGGCCTTCTGCTGCTGACCTCGAGCGTCGCTGGATTGTTTCTGGCGCCCCTCAGCGGGTACATCGTCGACCGACATAGTCGGCTCACAGTCAGCGCGACGGGGCAAGCAATCAGGGCCTGCGGCCTTTTTGTGTTGGCCCTCGTGCAGCTCCTCCCCGAGGACCTCTCGCGACCACTCCTGGTTCTTCGGCCATTCTCGGCGCGTTCGGTTAGCGCTGCTGGCCGGCGCGATGAGTGGGTTGCTCCAGTCAATCGTTCCCGAGACCGAGCGCATGGCATTCAACATCCGCCTCTCCTTCTTCAATCAGGCCGGTCTTGCCCTCGGGACAGGTATGGCGGGCTATGCCATAGATCGTCTCGGCGGCGCTACCACAGCCGGCCTATCGGCCGGTATGGCTGTGGCCATTCTGCCTTTGCTCGGGAGGCTGACGACGGGAACCGAAAGCAGTCGCAGTTCGATAAAGGGCCTTACTCCGCTTTCCGCTTCGCGTGAAGTGTTCCGCTATCTTCTGAACGAACCGCAAAGCCTGTCCGCCGCGGTCACGGTGGGACTGGCCTTGCGGTGATCCAGATTACAAACCTATTGTTGCCTGATTTCGTTATTCATTCGCTTGGCGGCGGGAGCGATCTCTTCGGCATGCTCGAGATGACCGCCGCGATCGCCGGCATGGCCGCTCTCGCTCTTGCCGGGATACCTGCGCTCGCCAGGAAACTGGCCCGAGCAACCGCCGCGGTTCTTGCAGGGGCCCGGCCTCATTGGTTGTGCTGTCTTTTGTGACCAGCCCGCTGATGGCGATCGTGCTCTATGCCATAGCTGGAATGCTGTGGAGCCTGTCACGGGCCGCGGCCAACGGACATCTTTCGACCGTTGTGGATTCGGCCCTGATTGGGCGCGTCCAGGCCTTCACGACCCTGCTGACGGCCGGGCTCGGTGCGCTGATCTTCCTCCTTCCGACCCTATTTCCAAACGCAATTGAGGCCGCGCTTTATATGGCATCCGGAGTGACGATCCTCATCACTATCGCGCTCGTCGGTCTATGGACCCGCAGCCTGAGATACGCGGGCTCTCTGAAGAGCTGAACATTCAGAGTGGCTCATATTGACGCGTCTCTGCCGAACCGCTTCTGGCGGTCAAAAAGAGGCAAGACATGTATTCTCGCATCCTCGTTCAGGTACGGACTATCTCATCGAAATCCACAAACTGCGATGACTGATCCCCGTACTTAGGCAGATGGCTCCAGCGTCCCATCATTGCCAACCACCCTACCGGTCGTCACTGCACTCGGACCCGCGTGCCCCTTCGGGGGGCTATGCTCACGCTCCTACGGGTGCCATTTTGCGTTTAGGCGATGCGCCCCTGGCGCACGCCGCAGATGTTGGCGCGCAAGGTCGAGACAGGACGGCCTATCAGTGATCCATTGCAACTCATTACCTTGAGATGGCTCGGATTATGACGATGGGGCTATCAGTCCTGAAACATCAGAACGCGCAAGCTTGATTACGGCGCGATCGCCCTTCTGTTCCGAGCCGTGCACCCTGAGATTCAATCTTTGTGCGCGGGGCGCAGTATGATGCATAGACGCAAGCAACGCTCTTGTCGCTGGCGCTGGAATGCCTTGTGGCGCATTCGTGTCTACGCGACTCTGAGTTGGTCGCTGCGTCGGTCCGTCGATGTGATGCAAACCAGATAGATGGGGCTTCTCAGTCACGGAGTTTATCGTTCCGCGCCATGAGGCATTCCCAACAGAAATTAATTATCCGGCGGCACGAATTGAAACAGGCATTCTTATTTTTCCTCCGCGGTTGACGCTGGTCGGCTACTCTACAATGTTGGAGTGCCATGACGCGTTCATGGCTACCGAAAATTGAGAAGAGTGCGATGCCGTTTTTGACCTTCCGGTCCAGCTCTACACGAACCGCATGTGCCGCGTGATGACGTCAGTGCTTGAACATGAGCTTCACCTTGGCTTGAACCTGCATGGTGCTGGGGGACATACCGCAGCGTGGCGGTGGCCCGGAAATTCTCCCGGCGCATTTTACGATATTGAGCATTACGTACGAGCCGCGAAGCTCGCCGAGCGTGGAAAGCTCGACGCGGTTTTCCTCGCCGACACGCCAGCGCTCGATCCAGCAATCGAGAAACACCCACCGCTCAACGGCATCGAGCCGACGATTACACTTGCCAGCATTGCGCGAGAAACAAAATTTGTCGGCCTGATCGGCTCGGCATCCACCACCTACAACGAACCCTATAACCTCGCGCGCCGATTCCAGTCGCTTGACGTTGTCAGTGGCGGCCGTGCGGGCTGGAACGCAGTTACGACGTCCAATGTCTATACGGCCAGGAGCTTTGGCGGCGACGTGCTGTCACGTGATGACCGCTATCGCCGCGCCGAAGAATTTGTGGAGGCGGTGCGAACCCTTTGGCATAGCTGGGGAGAAGGCGCTCTTATCCTGGATCAGGCCTCGGGGCGGTTTGGTGATCCGAGCAGGCTGCGGACGACGAGGCATGCCGGCGAGTTCTTCGACATCAGCGGGCCACTGACACATCCCGGCTCAAGACAGGGGCAGCCGGTTATTTTCCAGGCCGGCGGATCCGATCCAGGGCTCCGGTTCGCGGCCCGAAGCGCCGATGCCGTGTTCTCATCGACAGGCGATTTGGAAATCGCCCTGCGCGAGGCCGATCGCCTCAGGTCGTTTGCTTCTCAACATGGACGACGGGCGCCCCTTGTCCTGCCGGGTATCGTCACGTTCGTCGGCGGAACCGAAGAGGAAGCAATCAAGCGCAAGGCGGAGCTTGACGATCTAATCAACTTTGACGTTGCCCTTGATGCGCTGGCCAGTCGTTTCGGCTTTCCTGCCGAAAGGCTGAAGATCAACGAGCCAATCGACCTCAGCTTACTGCCGGGACATGCGGACGCTGCTTTTTCCATTGGCCAACATCGCACTGTGGAAGCTCTCGTGCGCTCCGGCAAAACAGTCCGCCAGATCATCGTAGAGGCGCCTGCTTATGGCCACCGGGTGCTGGTCGGATCGCCGGAACAGATTGCCGCATCCTTCGAAGAATGGTTCCGGGCTGGCGCAGTCGACGGGTTCAACGTCATACCTGATGTTCTGTCCGACGGCACGCCTGCGTTCGTCGATCACGTTGTTCCCGTTCTTCAGCGGCGCGGCTTGTTCCGCTCGGATTATCGCGGCGAAACGCTGCGCGAGCACCTCGGCATCCCACTGCAGGGCGAGCGCACCGACCAGGTCTCCGCCGCCTGAGTGCTTCTCCTTTATCACATTCGGAGCTTATCATGTCCAAGCCGGCTGCCGTTCATGCGGTGTTTCTTCTCAAAAGTCTGAATCGTCGTGTGAAGTCTCGCGCCGCAATCATCGCCATCGCGATGTCTGGCCTTTCGATTGCGGATCCGGTGCACGCGGAGGGCGCTTCGGCTGGCAAGCCGCAATCGGGTGGGATTATCCGGTACGGACACTTCCAGGAGCCGCCGTGCCTCTATGGTGGTTGGGTGCAGCAGTGGTACCTTCAGCGTCAATTCAGCGACAATCTGGTCGCCAGGGCTGAAGACGGAAGGATCCTGCCTTGGCTTGCGACCGCCTGGACCATCTCGGATGACCGCAAAACTTACACCTTCCAGATCAAGCCCGATGTCAAATTCACGGACGGGACGTCTCTGGACGCCCAGGCGGTCGTCGATAACATCAATGGATGGCTGAGCGACAGTCCGGAGCTCGAGAACCCCACAGCCGGTCCTTATCTCAGGGGCATCTTCGAGTCCGCGGCGGTTGCCGACCCGCTGACGCTCAAAATCACGTTGAAGACGCCGTTCGAGCCGCTGCTGAATGTCTTTGCGCAGTCCTCGCAAGGCATCTTGTCGCCGACGGCGCTTAAGCGTAGCAAGGCCGTGAACTGCGAAAGCCCAGTTGGTTCGGGTCCGTTCATCGTAGAGAAATGGAACCGCGGCAAGAACGTCATATTCCGTCGAAACCCAAACTATAATTCGGCGCCGGCCACTGCCAAGCATCAAGGCCCAGCCTATGTCGAAGGAATTGAGTGGCGTTTTCTCGCTGACCCCACGATACGCTACGGCTCACTTCTGACCGGCGAATCCGACGTTGTCTATCATATCCCTGCCGTCAACTGGCAGGACGCCAATTCCCGGTTCAAGATCGTGCGCCACCTCACGGGTGGAACGCCGCTTCGGCTTGCGTTGTTCTCCGAGAGACCGCCGTTCGACGACGTGCGTGTCCGGCAGGCTTTTGCTTACGCCTCGGACCGACGTGCTGCCGTGCAAGCGGCGTTTCTTGGCTCACTGCCCTATGAGGGCAATTTCGCTTTGAGCCAAAGCTCGCCGGAATATGTCAGCGAGCTCTCAAAATCCTATTCCTATGACATCGAGAAGGCGAACAAGCTGCTCGATGAGGCTGGCTGGGCGGAGCGCGATGCAAACGGCATTCGCAGCAAGAACGGCAAAGCGCTGATCATACGCATCACCTACACCAATGCCTTTTCGCCTCCCGACGGCGATCAGGTCCTGCAGATCATCCAGCAGCAAGCGAAGGCCGCAGGGTTCGACGTGCGGCTCCAGCCGACCAACCAGGCTGATTTCTGGGCAGGAAAGAATCTTGGTCCAAATGACTATGAGGTCGTTCCACTGTATTGGGTTGCGCCTGGCGCCGAGATCTATCGTATTTCGTACAAGCCTGACCTGAATGGTGTCCGCAATCCCTTCAATCCATCCCGCTATCAGGATCTGCCCCTGTGGGACATCATTCAGAAGGCTGAACAGGCTGGTGACAAGGCGCAACGCACCGCGCTTTATCAGCAGGCGGAACGGCGGATTATCGAGAACGCGCCGTCCCTGAGCTACACGGTTTTGGACGTCACCCTCGCTTTAGCCGATAATGTGAAGGACATCTGGCTCGACAGCGGGTCGGTGGGCGAGCCCGTTTTCTCGGACGCATATTTCACCGACAAGAAATGAATGCGGTGAAGACGATAGGCCATCAAAGCCTTTGGCTAGCGCGCCGGCTCTTGTCCGGCCTGATCGTGGTTTGGGCCGCGGCGACATTTACCTTCTTTGTGCAGTTTCTGATGCCCGGGGAACGGGCCCAGATCATCTTCAATGCAAATAGCGGAAACGTGGGAGAGATTCCTCGGGACCAGCTACTCGCCATCAATGCCAAATATGGCTTCGATCAACCCGTCTTCGTGCAATACGGAAAGTATGTAAGGGACGTGATGCACGGAGACCTTGGGCAGTCCTACGTCCAATATCAACCTGTCACAGACCTGATTGCGCGCCAGATCGGACCAACGATTGCGCTCGCTTTTGCCGCCATGTTGACCGCCTGGATCATCACCATCACGACCACGGTTCTTTTCGCCGGCCGTAACAACATATGGTCCAAGGCGCTAGGCGGGTTTCAGGTCTTCCTGGCAACCCTGCCGCCCTATTGGCTGGCGACAATCCTGCTGGTCGTTTTCGCGATCCAGCTTCGCTTGTTTCCTGTCGTGGGCGGCAACACCCTCATGGGCCTCGTTCTGCCTACGATGGCCCTGGCCTTGGAAATCTACGGCTTCCTTGGTCAAGCGGTCTTGAGCGGATTCACGCGGGTTCTTGATCAGCCTTTCATCACCTCATCGAGAATGCGCGGCACAGGTGATCTCAGCCTCCGTCTACGTCACGCTCTGCGCCATGCGGCCTTGCCGGGGATCACCCTTTCCGGCTGGATCATAGGCAAGCTGCTGTCGGGCGCCGTATTGATCGAAGCGGTCTTCGGCCGTCAGGGGCTCGGCGGCGTCCTTGTCGCAGCATCGTCCACACGCGATGTCCCGGTCGTGTCAGGGGTGATCCTGGTTTCAGCTGCGCTGTTTGTCGCCGCCAGCTTGATCGTGGATCTCACGATACAACTCGTCGACCCGAGGATGAAAGAGGCATGAGTTTCGCCAATGGCTCCGCGGGACATACAAAAGCGTTCATCACTGCAAGAGTGCTGACGGGCGCCCGTATGTTTCCGGTTCCGGTCTATATCGCGACTGTCTTCACGGCCTTCTTCCTCATCGCGGCGATTGCGCCGAAACTGCTTCAGACGCATGATCCGTTGGCGCTGAGCTTGATGTCACCTCTCAGGGCCCCTTCATTGACGCATTGGCTGGGGACGGACCAGTCCGGACGGGATCTCTATTCCCGCATCGTGGCGGGGACAGGTCAGTCTCTCTCCATTGGGCTGGGTGCGACTGCGCTCAGCCTTGCCATCGCGCTCATACTCGGCGTGACGGCGGGCCTGTCTGGCGGCTGGATCGACAACGTGCTCAGCCGGCTCTTCGACGCCCTGTTCGCTCTCCCCACTCTGTTCCTTGCGCTTCTCTTCGTTTCGTTGTTGGGCACCTCGGTCTCGACACTGATTATCGCGGTCGGCCTTGGAACATCGCCAGGATATGCACGCATGGTGAGGGTGCAGGTTCTGAGGGTCAAAGCTACTGGTTATGTTGAGGCGGCAAAGGCGTTAGGCCACTCGCCCAGGGACATCCTGTTCAAGCATATCCTCCCCAACGCAATCAGCCCGCTTGCGACAATGTTCACGCTCGGTATCGGGCAAGCCATCATTTGGGCATCCGGCCTTTCGTTTCTCGGCTTGGGAGTTGCGCCCCCGTCATCGGAATGGGGCGCACTGCTCAATGCCGGGCGCAACTACGTAATCTATGCATGGTGGCTCGAGGTCATGCCCGGGATCGCCATCGCTACCTTCGCGCTCTCAGTGACTGTCATCGGCCAGTACGTGCAGCAACGCCTGGAAGGAAGGATCGAGCTTCCATGAACGTGACCTATCCCGCAGCTTCCTTCCGGCAAAATGCCACAAAGCCCCCGGCTAGCGACCCGTTGCTCACCGTACAAAACCTCAACGTTTCCTTCGGGCCGGCGCATTCGCGGCGAGCTGTGGTCAAGGGGGTCTCTTTCAGGGTTGAGGAAGGCCGGTGCGTCGCGATCGTCGGTGAATCGGGATCAGGCAAAAGCGTTACGGCCCGGACGCTGGTTGGTCTGACCGGGGCGCGATCTCATGTCCAAGCTGACCGCCTGACTTTTCAGGGGAAGAATATCGATCGACTCGGTGACAGGGAATGGAGAGCCTTGCGCGGCAAGCGCATTGGCTTTGTGTTACAGGACGCGCTGGTGTCGCTCGATCCGCTGAGACCGGTTGGCAAGGAGATCGGTGAAGCACTAAGTGTTCACCGTGCAATCAGGACACGCGCAGACTTGACGGAACGGGTAGTTGAACTTCTGAATCTCGTGGGCGTGCCCGAGCCGGCGGTCAAGGCGCGGCAGCTTCCACATGAGCTTTCAGGCGGGCAACGGCAAAGAGCCTTGATTGCGACGGCAATCGCACTCGATCCAGCTCTTTTGATCGCAGATGAGCCCACGACGGCGCTGGACGTTACGATCCAGGCGCAAATCCTGGATCTGCTCAGCGAAACCCGCCAACGCGGCAAGGCCATGATTCTCATCAGCCACAATCTTGCCGTGGTATCGCAGATGGCCGACGAGGTTATTGTGATGCGACACGGCGAAATCGTCGAGCATGGCTCATCAGAACAGATTTTTGGTGACCCGAGACATGATTACACGCGGGGCCTCCTCAAGGCGATCCCATCCGTCCGGTCACGCGGGAGCCGTCTTTCGTCCTCGACGGCGCCGCGCTTCATCTCGGCTGAAGGAGAGACCAGAGCGCTGACCCAGTCGAATATGGCACAGCGTTGTAGTCCCCTGCTTGAGGCGGAACGGCTCGTCAAGCGCTTTCGCGGACCGGATGGCAAGCTGCGTACCGTCGTCAATGACGTCTCGTTTCGCCTCGGCCATGGAGAGACGCTAGGCATCGTCGGCGAGTCAGGGTCTGGGAAGACGACCGTGGCACGCATGGCGCTCGCGCTCGAAAGGCCGGACCAAGGAGAGGTGACACTCGAGGGCTCGCCGTGGACTGCAGCGACTGAGAAAGAGCGCCGCCAGCGGCGATCGGATATCTCGGTCATCTACCAGGACCCACTAAGTTCATTCGATCCGCGTTGGACCATCGAGCGTGTCATTGATGATGCCTTGGCCAGACGTAGCGGAAATCCCCTCGACAGAGCCAGTCGACAATCGGAGGTCAGCGAGCTGCTTGATCTCGTGGGTCTGTCACCAAACTTCAGGACCGGGCGTCCACTGGAACTGTCGGGCGGTCAACGCCAACGGGTTGCGATCGCGCGCGCAATTGCTCCGCGCCCCAAGATCATCGTGTGTGACGAGCCGGTCGCGGCACTTGACGTATCCATTCAGGCGCAAATTCTCGATCTGCTTGGAGATCTCAAGTCGCATTTGCGTGTCAGCTATCTATTCATCTCGCATGATCTCGGCGTCGTGCATCACCTCAGCGACCGCGTTCTTGTCATGCACCATGGCGTGGCCGTCGAAGCCGGTGGAGCGGACGACGTATTTTTACGGCCTTGGCAACCCTATACGAGGAAGCTGGTCGCGGCCGTTCCACAATTGCACTTCCAGGCGGCATAAATTTCAGAGGCCAGCCGCACATGTCGGCTCAGCGGGAGGGTGACTGCGCGGGCCAGTGCTGTGGAAGGCAGGAATGTCGGGCCGTGTCCATGCAGCATCCGCGCTGGCTGAAACCCCGTCCCCCTGTTCGGACCATGCAAATGCCCGTCCTCGAAGGGCTCCACTGCGAGACGTCAATCCACAAGATGCGACGACCGATCAGCGCACCGGGTCAGGTGGGTCTGGCGTCGTTTGGGCGACTCACGTTACCCATCATTCCCGACCACATCACTGCACAATGGGAATGAAATGTTTGCAGCAACCCGCGAACTGCCGGCCTCTGGTTACGCACTTGAAGTGGATGGCCGACTCAAGGCCGAATTTGCAACCAGAGACGGCGCCAGGGCAGGCGGAGAAGAACTCAAGAAGCGCTTTCCCATGCTTCAGATCAGGATCTATGACGCGCAGACGCAAGCGCGCGAGGACATCTAGATCCGCGGACTGGCGGATTTTTCCGATTCGCGTGTGCGGCTTCCGCCGCACCGGGCTCTCGTGTTGGGGTGGACGGCCCCCTTCCACCGGTGTGCGTGGCAGGATGGGGTCGTCGATGACCTCAAACGAAGGAGCCGTCCGTGGCAATTGCTCGAATCGGTTTGGACACGTCAAAAAGCGTATTTCAGCTACATGGCGTTGACGGGATGGAGCAACCAGTCTTGCGGCGCAAGTTGAGGCGCGGCCAGGTTCTGGAGTTCTTCCGTCGTTTGCCGCCAGCGTTTGTCGCAATGGAAGCTTGTGGCGCGTCGCATTATTGGGCGCGGGAGCTGCGATCGCTCGGACATGAGGTCGCGATGATCCCGCCCCAATATGTGAAGGCTTACGGTGCGCCCCGACGGCGCGTATTACCAGTGGAGGAAGGATCCACCCAGAGAGTTGTCGATTGATCTGGTAGCTGACGAGCGGTTTGGACGAGCAATCGGACGGATCGAAGCCTCGTGACAAAGGTCGCTTTAGGCGGCCGAGCAATCCAGCGGGCCGTAACGTGAGTGAAGCCTGAGCACGCCTCGAAAGTTACGATGTGAATGCCGACCCGATCGTATGGCGGGGAAGGCCGTGCGGACAGGGAAGCAATCGACGCACGCACCTGTCTGGTTCACCGGGGTAATGGGCACGGCACGTCGAGATAAAAGGGGCTCGCCGGTCGAACCGCAAGCCATTGGCATGGCTTGGGTTCTAGCGTGCCGGTCTGTCGGGTCGCGTGCCGCGCCTAGCGTTTTTACGAATGCAATCAAAGGCGTTTTCGGCACTGTGCGTGCTTTTAATCGTTTGGAGGCCCCGTGAGCGTGGGCGATAGCGACCTGCGTATTCGGCCTGGGCGCATCCGCAATACCCGCTCGCCGAAGCAGAAGAGCTTCATTAACCAGGTGCTGCGGGCGGCAAAGAAGGCCGGGCACACCTCTGGTCAGTCTGCGGCTGGCAGGAGTTCCACGGCTTATGGCCGCTCGACGTTTGGCCGCGGCAGGCTTGCGTTCAGCCGCAGTCGGTTGTTCAGCCCGACGCGGCGCGTCGTGGTGAAGGCACGTGTTGTCCGGCACAAAGGACGAGCATTCCGCTCGGCGCCTCTGACGGCCCATCTTTCATATCTCAAGCGCGATGGCGTGACCCGAAGCGGTGAGCGTGCCGTGATGTTCGATGCCGGCAGTGACGGTGCCGATAGCGCGGCTTTCGCTGAACGATGCAAGGACGACCGGCATCATTTTAGGTTCATCGTCTCGCCTGAGGATGCCGGCGAGATGACCGACCTCAGGACTTTCACCTGCGACCTCACCAAGCAAATGGAGATTGATCTCGGCACGCGGCTCGATTGGGTTGCTGTCGATCATTGGAATACCGACAATCCCCACGTCCATCTTCTCGTTCGGGGAGTAGACGAGGAAGGGGCAGATCTCGTGATCTCCCGCGACTACATCAGCCTGGGCCTGCGGTCACGCGCCGAGGAACTGGTCGCCATAGAACTGGGTCCAAAACCGGAGCACGAGATCCGCAATTCGCTGGAGAGAGAAGTCACGGCGGAACGATGGACGCGGCTAGATCGGGAGATCCGGTTGGCAGCCGATGAGACCGGCACTATCGATCTTCGCCCCGAGAACCCGAGCAAGTCCGATTCCGAGATCCGGCGCCTGATGATCGGTCGTCTTCAACAGCTAGAGAGGATGGGCCTTGCTACCTCCGCTGCACCAGGCGAATGGATAGTCGGGCTCGAGGCCGAGCGCAGCTTGCGCGATCTCGGCATGCGCGGCGACATCATCAAGACCATGCACCGCGCCTTCACCGAGCGTGGGGAAGCGCGCGGCGTTGCCGACTTCGTCATTGAGAGTGGACGGCCGACGGCCCAGATTATCGGACGGCTGGTCGACCGCGGATTGCATGACGAACTGACCGGGGAGGCCTATGCCCTGATTGACGGAACAGACGGACGCGCTCACCACGTGCGCTTCCGAGGGCTCGAGGCGTTCGAATATGCACCGCCAATGGGCGGCATCGTCGAAGTCCGGAGTTTCGGTCCACCCGGCGATCCGCGCCCCACCGTGGTGCTCGCGGCCCGTTCCGATCTCGATCTTGGTGGTCAGGTCAAGGCAAGAGGGGCAACTTGGCTCGACCACAGGCTGGTCGAACGCGACCCCATGCCGCTTGCCATGGGTGGATTTGGCCGCGAGACCCGCGACGCCATGGAGGCCCGGACCGAGCATCTGATCCAGGAGGGCTTGGCGCGGCGGCAGGGCCAACGCATCACCGTGCAGCGAGACCTCCTGAAGACGTTGCGTCGACGCGAACTGGACGAGGTTGCCGCAAAAGTCTCGGCCGACATCGGCCTGCCTCATATGAACGCCGCCTCCGGGGAGCATGTGGCGGGCACGTATCGCCAGCGGCTGACGCTCACCTCGGGACGCTTCGCCATGATCGATAATGGTCTCGGCTTCCAGCTCGTGCCCTGGTCGCGCGAACTAGAAAAGAGGCTCGGCCAACACGTCACCGGGTTCGTGAAGGACGGCGGTGGTATTGAATGGGGCTTTGGTCGCAAGCGCGACCTCGGCCTCTAGCTATCTCACCAATTCAGTTGCGGAAGGACGCTCGGAATGTCCGGAACCAAAATACTCTGGGGGCAGGTGATCGTTGTCGGCCTGATCGTCTTGCTGGCCATCTGGGGAGCAACCGAGTGGACGGCCTGGCGACTTGGCTACCAGCCCCAGCTTGGGCGGCCCTGGTTCGAACTGTGGGGTTTCAAGATCTATTATCCGCCGATCTTCTTCTGGTGGTGGTTCGTCTACGATGCCTATGCGCCGCAGGTCTTTGTCGAGGGGGCCTTCATCGCAGCATCAGGGACCGTCGTTTCGATCGCGGTGGCGATCGGCATGTCGGTGTGGCGGGCGCGCGAGGCCAAGGACGTTGAGACTTATGGCTCGGCGCGCTGGGCTGATGCGGAAGAGGTTCGAGCGGCCGGACTTCTCGGTCCGGATGGTGTGGTGCTTGGCAAGCTCGACCACGACTACCTGCGCCATGACGGGCCGGAGCACGTCTTGTGCTTTGCCCCCACTCGGTCCGGTAAGGGTGTTGGCTTGGTCGTTCCTTCGTTGCTGGCCTGGCCGGGCTCGGCCATCGTGCACGACATTAAAGGTGAGAATTGGCAACTGACGGCCGGTTTTCGCTCGCGGCATGGTCGAGTTCTCTTGTTCGACCCAACCAATCCAAAGTCCACTGCGTACAATCCACTGCTCGAGGTGCGGCGCGGGGAATGGGAGGTTCGTGACGTCCAGAACGTCGCCGATGTCCTGGTCGACCCCGAGGGCTCGCTCGACAAGCGGAACCATTGGGAGAAGACCAGTCATTCGCTCCTGGTCGGCGCCATACTCCATGTTCTCTATGCCGAGGCAGACAAGACCTTGGCTGGCGTCGCAGCTTTCCTGTCCGATCCGAAGCGGCCGATCGAGGCGACGCTGAAGGCGATGATGACGACCGCGCATCTTGACGCGAAGGGCTCCCATCCCGTGGTCGCCTCGACGGCGCGTGAACTCCTCAACAAATCCGAGAATGAGCGGTCGGGCGTTCTGTCCACCGCGATGTCGTTCCTGGGTCTTTACCGCGATCCCGTCGTAGCCCAGGTGACCTGCCGCTGCGACTGGAGGATAACCGATCTGATCGCAAACAGCCGCCCTACGACGCTTTACCTCGTGGTGCCACCCTCCGATATCTCGCGGACCAAGCCTTTAATCCGCCTGGTGCTAAACCAGATCGGCAGGCGGCTGACCGAAGATCTGCACGCCCGCGACCGCCGGCATCGAGTCCTGATGATGCTCGACGAGTTTCCGGCGCTGGGACGTCTTGATTTCTTCGAGTCCGCGCTCGCCTTCATGGCGGGGTACGGCATCAAGAGCTTCTTGATCGCGCAATCGCTCAATCAGATCGAGAAGGCCTACGGGCCCAACAATGCGATTCTCGACAATTGTCACGTGCGCGTCAGCTTCGCGACAAATGACGAGCGGACCGCCAAGCGGGTGTCCGACGCGTTGGGTACGGCGACGGAGATGCGTGCGATGAAGAACTATGCCGGTCACAGGTTGAACCCCTGGCTTGGACACCTGATGGTCTCGCGCCAGGAGACGGCGAGACCGCTGCTAACCCCGGGCGAGGTCATGCAGCTATCGCCGATGGACGAGATTGTTATGGTAGCGGGCACACCGCCGATCCGGGCGAAGAAGGTTCGCTATTATGAGGATCGGCGGCTTACCGAGCGGATCTTGCCGCCGCCCGATCCGACGGTATCAGGAACGGACGGATGGTCAACGCTTGAAACGCTGAAGCCTGCGCCGCATCCAACCGACAGGGGGCAAGCAGAGGAAGACGCCGCGAACAGTGGTCTCCGTCGCGAGCCCGAACTCCCCGATCACGTCGCGATAGCCAAGGAAACAACCGAGCCGGCCCCAGCCGAGGAATTCGCCGTGGTTCTTGACGACGATGAGGACGCGGTCCGCCAATCTCGACTGCTTCGTCAGCAGATGCGTGGCGTCGCCCGCCAGGTTGCCATGGATCCGAATGACGGCATGGAGCTCTGAGGCAACATGCGCGATCGGATGAACGTCTATTTCCCGCCCGAGCTTCTGAAACAGATCTCGGACCTCGCGGATCGCAAAAACCTTTCCCGGTCTGCGATCGTGGAGGCAGCCGTTGCTTCGTTTTTGTCACCGGACGGAGCGGACAGGCGAGAGGCCGCGTTTACCCGTCGTCTCGATCGCCTCTCGCGACAAATGCAGCGGATGGAGCGTGATATCGGTCTAACGGCAGAGACCTTGGCCCTGTTCATCCGCTTCTGGCTGACAGTAACGCCGCCATTGCCCAATGACGCGCAGACGGCCGCGCAGGCAAAGGGTCGGGAGCGCTTTGAAGGATTTGTCGAGGCGCTCGGGCGCCGTTTGCAGAAAGGGCAAAGCTTTCTGCGCGAGATTCCAGAAGATATCCGCCGCCAGGAAGCGGCCGAAGAATCTTGATTGAACCATGTAGCAAGACCGTTTCGCCGGTCCCTTCTTTTTCTTCGCTAACCTACGCCCGCAGCGATTTAGCTGAACTGACGAAAAGCTGGTCGCGCTATCGGCTCGCACGAGCTGACAGCAAGAGGGGCCAGCATGCAGATTTCAGGGGCATGGCGCCTCACAGCGCGCGTATTTCTCCCGTTTGCGGTTGGATACTATCTTTCGTATCTGTTTCGAACGATCAACGCTTTGATCGCCAGTCATCTCAGCTCGGATGCTGGGCTTGGGGCTGCCGACCTCGGGTTGCTTACCTCGGTCTATTTCCTCGTCTTTGCGGCGGCGCAGATTCCCGTCGGCATATTGTTGGACCGCTTTGGTCCGCGGCGCGTCCAGAGTGCTCTGCTCTTGCTCGCAGCAGTGGGCGCCGGACTCTTCGCGGTATCGAGCGGTTTCCCGTCACTCTTGATAGCGCGTGCAATGATCGGGCTTGGTGTCGCGGCGGCGCTGACGGCCGGACTGAAGTCCATCATCCTCTGGTTCCCTAGCGAACGCGTCGTTTTGCTTAACGGCTACATGATTATGCTGGGGTCGCTAGGAGCGGTAACGGCTACGGCTCCCGTCGAATACCTGCTCGCTTGGATGGGCTGGCGGCTGCTCTTTGGGATCCTGGCAGTCGCTACCGGTGCGACGGCCATTCTCATCTATGTCGCGGTGCCTGAACGAGGCATTGTTCCATCAACGGCGCGCGCCACCCTTGGCTCCGTTTTCAGCGATCGGCGCTTCTGGCGAATGGCCCCATTGTCGGCGACTTGTGTTGGATCGGCTTGGTCTCTGCAGGGACTGTGGGCATCACCGTGGCTGACCGACGTGGAGGGGCTTGATCGCGCAAGTCTCGTAAGACAGCTGTTCACCATGTCGATCGTCTTGAGCTTCGGCGCGTTGTTGTTCGGGATGACCGTCCACTACGTCAAACGAAGGGGAATAGGGGCGGAGACGGTATTAGCGACGGTTGCGGTGCTCTTTTTCGCAGCCGAGCTAGCTTTGATCCTGCGAGTGCCTCTGCCGTCCATCTTGCCCTGGTCCGTTGTCGCAATTGCCGGAACGGCAACCGTGGTCAGCTTCGCGGTAATAGTAGATTACTTTCCGCCGGCGCTTGCCGGTCGTGCCAACGGCGCCTTGAACGTCTTGCACTTTGGTTGGGCGTTCCTGGCACAATGCGGGACAGGTCTTATCTTGGAGCAATGGCCCGCGAATGATGGCCATAGGGCCGTCCATGCCTATCAAGTAGCGTTCGGCGTCAACGTAGCAGTGCAGATCGCGGCGTTGATCTGGTTCATGCTGCCTTGGCGCCGATCTATCGTTTCCTGGATGAGTTCACTCCTATTCTTCAAGCCGGCTGATGTTTCTTACGCTGTCGAGTCGTATGAGGATTCGGTCTTACTCGTGCCCGCGGATGACGATGCGGAGTGGTGAGCGGTAGCTCGCCGAGTACGATACGAATGAGTAGACCTCAAACATCAGTTTTCAGTCTTTCTTTTCTACGCCAGTCTACGATCACTGAAGCCGCTTGTTGCGCCAAGTCCGTGGGGCCTTTTCTAATGATCCCCATCTGAGGGCCCCTTGGGTGCCCTCATTCGGTGGGGCGAACGATGGCAATCCATTCTATTCAATCAGACGCGAGCTCGCGCGGTGCGCGAATGCTGCGCAGCGCGCTTGGGGCCGCGATTGCCGGCTATCTCGAAGACGAAGCGATCATCGAGGTGATGCTCAACCCGGATGGCCGGCTATGGATCGACCGGCTGTCGAATGGCCTCATGGACACAGGCGAAACTCTGTCCGCTGCCGATGGCGAGCGCATTGTTCGCCTAGTCGCGCATCACGTCGGTGCCGAGGTGCATGCCGGTTCGCCACGGGTCTCGGCCGAATTGCCTGGGACCGGCGAGCGCTTCGAAGGTCTCTTGCCTCCGGTCGTTGCAGCACCGGCCTTTGCTATCCGCAAGCCCGCCGTCGCCGTGTTTACGCTCGACGACTACGTCGTAAGGCGCATCATGACCTCGGAGCAGGCCAAGATCCTGAGGGGCGCGGTCGACGCACGGAAGAACATCCTCGTCGCCGGCGGAACATCGACCGGCAAGACAACCTTGACGAACGCGCTCCTGGCCGAGGTCGCGAAGAGCTCCGATCGGGTCGTGCTGATCGAAGATACGCGCGAGCTACAGTGCAGGGCGCCCAATCTCGTTGCGCTTCGGACCAAGGACGGTGTGGCCACACTGTCGGATCTTGTTCGCTCGTCCCTCCGACTGCGTCCTGATCGCATCCCGATCGGCGAAGTCCGAGGTGCCGAAGCACTCGACCTCCTCAAGGCCTGGGGCACCGGCCATCCCGGCGGCATCGGTACCATTCATGCGGGGACGGCGCTCGGCGCGCTGCGACGGCTCGAGCAGCTCATCCAGGAAGCCGTCATCTCGGTTCCGCGCGCCTTGATCGCCGAGACCATCGACCTCGTCGCCGTGCTGGCGGGACGCGGCGCCGACCGCCGCCTCGCCGAACTCGCCACCGTCTCAGGCCTCGGTGCCACGGGCGACTACAGCATTTCAACAGCAGGAGACTGACATGCGTCAGCAATTTCGCTTTCTTCGAGGTGCATCGTTGGCCGCTTTCGGCACGGTGCTTTTGGCGTCGGCATCGGCGTGGGCGGCTGGCTCGAACATGCCGTGGGAGCAGCCACTCAATCAGATTTTGCAGTCGGTTGAAGGTCCAGTCGCCAAGATCATCGCCGTCATCATCATCGTCGTGACCGGGCTCACGCTCGCGTTCGGGGACTCGTCAGGTGGTTTCCGCAGGCTGATCCAGATCGTGTTTGGTCTGTCGATCGCGTTTGCCGCCTCGAGCTTCTTCCTGTCGTTCTTCTCCTTCGGCGGCGGCGTGGTGATCTGATGGATGAACCGGTCAAAGGCTTTTTTGTGCCCGTTCACCGCGCGCTTACTGAGCCAATCCTGATGGGCAGCGCGCCGCGGTCGGTTGCGATCGTGAACGGCACGCTTGCGGCAGCCCTTGGGCTCGGACTTCGGCTCTGGATCGCCGGTCTCGTCCTCTGGTTCATCGGCCACATGGCCGCTGTCTGGGCCGCCAAGCGCGATCCAGCCTTTGTCGATGTGGTGCGCCGGCATCTGCGCATCCCCAGCCATCTCAACGCCTGAGCTCATGTCCATGATGAACCTTGCCGAATATCGCCATTCTAATGCTCGTCTCGCCGACTTTCTGCCTTGGGCCGCCTTGGTCGACGAGGGAATCATCCTGAACAAGGACGGCTCGTTCCAACGAACCGCGAAATTCCGCGGCCCCGATCTCGATAGCGCAGTGCCGGCTGAACTTGTCGCCGTCGCCGGCCGTTTGAACAACGCCGTGCGTCGCCTGGGATCGGGTTGGGCCGTGTTCGTTGAGGCGCAACGTCACTTTGCGGGGGCGTACCCGCCTAACTCCTTTCCGGACGTCGCGTCCGCGCTGGTCGACGCGGAACGCAGGGCTCAGTTCGAAGAGGTGGGTGCCCATTACGAGTCCAGCTACTTCCTGACCTTCCTCTATCTGCCTCCGGAGGAGGGAGCGGCTATGGCGGAGAGATTCCTCTATGAAGGTCGCGACCGCACCGTTGGAGCAGATGCTCGGGAGGTGCTGCGCGGATTTATCGACCAAACCAACCGCGTGCTCGGCCTGCTTGAAGGGTTCATGCCGGAATGCACCTGGCTCGATGATCAGGACACGCTGACTTATCTGCACTCGACGATCTCGACCAAGCGTCATCGAGTTCGAGCACCTGAGATTCCCATGTACATCGATGCTCTGCTGGCCGACCAGCCGCTGACCGGCGGACTCGAGCCGATGTTGGGCTCAGCCAATCTTCGGGTCCTGACAATCGTCGGCTTTCCCGGCGCGACGACCCCGGGAATTCTGGATGACCTGAATCGCCTGGCGTTTTCGTATCGCTGGTCAACCCGCGCGATCATGCTCGACAGGACCGAGGCCACCAAGCTGCTGACCAAAATTCGGCGGCAGTGGTTCGCCAAACGAAAATCGATTGGCGCCATTCTCAAGGAGATCATGACGAACGAGGCGTCGACGCTGCTAGATACCGACGCCCACAACAAGGCGCTTGATGCCGACGCGGCGTTGCAGGAACTGGGGTCCAATCAGATTGGGCAAGCCTTTGTCACGGCGACCATCACTGTGTGGGACCGCGATCCCAATGTCGCCGACGAGAAGCTGCGGCTGATCGAGAAGGTCATTCAGGGCCGCGATTTCACCTGCATGATCGAGACGGTGAACGCGGTCGAAGCCTGGCTCGGCAGTCTGCCGGGGCATGTCTATGCGAATGTGAGGCAGCCACCGGTATCGACACTTAACCTCGCCCATATGATTCCGATGTCGGCCGTCTGGGCGGGCGAGGCGAGGGACCTGCATTTCAGGGGCCCGCCGCTCCTGTTTGGTAAGACCGAGGGATCAACGCCGTTCCGGTTTTCGCTCCACGTCGGAGATGTCGGCCATACCCTTGTGGTGGGACCGACCGGTGCCGGAAAGTCGGTGTTGCTCGCTCTGATGGCGCTGCAATTCCGGCGCTATCCGAACTCGCAGGTCTTTGCGTTTGATTTCGGCGGTTCGATCCGGGCGGCCGCGCTCGCCATGGGCGGCGACTGGCATGATCTCGGCGGTGCGCTGTCTGAAGGGGACGAAAACCCCGTCGCGCTGCAACCTTTGGCCTGGATCGACGATTCCGCCGAGCGCGGATGGGCCACGGAATGGATCTGCGCGATCCTGGCGCGGGAAAAGGTCGAGATCACGCCGGAGGTCAAGGATCATCTGTGGTCGGCGCTCACCTCTCTCGCTTCGGCGCCGAGGGAGGAGCGCACCCTCACGGGCCTCTCGGTCTTGCTGCAATCCAATTCCCTGAAAAGGGCCCTGCAGCCCTATTGCCTGGGCGGTCCCTCCGGGCGCCTGCTTGATGCCGAATTCGAGCGCCTTGGCGAAGCTTCGGTTCAGGCGTTTGAGACTGAAGGGTTGATCGGAACGAGCACTGCCCCAGCGGTTCTGGCTTACCTCTTTCATCGGATCGGAGACCGTCTCGACGGCCGGCCGACACTTCTCATTGTCGACGAGGGCTGGCTTGCCCTCAACGATGAAGATTTTGTCGGTCAACTCCGGGAATGGCTGAAGACGCTCCGGAAGAAGAATGCGTCCGTCATCTTCGCCACCCAGTCACTGTCGGACATCGATGGCTCCGCGATCGCGCCGGCGATCATCGAAAGCTGCCCAACGCGCCTGCTGCTGCCGAACGAGCGGGCGATCGAACCCCAGATCACCACGATCTACCGCCGCTTCGGACTCAATGATCGCCAAATCGAACTTCTGAGCCGAGCAACGCCAAAGCGCGACTACTACTGCCAGTCGCGCCGGGGCAATCGGATGTTCGAACTTGGGCTCGGTGAAGTCGCGCTCGCCTTTACCGCAGCCTCTTCCAAGGCAGACCAAGCCGCGATCACGCAACTCCTCGCCGAACATGGACCTGACGGCTTCGTGCCGGCCTGGCTCCGGCACCGCGGTGTCGCCTGGGCCCTAGACATCATCCCCAATCTCGTCAATCTGGAGAAATCCCTATGAGGCATCTTGGCCTATTGGCGGCCGCTGCCACGGTCGCGCTGATGCTCAGCGTCACGGTGTCCGCGCGAGCGCAGTGGATCGTCTTTGATCCCAACAACTACGTGCAGAACGTCCTAACAGCTGCGCGGGAGCTCCAGCAGATCAATAATCAGGTCACCTCGTTGCAGAACGAGGCGCAGATGCTGATCAATCAGGCGAAGAACCTAGCAAACCTGCCGTACTCGTCGCTGCAGCAACTGCAATCCTCGATCCAGCGGACTCAGCAATTACTGGCCCAGGCCCAGCGCATCGCCTATGACGTCCAGCAGATCGATCGCGCGTTTTCGACGAGCTATGCGCCAGCTACAGTCAGCCAGTCGAACCAGTTGCTGATCTTCAACGCCCAAACACGTTGGCAGAATTCCTATGCCGCAACGCAAGACGCGCTGCGAGTTCAGGCGGGCATCGTTGGCAATCTCGACACCAATCGCATCCAGACGTCCGCGCTCGTAGCGTCTAGCCAAGGCGCAAGCGGTGCTCTGCAGGCAACCCAAGCTGGCAATCAGATTCTCGCGCTGAACGCGCAGCAACTCGCCGACCTCACCGCTGTCGTGACGGCGCAGGGCAGGGCGCAGAGCCTCGAAGCGGCTCAGCGCGGCTCGGCTCAGGATCAAGGACGAGAGCAACTCAGGCGATTCCTGACGCCAGGAGAGGGCTATCAATCCTTCAACGTGCAGATGTTCCACTGATGACCGAGCTAAAGGCATTCAAGGCGCTATCGCTGCTTACGACAATCGGCCTAGTGGCCGTCGCTGCCTGCACGATTCAGCTTCGTGGCGGAGACGGTCCTGCTCCACCACCGAAGGCCGAGCAGACGACAGAAGCAACCAGCTCTGACCTCGCGCGCTGCCGCAGCGTCACTGCGGAGGAAGCCGCGGGTTATCATCACTGCAAGCAAGTTTGGGCCGAAAACCGCCGTCGCTTTTTTGGCAAGAAAGACGGTGCCACATTACCTGGCCACGACGATTCCGCTGCCGGCGTGGCGCTCGCTCCAAAGGATCCAAGCCGGATCCCGCAGGGATATCCGAACCTGGTGACACCTGAGGCAAGCAAGCCATGACTGGTACGGGGATCATTGACCAGTTCCTGGAAACGTTCACGCGTTACATCGACAGCGGCTTTGGGCTGCTGGGGAGCGATGTCGGATATCTCGCAACGACCCTTGCTGCGATCGACATTACGCTCGCAGCGTTGTTCTGGAGTTGGGGAACTGATGAGGACATCACCGCGCGTCTCGTCAAGAAGACGCTCTTCGTAGGGGTCTTCGCCTTCCTCATCGCGGTCTACGAGGGTCTCGGATAACTTTCCAGCGGCTTTCTATCGTGCTCCGCCTAGATTGACTCTGCCCACATACTTGCGTCGCTCATGTGCGATTGGCATGTTTTCTTGTTCATGCAACGTGCATGTGTCTGGTCGTGCTGGTGTCTCCAATTCAAGGCAAAAACTAGCTTAGAGAGTCGCCGACGAGGAGGGGAGCCACCGATTTTGGTAGGTGCCCCTTGGTACTTCTCGAAGATACAACTTTGTAGCCCTTGAGAATTGGAGCCTCTTGGGAGCAAAGGTGGCCAGCCCCAGTCTTTGCGACCGGGTTGGCCACCAGCGCTCGCGACATCATGCCCACAGGGCAGCTACAGGCCAACGAATGCATATATTCGAGCGGCATATTACGTCCTTGCGGCCGCAAGCGCTTGCGGTGCTTGCAGCCAATCGGGTCCGCGCCCCCCATCGGTCTCTGGGACTATCAGATCGCAGGGCGGCCACATTTAACGTCGACGAAGTTCTGGCGATGCTGGCTATACTCGATTGCGTGGAACCCAACCTGCGGCCGAAAAGCGCGACAGATCGCTGCGCGCATACGCGCGCTTCTAGAGGGGCCGCATGAGGGGGCAACCAGTTCGGGTAGGATGTCTGTGAGACCATGAGGTGTGAGCTTTCAGTAGGTTGTCCATCCGGTCCTGAACGAGGAAGCAACCTGCCGAAGCTTTAGCCTACCCCTTAAGGATCGGATGAACGCCCCCAAGAATGCGCCATTGACGCCGAAAGGCCATGGCGCCAATCTTGATCGAGGCTGGCCTGACGAAGGCTGCAGTGCGCTGCAACTCGCCGTTTTCGGCGAGGACGGTCGCCAAGTTTAAGCGTTCGGCGAGGAAGAAGTGGATGGACCGTGATCGCTCCACAAGACCTCTTTTATCCAAGCCAAATCCTGCCTTCCCATGCGCAGAAGCCGGAACGTTGGGACGACAGCGCCACAGGTCAAACAGATCTCAATCGAGGCCGGTAGTGTCGCCGGCGACCTTCAGCCCTATCCGGCGCCGGCTGGGATTAAACCGATTGCGCAACCTGGGCCCGGCTGAGCCGGAGCGACGCTATGAACGTGAGCATTCCGGCGGGAGCTATGCGGGAAACTGGGTGATGACGGAATGAGATAGGCGGCGTATCGAGGCGGGTGTCGAGCCTGCCAGAACCTCAAGGAGAGCGATACGCCATGAACGAGCATAGCAACATTGTCCCACTGCGTCAGCCCGATGAGATCGACGATCCACTGACGAATATTTTGCGATCTGGTGCTCGGCAGCTGCTTGCGCAGGCTGTCGAGATGGAAGCCGAGGCGTTTCTCGCCGCGATGAAGGGCTTGAAGCTTCCCGATGGCCGCGACCGCCTCGTGCGGCACGGCCATGGTCCAGTGCGGACGATCCAGACGGGGATCGGCGCCGTCGAAGTCGCCCGGGTAAAGATTCGCGATCGCGCGGTGACCAGCGATGGCGAGCGGATCCGCTTCACCTCGGCGATCCTGCCGTTGTGGGCACGGCGCACGAAGAGCTTGGATGCACTTTTGCCGGTTCTGTACCTGCGAGGCATCTCGACGGGCGACTTCCAGGAGGCGCTGGCGGCGCTCCTGGGCAAGGATGCGCCGAATCTTTCTCCGGCGGTGGTTTCCAGACTGACGACGGAGTGGCAGCTCGAGTACGAGCGTTGGCAGAAGCGCGATCTGTCGGCGCGCCGGTACGTATACGTGTGGGCGGACGGCGTCTTCCTGCAGGCTCGCATGGAAGACCACAGCGAATGCATGCTGGTGCTGATCGGCGCGACGCCGGAAGGCAAGAAGGAACTCATCGGCTTCCAGGTCGGCGTGCGCGAGAGCACGCAGAGCTGGCACGAACTGCTCGTCGAGGCGAAAACCCGTGGGCTGAAGATCGCCCCGGAAATCGCCGTCGGTGACGGCGCGCTCGGCTTCTGGAAGGCGCTCGACGAGGTCTTTCCCGCCACGCGACATCAGCGGTGCTGGGTGCACAAAACCGCGAATATCTTGAACAAAGTCGCAGTGTCGGTACAGGCCAGCATGAAGAAGGATCTGCGCGAGGTCTATTTGGCGTCCAACCGAGCTTCGGCCGAAGTGGCGATCGATGTCTTTGCCGAGAAATACGGAGCGAAGTACGACAAGGCGGTCGAGTGCCTGACGAAAGATCGCGACGCAATGCTTGCGTTCTACGAATTCCCCGCCGAGCATTGGGACCACTTGCGGACGACGAATCCCATCGAAAGCGTGTTCGCGACGGTCCGGCACAGAACGGTGCGCACGAAAGGTTCGTTATCGTCAACGACTGCCAAGTTGATGGTGTTCAAGCTGCTCTGCGCCGCATCAAAGACCTGGCGGCGGCTGAAAGGCACAAATCAGTTGCCGAAGGTCATCGCAGGTGTCAGATTCGAAAACGGCATCGAGGTCATCCAAGTGCCGGAAAACCACGCCGCCTGATCGCCTCGTCACCCAAAATCCCGCATAGCTCTTCCGGCGGACCCGATCCGGGTCGGTATCAAAAAGCTCGGCAAGGTGACCATATAGGCCAGCGGTTAATGGACCGGACAGGACAGAGCAGCCTGCGGGGGAGGACTGCCGAGACGGACGCCTCGGTCTCAAGCACATCGGTACAAAACTCTATAGGAGCTCTTTACCGATCAATCGGCTCAGAAATACAATCTGTTGCATGCCGCCTTATGCTCACCTCGGTGGATTTAACACTGGAAAAAATCGATGCATCAAAAGTGCGCTGTAGAAGTAAACCCGATCGGTCCGACGCGACAGCCGGCCCGCGAATCGGCCGAAGCCGAACACGCCCGCAAGACCTACAGCAAGCGAAGGAAGCCTTCTGGCGTTGATGACGCAACCAAAAGGAATTTTCACCATCTGCGGGTGATTTCCGAGAGGGTCTTTCCTTTCTTCTTGGCGGGTCGACAGATTTCTTCCGCTCTCACAGGGAAGTCGCGGGTGCGCAAAACACTTGGCGAGAAAAGTAGTCGCTGCGAAGGATGTGCTGGAGGCCAATCTTCATTGTCGCGGTTCCGCCACCCTCGATCCACATCCTTATTTCGAAGTGGCCATTCCACCGATGGGCTTGTGGAGATATGGAACAAGAACTCCTATGGGCGACTTCGACCTATGTCATTCTCGCGCACGTGCCTCGCGATGGTGTGTTCTCAACGGCGCTGGTGCGCGGATCCACCAAGCCCATACGCAACTCACTTTTTGCCCTTTGTCCTTCTTGGACAGCGACGAAGAGCGGATTGACGCTGAAGAATTGTAGCAACCAGACTGCTGATCGCGTGGGATACTCGATCAACTCGAGCGCTGGGGATCGCTATAACTTTGCAATAGGCGGCGAGTTGGTTGAAGTTCAAAGCTTTGTCAGTTCGCAGCTAAAAATCGAACTGAGTTCAAATGAGTCGCGTTTCGGAGCAACCGGTCGACCGCATCACAATTCCCCTCCTGCAGCGGTGGAAGCAGGACGGCCGGCGTCTAGTCATGACGACTGCCTACGACGCGGTTGCGGCGCCTATCCCGGATCCTTCCATCGATATCAGTCTCGTCGGTGACAGCGGGGGTAACGTCTGCCTTGGATTCGAAAACACGCCTCCAGTAAGTGTTGCGATGATGAACCATCACCTCGAAGCCGCCGTACGCAGCAAACCGCGTGCCTTGCTCGTCGCCGATATGTCCTTTCTTAGCTTCCACGTCAGCGTTGAGGAGACCATACGAAATGCTGGCGGATTTCTGCAGCGAGGAGCAGCTGCGGCGAGACTCGAGGGCGGTGGCAAAAGAATCGAGATGGTGCGTGCCATTGTCGATTGCGAGATTCCCGTGATGGGTCATCTCGGTCTTATTCCGCAGAGCGTTAATGTCATGGGCGGCTTCAAAGTGCAGGGCCGCAAAGTGGATGAAGCGCTGCGTTTGCTCGATGATGCTCATCGTCTGCAGGAGGCCAGCTGTTTCGCTTTGGTATTGGAGGGCACTCCGGCTGAGCTTACTGCTCGAGTAAGCGATTCCTTGACAATACCGACGATCGGAATCGGCTCGGGCCCAGACTGTTCAGAGCAGGTGCTCTGTTTCATGACGTGCTGGGCCAAACCGAAGGTCATCGCCCCAAATTCGTTCCCGCCTATACGGAAGGCTTTCAGCAGTTCCATGATGCGCTTTCGCGCGGGGCAGCGGATGTCCGCCGTGGCGCGTTCCCCGGCCCGCAAGAGTCCTATCGGCTTCCCGAAGGCGTTGGGGAGGCAATTGCCAACTGCGCGCCATCCACCTCAAATTATCACGAGCGTCGCTGAACTTCGCCGCACTCTCGCAAAATCCCGCAGTGCCAATCAAAGGGCCGGATTGTGCCGACGGTGGGCTATCTCCACGATGGCCACCTGGCGCTGATCGCAGCGAGCCAAGCAAAATGCGATGTGACCGTCGTCAGCATCTTCGTTAACCCCACTCAGTTCGGAGCAAATGAAGATCTCAGCACCTATCTGCGCGACTTCTTGCGCGATGAAGAACTGTGCCGGGATCTGGTGTTGCGATCCTCTTCGCGCCCGATGCACAGGAAGTCTATCCGAGCAATTTCGAAACCTTTGTTGGACCTGGCGACCTCGCGAAACCTCTATGCGGCGCTTTCAGGCCCGGACATTTTCGCGGTGTGGCGACTGTCGTCTGCAAGTTGTTCAACATGGTGCAGCCCCACGTCGCTTTTTTGGCCAGAAGGATGTTCATTAATGCGTAGTCGTGCGTCGCATGGTGGTTGATCTCAATGTCCCGATCGAGATCGTCACCGTACCGACGGTTCGTGAAAAGGATGGGCCCGCCATGAGTAGTCGCAATCGCTATCTCAGCTAGGAAGCGCGCAGCAGGCCCTTGCAATCAACCAGGGGCTGCCCGCGGCGCTCGATGATTTTCGGTCTGGAGAGTGCAACGTACAAAAGCTGATTGCGGCTGCCAAGGCATTTGGAGGCGGTTGACACATTGCAGTATCTTGACTTATCGACGGTGACACGCCCAAAACCGCCGATAGTCCACTGCGACTCCCCGCGGCGCTATGTACGGCCGCCTACGTTGGCTCAACGCGTCGGATCGACAAAGTGGTATTGGCGTTGCCAACTCGGTAGCGCAAGGCGTGGACAAGCCAGAGCGCAGCTTATTGAGCTGACAGAAACGCTCAAAGCACTGTTCCGAGAGGCATATCGAACTGGCAGCAGAGGGCAAGCCCCGAGACGGCTTTGTTCGGCGAGTTAGCGAAGCGATAGCGGGCGCGCACTGAATATGCGGGGCTAAGAATTTGTGTTTAGCAACTCCGCAAGTCTTGCGACGGTGATCAGCGGCGAACTCGATAAACCTTGGTATAGTGCTTTGCAGCCGATGCTATATCACTCACTTACCTTTGTAGAGTTGAGTACCGGTCAGGTCGTTTGTAATTCCGATGTCGAAGTGCGAAGCCTGAACTAATGCCCGGCTAGAAGTCGTTGCGTTCTAATCAACTATTCTTGTCGGGCCTTTCGCCGATAAACGCAAAAAGGGCACGAGCTCTACAGCGGGGGCTCTAGCACAGTCGCCGCATTGCTGACCATTGCCTTAAAGTTGGTGGCAGATTTACATCCCAATCCCGAATACGAGTTGACATGACATTTACCGCGCTTTTCATCAAACGTCCGGTATTGTCAATCGTCGTGAGTTTCCTGATCTTGCTGATCGGCTTGCGCGCCGCGGTCCTACTGCCGATCCGGCAATATCCGAAGCTAACCAATACGGTCATCAATATCACGACTGCCTATCCTGGCGCCTCGGCCGACATGATCCAGGGGTTCATCACCACTCCCCTGGAGCAAGCAGTCGCGTCCGCCGAAGGCGTCGACTACATCAGTTCCTCGTCTATGCTTGGTGTCTCGACTATTCAAGTTTACATCAAGCTGAACTTCAATCCAAACGAAGCGCTCACGGAGGTGCTCTCCAAGGTCAACTCAGTCAAATACCTGATCCCGAAGGAATCAAACGATCCAGTCGTCACGAAGTCGAGCGGTCAGACGAATGCTGTCATGTATATCGCTTTCTCCAGCGATGAGCTAGCGGCCAGTGCGATCACCGACTACCTCACGCGCGTCGTGCAACCGGTTATCTCAACCGTCGACGGCGTTTCAGCGGCTGACATCCTAGGCGGCCAGAGTTTTGCGATGCGGCTATGGCTAGACCCTGCGAAAATGGCTGGGCATGGCATATCGCCGGCTGAAGTTTCGGCTGCAATCGCAGCTAACAACTTCCAGGCTGCGGCAGGCCAGACCAAGGGCTATTTCACTATCTCCGATGTCACAGCAAATACGGATTTGCGGAGTGTTGACGATTTCAAGCGTATGATTGTCAAGGCGAATGACGGTGGCTTTGTGCGCATGGAAGACATTGCGGTAGTCGAACTTGCCGCGCAGATGACGGACACTACCGTCACGATGAACGGCGACCACGCGGTCTTTGTCGGCGTGCAAGCGAGCCCGGAAGGCAATCCGCTAAACATAGTGCGAGGCGTTCGGGCGCTGTTTCCTGAAATGGAGCGTAACCTGCCGCCGCCGCTGAAGATGAAAGTGGCCTACGACTCATCCAAGTTTATTCAATCATCGATCGACGAAGTGAAGAAGACGCTCATTGAGGCCGTCGTGGTTGTGGTCGTCGTGATCTTTCTTTTCCTGGCCTCGCTGCGGTCCGTCATCATTCCTGTGGTTACTATTCCGTTGTCTCTCGTTGGTGTCTGCAGCATGATGCTGGCGCTGGGGTTCTCATTCAACCTCCTGACGCTCCTTGCGATGGTTCTCGCGATCGGCCTCGTGGTCGACGACGCAATCGTGGTGGTGGAGAATATTCATCGCCATTTAGAAGAAGGAGCGGCTCCGCTACAGGCTGCTACAAGGGGCGCGCGCGAGATCGTCGGTCCGGTTATCTCCATGACGATTACCTTGGCTGCGGTATATGCCCCGATCGGATTCCTTGGCGGCCTCACCGGTGGCCTGTTCCGCGAATTCGCGTTCACGCTGGCAGGAGCGGTGATCGTGTCCGGTGTGGTCGCTTTGACGCTGTCGCCCATGATGTGCTCTCTCTTCCTGAGGCGCGCCAAGGGGGGACGATTTGCAAGGCTTGTGAACCGCGGGTTCAGTGCCGTAACACGATGGTACGGCCGCAAGCTCGACCGTTCGCTCGACTATCGCCCAATTACCGGCCTATTTGCGCTGACCATGTTGGGACTTGTCGGCTTTCTCTATATGCATATTTCCAAGGAACTAGCGCCGGAGGAGGATCAAGGTATCATATTCGCGCTAACTAAGGCGCCGAAATACGCCAATATCGACTACCTCGACTATTATGGCACCAAGCTTGAAAGCGCGTTGAAAAAAGTTCCAGAGACTGACTTGAGCTTCGTGTTCAATGGCATTGGCGGCCAGCAGAGTGGCATGGCCGGCATGTTGCTCAAGCCTTGGGACGAACGCAAGCGATCATCGATTGTACTAAAGTCGCTTGTTCAGGCCGAGCTATCCAAAATCGAAGGCATCAACGCGTTTGCCTTTAGCTTGCCTCCGCTGCCGGGCGGTTCTGGTGGCCTACCAGTCCAGATGGTGATCAATTCGACTCTTGGCTTTCAATCCATCCACGAGCAGATGTCAAAGTTGAAGGATGCCGCGCAGAAGAGCGGCCTCTTCATGGTGAGCGACTCCGACCTCGAGTTCAACCAGCCGGTGGTACGAATCAAGGTTGATCGATCGAAGGCTAACGAGCTTGGCATCACCATGCAGATCGTCGGTAACGCGCTCGCCACCTTACTTGGGGGAAATTACGTCAACCGCTTCAATCTGCAGGGCCGCTCCTACGAGGTGATCCCGCAGGTGCCGCGAGAGGAACGGCTAGTGCCGCAATCAATCGGAAGCTATTATGTGAAGACTGCGACGGGATCGATGCTTCCGCTGTCTACCGTAGTCTCCACCGAGACTGCGACCGATCCGAATGCGCTCACCCACTACAACCAGCTCAACTGCGCGACCTTTCAGGCCGTGCCGATGCCCGGCGTCACGATCGAACAGGCCGTGGATTTCCTAGAAGCCGAGGCGAAGAAACTGCCCCCAGGCTTCAGTTACGACTTCCTGGCCGACGCCCGCCAGTACGTGCACGAGGGTAATCAATTGGCGATTACCTTTGCATTTGCCCTCATCATCATATTCTTAGTGCTTTCGGCGCAGTTCGAAAGTCTGCGCGATCCGCTCATCATCATGATCAGCGTGCCGATGGCAATGGTCGGCGCCTTGATTCCGCCGTTCCTCGGCTGGGCGACCATGAACATCTACACCCAGGTTGGACTGTTGACACTGGTCGGGTTGATTTCAAAGCACGGCATCCTAATGGTTGAGTTCGCCAATGAGCTGCAGTTCAAGGAGAGATTTGACCGTCGCTCGGCTATAGAGATGGCGGCGCGTGTCCGACTGCGCCCAATCTTAATGACCACGGCGGCAATGGTCACGGGCTTCATACCCTTGTTGACGGCAACCGGAGCTGGCGCCGCGAGCCGGTTCTCGATCGGACTCGTTCTCGCCGCTGGCATGTCTGCGGGCACGCTGATCACGCTATTCGTGCTCCCGGCGGTCTATGTCGCGATCGCGTCCGATCACCGTGGTAATGGGGGTGTCGTCCGCGCGAACCTCGCCGAGCGCGACTTCACCAGCGCTGCTGATGCCGAGGTAACAAAGCATGACCATCAAATCATCTAGGTTTGCTAGTGTGACGCGCGAAGGAGCTTAGGACCACTTCACGGTTCTTTACACATCGAGAACTTCGCGTGCTTGGTGCCAAACTGGGCGCATCTTTTCGGCGGTTAACAGTCGGAGATCCGCTGCTGCCGCCCCAGGTTAAAGCGGCGCCGGGTATTCACGGAGACCTGACGCCCAAGCTCGACCAAAGGAGAATCGGTGCTCTCTTGATCAAAAAGGAGGGCTGACAGATCATCGCAAGGCTCAGCCCCTTCGGAACATTGCTCGATATGATCTAGCCGGTGATGCAGGCTGCCTTGTCGAGAACGAGCAGATCACTCTGGAGCCGTCCGTCTCTCTCAGCGCAAAACACCCGGTATGCCAGCTGAATGCCTTCCGTGAGCGAGGTGGTGGCTCGCCAGCCGAGTCTGGACAGCCGACTAACATCCAGCAGCTTGCGCGGCGTTCCGTCCGGGCGCGACGTATCCAAGCTGATTTCACCGCGAAAGCCGACGGCGGCCGCGACCATCAGTGCTAAATCGGCGATGGTGATGTACTCGCCGGTGCCGATATTGACCGGTTCCGGCGACGAATAGGTCTTCATCAGGTGCACGCAGGCATCCGCCATGTCGTCGACATAGAGGAACTCGCGCCGGGGCGTGCCGGTGCCCCACACGATGACGCGCTTCGCTCCCGAAACCTTCGCCTCGTGGAAGCGGCGGATCAGCGCGGCGACGACGTGGCTCAGCTCGGGGTGATAATTGTCGCCGGGGCCGTACAGATTGGTCGGCATCACGCTGATGAAGTCGCTGCCATACTGGCTGCGATAGGCCTCCGCCATCTTGATGCCGGCGATCTTGGCGATCGCATAGGGCTCGTTGGTCGGCTCCAGCGGACCGGTGAGCACGGAATCCTCGCGCAGCGGCTGCGGCGCCAGCTTCGGATAGATGCAGGACGAGCCCAGAAACATTAGCTTCTCGGCGCCGTTCTGATGCGCGGCCTGGATCACGTTCGCCGCAATCGCGATGTTGTCGTAGATGAACTCGGCGCGCAGCGTGTTGTTGGCGACGATGCCGCCGACCTTGGCCGCGGCGAGGAAGATCACTTGCGGCCGCGTCCTGGCGAACCAGTCGAACACGGCGGCCTGGTTGCAGAGATCGACCTCGCGCCGGTCGACCGTGACGAGCCGCACCTCCTCCCGTGCCAGCCGGCGCACCAGCGCGGCTCCGACCATGCCGCGATGGCCGGCGACGTAGACGCTCTTGCCCCTCAGCTCAAACGGTGCGTTTGCCACTGGCCGCATCCCGTTTTGTCTCCGCCAGATCGCTCGTCATCATCTCCTCGACGAGCTGGGCAAAGCTGCGCTTCGGCGTCCAGCCGAGCACCTCGCGCGCCTTGCTGGCGTCGCCGACGAGAAGATCGACCTCGGTCGGACGGAAATAGGTCGGATCGATCTTCACCACAATCTTGCCGCTCGTCTCGTCGACGCCGGTCTCCTCGACGCCCTTGCCGCGCCAGGCGATGCGACGGCCGACATGGGCAAAGGACAGCTCGACCATCTCGCGCACCGAGCGCATCTCGCCGGTGGCGAGCACGAAGTCGTCGGGTTTGTCGGCCTGCAGGATCTTGTGCATGCCCTCGACATAGTCCCTGGCATGGCCCCAGTCGCGCTTGGCTTCGAGATTGCCGAGATAGAGCGTCTGTTCCAGCCCGACCTCGATACGCGCGACGCCGCGGGTGATCTTGCGGGTCACGAAGGTCTCGCCGCGGATCGGGCTCTCATGGTTGAACAGGATGCCGTTCGACGCGAACATGCCGTAGGCTTCGCGGTAGTTCACCGTGATCCAGTAGCCGTAGAGCTTGGCAACGCCGTAGGGCGAGCGCGGATAGAACGGCGTCGTCTCCTTCTGCGGGATCTCCTGCACCAGGCCGTAGAGCTCGGAGGTCGAGGCCTGGTAGAACCGCGTCTCCTTCTCCATGCCGAGGATGCGGATCGCTTCCAACAGGCGCAGCACGCCGATGGCGTCGGCATTGGCGGTGTATTCCGGGCTCTCGAAGCTGACGGCGACGTGGCTTTGAGCTGCGAGATTGTAGATCTCGGTCGGCCGGATCTGCTGCACCAGGCGGATCAGATTGGTCGAATCCGTCATGTCGCCATAGTGCATCAGGAACGGAACGTTGCCGACATGCGGGTCCTGATAGAGGTGATCGACGCGCGCGGTGTTGAACGAGGACGAGCGCCGCTTGATGCCGTGCACGACATAGCCGAGCGACAGCAAATATTCGGCGAGATAGGCGCCGTCCTGACCGGTCACGCCGGTGATGAGAGCGACACGCCCCTTTGAGTTGCGAACCGTCATGGTCTTCCTTAGTTGCACCGGAAAGAGCTGCACTCTGAGAAATCATTGCGAAGCCGCTTCTCGAAAAGATCGATATGCGGATGCGCGCTCCATCGCAATTAAAGGATACGCTCGGCAAGCCAAGTCATACACCGGACTCAGGAAAACACACCATATACATTGATTTAGGTGGACTGAATGATGCCGGCGCATGAGCTTCAAAGATGAAAGTCGAGCGAACCCTCGCAACGGCGACGATCCCAAGCAGGCGGGATGGATGGTAGGCCCTGTTAGACGCGCTCGGGGGCGCTTTGCCTCCTCGCGATATTTCTGGGGTCCTTATCTTTCCACGCGCGCAGGTATGTTTTCCGTTTGGTCCCTCATGGCGCGGAAGAGTGACGTGGTGAGACTTCCGACTAGAAGACGCAGCCTTCGCGGCTCATAATCAGCGCCGCTTTGCTAATTGCGGGTAGGCAATGGACGGCCTGATGCAAAACAGAATGAGAAAGAAAGGCAAACGTTGGTATAGACTTTGTAACGTTTCGATATCGAAATCTTACGTTCGTACAATGGAGCTTTGATGCCAGTCCTCTAACTTGACCGGGCATAAGTTGCCTCTGTCCAATCATGAAAAGTCTCTTAAACCCTCATCGCAAGTGTGTTTCCAGCAAGTCGGGAGCAGCTGCGCAAAGAGATGAGCAGGGACTATGCGGAACGTGGGCAGATCTCATCTTTCTGTCTGAAATGGAGCGAAGCCCAGACGAAGCGTCACTCGCCCGGGAGAATGATTAGTGAGACGCGAGGACTCAGTTGTTGCCATATTGACCGTGCCCGGCAAGCTGGCATCGCTTCTCGCTTCTTCTGAGAACACAAACTGCGTCCTGAAATGGCTCCTCGGTGAGAGTGAGCCAAGCAAGATAACCTGCTTCACCGTAGGATAATTGGCTTTCCGTTCTGTTCGAATGCCCTCAATCTATGGAGCGAGACTATTTGATACATCTTGGCAGCGGCTTGTTGCGCCGGCGACAGTTAGTGAGGCCGTCGAGCGAGCCTGTTTGGGCGGACTTGGATGCGCCGTGCAGGCGCACTAGCGCATCTGATTCTGCTTCAGGCAGTCACGCCAATGGCGATGGCATCGCAGTGTTTCTTCGATCGGCCAGCCAAAAGCGGAATCTAGCTGGGCGAAGCGATGATGGCCGGGAGATCTAAATGAGGCCAGAGAATGCGGCGGTGATAACGGCGCCCGCTGAAAATCCCGAACCTAAACCTGTTACCTTTGGGCAAACGAAGTTTGCGACGGTGCTCCTGTTGGAGGAACGTCAGACTTCTTGAAGCTGGGCTGCATGGATTGATATGTGTGGAATTGTTGGCATTTTGGGCCGTGGTCCGGTCGTTGATAAGTTGGTCGCGTCGCTCAGGCGATTGGAATATCGTGGCTACGATTCCGCGGGCCTCGCAACTCTCGAAGGAGTCCGGATCGAGCGCCGCCGCGCCGAAGGTAAGCTGAGGAACCTTGAGGAGCAGCTGCGCTATTGTCCGCCGTCGGGGCATGCTGGCATCGGTCACACCCGCTGGGCGACTCATGGAAAGCCGACCGAAAGCAATGCTCATCCGCATGCGACGGAGAATGTCGCGGTCGTTCATAACGGGATCATTGAGAATTTCCGCGAGCTGCGAGCCGAGTTGGAGCGGAATGGAGCCGGCTTTAACTCGGAGACGGACACCGAGGTAGTGGCGCATCTCGTCGATTCCTATCTCAAGAATGGCTACTCGCCGCAGGATGCGGTACAGGCGTCACTGCCGCGACTGCGTGGTGCCTTCGCGTTGGCATTCCTTTTCAAAGCGAACGACGATCTTTTGATCGGTGCTTGCAAGGGCTCGCCGCTCGCGATCGGACATGGTCGCGGCGAAGTGTATCTAGGCTCGGACGCAATTGCGCTCGCACCTTTGACCGACACCGTCACCTACCTTGAAGACGGCGACTGGGCCGTGCTTACGCGCGCAACGTGCGTGATTTATGGTGCAGACGGCTCTATCGTCCAGCGGGAAACATCAAAATCTGGCGTATCAGCGCTCCTTGTGGACAAAGCGAATTACCGCCACTTCATGGCCAAAGAAATTCACGAGCAGCCGACAGTGGCCGGCAAGACATTGGCGCATTATCTCGATGTTGCGGCCAAACGCGTCGCCCTGCCGCTCGCGTTGCCCTTCGACTTTAATTGCATTCAGCGCATTTCAATTACTGCGTGCGGCACGGCTAGCTACGCTGGGCACATCGCCAAATACTGGTTCGAGAGGCTCGCGCGTTTGCCTTGCGACGTCGATGTAGCCTCTGAATTCCGCTACAGGGAGGCGCCTTTGCGCCGAGGCGATCTCGCAATAGTCATCTCGCAATCGGGCGAAACCGCTGACACATTAGCTGCCTTGCGATACGCCAAGGGCAAGGGCTTGCATACGATATCTGTGGTTAATGTACCGACGTCGACGATTGCGCGCGAGAGCGAATCCGTTTTGCCTACCCTGGCAGGGCCAGAAATCGGCGTCGCTTCCACCAAGGCATTTATCTGCCAGCTGATGGTATTGGGGGTGCTTGCCGTCAGAGCAGCTAAGGAGCGGGGTAAGCTGTCTGAAATCGATGAATCGCAGCTCGTGCGCGAGCTCATTGAGGTGCCGCGATTGATTGCTGCGGCCCTGTTGGTCGAGCCCCAGATTGAGAAGCTCGCGCGTTATATCGCCGGCGCGAGGACAGTACTCTATCTCGGTCGTGGCACATCGGCCCCCTTGGCCTTGGAGGGCGCGCTCAAGTTGAAGGAAATTTCCTATATCCACTCAGAGGGCTACGCCGCCGGCGAGCTCAAGCACGGCCCGATCGCACTGATCGATGAGGCTGTGCCTGTGGTGGTGATCGCGCCTTACGACGAGGTCTTCGAGAAGACCGTCTCTAACATGCAAGAGGTGGCCGCTCGGGGCGGCAAGATCATCCTGATCACCGATGCGAAGGGTGCGTCTGAAGCGATGGTAGACACGCTCCTGACCATCGTGCTGCCGGCAATGGTCGCAAGCTTTACGCCGCTGGTCTATGCCATTCCGGTCCAGCTCTTGGCTTACCATACCGCGGTCGCAAGGGGGGCGGACGTGGATCAGCCGCGTAATCTTGCAAAATCGGTCACGGTGGAATGAGGCTGGAGAAGTTAGTATCAAAGCATTGAGGTCTCGGCCTCGAGCCATTCGGCGCGGGTTTGGTGGCCTAGGTTCTGCGGGGACGGAATCCGACAAGTTCCCAATCCGGGTCGCTCGTAGCTGTCGTGCGGTTTTGGTGAACTTAGCTGATGCTGCCATCAGCCTCGTATAGCAGAATCGACTAGCCTAGGGGCGATCCGGGATGTTGCACGACTGGGACGGCGTTCATCACGCCCGTCCACAGCCCTGTTGCCCTGGTCGCCATCGACCGGAACAGGTGGTCGTCATCGATCGGAAATGGTGGTCGCCATCAATCGGATTCACTGGTCGCCATGCCCCGGAGCGCGCAGCCTGACTTCGACGGCTCTGTACTTCGAGCGCTGTTTATTGAAACGAATACCGAAAGTCACGCGCGTGCCGGACACCAGATCAGCCCCTGCGCAGCCGCGAAGGTCCGATATGTGCACGAACAAATCCTTGCCGTCGCCATAGTCAGGCCGAATGAACCCCCAGCCCTTTTCAACGCTGTACGACACTACTGTTCCGGTGCGCATGTTTGTTCCACGGTCTTGCGGCTCGATATCGCCGCCTACTACTCCGGAGCTGCGGGTGCACTTTCCGTTCCTAACTCGGCGGCGACGAGCGCGAGCGAAGATGAGCGCCACCACTTGAAACATCCTGACTCACCTCGCCTCACAGCAAACCGGCGGGGCGGACCAGGCGCTAGAAGCGACGAGCCCGCCCCTAACATTACCGCATCTGGAGACTCGGTGATGCTGCCCAGGACCGAGCAAGGGTCGTGCCGAATCGAGAATCGGAGATTCTGCAGGCGCTTCGTGGCGGGCTACAGGGTCAAGGTGTTCGCTTTGGTCTGAAAACTGATGGCCGACGGGGGCACTGTCCGTCCCAGTTGGTCCCGCCGAACTTCGGACTGCAGGCTCACGCTCGCGCCGCCAAATTGCCCCGACAACGTGCTGCCCATCACGGCCCAGCGCATTCTCTTGCACGCCCGGCCTGTACGCGATGGCGGCATTCATCCGACCTGCTAAGCACACAGAAATTTCGCTGGCGTATTGAACAGCAGGCAAGCGGGCCTTTTAATCGATCGTCTCCCTTCGGACGCGCACCCGTTCTCCAACACGCCGTGCGCGATTGAGGCTCGAAAACTACGCAATCACGAGCTCGACCATCTCCATCTCAGAATCACTGAGCCTCACGAGGAGGAGCATTCGCATGGGTAGTCGAGCAAGTAGCGAAGCTGGACTGGGGTGATTGTCAGGCTTGCCAAAGGTGCGTTCACCTCGGAGGTAATAGAGCGCCATCGACCCTATTTCACGCTTGGCGAATTGCTCAGCTAGCCGCAGATGACGGCCCGCTCTAAATGATCTTATCTCTCAGCCTTTGCTGAACGATTTCGACCAGAACTGCTCCGCGAAATCCAGATGGCACTTCATCACGTCCGAGGGAGTTTTGGAATTGGCAAGATTCTTCAGAAGATTGACCTGAGCGTGCAGAGAGGAAGCAGCCAGCTTTGACCCGTCCTTCAACGCCGCAGCGAACAGGTCTGTTGTCTCTTCGAGGGATTTTTTCCATTCCGGAGACGCAAATGAATGGCTTGATGCAGCCCTCGCTGATTCTCCAACATCGTGCGTGGTGCCTCCCGCTTCAGAGGCTGAAGCCTGGGCGGCCCGTTCGGGCTCTGGATGGGTCTTCCGTTCGCGTTTCTCGTATTCGGGACTTCTCGCGGTCATTCAACGTCTCTCCGTCTAAACAGGATCGCAGCTCGCTGCGTGGTCTAGATCCGACCAAGAGCTTCGGAAAGTACCACAACCGGCAACATGTCGAACCTATCTCATTTGGTAGCACTTGCTCATCGGGATTGCTTAAGCGGATATCCGCACCATTTGCGGGGTATGCGAACGACCGCGAGATTTGACTGAGAATTTCCTGCACGGCATGAAGAAAGTTGGTGGCAAGGAAGTCGAGAAGGACCGCGTTCTAACACTCGACGAACTGAAGCCTTCTTTGCGATCCTCAACGATGAGGAAGCGGGCATCACGGATGGAACGCGCTTGGCGCTGAAAGTCCGTATTGCTGACAGCCCAGCGCCGGGGCGAAGTCGCGAGCATGATGCGTTCCGAGCTTCACGGCCTACACGGGGAAAAGCCCCACTGGATCATTCCCGCTGTACGGACGAAGAACAAGAAAGCGGAGCACACAGTCCCGCTCTTCCCGACTGCCGTCAAGTTGATCGAGGCGGCCTTGGAGATCGGCAAGCCAGAGAAGGGAGAGGACCAAGGCAACAGACCCGTCGTTGCCAGTCGCTTCGAAAGCGTTGGGGTGCTTGCGAGCCACTGTATGAGCCAGGCTGTGCGGCGCTTGTTGGAAGACAATGAGCTGGTAGCCTTTACGCCCCATGACCTCAGGCGTACAGCCGCGACCATCGTTCATGCGTCTATGCGCGATGGCATATGTTCGAAGAGAAGCGAGAAGCGATTCCAGCGGATTGAAAAGCATTTAATCACAATCACCGGTTAGCAAACTTCTGCGACACTTCAGCTCCCCTCTCGTCTGTATCGAGCCAGTGCTGTCCGCTCCTCTGCGCTAATGCCCATGAATGTTACGCCGTTGTACCCGCCGTTTGAAAGGGCAGATCGCACGTCATCCGTCGAAGCGCCGATATCGTAAGCGATGTTAGCGAACATATATTGCTGGGTGTCGCTCTCATTGTTCGCGATCTGGGTATTAAGGTGATTGGCGGCGCGATGCGCAACCGCGTTATAAACCCGCTTTTTTTGCGCTGCAACTTTCGGTTCACGCCACTGTAGTATCTGAGTTTTGGTTTGACGGGGAACCGAATCATGATCAGGCACCAAACACGCCAGCGCCCACGAGACGCCCTCTAGAAGAGCGCGTATGCGTGCAGCGATCTTGCCTGCCTCCTTCGGCCCAGGTTGAGTTTCACGCTATCGAGTATGCCCAACACTGCCTGAGCCTCCTCGGCATCAAACGTCGCGACTTGGCGATCTGCCGGGCTCAAAGACTGATCGGCGGCCCGGGCCTGATTGGCTGCAAGCACCTCAAGCGCTTGCGACCGCAGGGCTGTGATCTGCCGAAGATTTCGAGTGTTGATTGTCACCGCCCATTCGGACCCACAGTAGATAGCTGCACGTGACTCGGCGCTTTGACGTGAACCGAGGAAGCGCTGTCCCTACCACTCACCGCTAACTTCACCATGGTCAGCCCAAGCAGCGGAAGAAGCTAACCGGGATGCATATTCGGCGAACGCCCCTATCACAACTACCAGGATTGGTCGTAGCCAGCGCTTGGCGATCAGTTGTGATCTTAGGCAGTATGGCCGCGCCACTAGCGGCGAACCGGCTGCGTCGACAAGAGAATGCACAAGCGCATCGCGCTCTCATCCTGATTGTCGCGCTATAGGAGTTCGTCTCGATACGCTCAACGAAGCCGTCAACAGTTCCGAACTGAAGCTGACAGGCAACGATTTCCACAAGCTGGCCGGAAAGTCCGTGCGCTACACGATTCACATCAATGGCCCGTGGTGCATCACATTCGAGTTTGAAGGAAGCGATGCATTCAAGGTTGACTTTGACCAGTACCACTGAACGCAGAATACCGAATAAGCCATGAGGGCTCCGACATGCTGGAGAGCATCAATGGCAGAGCAGAAGGCTAAGCGCGATCCTAACCGCTGCCCGTCTCATCCGGGCGCCGTCCTTGATGAAATTCTACAGTACATCAGGAAGTCTAAGACCGAGATTGCAGAAGCGCTGGGATTCCAGGCAGCATCTGCACGACATCCTCGCGGAGAAGAAGCCGGTCAGTCCGAACGTGGCCGCCCGGATTGGAAAGCCGGTCGGCAACGGCCCGGCCATCTAGCTTCGTTTGCAGGCAGCCCCCGATGCGTGGCACGCCGACGCGAAGTTGATGTCAGCGAGATCAAGATGCTGGAACCGGCTTAGGGCGACGAGTCCGGGTGCGGGGTCGCCCAAACGGTGTCGCAAGCGATGGTAGCCAGCCCGTCCTCGAAGACAGGGGCTGGCCACCTTTACGCCCGAGAGGTTCAAATTCCCCAAGGTGCTACCATTGTATGGTGGAGAAGAACTGGAGAGCACCTACCAGTACCGGTGGGGTGCCGCGCCCCGCGTGCATGTCATATTGAAGCGCTCGGCCCGCAACTGTTCGAGCTGGCTCCGCTCATAGGAGTAACCGCCGTGCCTAGGACCGATGTGGGGGCGGCAATCCAAGCATTCACGGACTACGCCCGTAGGCCAAGCCATACCCCGGCAGAAGACACCTACGGGCCACAGCGAACTGAAGAGCAGCTGGCCGCTCGGCGATTCCGGGTTGAAGTTATCTGCTCAAAAATGGACGCGGTGGCGGAGTGCCCTCTTTCGACCTTAGCCGAATTCGAGGCGCTCAGACGCGAGATGGGAAAAGATTTTCCCCCAACGCCACCCGCTTTACTCAACCATGTAGTGGACGCATTTTTACGTTGTGGGTCCTACCCGCGCGGCCGGATGACCGACCCTTAATCGTGGACGGAGCCAAATGATGCTTGGCACGTTCTCGCTGCACAAGATCGACCACGCTATACGCGACCTAGAACAAAAAGTCGCCCACGGCGCGGAAATCAGCCGCGAGGAGCTTGCGAGCGGACTGCGGATTACGAAGCATCTTCGAGATGAACTCGAAGTGGCGCTCAAGGTGATCGATGGCCTAAAGGATCATACCGGTCCCGGGTCGACAGGCCGCTCAAGGTGGTAGCCGCGACCTAAACAGCGGGAACGTTAGCGGCCACGTGGCTCGGCGCCCGCTTGGAGAAAAAGCGCTCTCCCTACCACGCGCCAGCCTCAAACAGCGGAAGAAGCTGACGGTGGGATACATTCATCGCAAAAAGCCGTGGCACAACTACCAGAACCGGGGTTGCAGCCTCGCGGGGCTCGGGGATCAGCCTCAGATCGCAGGCAGTGCGGGTGAGACTCGGCGCCGTTCGGTTGCGCCGGAGCGGACGCTGTCCCTGCCCCGCCCGCACTTGCCGCGCGGCGAACAGGATGGAAGTGGAGCGTCGACCATGATGAGAGGGCTACGCCGGGCTCGTGACGCAGGGAGGGCGTAGCCCGACCGGAGTTACGAGCCCGGCGTCGGCGCGATCCACAGCGGACCGCGCCGACTGGTGATCGCGGCCGGCTGGTTATGCAAGTGGTTCTTCCGCCAAGAGGAATCACTCGCGTGCCAGGCCGACACATTACCGATCACCAAATGAGGCTCTACATGAAGTACCGTCAGACCGATAGCCCACCCGTGGCCGCCGCCAAGGCTTCGTTCAGCACCTCGACCGCTTACCGGATCGAGAAGGATCGACGCCTTCCGTCGCAGAAGAAGGCTCCCCGCGGCCGTCGCCGGCCAGATCCCTTGGCCCGCGTATTTGAGACAGATATCGCGCCGATGCTGAAGGCCGCCCCCGGTGTGCGGCCGGTCACGATCTTCGAGGAGTTGCTCCGACGCCATCCCGAGCTCGGCGCCGGCATCCGTCGCACGCTGGAGCGCCGGATCCGGGCCTGGCGGGCGATCCACGGCGAGGAGCAGGAGGTCATCTTCCGCCAGACCCACGAACCCGGTCAGCGCGGCCTGTCCGACTTCACCGACATGGGCGAATTGGGTGTCACGATCGCGGGCGTACCGCTCGACCATCGTCTCTATCACTTCCGGCTGGCCTATTCCGGGTTTGAGCACGCCCATGTCGTGCTCGGCGGTGAGAGCTTCGTCGCTCTGGCCGAAGGCCTGCAGAATGCCTTGTGGTCACTCGGTGGGGCGCCACGGGAGCATCGCACCGACAGCCTGTCGGCCGCCTTTTGCAATCTCGACCGCGACGCCAAAGACGATCTGACGCGGCGATACGAAGACCTCTGTGCCCATTACGGCATGCGGCCTTCCCGCAACAATCGTGGCATCGCCCACGAGAACGGGGCGATCGAGAGTTCGCATGGTCATCTCAAGCGAGCGATCGGCGACGCGCTGTTGCTGCGTGGCACCGCCGACTTCGACGATCTAGCTGCCTATCGTGGCTTCATCGATGAGATCGCCAGCCGCCGCAATGCCCGCAACGCCAAGCGGATCGACAGTGAACGTAGCGCACTTCAGGATCTGCCGGACCGCCGCACGTCGGACTATGAAGAGGTGATCGTCCACGTGACGTCGTCCGGCGGCTTCACCTTGCGCAAGGTGTTCTACACGGTGCCGTCGCGCTTGATCGGCCATCGGCTGCGGGTGCGCCTGTATGACGATCACCTCGACGTGTTTGTCGGCGGCACGCATCTCCTCACCTTGCCGCGCGGGCGGCCGCATCCCAATGGCAAGCACGATCAGGTCGTCGATTATCGGCACGTGATCCATTCCTTGCGGCGCAAGCCGATGGCGCTCCTCAACCTGGTCTACCGCGACCAGCTGTTCCCCCGGGAAGCTTACCGCCGAGCCTTCGACGTCTTGCGCAAACGCTTACCGGACAAGAAGGCCTGCCGGATCATGGTCGATCTCCTCGCACTCGCCCATGAGCGCGGTTGCGAGGCCGAACTCGCCAATCAGCTCACGGCTGACCTGAACGACGGCCGGCTGCCCGACCTCAACCGGCTACGTACTCACTTCGCCCCGGATCCCGCCCAGGTGCCGAACGTCGTGGTACGCCTCGCACCGCTCGCCACCTATGAATGCCTCATCGGTACCGCCGAGATCGGAGGCGCCGCATGAGCACAACCAACGTAGTCGACACCGCGCGCCTCAATCTGTTGCTCAACGAGCTGCGGCTGCCCGCCATCAAGGCGCTGTGGCCGCAATTTGCCGAGCAATCCGATAAAGAAGGCTGGCCGGCGGCGCGCTTCCTCGCCACCATTGCCGAGCACGAGATCGCTGAGCGCGGCCGCCGCCGCATCGAGCGCCATCTCGTCGAGGCGCGGCTGCCTACCGGAAAGACCTTTGACAGCTTCGACTTCGAGGCCGTGCCGATGATCTCCAAGGCGCAAATGACCGCACTCGCCGCCGGCGACGGCTGGCTCGGCAAGGGCGCCAATCTGCTGCTGTTTGGTCCGCCCGGTGGAGGCAAGAGCCACTTGGCGGCAGCAATCGGCTTGGCCCTCATCGAGAACGGATGGCGCGTCCTGTTCACCCGCACCACCGATCTCGTGCAGAAGCTCCAGGTGGCTCGCCGCGAGCTCAACCTCGAGGGCGCCATCAACCGCCTCGATCGCTTCGATCTCGTCATCTTGGACGATCTTGCCTATGTCACCAAGGACCAGGCCGAGACCAGTGTGCTGTTCGAGCTCATCAGCGCACGCTACGAGCGACGCTCTTTGCTGATCACCGCCAATCAGCCCTTTGGAGAATGGAACAAGGTCTTTCCGGACCCAGCTATGACCCTCGCGGCGATCGATCGCCTTGTTCACCACGCCACCATCGTCGAGATGAACGTCGAGAGCTATCGCAGGCGGACTGCCCTCGAGCGAAAGCGTGGTCCAGGGCGGCCACCGGAGCACGCGACACAAAAAACGCTCGCTTGATTGACGCTCCGCGACAATCAAAGCAAACAAAACTCTTGCGCGCGACAATCATCGCGGCGATCATCATCGCGCCGCGACACTGACTCGCCATCCTGATCGCCGCGCTCTTCCGACCCAGATCGTCGCGCTATACGCACTGCCGATAGTTAGCGGTCACGTGACTCGGCGCTCAAGTAACCCCCACGCATACACAGGGGAAGCGCTGTCCCTGCCACGCGCCGCTAACCCCCACACGGCCAGCCTCAAAGCAGCGGAAGAAGCTGACCGGGAGGTCATCGCTCGCAGAACGAGCGTAACTTACAGAACCGGGAATGGCCCGTGATTTAGAAGCAGTGGGCGCGACACGGTGCCGACCGACCAGGGGGGCTGAGTTGAAGCACCTGCCGCATCCGCACTGCTGGTGAGTTTAGCGGAAGGTGACACTCCACCCCACTGCTCTGGAAACCACAGCAATGTCCGTGCCACCCCCGCTAAACCCAACAACCAATTATTGGGACTAGCTTACTGAAAGCTGACGAGACTGCGCGCCCATTCACAAAACGAAAAGCGGCCCACGGGGCCGCTTGCCGTGGAGACAATAAAGACGTTCAGGCCGCAGACGAAAGGCGTTCGGCTCGCTTACGATCAGCGGCAGCCGCACCACGACGACGGCCCGGATCGGCAGTTCTGTGCGTCAAGTTCAGCAAAATCGATTATGGGATCCGGCCGAGCCATCCCCTCGGAGCCGCCGTCGCTCGCTTGCGCAAAAGCGTAGCCCTGGCGAGCGACGGCGGCGGAGAGGGGGGCGTGCATCCCCTTGGTGGGCCTGAGCATCGTCAGGCCGCCGGCGTAGCGCCTCCTTGTGCTCCTTCGGCAGATCCATGTTTAGATGGCGATGGTCCTCGAGCCAGGCCTCATGGCGCTCGACGGTCAGCGCCCGTACCAGCCTTAAACAGCTCTCGGCATTGGGGAGGATTCGCACGACATAGGTTCGCCGCCTGATCTCCTCGTTGAGGCGATCGAGCAAATTGGTGAGATGTCTCGGTGCCAACGTTCCCGCTGCGGTGTTCTACATCGTGGAGTATGGTGCGACCATCGGGACAGCGGCACCGGGAGCACGAAGTGCGGGCAGGCCGATGTTATTCCAGAGCCGAGAGCTCGAGTTAGTAGCTGGCGGCCGCCTCCGTGATGGGCTCGAGTATCCCGAGGTCACGCGGGTCGAACTCGATCGAGCGGCGCCCCCTCCACCGGCGTATCGGCGCGGCCCGCGCCCATCTGCGCCATGTGCATCGCGATTCTCCGCGCGCGCTCACCTGCTGCGGACCTCACCATCGAGATCGAGCTCGGAGGGGGATGGCATCCGCTGCGAGACTCATGCCCAGGGCACGGCCGTCGAGAGGTGTCCGGGGCTGGAGAACATCTGCATTCTGCAGCGCGTCGTCGGTCATAAGGTCACCTGCAGGCGGTACGATCGCGCGAACGATGTTCTTGTCGATATCGCCCCTCCAGCCTGGAGGTCGGGAGTAATGAGATGGGGAAGTAATGACATGGATTGGCGCCGCGACCTCATGCTGTGGCACCCGCGTCTGTTCCTCACGACGGCCGAGGAGCCTAGTCGCTCGTTCGGCTACCCGCACTGCGAGCGAGGGTGGCAGGATATCCTGGTCCGGCTCTGTCGCAGGATCGAAGTCGCGCTCCGCGACGGCGAGACCTTCGAATTCGTCCGCATCAAGCAGAAGATGGGCATCCTGCTCGTCGATGGGACACCGAAGCCTCGAAGTCCACCGAGTCCGCGATCGGCCATGCAGTTGACCTGGCCGTCGCCCGCTCCGCCTGCACCTGCGAGATTTGCGGCGCGGAAGGCCGGCTGCATGCCAACAAAGGGTGGCTCGAAACCCGCTGCGCAGAGCACGCGGCCGGCGATCCAGTGCCGCCCCACTTGGGGCAGGGCTTCGACAACGTCCGCCGGCTGCGCCGCCGGCGAGGCCAGGCCAGCGTTTACTACGCGCTTACGACCGCGACGCCGACACTTTGACCGAGGTGCCGCCGCCCTCGCCGCAGCAGGAGCGCTAAGATGGCCAGATTTCGCTGTAGCGCCTAGGACCAGCAAGGCGAGTTCACCTAGCCGCGCCGGCGAATGCGCCGTCCGGCATCTCAATGGCTATCGCGGCATCCTCCAAGTGGATGGCTACGCCGCCTATAACAAGCTCGCGCGATCCGATCGCGGCGATGATGGCATCACGTTGGCCGGCTGCTGGTCACACAGCCGGCGCAAGTTCTATGAGCTGCATGTTGCAGGGAGCTCGGAAGTGGCAACGGCGACGCTCGAGCGGATGGCGAAGCTCTGGCAGGTCGAGAAGACCGTGCGCGGTCAAAGCCCCGACGCCCGCGTTGCCGCGCGCCAGCAAGCCTCCGCGGCTGTCGTCGCAGATCTCTTCGATCTCTGGCAGCAGACCTTGCGGCGGATCTCCGGCAAATCAAACTGGCCGAGGCGATCCGCTATGCTGTCTCGCGCCGTGCCATCTTCGAACGCTTCCTGCTCGACGGCCGCATCGAGCTCGACTCCAACATCGTCGAGCGCGCCATCAGACCGCAGACAATTACAAGAAAGAATAGCCTGTTCGCGGGCAGCGACGGCGGCGGACGAACCTGGGCGACCATCGCAACACTGCTGCAGACTGCGGATTTCACGGATCGTGTGCATCGATTTCGCGCGATCGTGAGCACTGAATTCAGACGATCGTGAGCAGCCCGCTACGGCCGATGGGAGATAGAGTCAGTGTTCTGGTTGCCGTCAAGGGTGATGGTTTTGGCGCTGCGTTTTCGCATGCTTTCTCCGGTGAGCTGGAGGCGGTGGGCGTTGTGGACGAGGCGATCGAGAATGGCGTCGGCGACCGTGGGGTCCCCAATGGCTCCATGCCAGGTGTCCACGGGGAGCTGACTTGTGACGATGGTGGATGCGCGGCCATGTCGGTCCTCGAGGATTTCGAGCAGATCGCGGCGTTCCGCGGCGGTGAGCACCGATAGTCCCCAATCATCCAAAATCAGAAGCTGAGCGCGGCCGAGGCTTTTGAGGAGTCGGGCGTAGCGTCCGTCTCCGCGCGCGAGCGCGAGCGCCTCGAACAGCCTTGGAACGCGATGATAGAGGACTGATCGGTTGTCGCGGCAGGCCTTGTGGCCGAGCGCGCAGGCTAACCAACTTTTGCCCAGGCCGGTTGCCCCGGTGACGAGCAAATTCTCGTGGCGATCGATCCAGCGACCTTCGACGAGTTTGGCGAAAACGGCGCGGTCGATGCCCCGCGGGGTGCGCAGATCGACGTCCTCGACGCAAGCAGTCTGGCGCAGTGCGGCGATCTTGAGGCGCGTGGTGAGCCGCCTGGTGTCGCGTTCGGCGGCTTCGCGGTCGACCAACAGGCCGATGCGATCTTCGAACGGCAGGGCTTCGAGATCGGGCGATCGGCGCTGCTCCTCGAAGGCCTTGGCCATTCCGGTCAGTCGGCGCCGTAGCTTTTGACGAGCGCCAGAATGCCAAGGCAGGTTCGAAAGCCTTGTTCTGGATGGGGCCGGGCGTCGATCGCGGCCTGGAAAAACGCTGCTGTCGAAGGACCGATCCGCTCGCCGGCGGCGATCACCGCGGCGGGGGTCCATTCGCCGTAGCGGCGATGGGCGCTGGGCATGTGGTCGGCGATGGTGGTGTGTCCGCGTCGGTTGGGCGCGCGGGCATGGCTGGCGATCCGCTGGCCCTTGTGGAAGATCTCGACCGTCCGATCGTCGATACGGGCATCGACCAGCTCGCCAATCAGACGATACGGCGCGGAGTACCAATGGCCGTCGACCTCGACATGATAATCGGGAGCGAGGCGGCAGCGCTTCCAGCGTGCGAAGGCATAAGGCTGATCTGGCAGCGGGGTTAGCTTGGGTTTGTCGAGTTCGGCAAACAGTTCGGCGCGGCTTGAGCCGAAGCCACGCATTTGACGAGCATTGAGTTCGTCGACGAGTGTCTTGATGCCGGCGTTGAGCTCGGCCCGGGAAAAGAAGCGCTGATTGCGCAGCCGGGCCAGAATCCAGCGCTGGGCGATTTGCACCGCGACCTCGACCTTCGCCTTGTCTTTTGGGCGCCGCGGCCGTGCGGCGAGAATGGCGGTGCCGTAATGGCTCGCCATCTCGGCATAAGTGCGATTGAGGCCGGGATCGTAGCGGTCGGGGTTGCTGACGGCGGCTTTGAGGTTGTCGCAGACCACGAACGTCGGCGTTCCGCTCAAAAACGTGAACAAGTTGACGTGGGCCCGGATCCAGTCGGCCAAGCTCTCGCTGGGGCAGGCCTCGGCGTAGGTGTAGTTCGAAGCGCCCATCGCCGCGACGAACAGCTTCATCGGCTGCACTTCCCCGGTCAGGGGATCGACGATGTCGATGGTGTCGCCGGCGAAATCCACGAACACCTTCTCGCCGCCCAGATGAATCTGCCGCATCGAAGGTCGGACCCGCCCCTTCCAGGCCTCGTAGGTAGTGCAGAACCACGTGTACCCGAAACCGTCGGGATTAACGGCGCGATACTCCTCCCAGAGCAGGCGACGGGTTACGTTGCGCCGGCGGAGCTCTTTATCGATGTAGCTCCAGTCGGGCACCGGCCGCTGCGGGCTCTGAGACGCTGGTCGTGGGGCCGGGAAAAGCAAAAGCTCCAGGTCTTCATCGGTCATTCCCTCCGGAAGCGGCCAGCTCAACCCAGCAGAGCGGGCGCGGCTCAGGTAGCTGTGCACAACGCCGTTGCTGACGCCCACGCTCCGCGCGATGGCCCGCTCTGGCAGGCCTTGAAAATGTTTTAACCGAAGGACTTCCTTGATCCGGCGCATCGACAATCTCTGGGTAGGCATTGGACTTCCTCGTTAACCACGAGGTCATCCCTAAGCCGGTTGAGTTGTCGGCCGAAGCGCTGCAAGGCTCCGAAAGCCTTGCTCACGATCCCGCGAAATCGTTGCTCACGATCCCCTGAAATCCGCGCTCACGATCCCGCGAAACGCGCATGAAACTGACGAGAACCGCTTTGCTGGGCGATTTCCCGCCTGTTGCGTTGCGTAGCTTCGGCATTCACAACGAATTCGCCATTGGAAAGCATTGCGGGAATGCTGTCCGAGACGCTTGTCCCAGCGCCGGAGACGAAGCCGCCGGTGCTAAAGCTAGGTGTCGACATAGAGCTGATCGCGGCGACCTTGGCCATACCGGCAGCGAGCACGCCCGCAGCCAACGCATCATTGAATGGCGGCACGGCCGATGCCAACGCCTTCGTGAAGGCGGTGTAAGTGTTGATCCTTGCCTCGACAATGCCGAACGCTTTAGCCGCCGTCGCCATAGCCATGCTGTGCTTGCCGAATTCCTGCGAGAGTTGTGCAAATTCGCCCGCCATGGAGGCGCCGGCGGTGTTCCACGTCGATTGGGCGTTCTCCGCTAGCCTTTGTTGCGCATCCAGGAATTGCTGCGCACTGATCGTATTGGCGTTGAATTGCGCTTGGATCTTAGGCTCCTGTAGGTAACTCTCAGAGGGAGTCAAGTTCGCTTGGATCGTCTGGAGCCCGGCCAGCGTCATGGCGTATTCCGAAGTCTTCTGCTTCAGCAGGTCGAGCTGCACCTGCTGCGCGGCGGTGATCGCGGTGTTGTTCGCCCGCGCGATCGACTCCGTTTGCAATTGCAGCTTCATCGCCTCCATTGCGCCGGGAAGCAGTCCATAGGTTGCCACCTCGGCCTTCATTCCCTCCGGCGACTTGCTTTGCGATGCAATGAACTGATCGACCACGTTTTTTCCGCCCATCACCGAAAAGTTGAAATCCTTCTGAGTCTTCGATGCCTTGTCCGTCGATGCAGCCGCGGCTTCCTGGGGACCGCGCTCACCGCAGTATCGACCGCGATGAAGGCGCTCGTCACCAGTGGGGTGATTGTTTCACGGCCGCCTTCGAGAAGGTGAAGGGCGGCATCGCTGGGATTGAGGAGACGGCAAGGCGCCGTGTTCAAAGTCGCTCGCCAAATACATCTCAACCGTCTCCGGTTGCGAGCCCTTCCACAAATTGTCGACGATTCTTGCGTCATTGATGCCGCTCGAGCCCGCACCGAGCCCGGCAGTGGATGTGCCCGAAGCGCTGAAAGCCAGCTCGCTCGAGCTGTGGTATCAGCAGAAACTTCATCTCCGGACATTGGTTCCGAGCGGCGCCGAGGCGCTGATCCGGATGCGCCATCCCGCATGGGGCGTCGTGCCGCCTGCCTACTTCATCCCCGACGAAAGCGATCCGCATTTTCATGCGCTGTCCGAGTTCGTGATCGCGCGCGCGATCGAGGACTGGCGCTATCTGCTCGGGCAGATCGGACCGGTCGATCTCTCGATCAACCTGCCGATCTCGTTTCTGGCCGACGATGCTGCGGTGCGCGAGCTTTGCTACCGGATTCCGGATCATGCGGCGTTCGCCGGCCTGCTGATCGAGATCGACAGCGCCGAGGTGATCGACAATCTCGACCTGGCGATCGATGTCGCCCGGCGCGTTCGCCTGCACAATATCGGCATCTCGATCGACAATGTCGGCGCGAAGTGGCCATCCTTGCTGGGATTGCCGAACTTTCCGTTCGTCCAGCTGAAGGTCGACCATCAATACGTCACCGGTTGCGCGGATCAGCGCCTCAAGCAGACGGTGTGCCGGCGTATCGTCGAGCTCGCACACGACTCCGGCGCGCAGGTTATTGCGCAGGGGGGCGAGACGCGCGCGGACTTTCTTGCCGCACATGAGATGGATTTCGATCAGGTCCAGGGTTACCTGTTCGGCAAGCCGATGGGCGTCAAGAAGTTCGCCCGCTCGCGCACGCACTTCTCGGAGAAAGAGCCGATCGTCCTGACGCATGGCGCCTAGTCAGGCGCGAGTGTCGCCATCGATCGCGCGCAGCGCTTCGCCGCGGGCGATCAGGCGCTTTGTGTGAATCGGCGGATGGAATGACCCTGCCCAGATTAATGATGTCAACGGCTTAACGTGCCGATCGGCGCCGGGCCCCGCGCCAACTCACATGCTGACGGCGGTCGTCTTCCCCTCGGCTTTGCTATGCACTTCAAACTCGAGAGATCGATTCGTTCAGGATAATGTCCTGAATAACGAGATAAGCCGTACGGCAGTTGCCGCACGGCTCTTCCGGAGTTCGTCATTCACTGCGCGGATCCGGTAGCGACGCGCTGAGCCGCCGTCTTGGCAGACTTATTGGACGCGCTCGTCGGCGACCTTCTTCTCAGAAGAGAGCTCGGTCGTAATTCTGCGCATTGCCACGGCCTGGGCCTGAACTTTTTGGCTAACACGCTCGAACTCAGCCATCTGGTTCTGGAAACCGGCATCCTGGGTCTGCTGGGTAGCAGGAGCGGCGCCGTTACCGCCAACACTATTAACCGCCATGTCTATTCACCTTTCTTTATGATAGTCGTTAGTTGTGGCCTGCTACGTCGGGCGGGCCGACGATACGAGGGGCAGGAATAGAAAGAAAGACGGTGCTCGCCCCCCAGACTTCTCAGGCTCAGTTCGGCGCTCTTGCCGAGACCAACGGTCTTGGGCTGTACGTTGTCCGTTTTGCCGGCGTTCTTGTTTTCGGCGGCCATCGCTTTCTCCTATGCTCGTCTTGTTACGTCTCAATAGACGTGCTCGCCTAGAGTTCAGCAGCCTCACGCTAGGCGGGCTACCTTTCGAGAAGCTGACGAGTCTCGGTCGGGGTGATTAGGTCGATCCTTTGCAGCAGCCCATCACCTGCCGGCAGCTGCAACCTCACCTAGGGTCTGTACCTAAATAGCGCCACGTGATTCTCTTGCCTACGTGTTGATTCGGGGGCGAGAGAATGCGCGCTGGTTTGTTTTGGCTGAACGACAGGCAATGGGCGCGTATCGAACCGCATCTGCCGAGGGGACTGACGGGGCCGGATCGGGACGACGACCGACGCATCGTCAGCGGCATCATTCACATGCTGCAATCGGGTGCACGATGGCGTGATTGTCCACGTGAATACGGCCCTTACACGACGATCTACAATCGCTTCAATCGCTGGGCCAAGCGAGGACGATGGTGCGCAATCTTCGAAGCGCTGGCCAAGCCTGGCGAAGACGGCGTCGTACTGTCGCTCGACTCGACCTCGATTAAAGCTCACCGGTGTGCCTCCGGCGGAAAAGGGGGGAGCACAATCAAGCAATCGGCCGCTCGCGCGGAGGCCGCACGACAAAAATCCATGCGCTGAGCGATCCGCTCTGCCGGCCGGTCGTCCTGCATCTGACTCCAGGCCAGGATGCCGATATCGCTGCGGCTCCCGATGTCCTGGCGCTCGCGCCACCCATGAGCGTGCTCCTCGCCGACAAAGGGTATGATGGCGACAAGCTTCGCGGCGAAATCATTCGTCGTGGCGCCAAGCCCGTAATCCCCAATAAATCTAACCGTGTCGTCATCCATCGCTTCAACAAACGCGCCTACAAAGGACGAAATGTCATCGAACGCTGCTTTTGCAGGCTCAAGGACTTCCGGCGCATCGCCACGCGATATGACAAGCTCGCCCGTAATTTTTTGGCCGCTGTTCATCTCGCCGCTCTCGTCGCATATTGGCTCAATTGAGTCTGGACCCTAGCTAGTGAGGCTAGCAGCGAAATTCTGACCTACGTGCGCGGTCAGGCGCGCACTTGGATCGATCGGCCAACAGGTTGGCTGTGGCGTTTGTCGATCAGCGCTGAGTCATCCAATCTGAAGTCTTTGGAGACTCATGGCGTGGGGCGGTAGCCTGGTTAGGGCCGCGCGCTGATGCTGTAGAGGCTGTTGGTGTGATCGCCGGTATCCCCACAGATCGCGTCCGGAATCTTCGGATCGCCGCTGGCGGCAATAGCGGCGTGGCCGGAGCGGTTGGAATGCTGCTTCCCAGATCCGCTGGAGTGACTGGCGGAATTGCGGCGACCGCGTCACTTATCGACAGAATGATATGCCTCTCGGTCCCGATGATTGTTGCATCAAGAGCAAGCGGCGTGAATCTCGCATGCAACAGGACCGATCGGCGCAGCCGACATCGGACAGTCGATCGATGTTAACGAAGCGACGTATCACATGTGATCGGCGGGCGTCGATAGTTGCCTGAGATGGTCCGTCGTGACGGCCGGCCGCCGCGAGCAACCATGCGATCCGCACCCCTCGGATGCTACGAGGGTTGCGATGCTCAGTCGGTGGTTCATTGTCGTCAGCTTTTCGACAGGTGCTGCAGGTAGAGTCCCTGCGAGTTCGATGGGCGCGATATGCTCGCGCCGAGCCGCTGCGAAGGTGATGAGAGAGGGGGCTCATCGAGGCTGCCGGGGCTGGTGGCGAGAGGCATTCATTCGCTCACCATCGGGCCAAGGGTGCGGCCTGAAATGCTTCCTGTTGATGTGCGCATAACGCTCGCAGTTTTACCGCTTTCTTCGATGCAATCAGGAGTGAACTAAATGGCGTATCTTCCCGTGGCCGGTCTCCCCGTGGTCGGCGCACTCGATTCGACGGTGAATGGGGTGGGGTCAGAGGGGGTGGTTGCCAGCCCAGCTTTCAGCACACTGTTGGGACAGTATGTCACGCCGGGTGCCTACCAGTACCTGCCGGCAGGCGCTGCCGTCGTTGTCGCTCCGGTGGTCGTTCCTGCAGGTGGCGTCACAACCGCTGTCGTGGCTCCGGCGGTCGTCACTTCAGTCGTGGCTGCTCCCGTGTACATGATGGCTCCGCCTCCTCCTTTCATGCTGTTGAGCCAGCAAAGTTCGGGTTCGGAGCCTTCCGTCGATCCGGTATGGACGCATGAGGTCAAGGATGGCAAGGCCACGATCAACCTCGGCGACAAATATACGATCACAGCCAATGAGAAGGATGGCACCTGGACCGTCCGCAACAACCAGACCGGCCATGTCACGAAGATCCATGGCGATCCCCATGTTGACGCTAACGGGGACGGCAAGGATGACTTCGACTTCAAGAAAGATATGACCTTCCAGCTCGACGATGGGACCAAGATTACCGTCAATAATGTCGACTACGGTAATGGTGAGACCATCTCCTCAAGGCTGACCATTACGAACGGCCACAACGCGATGGTTGTGGAGGGGCTCGGCGACGACAAGGATGGCAAAAACAATCTGAGGGTGACTCAGTCCAACGCTGGCATGACTCTTGATGAGCTGACACCCGATGGTGCCCAGACGATCCATGAGAGCGGCCAAGGCTGGGTCGATGGCGCCGGCGGCGTGGTGAATCAGGCGAGTATCGATGCCGGCGAACAGGGTCGCGCGCCGGGCAACTACCAGTCTGCAAGCGCAACGCCTGCCAGTGCAACACCCGTGTTCTTCGTTCCTCCTCCACCGCCGCCTCTTGCGATGGTTCCGTTTGCCGTCGCTCAGACGCCAGCGCCGTCATCTCAGCCAGCGCCAGTGTGGTCGCACGAGGTCAAGGACGGCAAGGCGACGATCAACCTTGGTGATAAGTATACGATCACAGCCGATGAGAAGGACGGCACCTGGACCGTTAGGAACAACCAGACCGGCCATGTCTCGAGGATCCACGGCGATCCTCACGTCGATGCTAATGGCGACGGCAAGGACGATTTCGACTTCAAGAAAGGTATGACCTTCCAGCTCGACGACGGCACGAAGATTACGGTGGACACGGTCGATTATGGCAAGGGAAAAACCATCTCCTCGAAGCTCACCATCACCAACGGCGACAATGCCATGGTTGTGGAGGGACTCGGCGACGACAAGGATGGGAAAAACAATCTGAAGGTCACGCAGTCTAATGCTGGGCGAACGCTTGATCAGCTGACGTCCGATGGAGCTCAGACAATCCATGAGACAAATCAGGGGTGGGTTGACAACTCCGGACGCAAGGTGACGCAGTCGGTGATCAACCACAATGAGAACCCGGATGCGCCGCCGGATTTCAAGACGATGATGCGCGAGGCCATGTTCCGGCGCATTTTCGGTCGCGATGCACAGCCGGCATGAGGCCTGATCCCGGGGATGTCGGAAACTCGTGGAAGCGGGCGCTAGCGCCCGCCTTTCATTTTCGCCAAACGGCCGCGAGAAGGGCAGCTTGGCGATCTATCGATTTAGGATCGACGGTAACAGCCAGATTGTCTTGGCAATCGCAGCCTTGGCGCCGACAAACGGGCGGAGGGCCTCCAGACCCGGCTACCCGGCTAGAATTGCTGCGGCGCGTTGCCGGCGATGGAGGCGCTGCACGGGAACGGTGCTCTCAGGTCTGTCTGCACGTCAACGTCCTGCAGATGCAGGCGTCGCAGCGAAAATCCCGGCCAAGATCGTAGATTGGATTGGGGACGGCCTCGGCGGCGCGATCTACCCTCGGCTCAAAAGCATAAGCCACTGTTTCGCGTTGAGCCCTGCCTGTCTTTAGCCTACCAAGCCGGGCGTGAACCCTTGCGCTCCCAGAACATCCATCATCCTCTCACGAAGCCGGAGGCGCCATGGCTTTGAGCATCACCATTTCCGTCAAAGTCTGCTGTTGGGGACGCCAAAGGGACGTCGCAGCAGCCCGCTGCCAAAAAGATCCAGGTGCATTCGGATTCGCGGAGCAGTTCGCAGCGGACCTGAAAGATCATAGAATGCGCATCTAACTGCTGGCGTGTGCCAAAGTCTCACTTGGCACGTCTTCGATTCAATCACCAGGCGGCCGTATCGCTATCTGGCGCCGACCATCGGCTCATCCATCATCAAGCTCGCTCATGGCCTCATCCATATCCGACTGCGAATCGCTTATGACTTGCGTCGCGACGGAAACGAGAGCCTTTTCGAATGCTCGGCGCAGTAGCGCTGCACGCGTGTCATCGCCGCCGTTCTCGGCGGTGTCGGAGGGGGCGCCAACCTGCGACGCTGTTGCATTGATATCGGCTGCGTCTGCGTTCATGTCGTAACACCCGGATAGCGGCGTCGCCTAGATGACCTATCCTCTTCATGCTAGCAGGAGCAGCTTGCGAAAAGCTGACTAAGATCGAGCTTCCTTGGCGGCTTCATCCATGATCGAGAAGGATCATGAGCACGCGCCAGCGGAAGTGATGACATTCAAAGCGGCGCGCGATGCTGCTGTCGAGCTGGCTGCACGCAAGCGGGCCAATCTCGTCAAGGTGCTGCCTTAAAGCATTGCGGACTCAGGGCTTTACCTCCGACGGTTCAATCACGAAGTAGCATGTACCGGGGCGAAGGCCGCATACGTTATCGCAGGTGCACGAGCCGCCATCACATTCGTCTCCTTTTCCGCCAGTTAGCAATTCGTGGAACAGAAACGCGCCCTCTGCAAATTCCTTTGCGTTGCCTTGGCGAACTCCTCGGATACCGTTTTTCGATTGAGCGATTGCTTTCGTATACAGATGAAGTTTCGGGCAGTTCGCAGCAATGCCGAACGCCGCGCCCTGCAGAAATGCAACGCTTCGGCCATCGGCGTGCGCTGATGATGAGCACGGCCGTTGTTGGCGATTTGAACAACATCAGACCTCTTGTCCCCATAACACCATACCGATTGCGGCGCTAAAGCATCGCTACCCTGCTGTTGGCTGATCTTCCTTATCCGCGCCGCGCATCACGATCTTCAGCGCATCATCCGGCAACGGCCGCTGCAATGCCTTTGCTTCATCCCGCGGCGCGCGCATCCATACGTCGCGCTCCTCATCGGTCGTCAGGAAGCCATAAACGAGGTGAGGGCCGGGGGCCGGCTTGGACTTGGTGCCCCGGTCGCCCTTGAACCCGGTCCAGATGCCCGCGATCAGATGGGCATGGCGGCTACCGGCCGGTTGTACACGCCGCTCGCGGGAGAGATCGACAGGCGCGCAGCCAGCCAAGGAGCAAGGTTGTGTTCCAGCCAGCCATGGCAATCGCTGATGAGCGATCCTCATCAGTGGTCGCGTTGTCGACCGTGGTGAGGCATCCGGGCGAAACTTTGCGCCGCAATGCTGCTCGAAGAACAGGGAGTCGTCCAGAAACCTGACGGCGTTTGCCCCTGAGGTTGGTGAGCGTGATTTTGGTTTGATGAGCGCTCATCCATGCGAATAAGTTGCTGAGAAACACGATGCCAGCAGGTCGGACAAAGCCGAGATTGCCGAAATCGTTGATGACCTCCGGCGGCCAGCCGTTGACGGCGTGCGCCGCAAGATCGGCCGCAACCTTCGACAGGGACAGTCCATTGAATGGTACCGTCAAATTAACGAATTGGAGCGGCGGAGGGGTAGACGACCGGCAGACCGCCCGGGACCCTCTTTATCGCCGCCATCGCACCGGAAGTGATCAGTTATCCCGTTTGGTTATATTTCCGGCTTCCCTTAAGCTTGCGGATGGTCGAGGAAATGCTGGCGGCGCGTGGCATTGGCGTGACCTATGAAACCGTGCGCCAGTGGGGACGGAAATTCGGCAAGCCGTTCTCCGATCGGATCCGCCAGCGCACTCCCCCTCGCGGTGACAAATGGCATCTGGACGAAGTCGTTATCTCGATCGCGGGCGAACAACATTGGCTCTGGCGCGCTGTCGACCAGAATGGCTTCGTTCCTGACGTCTTGATCCAGCGCCGAAGAAACTCGCGCGTTGCGCAGCGGCTCATGAAGAAGCTCTTGAAATCCGCCGGCACGCCGCCGCGCGTTATGATCACGGATAAGCTGCGTTCGTACGGCGCTGCGAGGGCGAAGATGGGCTTACACGTCGAACATCGCCAGCACAAAGCTCTCAACAATCGGGCCGAGAATTCTCATCAGCCGACGCGGCGACGCGAGCGGATCATGACGCGCTTCAAATCGTCCCGTCAGGCTCAACGGTTTCTGTCCGTTCACGATCAGGTCGCGAACCTTTTCCACATCCCCTATCCCGGCGCCGCCACCGCCGACTTCCGTCGTGCTTCGCGCGAGCGAGCCTTTGCGACTTGGCGCGAGATCTCCATGACAAGCGCTATCGCCGACTCTCGACCTCTGAGAATCGCCTCCTTCGGCTCGGCGGTCGATTAAGTTGACGATGCCCCCTGATGAGCCAGAGCCTCCCTTCTCGAAAAGCCTGATCAGTCTCAAATTGTCTGACGACGGACAATCGTTGCCACTGTCTCAGCCAGGCTGCTGTCATCCGAAAGACGGCAAATCCGGGCGCGGGTCCACCCTTCTTCCCGAGCTCGTCAGCTTCTCGAAAGCCAACCTTCCTAGCATTCAAGCCCGGTCTCTAGATGCCGATGCCGCCCATGCTGAACTAGGGGGCCCGCTAGTGGATCTGCAGGAGATTTTGTTATCAGAAAGGAGAGCTTTATGGATTCCAATCGGATAAGCGGTGCCGGCGCGCAAGGGTCTCCAACGGGTTACGTCCGGACACAGGAGGATCATGATCTATTTAGGCAGGCCGCGAATGAAGCCCGGTCATTATCATCTGCCGGGCCTGTGTCGGCACAGACGCCGATTTGGCGTTCGAGCGCTCCATACGGAAGCTTTTCACGCGATGGCTACTCTTGGAACAACGACGTATGGGGCCCGCACCCTGGGCCTCAGACGATTTCGGTGAGTGCAGCCAACCGGTGGAGCGTGTGGTCGAACCAGCCCAATACTCCTGGCATCAAGAGCTATCCGCACGTGGCTTTCAATATCGGGAAACCGCTCAGCTCAATCAACACTCTGAGCTCGAGCTTCAATCAGGAAGTTCCCACTGGCGGCGCCTGGGATGTCGCCTACGATATCTGGGACAGCTCAGACCGACATGAGATAATGCTCTGGACAAACTACACCGGAAACTCGGACGGGAGCGGCAACGTTAAGCCCATTTCATATCATTATGCCCCTTCCGGTGCGGCGATTCCGGTCTACAGCAATGTCAATGTAGGCGGGGCGACTTGGAACGTGTTTGAAGGCGAAGGCTCCGATGGTCACAAGGTCATCTCATTGCTGCGCACTTCGAAGACCAACAGCGGGACAGTGGACATCAAGAGTATCCTGCAGTGGATCAAGTCGAAGGGGTACTTTGGCGACATAAACGTCGGTAGCGTCCAATACGGCGTCGAGATTACCTCGTCCCCGGGGGGAAAGAACTTCAATTTCAACAACTGGTCCGTGACTTCGAAGTGAAGTCCGCGCGGGCGGTAAGGTGAGCTGCGCTATGCCAATGAGCCACGCTGACTGACGGCCTTGGCTTGCCGCTCACATCCCGACCGCCACGATCCCGGCCTCAACCGAACCTATGCCGAGATGGCAAGCCATTACGGCACGGCCATCTCGCAGCCCGGCCGCGGCGCCCAAAAGATAAGGCAAAGGTCGAAGTTGCGGTGCAAGTCGCGCAGCGATGGATTTTGGCGCGGCTGCGCAACCAACGCTTCTTTTCGTTGGCGTGACCTGCCACTGAGCATTTCCTCCAGAAGGATTCAGAGTCCGCCCCGAAGAAGGACGGACAGATGAAGCGAGCAAGGTTCACGGAAGAGCAGATTATCGCAGTGTCGAAGGCGCATGAGGCCGGGGCGAAGACGGCCGACCTAGCTCGCAAGCACGGGGTCTCCGAAGCGACGATCTACAATTGGAAGGCCAGCTCGCAATGGTTGGCACGCAAGATCGCCGCGATGGGGCATACCGTCCGCATTATTCCGGCTCAATTCGTCAAGCCTTATGTAAAGTCCAACAAAAGTGACATCATCGATGCCGCAGCGATCGCGGAAGCAGTGACGCGACCAACAATGCGCTTCGTCGAAATACGGTCGCCCGAACACATTGACCTGCAAGCGCTGCATCGTGTTCGCGATAGGATGATTTCGCAACGGACGTGCCTCATAAATCAGATGCGCGCTTTTTGCCTTGAATATGGGATCGCTACTCGACTCGGGAAGCGTCCGAGGGAGGGTGTTTCCTCCCTTCGGCCATCACCTTATCCGTTGACCGTCGGCTACTTTTCTGACTCAATCAAGCCGTTTATGGACCGGTCTTAACAACCTCGGGGGCGGCATGGATTCGATCCTTCGCGTTCTGATGCCCTTCTTCGGGCCGAAGAACTATTCTGAGATGCTCTAGAAGAACGCTTTGGCGGATTTCTGGCTGACCTTAGCCTGCTCGTTCCTGGTGAGGTACGATCCTTGGATTAACGGTCTTTTCTTGCGAGTTGAGCATCTGCCCGGCGTCAAGGAATTCGCCACGGCTATTAAAGCTCCTGAGGTGAACGTGGGCGGCTTCGCGCTTGCTTTGCTGGTGCTCATCTTCAGCAGGGTCACCCGATTCCATGATCGGATTTCGGACATATTTAAGATCAGGGCGAGGTTCGACCGCGCTAACATCCTTCTCCCTCTGGCTGTCATGTCGGGTGCGCAGATGTCGGCCCGTCAGGTGGCAAATCTCAAACGCGACCGCCATCCCCTCGTGAGAGCGACGTTCTACAAATACGCGTCCAGCCGAAGCGAACATCCGCTCGTCGACAAGCACGACATCGAAAGCGCATTGGAGGCTTGGCACATATTGGGTTGCCTTGGAGTGGCTCTTCATACTCACAGGCTTCGCGGTCTTATCCGCCTTCGCCAGGGCAGCTTGGTTTCTGATCATTTTTTGGACCGCCTCGATGGCCGCGCTTCTATTTATGCATCTTCGGTATGGATTGCTGGAACGAAGGGCGGATCCCCAGATCCAACAGATAGCCGGGAATGCCGAGGCAAGTGCAGGCAACCGCCAAGCATTCACAGAGGCGGCCATCTGATGTGGTACAAGATCGGGAAGGATATCATCGTCCGGAGCGAAAACGCAGCCAAGCCGGAAACACAGAGTTGGGCCTATCTTAAGAAGCTGATCTCGCGTCTCGAGCCAATTCATTCCAGCTTCGACTTTGGCTGCGGCAAACTGCGTTACGAACGGGCAATAGCCAAAACCACCGGCGAACTTGCGTTGGTGGATTCGGAAGTGCAGCTTTCAAGGGGTCAAATGATCCGCGGTCGTTCGACCACCATCCGCGATTACGTCGGCAAATCAAATCACGTCCACGCCCTCACCGTGGGTCAGTTTGCCTCCCATGACCGGAGATACGACCGCGGCTTCTGCATAAACGTTCTTTCTGTGATCCCATCGGCAAGCGTGAGACTTGGCATCGTTCAACTGATGAGAGCTAAGCTAAAGCCAAACGGCACTTGCTTGTTTGTGACGCTCTATCGCAATTCTGATTTTACAAGGATGCAGAATCTCCCGAATTGTCAACCATACGGCAACGGCTTCCTCATGGACTCGCTTAGGGGCCATTCCTTCTACGGCCTCATCCCGCCGGACGATCTCGCCGGATTGGTTAAGCGTGCAGGCTTCTCGGTCGAGTCGATCGTGCTGGATGAAGGCTCCGCATACCTGTGGGCCCGAACTCCGGACGGGCGACCTGGACCGATCAATTTCGAAATCCGTGAAACTGCGGAGAACTTTCAGATTCGATCTCAGCCAAGCGTGAGCAACCGCAGCTCGGCAAGGTAGACCAGGCCGGCAGAGACGGCGCTTGGATCCTGAGCAGCAGCCGCGGGGGCTCAAGTCACATCGACGACCTGTCCCGCTTAGGTTCGTCTGCTTCCGATAGTCGGCGATCTGCTGTCTGTAGTGGCCGATGCTCGGCGCATCCGGAGCCACGTCGCTCTTCCAATCGACGACCGCGTCGATGGCGCCGGCCTCGTCGAACGCGATCGCGTCAACCTGTCCGGAGAGCAGGACCTTGCCGCCTTCGTGAGTCTGGCTTCCGAACAACGGGAGCTCGGGGGCGAGACGCGGTCGCGGCGTCACGACGTCCGGAAGAGCGAGCGTCCGCAGCACCGTGGCGGTCAGTTCGACGGCGCTGATGCCCATCTTCGGATCCTCCGCCGGTTCGTGCCCCATCTGCCGGATCAGTTCCGCAGCCCGCGTTTCAAGTCCGCCCTGGCGTCGCAGGCTTCTCCGGTCAGCACCTCCTCGATTAGCTTGTGAAGGATGGTGCCACGCGTCGAACTTCTGAGAACGGCAGCAGGCTCCGCAGCGCCGGTTTCCGGAATTTCCCCGCTTTCGATCTTCGCTTCTGGCTCGTCCACCTGATCAAGTTCGCTCCGGCTCGGGCGACGCCAGATCACGGTCTTGCGCACATCGAAGATAGCGGTCGCCTCGGCGGCGAAGGTCTCGCGGGTCTGCCCGTTCTCTAGCGGCGTGACGTTCCTTTCCTTCGCGGTGCCGACGTCGTTCGGGTTGATCGCCGGGAGACCAGCCAGGCCCAAATCGACGAGCTTTGCCCAGCACTTGTCCGACAGGTCGGCGGAGTGCCTAGGCAGGATCAGCAGGTCGCGCGCCCGGGTCGCGGCCACGTACCAGAGGCGTACGCGCTCGCGCCGCTGCTGCTGCCGCGGTGACGGTGTTGCCCCACGGATTGGCCGAGGAGACAATCACGGATTGAGCAGTTGCGGAGGCTGTGCGGACGCCGATCCCGCTGCGGCGATCGAGGCCAGCACGATTCCTAGCGTCAATGCTGACCCGGACAGCCAGCGCTGTTTGAGCAGGATTGAAGTTGACGCCGAAACTCGCGCCGGCACGGCTACTACGTTTGAAATGAAAACGGTGATGACCACGGGCGAAACAAAAAGCCGTCACGCACATTCGCCGTGAGCGGCAGCCGTTCGCCCCGAATGCGGCAGATCTCGATCGGCTTTGCAACGTCTTGGAGCACCCCGCCCCTGCGTCAGTCCATGACCACGACCGGCAGCAAGGTTTCCTGGCTCGCGGGTTGACGCCTCCGACCACCTTCCCAGGTTCGAACGAACGAACCCAATGGCCCAACTGTCGTCGGCTCGCCGCTTACAGTTGCGGGGGCAGCTTCGGCCTTGTCCGTGAGGACGCACCGTATTCCCTTGATACGCCTTTCGGCGCTACCGATAACCAGACTGAAGGCCCCTCATAACCGAGTCAAGCAAGGGGCGTGAATCGAGTGCTGAGTGACACAACATGTGACAGTTTAGCCCGTCCTATTCGTGAGAGTGCGTTTTTCTAGTCCGATTGATGTGGCCGCACATCTGCTCTGACGAGGCGCACAGGATTGCCTTCGGCTTTTCACCGCCTGACGACCCGTACTTTGCAACGCGCTTGAGGGATAAGTTGGGCGAACGGGGGGCGGACGCCCCGCCGGTCAAGGACTGAGCGGCAGCAGCGCGCCGGGCAAGCCGCGGATCAGGTCGGCTTCGGGACATGCCGCGGCGAACGCAAGGCGAATGCGGCTCGTGGTCTCGACCACACGGGCAGCGAGTTTCAAGAGACTCCGCCTCGACGGCATTTGCGATGTTCGTTTCGATCTTCTCTAGCAAGATCGACCTGATCTGAGGATCGAGGGGCGACTCCGACGTCGAAAGCCCAGCCAAATGTCCCAGCTCTTTGATGCGGCCGTGATGGCCGGCTCGGGTGCCGTTTACATGTCTCAACCGTTCGCACAGTGTATCGAAGCCGGCTTGTCCGCCTATGATCGCCCTGCCTGTCGTGCTGAGCATGTCCGGTGTTAGCCCTGCGAGGTACTTCACGCTGACCCTGAACCGCGCGTCGCGATCTGCAAGGCAGAACGCCATTGCGACGATGGCGTCGAACAGCGCGGAATTCGAGAGGTCATGGTACTCCGCGGGGAGAAGCTTGCGCGCAGCCTGCTTACGGCTAGGGTCAGGGTGAACGAGACCAACCACGAAGTCGAAGGCTTCTTCGTCGGGAATCTCGACGAGAGATTGCTCGAAATCGCGCAAGTCGACGGTCGGAAGGAGCAGATGCGCCAACAGCTTCAGGCCGAACGGCAGCAATTGCTCCAGCAACTTGCTGGATCGGCGGGAGATGTCCGGCGCGCGGAGGATGAGGCACGGCTGTTCGAAGCCATGTTCGCGCAATTCCAGGCCATCCGCGACTCTGGCCTGACCTGCTTTGGATGCGGCGAGGAATTGGCTGCTTTCGATCGCAAGCTGGCGGAAATCGGCAAAAATATCGAAGACGCCAAGCGGAATCGCGATCCCAAGCTCGTTGCCGATCTGGAGCGCCTAGCCGCGGAGGTCAAGACGGCAAACCGGCTCAAGACCGAGACACAGGATGCGTCGACCCGGGCACACAGCGCGAAAGACAGGGCCGAGGGCGCGTATGAAGACTACATGAAGAACAATCGTGAAGTCCTGGCGGTGGCACGTCGCGCCCGCGCGCGCCAGCTGCTGGACGGATTCCCGCAATCGAGGGAGATGAGCGACTACCGGTCGAAGGTGGCCGAAATGGCGGCTCAGTCCTTGTCGGACCGCATCGCTGGGCTGACGGCGGACCGTGAAAACCGTTCTACCAACCGGCGCTCCACCCTGATGAGGGAAATGACGGGCGCCGTGAACAAGCACGGGCAGGACTTCTATCTCGTGCCGCCGTTCACCGCCGAGGAGGCGACGCCGTCGGCCGTCGAGCAGTGGGCGGTCGCCGAAAAGGACCGATTGGATGGGCATGAATTGGTCCAGTACGCGGAGCAGTGTCGGAACGCTGAGACGGAGATGACCTCGGCATTCCGGGACGACCTTCTCCATCGGCTCGACGATGCCTTCACCGGCATCAAGTCCACCCTGAACGAGCTCAACCGCCACCTGAAGGACCGCCAGTTCCACGGGCGCGACTACTACTCGTTCAAGGCGCTCGAGGCCCCGACCCACGTCGCGCGCCGCCCTAATGGACGTCATTGCGGACAAGCTTGCGAACGAGGCCGAAAGCCGCGAGACAGCGCTCGAAAAGGTTGCCGCTCTTGCTAAGCGGGTGAAGTGGCTGCGGGTGGCGAAGCTCGCAACGACGTCGGCGGCTTCGATCTATTTCGGCGTTCCGCCGGTCGGGGCCGCCGGCGAGTTCTTCGAACTCGGCAGAAAGATGTGGAGCGAGGGCTTCGGGAAGAGCGATGCCGATGCGGCGAAGAAGGCCGTCGGCGATGCCGTCAAGGAAGGCGGCGAGCTTCTAAAACCGAAGGAGGAAACGTCTCCTCCGAAGGAAATTCAGGCTCTGCGCGACACGCTCGAGCAAACCCTTGAAGAACTCGGTATCACGCTTGTCGTGTTGATCGACGATCTCGACCGCTGCCTGCCCGAGACAACGATCTCGACGCTCGAAGCCATCCGCCTCTTCCTATTCCTCAAGAACACCGCCTTCGTCATCGCTGCGGACAACGACATGATCAAGCACGCAGTCCGCAAGCACTTCGCGGGCTTCGAAAATGACTTGATGGTAACGAACTACTTCGACAAGCTGATCCAGGTTCCGATCCGCGTGCCGCAACTCGGCACGCAGGAGGTCCGCGCATACATGATGCTGCTATTCGTGGACAACAGCGACCTGCCCGAGCCCGACAAGGAGAAGATTCGCGCCGCCGTGATCCGTCAACTGAAGAGCACTTGGCAGGGCAAGAAGGTGGACCGCGCGTTCGTCAACTCGCTTGACATCGGCTTACCGGGATCGCTGGTCGGACAACTCGACACTGCCGAGCGGCTGTCTTCGCTCATGACAACGGCGTCCGGAATTGTCGGCAATCCCCGCCTGATCAAGCGCTTCCTGAACGCGCTATCGATCCGCATGACCATCTCCAAGGCGCAGGGTGTGGGCGTGGATGAGGCGGTCCTCGCTAAGCTCCTTCTGTTCGAGCGCATCGGCGACGCCAAAGCCTATGCCGAGCTCGTCAAGAATGTGACGACGGACGCGGAAGGAAAGCCCGCGTTCCTGAAGGACTGGGAGGAGGCAGCGGCCGCCGGTCGCGACCTGGAGACGAAGGATCCGTGGACCGGCGACTTCGTGCGCGAATGGCTGGCGCTTTCGCCGCCGTTGCATGACGTCGATCTCCGCGGGGCTCTTTACGTCAGCCGCGAGCATGCGCCGCTGATCACTCCTGAAGATCGCCTGTCCTCCGACGGCGCCGAACTTCTCGCGGCGATGCTCGAACATCCGGAAATGTCAGCTCGGTTGAGGGACCGCCTGGTCCGGGTGCCCCGGATCGAAACCACAGTGATTATGGATCGACTTCTCGAGCGCGCCCGCAAGGAACAGGAGTGGGGCGCGCCGCAAATACTTACGGCCTGCATTGCGCTCGCCGATGCCGATCCGGTCCAGGGACCGCGTTTGGCGGCGTTCCTCGAGGCGCGCCCTCACCAGCAGATTCAGCCTAGCATCGTGCCGAAGATCAGCGACCGCCCTTGGGCGGCGTCGCTTCTTGAGGTGTGGGGTTCGTCGGGCGACGTTTCTAAACCCGTGAAGAACGCCATCAACAAGACGAGGGCGAATGGGAACGTCGCAGTCTAGCGGGGGCCCGGGCCCGGGCGTCCCGTTGGTGCCGCCTTGGACGCCGGCCGCGCCCCAGGATCCGGTGCCACCTCCTCCGGAGCTTCCCAACGAACAGCCGGATGTACCGCCCGACGGCGCGCCTCCGGACCAAGTGCCCCCGGTTTCTGCTGCACCGCCCGCAGTGCCGCCGCTGCTGCAGCCGTCGCCCATCGCTCCCGAGAAGCGATTCGGCGGCACCCGTGCCAGTCTGGGAGACTTTGCGCGCTCTGGTGACGCGCGTGATCTGAGACGCGGGCTTGGGCACTATATCCGCAACGGGTACGGCGGTTCGAATCCAGCGACCCAGAGGTTTGGTGCCACTGCACAAACCGCTGGTTCGCTCGGCTACACGCTTTACTCGACCGCCTCAGGCGCCGCCGACGCGCCGATCGACGCGGCCGTACTGGCCGGGCGGTCGACGGAAGAGATAGCGACCGCAATCATCGAGGCGGTCAGGCCGGTCGACGGAACTCAGGATGCCGAAGCGGAGCGTGCCGCCATGCACGACGCAATGTCGGAATTGCTGAAGGAGTTTCCGGAAGCCGACCTGCTCAATCTGTCGGACGTCGAACGTGAGTTCGTCATCGAAAAATTCACCGCCATCGATGTCGCCCGGCGCTTCGAACTCGACGTTGGCAAGCACCTTCTCGAACGGGCCCCGACCGCAACGGTCGCAATGTCCCGGTTGAAGCAGATGCGGGCGTACATCGCGGAATCCGTAGCGGCGGCTTTCCGGCGGTTGAGGGACCAGGGGCGAACCCTTACGACGGGACGCGTTGCGAGCGTTGTGCAAGCGGCGCTTCGGGATACGTTCGAGGTATTCGAAGGATACGAAGAATGAGGCTGTTGTGCGCTCCGGCGGACGTCGGCCGCTTCGATGAGGCGGGCACGCTCAGGGTAGTGCTGTACGGCCAGGCAGGCGTCCCTGGTCGAGCGAGCGTAGGCGCCGCTTTACGCGGCGACGTCCGGAAAGAACGGTTTGCTCCCGATAGGCGCGCATGGGATCTCCTTTCCATCTCCAACTCGGTCATGGTGGCGGATGCCGCCGGGCTGCGAACCCAAAGTCCGGATGGATGGACTCGCGAATTCGATCTGGAGATCGCGGTGACCGAACCGGGCTTCTGGAATGGAGTTGCGCCGTTGATCGCCGATGCGCTGGCGTTCTTGACGACCGACAGATGGAGCTTGCGCTTCATCGCGGGCGGAGCGGCAGCTCCCCAGCCGGCGCGTGTGGTCCGGCCGCCGCAGGATTGCGTCGCGCTGTTATCGGGCGGCCTCGACAGTCTGATCGGAACGATTGACCTCGCTGCTGCCGGCACGCTGCCCCTCCTCATCAGTAAGATCGTGCGCGGTGACTCTGAGAAGCAGGAAGAGTTCGCGCATGCGATCGCAGGCGGTCTGAGACACATACAGCTCAACGACAATGCGGTCGTACCAAAACCGAAGGATACCTCGCAGCGCGCCCGTTCGATCATATTTCTCGCCTTCGGAGTTCTCGTCGCGACGGCCCTGGCGCCCTATCAGGAGGGAGCGGCCATTCCCCTATATGTCTGCGAAAACGGGTTCATCGCGATAAATCCACCGCTGACCGGAAGCCGGATCGGAAGCCTGAGCACACGAACGGCGCATCCCCAGTTCCTGGCGTTGTTTCAGGATCTTCTCGACGCCGCTGGCATCCGGGCGGCGCTCTGCACTCCCTACGCCAACAAGACGAAGGGAGAGATGCTGAAGGAATGCAACAATCAGCCGTTGCTGCGCACATTGGCCGTGCGTTCGACGAGTTGCGGTCGATTTCAGAAATTCAAATATAGCCACTGCGGCCGATGCGTACCTTGCCAAGTTCGAAGATCCGCCTTCCTCGCCTGGGGGCAACCGGATCTGACCCAGTACGTCTTTGAAGATATCGGTCGCGACGACGAGCAGCACGCGGGCTTCGACGACGTTCGTTCTGTCGGCATGGCTCTGGCCGCCGCACAAAATGGGGGGTTCGAAGAGTGGCTTGGGAGCGCACTGTCATGGCCGCGAATCGAGAATCGCGAGGCACTGCGGGATATGCTACGTCGGGGGCTCGCCGAACTCGGGCATCTGCATGCGAAATACGGTGTTAAGTGATCGATCTACATGCGCATCTCGACCTCTATCCGGATCCTCAAGCGACGACGAAGGAGTGCGTCGAGCGCAATCTGTTCGTTCTGTCCGTGACGACTACGCCGTCGGCTTGGACCGGGACAGCCGCACTCGCCGAGGGAGCCTCCCGTATTCGCACCGCGCTCGGTCTGCATCCGCAGCTTGCTCACGAACGCCGGAGCGAACTCGCGCTGTTTGAAGATTTGTTGCCGCGAACAAGATACGTCGGCGAGATCGGCCTCGACGGCGGCCCTGAACTGAAGGCAACGTGGGACACGCAGTGTCGGGTGTTCGACAATATCCTGCGAATGTGCGGATCGGCCGGCGGTCGCATCATGACGGTACATAGCCGCCGCGCAGCAGGCCCCGTCCTCGATGCACTGGCCTCGCGGCCCGATTCCGGCATCTCCGTGCTCCATTGGTTTTCGGGATCGCGCCGCGAACTGCAGCGGGCGATTGACCAAGGTTGCTGGTTCAGCGTCGGTCCGGCCATGCTCAACGGCGAACGAGGTCGCGGGTTGGCTGCACTAATGCCGCGCGAACGAATGTTGACCGAGTCAGATGGGCCTTTCGCGCAGGCAGAGGGGCGCTCGCTCTTTCCTTGGGACGTGGCGAAAACCGAACCGATGCTCGCTGAACTGTGGAGCATGGGCCAGGACGAGGTCCGTGACCAGTTGATGTCGAACCTCAAGCGACTGACGACGCAGTTTGCTCCAGAGAATGACCGGTCAACATCAAAGCCGTAGGTCGCCGCTAATCGAGTCACTCTTCCGTAGTCCGCGGACCGACACGGGCGCGGAAGGACCCCCCTCGGTTTTTCTGCGCTCAAGGATCGGCGAGAAGAACGGAGCCAAATTCGTCAACACCGTCAGAAGGATGTGAAATCGAGTCGTTCTTAAAACGAAATCGAGTCGCTCTAAAGGCCCAAATCGAGTCGTTCTAAAAGTGGCCTCACAGCACAATTTGAACTCACTGGTGGGCCCGGCAGGACTCGAACCTGCAACCAGACCGTTATGAGCGGCCGGCTCTAACCATTGAGCTACAGGCCCCGCTGCGGGCGACCGCTCAAAGACGGCCGGCAACGGTGCGCGGCCCGTTTACAGGATAGCCGGCATTCCGGCAATGCCAATTGAAAGAGGCGATTGGGTCCCGCTTTGGCGCTCGCGTCGCTTTATCGGAGCAAAGCTGGAGGGGCCCTTAAGACGTACGGGCTGTCAAGCATGGAAGCGCTGAGCTGACCGAGACAGCCCAGCCTTGCGAAACGGAGTTGACACGGCTCAAAGAGATGCAGACCAAAACTCGCGAGAGCGATCTTCAAATCTAAGGTCGTAAGGTTGTAAGAAAACGGCGCATTGAAAACTACCATACGCGCGTGAATGTAACCGACCATCTCTCGGACCACGGCTCCGTTCTTCTGTTCGACAAACGCCTGGTCGTTCTTGCGGTAAGGCCGGCATTCTAGGCCGGTCATTCCGACAAGATCGATCTCCTCCACGAGGCGTTCGGCCACGGAAGGTCCGATTGTCAGACGTAGACCATCGTCGGTTCGGGCAACGCGGAGTCTGAGGCCTTCGTGCCTATCCATGACATGGGCAAGGCCATGCTCGAGCACTCGGATATTCAGGATTCCGCCGGGCAAGAAGAACAGATCGCCGATGCACGTGGAGGCTGAGCAGGCCAAGGGCTACATGGTGGCCTGGGTCATCGATCGCGCCGATGCAGGCGCCACCAGATGACATTGGTGATTCAAACTCATCGGTTCGACGCTGATCGTAAGCGCAGCTCTGCGGCGCTTTAATTGGCGCTTGACGTCTGTTTGATCACGGTGTGTCCTGGCACGGCATCGTCAACTTAATCGACCGCCGAGCCGAAGGAGGCGATTCTCAGAGGTCGAGAGTCGGCGATAGCGCTTGTCATGGAGATCTCGCGCCAAGTCGCAAAGGCTCGCTCGCGCGAAGCACGACGGAAGTCGGCGGTGGCGGCTCCGGGATAGGGGATGTGGAAAAGGTTCGCGACCTGATCGTGAACGGACAGAAACCGTTGAGCCTGACGGGACGATTTGAAGCGCGTCATGATCCGCTCGCGTCGCCGCGTCGGCTGATGAGAATTCTCGGCCCGATTGTTGAGAGCTTTGTGCTGGCGATGTTCGACGTGTAAGCCCATCTTCGCCCTCGCAGCGCCGTACGAACGCAGCTTATCCGTGATCATAACGCGCGGCGGCGTGCCGGCGGATTTCAAGAGCTTCTTCATGAGCCGCTGCGCAGCGCGCGTCTCTTCGACGCTGGATCAAGACGTCGAGAACGAAACCATTCTGGTCGACAGCGCGCCAGAGCCAATGTTGTTCGCCCGCGATCGAGATAACGACCTCGTCCAGATGCCATTTGTCACCGCGGGCGGGAGCGCGCTGGCGGATCCGATCGGAGAACGGCTTGCCGAATTTCCGTCCCCACTGGCGCACGGTTTCATAGGTCACGCCAATGCCACGCGCCGCCAGCATTTCCTCGACCATGCGCAAGCTTAAGGGAAACCGGAAATACAACCAAACGGCATAGCTGATCACTTCCGGTGGGAAGCGATGGCGGCGATAAAGAGGGTCCTTGGCAGTCCGCATGCCGCTCGTCTACCCCCTCCGCCGCTCCAATTCGTTAACTTGACGGTACCCCTGCCGGTTCTGCGTGGCTATACCGAGACCCGCCATAAGGCAAAGTCCTGGGATCGCGAACGCCGCACCGTCGCCCGTATTGAGGCGACGATGCTCGGCCTCGACATCCGTTTCGTCGTCACCAGCCTCGATGTCGGCTCGGCCGAGTGGATCTACGACAGCCTGTATTGCGCGCGCGGCCAAGCCGAGAATCTGATCAAGCTGCATAAGACACAGCTCGCCTCCGACCGCACCAGCTGCCGTTCGGCGCTCGCCAACCAGGTCCGTCTCGTGCTCCATACGGCCGCTTATTGGCTGATGCTGACCGTGCGCGACGCCATTCCCAAAGCCCGGGAATTGGCTGCTGCCGAGTTCGCGACGCTGCGTCTTCGTCTCTTGAAACTCGCTGCCCGTGTGGTCGAGACCACGAACCGCATTCGCCTTGCGTTCGCCGCGGCATGTCCCGAAGCCGACCTGATCCGCGGCTTGCCCGGCGCGCTGCTGCCGCTCAGTCCTTGACCGGCGGGGCGTCCGCCCCCCGTTCGCCCAACCTATCCCTCAAGCGCGTTGCAAAGTACGGGTCGTCAGGCGGTGAAAAGCCGAAGGCAATCCTGTGCGCCTCGTCAGACAAGATGTGCGGCCGCATCAATCGGGCCCAAATGCCGCACTCTCACGAATAGGACGGGCTAGTGCGGATGTCGGATGAGGAACACGTCTTCCTGCTGACCCAGCATCACATCGTCTCGGACGGCGGTCGATTGGGCGTGCTGGTGCATGAACTCAGTCGGCTTTACCGGGCGTTCGAGGCTGGACAGGACGATCCTTTGCCGCCGTTGGCGATCCAGTATCCGGATTATGCCGCCTGGCAACGGCAGTGGCTGTCGGGGAACGGCTGCAGAAGCAGGCGAAGTATTGGCGCAACGCCCTGTCAGGCACGGCCCGTCTTGTCTTGCCGACGGACCGTGCGCGGCCGGCCCAGCAGTCGTTTGCCGGGGGCCAGTGTTCCTGTTGTCATCGATGCGGATCTGACGCGGGACTTGAAGCGGCTGAGCCGGCAGCATGGCACGACGTTGTTCCTGACGGTGCTGGCGGGCTGGGCGGCGGTGCTGTCGCGTCTGTCGGGGCAGGACGACCCTCCCCATCCGCTGCCAACAGAACTATCCGGGCCCGCTTTTCACGCTCCGGAAGCTGACTGAAACGGAGAGCGGCTTCGAACAAGAAAGTCTCAGCCAAGGGCGCGCAGAAAAGCTGGCGCCGTCTCGATGGCCATAACCAGTTCTTGGTGTTGCACGCCGGAAAGGATTGACAATTCTGTTTTAGAAAGTCGGTCTGACGCTCAATAACCCCGGTGATGACGCAAACGCGCCCGATGGACCTACCAAAAATGGTCGGCCGTACTGTTACAGGAACAGGGATATACTGTCGCTCTCAACGGAGTGAGATCTGTGCCTACACGATTAGATGTCATCGAACGGGGTTTAGCCGGAAGTATTTTCCGGTTCAAGGTTGAGCAAGAGAAGCCGTGTGTAAGGCGGAGTGTCTTGACAGATCGGGAGTAGATATAGTCTATATTGAGACTCCCTCATGACATTCAAGACGGGATCGAGGTCATCGCCAAGCCGACCGACCGTCAGCCCACAACCGCCGCCGCCTGACCGGCCCCGGCGGTCACCAAAATTCGGCGATAGCTCGCGACTCGGTCCTGCAGGTAGTACTATTCAGTGTCCCCATCACAGGAATGAGAAGCGACTATGACCTCGGACGTAATCTGTTCTTTCTGTAGAATGGAGGCGCAGCATGTTCTTGCGATCGTCACCGCTCCTGACGGAGCAGCTGCTATTTGTGATGAATGCGTTCAAGTGTGCGTTCAAGCTATCGCAGCTCGTTCACCTGAATGGTTGGAGAAGCATCGACGGTTCGTCGGGGAGCTAGGGAGCAGCGGCGGCTTTCAGCGGGAATAATCGATCAGTTTGAAGACCATCGCAAGCGCAGTCATGTTCGACAGGCAACCCTTGGATCGGATGGTGCGGTGGCGCACGGTAGCGAAGGTGCTTTCGAAGGGGCGTTTTGGTCGGGAAGCGCTTGCAGTATGGTCACCAACTCTCGGACCGTCATCGCGCCCACCGTGGTTTCGGGCGGTCACACGAGCAAGGCGAGTACTGTCAGCACGACCGGCACTAAGCTGCGCAATTGCGAATGACGACGGATGGGACTGCTCCAGGCCCACCTCATTCATACCGCTCTAGTACCCACTTTTCTTGGAACGTGAGTCGTGATTCAAGGTCGGGATGATACCCGAAGCAAGAGAAGTCCACCTTTCGAGGAAAGATCGCAAGGTGCTTGAGGCGTGCTGTCGCTCACCGGTGACGTTGCAGCGCGATTTGAAGCGGGCGCGGATAGTTCTGTTGGCGGCGGATGGGCGCAGCACCCGGTCGATCGCCAAGGAAGTTGGGGTCCAGCCGCGGATTGTCAGCCTTTGGCGGCATCGCTATGCCGACCATGGCCTTGAAGGGCTGCAAGACAAGCCGCGGCCTGGCAAGCAGCCGATCTATACGAAGACGACCGACAAGCGGATTCTGAAGCTGCTGGATAAGCCGCCACCGCAAGGGTTTGCGCGCTGGACCGGCCCCCTGCTGGCCGAGGCGCTGGGCGATGTCGATGTCCAATATGTCTGGCGGTTCCTGCGCAGCCACAAGATTGACCTGGTGGCTCGCAAGTCCTGGTGCGAGAGCAACGACCCGAACTTTACGGCCAAAGCCGCCGATGTTGTCGGCCTCTATGTCGCGCCGCCGGCGAAGGCCATTGTGCTGTGCGTGGACGAGAAGCCCTCGATCCAGGCTTTGGAGCGAGCGCAGGGTTATCTGAAGTTGCCCAATGGCCGCGCCTTAACCGGCCAAAGCCACGATTACAAGCGGCATGGCACCACAACATTGTTTGCGGCGCTCGAAGTCGCCACCGGAAAGATCATCGCGACCCATTCAAAACGCCGGCGCCGCGTCGAGTTTCTCGATTTCATGAACAGCGTCACCGCGACTTTTCCGAACCGCAAGCTTCACGTCATCCTCGACAACCTCAACACCCATAAAAAGAACGAGGACTGGCTCAAGGCCCACCCCAACGTGCAATTTCATTTCACGCCGACAAGTGCGTCATGGCTCAATCAGGTCGAAGTATGGTTTTCCATCTTGCAGGGGCAGTCGCTCAGCGGCACCTCCTTCACGAGCCTCAAGCAGCTTCAGGAACACATCGATGCCTACGTCAACGCATACAACGACAGAGCCGAGCCCTTCGTCTGGACCAAGAAAAAGGTCCGTCAACGCCGTTTCAAAGGCCGCCGTATCACTCAGCTCTGATTCCGGGGACTAGCCGAACAGCCGCATCAGCAACGCCTTGCCGACCGGCGCCGCGCGCACGCTGCGGAAGGCGCGGACATATTCGCCGGCATAGAATGCGCGGACGACATTGATCCGCGTCGCAACCGCGTCCTCGAAACGGACGCCGAAGCCGTCGCGAGTGCGGCGGACAACGGTCGCGCTCACGTTCTGGCCATAGACATTGCACTTGATCGAGGCGCCGATTGGCGGCGGGGCGGGATCGATGAAGCGCGCGCCCGAAATCGAGATGTCGGCCATCCGCACCAGCCGCGGCTCGGCGCCTTCGTGAACTAGGATCGGCTCGTCGCGTTCGAAACGCTCGGCCTTGCGGCGCCGCGGCTGCTCGATGCAGATGAAGCGCACGATCGCGAGCACGACGCAATTGTACAGAACCATAGGGTTGGGCCTCAGAAATCCAAGCGAGATAGTATCAGTGGCCATCAATGGGCCAGCGTATAACGGCCCCGTTCGGTGGGACGGTGCTCCCATGTCGAAGGGGCACCCCAAAAGCACATTGGCCGTTCAGGATTACGGTTTCTGAACCCCGCCCGCACTGACAATTCAGGGGCCGGTCAATGAATCAGGCACAGCAGCAGAAGCCCTCTCCTGAAGACAAAGTTTCCGTCACCAAGGATAAGGACGCGGGCGCATGCGGATTGCAGCGCGATTTGCAGGATCGGTTGCAGCCGGCGCACGACGAGCCGGTGAGCGAGCCCGTCAGCGATAGTGCTCCCCATCCCGAAGCACCTGCAGGCTCGGGCCGGTGGGTTCGCCGCCTGCTCAAGGTCGGCATTGGTCTTGCGATCGTGGCCGTCTTCGGATGGTTGCCGCTGAAGGCCGTGCTGCAGACCTCGAGCGTCGAGGCCGTGGTCAATGCCAGGATCGCGACGTTGCGCTCGCCGATCGACGGCACCCGTGAGCGCGAAGCCGCCGCAAGACTCGACGCAACTCAGCGTGGTCCATGAGGGCGACGCGATCCTTCATGTCGTCAACGCGCGTGGCGATCGCGTGCGGCTCGACGATCTTCGGCGGCAGATGTCGCGGCAGGAGAACGAGCGCCCGAGCCTTGCCGCTAAGCTGGCAGCCGCCGAGACCGCGCAACAGGGCCTCGCCCGCCAGGCGGGCCAGTTCCGCGATGGCCGCATCCTTCAGCTCGAGGCGCGCATCGCCGAAATCCAGTCGGCGATCGAGGCCGCGGCCGCGCGACGGGAAGAGGCGGCGGCCGCTGTGGAGCGGGCCTCGTCCCTGATCAAATCGGGCAGCGTCTCGACGGTCGAGATGGCCCGCCTGACGCGTGAGCAGGCAATCGCCCAGCAGACCGAGATCGGCGCCCGCCGCCGGCTCGACGCAGGGCATCGTCAACTTAATCGACCGCCGAGCCGAAGGAGGCGATTCTCAGAGGTCGAGAGTCGGCGATAGCGCTTGTCATGGAGATCTCGCGCCAAGTCGCAAAGGCTCGCTCGCGCGAAGCACGACGGAAGTCGGCGGTGGCGGCTCCGGGATAGGGGATGTGGAAAAGGTTCGCGACCTGATCGTGAACGGACAGAAACCGTTGAGCCTGACGGGACGATTTGAAGCGCGTCATGATCCGCTCGCGTCGCCGCGTCGGCTGATGAGAATTCTCGGCCCGATTGTTGAGAGCTTTGTGCTGGCGATGTTCGACGTGTAAGCCCATCTTCGCCCTCGCAGCGCCGTACGAACGCAGCTTATCCGTGATCATCACGCGCGGCGGCGTGCCGGCGGATTTCAAGAGCTTCTTCATGAGCCGCTGCGCAGCGCGCGTCTCTTCGACGCTGGATCAAGACGTCGAGAACGAAACCATTCTGGTCGACAGCGCGCCAGAGCCAATGTTGTTCGCCCGCGATCGAGATAACGACCTCGTCCAGATGCCATTTGTCACCGCGGGCGGGAGCGCGCTGGCGGATCCGATCGGAGAACGGCTTGCCGAATTTCCGTCCCCACTGGCGCACGGTTTCATAGGTCACGCCAATGCCACGCGCCGCCAGCATTTCCTCGACCATGCGCAAGCTTAAGGGAAACCGGAAATACAACCAAACGGCATAGCTGATCACTTCCGGTGGGAAGCGATGGCGGCGATAAAGAGGGTCCTTGGCAGTCCGCATGCCGCTCGTCTACCCCCTCCGCCGCTCCAATTCGTTAACTTGACGGTACCCTCTGACCTCATCTGGCTCAAGCCGAAAGGCTGCACCGAATCGAAGCCGAACTCCTTCACAAATTGCGCAGATCGCTTCCTCAACATGGTTCAACGCTCGTCAGCTCGACGTAAGCTAAATGTCTTAGAGGCTGCAACGTTCGATGTGGGCCGAGAGGTCGCATAATTTGCTCAGTCCGACAAGGAGCAGGAAATGGATCCCTTTGATGCAGGGCAGGCTCAGCGCGGTAATGGCAGCACCGAATCTTCCGGCCGCGAGGACCGGGAAGGTGAGGAGGCGCAGTGGGTTGGAGTCTTGACCCACGCGGTGCTCGCCGCTGACGATCCGGCAAATCTCGGGGATTCTGCTCCTGCGGAGGGGGGGCACGACCAGATGCTGGAGGAGTGGGCTGCCGAAGAGGGGCAGAACCCGCTCGAGGATCGACAAGAGGCTGTAAGGCGAGTGAATGCTTGGAATCAGGGCGATCTGAATCTTGCAATGCTGCGCCTCACCAGCCTGCCTCCACTTCCAGCCGGGCTCCACTCGCTCGACGCGTCCTTCAACCGGCTGACCAGTCTGCCCGAGACTCTCCCTGACGCGCTCAATTCGCTCAATGTTAATGGGAATCAGTTGGTCAGCTTGCCCGCGCTTCCGGCCGGGCTCGCCTTGCTGGACGTGTGGAGCAATCGGCTCACCAGCCTGCCTGAGACCCTCCCGGCCGCGCTCGAGGGCCTCAACGTCGGCAACAACCAATTGACGAGCCTGCCCGAGGCCCTCCCGGCCAGGCTCGAAAGCCTTGACGTTAGTGTAAACCAATTGACGAGCCTGCCCGAGACTCTCCCGGCCAGTCTCGGAAGCCTTGACGTTGGTGTAAACCAATTGACGAGCCTGCCCGAGACTCTCCCGACCAGTCTCGGAAGACTTTACCTTAACGATAACCAGCTAACCAGCCTACCCACGGGCTTGCTAACGCAGTTGGGGGCTGCTGCGGAGGTGGTTGTGTCTGGCAATCCGCTGCCCCAGGAGATGCTGATGAACCTGGACACAATCCAAAGTACCGATGGGTATGCCGGCCCGAGGGTCGTCTTTGATTTGTCTGAGACGCACGAAGATCAGTGGGAGGACGCCGCCGTTGCGCCGTTTCCTCTCGAGACAGTAGCTGCGGAGTCTCTTCCCGAGGCAGTAGCGGACTGGCTCAACGGGGATCCGAAGGAGGGCGATCCCGAGGTGGTGGCCAAGTGGCAGAGCTTTGCAGAAGAACCCGGTGCCCAGCAATACGCAGACTTCCTCAACGGGCTGCGGAATACCGTGAACTCTGGGAACGAAGGATTCCAGCAGGGGGTGGCCAATGATCTGCGGCAGGCAGCGGCCAACCCGCAATTGCGCGCGCAGTACTTCCAGCTTGCTCTTGACGCCAACGAGAGCTGCGCGGATCGCAGAACTTTGACCTGGAACGGCATGCAAACCGCGCGCCTGATCGCCAACGTCGAGAACGGGCTCTATGACAATAACGAGGGGGTAGCGGCCCTCGTTGATCTAGGCCGTGTCATGTTCCGCTTGGAGGCACTGGGGGGGATCGCGCGCGAGAAGGTCCAATCGCTCCGCACAGGCGGCACCATCAACAACGTCGACGAAATCGAGGTCTACCTTGCCTATCAGGCCACGCTGCGCGAGCGGCTGGGGCTGCAGCACATCGCCCCGGACATGAACTACTTCTACGACTCTCACCTCACCGAGGAAGACATTGACAGGGCTGAGACGTCTGTGCGGAGCAAGGAGGCGACGGGGTTCGCCGACTATTTGGCGACGGACTGGAAACCTTGGGACGATGTGGTGCTCCGCATTGAACCGGAACACCATGCCACGATGGAGGAAAAGCTCGCCGATGCCTTGGAGGAGGAGTTCCCGGGCCGACTGAAGCAAAAGCTCGTTGAAGCGGGACTGATCGGCGCTGAGGCCGATGTCGTTGCGGATGCCGAGCGGGAGTTCGGACCCCAGGTCAGCAAGGACATCGCTCGCGAGATCAAGGGTGCTCTGAGGGACACGGTGCTCAACAAACGCGGCCTCAGTCTGTGAAGCGGCGTCTGCTGCTTGACCACGCGGTCCTTCATCCAGATCGAAGGATCAAGCAACTGCCTGAGCGAGGTATTGGTTCAACCGCAGCGGCGGAAACTGAACTGCGACGGCTGATCAGCCATTATGCTGTGAAGCGGCAGTAGTGCTTTGGCAAGACCAAGGCCGTGACCGCCACGGCCCGGAAGATCGCAGTTCTGTTCTACAATGCTGTGCGATACGGAATGGACTATGTCGATCCCGGGGCCTCGTCCTACGAGACGCGCTACCGGACGCGAGTGGTCAACAATTTGCAGCGGCGTGCCAAGGCATTCGGCTTTGTTCACCTGCCCTTGGAGCCGAAAGTAGATGCTGCCGTTTCTTAGGAATCGTTCTCAAGCGTCAGCTCCCCGATCTTGGCGTGCAGCGTTTTCACGTCCCCCGCGGGCTCGCTCGTTCTGTTGCCACCGCGAGGACCAAAGACCTCGGCCGCCGCTTCCTGAAGCTGGGACTTCCACTGCGTGATCTGGTTCGGATGCATGTCGAAATGCTCAGCCAGCTCGGCCAGCGTCATCTCGCCCTTGATCCTTGATCGCCGCTAACGCCACCTTGGCCTTGAATGCGAGTGCGTGCTGCCGGCGGGCTCGTCTGCTCATCGTCTCTCCTGATTCGCGGGACAATCTTGCCCGCCGTCAGGCAGAAACTCCACTCATCGCTGTCCAGATTTCCGGAGCCAGCTCTTTCTGTTCTACGCGCTACCCGACATAGGCATCCGTCTGACGCCGTTCGAGACTTCCTGGCTAGCGCTCGCATTGTGGGGCGGTGCTTATCAAACGGAGGTCTTCAGGGCCGCATTCGAAGCTGTGCCGAAAGGCGAAGTGACGGCAGCTCGCGCTCTCGGCTTGCCGGCGTTCCAGACCTTTCTTGACATCACACTCCCGATCGCGTTGCGCATCGCGATCACCGGAACAACAACCACGGCGATCACGCAGTTCAGGTCGTCCTCCTTCATGATCGTCGTCGGCTATCAGGAATTGACCTATGTCGCCAACCGGATCGTGTCAGATACGTTTAAAGTGTTTGAGACCTTCGGAATCGCTTGTCTCATGTACCTGCTGGGGTGCAGCATCCTAAGCGCTTTGTCTCGTACGTTCGAGCGCAGGCTCGCGGTTCCGGGGCTGGGAGTAGTTAAATGACCAACTGGGTTTGGCCTGTCACCCTTTACCTTGGTAAGAGCCTTTTGGTTACTTTGTGGATCTCGCTGCTCACCGTCATTTTGGCGACAATCCTTGGTCTCCTGATCGCGGCGCTGTCGCAAAGCACGCTCACGTTCGCGCGCTTTGTCGGACGGCTTTACGTTGAGTTGTTCCGCGGCGTGCCGTCGCTTATGATACTCCTCTTCGTGTTCTTTGCCCTTCCGCAAATTGGTCTCCGCACGGGCCCACTCACGGCCGCAATAATCGGATTGGGGCTCTGGGGCGGGGCGAACATCGGTGAGGTCTTTCGAGGCGCCTTGGATTCAATTCCACATCGCCAAGAGCAGGGCGCCCGAGCGCTTGGCTTGAGCGCAACGGAAGCGCTTGTGTTCGTCATTTTGCCACAAGCATTTCGGCGTGCGTTGCCGCCCTACGTCGGGCAGCTCACCGTTCTCGTCCAGGCGAGTGCACTGACGTCCGTTGTTGGGGTGTCGGATCTCTTGGGATCGGCGCGTCAAATGATAGAAAGACTAGCGTATGTCGGAACCGGAGACTCACACGCCATCGAGATCTATCTGGGCGTGCTGAGCATATTCTTTGTGATCTGCTACGCGTTGAGCGGGCTGGCCAGTATAATCGAACGCTGTCTTCGAGTCTGAAAACAATTCCTAGTCGATCGAAACCTTCTAGGGAAAGGCAATTGCGCCGTTTGAGCGAACCCGCTCGACTCCATCGAGCGCTTTGCGCGGAGACATGTTCTAGGGTCTGTACCTAAATAGCGCCACGTGATTCTCTTGCCTACGTGTTGATTCGGGGGCGAGAGAATGCGCGCTGGTTTGTTTTGGCTGAACGACAGGCAATGGGCGCGTATCGAACCGCATCTGCCGAGGGGACTGACGGGGCCGGATCGGGACGACGACCGACGCATCGTCAGCGGCATCATTCACATGCTGCAATCGGGTGCACGATGGCGTGATTGTCCACGTGAATACGGCCCTTACACGACGATCTACAATCGCTTCAATCGCTGGGCCAAGCGAGGACGATGGTGCGCAATCTTCGAAGCGCTGGCCAAGCCTGGCGAAGACGGCGTCGTACTGTCGCTCGACTCGACCTCGATTAAAGCTCACCGGTGTGCCTCCGGCGGAAAAGGGGGGAGCACAATCAAGCAATCGGCCGCTCGCGCGGAGGCCGCACGACAAAAATCCATGCGCTGAGCGATCCGCTCTGCCGGCCGGTCGTCCTGCATCTGACTCCAGGCCAGGATGCCGATATCGCTGCGGCTCCCGATGTCCTGGCGCTCGCGCCACCCATGAGCGTGCTCCTCGCCGACAAAGGGTATGATGGCGACAAGCTTCGCGGCGAAATCATTCGTCGTGGCGCCAAGCCCGTAATCCCCAATAAATCTAACCGTGTCGTCATCCATCGCTTCAAAAAACGCGCCTACAAAGGACGAAATGTCATCGAACGCTGCTTTTGCAGGCTCAAGGACTTCCGGCGCATCGCCACGCGATATGACAAGCTCGCCCGTAATTTTTTGGCCGCTGTTCATCTCGCCGCTCTCGTCGCATATTGGCTCAATTGAGTCTGGACCCTAGTTCAAGCAAAGCCCAAACTGCACCGAGAGCGCGCCCACGCCAGTCAGATCATCGCCTAAAAAGCGGCCGTGCGGACGGCCAGAGTCGAATCCTCTTGGTCTGGACTCGCATCATCATACCGGACGGCAACTCGATCGTGCTGGAGCGCCAGCCGGGCGCCGACAGTGGTGGTTATGCCGGACTCGAGGACGATGTCGACAACCACTGGGGCATGCTATTCAAGGCCGCCGTTCTCTCGACCATGCTCAGCGTCGGAGCAGAGGCGGCACGAGCCAAATGAGAACAACCTCGTTCAAGCGATCCGTAGCGGTGCGTCCATCAGCATCAGCCAGACCGGCCAATTGGTCGTGCAGCGTCAGCTCAACATCCAGCCGACGCTGACCATCCGGCCAGGTTTCCGGTCCGCGTGATCGGCACGCGCGATTTGGTGCTGGCGCCCTACAGCAATGGAGGAGCGCCATGACGAAGCTCAAGCTTGGGCCGCTTGAAGACGACAAGCCAGTCAAGCTCACGACCGAGCTGCCGGCGGCGGTCTTTAGGGATCTCAGAAGCTACGCCGAGATCCTGACGCATAGCGTAGGTCTGATGACGCGGACCGAGCCTGCTAAACTGATTGCGCCGATGATCGAGCGTCGCATGGCGACCGACCGCGCCTTCGCGAAAGCACGGCGAAATACACTCAGCTCGCACCTCGGTCATAGCGTTCACGACGCAGGTCAAGAAACGGACGCAACGATGGATTGCCGTTAGCTTGCCGCCAGTAAGCGCGAAAGCTGAGCACAGGGTTTGCCGGTTCGGGAAGGCAAGGCGTCCAGCCATAAGAAGTATTGGCCGAACAATTCGGTCGTCAAATCGGCCGGCGCCTGAACCCTGCCGCTATCGGCGAGAAAGCGGGCAAAGAACTTCAGTGCTTTCCAGCATTGGTGACGCGTGCTAGGTGACGACGATGCATGATGCCCCCGGAACGCCTCGGCATAGGGAGCAACAAATTCGGCTGGAAGATTGGGTTGCCCGAGGTCGAACCGCTGCGCCGGTTCGCCCCACGCATCCCGGAACGGCATCGTCAACTTAATCGACCGCCGAGCCGAAGGCGGCGATTCTCAGAGGTCGAGATTCGGCGATAGCGCTTGTCATGGAGATCTCGCGCCAAGTCGCAAAGGCTCGCTCGCGCGAAGCACGACGGAAGTCGGCGGTGGCGGCTCCGGCATAGGGGATGTGGAAAAGGTTCGCGACCTGATCGTGAACGGACAGAAACCGTTGAGCCTGACGGGACGATTTGAAGCGCGTCATGATCCGCTCGCGTCGCCGCGTCGGCTGATGAGAATTCTCGGCCCGATTGTTGAGAGCTTTGTGCTGGCGATGTTCGACGTGAAAGCCCATCTTCGCCCTCGCAGCGCCGTACGAACGCAGCTTATCCGTGATCATCACGCGCGGCGGCGTGCCGGCGGATTTCAAGAGCTTCTTCATGAGAAGCTGCGCAGCGCGCGAGTCTCTTCGGCGCTGGATCAAGACGTCGAGAACGAAGCCATCCTGGTCGACAGCGCGCCAGAGCCAATGTTGTTCGCCCGCGATCGAGATAACGACCTCGTCCAGATGCCATTTGTCACCGCGGGCGGGAGCGCGCTGGCGGATCCGATCGGAGAACGGCTTGCCGAATTTCCGTCCCCACTGGCGCACGGTTTCATAGGTCACGCCAATGCCACGCGCCGCCAGCATTTCCTCGACCATGCGCAAGCTTAAGGGAAACCGGAAATACAACCAAACGGCATAGCTGATCACTTCCGGTGGGAAGCGATGGCGGCGATAAAGAGGGGCCCGGGCGGTCGGCATGCCGGTCGTCTACCCCATCGGCCACCCCTATTCGTTAACTTGACGGTGCCGGTTGGGAGTGAGCCTACAAGCTTTGGCAGGCGACCAACTCAACGAGTTAAGGTATTCTGGGGCAAACTCGGTCGCAGATCACCGCGCAAAGCCGGGACACCGACCAGATCAAGGAGATCACTGATGGCCCACAAGAAACTGGTCAATCAGAGCGGGTTGTTGCTTACAGTGTTACTCATCACGCGTGTTGGCTCGGAGCCCAACCAGTCCGTGACGACGCGCGGCAGCAGCTGGGATAACGTGCTAAACACACATGACACGCTGGCCTTTAGCGGAGCGGACGGCCTGAACGTGGTGGGCTCGAATACGTAACCGCGGTCCACGGCGCTACGACCACCGACTCTCTACGGCCTGAACGCCGCCGGCAGTTTGATGGAAGCTCCCGTCGGCGACTAACGCGTCCCGGAAATCCGACGCTTTGTCGTGCTGAACATCGTCACCTTTCTGTGATCACTTCCAGACAGTGCGTCGCGCCGCCAGTTAAGCCTGTGGTCAGGCATAGGCAAAAGCGAATCCCTTTAAAGCGATCGTCAACGACGACTATCGCAAGGCCCAGAGAAGCCGGAAACGGACCGGCGCTTCCCCACATGATGCTCCGGTCCCTATCCAATTCTGAACCGATGATGTGACGCCGACCATGCTGCCCAGTTCTCAACAGGCCCGAGATGTGGCCTATCAGCTTCACGCCTATACCAACGCGCGGTCGCACCAACGGGCCGGGCCGCTCATAATTGAACGCGGCGAGGGCCCCTACGTCTTCGACACGGCAGGAAAACGCTACCTCGATGCGATGGCCGGTCTCTGGAGTGCGGGTCTTGGCTTCAGCGAAAAGCGGCTTATCGAAGCCGCGCATCGCCAGATGCAAATCCTGCCATTCTATCATACCTTCGCATCACGATCGAATGGGCCTTCCATCGCGCTTGCCGAGAAGCTGGTGAAGATGTCTCCGGTGCCAATGAGTAAGGTGTTCTTCACAAATTCCGGCTCGGAAGCGAACGATACGGTGTTGAAGCTGATCGCCTATCGATCGAATGCAGCGGGCCAGCCTCAGCGCAAGAAGGTCATCAGCCGGTTGCGCGGCTATCACGGCGTCACGATCGGTGCGGCAAGCCTGACCGGATTTCCAGACAACCACCGCTCTTTCGATCTGCCGCTCCCCAACATTATGCACACGGGCTCCCCCCATTTCTACAAGGACAGCCGTGCGGGCGAATCGGAGGAGACCTTTGCTACGCGTCGGGCCGAGGAGCTCGAGTCGCTGATTCAGCGCGAAGGTGCCGATACCATTGCAGCATTCTTCGGTGAGCCTGTCATGGGCGCGGGCGGCGTCATCGTTCCGCCGCCGACTTACTGGGACAAAATTCAAAGTGTGCTAAAAAAGCATAGCATCCTTTTGGTCGCTGATGAGGTGATTTGCGGCTTTGGCCGGACAGGAAAAATGTTCGGTTGCGAAACCTACAACATCGCGCCCGATGTAATCGTGGTGTCGAAGCAGCTCACGTCCAGTTATTTTCCGTTATCTGCGATCATAATGAATGACTACATGTTCGAACCAATCGCGGACGAGAGCAATAAGGTTGGACTGCTGGCTCATGGCTTCACGGGCGGTGGTCACCCGGTCGGAGCCGCCGTAGCGCTCGAAAACCTCAAACTCATCGAGGAGCGGGGTCTGATTGCGAACGTTGGCCGCATCGGGGCCTACATGCAGGAACGGCTGCGCACGCTCGTTGACCATCCACTCGTTGGGGAGGTCCGTGGCGTTGGCCTTATTGCGGCAATCGAGCTGGTGCTGGACAAGAAACGGAAAGTCGCCGCTACTACTCCGGGCGATGTTGGCAGCATTGCGAGCCGGTTGCTGCACGAGCGAGGGATCATCGTGCGGAATGTAGACGATGCATTGTCGATATGCCCACCTCTGATCGTCAACAAGGATCAAATCGACGAGCTCATCGACGGGATCACGGGCATGCTCCACGATCTTAAGGCGATGTAGTTAATTGTCGCGAGCCTCACTAGCGTTCACTCAACTCCGCTTAGTGCGCCGCGAGTCCGATTGTCTGGACATCCATCAATGAGGGGCAAGGTGCTCGACCTCGCGGTCGACGTCCGCGTCCGGAGCCCGAATTTCGGACGCTACGTTGCCGTCGAATTAAGCGAGCATAACCGGCGGCAACTATGGGTTCCGCGCGGATTCGCGCACGGTTTCGTTGTGTGCTCTCAGAGACCGCGGACTTTTTCTACAAATGCGATGATTTCTATAATCCGGAGAACGAGGTTTCGATCCGCTGGGACGACCCGGTGATCGGTATAAACTGGGGTATCAAAAAGCCGTCGCTCTCGGCCAAGGACGCGGCCGCGCCGCTGCTTGCCGACATCCAAAACTTCCATTGTACGGGCGGATACTGGTGACGGGAACCCGCGGGCAGGTCGGAGGTGCATTGATGCCCGCAGGTAAAGGGGATCGAGGCTGAAGTATTGGAAGGTTGAGGAACACGAACCGGTTCACCCGCATCGGAGGGCTGAAATGTCGCCTCCGTCTACACGGCTTAACAGGTGGAATGCTGATGATGATGTCGCCGGACAGTCGGCGCATTCGCCGCTGCCTTTGGGCGTAGCCGACAGCTGGATGGTGGGCATTTCACGGACTCTTCCTGGCCGAATCGTGTCTCTCGCTGCAGACCGGTGCCGGCGGCGCGGGCCGGATCAGCGGGCGGTCGCGGCCGAACGAGGCCAGCTGGGGTCATCTCCCGCGCGTCGAGCGCGATAGACGCGTCTTGGATTCGCCAGTCGAGGCCGCGGCTACGAGTTCGTTCCACGAGTCCGGCGGGTTTCCGCGGTCCAGCATCTTCCTGAACACGGCGTAGGCGTCGTTCGCGCTCTCGTAGGCGCGCAGCGTCGAGTCGTCGTTCACCCAGGCGAGAACGATGATCTTGGCGTCCGCCGATTGCTGATAGCGGAAGAACAGGCGGAACTGCTGCAGCAATTTCGCGCGGAACCAGTGCTTGTACTCGTCGCCGAGAGTGCCGCCCTGCCGATAGACGTCACGCGTTGGGTCACTCGGAATGTCGTCGAACGCCACCTTCAAGACAGCCGACAGGAGCTTCGCGGCGCGCTTCTTCTTGTATCCCTTCGGATCCTTCTTGCGCGCCTTCTCGACCCCCGCGATCATAGTCTCGAACTGGTCGAGAAATAGCGGATGGGCGTAGACCGTCCAACCGTTAACCCCGAAGGTGTCGTCGCTCACGTATCGTCTTCCGGCAGCGCCGCGTCGAGATCGACCTTAACACCCTTGACCAAGCCCTTGCCGCGCGCGACCAGCGACTTCGGCACCGGCCGGATCCGGGCTGGCTCGCTCCCCATGTCGCGGGCCAGGAACGCGAGGAACGTGCCGATCACCGGATCGCCGTGGTCGGCGCTCAACTGCTTCTTCGCGATCACAACGGTGCCGTCAGCGAGCCCCCGAAACACGACCTGGTCGCGCTTTCCCAGGGCCAGCATTTTGCGGATGGCGGCGGGCACGGTCGTCTGGCCGCGGTCTGTGATGGTCGCGGGGATCTCGAGGATTTCGGCGGTCTTGGCCATAGCGGCTCCTTGCGTCGTCACGACATCCCAATGTAATGCATCTGCATTGTAAGTCAAGTCTGCCTGGGTGCCTCGAGATGGCCGCAAACTGGCGATTCCGCCGTCTGGTGGAGTTGGCGCTGAAGCTCAACGAGAATGATGCACAATTGCCCGCCTCCAATGCCGCTGCTACAGCTGTGGCTCGGGGGTCTGCGCGAATGAATGGAAACTATAGAGCTGGCCCCGCAAATTCGGACAGTAGCTTGAGTGGATTTTCTGCCTGACAGCGGCGAGGATTCTTGCTGCGAATCAGGAGCGAAGATGACGAATAAGAGCCGCCGGACGCATTCTCCGGCATTCAAGGCGAAGGTTGCTTTGGCTGCGGTCAAAGGAGACAAGACACTGGCGGAGCTGGCGCAACTGTTTGATGTTCATCCGAACCAGATCACGATCTGGAAAAACCAGCTCCTGGAAGGCGCCGCCGGCGTGTTTGGGCATGACAAGACATCGGCCGAGACGCCGGTCGATTTGAAGGCGTTACATGCCAAGATCGGCGAGCTGGCGTTGGAAAACGATTTTTTGTCCGGCGCGCTCACCAAGGCGGGCCTGCTGAGCGCAAAGCGATGATCGACCGCGGTCATGATCTTTCTATCGTGCGCCAGGCGAAGGTCCTGAAGCTGGCTCGCAGCACGGTCTACTATGAACCTCGGCCAGTTTCGGCCGAGGACTGCGCGTTTCGCGGGATCGTGAGCAAGGCTTTCGGAGCCTTGCAGCGCTTCGGCCGACAACTCAACCGGCTTAGGGATGACCTCGTGGTTAACGAGGAAGTCCAATGCCTACCCAGAGATTGTCGATGCGCCGGATCAAGGAAGTCCTTCGGTTAAAACATTTTCAAGGCCTGCCAGAGCGGGCCATCGCGCGGAGCGTGGGCGTCAGCAACGGCGTTGTGCACAGCTACCTGAGCCGCGCCCGCTCTGCTGGGTTGAGCTGGCCGCTTCCGGAGGGAATGACCGATGAAGACCTGGAGCTTTTGCTTTTCCCGGCCCCACGACCAGCGTCTCAGAGCCCGCAGCGGCCGGTGCCCGACTGGAGCTACATCGATAAAGAGCTCCGCCGGCGCAACGTAACCCGTCGCCTGCTCTGGGAGGAGTATCGCGCCGTTAATCCCGACGGTTTCGGGTACACGTGGTTCTGCACTACCTACGAGGCCTGGAAGGGGCGGGTCCGACCTTCGATGCGGCAGATTCATCTGGGCGGCGAGAAGGTGTTCGTGGATTTCGCCGGCGACACCATCGACATCGTCGATCCCCTGACCGGGGAAGTGCAGCCGATGAAGCTGTTCGTCGCGGCGATGGGCGCTTCGAACTACACCTACGCCGAGGCCTGCCCCAGCGAGAGCTTGGCCGACTGGATCCGGGCCCACGTCAACTTGTTCACGTTTTTGAGCGGAACGCCGACGTTCGTGGTCTGCGACAACCTCAAAGCCGCCGTCAGCAACCCCGACCGCTACGATCCCGGCCTCAATCGCACTTATGCCGAGATGGCGAGCCATTACGGCACCGCCATTCTCGCCGCACGGCCGCGGCGCCCAAAAGACAAGGCGAAGGTCGAGGTCGCGGTGCAAATCGCCCAGCGCTGGATTCTGGCCCGGCTGCGCAATCAGCGCTTCTTTTCCCGGGCCGAGCTCAACGCCGCCATCAAGACACTCGTCGACGAACTCAATGCTCGTCAAATGCGTGGCTTCGGCTCAAGCCGCGCCGAACTGTTTGCCGAACTCGACAAACCCAAGCTAACCCCGCTGCCAGATCAGCCTTATGCCTTCGCACGCTGGAAGCGCTGCCGCCTCGCTCCCGATTATCATGTCGAGGTCGACGGCCATTGGTACTCCGCGCCGTATCGTCTGATTGGCGAGCTGGTCGATGCCCGTATCGACGATCGGACGGTCGAGATCTTCCACAAGGGCCAGCGGATCGCCAGCCATGCCCGCGCGCCCAACCGACGCGGACACACCACCATCGCCGACCACATGCCCAGCGCCCATCGCCGCTACGGCAAATGGACCCCCGCCGCGGTGATCGCCGCCGGCGAGCGGATCGGTCCTTCGACAGCAGCGTTTTTCCAGGCCGCGATCGACGCCCGGCCCCATCCAGAACAAGGCTTTCGAACCTGCCTTGGCATTCTGGCGCTCGTCAAAAGCTACGGCGCCGACTGACCGGAATGGCCAAGGCCTTCGAGGAGCAGCGCCGATCGCCCGATCTCGAAGCCCTGCCGTTCGAAGATCGCATCGGCCTGTTGGTCGACCGCGAAGCCGCCGAACGCGACACCAGGCGGCTCACCACGCGCCTCAAGATCGCCGCACTGCGCCAGACTGCTTGCGTCGAGGACGTCGATCTGCGCACCCCGCGGGGCATCGACCGCGCCGTTTTCGCCAAACTCGTCGAAGGTCGCTGGATCGATCGCCACGAGAATTTGCTCGTCACCGGGGCAACCGGCCTGGGCAAAAGTTGGTTAGCCTGCGCGCTCGGCCACAAGGCCTGCCGCGACAACCGATCAGTCCTCTATCATCGCGTTCCAAGGCTGTTCGAGGCGCTCGCGCTCGCGCGCGGAGACGGACGCTACGCCCGGCTCCTCAAAAGCCTCGGCCGCGCTCAGCTTCTGATTTTGGATGATTGGGGACTATCGGTGCTCACCGCCGCGGAACGCCGCGATCTGCTCGAAATCCTCGAGGACCGACATGGCCGCGCATCCACCATCGTCACAAGTCAGCTCCCGTGGACACCTGGCATGGAGCCATTGGGGACCCCACGGTCGCCGACGCCATTCTCGATCGCCTCGTCCACAACGCCCACCGCCTCCAGCTCACCGGAGAAAGCATGCGAAAACGCAGCGCCAAAACCATCACCCTTGACGGCCAACCAGAACACTGACTCTATCTCCCATCGGCCGTAGCGGGCTGCTCACGATCGTCTGAATTCAGTGCTCACGATCGCGCGAAATCGATGCTCACGATCCGTGAAATCCGCAGTCTGCTGGGCGATCGCCTGCTCGCGCGTCAGGCGGGCCATTTCGACCGTCGAGACGCTGCCCGATTTGATCAGTGACGAGGCCCGCTCGACGGCGGCCACTGCCTTCTCCCGTCGCGCGGCCGCGGCCTCGATCGCCGACTGGATTTCGGCAATGCGCGCCTGGAGCTGGAGGATGCGACCGTCGCGGAACTGGGCCGCCTGGCGGGCGAGGTCCTGTTGCGCCGTCTCGGCGGCCGCAAGCTTGGCGGCGAAACTCGGGCGCTCATTTTCCATCCGGGACATCTGCCGCCGAAGATCGTCGAGCCGCACGCGATCGCCACGCGCGTTGACGACATGAAGGATCGCGTCGCCCTCATGGACCACGCTGAGTTGCGTCGAGCCTTGCGGCGGCTTCGCGCTCACGGTGCCGTCAATCGGCGAGCGCAACGTCACGATCCTGGCATTGACCACGGCCGCAACGCTCGAGGTCTGCAGCACGGCCTTCAGCGGCAACCATCCGAAGACGGCCACAATCGCAAGGCCAATGCCGACCTTGAGCAGGCGGCGAACCGGCGCGAGCCTGCAGGTACTTCGGGATGGGAAGCACTATCGCTGACGGGCTCGCTCACCGGCTCGTCGTGCGCCGGCTGCAACCGATCCTGCAAATCGCGCTGCAACCCTCGTGCGCCCGATTCCTCGTCCTTGCTGACGGACGTATGATCTTCGGGAACGGGCTTCTGCTGTTCCTGATTCTCTCCTTTTGTGAGACGTCAAGCCCAACATATTGCTTCATAGCCCCTCCGATTCGTGTGATTGCGTGCAGGCTTGAAGATAGCGGACCTTTCGTCCCGCGGGCGCCGACCGCAATTATGTCATCGTGTGGGGTCCGGACGCCGATCGGCGTCCCAAGTACTTGATTGACTTCGCGCGTACGGGGGTCAATGTTCAGCGTCGATTCACAGCCAACTCTATCTCGCCCACGGCGACATCAGCCCCTGAGTCGGTTTTTGCAGTGCCTGCCGATCGACGACGAGCTGGTCCAGGTGGACTGTCTGCCCTCCTTGCTCCAATTGCCTAACCAGCGCCCGCGTCCCGTCCACGACAAAGACGCCGCAATCATAAGTGTTCTGCTGCTGGGCCATGCCGGCTGGCTCCAGGCGGAGGTGCAGCCTACTTGCGAGATGCTCTGCATGCTTTTTGTTGAGTCCCCTGTAGGAATCGTAGTGGTAGGCGACCGGCTGCCCCCGGTCACTGCGATCAACGAACAGCAGCGACCAATGGTTGCCGAGGTTATTAGGATCTTCAGGGTTGGCATTAATCACGGGCAGGAACAGGAAGTCGGCTGTATCATTAAATTCATCATCATGGACGATGCGCTGGAACTCGGTTTGCACGACGCCATCGTCGTTAGAGCCCAGATAATTTAGGACGATGAGGGGATTCACGAACCGCGTCCGGGCGGCGAGATCCGGATCGTTCCTCTGCAAATCCTGCTCCTGGAGCCGGTAATCCCTGTCGATATGCTCGTCGCCCAGCCATTCCGTGTCCTCGAGCACCAGCCCGTGGCCGTGAGACGAGACTGTCGGATCTAAAGCCCCGATCTGAGCGTTGGCGGAGGTGATCGGAAACGGCCGTACAGAATTAGCATCGTCGCGTGATTCGGACGGCGTGGGCGCAGTCAGATCAACCAATGGAAAACCGCGGTAGGTGTCCGAGCGCGCCCTGGCAGCGGGCGCCGGCGCAAAGTGAGCATCGTCGCGCAATTCCCACGGCGTGGGCGCATCCAGATGCACCAATGACTCAAGGCCGCCGTAGATGTCTGAGGGAGCCCTGCCGGTTGATGGTGAGGCCGGTTCTTGCATCTGCCGTCGCGCCAGCTCCTCGCGCAACCACGCCAAAGCTTCATCATCCGAGAAGGCTGGCGCCGGAGAAAGCCCCTGCGGCGAGCCGGGCTGTCGAGCGCCCTGGTGATGCCCCGGTACTGGCCCGGCAAACAGCGGCCGAAAGTCAGGCGCCGGGGCCCAAGCATTGTCACGCAACTCGAATGGTGTGCGCGGATTCGGATTAACCGCTGCCTCAAGACCGGCGTAGGTGTCTGAGCGAGCCCTGGCAGGATGCGCTGGCGCAAAATGAGCATCGTCGCGCAACTCGGACGGCGTCGGCGCATTCAGATCAACAAATGGCTCAAGACCAGCGTAGGTGTCTGAACGGGCCCTGGCAGGATGCGCTGGCGCAAAATGAGCATCGTCGCGCAACTCGGACGGCGTCGGCGCATTCAGATCAACAAATGGCTCAAGACCAGCGTAGGTGTCTGAACGAGCCCTGGCAGGATGCGCTGGCGCAAAATGAGCATCGTCGCGCAACTCGGACGGCGTCGGCGCATTCAGATCAACAAATGGCTCAAGACCAGCGTAGGTGTCTGAACGAGCCCTGGCAGGATGCGCCGGCGCAAAGTGAGCATCGTCGCGCAACTCGGACGGCGTCGGCGCATTCAGATCAACAAATGGCTCAAGACCAGCGTAGGTGTCTGAACGAGCCCTGGCAGGATGCGCCGGCGCAAAGTGAGCATCGTCGCGCAACTCGGACGGCGTCGGCGCATTCAGATCAACAAATGGCTCAAGACCAGCGTAGGTGTCTGAACGAGCCCTGGCAGGATGCGCCGGCGCAAAGTGAGCATCGTCGCGCAACTCGGACGGCGTCGGCGCATTCAGATCAACAAATGGCTCAAGACCAGCGTAGGTGTCTGAACGAGCCCCGGCAGGATGCGCCGGCGCAAAGTGAGCATCGTCGCGCAACTCGGACGGCGTCGGCGCATTCAAATCAACAAATGGCTCAAGACCAGCGTAGGTGTCTGAACGAGCCCTGGCAGGATGCGCCGGCGCAAAGTGAGCATCGTCGCGCAACTCGGACGGCGTCGGCGCATTCAGATCAACAAATGGCTCAAGACCAGCGTAGGTGTCTGAACGGGCCCTGGCAGGATGCGCTGGCGCAAAATGAGCATCGTCGCGCAACTCGGACGGCGTCGGCGCATTCAGATCAACAGATGGCTCAAGCCTGCCCTTAGCATGTGACGGGGGCCTGGATGGTGATGCTGGTTCGTGCAGCTGTTCACCCAACCAAACCCAAGCTCCCGCGCTTGGGCTTGCCGGCGTTGAGGGAAGATCCTGCGCCGAGCCGGGATGCCGATCGCCCCACGCGGCCGGCGAGCTCGGCTGCTCAGGGCCTGGCAGCCCCAGCTCTCGGTTCGCCTCGATGAGTTTTAAGTAGCTGCGAAGATGCGACAAATCGGGACGGTATCTTGCGCCTCCGGTCCGTTGGAACGCCAGCACATCGTTGTCCAGCGTTAACTGCTCCTTGCTAGAGCCGTTAAGTCGCCCGATGATGCTCCCTTTGCGATTCCCTTTAAGCCACGCACTCAGCGCGCGAAGACGTGTCGCCCGCTTTTGCGCAGACCCCTTATCCTTCGCAGTTTTAACATGTTTCAGAGCTTGGCTCAGCGCGCCCTCGATGAGGGGCGCATCTTCTGGATGAGGAACCAGGCGACGTGGGGCACCGAGGACGCGGGGTTCGGGAGCTTCGGCTTCTTCACCCCCACGCAAGAGCCGCCGGAGAACATCCAGGGCCGATGTAATGCGGTGCTGGGGGTCACGGCCCAATCTCCGGTACGCCGCAATTTCCTCATCCAGCGGTGTACCTTTTCGTAGCCGAGAAGCTACGGACCCCCCATGCTCTGCGTTGACCCAGCGAACAAATCTCCCAAGCCCGGAAACACTGTTATTGATGGCGCCTGGGGTGAGCTTGCGCCGCTTGGCGTCTACACGAAACCTCGCCAAGAGCTCCGCGTCTTCCCCCGAGAGCGGCTCGCCGATCAGCTCGTTTTGCGACAGCATCGGAGCCTGCATCTGCGATGGGGACGCCGCCAGTTGATGGGATGGCGTCTGCATCAGCTGCCGCTCAACGGCGACGCCCTGCGGATTGCTTAGCGTCTTCTGCCTCTTCGCTGATCTCAACTCCCCTATATCATGCTCATTGATGACGAGAACCTGCTCGCCTGGCCCGAGCGGGTTCCTGTGACGTTTATCCGTCAGTTCGTCGTCATGGTGGCGCCAGTTCAGGGACCCTGCAGCATCCAATGCCAGGCCATGCGGCGGTGAAACCCCATGGTCGGCGCGGGGCAAGTTCAAGTCACGAAAAGACCCTCCTGCATCCGCTGCTTGTTGATGGTGCGCAATTGTCTCGATAGGCGGCGAGGAGCTGGGTCCGTCCATCGTCTCCAAAAGCAGATCCTGCTGGTTCGCAGGCAGAGTCTCCGGCCAGCTGATAGCTCCGCTCGAGCTGTGCTGTGCAGTCGCGGCCCGGGTCCGGCTCGGCTCAGCGCGAACCGCGCCTTCGAAATCAGGAACGGGGCGAATATGAGGCCGGAGCTCGATCGCTCTAGCACCCGCCGGCGACCTCAGGAGATGAGCCAGTGCGGCCCCGGCTTTTCTGCGGCCACGGGGGTCCGCCTCCTTATACTGGCTGACATCATTATCCAGCGAGCCGTCGCCAAGTCGAGCAGCAATGCCGGGCTTATCGTTCTCACGGAGGTAATCACTGAAATCGATAAGAAGAGTTGCATACTTCCTGACGGTGTTGGCGGTGCCTGACGCTGCATCTTCCTTGTACCCTTTGATGAGATCCGCATCTTGGGAATAGGGATTCAGCTCAACCCGGCTTGCAATCGGCGCGATGCCGCCCGGCGATTGGGAGGCTCGAAGATGAACCAGTGGCGTAGCGATGGCCTGCCCCTCCTGCTTGCCGAACTCCAGGGCATCCTCGACCAGCGACTCTTCGGAAAGCCGGGCAGCAATGCCCGGCTTTCCGTTCTTTACGAGCCAATGCCCCAATCCGAGAAGACAACGTACATTGCGCCTGACGGTGCGCTCGGAGGCCCCAGCCTTGAAGAGTGCCGGCCCGAGCCCCTCAATAAGAGACGCATCGTCGGAATAAACAGGATCCATGCCGCTTCCTGCGAAAACCAAATTTGCATGGCCGAGCGGCAGCGCCGACGCATTCAGCGTCGTTCCACCGCCTTCACCGTGCGGAGCCGGCGTATATGGTTGCCCGCTCGCCCGCACGATGGGTCGCGCCTCAGATCGCGATGCATCCGCTTGATAGGCGCGGACCTGCATGAGCACGGGAGCGGACAGGACAGCGACCTCGCTCAGCTGCCGCTGAAAGGCCGCCGCCTCTGCCGACGAGTCGGCTGGAGAGGCATCTTGCGCGTCCACGCTATCCGTTTGTTGCCCCCCCCCGATTCATTGAGACGAATTTCATGTGTACTCACTTTCGAAGATGAAGAGCCTGGAGCGCTGATCGCATGCGCCTGGACTTGAGACGACACATCGCCGGCATTTGACGGTTCAGCTGCCAAGCGAAAGGAAGTTGGGGTCACGACGCTCCCGATCGAATTTCAATCGGACCCTGTTGTCGATCTGTTCGAGGAAGCCCGCGCCGGCTTCGAGCTCATCGAGGATTTCCTCTCGGTGAGAAACGGTCCACTTGATCGTGTCACCACAGCGACGCTCTGGCGCGGGACACCCAGGTAACTACATCCCGAGGCGCGCGAACTGCATCGACGCGTGCTCCGCCTCGGGAAGGGGATGCCACGGCTGGCCGCCAGCTGCGGTGCGCAACAAGGACCTACAGAACGCCGGCGTGAGCTTGCCGCGGTGGATCACGACGTTCTCGCGCCCCGTCGCAGCTCGAGCGCTCTGCCAGTCCTGATTGTAGCCGCGCTGGTCATTTGACTTCACGTGGCAAGCGGCGAACCCGGCATCGCTCAGCGTTGCCAACTGCCTGGCATGTACCGGCCGCTTGGTATGGATGTGCACCCACATCGGGCTTGGCGTCGCGCCATTGCGCAGGGCCTTGGGCTGCAGCTTGATCTCGAACAGTGTCCCCGGATCATCCTTCAAGGCGCGCGGTGAATTCACAGCCGCCAACTCCCCGGCCGCTCGCAACTGTTCAAGATACTTCTGGGACGGAAACGCGTAGGTCTTCATGCAATCGATCGTGATCACCGCCTTTTGCGCCGTGAAAGAGTTTGCCTGTCCCTGCACCTCGGACAACATCGCCTTGAGCCGGGCTATTTTGTCGTGCACTTCCGGCACTTGCGCAGGCGTGAGTAGGACACGTCGGCGAGGCTCCTCCAGCGCGGCTACACTGGCCTCAATCTCGGAGGCCTGTGTCTGCAGGCGCTTAACGACGAGATCCACGGCGTGATCGGCGTCCTCGGGCTTCCCGTGGCGCGCTTGCGAGACCGCGCTTTGCTGAGCCGGCAGATCGAACTGCAAAAGTTCGTCCAATCGCTTGAGTAATCCGGTCAGTGCGTTCCTGGAGGGCGGAGCCTGCAATATCTCCAGGTGCCCGGTCGCCGACGATGACGCCCTCGCGAGTGCCGCCTCCTCCGCGCTCGCGAGTTTCTTCGTACCCAGATCCGAGAGTACGATCACCTTGACTGTCGGGGCCGTGGCAGCGTCGGGCGTGGCGAGCTGCGGCTCGCGCGGCCCGGCCGCCGAACTTCGCTCGCCTGCGGCCGGTGCGCGCTTGCCCTTCCCCTCCCTGCGGGCCGCGCCCCCCTCAACCACTACGGCAGTCCGGGCCGTCGGCTCAATCACGGCGGGCGTCTTTGGCTGCACGTCCAAAAGACGCGTGACGTCGTCCGCGGTGACCCATGCACCATCCGCGATCTGGCCCAACAGTTTTAATGGAAGGTCGGCATCCGTTCCGGCGTCCCTTAGCCTGGTAACGATTCCGTGCACCCCTGAGGCAAATTCCGAAAGCCGCTCCATGACTCCTTCCAGAACGGTGCAGTGGTCTGCGTCGAGTGCCGCTCCGTTGCTGCTCAGAACGGCTTCGGACGCCGAGTTAAATGCCGGAAAAACATCCTCGATAAAGGTCCCGAGCAGACGCACCCGCCCATCCTCACCCATGAGGGCGTCGCTTACAGCTGGTTCGAACGTGCTCGCCCGCGACTCAATTAGAAGCTGAGCAAGAGCAACCTGCGATTGCAGATACACGCACTTCGTATAAAGTGCCCAGCCGGTCTGCAGGCGTAGTGCGGCCTCTTCGGCCTGCCGCATCTCGGGCGTGGTGCTCGGCAAGTTGGCGGTGGCCGCGCAGACGGACTGCATCCGTTCCATGCGCAATGCCTTCTTTCCCCACCCCTCCATGCAGGCCTCGTAGTGCTTCGCCACGCTGGATACCGCTCGGCTCAGCTGGTCAGGCTGAGCGTTGGCAACTCGCATATTCTTGAGCAAGGCTGTTGCTTTCTTCCTGCTCTTCTCCAGGTCGCCGATAATCCAGGTGGCCACGATGTCGCATTCGTTTCCCGCAGCGATAGTTTCCTCGCGGAGTCGGCGAGCCCGACCGTCGGAAAGAAGCCCCCGCGCCATGTCCGGGGGGAGGCTCGCGTAATAGCCCAGAACTTCCGAGCCTGCCTTGACGACTTGATCGATCAGCTCTTGCGCCTCCGACGGGTTCGGGTTCCGGGCTCGTGTGGCTGCATTTTTAGAAGCATCAAGCCCCGCAAGCAGGCTGCGCATTTTTTGCTTCGCTGCCTTGATTCCGTCGCCACTTGAGGAAATCTGGACTGCCACCGCCGAAGCTGGTGGCAGGCTCACGAGCGGAGCCGTTCCATCTCGAGGCCCGGAGCGCATCCGCTCCACGACAGAGTCGAAAGATTGCCCGCCCTCCCCGGGGGCGGGACCGAGCTCCGGGCTCGAACTACTCGATCCCCATGCGCTGTCGGCTCCTGCGGGCCCAACGTGCGATTTACCAGCTCGGCCAATGCCTGTCATATTCCACCTCCGATAAAGTCGAGAGTGCGCAGCCAGTCTGCATAGACTGGCTGGCTGACGAGTAGCTGACGTAGGGCGCTTCTCCCCGATTCACAGGAAAACCCGGATCACCGTGGGGTGCAATTCCATCGCGCCTGGCGTGCTGCTGGAGGCAGCGGGGCATCGTCAACTTAATCGACCGCGAGCCGAAGGAGGCGCTTCTCAAAGGTTCGAGATTCGGCGATAGCGCTTGTCGCGGAGATCTCGCGCCAAGTCGCAAAGGCTCGCCCGCGCGAAGCACGACGGAAGTCGGCAGTGACGGCTCCAGAATAGGGGATGTGGAAAAGGTTCGCGACCTGATCGTGAACTGACAGAAACCGTTGAGCCTGACGGGACGATTTGAAACGCTCCATGATCCGCTCGCGCCGCCGCGTCGGCTGATGAGAATTCTCGGCCCAATTGTTGAGAGCTTTGTGCTGGCGATGTTCGACGTGAAAGCCCATCTTCGCCCTCGCAGCGCCGTACGAACGGAGCTTGTCCGTGATTGTCCGTCGTTAGATGGTCGTTCAGCCGCCGGCGGCATACAACGCGCCGGATTCGAGCGAATGGTGGCGGAGGTTTGCCTCGGCAGGGTTGGTGCGGTTTGCGCCCGCGAGGTCTCGCGCTTCGCCCGCAACAGCCGGGATTGGCAGCAACTCATCGAGATGTGCCGCGTGGTCGATACCGTTCTGGTCGATCAAGAGACCATCTATGCGCCAAGGCACGGCAACGACCGCCTGCTGCTCGGGCTCAAGGGCAGCCTCAACGAGTACGAGCTGGATCTGTTGCGCCAGCGCTCGCTCTCGGCCCGCTACGAGAAGGCGCGCCGGGGCGAGTTGGTTGTGACAGCGCCCGTCGGCTTCGTGAAGGCCGGCGACCGTTATGAGAAAGACCCGGATCGGCGTGTCCAGGAGGCGATCAAGCTGGTGTTCGACAAGGTCGAGGAACTGGGCAGCGCGCGACAGGCGCTCTGCTGGCTCCATGAGTACAATCTCGATCTGCCGGTGAAGCAGACCAACGGCGACACGGCCTGGCGGCGACCAAACTACTCTGCCATCCACCGGATCATTGAGAACCCGGTCTACGGCGGCGCCTATGCCTATGGTAAGACAGCTGTGGCGGCGGGATACAGCACCGCTGGCGTGAGCCTGAAGATCCGCCGCAAGGCGCGGAACGAATGGCTGACGCTGAAGCCCAACACTCACGAAGGGTATGTGAGCTGGGAGAAGTTCGAGGCGATTCGCACCATGGTCAGCAGCAATGTTCCCACCAGTCGGCATCACGGCGCGCCCAACCATGGTGACGCGTTGCTGGCCGGTCTGATCCGCTGTAAGCGCTGCGGTCGCAAGCTCACACTCCGGTACTCCGGCATGGAGAACCATATCCCGCGCTACAGCTGCAACCGTGCCTGGATGGATAATGGCTGGGCCCACTGCATCGCCTTCGGCGGACTGCGCGTCGATGACGCCATCGAAGAATCGCTGCTTGGAGTCGTCGGTCCGGGCGCTGTCGCCGCCGCAACCGCTGCCGCCAAGGGAGCCAGGGAACGGCGCGATCAGGTACGCGATGCTCTCAGTCGCGACCTCGAAGCGGCGCGCTATGCCGCCGACAGGGCTTTCCGGCAATACGATGCCGCTGATCCCGCGAACCGGCTGGTGGCCAGTGAGCTGGAAGCGCGCTGGAACAGGGCGCTCGCTCACGCGGCGGAGGTTGAGGCCAAGATCGCCATGCATGATGCGGCCACGCCCGCACCCCTTGCCGATCCAGTCTCGCTCGGCGTTCTGGCCTCGAACCTCAAAACGGTCTGGGATGCGCCGACGACGGATGCTCGCCTCAAGAAGCGCATTGTGCGCACCCTCATCCATGAGGTCGTGGCCGATATCGACGACGCGGCCTCGGAGATCGTTCTCATCGTCCATTGGGTGGGGGGCGCCCACAGCGAGTTGCGCTTGCCGAAGCGCCGGCGCGGACAGCGCAACAGCACCTCTGCCGATATCGTCCAGGCCGTGCGTCAACTGGTGCTGATCGCCAGCGACGATCTGATTGCCGGCCTCCTCAATCGCAACGGCCTCAAGACCGGCAACGGCAATCGCTGGACCCGCGAGCGCGTCACATCAATGCGCTCGAACTACCACATCCCGGTGTTCAAGCCCGCCGAGGACGCGATCGAGCCATGGCTCGGGGCTTGGCAACCTTGACCATCACGCTACTCAACAAAACAGGTTATCGAATCTAGTCCCCGGAATCAGAGCTGAGTGATACGGCGGCCTTTGAAACGGCGTTGACGGACCTTTTTCTTGGTCCAGACGAAGGGCTCGGCTCTGTCGTTGTATGCGTTGACGTAGGCATCGATGTGTTCCTGAAGCTGCTTGAGGCTCGTGAAGGAGGTGCCGCTGAGCGACTGCCCCTGCAAGATGGAAAACCATACTTCGACCTGATTGAGCCATGACGCACTTGTCGGCGTGAAATGAAATTGCACGTTGGGGTGGGCCTTGAGCCAGTCCTCGTTCTTTTTATGGGTGTTGAGGTTGTCGAGGATGACGTGAAGCTTGCGGTTCGGAAAAGTCGCGGTGACGCTGTTCATGAAATCGAGAAACTCGACGCGGCGCCGGCGTTTTGAATGGGTCGCGATGATCTTTCCGGTGGCGACTTCGAGCGCCGCAAACAATGTTGTGGTGCCATGCCGCTTGTAATCGTGGCTTTGGCCGGTTAAGGCGCGGCCATTGGGCAACTTCAGATAACCCTGCGCTCGCTCCAAAGCCTGGATCGAGGGCTTCTCGTCCACGCACAGCACAATGGCCTTCGCCGGCGGCGCGACATAGAGGCCGACAACATCGGCGGCTTTGGCCGTAAAGTTCGGGTCGTTGCTCTCGCACCAGGACTTGCGAGCCACCAGGTCAATCTTGTGGCTGCGCAGGAACCGCCAGACATATTGGACATCGACATCGCCCAGCGCCTCGGCCAGCAGGGGGCCGGTCCAGCGCGCAAACCCTTGCGGTGGCGGCTTATCCAGCAGCTTCAGAATCCGCTTGTCGGTCGTCTTCGTATAGATCGGCTGCTTGCCAGGCCGCGGCTTGTCTTGCAGCCCTTCAAGGCCATGGTCGGCATAGCGATGCCGCCAAAGGCTGACAATCCGCGGCTGGACCCCAACTTCCTTGGCGATCGACCGGGTGCTGCGCCCATCCGCCGCCAACAGAACTATCCGCGCCCGCTTCAAATCGCGCTGCAACGTCACCGGTGAGCGACAGCACGCCTCAAGCACCTTGCGATCTTTCCTCGAAAGGTGGACTTCTCTTGCTTCGGGTATCATCCCGACCTTGAATCACGACTCACGTTCCAAGAAAAGTGGGTACTAGTCAGGCTCCTGGTCGGCCTGGGGCTTCGGTTCGCGCAGCACGATTTTACCCAAAACGGCCAAGCCGGGCGCGATCACGATATTGAAACCCTTGCCGTCATCGTTCGGCAAAGCGGCGCCGATCCGCGTCCATGTAGAATTTCGGCCGTCACCGGCCACAGCGAAGGCATCGTGCGTGGGCTTTCGACTTTCAGACATGAGGTTTCCTTTTCAAAACGAGGGATGTTCATCATGACCGACAATCCGCGCCAGGGCTCGGCGCGGGATGACTTCTTTCGGGCCTCGGCGCTGCAACTGCTGACGGCGTTGATCGCCGATGTCTGTTTGTCCGGTCATACGGAAAAGAAGGATCAGCACCTCCGCCAGGTCCGCGCCAACCTGTCGGAGCCGGAGCCGAAGTTGCGCCAGCGGCTTCAGACGATTTACGACAACTCCGAGTCCGGATTCGTGAAGGAGAATGTCGCGCCCTTCATCGCCATGACGCCAGAGACCTTCAGCGGCGTCTACGCCAATGCGGTGAAGGAAACCCACTGGCTCTCCTATGGCAACTATGCCGCCCTGGTGTCCGGATCGAGCTTCACGACGGCCGAGCTCGCGGAGGGCCGGACGGACGTCTTCATCAATCTCGACCTGAAGACCCTGGAGAACCATGCCGGCCTCGCCCGCGTCATCATCGGCTCGCTGCTCAACGCCATCTACAATCGCAATGGCGAAGTGACCGGCCGGACCCTGTTCCTACTCGATGAGGTCGCGCGTCTCGGCTACTTACGCATTCTCGAAACCGCGCGTGATGCGGGGCGCAAATACGGCATCACCCTCTTGATGCTCTACCAGTCAATCGGCCAGATGCGCGAGGCCTATGGCGGCCGCGATGCCACCAGCAAGTGGTTCGAAAGCGCATCCTGGATCTCCTTCTCGGCGATCAACGACCCCGAGACGGCGGACTACATCTCCAAGCGCTGCGGCGACACGACGGTCGAGGTCGATCAGCTGAGCCGGTCCTCGCAGACGTCGGGTTCCTCCCGGACGCGGTCCAAGCAGCTCGCGCGCCGGCCGCTGATGCTGCCGCATGATGTCTTGCGCATGCGAACCGACGAGCAGGTCATCTTTATTGCGGGCAATCCACCGCTGCGATGCGGACGCGCCATCTGGTTCCGGCGCACCGACATGCGCGCCTGCGTCGGCGAAAACAGGTTCTATCGGAGAGACGCTGGTCGGCGTCGCTGATTATCGCGAACGCGGCGATGAGAAAGACGTGGGCGGCATACAAACGACCGGCTGGTTCCCAGGCAGAGAAAGAAAGGGCGTACGTGGAAGGGCAGTATTGTCTGGGAACGGAAAGCCGAGACGGAGCGCATCCAGCAACGACGGCATACCGGGCTCGATGCTCGGCTCGTCGTACGAGCCGGCGCATCATCTCGCCCGCCACCTGTAAGCCGCCTAATTTTTGATCCAGACGTAGGGCTCCACGCTGTTGATTTTGCAGGTGGCGATGAGCGAAGCTATGCGCGCCCATGAACGACCACCTTCGTCGTGACCAGCAAATGAACTATTTTTACGCGTCAGAGTCAGCGGCCTGATTTGATTTTCGACGGGATTGGTGTCCATCTCAACGCAACCATCGTCGAGAAACAAGGTGAGGCCATCCCAATGGTTCAGGAGATAGGCGATCGCCTTGCCCATCTCGCTGCCCGGCGACAGGCGAGCGGCTTGCTCGCGCAGAAACCTCTCGAGTTCAGCGACGAGCGGCCGTGATCGCTCGTTACGGGTCGTTTGCCGAGCCGGGGCGTCGGCGCCACGGATCTCCTTCTCGATCGCATAGAGTGCGGCGATGCGCGCGAGAACGGCTTCGGCGATGGGTGAGCCGGCTTTCGGAGTCGCTGCGATGATCTTGCGCCTTGAGTGGGACCAACATGCGGCCAGCCGCAGCGGCACGCCGCCTTTGCGCTTGGGCCGTGCGAGCCGATGATAGCCCTGGTATCCGTCGACCTGAAGGATGCCGTCGAAGCCCTCGAGGATGCGCTCAGCATGGTCACCACCGCGTCCTGGCGCGTAGTGGTAGACCACGATTGGTGGATCAGCGCCGCCGTGGCCGCGATCGTCGCGCAGGACAGCCCACAGATAGCCGGTCTTCGTTCGGCCCCGGCCCGGATCGAGCACAGGCGCCCTGGTCTCGTCTATGAACAAGCGGCCCGATTGCTTCATCACGACGCTCATGCGCTCGACCAGCGGCGCGAGGTGGAAGGCGACCGTTCCCATCCAGTCTGCCAGAACGGCGCGATCGATGAAGATGCCATGCCGAGCCAGAACCTGCGACTGACGATAGAGTGGCATGTGCTCGCTGAACTTGGCGACCGCCACCTGCGCCAGCAGCGCCTCGGTGGGGATGCCACCCTCCACGAGATGGGCGGGCGCCGGCGCCTGAGCAACACCGGTGCAGCCCTTTGCACAGGCGTAGCGCGGTCGCACCGTCTCGATCACACGATACTGGGCGGCCATGACATCGAGACGGCGGGAGCGATCCTCGCCGATCTGGGCCATCCGGCCGCAGCCGCAGGGACACTCGAGGTTCTCGGGTTCGATCACCTGCTCGATGCGCGGCAGGTGCGCGGGAAAGGCACGGGCAGCGCGCCTGGTCCGGCCGCTGGACGGCGCCGTGCCGGCGCGGCGCGCACGATCGTCCTGGCGTTCCTGGACTTCGGCGATGGCAATCTCGATGTCCTCGAGAACCAGTTGCATCTGATCGGGATTGAACTTCTCCGAGCGTTTACCGAAACGTGCGCGCTCGTACTCCTTCACGAGCAGTTCGAGGCGTTCGACGCTCTCTTTGGACGCAGCCAGTTCACTCTCGACATGAAGGCGCGCCGAGCATTCATCGTCTGCGCGACGACGCTCGGCTTCAATCATCGCTTCCTGCGCGCGGAAGAGCGCGCGCAAATCGGCGGGCAGCGCTGCAAGACGGGCGGGATCAATGGGGGACGGCGGCACATCCGCAAGCTATCATCCCAAAGCCCCGCGCGAAACAGGTTGTCGGGTCTGAGTCAGTTCGCCGCAGCTGGCGTCGCGACAATCCGTTCGCCCACTCGCTTCCAGTTCAGCCCTTCAAACAGCGCTTCGAACTGCACGCGCGTCAGATGCATGACGCCGTCGCTGATCTGCGGCCACTCGAAACGACCATCGCGGCCAAGGCGCTTGTAGACCAAAACGAGGCCCGTGCCGTCCCATAGCAAAATCTTCAGCCGGTCGGCGCGCTTCGAACGAAAAACCACGATCAGGCCCGAATGCGGATCGAGCCCAAGCGTGTTTTGCACAAGACCGGCCAGCGCGTCGTGCCCGCACCGGAAGTCAACAGGACGCACAGCAAGCACAATCCGCAGTCCCTGCGCCGGAATGATCATGCGCCGCGCTCGATCGCAGTCACGATCTCCGCGATCCGCACCGCCGACACGTCCGCATCCAGGCGGACCGAAACCTTGCCAATCGTAATCTCGACGGGCCCTCGCTCTTGCCTGGCGCCACTGGATCGCTCAGCTCGATCGACACGAAATCCGCCGCGTCGTCCGTGACCAATGCGAGCCGGCCAGCACGCGCCAATCTGCGCCACGTCGTCAACTGCTGGGCCTTCACACCATAACGCCGTGCGACATCACATACCCGGGCGTCGGGCTTCATGCTCTCGAAAACAGCGCGCCCCTTGATCTCCGCAGACCATAACCGGCATCCAGAACGCGTCCGGCGCGTAAGCTTCCCCACAAAGCCATCAGCTTCGGCTTCCTCCCCCGATTGTTCCATCGCCTTCAGTCTCCTCTCGGCTCTCTGACAAGCCAAGGATCGCAGAGCGAAAGCCGAAGCGAAACCAGTCAATCAAATGGGAGAAAAGCTCCGCTTACAATTTTTGCTCGTTCAGACCGACACAAATTGCTCAAAGATTCGTGGAGAGAAAAGCAGATGAGCGATGAGCCCGACCTCGAGAGCAGAGTCGTTGCAGCGATACGACACTATCGTGCGGCGCTCGACGTGGCGGAAAACCTGGAACGAGAGGACGCGTGCGCGCATCGAGCGCTGACGAGCACCCTGCTCGATTTGGAGCGTGCCCTGCGAGGCGAAGCGGCCCCGCATCTCAACAACAACCTGTTTGAGACCGGCTCCACGGCGGTTGCACGGTCGGATAAAACATGGGCCGACCTGGTCGAGGCGACTGCGAGATTGGATTCGGCCCGTCGAACCTTAGCTGCTCTGGAACGGCAGTTGGGATATCTTCCAAAAGTCTCGAGGGGAGCGGATCACAAGTGAGGTTAGATAAGAGTCTCGCACGATCGGAAGGTTTCCCGACCATTTCAGAGCGGCGGCGGCAACGCTCTGACGGGCTCGTGTCCCAGCCAAAATCCCGCGCCCAAAACAGACCTCTCTGCGTCCTCGTGTTTGGGACCGCCGAGGTACAGCGCGCGAATCGGGACCTTGCTGGATCCCAACCTTCCAACTTTCCCGCCGCCTCGCCGCGTCCTCCTATGCAGGAATAGACCTCGACGCACTGGCTCGATCGTCCTGTCGAGCGTGCACAGTTTCTGATGACGCTGACCAGCGCGAGTCCTGGTTGAGTTTCTTCTGCTTGTGACTCGGCGTGGAAACGGCATTGCAGCCTCTTCGATCTTCGGCGCGGCTGCGATCATGTGATCAAGCTCTAAAAAGTGGTTCGACGACAGGCAGGCGCTTGAGGCCAGCGTCAACGTTGTCGGAAAAGTGGAAGCCGTGCCGGCTCACACCGTAATCAAAACAGACGTCAAGCGCCAATCCAAGGGCCAGAGCTGCGCTTACGATCAACGTCGAACCGATGCGTTCGAACCACCAATCTCATTGGTGGCGCCTGCTCCGGTGCGATCGATGACCCAGGCCACCATGTAGCCCTTGGCCTGCTCGGTCTGCACCTGCCGGAGGGCCTCAGAGTAGGTTAGTAAGGGCTCTTGCGCCGGGTAGACGGCGCGGTCGGTCGGGGTGACAAAGTGATGGCAGCACACGCGATAGTCTTTAGCCTCGAACATCGGAATCCTCCTCTCGCCTCAGGTTGCGCGGCCATACGCGCTTTCAGATACTGCCCTACCACAGAGAATGCGGCCTTTAAGAGGCCGCGCGCTTCTTCAACACCCCATAAGGTTGGTCGGGCTGCCAGACGCAGGTCGGCGATGTCCGACCACATCGCGCGCTTGATTCTCTGCAGCAGCACCGGCAAAGAAGTGCCCGGGTGTCATTCCATAATTCACCCGTGTCCGGACTTCGATTTCCCGTTCGTCCGCAATTGCTCCGTCGATCGCTCAACGGCTGCACCGATGTCACCTAGTCAGCTTTCAAACCTTGCTGAGGCTGCTGGATCGACAATGCTTGGACCGAGCTCCGGCGCGATTCAGTGAGCTTCTCGATCAGTTCAGACTGCGGTCTCGGTTTTGCCGCGAGACGGTGGGGTTCAAATCGGGCCGTGGAGCCTCCACATCATCGCCACAGTCCGAAGACACCCGCCTGGTGCAATTGATGTAGCGAGAGAATGAATCGTTTGGCCCTGATCGATTCATAGAAAGCATTGGACCTCGCTTCCACAGGAAGCGAGAATCCATGCATGCCGAACCTTAAGCTAGGGCCGCTTCACCTTCGCCGCATCGACACCACCCGCAACATGCGGCGGTTTTACTTGCTTTCGATCCAACCGACCTTGTTCGGCGGGGTCTCGCTGATCCGCGACTGGGGCCGGATCGGCACGACCGGCCAGACGATGGTGCAGACTTTCGATGCCAGCGCTGAAGCGGGCGAAGCATTCGGACGGCTGGAGCGCGCCAAGCGCAGGCGCGGATACACCTCTGCTGAGGAGAGAGTCTGAGGTTTCGTCAATTTCCCGGGGATTACGGATCCACTTACGATGCCTGGAACGTGAAGTGACAGAAACCGTTGAGCCTGACGGGACGATTTGAAACGCTTCATGATCCGCCGCGTTGCCGCGTCGGCTGATGAGAATTCTCAGCCCGATTGTTGAGAGCTCTGTGCTGGCGATGTTCGACGAAAAAGCCCATCTTCGCCCTCGCAGCGCCGTGCGAACGCTTGTCCGTGATCATCACGCGCGGCGGCGTGCCGGCGGATTTCAAGAGCTTCTTCATGAGCCGCTGGGAAACCGGAAATACAACCAAACGGCATAGCTGATCACTTCCGATGGGAAGCGATGGCGGCGATAAAGAGGGTCCCGGGCGGTCGGCATGCCGGTCGTCTACCCCTCGGCCGCTGCAATTCGTTAACTTGACGGTACCCGCTGCTCGTCGACAGCGATGGCACGATCATCGCGGGCGAAGGCCGATACCTGGCCGCGCGAAAGCTCGGTCTCCTCGAGGCGCCGGTCAGCTGACCGGTCTTTCCGAAGCGCAGCGTCGCGCGCTCGCCCTTGCCGACAACCGCATCGCGCTGTCGGTGGTCCGGCGGCTCGTCGGATACGGGCGCTTCGACGGGGGCGAGACGGCCCGCGTGATGGCACGTCTCTACGCCGCGGCGCGCCTGCTGGTGAACTTCTTCCAGCCGTCATTCAAGCTCAAAGAGAAGCGCCGCGAGGGTCCGCCCACGGCGACATCAACCCCTGAGTCGCGCTTGCAGTGCCTGCCGATTGGCAACGACGTTGCTGAGGTTCAGCTGGTCTGGCTCCCGTCCTTGCGCCAATTGCCTAACCAGCTCCCGCGTGCCGTCCACGACAAAGACGCCGCAATCATAAGTGTTCTGCTGCTGGGCCATGCCGGCGGGCTGCAGGGCGAGGTTCAGCCTTTCTGCGAGTTGTCTTGCATGCGTCTCGTTGTATCTCCCGTAGGAATCGTAGTGATAGGCGACAGGCCGTTGCCGGTTGCTGCGATCAACGAACAGCAGCGACCAATGCCTGCCGCGGTCCGTAGCACTGGCATCGTTCACTGGCAGCAACAGGAAGTCGGCTGTATCGTTATCACGCCGATCATGGACGATGCGATGGAATACGCGTAGCACGTCGCTCTCCGCGCCCAGGCGCAGCCGCAGCGCTTCGAGGGGATCTACGAACCGCGTCCGGGCGGCGAGATCCGAATCGCTCCTCTGCAAATCCAGCTCCTGAAGCTGGTAATCCCTGAGGATATGCTCGTCGCCCAGCCATTCCGTGTGCTCGAGCACCAGCCCGCGGTTGTGGGACAAGGCTATCGGATTCAACGCCCCGATCTGAGCATCGGAGGAGGTGATCGGAAACCGCCGCACGATATCGTCGCGCAATGGGGACGGTGCGGGCGCGGTCAGATCAACCAATGGAAGACCGTCGTAGGTGTCTGAACGAGCCCTGGCAGAAGGCGCTGGCGCAAAGTGAGCACTGTCATCCAACTCGGCCGCATCCGGATCAAGCAGTGCCCCAAACCCACGATAGAGATCCTGAGCCCTGGCAGTTGATGGTGATGCCGGTTCTTGCATCTGCCGCGCAAGCTCCTCGCTCAACCACGCCAAAGCGTCATCGTCCGAGTGGGCGGACACCGGAGAAAGCCCCTGCGGCGAGCCGAGCTGTCGAGCGCCCTGGTGATGCCCCGGTACCGGGCCGGCAAACGGCGGCGGAAAGCCAGGCGCCCGGCTCCAAGCATTGTCGCGCAACTCAAATGATGTGGGCGAATTCGGATTAAACGATACCTCAAGACCGCCGTAGGTGTCTGAGCGAGCCCTGGCAGAAGGCGCTGGCGCAAAGTGAGCACTGTCATCCAACTCGGCCACATCCGGATCAAGCAGTGCCTTAAATCCACGATAGAGATCCTGAGCCCTGGCAGTTGATGGTGATGCCGGTTCTTGCATCTGCCGCGCAAGCTCCTCGCTCAACCACGCCAAAGCGTCATCGTCCGAGTGGGCGGACACCGGAGAAAGCCCCTGCGGCGAGCCGAGCTGTTGAGCGCCCTGGTGATGCCCCGGTACCGGCCCGGCAAACGGCGGCGGAAAGCCAGGCGCCGGGCTGCAAGCATTGTCACGCAACTCAAATGATGCGGGCGAATTCGGATTAAACGACACCTCAATACCGCCGTAGGTATTTGAGCGAGCCCTGGCAGAGTGCGTTGGCGCTGCTTCCACGGTCAGCCGGGCAGGTTCCTGCCCAGCTTGGACTATGTCCTGCGCCTGCTCAGGAGGAACCTCGGGCCACGATGGGCCGTCTTCCACCATTAAGCGCAGATCCTGATCGTAACCTTCCGGGAGGACCAATGGCCGACTGACAGCTCGCTGCCGCGCGCTGTGCTGCGCAGCGGCGCCCCCGACGTACGTCGCGACCGCATGCGGCGCCGTGACATCTTCGTAGCCGCTCCGCAGCAGCATCGGCTGCGTCTCCCATGACGACGTACCCTGTTGATGGGTAGGCGCCGGTGTCGGCTGGCCGCCTGAATTGGCGATCTCGCTCAGCTGCCGCTCGCCGGCAACGCCTTGCGGATTGTTTAGGGTCCTCTGCCTCTTCGCTGGCCTCAACTCAGCTGTGTCATGCTCATCGTTGATGAGGACCTCCTCGCTTGGCAGGCGGTTGCTCCTGGCAAGCGCAGCCATCGGCTCGTCCGGGGACTGCTGGCGGTCGGGCTCTCCGGGATCCGGTGCCTGGTCATGGCGCGCGGCTGGCTCGAGAGATGACGACGAGCGGGGTTCGTCCATCAGCCCCAAAAGCAAATCCTGATCGCGGCCTTCCGCGGGAAGCTCCTCTGGCCGACGGCCAGTTTCCTGCGACGCGCTGTGCTGCGCAGCGGCGGCGTCGACGCGCCTCGGCTCCATCAGTACCGTGTCTTCGGGATTGATAAAGGCCACGTTCTGGGGGTGAGGATTCAGCTTAGCGCGTCGTGAGATCGGCACTTCGCCCGTCGACCGCAAGGTCCGGAGATAGTCGATTGCCTGAACGAGTCTCTTTGGATTACCCTCTCCGGTGAACTCGAGCACCTCACCGCCATCGGTCAGCGACTTATTGTCGAGCCGATCACGAATGCTCGGTTTTTCTTTTGCGAAAAGCCAACGGCTAAAGCTACGAAGGGAACCTCCGTGCTGCTCGGCAGCGGATTTGCTGAACCCGCCCTTGATGAGGGCCCTCTCAAGCCCCGAAATAAGGGGAGCATCCACGGAATAAAGAGGCTGCTTCCTCTTCCCTATCACAATCCAAGTTGACTGAGCCGACTGCGGCGCCGAGGACGACGGGCCGGGTTCATCCATCAGCCCCAAAAGCAAATCCTGATCATGGCCTTCCGCAGGAAGCAATTCCTCTGGCCAATTGCCACCCTTCTGCGACGCAATGTGCTGCGCAGCGGCGTCGCCGACCCGCCTCGACTCCCTCAGGGCCGCCTCTTCGGGATCAATATGGCGCTCGTGCTCCATCGCCTCAGCGCCGGCCTGCGATTTTCGGAGACGAGCCAGTGCGGCACCAATCCTGGAATCAGCACCGGCGACCTTCCTATAGCTCTCGACATCTCCATCAAACGACGTGCCGAGCCCAGCAGCAATGCCCGGCCTGTTGTTGTCACGCAGGTAGTCGCTGAAACTGCGAAGAGCAGTTGCATCCTTCCTGCTTGCATCCTTCTTGCCGGTATCTGTCGCTGCTTCGTTTTTGTACTCTTCGATGAGAGCCGCGTCCTGGGGATAAGGATGCAACTCAGTGCGGCCTGCGATCCGCACGACTCCGCCCGTCGACTGCGAGGTTCGGAGATGAACTATCGCCGCAAGAAGCCTTAAGGGATTACCCTTTCCGATGAACTCGCGCGCATCAGCGGTCAGTGACTTTTCGTCGTCGAGCCGAGCAGCAATGGGATCTTTGTTATTTGCGAAGAGCCAGTGGCCAAAGCTGAGAAGAGTACGTACATAGCCCCTGGCAGTGCGTTCGGCGGCGTTCCCATTACGGAGGGCCTCCTCAAGCCCCGAAATAAGGGGAGCATCCTCGGTATGAAGAGGCTGCTTGTCGTGCCCTATCAAAATTCCAGTTGACTGAGCCGGCTGCGGCGCCGAGGACGACGGGCCGGGTTCGTCCATCCGGCCCAAATCCTGATCGTGGCCTTCCGCAGGAAGCAATTCCTCTGGCCAACTGCCAGCTTTCTGCCACGCACTGTGCTGCGCAGCGGCGTCGCCGACCTGTCTCGACTCCATCAGGGCCGCGTCTTCGGGATCAATATGGCGCTCGAGCTCCATCGCTTTAGGGCCCGCCTGTGATTTTCGGAGATGAGCCAGAGCGGCACCGATCCTCGAATCAGCACCGGCGTCCTTCTTATAGCTCTTGACATCTCCATCCAGCGCCTTGCCTGAAAGCCGACCAGCAATGCCCTTCTTGTTGTTTTCACGCAGGTAGTCACTGAAACTGCGAAGAGCCGTTGCATCCTTCCTGGCTTCTTCCTTCTTGCCGGTATCTGTCGCTGCTTCGTTTTTGTACTCTTCGATGAGAGCTGCGTCCTGGGGATAAGGATGCAACTCAGTGCGGCCTGCGATCGGCACGATTCCGCCCGTCAACCGCGAGGTCCTGAGATGGTCTATTGCCCTAAGGAGTGTCGCGGGACGCTTTTCGAACAACTCGCGCGCATCAGCGGTCAGTGACTCTTCGTCGTCGAGCCGAGCAAAAATGCTCTTTTTGTTATTTGCGTAGAGCCTCTGGCCAAAGCTGCGAAGAGAAGATAGATAGTTTCGGACGGTGCGTTCGGCGGCGCTCCCATTCCGGAGGGCCTCCTCAAACCCCGCAATAAGGGGAACATCCTCGGAATGAAGAGGCCGCTTCTTGTGCCCTATCGCAACCCCAGTTGACTGAGCCGGTTGCGGCGCCGAGGACGGCGGGCCGGGTTCGTCCATCGGACCCAAAAGCAAATTCTGATCATGGCCTTCCGCAGGAAGCAATTCCTCTGGCCAACTGCCAGCTTTCTGCAACGAACTGTGCTGCGCAGCAGCGTCGCCGACCTGCCTCGACTCCTTCAGGGCCGCGTCTTCGGAATCAATATGGCGCTCGAGCTCCATCGCCTTAGCGCCCGCCTGCGATTTTCGGAGATGAGCCAGAGCGGCACCGATCCTTGAATCAGCACCGGGGGCCCTCTTATAGCTCTTGACATCTCCATCCAACGCCTCGTCTGAAAGACGAGCAGCAATGCCCTTCTTGCTGTTTTCACGCAGGTAGTCGCTGAAACTGCGAAGAGCAGTTGCATTCTTGCTTGCATCCTTCTTGCCGGTATCTGTCGCTGCGTCGTTTTTGTACCCTTCGATCAGAGCTGCGTCCTGGGGATAAGGATGCAACTCAGTGCGGCCTGCGATCGGCACGATTCCGCCCGTCGACCGCGAGGTCCTGAGATGGTCTATTGCCCTAAGGAGTGTCGCGGGACGCTTTTCGAACACGCGCGCATCAACGGTCAGCGACTCTTCGTCGTCGAGCCGAGCAGCAATGGGATCTTTGTTATTTGCGAAGAGCCACTGGCCAAAGCTGCGAAGAGAATATAGATTATTTCGTGCGGTGCCTTTGGCGGCCCCGCCCTTGATGAGGGCCTTCTCAAGCCCCAAAATAAGGGGAGCATCCTGGGAATAAAGGGGGCTTTTGCTGAGCCTTCTCAGAATCCCTTTTGACTGAGCCGGCTGCGGCGTCGAGGCGGCCGGCATTGCTCCATCACCTTCACCTGAACTGCCGATCTCGCTCAATTGCCGCTCAAAGGTCGCCGCGGCTGCGGACGGAGCCGCGGGTGAGCTCTCTTGCGGGCCCGTGCTGTCCGATTGTTCACGCACCCGCTTGGTCGAGGGGAAATCCATCCGTTCTCACTTTCAAAATATGAACCAGGGCTTCGATCTGGCATGCTGGCGATCAGCAACAAACCACCCTTTACAGCCCTCGATAGACCCGCACCGGGAGCATCTGCGGATTTCACGGATCGTGTGCATCGATTTCGCGCGATCGTGAGCACTGAATTCAGACGATCGTGAGCAGCCCGCTACGGCCGATGGGAGATAGAGTCAGTGTTCTGGTTGGCCGTCAAGGGTGATGGTTTTGGCGCTGCGTTTTCGCATGCTTTCTCCGGTGAGCTGGAGGCGGTGGGCGTTGTGGACGAGGCGATCGAGAATGGCGTCGGCGACCGTGGGGTCCCCAATGGCTCCATGCCAGGTGTCCACGGGAGCTGACTTGTGACGATGGTGGATGCGCGGCCATGTCGGTCCTCGAGGATTTCGAGCAGATCGCGGCGTTCCGCGGCGGTGAGCACCGATAGTCCCCAATCATCCAAAATCAGAAGCTGAGCGCGGCCGAGGCTTTTGAGGAGCCGGGCGTAGCGTCCGTCTCCGCGCGCGAGCGCGAGCGCCTCGAACAGCCTTGGAACGCGATGATAGAGGACTGATCGGTTGTCGCGGCAGGCCTTGTGGCCGAGCGCGCAGGCTAACCAACTTTTGCCCAGGCCGGTTGCCCCGGTGACGAGCAAATTCTCGTGGCGATCGATCCAGCGACCTTCGACGAGTTTGGCGAAAACGGCGCGGTCGATGCCCCGCGGGGTGCGCAGATCGACGTCCTCGACGCAAGCAGTCTGGCGCAGTGCGGCGATCTTGAGGCGCGTGGTGAGCCGCCTGGTGTCGCGTTCGGCGGCTTCGCGGTCGACCAACAGGCCGATGCGATCTTCGAACGGCAGGGCTTCGAGATCGGGCGATCGGCGCTGCTCCTCGAAGGCCTTGGCCATTCCGGTCAGTCGGCGCCGTAGCTTTTGACGAGCGCCAGAATGCCAAGGCAGGTTCGAAAGCCTTGTTCTGGATGGGGCCGGGCGTCGATCGCGGCCTGGAAAAACGCTGCTGTCGAAGGACCGATCCGCTCGCCGGCGGCGATCACCGCGGCGGGGGTCCATTTGCCGTAGCGGCGATGGGCGCTGGGCATGTGGTCGGCGATGGTGGTGTGTCCGCGTCGGTTGGGCGCGCGGGCATGGCTGGCGATCCGCTGGCCCTTGTGGAAGATCTCGACCGTCCGATCGTCGATACGGGCATCGACCAGCTCGCCAATCAGACGATACGGCGCGGAGTACCAATGGCCGTCGACCTCGACATGATAATCGGGAGCGAGGCGGCAGCGCTTCCAGCGTGCGAAGGCATAAGGCTGATCTGGCAGCGGGGTTAGCTTGGGTTTGTCGAGTTCGGCAAACAGTTCGGCGCGGCTTGAGCCGAAGCCACGCATTTGACGAGCATTGAGTTCGTCGACGAGTGTCTTGATGGCGGCGTTGAGCTCGGCCCGGGAAAAGAAGCGCTGATTGCGCAGCCGGGCCAGAATCCAGCGCTGGGCGATTTGCACCGCGACCTCGACCTTCGCCTTGTCTTTTGGGCGCCGCGGCCGTGCGGCGAGAATGGCGGTGCCGTAATGGCTCGCCATCTCGGCATAAGTGCGATTGAGGCCGGGATCGTAGCGGTCGGGGTTGCTGACGGCGGCTTTGAGGTTGTCGCAGACCACGAACGTCGGCGTTCCGCTCAAAAACGTGAACAAGTTGACGTGGGCCCGGATCCAGTCGGCCAAGCTCTCGCTGGGGCAGGCCTCGGCGTAGGTGTAGTTCGAAGCGCCCATCGCCGCGACGAACAGCTTCATCGGCTGCACTTCCCCGGTCAGGGGATCGACGATGTCGATGGTGTCGCCGGCGAAATCCACGAACACCTTCTCGCCGCCCAGATGAATCTGCCGCATCGAAGGTCGGACCCGCCCCTTCCAGGCCTCGTAGGTAGTGCAGAACCACGTGTACCCGAAACCGTCGGGATTAACGGCGCGATACTCCTCCCAGAGCAGGCGACGGGTTACGTTGCGCCGGCGGAGCTCTTTATCGATGTAGCTCCAGTCGGGCACCGGCCGCTGCGGGCTCTGAGACGCTGGTCGTGGGGCCGGGAAAAGCAAAAGCTCCAGGTCTTCATCGGTCATTCCCTCCGGAAGCGGCCAGCTCAACCCAGCAGACGAGCTATGCGGGAAACTGGGTGATGACGGAATGAGATAGGCGGCGTATCGAGGCGGGTGTCGAGCCTGCCAGAACCTCAAGGAGAGCGATACGCCATGAACGAGCATAGCAACATTGTCCCACTGCGTCAGCCCGATGAGATCGACGATCCACTGACGAATATTTTGCGATCTGGTGCTCGGCAGCTGCTTGCGCAGGCTGTCGAGATGGAAGCCGAGGCGTTTCTCGCCGCGATGAAGGGCTTGAAGCGTCCCGATGGCCGCGACCGCCTCGTGCGGCACGGCCATGGTCCAGTGCGGACGATCCAGACGGGGATCGGCGCCGTCGAAGTCGCCCGGGTAAAGATTCGCGATCGCGCGGTGACCAGCGATGGCGAGCGGATCCGCTTCACCTCGGCGATCCTGCCGTTGTGGGCACGGCGCACGAAGAGCTTGGATGCACTTTTGCCGGTTCTGTACCTGCGAGGCATCTCGACGGGCGACTTCCAGGAGGCGCTGGCGGCGCTCTTGGGCAAGGATGCGCCGAATCTTTCTCCGGGGGTGGTTTCCAGACTGACGACGGAGTGGCAGCTCGAGTACGAGCGTTGGCAGAAGCGCGATCTGTCGGCGCGCCGGTACGTATACGTGTGGGCGGACGGCGTCTTCCTGCAGGCTCGCATGGAAGACCACAGCGAATGCATGCTGGTGCTGATCGGCGCGACGCCGGAAGGCAAGAAGGAACTCATCGGCTTCCAGGTCGGCGTGCGCGAGAGCACGCAGAGCTGGCACGAACTGCTCGTCGAGGCGAAAACCCGTGGGCTGAAGATCGCCCCGGAAATCGCCGTCGGTGACGGCGCGCTCGGCTTCTGGAAGGCGCTCGACGAGGTCTTTCCCGCCACGCGACATCAGCGGTGCTGGGTGCACAAAACCGCGAATATCTTGAACAAAGTCGCAGTGTCGGTACAGGCCAGCATGAAGAAGGATCTGCGCGAGGTCTATTTGGCGTCCAACCGAGCTTCGGCCGAAGTGGCGATCGATGTCTTTGCCGAGAAATACGGAGCGAAGTACGACAAGGCGGTCGAGTGCCTGACGAAAGATCGCGACGCAATGCTTGCGTTCTACGAATTCCCCGCCGAGCATTGGGACCACTTGCGGACGACGAATCCCATCGAAAGCGTGTTCGCGACGGTCCGGCACAGAACGGTGCGCACGAAAGGTTCGTTATCGTCAACGACTGCCAAGTTGATGGTGTTCAAGCTGCTCTGCGCCGCATCAAAGACCTGGCGGCGGCTGAAAGGCACAAATCAGTTGCCGAAGGTCATCGCAGGTGTCAGATTCGAAAACGGCATCGAGGTCATCCAAGTGCCGGAAAACCACGCCGCCTGATCGCCTCGTCACCCAAAATCCCGCATAGCTCAGACGAACTTAGGTTACGTTCTGACACAGGAGACATCAATGCTGTCTCCTCGGTCCTCCTTAGCTTAGCAGTTGCTGACTGATTTGTTTGCCCTAAGAAATTGGGGGCTACAGTACAAACCAGTTGCTGCCGATGCTCGCTGCGGCGAGGACACCTGTGTGATAGCCCGGCCGTGGTGGGGACGTGTTGCGCCGAGCACGTTTGACGGGTTGGACCAGAGGTCTGCCACACATGATGTGGGAGCTTGACGATAGCCGGAGCGCTGGGAATCGATAACGAAGCGGCGGCCCTATAGACAAGTCCAACCCGCACGCGTCAGCGGACGTAACAATTCCTTGGGCTGGGCATCGTTCAAAGCGCTTTCACCGGAAAAGCGGTGACCAAGACATGAGGGGCGTCCTGGCGAAGCTCCATTTCGTCGTCACCGCGGCTGGGCTGAGCACAACCAATCTCGTGCTTGCCGAGCGCTCTCGGGAACCGCTCTGCAATGGAGCATATAGCTTCGCTCCAGGTGGAGTTAAATGCTAGGGGCGCTGATCGCTCTGGGCCGGCATTACTTTGATCACGACCTGGAATGAATCGAGCCGGCGTACCCTCCGTCTCTCGCAAGGTCAAAGGTTGTTTTGCAGCCGACAGTAGCCGGTAATGCTTTGGCGGGCAAGAATTAGCTCCTAATAACGTTAGGGCAGGTCGCGGTTCCGGCCGCAAAGAGGTTGCCCGGTGCGTGATCGTCGTTAGATCGGACAAGAACGCGCAGTTGATCGAATCAGATGCGGCCTCGGTCGCCATATGCCTGCAGTGCGCTGTCGAGACACTTGAGTAACTCTTGTACGCCGAATGGTTTGGCGAGGAAGCCGATCGCTCCGGCGTCCAAGGCTGACGCGCGTACGCGCTCGTTGGGGAAAGCTGTAATGAAAATGAAGGGTGCTTGGTAACCACGCGTCCGCATCTCTGCCAGCAGCTCCAGCCCGCTCATCGCTGCCATCTGCACATCAGTTATGACGCAGGATATCTCGTTCAACCGCGGCGACCGCAGGAGCGCCTCGGCCGAGGCAAATATCTGCACGACGTAGCCACGCGATTTCAAAAGGTTTTCTGTCGCCGCACGGACCGAGGGGTCGTCGTCAACGACGGAAATCAAAGGCGTGGACAAGATGAGCCCTCCCGACGCAGTACAGCGGCTGCCAAACCGTCAGCCACTTTCGCGAAAGTGGGCTTAAGTGATGGAATTGTAAAATCATACTTGGGTTTGTTCAGTGTGATTGGCGCTAATTCCGAGCGTCTCGCTCATTCTGATCAAGTCAGCCAGCGAGCGGGCACGCATCTTTTTCATTACGTGTCCCCGGTAGATCTTGACGGTGATCTCGGCGAGCCCAAGTTCGGCGGCTACCTGCTTGTTCATCAGCCCCGTCGCGACCAGTTTCATCACTGCCTGTTCTCGCGGGCTTAGGGTCTCAAATAGAGATTTCAGGTTCGCCACGGTTCGCTGAGCTTCTCGTCTTTTGCGATCGCGTTCGGTCGCCGCAACGACGGCATCAAGCAGTTCCTGATCGCGGAAGGGCTTGCTGAGGAAATCGACCGCGCCTCCCTTCATGGCCCTGACGGTCATGGGAATGTCGCCATGGCCGGTAATGAAGATGATTGGGATGTGTATGTTCAACCTGGCGAGCTCGGTCTGGTAGTCAAGGCCGCTCAGGCCCGGCAGCCGGACATCAAGAACTAGACAGCTTGTGACGTCCGGCATTGTGCTCTGCAGCATTTCACGGGCCGATCCGAACGCCACGACCTCCAAGCCTACCGATCGAAAAAGGTTCGTAAGCGAGCGACGCATAGAGATGTCATCCTCGACGACAAAGACGATTGCCTTCGTCGAAGCCTCGGCATGTCCGCCTTGGCCTCTCCAGTCAAATCGTCCTGTCACGAGATGGCCTCCTTATGCAGCGGAAGGGCAAACTGGAACGTCGCGCCCGGTCCATTTTTCTGAACCACTGAAATTCGTCCTCCGTGAACTTCCACGATCGACCGGCAGATCGAAAGGCCCATTCCTAGGCCGCTCGATTTGGTGGTGAAGAAGGGGTCCAAGACGCGGTCCGCGTCATTCTCGGCGATCCCGACGCCGCAATCGGTCACGGAAAGCTGCACGTACCCCAGATCGTCCGTAGATGATTGAATCAGAAGTTCACGCGGCCGGTCTGTAACTGCGTCCATGGCCTCGATTCCGTTCATCACCAGATTGATGATCACTTGTTGTAGCTGAATTCGATCACCGAGGACCCTAGGCAGCGCAGACGCCAACTCGCTTCGCAACGTCACTTGGTGGCTCACCAGCTCTCGTGTTACCAGCGCGCTGACGTCCCTAACCACCTGATTAATGTCGAGCGGCACCATCTCGATCTCGCCCTTTTTCGCGAGTGCGCGAATACTACGGATCACCTCGCTTGCCCGGATTGCATCTTCTATGATCCATTCGACTGAAGAGCGCGCGGCTGCAAGATTGGGAACATCGCGAGCCATCCAGCCGAGGCACGCATCGGCGTTGCTGAGGATAGCGGCGAGTGGTTGGGTTATCTCGTGGGCGATAGAAGTTGTCATTTCTCCCAAGGTCGTTACACGCGTCACATGTGCAAGCTCCGCCTGTGCCTTTCGCAGCTCTTGTTCGGCCTGATCAGCGCGAATGGTAGCGGTGATGTCAGTGCTGACGCCGCGATAGCCCAAAAAATTTCCGTTTCCGTCGAAGAAGGGCTTGCCACTCGTGCGGACGTAGATCGGAGATCCCATCCTATTTACGGTACGGTAGATGAGATCCCGGAACGGCAGGTGTGCCTGCAACGTCGCCCGATGCTGACGCCACTTCTCCGGTTCTTCTTCCATGTCGCACGCGATGTCCCAGCGAAGCAGGCCCGTTAACCCTGTCGCCAAAATTCCCGCAGCGCTGGTGTGCTCGGACAAGTGAGTGACCCGATGATCTGGCCCGGTTTCCCAGAGCCAGTCGGAAGCAGTCTCGGCATAGTCGCGAAAGCGCTGTTCGCTCTCGCGCAGCGCTACAAGCGTGTTTTCCAAGCGTTCCCTAGCTGCGTGTTGCTCGGTAACATCCATATGTGTTCCGATCAGCTCGCTGACATTACCATCGCTGCCGACGACAACGTGTGCAACGGAGTGTATGCGCCTTATCCCGCCATCTGGCAGAATAACACGGAAATCATATTCGAACCGTTCGTGCTCCTGGTCAATCGCCTGACGCTGCACCTCCTGCAACCCTGGCAAGTCTTCCGGATGGATGCGCGATCGAATAGTCTCTAGCGAAACCGGCTCTTGTGGGTTAAAGCCAAACAGGCGGTCGACCTCAGCGGAGCGATAAACGAAATCTCGTGTGTGGACGTCCCAGGACCAGCTGCCTGTGTGAGTGAGATGCTGAGCCTCGGCCAGATAGGCCTCGCTTCGGCGCAACTGCTGTTCTGCTCGCCTAGCTGCCGTAATATCGGTGGCTGCCCCAACAAACTCAATTTCACCAGAGGCGGTTCGCGTGACTCGTGCCTGCGCATGGATGTGCTTCACGGAGCCGTCAGGTAGCAGCAGCCGGTACTCGTGCTCGAAATCCCTCAGGTCTCGCATCGCTTCATCGATAATCTCTTTGACAGAAGCCCTATCATCTGGGTGCGTGCGCTCAATGACGAGTTGTGGCGCCGGTGTCGTCTGAAGATCGATTTGGAAAATCCGAAATGTCTCCTTAGACCAGAAGGCCTCGCCGGTAGAGGCGTTCCAGCTGAAGCTGCCTGTATGACTCAACTCCTGCGCGTGAGCCAAATGCGCTTCGCTCCGCTGCAGCGCAAGCTCGGTCTGCTTGCGCTCCGTAATATCTTCGCACGCCATGAGGATGACGGGGCGGTCGCCGGCCCAAAGCATGGCCTTGGCGTTTTCACGCACCCACAATACAGAACCGTCCTTCCTGACTTTCCGGACGTCCCAAGTGCGCGATTGTCCAACATCCTCAAGACACGTCTGAATGCATTTGCGGACGAATGCGCGATCCTCCTCCAGAAATACGTCGAGCACGGATTGGCCCAATAGTTCTGCACAAGCAAATCCCAGTTGTGTCGCGCCCAACGTATTGACGTTGAGGACAATGCCGGCCTCATCGACCATGAAGTACATGGCTGGATTGTGCTCGAAAATTGCGCGCCACCGTTTTTCACGATCCTCCAAATCCGAGGCACTCCGCTGAAGCTTGGCCGCAGCCACACGTGCAGCCTCTCTTTCCTGGCGGAGTTTTCCAATCAGGTACGTTCCGACAACAGAGACAATAAGAAATGCAACAACCACAGGAACATCGCGGGGATCATCGATTCGTAAACTAAACGCCGGCGGCGCAAAGTAGTATGCGAGAGCAGCGATTGCGACGATGCAAAGCGCTGATGAAGCAATGAAGCTGCCCATCAACGAAAATAGTAAGACTACTAACAAATAGGCGAACGCCGCGGCGGCGAAATGCGCCTGAAAGTACACGCAAGTCAGTGTAACCGCGGCTAGCGCTATGCTGCCCAAGGTCAACTGAGGGGCTGAACGTTTGAAACTGCTGATCCTATACATTTTGAGACCGTCCGGCCTGTTATCCGGCGGGAGAGCTATAGCATTTTAGGCAAAAATGAGGCAATCTTGAACACTTGGGTCCGCATGATAGCGTGTGCAAGATCGATCATCGGCTGCCGAACTCAGCACGCGCGGGGAAAAAACGCATTATAAACATACGTATATTTGTCCTAAACCTTCAGTAGGTGTCGCTGACGCGACTTTAGTCGAAGCTGAAACGTCCGCTTTTGCGCATCGCTCGAGCCTACGGCCAATGCGCCCCATTAGGCCGCGGAATGAGGACAGTGGTTTCAGTTCAGCCGATAGGTTCGAAGGCGCGCCTCCGGACCGGCAAGGATCAGAAAAAAGCTGCCCAATGACTCGTCTCCCCGACACAGCCGCTCCCGCGAAGAAAGCGCAAGTTCGCCTGCCGACACAGAAGCCGAAGTCGCGCGAGTCCTACGCGCGATGATGATTCGTTCCAATCTTATCGCGCTTTAGCTGCGAAAAACTGGTTCCGCTGGAAGCGAGCGGCGTCGCAGAACGCAGGGCAGCCTCGTATGACTCGCCACGGCTTTGTCGAGTGCCATTCACGCTGATCACACCCACCATGCTCTCTGCTAACGCAGCGCGCATCGTAACGAGAACGACAAGCTGCGTCCGCAGGATCCCTACGTCGTCCTTAATCGCGTGAGGCAAGTGGAGCGACGCGCATATGGATCTTCGTAGGCGGACCAATACCTAGTCCGTCAGTCCCGTCATCGGCTTGGCAAAAATGTTGCACAAGCGTTCAGATGGCCGGTAGCCCTTGAGTGCGAAAGCGAAACCCTGAAAAAGCTCCTGCCTCTTTTCTCGCTAGTACCCACTTTTCTTGGAAAGTGAGTCGTGATTCAAGGTCGGGATGATACCCGAAGCAAGAGAAGTCCACCTTTCGAGGAAAGATCGCAAGGTGCTTGAGGCGTGCTGTCGCTCACCGGTGACGTTGCAGCGCGATTTGAAGCGGGCGCGGATAGTTCTGTTGGCGGCGGATGGGCGCTCACCCGGTCGATCGCCAAGGAAGTTGGGGTCCAGCCGCGGATTGTCAGCCTTTGGCGGCATCGCTATGCCGACCATGGCCTTGAAGGGCTGCAAGACAAGCCGCGGCCTGGCAAGCAGCCGATCTATACGAAGACGACCGACAAGCGGATTCTGAAGCTGCTGGATAAGCCGCCACCGCAAGGGTTTGCGCGCTGGACCGGCCCCCTGCTGGCCGAGGCGCTGGGCGATGTCGATGTCCAATATGTCTGGCGGTTCCTGCGCAGCCACAAGATTGACCTGGTGGCTCGCAAGTCCTGGTGCGAGAGCAACGACCCGAACTTTACGGCCAAAGCCGCCGATGTTGTCGGCCTCTATGTCGCGCCGCCGGCGAAGGCCATTGTGCTGTGCGTGGACGAGAAGCCCTCGATCCAGGCTTTGGAGCGAGCGCAGGGTTATCTGAAGTTGCCCAATGGCCGCGCCTTAACCGGCCAAAGCCACGATTACAAGCGGCATGGCACCACAACATTGTTTGCGGCGCTCGAAGTCGCCACCGGAAAGATCATCGCGACCCATTCAAAACGCCGGCGCCGCGTCGAGTTTCTCGATTTCATGAACAGCGTCACCGCGACTTTTCCGAACCGCAAGCTTCACGTCATCCTCGACAACCTCAACACCCATAAAAAGAACGAGGACTGGCTCAAGGCCCACCCCAACGTGCAATTTCATTTCACGCCGACAAGTGCGTCATGGCTCAATCAGGTCGAAGTATGGTTTTCCATCTTGCAGGGGCAGTCGCTCAGCGGCACCTCCTTCACGAGCCTCAAGCAGCTTCAGGAACACATCGATGCCTACGTCAACGCATACAACGACAGAGCCGAGCCCTTCGTCTGGACCAAGAAAAAGGTCCGTCAACGCCGTTTCAAAGGCCGCCGTATCACTCAGCTCTGATTCCGGGTACTAGGGTCTGTACCTAAATAGCGCCACGTGATTCTCTTGCCTACGTGTTGATTCGGGGGCGAGAGAATGCGCGCTGGTTTGTTTTGGCTGAACGACAGGCAATGGGCGCGTATCGAACCGCATCTGCCGAGGGGACTGACGGGGCCGGATCGGGACGACGACCGACGCATCGTCAGCGGCATCATTCACATGCTGCAATCGGGTGCACGATGGCGTGATTGTCCACGTGAATACGGCCCTTACACGACGATCTACAATCGCTTCAATCGCTGGGCCAAGCGAGGACGATGGTGCGCAATCTTCGAAGCGCTGGCCAAGCCTGGCGAAGACGGCGTCGTACTGTCGCTCGACTCGACCTCGATTAAAGCTCACCGGTGTGCCTCCGGCGGAAAAGGGGGGAGCACAATCAAGCAATCGGCCGCTCGCGCGGAGGCCGCACGACAAAAATCCATGCGCTGAGCGATCCGCTCTGCCGGCCGGTCGTCCTGCATCTGACTCCAGGCCAGGATGCCGATATCGCTGCGGCTCCCGATGTCCTGGCGCTCGCGCCACCCATGAGCGTGCTCCTCGCCGACAAAGGGTATGATGGCGACAAGCTTCGCGGCGAAATCATTCGTCGTGGCGCCAAGCCCGTAATCCCCAATAAATCTAACCGTGTCGTCATCCATCGCTTCAAAAAACGCGCCTACAAAGGACGAAATGTCATCGAACGCTGCTTTTGCAGGCTCAAGGACTTCCGGCGCATCGCCACGCGATATGACAAGCTCGCCCGTAATTTTTTGGCCGCTGTTCATCTCGCCGCTCTCGTCGCATATTGGCTCAATTGAGTCTGGACCCTAGCCTCTCAGGGGCAGCTGCCCTGGCTGCGGCGCGGAATAATGCTGTGCGCCGGAGAGCGCAGGGGGAGTATTCGTGTCCGAATGGCGGCGGTTCAGATCCGGGACCTACCTCATGTGCTTGTAGTGTCGATAGTAGTGGAAGCGGTGGACTTGTTGAGCCGAGTCTGCAGCGTCACGTGATCGAGCTCGCTTTCCCACCAGGATACGAACACAGCCGCGATGCCATTGCCGATGATGTTGGTGAGGGCGCGCACCTCGCTCATGAACTTGTCGATAGAAAACACGATTGCCATGCCCGGCACCAGAGCTGGGTTTACTACCGATAATGTCGCAGCGAGCGTGATAAAGCCTGCGCCGGTGACGCCGCTTGCTCCCTTCGAAGTTAGCATTGCTACTAGCAGGATCGTGAGCTGCTGGCCAAAGCTGAGATCGACACCGAGTGCCTGGGCAATGAACAATGTTGCAAGTGTCATATAGATATTGGTGCCGTCAAGGTTGAAGGAGTAGCCAGTCGGCACCACCAGCCCGACCACCGGCTTGGAGCAGCCCAGCCGCTCGAGCTTCTCCATCAATTGAGGGAGCGCGCTTTCGGAGGATGAAGTACCGAGCACGATCAGAAGCTCGTCTTTAATATAGATAAGGAACTTGAAGATTGAAAAGCCGACGAGGCGGGCGATCAGACCAAGCACGACTACTACGAATAGGGCAGCAGTCACGTAAAACAGCGCGATCAGACCGATCAGATTGCCGAGTGCTGCGGGCCCGAACTTGCCGACTGTGAAAGCCATGGCGCCGAAGGCGCCGATCGGGGCCGCTTTCATTACAATAGCTATTACCCCGAACACCGCGTGCGCGACGTCGTCAATCATGCCGCGCAGACGCTCGCCACGCTTTCCCAACGCCATCAGCGAGAAGCCAAAAAGGATCGCGAACAGGAGAACCTGCAGAACATCGCCGCGAGCGAAGGCGCCGACCACGCTATCGGGAATGATGTTGAGAATAAAGTCGACGGTTTTCGAGGCTTCCGCCTGCTTGACGTAATTGGCGACCGCCGCAGCATCCGGTTTGACCGCAAGGCCATGGCCAATCCGGACCAGATTGCCCATGGCAAGGCCCAACAGCAAGGCAAAGCTGGAGACGATCTCGAAATAGAACAGCGCCTTGACGCCGACGCACCCGACTTTCTTGGCATCTTGAATATGCGCAATGCCAGACGTGACGGTGCAGAAAATAATGGGCGCGATCACCATCTTGATGAGCTTGATGAACCCATCACCGAGCGCCTTGACCCAGTCGTTTGTGGCGACAGACGGCCATAGGCAGCCAACCATGGCGCCAATTAGGATTGCGATCAGCACCTGGACGTAGAGTATCTTATACCAAGCTTGCGACGCGCGCACAGGCGCCGCGGTTGCCATGGTGGTCATGACGCTTCCTTCCCGAATATACTCGAATGTGTGCCGCGGCTCGGTGAGAGGCGACAGTGTCATACGAGACTAATCATTATAGCCTTGCGCGATTGAAGACGCGTCCGAGAGCCGGCGCGTCTTTCCAAAGGCAGGCGTTTAGTTGCGTTGTCCTTTCTCGCTAAGCAAGATATGCACCAAATCCCAAACTGCGGCGGACTAAAAAGTCGCGGACAATGGCCTCCCTTCGGTGGCATCGGCTTGAGTGCTCTTAGCCGTGTTCGCAAGGTCGAACATTAGGCTGCAGCGTAGCGCGCATTAGCGGAATGCTGGAGTGTTGAGATCGTGCAGCAGTACGTGCAGTTGGTAAAATTGCTATTTTGGATTGAACGAATTTACCGAATGGAAGTCTGGCTAGGAGCTGCGTTGCCCGGGTAGGACCTCTGATGGATGACTGCGTTTTTCCGCAAGCGGCCAATCTCGTCGATGACGCGGCGTTTGTCTCCACGCCTGTGCTGACGATGTGCAAGCTAAGCCGGTCAGGGGAGCGGCCGTCGCTCGCGGCCCCTCGCGCCTTTGCCGCGTCGCCGAACCAGCCTTACGACGAGTTTTCAGCTACTTCGTTTGCGTAGCTGCCGACCGGCAGGCTTCTTGCGATCGGTTCAGCTACCGGCCCTGCGAGCACGGGATTTGAGCCGCCGACAAACCAAACAGGCATTTCTCGAGTCGAGTCTGCCGTTTTCGTTGGGCGGCTGTTGCTGTCCGCTTGGAAACAAAGATGCCAGAAACCTGACAAAGCGTTAGGTCCACTCCACGGTGACGTCGGCGTCTACGCAAAGTGCTTTCACATAAGCATAGCGCCGCCGCTGTTCGCACGTGGCACTCGAATTGCTGATGACAAATGAGAAGCTGCCGCCGTCGGGTGGGACGAAGCGGACTTGTCACAGGAGTTGCCGATGAGCCTTGCGATGCTGCTCTTGCTCGCAGAAACGGTGCGCGTAAATTTGGGGGACAGAGCGAGCTGCCGCACGAACAAATGGCTATTCGCACCACATCGCTGGGCAGCCCGACGTGCAGGCAATCACTATCGCGATACGGCGACCTGCGCTCGTTGGCGGGCTGACGCACATGGATTTTGATTCGTCAGAGATCTCGCAATCCATTGCGCTCACGATAGAGCTCGCTAGCGTGACGACCGTGATCCTCCTCGTGATTGGTGTGCCCCTCGCCTGGTGGCTGGCGCGTTCAAAGACTTTTCTGAGCGAGGCTGTCGCTGCGCTAATTGCCCTTCCGCTGGTACTACCCCCAGCGGCTCTCGGCTTTTGCGTACTCGTTCTGCTCGGCCCCGACGGACCCGGCGGCGTTCTCGCCTCTTTCTGGGGCGAGCGCACGCTCGCTCTTACCTTCGTCGGGATCGTGGTCGGATCGGTGCTCTCGGCGCTGCCATTGGTCGTGCAGCCGATACGTAACGCCTTTCTTGCGGTTGGCGATCACCCGTTGGAAATGACAGGGCGTGTTTCGCCATTGTATGGCTTCGTTGCTATCATCGCACCGCTGGCGCGACTGGAGCTCGTTAAAGCGGCCGTGCTTGGATTTTCTCACACGATAGGCACATTCGGCGTCGTGATGATGATCGGCGGAAATATTCCTGGACGCACCAAGGTGTTGTCGGCCTATGTCGTGGACTACGTCCAAGAGCCGCGCTGGCACGAGGAAGTGTGGTTGCCGCTGGTATGGTGATGTTCGCATTTGCGACAATCTTCACCTTAGCCATCATCGACAGACATTGTACCGGGCGAGGCAACGAATCATCTTAGGTTTGCCAGGGCGATCGCTCTAAACGTCCAGCCTGTCGCCGCGCACAGCCCCGTAGGCGACGAGCCCCTTGGAACCAGGGGCAGATCGGATCAAATCAGACCTAAAGTCAAGCCAACGTGCGCACCACATTCTCAGTCCCTTGCGGGCTCTGTTCCTTGCTCGGCAACCGCGTTGGTACGTGCTGCCTGCATTAGGTTCGATTATGAGCGCTTTAACGCACCGTTGGTCAGCGATCGGCAAGTCTGATTGAGGCCGGGCAATGTGGTGCCCGTCGACTGAACCAATTCTATTCAACAATCGGCATCATGAGTGCCGCCTGCAGGAGCGTAGTTCCCTTCAGCGGTGAACGATCGGCTTGATTTGTTAAAGTGCTCACATCGACGTCGAAAACTGGACACCAATAGCGTAGCAGATCAATGGCCTAGCTTCTGGGACGCTGGCCGGATTCGACAAGCCGAAAATCTTAAAGCGGTGGCTTGTTATCTTTCAGGTGTTTCGCTCTGCTGGCTTGTTTCTTGCCGAACATCACCAATCGTAACGCTGGCGACAACTCGCTTGGAAGGTTTCATGGGTGATGCAACGGAAACCTTCTACGGCGTGATCAGACGACAGGGTATCACGCGTCGCAGTTTCCTTAAATTCTGCAGTTTCACGGCCGCGAGCTTGGGGCTTGGTGCAAGCAGTATTGCGCACGCCCTGGAAACCAAACCGCGAGTGCCCGTCATCTGGCTGCACGGGCTTGAGTGTACCTGCTGCTCGGAAAGCTTTATCCGCTCGGCTCATCCCTTGATCAAGGACGCGCTGCTGTCGATGATTTCGCTCGACTATGACCATATGATCATGGCGGCGGCAGGACACCAGGCTGAGGCCATCCTGGAGGAAACCCGTGCCAGGTACAAAGGCGGATATGTGCTTGCCGTTGAAGGTAACCCGCCCTTGAACGAGGGTGGCATGTTCTGCATTGACGGCGGCAAGCCGTTCGTTGAAAAGCTCACGTCGATGGCGGAAGAGTCCATGGCGATCGTCGCTTGGGGCACGTGTGCGTCCTGGGGATGCGTGCAGGCGGCCAAGCCAAATCCGACTCGCGCGGTGCCGATCGATAAGTTAATCACCAACAGGCCCTTCATCAAGGTGCCCGGGGGCCCGCCGATCGCAGAGGTCATGAGCGGCCTCGTGACTTTCATTACCACGTTCGGAAAGCTTCCAAAGCTTGATCACCAAGGGCGTCCAAGTATGTTTTATTCCGAGCGCATTCACGATAAGTGCTACCGGCGGTCCCATTTCGACGCTGGTCAATTCGTCGAAGAGTGGGACGACACCAACGCACGCAAGGGCTATTGCTTGTACAAGTTGGGCTGCAAGGGACCAACCACCTACAATGCCTGTTCGGCCCTTCGGTGGAACGGCGGCGTTTCATTTCCCATTCAATCCGGCCACGGCTGTCTCGGCTGCTCCGAAGATGGCTTCTGGGATAAAGGGTCATTTTACGACCGACTCACGACCATCAAGCAGTTCGGCATCGAGCAGAACGCCGACGAGATCGGCATGGCCGCTGCCGGCGTGGTGGGGCTAGCGGTCGCTGCCCACGCGGCGGTCACCGCCGCGAAGCGGTTGAGGCACCGGCCGGATCGCCCTGCCCACAAAGGCAAGCCGAGTTGAGGAGGTAACGACGGTGGCCGTCCAGACGCCGAATGGGTTCAATCTCGATCGTTCCGGCAAGCGAATCGTTATCGATCCGCTGACTCGCATCGAAGGCCACCTGCGCATCGAAGCTAATCTCGATTCCGACAATGTGATCCGCAATGCAGTCTCAAGCGGGACGATTTGGCGTGGCATCGAAGTCATCCTGCGTGGGCGCGATCCGCGCGACGCATGGGCGTTCACCGAGCGGATTTGCGGGGTCTGCACCGGTACCCATGCGCTCACCTCCGTGCGCGCGGTTGAAAATGCACTAGGAATTACGATTCCGGAGAATGCAAATTCGATCCGCAACATCATGCAGCTGTGCCTGCTCGTGCATGATCACCTCGTACATTTCTATCACCTCCATTCGTTGGATTGGGTCGACGTGGTCTCCGCCCTCAAGGACGATCCCAAGTCGACCTCTACACTGGCGCAATCTATCTCGCCCTGGCCGCTGTCATCCCCTGGCTATTTCAAGGATCTACAGATCCGGCTCGGCAAATTCTTCGGATCAGGGCAACTCGGTCCGTTCAAGAATGGCTATTGGGGGCATCCGGCCTACAAACTGCCACCGGAAGCGAACCTGATAGCGGTAGCTCATTATCTTGAAGCACTCGACTTCCAGAAGGAGATCGTCAAAACCCAAGCGATTTATGGCGGCAAGAACCCGCATCCAAATTGGCTGGTGGGCGGCGTGCCGTGCGCGATCAACATCGACGGAATCGGAGCGGTGGGCGCAATCGGCATGGAGCGACTGAACATTATATCCTCCATCATCGACCGTTCGATCGAGTTTGTCGAGCAGGTCTATCTGCCCGACATTGCCGCGATCTTTTCGTACTATAAGGACTGGCTCCACGGCGGCGGTCTTTCGAGCAAAAGCGTGATGTCCTATGGCGATATCCCCGAAAAGGCCAATGACTGTTCCGGCGAGAGTTTCAAGCTGCCGCGCGGGGTCATTCTTGATGGCAATCTCAAGGAGATATTGCCGATCGACCATGGTGATCCCGAACAGATCCAGGAATTCGTCGCGCATTCATGGTATAAATACCCCGGCCATTGCTGCGGACTGCTTCCCTGGGATGGTATCACCGAGCCGAGTTTTGAACTTGGGCCAAAACTCAAAGGCAGCAAGACAGATATTAAAGAACTCGACGAAGGCGGCAAATATTCCTGGATCAAAGCGCCGCGATGGCGCGGCCGCGCCGTGGAGGTTGGGCCGTTGGCCCGATACATTATCGGTTATGCGCAAGGCAAAGCCGAGTTCAAGGAGCCCGCCGAGAGACTGCTCAAGGGGCTCAATCTTCCCGTGACTGCGCTGTTCTCGACCCTTGGCCGTACTGCGGCGCGGGCGCTCGAATGCCAATGGGCGGCGCATCAGATGCGCCATTTCCAGGATAAGCTGGTAATCAACATCAAGGCGGGCAACACGGCAACTGCCGATATCAGCAGGTGGAGGCCGGAAACCTGGCGCAAGGAAGCCAAAGGCTACGGGTTCACTGAGGCGCCTCGCGGTGCGCTCGGGCACTGGATTACGATCAAGGACGCTAAGATTGACAACTATCAATGTGTCGTGCCGACGACATGGAACGGATCTCCTCGCGATTCAAGCGGCAATATTGGCGCTTTTGAAGCTTCGCTGATCGGCACTCCGATGGCCGATCCGCAGCGCCCGTTGGAGATTTTGCGCACCATCCACTCCTTTGATCCGTGCTTGGCTTGCTCGACGCACGTGATGAGTCATGAGGGTCAAGAAATGGCCTCAATTAGAGTTCGTTAGGCCCATGCGGAACAGGGCTCAGAAGTTTCTTGCCGCCGCCGATGCGGCACTGGCTGGTCGCAGCATCCGTGGGGGCACCGCCCACATTTATGCGCTGGTGCGACTCTGGCATTGGGCTAATGCAGCCGCGATTCTGGTACTGAGTTTAACAGGCTATCTTATTGGAACCGGGACACCGGCGATATGGGGAATGGCAAGCGGCGGTTTTCTATTCGGCTATATCCGCTTTGCTCATTTCTCGGCGGGATATGTACTCAGCGCCGGCTTTCTTCTGCGTATCTACTGGGCCTTGATGGGAAACGCGCACGCCATGCAGATCTTTTGCGTGCCGCTTTGGCGCCGGTGCTTTTGGCGGGAGTTGCACCACGAGATTCGCCGGTATTCGTTCCTTGCGGTTGAGCCTGAAAGGGGCCTCGGGCACAACCGCCTTGCTCAGCTAGCAATGTTCTTCATGTTTACGCAGACGATCACGTTCATGGTCGTCACCGGCTTTGCACTTTACGGGCAAGGTGCCGGTACTGACAGCTGGCAGTACAAGGTGTTCGGCTGGGTGTTTTCACTCTGGCCGAACAGCCAGGACTTTCACACCTGGCATCATCTCGGCCTGTGGGTGATCGTGATGTTCGCGCTGGTCCACATCTACGCGGTGCTCTGGGACGACGTCGTGTCGCGCCGCAGCTTCCCTTCTATCAAGTAGGTGAGCATTGGTTTGGCGATTGACTGGGAAGCGGATGCTCAATTCAACAGAGAAAAAGCGGATTTTGGTGCTCGGCATTGGCAATATTCTGTGGGCCGATGAGGGATTCGGTGTGCGTGCGGTCGAGGAGTTTCATCGTAGCTACGCGGTCGATGATACGTCACCGTTTTCGATGGCGGCACCCAGGGGCTCTACCTCGTTAGTTTTCTTGAGGGGGCCGACTGCCTGATCGTGTTCGACGCCATCGACTATGGATTGCTGCCCGGGCAGTTGGAGCTTGTACGAGATGACGAAGTGCCAAAATTCACGGGGGCCAAGAAGGTGAGCCTGCATCAGATGGGCTTCCAGGAGGTCTTGAGCGCGGCCGATTTGCTTGGCCGCCGCCCGCGAGAGCTCGCTCTTATCGGCTGCCAGCCGATGGATCTGGAGAATTGGGGCGGTCCGCTGACCGCGCCGGTGCGCTTTCAGATTCCCCCCGCGATTAGACTGGCCTGTAAGCTCCTAGAGCAGTGGGACTCGCCGGCAAAACCGCGGAGTGCGCCGCTGCCTGCATCAGAACGGCTGTTGGCGAACAATATTGACCATGCGAATTATGAAATGAAAGGCAGAGCCGATCTAGCGGCCTGCGGCTGATTATGTGCCTTGGCTTGCCAATGACGATTGTCGAGACCGACGGTGTCACCGCGTTATGCGAGTATGGCAATGAGCAGCGGCGCATCTCCGTCGTGCTGCTCGCTGATGTACGGGCCGGCGCCAAGGTGCTCGTTCATATCGACAGCGCAGTGCGGCTCCTGGACGAAAACGAAGCAAGGCTGATCTGCAAAGCACTTGACGGGCTTGAGGCCAGCCTCAACGGTCAGAGCTGCGATCGCTTCTTTGCGGACTTGATCGGTCACGAGCCGCAATTGCCGGAGCACCTACGCTAGCGCTTCCGCTCCCTTGCACCGGCTGGGGTTCATAGACCGGATTCCAGTCGCAGGACCATCGGCTTGGACAACGTCAGGCGCTACGCCGTTGGGTCGAACGCGACTCGCGCACCTAGAGATGATTGGCATGCGCCTTGCTAACCGCCATGCTGGCAGAACCGATCATGATCAGAGAGGAGTGTGATGAAGTTGCAGCCGGCTCAGCATGCTCTGACACGGCCCGCTCCGTCCGACGACGTGGAGGGCGTTAGCGCCGATGCGCGCCTGGTCGCGCACGTTCCCAGGAAGGCGACCTTGATGCCGCTGCCGGCGGCTGATCCCCTACATATTCTGCGGATCAGTGAAGCACCCTCGCGCGGCCCTGGTGGCACACTGACCGGCCGGCCCGGCCAGCGTAGACTGTCGACGCCGCGCCTATCCCCGAGGAACAATATACTCTGCCTGATCGGCAAGAGACCGGATCGTTTGCTCACGATCAACCGCATCTCCTCACCGATCCTTTGGGCACTCGCCGGCAGCACCGACGCCGGCAAGTGCAATACCCCTCGACACAGACAATGGAACATCGCATCGTGAAAGCAGCGATCCCCGTTGTATCTGGCGGCGCCGGCCGCGCGGCGAGCGGCTTTACCACAGGTTCTGGAACTCTCGATGTATTCTATCGCGGCGCGACAAGTGCGCTTGTCAATCGCGTTTGGCGGGTTTGCGACGAACGTGCAAGGAAGTATCCGAACGCTGCCCTGCTAATGTCAAATGTCGCTGCTGCTGTTGGGGGTCAGAGAAGCGGTGATCCGACACAATTGTACGGACTCGCAAATTTCAGCGATGCCGAGCGCAAGCTGATTGACGAATTGCTCGGGGAAGGCGAGGTGACCGGGTGGTTGCGTTGCCGGACGGCAGTTTGGCACAAATCCGGGAGTCCGTGCATGCCGGAATCTGGCGCGTGCGCATCGGAACCGAACCGGCGCACGAATATGTCGAGGTTGGAGCGATTCCGCAGATTGTCCGGCGTGCCGCAACTGACCTGACATCAACCGAACTTCTGATTGACACGCCGCCGGATGGCGCGATGAACGTTCAACCGGTGCTGGCCGAAATACGCGAGCGGGCCAGCGTCTGGCAATTTTGCATGAATGCGCATGTCATCAATCTGACGTTACTGCCAATGAGCGTTGTCGACTTGACATTCCTGCAGCAAAGCTTGGGCAACGGACCCGTCCAACTCATGTTGCGGGGCTACGGTGCCTGCAGAGTGCAGGCGACCGGGACTAGGAATGTTTGGTCCGTGCAGTTCTTCAATTCTACGGACAACATCATCCTTGATACGGTGGAGGTCGGGGGCGTGCCGATTGTTGCGTTGGCTGCCGACGAGGATTTCCAGGACTCTGCCGGACGCGTGCAGGAAATTCTCGAGGCGTACTTCACATGATGCGCTCGGGCACTCGACATCAGTTGCGATCCCACAGACGGCGCCTTCGGATGGATCATAGCTTGCGCGGGGGGAGGGGGCAGCATTGCGCATGAACCTCACTGCAAGCAACAAAATCCATGTCCGCGTATTGCTAGCTGCCGACGTAGTCGCCTCGGTCGAGATCCAGCCGCGAGTCCGGCCGCCGCTGGGTCGGATATTCGCCGGAAAGCAGGCCTCGTCACTGCTCAACGCAGTGCCGCGGCTCTTCGCGTTATGTGCCGCTGCGCAGCAAACCGCACTGTTGACCGCGATCGAAACGGCGCGCGACGAAGTGATCACCCTCGCAAAAAAAACAGCATCGTATTGCGCTGATCGTTACCGAGCGCATCATGGATTTGGCACGGGGCCTATTTGCCGGACATCTCACGCTAGAGGTCGCCAGTGCGGCAGCAATCCGCTCCCTGATGTCGGAATTGTCAGCGCTTGTTCGCTCCGCCCAGCGAGCCTCGTGCCCCCCCTCAACGGGAAGCAACAGCGCGGATCGCGGCGGCGCTGGCCGCGCTGGGCGTACCGAATGAGGGACGCGCGCTCAGGTCCGGCAGCCCACTGTCGCTTCGCGTCGCGGCGCTTCATGAGGCCGGCTTGAAGTCGGCTCCGGCAGCATACTCGTTCCTGTCCGCTGCTGACGACTTCAACATCGCGAAGCGATTGCTCGGGGATGATTCGACGTTTTGCGATTGTCCGGATCTGGAAGGACATGTGCCCGAGACGGGTCCTTGGGCGCGCCAAATGACCCGGGATCGGTTCTTGCTGAGACCCTTCGGTGCGGCCGAGCGGCTGATGGCCAGAATAGTTGAAATCGTCCGGGCTATGTGCCTGGCTTGAGGCCGGCGCTCAGCCGGATACCGCAGAGCATGGGATTATCGAAAGATATAAGCTTGGGCCCGGTCGTGCCGCGGTCGAATGCGCCAGGGGACGTCTCTACCACGCTGTTGAGCTTGACGCTCACGGCCGGATATCTCGCTTCGAATTCCTGGCGCCGACGGAGTGGAATTTCCATAAGCGCGGACCGCTTGTACGGAACCTGCAGGGCGCCGTGCTGACAGCTCCGCGGCGCTGTGATGCAGTCCACGCGGTGATTGCGTCGCTGGATCCGTGCGTCGGGTTCACTCTCAATTTTCGTGAATTTCACGATGCATGAAATGGCCATTTGCATGGGGATCATTCAGATCGTCGAGGAGAAGGTACGGGAGCGATCCTCTTCGCGGGTGCGGAGCGTCTGTTTGGAATTGGGAACGCTGAGTCATGCCGCGCCTGAAGCGATCAGGTTCTGCTTTGCTGTCGCTGCAATGCGGACCGTTGCCGAAGGCGCCGCGCTTAATATCGTTGAACTACCGGGCGTTGCCTGGTGCATGAGCTGTTCGAAGAGCGTTGAAATTGCACGCCGGGGTGATTGCTGTCCTTGCTGCGGCAGTTATCAGTTGCAGGTAACCGCGGGCGAACAGATGCGCGTGAAAGCGCTGGAGATCGATTGATGTGTACCGTTTGCGGCTGCACGGAAGGTACACCGACGACCAAACACTCGAGGACAAATGATGCGAAGAGCCACGAGCGATACAATGACCATGTGCGGGACTCTTGCGATGGCCATTCTCCTCTTCGCCGGCCGGCCCACCATCAGGCACATGGCATACAGCCGCTTCCGAGCGGCGGCGCCGGCTCGGCTGATTCAAGGGTCGGGGGCATGAGCGGAAAGCAGGTCATCGAGATCGAGCGCGATATCCTGGGCAAGAATAATGGGATTGCGGCGGTCAACCGGGCCCTCTTCCTTGCCGATGACGTTCTCGTGTTTAATCTTTTATCCAGTCCCGGTGCAGGTAAAACGACGCTGCTGGTCCGTGCCGCGTCCGAGCTCAAGCGCAGCCGCCCGGTCGGTGTCATCGAAGCGACCAGCAGACCTCGAACGACGCTGAACGTATTCAGGCTGTCGGCGTGCCAGCCGTTCAAATCAATACCGGCAAGAATTGTCATCTCGATGCTGCAATGATCGGCGGAGCTTATCGCCGCTTGCCCCTGCTTTCAGGCGGCATTCTCTTCATCGAGAACGTCGGTAATCTGATCTGTCCCGCTGCCTTCGATCTTGGCGAGGCCTGCAAGATCGTGGTTTTCTCGATTACGGAAGGTGAAGACAAGCCCCTCAAATGTCCTGATATGTTTGCTGCTTCATCCCTCGTGGTGATCAACAAGATCGATCTGGCGCCGCTGCTTGAATTCGATTTGGAAAAGACCATCGAGAGAGCTGGCCTCGCAAATTCGGACAGTAGCTTGAGTGGATTTTCTGCCTGACAGCGGCGAGGATTCTTGCTGCGAATCAGGAGCGAAGATGACGAAGAAGAGCCGCCGGACGCATTCTCCGGCATTCAAGGCGAAGGTTGCTTTGGCTGCGGTCAAAGGAGACAAGACACTGGCGGAGCTGGCGCAACTGTTTGATGTTCATCCGAACCAGATCACGATCTGGAAAAACCAGCTCCTGGAAGGCGCCGCCGGCGTGTTTGGGCATGACAAGACATCGGCCGAGACGCCGGTCGATTTGAAGGCGTTACATGCCAAGATCGGCGAGCTGGCGTTGGAAAACGATTTTTTGTCCGGCGCGCTCACCAAGGCGGGCCTGCTGAGCGCAAAGCGATGATCGACCGCGGTCATGATCTTTCTATCGTGCGCCAGGCGAAGGTCCTGAAGCTGGCTCGCAGCACGGTCTACTATGAACCTCGGCCAGTTTCGGCCGAGGACCTTGCCTTGATGCGTCGGCTCGATGAGCTGCATCTCGATTATCCCTTCGCGGGAGCGCGTATGCTGCGATCGTTGCTGCGGCGGGAGGGGGTATACGCCGGTCGCCGCCACATCGCGACGCTGATGAAGCGCATGGGGATCGAGGCGGTCTATCGTCGCCCGAACACGAGCAAGCCGGCTCCGGGTCACAAGATCTACCCGTACCTGTTGCGCGGATTGAAGATCGAGCGGCCCGACCATGCGTGGGCAATGGACATCACCTACATTCCGATGCGGCGTGGCTTCGTCTATCTCGCGGCGGTCGTCGATGTGTTCAGCCGACGGGTCCTGGCCCATCGCGTCTCGATCACAATGGAGGCGGCCTTCTGCGTCCAAGCGGTCCAGGAGGCGTTGGCGAAGCACGGCAGACCCGAGATTTTCAACACGGATCAGGGCAGCCAGTTCACCAGCCTCGAGTTCACCGATGTGCTGCTGGACGCGAAGATCGCCATCAGCATGGACGGCAAGGGCGCCTGGCGCGACAACGTGTTTGTCGAGCGGCTCTGGCGCACGGTCAAATACGAAGAAGTTTATCTCCGCGCCTACGACAGCGTGTCCGAGGCGCGAGCGTCAATTGCCAAGTATCTGGCCTTCTACAATCAGGGACGCCCTCACTCGAGCCTTGACGGGCGCACGCCCGACGAGGCTTACTTCGGCACGCAAGCTATGGTGATGGCCGCATGACCGTCGCCGACGATTTTGTCGTCGCTCTGGTCGGGCTACGCCCTCCCGACGCAACGACAAAATCGTAAAGCCCCGCGTTCAGCATAACCCGGCAGGAATCCACTTAAATCCAGCGCGGCGCTGTCCAAACAACCGGGGCCAGCTCTGAGTATGCCAGACGGGTCAACCCAAAGATTGACGTGCTTGTCGTTTCGGCTCGTACTGGCGAGGGCTTTGGCGCGCTCTACGCCTGGATCAACAGGCAGGCGCGCCGTCAGAGGCGCGCCTTAGAGGACGCAAGGCGATGAGCGCCGCAGCCACCTGCGATCGAAAGCGACTGCGCGTGCGCGTGAGTGGAGCAGTGCAAGGGGTTGGCTTTCGTCCCTACGTCTATGGACTAGCCATGCGGTACGGATTGGCGGGATTTGTCATCAATGGTCCCGAGGGCGTTCTCATCGAGGTCGAGGGGCACCGTACGTCTGAGTTTATTGCCGCGTTGCCGCAGCGTGGAGAGGCTGGCCCGGTCATCGTTGTCACCAGTGCAAATCTCTACGGCGAACCCCTGCTGATCGATAACGTGGAGGCGTTGAGACAGCTCAAGGGGGTCGCCGACCTGGTCGTGACCCATGATCGCGATATCTTGGCGTGCGCTGATGATTCCGTGGTTTCGGTGGCCGCTGGCCGGGACCAATTCATCCGTCGTGCTCGCGGCTATGTTCCCGAGCCAATTCGGCTTGCAAGGTCTGTCCCGCCCGTGCTCGCCGTCGGCGGGATACTGAAGTCGACCGTCACCATCACGCGGGACGACCAAGCGTTCGTCTCTCAGCATATTGGCGATCTAAATACGGCCGAAAGCATCCGTGCGTTCGAGAAGACGATCCGGCACCTCACATCGAGCCTCGGCGTGGAGCCTGTCGCCGTCGCCCATGATTTGCATCCCGATATGGCTTCTACCCGGTTTGCGGAAGCAAATGCTCGCGCGATAGTCGCGGTTCAGCATCACCATGCACACGCTGCCGCAGTAATCGCTGAGCACGGCCATGCGGGACCTGCGCTTGCCCTGGTGCTCGATGGCCATGGCTTTGGCTCCGACGGCGGTAACTGGGGTGGCGAATTATTGTTGTGCGAAGAGACGTCGTCCCAGCGCATCGGGCACTTAGCGCCCCTGCAGATACCGGGTGGAGATCGTGCAGCCCGCGAGCCGTGGCGCATGGCCAGCGCAGTATTACACGGGCTCGGCCGGGGTAACGAAATCGGGCAGCGCTTTGCCGCGCAGCGGCAAGCCGGCTGTCTGTCGGACTTGCTCGATCAGCCGGGCGGGACCACCACGACCAGTGCGGGACGGTTGTTCGACGCGGCAGCGGCGCTGCTAGGTATTGCGAATCTGCAGAGCTATGACGGCGAAGCAGCGTTGAAGCTCGAAGCGCTGGTGCGGGGTACTACGATTCTGGAAGCCGGCTGGACGATCGAGGGCGGCGTGCTGTCCCTTGGTCCGCTATTTTCACGTTTGATTGCTGATGACATTGACGCTGCCGGAGGAGCCGGGCTGTTTCATGGCACGTTAGCCGCTGCCTGCGTTGACTGGGTCACACGCTCTGCGCGGACAACCGGCATCAATACCGTGGTTCTGAGCGGCGGCTGCTTCCTGAACGCGGTGCTGGCGGACAAAATCCCGCGGGGGTGCAGCGATGCCGGTCTTACCCCCCTGGTACCGCGACGGCTGCCGCCCAATGACGGCGGTTTGAGCCTCGGCCAGGCCTGGATTGCGGCTCTAAAGATTGCTCAACAGCCGCCCGCCGGGCAGGAGCTGCCTGATATGTGTCTTTCGGTTCCGGCAAAGATCGCGAAAATTCTTCCCAACGAAATGGCCCTCGTGTTCATCGATGGCGTCAACCTGGAGATATCGATTGCCCTCCTCGACGAGCTCGACGTCGGCGATTTCGTCCTGGTCCATGTCGGCTATGCGCTCGCTAAGATCGATCCAGCGGAAGCCAAGCGCACGCTAGAGCTCCTGCAGGAGCTAGGCGCTGCGAAGGAATGCCGATCGTGAAATATTCCAGCGAATTTCGCGACAAGACTATCGCGCAGGGACTTGCGCGAGCAATTGACGCTGAGGTCAGTTCACAACGAGCCTACCGGTTCGTGGAATTTTGCGGTGGACACACTCATGCAATCTCCCGCTACGGTCTTGAGGATCTGCTGCCCGCGAACGTTCGGATGATCCACGGGCCCGGTTGTCCCGTCTGCGTTCTGCCGGCGAGCCGTATCGACATGGCGATCCGGCTCGCCGAGCGGCCAGAGGTCATTCTGTGCGTCTACGGCGACCTGATGCGCGCGCCTGGGTCGCAAGGGCAGTCCCTGTTGCTTGCCAAAGCGCTGGGTGCCCACATTCGGATGGTCTACTCGACCCTCGACGCTATCCGGCTCGCCGAACAGACGCCGGGCCGCGAAGTGGTCTTCTTTGCCATCGGATTTGAGACCACGACGCCCCCGACGGCGGTCATGATCAGGATTGCCGAGCACAAGCGGCTCGAGGGCCTTAGCGTGTTCTGCAATCACGTTCTTACGCCCTCTGCGATGCACCGCATTCTCGAGAACCCGAAGATCCGCAACACGGGCGGGGTCCCCATTGACGGCTTCATCGGGCCTGCACATGTCAGCACCATTGTCGGTACGCAGCCTTACGAGCCCATGGCGGAACAATTCGAGAAGCCGATCGTGGTCGCCGGATTTGAACCCCTCGACGTGCTGCAGGCTGTCCTGATGCTGGTGCGGCAAGTGAACCAAAACCGCCACGAGGTGGAAAACCAATACAGCCGTGCAGTGACACGCGAAGGCAACCGGCGCGCCAAGGAGGAGGTCTCGCAGGTCTTCGAGCTGCGTGAGCAGTTTGAATGGCGCGGGCTTGGACTGGTACCCAACAGCGGACTGAAGCTGAAGCAATCATATGCAAAATTCGACGCCGAGACGCGCTTTGCGATCCATGACCTGCGTGTCGCAGACAATCCGGCCTGCGAATGCTGCGCGATCCTGCGTGGCGCCAAACGGCCGATCGATTGCAAGTTGTTTGGCAATATCTGCACGCCGGAAACGCCCATAGGAGCCTGCATGGTGTCATCAGAAGGAGCTTGTGCGGCGTATTGGACCTATCGCCGAGTTCGCGATGAGCAGGCGAGGCAGACGTCATGAGCGTGAAAGCCTATCAACGCAAGCTCGATGTGGAGAACGGACGCGTTGAACTTTCCCACGGGGCCGGAGGCCGTGCCATGGCACAGCTAATCTCCGGCCTCTTTCATCAGGCCTTCGGTAATGAATGGCTCGCCGGCTCCAATGATCAGTCGGCGTTCGATGTTACCGCAGGCAGGATGGTGATGACGACTGATGGCTATGTGATTTCGCCACTGTTCTTTCCTGGCGGCAACATCGGGTCATTGGCTGTGCACGGCACGATTAATGACATCGCGATGTCCGGTGCGCGTCCTCTCTATTTGTCGGCCAGCTTTATCATCGAGGAGGGTTTCCGGTTTTCGGATATCAAGACGATCGCGGAGTCGATGGGCGCGGCGGCATGTGCCGCCGGCGTCTATATCATTGCCGGGGATACCAAGGTGGTCGAGCGTGGCAAGGCGGACGGTCTGTTCATCTCTATGACCGGGATCGGGCTGGTGGCCGATGGGCTCGATCTTTCCGCTGACAAGGCAAAGGTCGGGGACCGTGTGCTGCTGTCCGGTAGCCTCGGTGATCATGGGGTGGCGATCATGTCAAAGCGTCAGAACGTTGCATTTCAAACCGAAATCGTCTCCGACTCAGCAGCGTTGCATAGTCTCGCTGCGGCCATGGTTGCCGCTGGCGGTGGCGGCATCCGGGTAATGCGCGACCCTACGCGCGGCGGGCTCGCTGCGGCTCTCAATGAGATCGCGCTTCAATCAGAGCTCGGCTTCCATCTGCAGGAATCGATGATTCCGGTGAAGCCTGCGGTTGCGGCTACCTGCGAACTGCTTGGACTCGAACCGATCCATGTTGCCAACGAAGGCAAGCTCGTCGCGATCGTGGCGCCGGATTCTGCCGATGCCGTTCTCGCAGCCATGAAGGCGCACCCCCTCGGGTCCAATGCGGCCGATATCGGTGAGGCGGTGGCTGACGATCACAAATTTGTGCAGATGACGACCGATTTCGGCGGCCGGCGAATCGTCGACTGGCTGTGGGGGGAACAATTGCCTCGGATCTGTTGAACAGGCTGCGCAACGTCCATTTCTTGGCCGCCATTTACTGACAACGCCATTAGCCCTCAGCTCAACAAGCGTTTCGCTTGATAGGCAATCCTACCTAATTGGCAAATTGCTGTCTTTGCTGCTTGAGGAGTTCGGCGAGGCTGGATTTCGGTTGTTGGCTTTTCTGCGGGCCGCGACTGCAATTCGGAACGATTCACCGGCATCGCGCAGTTTTCGACGGCTAAGTTCAGCGAACAGGATCACACGATCTACCCAGCACCCCTGGGTTTGAAATCCTGCGAAGCCTCGCAAATATCGCTGAATTCCTGCGCCATTTTGCCCGGCTGCGTCGCGATATCGCTGCGCGCTTCCGATAAGAAGGCGCGTCAGGCAGGGAGTATTCAAATGAAGGTCGGAGTTCCAAAGGAAATCAAGGCGCACGAATATCGCGTGGGCCTTACCCCAGGAGCTGCCCGTGAATACGTGGCAGCGGGCCACCGCGTGATGATCGAGACCAATGCCGGCGCTGGCATTGGTGCAACCGATGGCGATTATCGCAATGCCGGCGCAACGATCTTAACTTCGGCAGCTGAGGTATTCGCATCGAGCGAGATGATCGTAAAGGTCAAGGAGCCTCAGCCGGCCGAATGGTCCCAGCTGCGTGAGGATCAAATCCTGTTCACCTATTTGCACTTGGCCCCGGACCCGGAACAGGCTGCCGGCCTCTTGAAATCTGGATGCATTGCAATCGCCTATGAGACCGTAACTGATGCTCATGGTGGTCTTCCACTGCTGGCGCCGATGAGCGAGGTCGCGGGCAGGCTTTCGATCGAAGCGGCGGGTAGCGCTCTAAAGCGGAGTACAGGGGGGCGAGGGCTGCTGATCGGTGGGGTGCCCGGGGTTCAGCCTGCCCGAATCGTGGTGATTGGAGGTGGGGTCGTCGGTACGCACGCCGCGCGCATGGCGGCTGGTCTGGGCGCAGAGGTGACCATCATCGATCGTTCGATCATCCGGCTCCGTGAGCTGGACGAGCTATTCGAAGGACGGGTTCGCACTAGGTTTTCGACCATCGAATCCGTGGAGGAAGAGGTATTTGCGGCGGACGTGGTGATTGGTGCGGTGCTCGTCCCAGGGGCAAGCGCTCCGAAGCTGGTCCGCCGGAGCATGCTGAGCTCAATGCGCAAGAGAGCCGTACTCGTGGACGTCGCTATCGATCAGGGCGGCTGCTTTGAGACATCGCGCCCAACCACTCACGCTGATCCAACATACGAAGTAGATGGCATCATTCATTATTGTGTGGCCAATATGCCGGGTGCCGTGCCGCTAACCTCGAGCCAGGCACTGAATAACGCGACCCTGCCGTTTGGTTTGGCTCTGGCCAACAAGGGTTTTTCCGCCGTACTCGAGAATCCACATCTGCGCGCAGGCCTCAACGTCCATCGGGGCCGGCTAACATACAAGGCGGTGGCCGAGAGCCTCGGGCTGCCCTTCTCCCCGATCGAACAGGCTGCGGCCTGATCCCAGAGGCCCTCATGGGCGTTTCCTCCCTGACTAAGGCCACCCTTCGGGGTGGCTCTTTTTTTCGGCTATTAATCAACTGACCTCCGCCAGTATTGATTAGGAGTGCGGAACGAAGCAGAGGATCACCGGACGAACGCCTGCCTCAACCGCCGCCAGGATAGGGAGACGATGTACCTTCCGGTCCCATTGAGTGAAGCCGACAAGATGCGCCGCGGGCGACCTGATACTTGCCCGGACAGCTCCATGATGTCGCGACACATCGATCATAGCCGCGGCAGGCGGCCTTAAGGATCTCGGATCGTTCCCTAATGCTGGAGAAGGTGGTTTACCTGATCGCTGACGGCCGTGACACCGATCATGCGCAAACCACAGGATCGAGATCAGATTGTCATGTTCGTTGTAGGATTTGCGACACCGTATCGGGTCGGCGACCTGCGTTATCGAAATTTCTTCAGATGAATCAAGCTCAAGATGTCTGGCACAAGACTTGATAGCAAGAAACTGTTCCGCACCTTTTGCTTATGGAATAGCACTGATGGCCTACAAGATAATCGCATCCCAATGCACGGTCTGCGGTGCGTGCGAGTTCGAGTGTCCCAATGCCGCGATTAGCCTGAAGAACGACATCTATGTGATCAATCCGTCCCAGTGTACCCAATGTGAGGGGCATTCTGACGCGCCAAAGTGCGCCGTGGTTTGCCCCGTGCCAGATACTTGCGTGCCCGCATAGGAGCGGCAGCCGATGAGAGGGGCTCCTGCACGAAGCATGATGAAGATAATATCCAAAACAGCCGCCTTTGCGACCCGTCTCCCGTTTTCCTCGCTCGCTAGTACCCACTTTTCTTGGAAAGTGAGTCGTGATTCAAGGTCGGGATGATACCCGAAGCAAGAGAAGTCCACCTTTCGAGGAAAGATCGCAAGGTGCTTGAGGCGTGCTGTCGCTCACCGGTGACGTTGCAGCGCGATTTGAAGCGGGCGCGGATAGTTCTGTTGGCGGCGGATGGGCGCTCACCCGGTCGATCGCCAAGGAAGTTGGGGTCCAGCCGCGGATTGTCAGCCTTTGGCGGCATCGCTATGCCGACCATGGCCTTGAAGGGCTGCAAGACAAGCCGCGGCCTGGCAAGCAGCCGATCTATACGAAGACGACCGACAAGCGGATTCTGAAGCTGCTGGATAAGCCGCCACCGCAAGGGTTTGCGCGCTGGACCGGCCCCCTGCTGGCCGAGGCGCTGGGCGATGTCGATGTCCAATATGTCTGGCGGTTCCTGCGCAGCCACAAGATTGACCTGGTGGCTCGCAAGTCCTGGTGCGAGAGCAACGACCCGAACTTTACGGCCAAAGCCGCCGATGTTGTCGGCCTCTATGTCGCGCCGCCGGCGAAGGCCATTGTGCTGTGCGTGGACGAGAAGCCCTCGATCCAGGCTTTGGAGCGAGCGCAGGGTTATCTGAAGTTGCCCAATGGCCGCGCCTTAACCGGCCAAAGCCACGATTACAAGCGGCATGGCACCACAACATTGTTTGCGGCGCTCGAAGTCGCCACCGGAAAGATCATCGCGACCCATTCAAAACGCCGGCGCCGCGTCGAGTTTCTCGATTTCATGAACAGCGTCACCGCGACTTTTCCGAACCGCAAGCTTCACGTCATCCTCGACAACCTCAACACCCATAAAAAGAACGAGGACTGGCTCAAGGCCCACCCCAACGTGCAATTTCATTTCACGCCGACAAGTGCGTCATGGCTCAATCAGGTCGAAGTATGGTTTTCCATCTTGCAGGGGCAGTCGCTCAGCGGCACCTCCTTCACGAGCCTCAAGCAGCTTCAGGAACACATCGATACCTACGTCAACGCATACAACGACAGAGCCGAGCCCTTCGTCTGGACCAAGAAAAAGGTCCGTCAACGCCGTTTCAAAGGCCGCCGTATCACTCAGCTCTGATTCCGGGGACTAGCCCCGTGTTCGAAGAGAGCTGGCCCCGGTTGTTTGGACAGCGCCCCGCTGGATTTAAGTGGATTCCTGCCGGGTTATGCTGAACGCGGGGCTTTACGATTTTGTCGTTGCGTCGGGAGGGCGTAGCCCGACCAGAGCGACGACAAAATCGTCGGCGACGGTCATGCGGCCATTGCGGAGATAAACTTCTTCGTATTTGACCGTGCGCCAGAGCCGCTCGACAAACACGTTGTCGCGCCAGGCGCCCTTGCCGTCCAACGCGCCTAGTCGTCGGGCGCGTCCCCTAGCCACAACGCAATGCTGATGGCGATCTTCGCGTCCAGCAGCACATCGGTGAACTCGAGGCTGGTGAACTGGCTGCCCTGATCCGTGTTGAAAATCTCGGGTCTGCCGTGCTTCGCCAACGCCTCCTGGACCGCTTGGACGCAGAAGGCCGCCTCCATTGTGATCGAGACGCGATGGGCCAGGACCCGTCGGCTGAACACATCGACGACCGCCGCGAGATAGACGAAGCCACGCCGCATCGGAATGTAGGTGATGTCCATTGCCCACGCATGGTCGGGCCGCTCGATCTTCAATCCGCGCAACAGGTACGGGTAGATCTTGTGACCCGGAGCCGGCTTGCTCGTGTTCGGGCGACGATAGACCGCCTCGATCCCCATGCGCTTCATCAGCGTCGCGATGTGGCGGCGACCGGCGTATACCCCCTCCCGCCGCAGCAACGATCGCAGCATACGCGCTCCCGCGAAGGGATAATCGAGATGCAGCTCATCGAGCCGACGCATCAAGGCAAGGTCCTCGGCCGAAACTGGCCGAGGTTCATAGTAGACCGTGCTGCGAGCCAGCTTCAGGACCTTCGCCTGGCGCACGATAGAAAGATCATGACCGCGGTCGATCATCGCTTTGCGCTCAGCAGGCCCGCCTTGGTGAGCGCGCCGGACAAAAAATCGCTTTCCAACGCCAGCTCGCCGATCTTGGCATGTAACGCCTTCAAATCGACCGGCGTCTCGGCCGATGTCTTGTCATGCCCAAACACGCCGGCGGCGCCTTCCAGGAGCTGGTTTTTCCAGATCGTGATCTGGTTCGGATGAACATCAAACAGTTGCGCCAGCTCCGCCAGTGTCTTGCCGCCTTTGACCGCAGCCAAAGCAACCTTCGCCTTGAATGCCGGAGAATGCGTCCGGCGGCTCTTCTTCGTCATCTTCGCTCCTGATTCGCAGCAAGAATCCTCGCCGCTGTCAGGCAGAAAATCCACTCAAGCTACTGTCCGAATTTGCGGGGCCAGCTCTGTGTCCCTCGGCATGTACAACGCACGCGAAGACATCGATGTGATCGTGCGTGCCCCTTATCAAGGCGCGACGATGCTCGTGTGATCTAACGAGCCTAAGAAGTTCACGTGGCGTCGAGGTAGCTCGCCTTGAGATCTAGAGCGCGAGATCGCGCACGTCATTACATCGCAGGTGAGCACCTGTAGGTTTCAATAAGTATGAAGGATTGGAAGCCAGACTTGCGGCCTGCTTCCGCCTTACACCGCAGAGCGTTGCTGTCGCGCATAAACTCAAAAACTCCGCCGTGAATTTCACGCGCGGCCGCCTTGTTCCATTTCGAACACCGCCAAACCAAGAGTCCCTCGCAAAGGCGAGATGTCGGATTCGCAACAACAGCCCGTCACCGTACAAGTCGCGCTAAGAAACTGTTGTTGTTCTAGTTTTAGTGCTCATGAGACCCTGGCATGCCGGTTGCAAAGTCTTGGATCAAGAAGCCGCCCTCCCAACAGCTAACCTTTTAAAGGACACCAGATGAGTCTCGCCACGACCAACAGCGTCGCAGAAATCAGGGCTCGCAACAAAGAGCTGATCGAGGAGGTGCTGAAGGTCTATCCGGAGAAAACCGCGAAAAGGCGTGCCAAGCACCTCAACGTGCACCAAGCAGGTAAGTCGGACTGCGGGGTGAAGTCCAACATCAAATCCATACCCGGCGTGATGACGATAAGAGGGTGCGCCTATGCAGGGTCGAAGGGGGTGGTCTGGGGACCAATCAAGGACATGGTTCATATCAGCCATGGCCCGGTTGGCTGCGGCCAATATTCATGGGGCTCGCGGCGCAACTATTACGTTGGCACCACGGGCATCGATAGCTTCGTGACTCTGCAGTTCACCTCCGACTTCCAGGAAAAGGATATCGTATTTGGCGGCGACAAGAAACTGGACAAAATCCTTGATGAAATCCAAGAGCTGTTTCCACTCAACAACGGCATTACGATACAATCAGAGTGCCCGGTAGGGTTGATCGGTGACGATATCGAGGCGGTGTCAAGGGCGAAATCCAAAGAATATGGAGGCAAGACCATCGTGCCGGTCCGTTGTGAGGGCTTTCGGGGTGTGTCGCAGTCACTAGGCCATCACATTGCAAACGATGCGGTACGCGATTGGATTTTCGGGCATATCGAGGCCGAGGGCAAACCAAAGTTCGAGCCGACACCATACGATGTTGCGATCATCGGAGACTACAATATCGGCGGCGATGCTTGGTCATCGCGAATTCTGCTTGAAGAGATGGGACTACGGGTAATCGCGCAGTGGTCCGGCGACGGTTCACTGGCCGAGCTCGAAGCAACGCCGAAGGCAAAGCTCAACATTCTGCATTGCTACCGTTCCATGAACTATATCTCACGCCACATGGAAGAGAAGTTCGGCATCCCTTGGTGCGAGTACAACTTCTTCGGACCTTCAAAGATCGCGGACTCACTGCGCAGGATTGCGGGTTATTTTGACGACAAGATCAAGGAAGGCGCCGAGCGAGTGATCGAGAAGTATCAGCCGCTGGTGGACGCCGTGATTGCAAAATATCGCCCGCGCCTCGAGGGCAAGACGGTGATGCTGTACGTCGGCGGCCTTCGTCCGCGTCATGTGATTGGCGCGTACGAGGACCTCGGGATGGACGTCATTGGCACTGGCTACGAGTTCGGTCACAACGACGACTATCAGCGCACAGCTCAGCACTACGTGAAAGACAGCACCCTCATCTATGATGACGTCAATGGCTATGAGTTCGAGCGCTTCGTCGAAAAACTCCAGCCTGATCTTGTCGGCTCAGGCATCAAGGAAAAGTACGTTTTCCAAAAGATGAGTGTGCCGTTCCGGCAGATGCATTCGTGGGACTATTCGGGTCCATATCACGGTTATGACGGCTTTGCGATCTTCGCGCGCGACATGGACATGGCCGTCAACTCGCCAATTTGGAAAAGAACGAAAGCTCCCTGGAAGGAAGCGCCGAGCGCCAAGCTCCAGGCTGCAGAATAACGCAACTCGTCTCGCTCTCCGGGAAAGCCCGGGCGATTCCAATCTGATAGTGAAGGATTTCACCGATGCCGCAGAGTGCCGAACACGTGCTCGATCATGTCGAACTGTTCCGCGGTCCAGAATACCAGCAAATGCTGGCGAAGAAGAAGATATTCGAGAATCCGCGCGATCCTGCCGAGGTCGAACGTATCAAGGAATGGACCAAAACGGCCGAATATCGCGAAAAAAACTTCGCGCGGGAGGCGCTGGCGGTAAATCCGGCGAAGGCGTGTCAGCCGCTTGGCGCCGTATTCGCCTCTGTCGGCTTTGAGCGCACGCTGCCCTTCGTCCACGGCAGCCAAGGCTGTGTGGCCTATTACCGCAGTCATTTGTCGCGGCACTTCAAGGAGCCTAGCTCCTGTGTCTCTTCATCAATGACGGAAGATGCTGCCGTATTCGGCGGTCTGAACAACATGACCGACGGGCTCGCGAACAGCTACAAGATGTACAAGCCCAAGATGATTGCGGTTTCCACAACCTGCATGGCCGAAGTGATCGGCGATGACCTGAACGCCTTCATCAAGACGTCGAAAGAAAAGGGCTCGGTTCCGGCAGACTTCGACGTGCCGTTCGCCCACACGCCCGCATTCGTTGGCAGTCACGTCACCGGCTACGACAATGCCCTCAAAGGCATTCTGGAGCATTTTTGGGACGGCAAGGCCGGAACAGCGCCGAAGCTGGAGCGCAAACCGAATGGAGCGATCAACATCATTGGCGGGTTCGATGGATATACCGTCGGGAACCTTCGCGAGATTAAGCGCATCTTGGAATTGATGGGCATCCAGCACACAGTTCTCGCCGACAATTCTGAAGTGTTCGACACTCCGACAGACGGCGAATTCCGGATGTATGACGGTGGTACGACGCTGAAGGATGCGGCGAACGCGATTCACGCCAAGGCGACCATCTCCATGCAGCAATGGTGCACGGAAAAAACGCTGTCATTTGCGGCAGAGCATGGCCAGGACGTTCTATCCTTCAACTACCCGGTAGGCTTATCAGCAACGGATGACTTTATCGTCGCGCTGTCACGCATCAGCGGCAAGGAGATTCCGGAGCAACTCGCGCGAGAACGTGGCCGCTTGGTTGATGCCATTGCCGACTCAAGCGCTCATGTTCATGGCAAAAAGTTCGCGATCTATGGCGATCCGGATCTTTGCTATGGATTGGCTGCGTTTCTGCTCGAACTCGGCGCCGAGCCGACCCATGTGCTGTCCACCAATGGCAACAAAGCGTGGCAGGAGAAAATGCAGGCGCTGCTTGCAAGCTCGCCATTTGGACAGGGCTGCCAAGTCTATCCGGGGCGGGATCTCTGGCACATGCGTTCACTCTTGTTCACCGAGCCGGTCGATTTTCTGATTGGCAACACCTATGGGAAGTATCTGGAGCGTGATACCGCAACGCCACTAATCCGCATCGGCTTTCCGATTTTCGACCGGCATCACCATCACCGCTCCCCCATATGGGGCTATCAGGGCGGTCTGAATGTGCTGGTCAAGATCCTGGACAAGATCTTCGACGAGATCGACAACAAGACCAACATTCTTGGCAAAACCGACTACAGCTTCGACATCATTCGTTGATGAGCAACTACACGTGCCATCGTCCAGGACTGGACGATGGCACGAGCACATAACGGTTGAGTTTACAATTTGTTGCCCTGAGAGGAAGCAGGATGAGTTCACTGGCGGCCACGGTCCAGGATATCTTCGACGAGCCGGGCTGCGCCAAGAATGGCAGTAAGTCTGAGGCGGAACGCAGGAACGGCTGTACCAGACAGTTGCAGCCGGGTAGCGCTGCGGGTGGCTGTGCTTTCGACGGCGCGAAGGTTGCGCTGCAGCCGTTCACCGATGTCGCTCACTTGGTACATGGCCCGATCGCGTGCGAAGGTAATTCCTGGGACAATCGCGGCGCGGCGTCGTCCGGCTCGGATTTGTGGCGCACCGCTTTCACAACCGATTTGAGCGAAACCGATATTGTATTCGGAGGCGAGAAGCGGCTGTGCAAAGCGATCAAGGAGATCATCGACAAGTGCGATCCGCCCGCAATCTTCGTCTATCAAACCTGCATCCCGGCGATGATCGGCGATGACATCAATGCAGTCTGCAAGGCAGCGTCGCGAAGATTCTCAAAACCGGTGATCCCGATCAATTCTCCGGGCTTCGCCGGTTCGAAAAACCTCGGTAACAAGCTCGCGGGCGAAGCCTTGCTCGACTACGTGATCGGCACGCGAGAACCGGACTACACCACGCCGTACGACATCAATCTGATCGGAGAATACAACCTTTCAGGAGAGCTCTGGCAGGTGAAGCCAGTGTTAGACGAGCTTGGAGTGCGAATTCTCTGCTGCATTTCGGGCGATGGCAAATACCGCGAAGTCGCTTCATCTCATCGCGCGCGGGCGGCAATGTTGGTGTGCTCAAAATCCATGATCAACGTGGCACGCAAGATGGAGCAACGTTACGGGATCCCATTCTTCGAGGGGTCGTTCTACGGTATTCAGGATTCAAGCGAATCGCTACGCCAGATCGCCCGCTTATTGGTTGAGCGCGGCGCCCCGGCAGATCTGCTCGGGCGCACCGAAGCGGTGATCGCGCGCGAGGAAGCGCGGGCGTGGGCTGCCATCCAGCCGTACAAGCCGCGACTCGAAGGCAAAAGGGCCTTGTTAATGACCGGCGGTGTCAAGTCATGGTCGGTCGTCTCGGCGCTCCAGGAAGCCGGGCTGGAATTAGTCGGAACCAGTGTGAAGAAATCGACCATGGAAGACAAGGAGCGCATCAAGGAGCTCATGGGGCAGGATGCCCACATGATCGACGACATGACTGCGCGCGAAATGTACAAGATGTTGAAGGACGCAGAAGCGGACATCATGCTATCGGGCGGCAAGTCGCAATTTGTCGCGCTGAAGGCGGCGGTGCCATGGGTCGATATCAACCAGGAGCGTTGCCACGCCTATATGGGCTATGCCGGAATAGTCAAGCTGGTGGAGGAGATCGATAATTCGCTCTCAAGCCCGATGTGGGAGCAGCTACGTCGGCCAGCGCCATGGGAGGCTTTGGCCAAAGCGCGGGAGCAGATGCAGTCCATGGCCGCGATCGCCGGCGATCCGGTCCTCGCCGAAACAGCGCGCCGCGCGAGGAATATCTGCGTGTGTAACAGGGTTGATCTGGGCACGATTGAGGACGCAATCTCCGTGCACGGCTTGAGGAGCGTCGCAGCGGTCCGAGAGCATACCAATGCGGCCGGTGGCTGCTGTCAAGGACGCATCGAAGATATGTTGATGTCCGAGCCATCTGATATGCGACAGGCCGCAGAGTAGGGAGTCGCCATGGCCCTGGTCACGGCGCCGACAAAAGCCTGCGTTGTCAACCCGCTGAAGATGAGCCAGCCGATCGGCGGCGCATACGCCTTCATGGGTTTGCGCGGTGCGATGCCGCTTCTGCACGGCTCACAGGGGTGCACATCCTTCGGTCTCACGCTCTTTGTCCGGCACTTCAAAGAAGCAATACCGCTGCAGACCACCGCGATGAGCGAGGTCGCGACCGTACTCGGCGGATATGAAAATTTGGAGCAGGCGATACTTAACATCTCCAAGCGCGCTAAGCCGAAGATCATCGGAATCTGCTCGACCGGTGTCACCGAGACCAACGGCGACGATGTGGAAGCGTACCTCAAACTAATCCGGAGTGCGTATCCGCAACTCACAAAGTTGCCGCTCGTATATGTATCAACGCCTGATTTCAAGGGCGCGTTCCAGGATGGGTGGGAGAAGGCAGTTGCACGCATGGTGGAGGTGCTGGTGGACCGGCCAAGTGCCAATGGCCTGCGGGATCCCTCGAAGGTAAATGTTCTACCGGGGTGTCACCTGACGCCCGGCGACCTTGATGAACTCCGTGCCTTGCTGGAGGATTTCGGATTGTACCCCTCCTTTCTCCCTGACTTGGCGGGATCGCTCGACGGGCATATCCCCGATGAGTTTACGTCAACGACCATCGGCGGCATTGACGTCGACGAGATCGCGAGCATGGGGCGCGCAGGGTGGACCATTGCAATCGGTGCGCAGATGCAGCGCGCGGCTGAGGTCATGCAGACTAAAACCGGGGTGCCTTTTCGTGTGTTCGAGCGACTGTGTGGTCTTCATCCAAACGACGATTTCATGATGTTTTTGAGCGAGATTAGCGGGCGCCCGATACCCTCGAAATATCGACGCCAGCGCAGTCAGCTCGCCGATGCTATGTTGGACGCGCACTTCCATATTGGCGGCCGCAAAGTCGCGATCGGTGCCGAGCCAGACCTTCTGTTCGATTTATCCGGCATGCTGCACGATATGGGCGCGCAGGTGACCGTCGCCGTGACGACCACTCAGTCTGAGGTGATCGAGCGAATCAGGACCAAGGAGGTTCTCATTGGTGACCTCGAAGATCTGGAAGGATTTGCAAAAGAAAAGCATTGCGATCTGCTGATCACGCATTCGCATGGAAGGCAAGCGGCGGGGCGGCTGAAAGTGCCGTTCTATCGCGTAGGTTTTCCGATATTCGATCGGCTTGGCGCGGGCCACCAAGTATCCGTCGGCTATCGTGGTACCCGCAATGTGATCTTCCAAATCGCCAATCTCGTGATCGCGCATCGCGACGAGAATGACCGACCTACACCCGATAGGTGGCGGACCACGCCCGGACTGCCACAACACGTGGGGCATCGCCGCTCCACTGGCGCGCCTGAAAGGTCAATTGCATGAAGGTCGCTTTTGCCACTCAGGATCTGAGACGCGTCGATGCTCATTTTGGCTGGGCAAAGAATATTGCAATCTACGATGTCGCGCCCAGCGGGCATGTCTTTCTTAAAGCTATCGAGTTTGAGGGCGATCTTGAGGAGGACGGCAGTGGTGACAAGTTGGCGCCAAAGATCCAGGCGATCAAGGATTGCGCCATCCTATACGTCGCGGCCATTGGTGGTGCCGCGGCTGCGCGAGTGGTGGCCAGCAAAATTCATCCTATCAAGGTGAGCAAACCGGAAAGCATTCACGTGTTGCTGGAAAAGCTCGAGTCGGTGCTGAAGGGCACGCCACCTCCCTGGCTGCGCAAGGTCCTTGCAAAGGACCAACCGCGATCGTTTGAGTTCGACGAATGAGATGATATGACCGCAAAAATAGCGCAGCAGGGCAGCGTCGTCGACGCACCATTTCTAATCGAGTTAGTCAAGCTTTGGCGCGCCCAGGATACCAATGAAGCCTGGGAAGGGAAGAGCGACCTTGATCTGCTCGAACCCTATATCCTGAACAGGGAGAGACGACGCGCATTGCCGATCATCGGTGATCCCGATCCCAATACACTATGGCGGCTTGAGTTGTTCTTCAATGCGGTCGGCCTGTCAGTAGAGAGGGAGACCGGCATTATGGTTCAGCCGATCCTGAAGCTGCATCATGAAGGCTTCGGGCGCATAGTGCTCATCGCAGGGCGGTTGGTCGCCGTAAACAAGCAGCTGCGCGACGTGCATCGCTTGGGATTCGATAATTGCGTCAAGCTGGCTCAAGAGGGGGATAGATATGTCAGCGAGGGAATTGGCCTGATTCGGAAATTTCCAGACGTGGCTAACTATTGAGGATACTCACTCATGGGCGATCAGTGAAATACTGAAGGCCGAACTAAAGAAAGTGTCCGCCAAGGCGATACAGGCCAAGATGGATCTGCACGACCTTTCGGAAGAATTGCCCATCAACTGGACGTCGATTATGGCGGTGGCGCAGAAGGCGTACGATGTCTATGTCGAACTGGAGCGCAAGAGTCGCGAGCTAAAAGAGCTGGAAAATACTTGAAGGGCAATGCATGTCATTTGCAACGCGAGACGGCCGCGACTGGATGCCACAATACCTAGCCTCGATCGATGCCAAGAAGTGCATCGGCTGTGGCCGCTGTTTCAAGGTGTGCGGTCAAGATGTCATGACTTTGAAAGGCATCAACGAGGAGGGCGAACTCGTCAACCTTGACAATGACGCGGACGATGAAGTCGAAAAAAAGATTATGGTTCTGAACGATCAGGGCGCCTGCATCGGCTGCGGTGCGTGCGATAGGGTTTGCCCGGCCAGCTGCCAGACCCACGTCCCAGCCGCAGCTGCATGAGCGAAGGGGATCTATCTCCCGTTCGCCACGCGTGGAGGGAGGCCCCGCTGGATCAGGTCAATCCGCAACGGAGACTCGTGCCAGCCGGCCCGAATGGCCCGATTTTTTCCCTGAATGGCAAGACGGAACGAGCGGAGATGCGCATGGCCGAATGCTGCTCAGCCCCGAGGCAAGCCATACCGGCTGTCTGGCGCCTGCTTGCAAGTCTCGCTCGTATCGCAGGATCCGCGTTTTTTTCGAAAAGCGACTTGGCCTTGGGCGGGCGATCATATTACCGTCGTGGTCGTCTAGTCGGTTTTCCGAATAGGCACTTCCTTCGGAGCCAGTCGTGCTCATCCTATCCTGTGGCCTTCGGTTGCGGGATCGGCAGGAGCGAAAGTCTGCCGCGGTCCACGGGTTTTACAATTGTCCGGCCGATCATAGCCGCCGATCGCGTTGAAGCGCATGTGATGGTGGCACCTGTGTCTTCGCGATTCTATCCTGGGACCGGATGGTGCTGCTCCGAATTGGATGACAGTGCAATAGCACGTGCGAGTCGCGGACGCCGCGACAAAAGCACCGGGCAGCAATTCTGCGCGCACGCCGCCGATCCTCGATAGACGGCTGCATTGGTCAATGGCAGCGACGACCGAAAGTAAAGGGCGGTGCTGCAGATCTGCGCCGTTGAACGTCACATTTTTGATGATCAAGCGCGGACAATATCGCACGCCATCAGCCTGCGATTGCTGGCCAGCGGGTGCGTGACTCGCTTGCGGATTGCGCAGCCGCAGCCTCCGAGCGCCGGCAGATGCTTAGGTCAGGTTGTGGTCAGTTAGGTTGTATATTATGAACGCGAGCTTGCGCGGCATGAGCTCAATCGCGTGCAATGTTGCCGATAGGAGAGCGATCTGATGTATGGCAGAGTCGTTGGCTCATCCAGCCAATCCACAAGCGCTAATCAAGTTGATGAACCGGGAGATAGCCCCCGCTTTGCGGAAACACTTGCAGGTATGGAGCCAGGCGGGTCGTCATCTGAAACAAGGGCGTACTATCTGAATTCCGGTCCGCCCATTGTTGAGATCGACCAGCGTTCCTTCGATCGAGGGCTGCGGAGATTTTTGGGCCGCGACATCATGAACATCGCCATTAATCCGCAAGAGTACTCAGACTTCGTATCAAAGAAAGCTGAGCGGGCAGCAACGGTTGCTGGCAGCTATAGCGCCACTCACTATGATCCAGCCAGGCCCGTGCGCTTCTTCAGCTATCAATTGGGTGACGAAACAGTTGGCCTGTTGAGAGCAGGAGGTCCGGTTCGGATCAAGGGGGAGACCTTCCGGGAAAAGTTTGGGCGCAACGATCTCACGTCCGTGGTGGACCTTCGGGTCACTCATCCCCTGGTTGAGAACGCGGGCGATATTTTGCTTGAGCACCAGCTGAGAGAGGATGGTGATGATCCCTTGATCTTGTCAAAACCAGGCTTGCCCGGCATGGAACCCCGCCTAGCAGAAATGGGTTTTGTTCATGTGGGTCGAAATCACTGGGTGCTTGATCCTCACCAGCATCCCGAGGTGTGGACGAAGAATGAGAACGACCAGTGGCAGCGAGTAGGCAAGCCTACGAAGTACCTTAGTAAGGTGGAGGATGATGATGCCGCCGCTGAATCGACGGTCCAGGCGGACTATTCTGACGAAGATGATCCGTCAGTCTATTTGGAGCGCGTCTTCACGGGGCTAAGCATGGAGTAACGCAACGGCGACCCTGAGCCATTTTTCGAAAGCTGAGAGCAGTGATATCGACACTCAGTTTCGAAAGCGAATTGTTGCACGATGAGCCGTCACCTTGCTTGAAGTGCATGTTGCCTGCCGCGCGGCGAACAGGATGGAAGTGGAGCGTCGACCATGATGAGAGGGCTACGCCGGGCTCGTGACGCAGGGAGGGCGTAGCCCGACCGGAGTTACGAGCCCGGCGTCGGCGCGATCCACAGCGGACCGCGCCGACTGGTGATCGCGGCCGGCTGGTTATGCAAGTGGTTCTTCCGCCAAGAGGAATCACTCGCGTGCCAGGCCGACACATTACCGATCACCAAATGAGGCTCTACATGAAGTACCGTCAGACCGATAGCCCACCCGTGGCCGCCGCCAAGGCTTCGTTCAGCACCTCGACCGCTTACCGGATCGAGAAGGATCGACGCCTTCCGTCGCAGAAGAAGGCTCCCCGCGGCCGTCGCCGGCCAGATCCCTTGGCCCGCGTATTTGAGACAGATATCGCGCCGATGCTGAAGGCCGCCCCCGGTGTGCGGCCGGTCACGATCTTCGAGGAGTTGCTCCGACGCCATCCCGAGCTCGGCGCCGGCATCCGTCGCACGCTGGAGCGCCGGATCCGGGCCTGGCGGGCGATCCACGGCGAGGAGCAGGAGGTCATCTTCCGCCAGACCCACGAACCCGGTCAGCGCGGCCTGTCCGACTTCACCGACATGGGCGAATTGGGTGTCACGATCGCGGGCGTACCGCTCGACCATCGTCTCTATCACTTCCGGCTGGCCTATTCCGGGTTTGAGCACGCCCATGTCGTGCTCGGCGGTGAGAGCTTCGTCGCTCTGGCCGAAGGCCTGCAGAATGCCTTGTGGTCACTCGGTGGGGCGCCACGGGAGCATCGCACCGACAGCCTGTCGGCCGCCTTTTGCAATCTCGACCGCGACGCCAAAGACGATCTGACGCGGCGATACGAAGACCTCTGTGCCCATTACGGCATGCGGCCTTCCCGCAACAATCGTGGCATCGCCCACGAGAACGGGGCGATCGAGAGTTCGCATGGTCATCTCAAGCGAGCGATCGGCGACGCGCTGTTGCTGCGTGGCACCGCCGACTTCGACGATCTAGCTGCCTATCGTGGCTTCATCGATGAGATCGCCAGCCGCCGCAATGCCCGCAACGCCAAGCGGATCGACAGTGAACGTAGCGCACTTCAGGATCTGCCGGACCGCCGCACGTCGGACTATGAAGAGGTGATCGTCCACGTGACGTCGTCCGGCGGCTTCACCTTGCGCAAGGTGTTCTACACGGTGCCGTCGCGCTTGATCGGCCATCGGCTGCGGGTGCGCCTGTATGACGATCACCTCGACGTGTTTGTCGGCGGCACGCATCTCCTCACCTTGCCGCGCGGGCGGCCGCATCCCAATGGCAAGCACGATCAGGTCGTCGATTATCGGCACGTGATCCATTCCTTGCGGCGCAAGCCGATGGCGCTCCTCAACCTGGTCTACCGCGACCAGCTGTTCCCCCGGGAAGCTTACCGCCGAGCCTTCGACGTCTTGCGCAAACGCTTACCGGACAAGAAGGCCTGCCGGATCATGGTCGATCTCCTCGCACTCGCCCATGAGCGCGGTTGCGAGGCCGAACTCGCCAATCAGCTCACGGCTGACCTGAACGACGGCCGGCTGCCCGACCTCAACCGGCTACGTACTCACTTCGCCCCGGATCCCGCCCAGGTGCCGAACGTCGTGGTACGCCTCGCACCGCTCGCCACCTATGAATGCCTCATCGGTACCGCCGAGATCGGAGGCGCCGCATGAGCACAACCAACGTAGTCGACACCGCGCGCCTCAATCTGTTGCTCAACGAGCTGCGGCTGCCCGCCATCAAGGCGCTGTGGCCGCAATTTGCCGAGCAATCCGATAAAGAAGGCTGGCCGGCGGCGCGCTTCCTCGCCACCATTGCCGAGCACGAGATCGCTGAGCGCGGCCGCCGCCGCATCGAGCGCCATCTCGTCGAGGCGCGGCTGCCTACCGGAAAGACCTTTGACAGCTTCGACTTCGAGGCCGTGCCGATGATCTCCAAGGCGCAAATGACCGCACTCGCCGCCGGCGACGGCTGGCTCGGCAAGGGCGCCAATCTGCTGCTGTTTGGTCCGCCCGGTGGAGGCAAGAGCCACTTGGCGGCAGCAATCGGCTTGGCCCTCATCGAGAACGGATGGCGCGTCCTGTTCACCCGCACCACCGATCTCGTGCAGAAGCTCCAGGTGGCTCGCCGCGAGCTCAACCTCGAGGGCGCCATCAACCGCCTCGATCGCTTCGATCTCGTCATCTTGGACGATCTTGCCTATGTCACCAAGGACCAGGCCGAGACCAGTGTGCTGTTCGAGCTCATCAGCGCACGCTACGAGCGACGCTCTTTGCTGATCACCGCCAATCAGCCCTTTGGAGAATGGAACAAGGTCTTTCCGGACCCAGCTATGACCCTCGCGGCGATCGATCGCCTTGTTCACCACGCCACCATCGTCGAGATGAACGTCGAGAGCTATCGCAGGCGGACTGCCCTCGAGCGAAAGCGTGGTCCAGGGCGGCCACCGGAGCACGCGACACAAAAAACGCTCGCTTGATTGACGCTCCGCGACAATCAAAGCAAACAAAACTCTTGCGCGCGACAATCATCGCGGCGATCATCATCGCGCCGCGACACTGACTCGCCATCCTGATCGCCGCGCTCTTCCGACCCAGATCGTCGCGCTATATGTTGCCGAACGCGCATGGAGTAAGGTGGCTGCAATAGCAACACCGAACCTGAAGTGATGGGCGTTTGACCGTTCAAAGCGCGGGCGCAACAGTCTTAGTTCAAAGGGGGCGCGCGCTCGCTGCGCGCGCCCTGCGCCGGCTGGAAGCGAGCACATGGCTCTTCTGCGAAGGCCGCGACGCCGTGAGACATACGCCATCGGAGGGCACCGTGGCCCCGCTATGCGGCGTGGCCATTAACGAGCAGCAGCGACATCCGCCGCGTTTGGCCGTCCGGCAAGCCCGGAGCGCGGAGCAGCAGTTCTGCAGCTAGCACGGAGGGAACGAGAAGGCTCAATGTGCCTTTGTCTGAAATATACGCCGCTGTGCAACGAGATCTGCTGAAATAGCCAAGTTTGCGCGTCGGATGACCAGACACGATTCGTTTCGGCGCTCGTACGGTTATTGCAGGGGCAATTGCACAGCGACAATTAAGTCTTGCAAGAGCAACCTATGCAGCCAACTCTCGTCTATGCGATTTGCAGCTTTAACGACATTCCGAGCCGCCAGGCCATCGGATTTCATCTTATGGTCCTCGAAGATGACGGCAATCACCGGCCGTGGCCCATCATTGTGGTGCGATGGGGCAAGAAGGTGCTTGGCTATGTCAATAAATGCCCGCACCACAGCGTCAATTTGGACTGGGAGCAGAACGAATTCCTCGATCCAAACGGTATCCGGCTGATGTGCGGCAAGCACGGTTCGACCTTCGAACTCGGCACCGGGCGGTGCGTCGAAGGTCCATGTCAAGGTAGAGCGCTTACGCCGATCGCGTTGGTAGTTGTGGATGGCGACATCTGCGCCGTCGGTGTGCATCTCGCGGAGGACGATGCATGAGCCAACAACTGAAGACCGCCCTCAGACCGGGCGGTTCTCGTTGCGGTTTTTCACAGCCTCCATCCTCTTTAGTCCGTCGTCATACGAGATTTCCTCATAGGATAGATCGAGATCCCTTGTGGCATCGAGGAGGTAATCAAGCTTGCCGGCCGGATCGAGCTTCTTGATGTCGTCCTTGTTCAGCCCGACCAAGTCCATCATCTCCTTCCAAACCGTGGATTCATCGCAGGGTAAGACGTGGAAGTTAATATCGCCGAGCTTAACTCGATACTTCGCCAGCAAATCGATGTTGTTGCAGAAAATGAAATAGCTGCCGATTGGGCTCAAGGCACCGTCGAGGACGGTCGCGACGTCAACAAGATACGCGAAGGAATGTAGGTAGCCGGCCAGCACGGGGATAGTGCGTTCTCCGTTTTGGGCGATCGTCAGAACCTGCTCAATGGAATAGTCTGGCGGTCGTTTCTCGTCCGCGACCTGAGTCTGGAACTTTAGTGCGACGTCGCCGCGAAAGCCGAACCGACCCGGCTTGGTGGTCGCGCCTTTGAATACGGCGTTGAGAAGGCGGCTCTCCTTCTCAAGTCTGCCGAGTGCAGTGTTCTCGATAGCGGTCATTAAATCTGTCCTTGATCTATGCTCTTCACCGACGCGTTGTCGGAGCCAGATGCGATGCAAATTGCCTGCCGTCGCCTGCGTGGCGGCGTTCAGTGAAGCTCGGAAAGAAAACGCGCCGGTGGCTGGCACCGCCTTACGTGCCTTGTCAGGAACCCGACATCCGTTGCCAGCCAAGGGGCGCGGAAATGAGCATCATCAGGCGTCTGCGCGCTGGCACGTGACTTGCTCTTAGCTGGGCCTAAGCTGACGAGGCAAAGACGTGATCAACCTGACCGATAGCGCAGTCAATGCAATCAAGAGCGCGATTTCATCTTCGGAGCGGCGGGCGGGTGGTCTGCGCGTCATGATCGAAGCAGGCGGCTGCAATGGATTCAAATACAAGATGGGCATCGCCGATGAGCCAAAGCCTGACGACACCGTGATCGACTGCGATGGGCTCAAGGTGTTTGTCGATAGCAAGAGCCGAGAGCATCTGGCCGGCACAACCATCGATTTCGTGCTGGCACCGGAGAGCTCTGGCTTTACCTTTCATAACCCGAACGCGGCCACCAACTGCTCCTGTGGAAAATCATTCGGCTGATGGAAACATTGATCAGGCGATAAGGAAAGGGCAATGAACCACACCGGCCGAACCAGACCGACTGAAGAACTCGTCGATCCCCACGATGCGAGAGGGTCCCGTTCGCTGCGCGAACGAAGAGATCGGACCCAATCGCCAAGCCGAAGCTGGCGCCTGTTAGCTGATCGGCACGATAGCAGCATGCTCTTGGCGCGGCTCGACAATGCTGGCAAGCCGTACAAGCTTCCGAGCGTGAGTCTAGAAGGGATTCAGGGGCACCTGGTAGGTAAGATCGGAGGTTTGGATCGCCTGGTCCTCGTTGTTGCTGCAGGCGGGGTGGTGCAGTGAGCGAGAATCGAGCGCCGATTTACCTCGATAACAATGCAACGACCCGAACTGATCCATCCGTCGTGCAAACCATGTTGCCTTTCTTCACTGAGCAATTCGGCAATGCCTCGTCCGCGCATGCCTTTGGCAACGAGGCCGCAATTGCGGTGAGGCAGGCACGGAGAAGCTTGAGCGGCCTGCTAGGTAGTGCATACGATCACGAAATCGTCTTCACCTCGGGAGGGACCGAAGCCAATAATGCCGCAATCCTCTCGGCACTTGCAACCCAGGAAGGTCGAGACGAGGTTGTCACCACTTCGGTTGAGCACTCCGCCGTACTTGCGCTAACGGAGCAATTGGCGGCAAGGGGAGTCAAGACGCGCATTATTGCCGTAGATGCTTGCGGCCGGCTCGACATCGAGGCGTTTCGCTGCGCGCTTGGGCCACGCACAGCGATTGCCTCGGTTATGTGGGCCAATAACGAGACCGGAACGATATTTCCCGTGAAGTGTCTGGCCGGGTGGACCCGTGAGGCGGGAGCGCTATTTCACACAGATGCGGTGCAGGCCATTGGTAAAGTACGCTTAAACCTAAAGGACAGCACGATCGACATGCTTTCACTATCCGCGCACAAACTGCACGGCCCGAAGGGGGTAGGTGCGTTATATTTGCGTAAAGGGACAAAATTCCAGCCGCTGATCTGCGGCGGATCACAGGAACGAGGGCGGCGCGCTGGGACCGAGAATATTCCCGGAATCGTCGGACTAGGAAAAGCTGCCGAACTTGCGGCGGAGCGGCTTGAACCCGAGCGCATCCGCATTGGCGCGTTACGTGACCGCCTTGAGCAGGGAATTTTGCGCAATGGCGAGTGCGTTGTGCTTGGCGACATTCGCAATCGTTTGGCGAATACGACTAATATTGCCTTCGACCATCTCGAAGGTGAAGCGATTGCCCACCGTCTTAACCGGGCGGGCATCGCCGTATCGCTCGGGTCAGCCTGCAGGTCGGGCTCAATGCAGCCATCGCATGTTCTGCGTGCCATGCAGGTGCCTGCGTGGCGGATGCACGGCGCCGTGCGCTTTTCTCTTTCGCGCGAAACCTCCCTCGCCGAAGTCGATGAGGCCGTGTGCGCTGTGTCAGATATCGTGACTCGCATGCGCGCCAGCTCCCGCGCCACGGTCAGGGAGCAGACCTCGTGAAAATCATGATCCGCCGCTCTCCGGACACGGGCTTGTCAATCTACGTGCCAAAAAAGGATATCGAAGAGTCAATCGTGGCCTCCGAGTACGAGACCCTATGGGGCGGCTGGATCAAAGTCGCTAACGGTTGGGTGCTCGATTTGCCCGAGATGGCGAGCGACACACGGTTACCGATCACAATCGACGCGAAGAAGCGGGATGAGAGCGGCGACGATCCATGAAGCGCTCACGGAGATGAGCGCTGTCGATGCGGCGGATGCAAAGGTTACTCTCGCGGACCTTGGCGCCCGCCCTGGGGACCGAGATCATTGTCGTCTCTCTCGTCCTGGCATCAGGGAATTGAAAATGCGATGTGCTGAGCACACCAGATGCATCGGTCGGCTTATTCGCCGGTAAGTCGGCGCTGTCTCGGGGCTTTGGGGGTCGACTGGCTGCGGCGCAGCATATCAAGATCAGCAAACGTCGGCCCGCCGCGACGGCATTGATGAGGCGGGGTTTACTCAGCCAGTCGGGACAAGGCGATTGCACCATCATCTTTGGCCCTCATTGCTGCCTGTCATATTCGGACGCGTGTTGCCCTAGTATTGGCCTTATGATGTCCGGCTTCCCCAGTTCGGATCGGGCCAATTGAGAGCGGCAGCGCGCGAAAGCCCGTTCAGATGAGCTGGATCGGGGCGAGCCCCGCGAGAGTGAAAAGCACACGAGATGGAGCCCCGAGTGAGAATGGCGACGCATCTGTCGCTTTGCCAACAAGCTCATCATTGCTGTCTTGCAAGTGCCAACGCTATCGCTGCGCCTACTCGGTGTACTGTGGTTGCATTCGCATCATCCTCGCCACGGCATGCAAGTTGCTAATCTTCCTGAAGCGCGCTCTAGGATGATCTGTGGGCGTCGATGCTTGCAGGGGAGTGATCTCGGTCGTGGAGCGCGGAAAATATATCAAAGCAGCGGTCAATAGCGGGAAGATCATGCAGTCCATAACCGAGCATAAGGGCTGCCGCGCTTCGGCGAAGACCGGGCGGGCGAGCTGCGGCTCGCAGGCCGGCCGAGGCGATCTGCCGGTCGAAATCTGGGAAAGGGTGAAAAACCATCCCTGTTACAGCGAGGATGCGCACCATCATTACGCTCGCATGCATGTCGCGGTCGCACCTGCCTGCAATATCCAGTGCAACTACTGCAACCGAAAATACGACTGCGCCAATGAATCGCGTCCGGGTGTGGTGAGCGAGAAGCTCACCCCTGAGCAGGCAGTGAGAAAAGTGATCGCGGTCGCGACGACCATTCCGCAGATGACGGTACTTGGCATCGCTGGTCCCGGCGATGCCCTGGCCAATCCAGCAAAGACGTTCAAAACGCTCGCGTTGGTCACCGAGGCTGCTCCTGACATCAAGCTGTGTCTGTCAACCAACGGACTAGCGCTGCCAGACTATGTCGATACCATCGTGAGGGCCAAAGTTGACCACGTCACCATCACCATCAACATGGTCGATCCTGAAATCGGAGCCAAGATTTATCCATGGATCTTCTTCAACCACAAGCGATACACCGGCATCGAGGCGGCAAGGATACTCACCAATCGCCAGCTTCAAGGGCTCGAGATGCTTAGCGAACGGGGCATTTTGTGCAAGATCAACTCGGTGATGATCCCCAATATCAATGATGACCACCTGGTCGAGGTCAACAAGGCGGTCACGTCGCGCGGTGCCTTCCTTCACAATATCATGCCGCTGATCTCCGTACCCGAGCACGGAACAGCATTTGGCCTCAACGGTCAGCGCGGTCCGACGGCTCAAGAATTGAAGACGCTGCAAGATGCTTGCGAAGGGAAGATAAACATGATGCGGCATTGCCGGCAGTGCCGCGCTGATGCGGTCGGTCTACTCGGCGAGGATCGCAGCGCGGAGTTCACCAATGATCAGGTGATGAAAATGGACGTCCATTATGACCTAGAGATGCGCAAGGCTTATCAAAAAAGGGTAGAGAATGAGCGCGTCTCCAAAGTCGCGGCCGGTCAAAAGGAGTTGGCGGGAGTCTCCGGAGAGATGAGCGCGATCACTGTTCTAGTAGCCGTCGCAACTAAGGGCTCGGGATTGATCAACGAGCACTTTGGACATGCAAAGGAATTCCAACTGTACGAGCTCTCCACATCCGGCGCCAAGTTCGTCGGGCTACGTCGTGTGGAGGGTTACTGCCAGGCCGGCTATGGCGAGGAAGATAGGCTATCCGTGATCATGCGCGACATCCGTGACTGCCACGCGGTCTTCGTGGCTAAGATCGGCGGCTGCCCCAAGAGCGGCCTGATCAAGGCTGGGATCGAGCCGGTCGATCAATTCGCCTATGAGTACATTGAGAAGTCGACGATCGCTTGGTTCAGGGCCTATGTCGGCAAAGTAAAGCGCGGGGAGATCCAGCATGTGCAGCGCGGCGTGCCCCCGCGTTGGCCTGGAGATCGGATCTCTGCGGCGTAAGGAGGAATATGTGCCATTCAAAATCATCGCCTCGCAGTGCACGAGCTGCTCAGCTTGCGAGCCTTTATGCCCGAACGTTGCTATTTCGGAGAAGGGGGGAAACTTTGTCATTGAAGCGGCGAAATGCAGCGAATGCGTGGGGCATTTTGACGAACCGCAATGTGCCGCTGCCTGTCCGGTCGACAACACCTGCGTGGTTGACAGGGCCTTGCCTCGCTACCAGGCGCCCGTCTGAAGTGTGGAGCCTGACCGGCAATGCAATCGCTGGTGCTGAACACGTCCCAAACGTCGCGCTGCGAACTGGCGGCTCCGCAGGCGCCGGCGTCTGCTCTTACGGACGGTGGCCGCTCTGGATTCCTGCGATGGGGCTGTTGCTGGCGGGCAGCACAGCCTGGCGACATTTCGGCGCTCGAGGGCGCCTCGTGATGCGGAGCAGAGTGTCCCCTCGGCGTGCCCCCGCGCCGTCGGTGCATGAGGAGCGAAATATGAACAGAATTCCCCGGGATAGCGACGCCGTCGAGCTAAGCGACCCACCCGCCTTCAGCTTTGGCCAAAAGCTTCGCGCCAATCGCGTCATCCGGAATGATGGCACCTATCCCGGCAAGGAGATCGGAGACGTCTTGGTCAAGAAGGGGGAGGTGGGCTACGTCGTCTCGATCGGCACGTTCTTGCAGCAATTCTACATCTACGGCGTGGAGTTTTTGGAAAGCGGCTACCGCGTTGGCATGAAACGCAAGGAACTTGAGCCAGTGGATGCAGGCGAGGAGGTCGATGATTTGCCACTACCGGAGGAGTCATGACTCAGCGAGGTTTTCCAAAATATTGGTGGGGCCAGCGGGGTAAACCGACAGCCGACCTGATCAAGCACCGCTCATCGGTCGATACGGAGACGGACGGAGCTTCGCTCGCCGCCAGGCCGAGCCGCCAGACCGTCATCGATACTCTCAACAACAAAGCGCATGAGCCTATCTTTATCGTTGATTTTGGTGAGGAGCTGCTCATCTGCTGGAGTTCAAGAGAACATCAAAAGGCATTGAAGGGAGGCTTTCATCATGAATTCCGCACTGATGAGGAAAGTAAAACCGGGGTTGGCGCGTCATCTCAACGAGCTTGATCGCAAACGGATCGAACGCGGCTTGAGCGCGCGGAAGCGCTATCTCTACGTCTCGCCAAACGTGACGCCCGTGTGGGGCGGCTACTGCATCGAGAGTCCCTGCTGCTCGCGCAATATCGACAAGGATGGCGCGCTCGTCGATGTCGCGCTGATCCTTTATGATGGCGTGACCGGGATCTGGAAGCTGTTTCGCAAAAATCATGCGGGGGGAGTCTGGGAATTTTACAGCCTCTATCATCGCTTGATCCCTGCAATCGACGAATTGAATGCGGATCCTGAGCGCCTGTTCTGGCAATGAAGGACCACCGTCCCCGAGGATAGAAGAACGACGATGGCGATCACGACCGAGGAATTGATCGAGATCGAACGGCTGCTTGCTGCCGATAGCGACGGCATGGGTCCCTTTGTCCAGCTGCGCCGCGGGCGGGGCGTGATGCGTGAGTTCGACACTCAACGCGGGCGACCGGGATCGCATTGGCCAAAGGAATGTTGGGCCGTGAGCAATGAGCCGGCCGAATACGGCGCAGTGCTGTGCAAGCCTACCGATGATGTCTTGGAGTGGTGTCGCATGGTCGAGCAGTGCTACGACGCGCATCTGCAATCACGTGAAGGAGTCCCGCTAAGATATTCGAAATCGACCACATTACAGTCGAGCTTGTCGGGTGTCAGCTCGTGATCGTAAGCGGCCAAAATAAGGAATCGGTATGAGCTTGTAACAAATCATCATCCACGTCCGCTTCGCCCCGAATGGGCGGGTGATACAAATCGGCCAGCGTCCAGGGAAGCTCACTCCGAACGGGTGGTTCGATGTCCTCAACACCCGTGCCAGCTCGGCTTATCAGCCGCTCGCTCGTGGCCGCGGGGTATTCCGGTTGAGCCGAACTGCTGTCGATACCTTAAAGCAGGAAACGACGGGGCCGGGTTGAGCGAACCGGTAACCGCGATTTGATGAGTGAACAGATCGAGGGCGACGCCGTCTCTCCGGCCGACATTATTGTTCTGAGCGAGGCCATGGGCATTCAATCGCTGATAGCGGCGAGAACGTCGGCATTGCCGCAACTTCCCTCAATTGTGAGGCGCGCTATGACGCATTTGGTGTGCAACTTGCTCTTCGAGAAAGTTGATCGGGGGGATTGTTGCATGAATGAGAGGTCTCGATGCCGGGAGAAGAGGTTGTCATTGATCAGCAGGCGACCTTCGGACGTGAATGTGCCTATCGCTCATCTCAGCGACGACAGCGAGTAAGGCGCCCGACCATTCCGACTGCCTTCGCAAGCGGGAGTTGGTGTCAGCAGGTGTCCATGCGCCAATGGACGGTCATCGTTGGACATTGCGGGCGGCTATGCGCTCACATCTCATCCCGACAGCTGAAATTCACTATCAGAGGATAGGCGCGTGAACTCAGAAAAAGAATTTCATCTCCCTCAACTCTATAGGCACCATGTCTTTGCGTGCAACACGCAGCGTCCGCCAAACCATCCCCACGGCAGTTGTGGCGCCTCCGGCGCGCAAGCTCTGTGGGATCGAATGGGCAAGGCGATCGAAGCGCAAGGCCTCGACGATATTGGCTTCGCGACTGCGGGCTGCCTTGGCTTTTGTAACTCTGGTCCTTTGCTGGTTGTCTATCCCGACGGAGTCTGGTATCGCGCGACCACGCCTGAGGATGTCGACGAGATCGTCATATCCCACCTCAAGCACGGCCAACGTGTCGACCGGCTTGTGATAGTGCTCAAGCGAAGCTAGAGGCGTCGCTTGGCGGCCGCTTGCCGGGTTAGCTAGCATGGTCGGCTCGACGTTGGGGGGCGGATCGTCTGAGATTAACCGGGCACTTCGCGGCCAAGATTAGGCTGTCAGCGGCGTATCGCCTTCTTATCAGGCAAATGGGAAAATGGCTTCGGTCTTAAGCGTGGCGAAACAGACGTATGATCATATTCTGAGTCGACGTTTGTGTAATGTTACTCACGTGCTGCGCGATTCGTAACTTGCAGCGCGAGCAACGCCAGCGGTTCCCTCTCTTGCGAGCTGACGCGTCGATGGCGCGTCAGCCGGCTTTCCGTGTCAGTCCGGCGAGAGTAGGAGACGAGCTCGATGATCCTGCTGGGATCCGAGTTTATCAAACGGCCTCTCCACTCTGGCTCTGCTCTAACGTCAGAACTTGTAAGCGACGCCGCCGCTGACGAGCCATGGATCAATATGGGCGCGGCCCGTAACGGCAATCGCATTGTTTAAGGTGGCCGAGTACTCCGGCCGCAGCCACAGCTTTTTAACGTCAAAGTTGAGGCCCCAGTGGCGATCGAGCATGTAATCGAAACCGAATTGGACTGCCGCGCCGAATTGGTTTTTGATGTTTAGATCCGTGACGGAAAGCCCGGCGAGCGAAGTATTGGCTGCCGATTGGTTGAAGAATACAGTGTAGTTGATGCCCGCGCCGACATAGGGCTTAAGCGGCCCAAAATCGGTGAAGTGATATTGCAGGGTCAGTGTAGGAGGCAAGAGCCAGGCTTTGCCGATATCGAGCCCTGTGAGCGCGCCATTGCCGCTGACGTGATGGCTGGTCACGCCGAGAATGAGTTCGGCGGCTAAGTTAGCTGTGAAGAAATAGGTGATGTCGAGCTCTGGTATAGCTTGATCGCTGATCGAAAGCCCAGAGTTGGGTGATGACAGCAACGGCGTCCCTGGAACGTTGACGGAACTGCCTGCGGTATCCGGCAAAACGCCAAGCACGCGCAGGCGGATCATCCACGGGTTGCGGGGTTCAATAGGGGGAGCTTTATAGTAGACCGGCGCCGGACCCAGATCAGCACCACGTACCGAGTTGCTGGCCAACGAGGTCGCTAGCGCGAAGACCGATACAGTTGCCAGGACTGTTCTTGCTCTCATCGAATTCTCCATTCCAAAAGTCGCGCGAGAAGCCGCGCAAGGTCTCTGTCACACATAAGGAACGGCGAAAGATTTGATACCAATCAAATATGGGAGCGATCGTGCCGCTCAGTTGCATCAGGATCACAGCTGCGAAACACGTTTTGCTAAAGGAAATACTCGCGCCAAGCAAGCCGCAAGTCGAGAACGTCATTCTTCTGGTGTGATCGTCCGGAACAGGCTCATTCGCTTGATCCCATCTTCGGGCAGCGCGTGCGAGTTGCTTGGTGCAGGCATCCCTGGAGATGCTCCTGCGTCTGGTGGCCAAGCAGCGACAGCGCGGGCTCGCGATCGAGCCCGGCACATCGTATTCCGTCTAAGTCGATCAACGGTCGTCGTATCAGGAGTGGATCACTCACCATCAATGCGAGTGCGCTCGCCGCGTCGATAGAATCGAGATTGACTTCGCCCGACTTGACACGAGGCGCGGCTCGGTTGAACCAGGAGCCGACGGGCATATTGCGAAAGAAGCTGCGCAATTCGTCCGCATGCCATGGCTCCTTCAAGATGTCCTGGACGACCACGTCATGACCGGCGGACTTTAGCGCTTGAATCTGACGCGCGTTCGTGGCGCAGCCGGGCTTCTGATAAAAGATGATTGTAGCCACGGCGTACCTATGTAGGCGTGCTATGCTGGGCGAATAGCACAGGGCTGCTGCTTCCCGGGAGCCATTCGAAGTTCTTGACAGTCAACGTCAATATCAGCGCATGGTGCGCCCTCAGCGAATTTGCAAAGCCGCTGGCCCGTCTCATTTTGACTCCGTCCGGCATCTTTACTCCTCACATGGCTGAGCTTGCGCGAGCGGCAGCAAGTTCTGTTCCACAATGGCGGCATCGGCTAAGTCAGCCTATTTGGCTGTTGGCGTTCATGTTTGCGATTGTTTGTTCGTTGTCTGACAGCCGGGCAGATCTTGTCAGATCCAAAACAGCCTACGATCGCGCGCCGGCTGGTTGCTTTTGGAAACGTAATCAGAAGCTTAAGGTGCCGGGTTAGACCTTGGCACGGCTGTTGCTGATAAGCGGCAGCAACACTGAGTGAGGGCTGAGTGCACGCCGACGTGTAAGGCGAGCGATGCGCTCCTTCCCTTGAACCCGTGTGCCCCCGCTTCTGCGAGGGAAGCAAAGCTCGCAAAAGAAGCGCGCAACGTTTGGCAAATCGGTTGATGGAGAGAAGCATGGCTTCACTAAGACAAATCGCCTTCTACGGGAAGGGCGGAATCGGCAAGTCCACCACTTCGCAGAACACGCTAGCGGCGCTGGCAGAGATGGGTCAGAAGATCCTGATTGTAGGGTGCGATCCGAAAGCGGACTCGACTCGCCTTATTCTGCACGCCAAGGCTCAAGACACGATTTTGAGTCTTGCCGCGAGCGCCGGCAGCGTGGAGGATCTAGAGCTCGAGGACGTAATGAAGGTTGGCTACCAGGACATTCGCTGCGTTGAGTCCGGTGGCCCTGAGCCAGGTGTCGGCTGCGCCGGCCGCGGTGTCATCACCTCGATCAATTTTCTTGAAGAGAACGGAGCCTACGAGAACATTGACTATGTTTCTTACGATGTGCTTGGCGACGTTGTTTGCGGTGGCTTTGCGATGCCAATCCGCGAAAACAAGGCGCAGGAGATCTACATCGTGATGTCTGGTGAAATGATGGCAATGTATGCCGCAAACAATATTTCCAAGGGGATCCTGAAATACGCGAACTCAGGTGGGGTGCGGTTGGGCGGCCTGATCTGCAACGAGCGGCAGACCGACAAGGAATTGGAACTGGCGGAAGCGTTGGCCAAGAAGCTTGGCACTCAACTGATCTACTTCGTGCCGCGTGACAATGTGGTGCAGCATGCAGAGCTGCGTCGCATGACGGTGCTTGAATATGCACCCGATTCCAAGCAGGCTGATCACTATCGGAAACTAGCGGCCAAGGTTCACAATAATGGCGGCAAGGGCATCATCCCGACCCCGATCTCAATGGATGAGCTCGAGGACATGCTGATGGAGCATGGCATTATAAAGGCCGTGGATGAATCAATCATCGGCAAAACCGCCGCCGAACTCGCAGCCTCGTAAAGGCCGCGAGTCGCCGCCTTGCGAAGGCGAGCGACAGATGCCGGTCTCCCTCACCCCCCTTCCCGGGGGGGGGCCGGCATACTGACGATCGGCCGCGAAAACCAGAGTGCGCCGTGACGAACCACGCATTGTGAAAAACCGCAGAGTTATGTCCGAGCCGCACGTCCTTCCGTTCACGACTGCCTGTGCTGCTGACGCCAATAGCCAGTTGCACAAGGGAATTTCAACCTACCGGCTGCTCACCGGTGAACATCCTGCAAATGCCGATATCGCCATCGACAGCAATCTCGATCGCCATGCCCTGGCGTCTATCCTGGCGGCTGCCACGATGGATGGTGGCTGTCTGTCTGAGAAAGTTGGCCTGTCCGGCGTTGAATTGGCGGTCTTACTGGAGCAGCACTTTCTCCCAACCGGGATCAGGGCCCCGGAGCAGGCCGCGCCCTTCAAGCGGGAAGAGGATGAGGAGATCGCAATGCTTCGCGATCTGTTGCTCAAGCATCGCTCGACGGAAGGGGATATCGGCCGGTGGCTGGCTGCGATGATCGCGCGCCGCGCCATGGAGCCGGACCATCTTTGGGAAGCTCTCGGCTTGCGTGATCGTGGCGAACTCTCGCTCGTGATGAGCCGGCATTTCGCGCCGCTCGCCGCGAGCAATGTCAACAATATGCGTTGGAAGCGCTTCTTCTACCGCATGCTTTGCGAGGACGAAGGCCTTGCGATGTGCACGACACCCGTGTGCAATCAATGTAACGAATTCAACATCTGTTTCGGTGAAGAAAGCGGTGAGAGCCGGATGGCCGAGCGTCGGCGCGATTTGCTGTTGCAGGCCGCAGCATGGCCGGCTGTGTCCAGCGGCCGGGCATCTGAAACGCCAGGAGAGACCGCAGTCGCATCGTTATCCGAAAAGGCTTCAGCGCATTTGTAGGCCGCAGGTCGGAGGAGGGCGCGGATCACCAACTTGGATGCGAGCGGACGGCCGTGTGGTTAAGGCGGCAAGATCGAGTGCTAGGCTACAGTTCACCCGTGTTGGTGCGCCGCAACGGACCTGTCGCACCAAAGGGCAACGCGTTCGGCCTCATAGCGCTGTCGCATTTGCCACGATGCATTTGCTGAACAAGGTCATAAAGAGAAGCGTGACTTCTTGCACTAGGTCGGCCGTTAGGATCACAAAGACTGCGGCGGTAACGGCGGGCGCGGTCAACAAAAACATCGCGTCCGCGCAATTATCGAAGCAGATCTTCCGCTTACCATGATGGAGTGCCGCACGGACCCGGGAAAGAGGCGCCGACGCGAGGGTCGACGCAAGGGTGTCGATGAAATATGTGGTCCCTTGCCACAATATCCATGCCGTCTTCGGGCTGTGTAGTCATCAGGAGCTAACGATGGAAAAGGTCAACCAAGTGTTAGGATATACCGGGCCCGCGAACTTCAGGTGTCAGTCATGAGAAGTCTTTCCGCGCCGTCACCGAGTTCTCATCAGATTGAGCGCAACCGCAAAACCCGCGGGCGCGTTGTCGTTACTGTTTCGGATCCGCTCAATGTGGGCGCTCACCAGAGCTAAACCGAAGGAGAATATTCGATGATCAGCTCATCCCCAGCAACCGGTATTCTAGATCGACTCGGCAAGGCCTCATCGGCAGAGGAGTTTTTTTCGCTGCTTGGCGTCGAGTACGACCCTAAGATCGTGAATGTCGCGCGCCTTCACATTTTGAAGCGCATGGGACAATACCTCGCACAGGAGAAATTTGCTGGTGCCGCAGAGCCGGAAATCAGAACTCGATGCAAGGCGATGCTGGAACGGGCATATGGAGATTTCGTGGCATCGTCACCGATCGACGAGCGAGTGTTCAAGGTTTTGAAGGATGCCGTCTCAGACTCCAAGAAGGCTGCGGCCTTCGTTCCTTTGAGCGAGTTGAAGTGACCTAGCGTTCCACTGTAAGCGAAGTCTGTCCGGCGGACGCCGAGGCGCTCCGTTAATGCGGCTTTCTATTTATCGCGGCAAGTCTCTTAGTCATGGCCCGGCCAACGGCTGTCGTATTCCCGACCCATGTCCGGATTATTCGTGACCAGGTATCAGCAGCTGTTTGATGTGTGGCGCAAGCCAATACGTCCCACTGACTTCAATCGTCTTTGCAACTGGTACGACACTTGCTGTTGTCCTGCTGATCTGATCATCGATGCCGACAGATGGTGGCGCCCGCGGTGAGTTTGAAGGAGGACCCATGATGCTGCTTACATTGCCTGCCGAGCCCCCCTGCGGCATCATATCGAGGCCTACGATGCCGTCAGGTCTGTTCGCAACGGTCTTTGACGCGGTCGCAGTTTCGTAGTGACGGTGAGATGGTAGTCAATAATAGGTGTCCCCTTCGCGCGGCTCTTGCGGCGGCTATGCACAGTAGCGTCCGCATCAAATCGGCCCCCGATCCCGCTCAAATGTGTCTGCATCTCATCGCAGATAGAAACTGCGCTACGAAAAGTGGTGCCCTCCTCCCACACGGAGTGCCAGCGCTGGAGGCTCGGCACGGTCGCGTGACAGAAGCCTTGCCAGGACCTCCATCGATGGTACCGGCGAGGCGCCGCGAACGGACTAGTCAACTAAGGCATGGAAGTGGCCGGTCAGGATCACCTCGTCCTGGCCGGCCACGGTGGCGCTCGTCGAGCCCGGCACCCAAGGATTCAGTTTGCAAGATCCCTCCAAAGCCGGCCGAATGGGTGCGCCAATTGCGACGACGCGTATTGTGGTGCGACTGGTCCGAGCGCGCAGGCGGGCAGAGCAGCCAGCCACTTGCCGGCCAAAAGTGAACTTCGGTTAACGAAAGCGAAAAAGCAACCCGTGGCGCGGGCGCGCCTATCTCCAGAGGAATTTAGACTATGAGCAAGGTCAGCAAAACGGCGATGCCAGCAGGGGCCGGCCGCGGAGCAGCCAAAAAAGAACTGCCGGAGCACTTCAAGTCGTACAAGCACGTCTGGGTCTTCGTCGAGCTGGAGCGGGGCCAAGTGCATCCCGTTTCCTGGGAGCTCATGGGTGCGGGGCGTGGTCTTGCCGACAGGCTAAAGGTGAATCTTGCCGCTGTCGTTGTCGGTCCGGAGGGGCAGCACACACGCAACGCCGCACTTGAAGCCTTTTGCTACGGCGCCGATCTGGCCTATCTCGTGAGCGACAATGTGTTGTCGGATTACCGCAACGAATCTTATACGAAAGCGCTCACCGAACTCGTCAACACCTACAAGCCCGAGATATTACTGTTGGGTGCCACGACGCTTGGTCGCGATCTCGCAGGTTCCGTGGCGACGAATCTATCGACGGGGCTTACTGCCGACTGCACCACGCTGGACGTGGACGCCGACGGTTCACTTGCGGCGACGCGGCCAACTTTTGGCGGCTCGTTGCTCTGCACAATCTATACCTTGAATTACCGCCCGCAGATGGCCACGGTCCGCCCGCGAGTGATGCCGATGCCTGCACGCGTTATGCGCGATGCCGCTCGTATCGTCGTTCATCCGCTCGGCCTTGTAGAAGACGATATAGTCACGAAAGTATTGTCCTTCCTACCCGACCGCGATGCAGAAACTTCCACTCTGGCCTATGCCGATGTTGTGGTTGCGGGCGGCCTTGGACTGGGATCGCCTGAGAACTTCCGGTTGGTACGCGAGCTCGCAGCTCTGCTTGGGGCTGAATATGGCTGCTCGCGTCCTCTCGTGCAAAAGGGCTGGGTTACGTCTGACCGGCAAATCGGTCAGACAGGCAAAACCATCCGGCCGAAGCTCTATATTGCCGCGGGCATTTCCGGTGCGATCCAGCACCGGGTCGGCGTCGAGGGCGCGGATCTGATCGTCGCCGTTAACACGGACAAAAACGCTCCGATCTTCGACTTCGCCCATCTCGCGATCGTCAGTGATGCTATGCAATTGTTGCCAGCCCTGACGGCTGCATTTCGCGCGCGGCTTCTGCCAGATTCGCGCGCCAGGATCGCGGTCTAGAGGAGATATTGATGATTGAAGAGAGATTCGATGCGATCGTGGTCGGAGCCGGTATGGCCGGCAACGCGGCGGCATTGACGATGGCCAAACAGGGCATGAAGGTGCTGCAGCTCGAGCGGGGCGAATATCCCGGATCGAAAAATGTGCAGGGGGCCATCCTCTATGCCGACATGATGGAAAAGCTGATCCCCGAGTTTCGAGAGGAGGCGCCACTCGAACGCCACCTGATCGAACAGCGGTTCTGGATGATGGACGATCGCTCGCATGTCGGCATGCACTACCGTTCGGAGGACTTCAACGAGCAGAGGCCGAACCGCTATACGATTATACGCGCCCAGTTTGACAAATGGTTTTCTTCAAAGGTGCGGGAAGCTGGCGCGATCGTGCTTTGCGAGACCACCGTCACAGAGCTCGCGCAGGACGATCGTAACAGGGTCGTCGGTGTTCGTACAGATCGCCGTGACGGCGAGATACATGCTGACGTCGTCGTTCTGGCCGAAGGGGTCAATGGCTTGCTCGGCACGCGTGCGGGCCTGCGCGCCCGTCCGGCACCCGATAACGTTGCGCTCGCGGTGAAGGAAATGCACTTCTTGCCCCGTGAAACCATCGAAGCACGCTTCAATCTTAAGGGGGATGAAGGCGTCGTGATAGAGGCTGCCGGTACCATTTCCCGCGGCATGACCGGGATGGGTTTCATCTACGCCAACAAAGAGTGCATTTCGCTTGGCATCGGTTGTCTCGTCGCCGACTTCCAACGCACGGGCCAAACGCCGTATGGCCTGCTCGATGAATTCAAAAGGCATCCCTCTGTGGCGCCACTGATAGCAGGGTCCGAAGTAAAGGAATATTCGGCGCATCTCATTCCCGAAGGCGGTTACAAATCGATCCCACAGCTTTATGGGGAGGGCTGGGTCGTCGTGGGCGATGCCGCCCAACTCAACAATGCCGTTCATCGTGAGGGCTCCAATCTCGCGATGACATCGGGCCGTATCGCGGCCGAAGCGATAGGTCTGGTCAAATCGCGCGGCGAACCGATGAGTGCAACAAATCTCTCAATCTACAAAAAGATGTTGGACGATTCTTTCGTCATCAAAGATCTCAAGAAGTACAAGGATTTGCCACCCCTCATGCATACCCACTCCGAAAATTTCTTTCTCACTTATCCGCAGCTTATCTCCAAGGCGATGCAGAACTTTGTGCGCGTCGATGGTACGCCCAAGGTTGAGAAGGAGAAGGCGAGCCTCAAATCCTTTGTCAAGACGCGGTCATGGTCAGGTCTGGTCGGCGATGCTTACCGTTTTGCCAGGGCCTGGCGGTGATCGCGACAGTGTGAAGTCCAACAGTGGAAGGCAAAAGCATGAATGTCGAACCCTCCGTGCGCGTCGAAGACAAGCTGTACTACAACCGTTATCTTGTCGACGCCGGGCACCCTCACGTCAGGGTACGTGCGCACAAGACGCCATCGCCGCAGCTCCTCACACTTTTGAAGGCCTGCCCGGCGCGATGCTACGAGCTCAACGACAACGGCCAGGTCGAAGTTACAGTTGATGGCTGCATTGAATGCGGTACCTGCCGCGTGATCGCCGAGCCGACCGGCGACATCGAATGGAGCCACCCGCGCGGCGGATATGGTGTTCTGTTCAAGTTTGGGTGATGACAGAGCGAAGGGTGGTGCGGCGTTAGCCGACGCAATCTCACTGTATCTGTGGCGCGCTCACTGTCACCTGCATAGCGCCGGGTTGTTTGAGAAGACACCCGTCATCGCAACGCGACGCAAGACGTGACATGCAGATAAGCAGCAAAAGGCTCGTTGTGGCGCCACTGAGTAGCGCCACGATGCCGTCGATCTGATGGCAGAGAAAAGATCAGTCTCCTGCCTGAGGGGAGGCAGGCCCAGCGGCCTCGAGTGCGATCGCCACTGACTGTGTGATCGCAGCAAAGCGCACGGCGGTCTGGATCGTCTCCGAATTGACGCCCGCGGCTCTCAATGTCCTCTCATGGGCATCAATGCAGATACCGCAGCCGTTTATGGAGGAGACAGCAAGCGACCACAGCTCGAAATCGGACTTGTCCACGCCGGGATTGCCAATCACGTCCATGCGCAGCCGCGGCGGCATCGTCTTGTATTCTGGGTTGGAAGCGAGGTGAACGAAGCGGTAGTAGACATTGTTCATTACCACTACGGAGGCCGCAGCTTTCGCTGCGGCGATCGCCACAGATGTCATCACGCCCGAGGCTGCCGATTCCACCGCGGCAATCAGGGCTGAATTGCGGGTGGCAACTGCACTCGCTACCAGCACCCCGTATTTTCGCCGCGGCGAAAGCGTCTCATCGGCCATCAAGGAGGTCAAGTTAATCCTGACATCCTTCGCGAAATCGGGAATCTTGTCGTAGATTTGTTCGATCGGCGACATGCTGCGTCACGCAACCTTCAGTGTTTCCCCGCCGATTTCGCGGTTGCAGGGACAGAGCTCGTCGGTTTGCAGCGCGTCTAGAACGCGGAGTGTGTCCTTAGGACTGCGGCCCACACTCAGATTGGTCGCATAGACGTGCTGAATCGTGTTTTGGGGGTCAACAATGAAGGTATAACGATAGGCAACCCCTTCGGGTGAACGCACCCCGAGGCCATCGACGAGCGTTCCCTTTGTGTCGGCAAATTGCCAGATTGGTAGATTGTGCAGGTCGACATGTGAGCGCCGCCAAGCAAGCTTGCAGAACTCGTTGTCAGTCGAGCCACCCAGTACAACCGCATCTCGGTCAGCGAATTCCTTGGAAAGCCGAGCAAATTCTGCGATCTCTGTCGGGCAGACGAAGGTAAAGTCCTTTGGGTAAAAGAAGATGATCTTCCATTTCTCCGGAAAGCTCATTTCGGTCAGCGTCTCAAACGCACTCTGCCCTTCCTCTTCCTGCGCTTGAAAACCGGGCTTCACGCCTGTGATGTCGAATGGCGGCAACTGACTTCCAATTCCGAGCATGGTGTCCTCACAAACTTGCTTTTGTAGATCGTGACCTCACTGGTGGCGCAAACCATATGCCACGCATTCTTAGACCTAGAATTGGCGCAACAAGACCAGCCCAGCGGCTTGGATACAGGCGCCTTTGAGCACGAAAGTACACGGGCGCTGGCTACGCGGTTGGCGGGAAGACGGCAGCCAGACCTAAACCGAAGCAATCTCGTCCCCGACCGGTAGGCACTGCACAGCCGGCCTGGCCGGGCTATGGCAGTTTGGCGCTCGCCGCTGGTAACTGCGACGTCGTGCCGTTCAAGGTCCACAATCGGCGCGTTCGCAAGGCATCGAGGCGGCGCAGCAGCGGACGCGGGAGCTAAGGCGGCTTCCGCAAATGGCGAAGGGTTTCGATGGGCGTGCGCCGCCCGGTATCGTTCCGACCAATAGCCGCAGCTGGGGTTGAACGGCGCCGGCCGCAAGGCATGTTTTTCGGAACGTCTGTTAAGTCCGGTACGCCTGGCTATCGTAACGATTCGGCGCGCAGGTCCGGTCAGCTCATTCCCGTTGTTTGGCGAATTTGCTGATCGCAAGGAGATGGGGTCCTGCTGCGAAGCGCCCGGGAGACGGCGGGCGCAGCCTCGGCAACCGTTTTTGTCAAGACCGGATTGTTCTGCTGCCGAACGGTTGGGAAATCGAGATCTGTTCTCCCCTCGCAACGTTCGCTTGCGAGCATAATGTGTGTGCCCCCCTCGAGTGCCGCTGCACCTGTAAGGTGATGCCTTCCTCGCTGCGCGACATCCAAAGCGGAATCGGCAGGTAGCCTCAAGATCGTCTTTGGCAGGTAAAGAACTGCCCGGAGCGCTATTCGAATCTATCTCATCTAGACTATCGATGATGGCCGCGATCTTGCTGGTGTGTTTCTCGCGTCCAGACATAGCCGTCCAAGGTGCTCATGGGGATGTGGCAGGCCTTGCAAGCCACCGCTCGGCAGCCCGAGCGGAACGGCGCGCGCGACTTCCGCGAAGAGCTATGCGGGATTTTGGGTGACGAGGCGATCAGGCGGCGTGGTTTTCCGGCACTTGGATGACCTCGATGCCGTTTTCGAATCTGACACCTGCGCTGACCTTCGGCAACTGATTTGTGCCTTTCAGCCGCCGCCAGGTCTTTGATGCGGCGCAGAGCAGCTTGAACACCATCAACTTGGCAGTCGTTGACGATAACGAACCTTTCGTGCGCACCGTTCTGTGCCGGACCGTCGCGAACACGCTTTCGATGGGATTCGTCGTCCGCAAGTGGTCCCAATGCTCGGCGGGGAATTCGTAGAACGCAAGCATTGCGTCGCGATCTTTCGTCAGGCACTCGACCGCCTTGTCGTACTTCGCTCCGTATTTCTCGGCAAAGACATCGATCGCCACTTCGGCCGAAGCTCGGTTGGACGCCAAATAGACCTCGCGCAGATCCTTCTTCATGCTGGCCTGTACCGACACTGCGACTTTGTTCAAGATATTCGCGGTTTTGTGCACCCAGCACCGCTGATGTCGCGTGGCGGGAAAGACCTCGTCGAGCGCCTTCCAGAAGCCGAGCGCGCCGTCACCGACGGCGATTTCCGGGGCGATCTTCAGCCCACGGGTTTTCGCCTCGACGAGCAGTTCGTGCCAGCTCTGCGTGCTCTCGCGCACGCCGACCTGGAAGCCGATGAGTTCCTTCTTGCCTTCCGGCGTCGCGCCGATCAGCACCAGCATGCATTCGCTGTGGTCTTCCATGCGAGCCTGCAGGAAGACGCCGTCCGCCCACACGTATACGTACCGGCGCGCCGACAGATCGCGCTTCTGCCAACGCTCGTACTCGAGCTGCCACTCCGTCGTCAGTCTGGAAACCACCGCCGGAGAAAGATTCGGCGCATCCTTGCCCAGGAGCGCCGCCAGCGCCTCCTGGAAGTCGCCCGTCGAGATGCCTCGCAGGTACAGAACCGGCAAAAGTGCATCCAAGCTCTTCGTGCGCCGTGCCCACAACGGCAGGATCGCCGAGGTGAAGCGGATCCGCTCGCCATCGCTGGTCACCGCGCGATCGCGAATCTTTACCCGGGCGACTTCGACGGCGCCGATCCCCGTCTGGATCGTCCGCACTGGACCATGGCCGTGCCGCACGAGGCGGTCGCGGCCATCGGGAAGCTTCAAGCCCTTCATCGCGGCGAGAAACGCCTCGGCTTCCATCTCGACAGCCTGCGCAAGCAGCTGCCGAGCACCAGATCGCAAAATATTCGTCAGTGGATCGTCGATCTCATCGGGCTGACGCAGTGGGACAATGTTGCTATGCTCGTTCATGGCGTATCGCTCTCCTTGAGGTTCTGGCAGGCTCGACACCCGCCTCGATACGCCGCCTATCTCATTCCGTCATCACCCAGTTTCCCGCATAGCTCTTCCGCGAATACTTCCGCTCCAATACTGAGCCGTAGGGCATCAAAGGAGCGGCGCGTGATGCGCGCCAAAAGCGGCACGCCAGAGTGGCCAGTTTCAAGGGTCAGAACCAAGGTGACCTCAGCATCGCCGTGCGGCAGAGAGGCCGTTATGCGTGCTCGAAATACATTGAGGATAGAGCTTGCGCGCGGAGGTTCGCACGCAATGCTGACGTCGCCGGCAGCGATGCGCAGCCGCAGCCTTGCGCCCGGCCTTAGCGGTACTGCTGGTATCAGAAAGCGCGCGGATTTGAGGCGGAGCTTGACCAGCCCGTAGCGCCCGTCATAACCGCCGACCATAGTATCCAGACAGATTGCCGCTTCACTGCGGCTGGCGAGCGCCGGGTCGCTCTGGGTGACATTGAGCGGACCGGCCGCAGTCACGGTGCCATCTTTCATCATGACGAGATGATCGGCGAGACGTTCGATATCGGTGATGTCATGGCTGATGTAGATCATCGGCAACGCAAGCGATTGCAGGATGCGTTCGAGAAATGGCAGGATCTCGCATTTGGCGGAGCGGTCGCGCACAATGAGTGGATCGTCCAGCAGGAGTAGCCGAGGCTGGCCTAGCAGCGCACTGCCAAGGGCAAGTCGCTGCCGCTCGGTCTTGGAAAGATGTGATGGCGTACGCTCGAGCAGTGGCGCCAAGCCGAGCAATTCGACCACACCATCAAAATCGATCAGTGTCGGTTCCGAGTTTGACGCGTTGTATAAAAGGGTGCGTCGTACCGACAAATGAGAAGAGAGGATCGGTAGCTGAAATACATATGCGACGCGACGCAGATGAGGCGGTCGAAACGTCGTCTCATCTTGCCAAATCTCCCCATCAATCGCACAGAAGCCATTCGGCAGACGCTGCACGCCAGCGATGCAGCGCGCGAGTGTAGTTTTGCCGCACCCAGGCGGACCAAAAATCGCTGTGACGCCTTTGGCCGGTACGCTGAACTGCGTATCAAGCAGAATGCTCGCGAGCGAGCCGTTGAAGGCAACCTCAATATAGCCCTTCTTGGCTTCTTTGGTGAACCCGCCCATGTGCTGTATCTTCCATCTAAGTGAGGAGCCTAGCGGCTGCACTGGAGGTGATCGTTATGCTGCTGGCCATCCAGTCTATTCCGCTCCAGCACGGCGCTGCTGCTCGCAAGAGGGTATAAAGTGGGAGGGAGGCGTGCAGAGCGGTTTCAAGTCCGGAGCCTTGTTGAGCAGCTCCACGCCGGTGGATCGTGGCAATCGGTACGGTGGCCGGCGCGCTTACCTTAAGAGTTAAGCGCCGCCTTTCCAGCAACGCGAGGTCTTTGGTCTGCTTGGCCGGGCCGAGGCCTTCTGGTGAATGTTGAATGGCGCGGCTTGAGAGGTTGGGGGGCAAAGATGCCGGCTCACGCCAAAGCTGAATACTGGCCCGCGGCCGGAAATCGGCATCAATGATCCCACAGCTTCGCGAGCCGATTTGAAGTCTGCCCAGTAGCTGATCGTAGCCTCTGCACTCTCAGGTGCGACCAGCATCAGCGCCAGGTCGATTAACATGAATCGAATAAGTCTCATTGGAACTCCGGCTCCGCCTGAGCCGCTTCCTTCCCGGCAACTGGCTGATACTTACCCAGCAATCCGCGTGCCGTTCGAAGTGATAACTGGGCGGTTAGCGGCAAGGGAGGCGTTTTATCTGTCTCCACTCCGCGTCTTAAATCGCCGCATCCTATTGTAGGACTTTGACGCTCGCGTCTCCAACCGCACATGCAGGGCCGTGAGGCGGCACCCAAGGATCATGCCAAGCCTCTCGCGTTCGAGATCGTGCTTTGGCGAATATGCGGCCGTAGAGCTCGTCAATGATGCACAACTCCATGCCATCCGACTGACGCGCCATCCGATCTACTCGGCGGAGAAGGCCTGTAGACGGTCGCTTGGCGAAAGCGCTGACCGAGATGATATGCGGTGCCCGCGCGCTCAAAGTGCTTGAATCGACCGTAACGTCAGGTTGTAGGCATGGCGAAGCAGAAAACCATATTGGGAGCCAACATGGGCACATAAGTGCTAAACGGCCGATCTCTGTTTGTCGCGGTCTTCGCAATGCGTGTTGCGAGTGGCGGGATAATGATTCGGAGCGCGGCAATCATTGCAGCCGGCCCGCGAGAAGCGAGACTCATGGCTGCCGAGGCATTCCAATCCGGTAAACAGATCACCTCTCGGGGCAAAGAAAAACAGAGAAGCACAGGCGTCTTATGAGGGGTTTGGTCAATCAAGAGCGACGAATGGGCTGGACTTGCAATGCGCATCGCTTTGCAGCCGTCCTCGCTGCGATCGCGATCGCTGCGACATGGTGCACAGGACACGCTCGCGCGCGAGATCGGCGAGCCGAGGAAGTCTTGGCGTCGTGCAAATCAGACGTGATCCGCTTCTGTGACCGCTTTACAGGCCGTAGCGATGTTGACGTGGCCATGTTTTGTCTTAGGGACAATTTCAAAAACTTGCACCGCGAATGCCGGCGCATGATGCCAACCGCGGCAAACGAAAACGATGCACCGAGACAATCGCTCAACAAGCGCCCGGTAGGCCCTCATCGAGAGACGCGGCAGTTGCGAACTCGAACGATAGTGAAGTATTCAGACTGACGGGCGGCGGGGTTGGCCAGCTTGGTGGCTGAAGGTCGACCGGGCTGGAGCATCAGCCTGCCGAGGCGCAGTCGGCTGGGTGGGACCGATCCGTGATTGGATTGGCTCGATTAGCGATACAGTTGCCCAGGCGTGGTGCGGCCTTGAATTTCGAGTTTCGTGCTGCAGCAGTTGCGCTTTGTTCAGCGCTGTAGCCATTCGCGGCTTCGAGGTTTTGTGAAGTTGCTTTCGTCTCTCTGTGGCTGGTCCCAAGGGCAATCAGCGTCAGCTGTGGAGGCAGTGGACCGTACTGTCATCAATTTATGGCATTGTGGCCCGCGACTACGTATTTTTGCGGAAGTGGCTAAGTCGGCTGCGACAGCCAATGATTGCCGGAATATCAGCGCGTTTGTTTCATCGCGGTTGCCTTAGATTTCTCAGGATTACCTTCGGCTAGACTGAGCTGTAACAGATTGGGCTAGGAAACCTCTTTTGTTAGCCGCTGATCGATTTCCCCATGCAACCGCTTGATACCATTGCGGCGTTCTCTATGGGCGCTTCAGGGGAGTCGCTTCGCCCGATTGTGGTGCTCCTGACCGAATACACTTTAGAGCTCAAGGCGAAAGGAAACGCCGTCGACGAGAGCCGTTCAAAGGCAGAGAGCTGTTCATGCAGACGCTTCTCAAGGGCCTTGCGTTCGGTGCCAGGCAGGTCGGTGTTAAGTAGCCGGCGGCAGCGCCAGATTCCGTTTCGCAGCCATCTGATCTCACTTAGCGTATCATCAATCGAAGTCATCACGGATGTTGATCCTTAAGTGTAAAACATGGCGATGCTCGTCGAGCGGTCGTTCCCTGGCTCCGCATTCCTGCCGGATAGTTGAGCCGACAACGGCGTATCGCCCGCTCGTGTCCGGAGGAGGCGAGAAGTCCGATGTATGCGACGCTTATAAGTCAATATTATCCTACGCCGCGCGTTTGGCGAGAAATCGCGGCAGATCCTCGCGGTTTCAATGCGCCGCGAACGTGTGTCCTGCACAATTCCAGCGCTCATAGGGTTAAGCGTGTTTAACGCGAGATCAACAAGGCGCACTAGCTGCTCGAGTTATTTGGTCGCGGCGCAGCTAGGCTACACTGAGCTCGACACAGAAAATCTGTCGTACCAGTGACAGATGCACCTGTCCGATTATCCAGTCGGAAGGATACCGTGAAGAGCCGCCCGATCGCCGTTTGCCGGTTCACGTGACCAATGTTAAAATGGCTGGGAACTCCGCGTCGAAGAGAATTAGCGAGCCCGCGGTGTTGACATCGGGGCGCGCTGCGTCTCGTAGCCAAGCGCGTTAGCGCGATAGGCTGCAAGCTTTTGAGCTCAGCTATCGCCCAAGCGTTTGACCCCGGGGAGAAGTATGGCCGCCTCGCCTCACGTCACAGCAAAGTTGCCGGCCTAAACGCGCTGCTGCCGGCGGACCGGCACCCGCCACCAGCCGGTCCAGCACAAAGTGATTCGTCTGCGGAGAGCTGAGCCCAAGGTTACGGAATTACAAACGCCATCCGTCATTTCGTCGCTCCGGACTGCGTCAGGTTATCGACAGGTGGCGCTCGTATCATGAGCGCCGCTACTCCCTTGCAGGCTTGGCTCAATGGGCGCAGAGCTCGCAGGCGAGACCGGTGGACTGCAATATCAATTGATCCGCGAGCGAAACGCCGTCTGGATTCGCTACACTGTCTGCAGTGGGTGCTAGTTGCAGAAGCGTATCCGGGCCATTCGTGCCTGTCGGCACGCTTGTGGGATCGCACCTCACTCCTTGTGGGCCGGTGGCGCGTCAGCCATAGTGGAGGATTGGCGGTTCTAAGATGCGCCGCCCCGGCGCATTCGCTTCATTTTGCTACCGAAGAAACGATATCGATGAACACAGAACAGCTCGTCACTCGTATTCCTTCCGCAACTTCCGATTTGGAAAGCTCCGAACCAGGCTCTCCGGCCGCACCGCTGTGGGGAGAGACCTTGGCCGGCGTGCACACGTCCGCTGCCGGAGCGGTTGCCTCGCCGGAGGAGGTGCTGGCCAACTGGGCTGCCGAAGACGGGCAGGGGCAACATGGGGATCGGCAACAAGCGGTAAGCCGAACGTCGGCTTGGCGGGGGACGGGTGATCTCAATCAGCCGCTAGATCTGTCGTCTCGGTCCCTTACCGCCTTGCCTGCGCCCATTTTGGCCGAGGTGCGCCGCCTGAATGTGGATCACAATCAGCTCGACAGCCTGCCCGAGACACTTTCGACCGGCCTCCAGCGGCTCTAGGCCATCAGCAATGGGCTGACGCGCCTGCCTGCAGAGACCGTGAACTACCATCACTAGGCGTTCCGCCTGGCGGTCGCCGAAGATCTGCGGCAGGCAGCCGTCAGGCCCCGTTTACGCGAGCAGTATTTCGAGTTGGCTTCGGGAGCGAACGGGAGCTGCGAAGATCGCGTTACTTTGGTCTGGAACGGCATGCAGACCGCACGCCTGAACGCTGATGTCGAGGACGGACTCTATGACGGGCGCCTCGGCGAACTGCTCCAGAACGACCGCGTCTTGTTTCGCTTGGAAGCGCTTGACGGGATCGCGCGCGAGAGGGTCAACTCACTTCGCCGTGCCGATCCCGACGCGGATGTCGACGAGATCGAGGTTTATCTTGCCTACCAAGCCCAGCTGCGGGACGCCCTGGAGCTGCGGCACAACGCTCCCGACATGCGCTTCATGAATGTGTCTCAAGTGACCGAGGCCGATGTGGCCAGGGCCGAGGCGTCGGCGCGGGACGGGAAGCGGCGGAATTTCGGGACTATTTAGCGACGCGATGGCAACCATGGAAAGCGTGGTGAGGCGTATGGTACCCCAAGATTATGCTGAAATGCAGGAGCGGCTCGTCGGCGTGATGGGTGTACAATTTGAAACCCGCTTGGATGAGCGACTGGCTGAGCATGGTCTGACGGGCGATGCCGATGCCGAGCCGGTCCTCGGCGCCAGATACGAAACGAGATTGCCCGCGCGATCAAAAGCGCGCTCCTGCATCAGGTCCTCGGGAAGCTCGGCCTTCAGCTATGAGCGCACCTCCGAAGGAGGGTCCGTCGATCCGCCTCGCCGGTCACAAAAGTCAAAATTTAATCGACGCCTTCCGGGACGGACTGCCTGCATGACGGACTGTCTGCATGAGCCATTGCCGAATGAGCTCTGTTAATTGCGCCCGTGCGTCCGTGCGGACGATCATGGTATAGGATGGACATCCAAGAGAAGATTAGCAAAACGCAATGCGTTCACGTTGCGAGCGCCGTTGAACTCAGCGCTCAACGGCCTCTCATAGGCCAGACAAATAGATGGGGGATCAGACCGATCTCTTCAAGTCGCCCTCGTGCAACGTAGGCTACCGATGTCCGTCCCCCGCGGCCGATCCCACCTTCGCAGCGTCACACTCGAATCCAGATCGCGAAACATGCCGTAATTCCGCCGGATCCATTGATGCAGCTCGGTGGACCAGTCCTTCTCGTTGCGCAGATACCCAGTGAAGGAAAAGCCAAGCCGATCTATATATCTCTTAAGGAACAGCGGTAGTGCGGAAATTCGAATCACCCGATCGCCGTCCATCGCTTCAGGTAATCCGCCGCGCAGTGCGAATTCATTGTGGATGATGACCAGCGAGGCCGGGGGAATTCGCCGCCGCAGCATCTCGTAACCACGAAAGGAGATGCGATCTGCGCCCGCGACGAAGAGTACGACAGGGGTGACACAGCACCGCGCCGTCTCCTTGACGAAGCCAATCTCCTCGCACATCTTGAAGAATTCGTCGAAGGCGTGAAAGCCGAGATCGATTACTTTGGGTACACGATCGTGAACGATGAGAGGGTCCATCAGCTGCATCTTGCCGTATGTGTCGATCACATCCGCGGTCTCCGTGATGTTGGGCAGGTAGTCGAGCAATGATGGCTCTTTCAAGTTGACGTCAAACGACAGCGTTGTACCGTCTTTCAGCAGCAAGAACTCGCTCATGGCCCGAGCGATGAGGGTTTTACCGACCTGCGGGCTAGGTGAGCAGATGATGTAGATGGGGGTCGCTAACATAGCCAGCAGATCAATTTCGTTCTGTGCGTGGGCTCGAGCTTGCCGGATATACGGCTACTTCTCGCCGGCCCGGGTGGCGGACTTGGCCCCGGCCAATTCCGTCAAGTTGATGCGATCAAATTCGCTCCAGACATTTGCCAGCCAGTGCCGGACATAGCCGCGCAGCACGAAGGAGTTGTTCGCGGGTTCATCATTGCGTCCCTTGTTCGCGACGAAGTCTATGAACGGGACGGACGCGACTTCCACCTGCTCATACGCCATCTCGTTAAGCTTCGGGATGGTCAACTCAGTCGCATGTTTGATGCGATGAAAATAGGAATTATAAGTGGCTTGATCCCACTGGAAGAATTGAGTGTCGTTGATGAAGTTCTTGACCAGGTAGTACTTTGCACCGGTCATGAAAGTCGCGGTTTCCTCGATCTCGTCTAGCGACGCGATAGATGATCCCAGGATGTGGAACACGGCAAATGTGATCTGGCCAGACCGTGCCGAGTCCAGAAAGCCGATGTTGCGCAAGGAAGCCAGCGCAGAGGACAGTAGGCCTGCGCGAGCATCGATGACAGTGACGGACAGCCCTGAGTTCAAGGTATCGAAGATCTTCATCTGGTCCGCCGTCGCAGTCATGTCGACGATCTCAGTGATCCCGGGGTAAAAGCGCTTCAGCGTTCCCCGGGGCGACTCCGTGTCGAACGCGCGTATTTGCACGTTATTGACGCTAAAGTAGTCCAGTAGCGTTCGTGATACGGTCGTCTTGCCGACTCCTCCCTTGTCCGCACCGACTACAATTACCACTGGCTTCACCATAGAAAAATCTCCTGAGCTCTTGCTATTGCCGCGCGCAAAGTGCGCTATCGGCGCGTCACTGCTTTGGGTGCGAACATGGCGGAAAGAAGGGGCAATGAACCGCCGATGCGAGAGCTCTGCAACTGATAAGCGTTTTCAACATCTAGCGAGTAACGTCGCGTGATGATGCAGCTCCGGCAATGGGAGTAATCACTTGTACTGGTGATTTACGTGAGGTTTGTGTGCGGCTGGAATATGCGGGGCAAGAATCAAAGTCTGCCCATGGTGATCGTTGGATTGCCGTAGGTTCGCTATGGATGCTGTCGCTGCCGCTATCAAATTTTAATGGGAGACCGAGTCTTACGTAGCGTCAGATTGCGAGCTCGATGAAAGCGCAAATCGGGGGGATGCTAGGCGGTCCGACTATGGCTTCGCAGACCATCAAAGGTCTACTGGATCAGATCGCCGTCTTTTCGGTATGCCGAGGAATATCTCCACGAGCTAAAGGTGAGTGGCTAAAGGCCTCTCTGCGCGCGAGAGCTAAGCACATGGGCTGCTAGAAAATAAATTGGGCGGCGTCGTCGGGCCGGTGTCTAGCTGATCGGCGCCCGGCGGGGGTGTAGTCCTGGACGGCACAATGGCCGCCTGCGCTGCGTCCTTTGGGGCGCGGCCGACGATAATTGTGAGCAGACCCCCGCCCCACAGCCGCTGCGCTGCTCTCTTTGGCGTCTTCCAGCGTCACCGCATCGACGACGGCATTCTGGTTTTCGAGATAGTCGATAGGCAACTTGTCAAGCTGATGCTGCAGTAGCGTTCGCGCCAGTTTTGATGATGTGTTGAGAGCTACCAGTTGCGAGCCCTTCAGGTAGGACTTTGCGTCATCGAGCTCCTGCTGAGTCGGTCCTTCCGCGGCGATCTGTCGGACCTGCTTCTCGATTTCTTCAACCGTTTCACCGGCCCGATCGGCGCAGGTGCCGCTGGTACCGAGAAACATGGCTGAATGATCCAGCCAGACAAGCTGCTCACGGACTGAATAAGCCAGTCCGCGCTTCTCGCGGACTTCGCGGAACAGGCGTGACGTCAGGCCGCCGCCGCCGAGAATGTGGTTGACGATACAGGCGGGCATGAAACCCGGCTCGCTGCGACGGACGGCTGGACCGCCAAAAGTCACAACTGTCTGCGGCACATCGAGCTGAATAAAGACCCGCTGCGGCGGCTTTGCTGCGATGACGTCGGCGACCGGCATCGCTTCCGCGTTGCTCGGCAGGCTGCCAAAGGTCTTATCGAGCAGCTTGCAGACGGCCCCTGGATCGACCCCGCCGACCACCGCGATTTTGAACGTGTCTTTTTGCAATGACGCGCCGGACATAACCCTTGAGATCCTCGGCCTCTATCTTCGGCACGCTTTCCAAGTAGCCATCGACTGGGCGAGCATAGGGATGATCCCCAAAAGCGACTTCGAGGAACTTGCGGCGAGCCAGCGACGAAGGATCGGTTGAGTCGTGCCGAAGGCGCGCAAGCACAGCGGCACGGTTCCGTTCGACGTCGGCGGCCTCAAAACGCGGCGAGGTTAGCGCGATCCGTAAAAGCTCGAAGGCCTCCTCCGCGCTGTCATTGATCGTGCGCAAGGCACCGCGGAAGTGATCATGGGTCACGTGAAAACGCAGCTCAATGGCATGGCGGTCCAGCCGCTGATGAAAGGTCTTGAAGTCAAATTTGCCGGAACCTTCCTTGAGCAGCCCAGAAACCATGTGGGCTACGCCAGGTCTTTGAGCGGGATCCTGAGCCGCGCCGCCGGTGAAGGCATATTCCATCGAGATCAATGGGACAGTGGAGTCCTGCACGAACCAGGCTTCTATGCCGCAAGACGAAATCAAACGCTTGATCCTGGTCCGGTCCAGTGATCGTGGTGCGGCATGCGAATTTGACGAAGCGAGCACCGCCATGGAGAGGGAGGCTCCTCCAAGGAGGATCCCGCGTCGAGTGCAAGGATGGATCACTAGTACCCGGAATCAGAGCTGAGTGATACGGCGGCCTTTGAAACGGCGTTGACGGACCTTTTTCTTGGTCCAGACGAAGGGCTCGGCTCTGTCGTTGTATGCGTTGACGTAGGCATCGATGTGTTCCTGAAGCTGCTTGAGGCTCGTGAAGGAGGTGCCGCTGAGCGACTGCCCCTGCAAGATGGAAAACCATACTTCGACCTGATTGAGCCATGACGCACTTGTCGGCGTGAAATGAAATTGCACGTTGGGGTGGGCCTTGAGCCAGTCCTCGTTCTTTTTATGGGTGTTGAGGTTGTCGAGGATGACGTGAAGCTTGCGGTTCGGAAAAGCCGCGGTGACGCTGTTCATGAAATCGAGAAACTCGACGCGGCGCCGGCGTTTTGAATGGGTCGCGATGATCTTTCCGGTGGCGACTTCGAGCGCCGCAAACAATGTTGTGGTGCCATGCCGCTTGTAATCGTGGCTTTGGCCGGTCAAGGCGCGGCCATTGGGCAACTTCAGATAACCCTGCGCTCGCTCCAAAGCCTGGATCGAGGGCTTCTCGTCCACGCACAGCACAATGGCCTTCGCCGGCGGCGCGACATAGAGGCCGACAACATCGGCGGCTTTGGCCGTAAAGTTCGGGTCGTTGCTCTCGCACCAGGACTTGCGAGCCACCAGGTCAATCTTGTGGCTGCGCAGGAACCGCCAGACATATTGGACATCGACATCGCCCAGCGCCTCGGCCAGAAGGGGGCCGGTCCAGCGCGCAAACCCTTGCGGTGGCGGCTTATCCAGCAGCTTCAGAATCCGCTTGTCGGTCGTCTTCGTATAGATCGGCTGCTTGCCAGGCCGCGGCTTGTCTTGCAGCCCTTCAAGGCCATGGTCGGCATAGCGATGCCGCCAAAGGCTGACAATCCGCGGCTGGACCCCAACTTCCTTGGCGATCGACCGGGTGCTGCGCCCATCCGCCGCCAACAGAACTATCCGCGCCCGCTTCAAATCGCGCTGCAACGTCACCGGTGAGCGACAGCACGCCTCAAGCACCTTGCGATCTTTCCTCGAAAGGTGGACTTCTCTTGCTTCGGGTATCATCCCGACCTTGAATCACGACTCACGTTCCAAGAAAAGTGGGTACTAGAGCGTCTCCCAGTGTTGCGGGGTAGACTCTTTGACGAGATAGCCGGTTACCGCTCGTTTCTTGTCGAGCCATATCCGCGCGGCCTCATGCACCTGCGGTGCGCCGACCGCGCGGATGTCGTCCGGCCAGCGTTGTACATCCTCGATGCATAGTCCCGTCGTCAGGGCGCGGCCATACCAGTGAGCGAGCAGTTCCTGACTGTCTTGGGCGTAGGCGACTTGCGCGGTTAGCCGCGTCTTCGCCCGCTGGAGATCTTCGGCACTCGCGGGATTACGGGCAATACCGGCGATTACCTCGTCGATGCAGCGCTCGATCAGGCTGAGGTTGGCGCCAGGCTTTGGTATGACGGAAATCTCGAATAGCGATGGATCGAGCGCGGCAGAGTGGTAGCTCGCCCTGGCGGTGACCGCGAGCTGCTTTTCGACAACCAGCGAGAGATAGAGATATGAGTTAATGCCGCCGCCCATCAACTGCTCGAGCACCTCAAGCGCTGGACCCTCGCCCGCGGCCGCGCTGCGAGTCGAGGGTACGAGATAATAGCGGCGCAGGGCCGGCTGCTCGACGCGGGCATCGGCCAGTGTCACTCTGCGCTGCGCGGCCGGCGGCGGTTCCTGCGGCCGCAGGCGTTCCTTGGGAATCGAAGGTTGCGCGGGGATGCCGCCAAACGTCTCCTTCACCATGGAGCGCATTTCCTTGGTGGCTACGTCGCCAGCGACAATCAGGATCGCGTTGTTAGGTGCATAGAAGCGCCGGTAGAAGGCAAGCGCGTCCTCTCGGGTAAGCTTTTCGATTTCCTGGCGCCACGCGATAATAGGGTGGCCGTAGGGGTGGTTGAGGTAAAGCGCCGCCATCATCTGCTCAGCAAGCCGGTTACCTGGATGGTTGGCGACCCTCATATTGAATTCCTCCAGCACGACGTCTCGCTCGGAGAGCACGTTCTCGTCCTTGAGAACGAGACCGGTCATGCGGTCGGCTTCAAATTCCATCATCTTGCCGAGGTGCTCTCGAGGCACGTGGTGGAAGTAGCTGGTGAAGTCGAACCCGGTAAAGGCGTTCTGGTAGCCGCTGGCGCGCAGCACGGCCTTGGAGAATTCATCCGCCGGATGTTTGGAAGTACCCTTGAACATCAGGTGTTCGAGGAAATGCGCAAGCCCCGATTTGCCGGGCGGTTCATCCGCGGAACCGACCTTATACCAGATCATCTGAGTGACGACTGGTGTGCGATGATCCTGGATCACAACCACCTGCAGGTCGTTCTGAAGCGTGAAGCATGCTGCTCGATCTGATCTGACCGTGCCGGCATAGACGCTAACCGCCGGAGTGGTGCGCGTCGTCGAGTCCAAGGCTTCAGGTGGCCAAATGTAACCGTCGACATGTCATGAACACAACCTTGCGCACAACGTCTCAGGAGAACTTGGCGTCTCTGGAGATTTGGGGGTAGATCAAGCGCGATATACGCTGGCACAACACTCAGCAGCTTGCCGTCACACATCTCGCTCTACACGATGAGCGGCTTGACGATTTGTCTGCCAGCGAGCAGCTCCTCTGAGTACACTGCGCCGAAGTAGTCCAGGATGAACGTGCGACAACAGCGTAGTTTATCGGCCGCGCGCATCAGGTGCCGCGGGGGAGCGCGATTGAGAAGATTTGCCGCAAAAGCCCATCGGTTGTTGACGCGCGAGGTAAACAAATGCTCAGCGATAGCTTCGATGAGACAGTGGAAGTCACTTGCCGGCCGTCGCGGTTTACGTAAGGCAAAGGGAAGCCGAGCGCACCGCTCACCGTCCTTAAATCACCTGCCAACAAGTCACTCAGATTAAGGATACCAAGGGCACCGCAGATCGCGGTCATGTGATTTGCGGTTGCAAGCCGGAGCCTGGTTGGCGCATGTTAACTACTTCGCTATTTCTCCTCTCTCTTATCTGAACGACAAGATGCCAGAAGGGCGTGGATGTAGCAGTGCCGAGCGGGTTTGATGAGGATGTGATCCTCCCGGAGGACGTTCATGCCGGCAAGATTCTGCCAACCAATCATGCCGTCCGCTGCCGGCGGCTAAAGGGCTGAAAACGGTTTGCGAGCAAGTTTTTTCCCGGGAAGGCAGAGGAGGAGATCCTCACATGGCAGGACCGGGTGTCATGGAGATCGTGCGCCGCCATCGCGCGCTGTAGCTTCGCAGTGCCGATAGACCGCGTCATTTCGGCTGATACAAGGAGGCTCTTTGCTGGCGCAAGCTGCAGATCAGGAGGAACACGAGGCTGCGGAGTCCGAGAGATAATCGATCTGCTGCTCGTCCGGCTTGATTCCGCCAGACGAAAGGGCCCACAGCGCAGTCCAACTCCGCCTGCGGATACGGAAAAGATGTCGGTGCTCAAGAGTACATGCAGCAGGAAATGAGATAGAGGCCTGATCTTGCCCCGCCGATCCGGCCAATCGCTCTTCGTGTGATGCCTGTAGGCTCTACATAAAGTCATATTCCTCATCATACGGATCGTTCGCGGGCTTCGCTACACTCTCGGTATACTTGGCATTGCCGCTGTTGTCTTCAGTCGCGGCAAGATACAAAGGCGGCTTACCCGCCCGCTGCCAATTGCCGCCTTCGTTCTTCCATTTGTCATCGTGCTTGGTGGGATCTAGCACCATCATCGAGTCACTAACCTCAAGAAAGCCCAACGCTGCCGCGCGGGCTTTCGCTTCCGGATTGGAAGAGTGGGAGAGAACGAGCGGTTTGTTTCCGTCGATCTGGAGCTGATGTTCAAGCAAGATATCGCCCGCGTTCTCGACGAGCGGATGAGTAACCCGGAAAGCTATTGTTGAGGTGATTTCATCTCGTCCAGGAAATTGATGGCGCTAATCATTGTTGCCCTTGAACAGCTCACTCATGCGGCCTCCGGGTTCCGTTCTCAGAAGCCCGACGCTCTTGTTCCCAAGCTGATAGCTGAAAAAGCACGATTTCTCCGAAATAGACTTCGTGCCGAAGCGAAATGCAGTGTCCGCTGTGCGTGAGCCTTTTCGGAAACCCAGCGCGAGTATCGCTGCGGATTGGCAGCAATATCCTCTATGTCTCCTCCATAAAAATCTGCCAGCTTATTCTCAAACGAAGATTTTGAGATCTCAACCACCGGCCGCTCGTCAACCAGCGCGTATGGCGGGACTGCTGCCAAAGATGCATCAACGGAGCAGCTCGATGGCGCCAAACTCAGAGCAGAGAATACATCCAAGAATCTTGGGCTATCCGTGTGGGAGCCATCGTCCGAGCTCGTTCCCATTTCATCGAGCTCGGACGCACGTTCGCTGTTAGATAGAGCTTTAGTGTTTTGAAACATAACACGTCCTGTTATGTCGGCGAGGCCGCGCCGGAGTGGGGTTCCGCGCTCATAGTAAGCCTAGCTGTCGGCAAGCTGACAGCTAAGCATCACGCTTCGCTATTCCTGCCCGCTCTTGATCGCCTTATCTTGAACGAGCCAATGCTTTCCGGCTGCCCGCCTGAGGTGCTGCGCTGGCATCGCCGGCGTCCATCTTGCCTTGAAGGGCGAGGGACAGTCCGAAATTGTTGCGCAGCATCGGGTTTGCAGGTTCCGCCGCGAGAGCTTGGCGGTATAGCTCTTGGGCTTCCTGATGACGGCCCTCGTGATCGAGAACAACTGCTTTGGCATTTAATGCGCGCAGGTCGCCAGGGGTTGCCAATAACACGCCGTCGAGCACCTCAAGCGCATCATTCGGACAGTTGCGTGCCAGCAGGGCTCGCGCAAGAGGAATAGCCGCATCAATGTTGTTCGGCTGTTGCTTCAATGCGTCGCGCAGAGCCCCTTCATCAGCATCTCGGCCAAGCGCGTGCGAAATGCGCTCGCGCGCGGCGGGGTCGATCTCTTCGCTGTCTGCGAGGTCTGATGCGGACCTCTGCTGCGGTGAAAGGCCATGTTTGTCTGCGGTAGCGCAACCAGCGAGCAGCACAACAGTCAGCATCGCAAGCAGAGCCGGCCGCAGCCTTGGACTGGCGGAGCACAGATATCGGCGGAAGCTGGTGTCATTAGATTTCATCGGCTACTCACAAGGTAGTGCTGCGCACTCTTAGCTTGCAGCTGTTAGGAGCCCTCCTGAGGAAGGCGCCTTTGGAAGCTTGACGGATCCGATCGGCCGGACCGTGAAGTCCGCGGCGAGATCTTGATAGGACAGAACAGGCAAGTCGATTCCGTTGCGCGTGAGAAAACCGCGCACGAAACGCCGGATATCCATCGAACCGAGGACGACAGGCTGGCTCTTACTTTGCGCGATGGTCGCATGAATCTGACGAAATTGTGCAAGCAGCTTTTCGCTCTGCCATTCATCCAAGACGAGATATGGGCCTACGGCCGTTTCCCGTACTGCGCCGCGGATGATTTCCTCGCTCTCACGCTCGATGATAAAGGCGACCACGACGCGATGGGCATTAGCATACCGGAAGCAGATTTGGCGTTTTAAGGTAGCACGAACATACTCGGTGAGCAGGACGGCGTTTTGCTCGCGCTCGCTCCATTCTGCCAATGCCTCCAGAAGCAAGCGGGTATTGCGGATTGGAATGCCTTCATCGAGCAAGCGGCGCAGGACCTCGGCGATCCGAGGGACGGTGGCCGTACGCAGTACCTCCTTCACCAGATCAGGGTATTCCTGCTCCATCCGAGCGAGCAATTGGCGGGTTTCCTGAATACCGACCAGGCGCTGTGCAAAGCGCGTCAATGTGGAATGGAGACGTAAGGCAAGAACTTCGCTTAGCCGATGATATCCGATTCCGGCGGCCTTGAGAGCCGCTGCATGCCGTTCTTCGATCCAGACCCGATTCGTTTCAGGGTCTTGTTGAAAGGGGATGCCGCTCAATTCGATGTTCGCGACATCGTCGTTGAGTGCCAAGTGCCCGGGATTGATCACATCACGCTCAACTGGCACACTATCGACATCGACCCTGAACTGCGACGAGGACAAGCTGTCGCCAATCTGGGCAGGGATCCGCGGAATGGTGATGCCAAGGTCCGCCGACACGAGCCTTGAAACACGCGAAATGCTCTCTTCCAGCTCGTCTTTGTCGATCGAATCCGTCAGGTTTGGTGCAAGGAACAACGCGATCGGAAGCGCTTCCGCATGTGCGGCCTGCTTTTGGACCGCTGCAGGAACCGGCGCCGATGCCGCGGCGCTAGCTCCTATTTTGGCGGCAGGCTTGTCGTCTTTGGGGCCGACCTTGACGTAGCTTGCGGCAGCGAACAGGACGGCCAGCACGGCAAACGGGGGCAAAGGAAAGCCAGGAACGAGCCCCATGAATACCAAGACGCAAGCGGCTAGCCTAAGTGCCTCCGTACTTGCGGTAAGTTGGTGAACGATATCGGCGCCGAGTCTGAGTTTGGAGGGTCCGTTGACGCGCGTGACAATGGTCGCGGCGGTAATTGACAGCAGCAGCGCCGGAATCTGCGAAATGAGCGCATCACCAATCGTCAAAAGAGTATATTGATGCAGCGCTTCATCGAGCGACATGCCCTTGGAGAGCAGGCCGATGCTTATTCCGCCAAGCATATTGATGCAGATCACGATCAGCCCGGCGATCGCGTCTCCCTTAACGAACTTCATGGCACCATCCATAGCGCCATGAAGCTGACTCTCTTGTTCCAAGGCGGCACGTCGGCGGCGTGCTTCGTGTTGATCGATGTGGCTGTTGCGTAGCTCCGCATCGATCGCCATCTGCTTGCCTGGTAGCGCGTCAAGCGTGAAGCGCGCAGACACCTCTGCGACGCGTTCGGCACCCTTGGCAAGAACCATGAATTGGACCATGGTCACGATCAAGAATATGACAATTCCGACCGCAATATTCCCTGAAATGACGAAGTCGCCGAAGGTGTGAATGATGCTGCCCGCGTCGCCTTCGGCGAGGATCAGCCGTGTTGTTGCAATCGTCAGCGCCAGCCGAAATACGGTGGAGATCAGGATGACGCCCGGCAAGGACGAGAAATCAAGCGGTGTGCTGAGATAGAGGGCAACCATCAGCAGCAATATGGCAAAGCCAAGATTGAAGCCGATCAGCATGTCGATCACGATGATTGGGATTGGCATGATCATCATGCCGATCGCTAGAAGCAGCATCAAGGCAACCATGAAATCCGGGTGGGCCGGAGCGCGCACGACAAAGCCGCGCAAGGTGTTAGCCATGATAGATCCCTATTGCTTTCGGATGAGGGCTGTACTCGCGCGCAATGACACATAGGTCTGGAAGACCTCGCGAGCCTCGGCCATGCGGCCAGCGTGCCGTAGCGCGTGACTGCGCAACAGCGTCATCGGTATGCGAGAAGAGGGTTGCGTATCAAGTGCGTCCAGCCGGTCCAGCACATGGAGTGCTTCCTCGCCGAGGCCCTCGGCGATGAGCGTGTAGGCTAGAATGCGGAGTAGACCGACGTCGTTGGAATGCTCGCGAGCTGCAATTCGCAACAGAGCCAGGCTGTGTGCGCTCTGCCCGCACGCGAGATGGACATATGAGAGTGCGCAAAGCAGGTCGCGCTCTGGCCCGGAGATCGACGGAATATCGCCGGATTTTGAGACTCCTGGAGCCAGGGGAACGGCGACGCGATGCAATCCATCAGGATCGGCCATGGCTAACCCTTGATTAAGCTGTTTTGGTTTTGTCGGAGCATTAGTAACCGCTGCAGCTCCTGCTGCAGGATTGCCAAGCACTCTCGCGCCGTCTTGTCTTCCGGCGTCGCCTCCAATGTTCGCGTCAAGCGTTCCAGAAGAACACCATGCTTGTCAGCGCGCAGTACGTCGGGATGACGAAGGCGCGGAACTACGAAGGAGAGTAGTCCGCGGGACAGATTGGGACCATAAAGCGAAGCCAATCTCGCGCGTGCATCTACCTCATTCGCTCCTGCTTCGCTTTCGAATAAAGTGACGCGTGAGATGGCGCCGACGGAATCGACCCCGAGCGCCGCTTCGCTCGCGCCATCAATTGGCAGATCATACGAAGCCGCATCCTGCCACGACGCCCGCTTCGTGCCGCTATCCGCATGGGCGCCTCCGACTTCGAGCTTATCACCTCGCGAAGGAGGCGAGCCGATGACTGGTGCGTGCTGGCCCGCATCTAACCCCTGCGATGAGTTGCCGGGCCCTACGGAGTTCTGAGGCAGCCTAGCCATAGCCTTCTCCTTCTCTTTTGCAGGGTAGAGACCTTAATAGGGCAAAGCGGCAGATCGGCCGTTGCGGCTGAGCAGAACTCGTCCATCCTCGATTCGATCAACGGTCCATCCATTACTTAAGAGCGCGCCGACGAAATACTTCTGCCCGGCAATAAGCAGATAAGGTTCGCTTCCGCGCCAGACGGCTTGGACAGCAATCGAAGACGGCATCTTTTCCTCTTTCACCGCGACAGCGTTCACAAGGGTCGGGGTACCATTGCTTTGACGATCGAACCATTGCTGGATTTCTTTCCATTTTGCGACGAGGTCCGGCGCAATCGTCCCTTCCGCGGTCACGACGCCGGGCCCGTGCCCGATCTTGACGTCAGGAAGGCCCTCTCGTTCGATCTGTTGGCGCAGTGATGCGGCCATTTCATCAGCAGCTCTCGCGTCAAAATGATCGACGGTTGGTTTAGCGGCAATTTCGACCGCGTGCGATGATCCGGTGCTTGGCGCCACCGCCCTATCGCCGGGGGCAAAGATGATTGAGACGGTGCCGATCGCGACAGAGCTGAGCAAGATCAGGCTGAGTGCCACGATCGAGCGGCGAGATCGCTTGCTCGAAGCAATTGGTTGGAAATCCTCTGCCGACCAGCGGATGGACATCGCGCCGGCATGAATGATCGCGGGAAGCGGCACTCTGACGCGCTCACCTGTTGCAATGCTAGCGTGACGGTCAATGCTGATTCTGGCAGCGAGCGCTTCGAGCTCGATCGAATCGCGCTGCGGGATGACGCGAAGATGATGCGGTTCGAGCCCTTGTTCAACGAAGATCATGTCCGCATCGAGGCCGCTGCCCACAATGCTCTCGCCGCCCGCCGTCTTTCCTTTGAGCCCGGTATAGACCCCCGAAAGCACCTCGAACTCAAGCGAAACAGAGTCGTTCACGATAATCCCCCGAATAACGAGAGAAGCCGTACGGCGGTGCCGTACGGCTCATCCAGACTTCGTCATTCACAGCGCGGCGACGGTAGCAACTGCGGTGAGCCACCCGTCTTGCAGAATTACTGGACGCGCTCGTCGGCGACCTTCTTCTCGGACGAGAGTTCGGTCGTAATTCTGCGCATTGCCACGGCCTGGGCCTGAACCTTCTGGCTCACACGCTCGAATTCAGCCATCTGGTTCTGGAAGCCGCTATCGCCGGTCTGCTGGGCACCAGCAGCGCCGCCATTTCCGCCAACATTGTCAACCGCCATGTCTATTTGCCTTTCTTTTGGGATAACGCTGGTTCTGATTTGTTACGAGGTGCGGGCCGGCGAGACGATCGCAGGAATGGAAAGGAACATGGGCGTACCGCCGAGCGTGCTGAGCCCGAGGTTCAGCTCCGGGCTCTTGCAGGCAGTCTCGTGCTTGGATTGCACCTCGGTCTTTTCGCCGGCGTCTTTGTGGTCTTCGGCCTTATCATGGTGACCCTCGTCGGGCACCAAGGTGTGGACCACCTTGTCAAAGACCTTGTCCACGGTCCCGCCCAGTGCCGAACCAATTGCCGCTCCGGCCGGGCCGCCTAGGTAACCGCCGGCGGCGCTTCCAATCATTTCTCCGATCATTGCGTTCTCCTATGTTCGTCTTGTTGCGCAGACGACTGTTCGCCTAGCTTCAGCGGCCTCATGCTAGGGGCGCTAGCTTTCGAAAAGCTGACGAGCCTCACGTTGAGGCGAGTGATATTTTGCGGCAGGCTTGCATCTGCTCGCAATCATCGGATCGCCCTGTCGCTCCCAGCGGCGCCCTATAGCCGGCTTGGATGAAGGCGAGTTGAGCCGTGCTTAGCTGCGCGTTCAGGAATGATTTGACTTGGCGGAACCTTCGCAGGCGCGTGGCTTGCAGGGTGGAGCACGGAAGCGGGATAAGGTCATCGAGCCGTGCGGATCTCAGCCCTCGCTTGTCCCGTTTGGCTAAGATGGCGGCTTGCGAAAGCTCACCTTTCGCGAAGTCTTGATGTTTGGGAAAATGCAGCGAGAGTTCAAGCTGTTGATCGCTCCTCGCAGATGATGTGCAGTTCCGGCGGGAGCGCTGATTGCGGTGAGGATGAGATGATTGGCTGATAACCGGCAACGTCGTGTCATTTGCCTGAAGACATGGGAGCACCGCTGGTACCAGACGAATCTTGCCAGGAGGGAATATTAAATCTTGCGATACGTTCAGCGAAGGATGCGTTTCGGACATCCGATCGATGCCAAAGTGCGTGCGGCTTGGCTCGCTGATCATCGTCAGCTTTTCGACAGGTGTTCGGGCTACCGTATCTGTGAGTTGAATGCGCGTGATGTGCTCGTGCGGTTACGGTGATGGGGCGAGAGAGGATCTCCATAGGCTGCCGGTTCTGGCAAGGGAATTAGTCGTTCGTTCGGATGAGCTGATCAGGCGCTCTCATGCAGATCTGAAGCGGCGGATCTTGGGTGACTATGCGCGTAACGCTCACAGTTTTACAGATGTCGTCTATGCAACAGGAGTGAACTAAATGCAGTATCTTCCCGTGGCCGGCCTGCCAGTGGTGGGTGCGCCCGACTCGATGAACGGAGTGGCGCCGGAGGGCGCTGTTGTCACTCCCACCTTCAACGCCATGTTGGGGCAATATGCCCCGGCGAGCTACCAGTACTTGCCGGTAGCCTCACCAGCCCTCGTCGGTACGGCCGTTGGGAGTGTCGTTCCGGTCGTCGTGGCGCCAGCCGTCGTTACGACGCAGGCGTACATGATGGCGCCTCCTCCTTCCACCATGCTGATGAGCCAGCTGAATCAGAATGCCGAGCCTGCTGTGGATCCGGTGTGGACGCATGAGGTCAAGGATGGCAAGGCCACGATCAACCTTGGGGACAAGTATACGATTACGGCCAATGAGAAGGATGGCACGTGGACAGTCCGCAACAACCAGACCGGCCATGTCACGGTCATTCATGGCGACCCGCACGTTGATGCCGACGGAGACGGCAAGGATGACTTCGATTTCAAGAAGGATATGACGTTTCAGCTCGACGACGGCACGAAGATTACTGTGAATAATGTCGACTACGGCAATGGCCAGGCCATCTCTTCAAAGCTTACGATTACGAACGGCCACAACGCGATCGTTGTCGAGGGGCTCGGCGACGACAAGGATGGCAAAAACAATCTGAGGGTGACGCAGTCCAACGCTGGGATGACCCTTGACGAGTTGACGTCTGATGGTGCCCAAACGATCCATGAGAGTGGACAGGGATGGGTCGATGGCGCCGGACGCGCCGTGAATCAGGCGAGTATCGACGACGGCGAGCAAGGGCGTGGGCCGGGCAACTACCAGTATGCAAGCGGAGCGCCCACCTCTACGGCGCCCGTCTTCTTCGTTCCTCCTCCGCCGCCGCCTCTTGCGATGGTGCCTGTTGCGGCTGCCCAGGTGCCCACGCAGTCTTCTCAGCCGGCGCCAGTGTGGTCACATGAGGTCAGGGACGGCAAGGCTGAGATCAAGCTTGGTGATAAGTATTCGATCTTGGTCGACGAAAATGACGGAACAGTGCTCATTCGTAACAGTCAAACAGGCAAGATCACCTCGATTAAAGGCGATCCCCACGTCGATGCCGACGGTGACGGCAAGGTCGACTTTGACTTCAAGAAGAACATGACTTTCCAGCTCGACGACGGCACGAAGATTACTGTCGACACCGTTGATATCGGCAAGGGCAAAACGATGGCCTCGAAGCTGACCATTACTAACGGCGACAATGCCATGGTCGTCGAAGGGCTTGGAGACCGCTTTGACGGTAAGAACAATCTCAAGGTGACGCAGTCGAATGCGGGCCGTACGCTTGATCAATTGACTTCGGACGGAGCCCAGACGATTTATGAACAACCAGGCTCGGGGTGGGTTGACCGGTCTGGACGCCAGGTGAACCAGGAAATCATCGACAGCAATGAGAATCCAGGCACAACGTCCGATGCTTGAGTTGGCCTGAGGTCTGGCTGGTACTGCGAAGCGGTTCCAGCTTATGGGGTAAGTCACTGAAGTGGGCGCTAGCGCCCGCTTTTCGTGTTCAGTGAGGAGATGAAGATACTAGTACCCACTTTTCTTGGAACGTGAGTCGTGATTCAAGGTCGGGATGATACCCGAAGCAAGAGAAGTCCACCTTTCGAGGAAAGATCGCAAGGTGCTTGAGGCGTGCTGTCGCTCACCGGTGACGTTGCAGCGCGATTTGAAGCGGGCGCGGATAGTTCTGTTGGCGGCGGATGGGCGCAGCACCCGGTCGATCGCCAAGGAAGTTGGGGTCCAGCCGCGGATTGTCAGCCTTTGGCGGCATCGCTATGCCGACCATGGCCTTGAAGGGCTGCAAGACAAGCCGCGGCCTGGCAAGCAGCCGATCTATACGAAGACGACCGACAAGCGGATTCTGAAGCTGCTGGATAAGCCGCCACCGCAAGGGTTTGCGCGCTGGACCGGCCCCCTTCTGGCCGAGGCGCTGGGCGATGTCGATGTCCAATATGTCTGGCGGTTCCTGCGCAGCCACAAGATTGACCTGGTGGCTCGCAAGTCCTGGTGCGAGAGCAACGACCCGAACTTTACGGCCAAAGCCGCCGATGTTGTCGGCCTCTATGTCGCGCCGCCGGCGAAGGCCATTGTGCTGTGCGTGGACGAGAAGCCCTCGATCCAGGCTTTGGAGCGAGCGCAGGGTTATCTGAAGTTGCCCAATGGCCGCGCCTTGACCGGCCAAAGCCACGATTACAAGCGGCATGGCACCACAACATTGTTTGCGGCGCTCGAAGTCGCCACCGGAAAGATCATCGCGACCCATTCAAAACGCCGGCGCCGCGTCGAGTTTCTCGATTTCATGAACAGCGTCACCGCGGCTTTTCCGAACCGCAAGCTTCACGTCATCCTCGACAACCTCAACACCCATAAAAAGAACGAGGACTGGCTCAAGGCCCACCCCAACGTGCAATTTCATTTCACGCCGACAAGTGCGTCATGGCTCAATCAGGTCGAAGTATGGTTTTCCATCTTGCAGGGGCAGTCGCTCAGCGGCACCTCCTTCACGAGCCTCAAGCAGCTTCAGGAACACATCGATGCCTACGTCAACGCATACAACGACAGAGCCGAGCCCTTCGTCTGGACCAAGAAAAAGGTCCGTCAACGCCGTTTCAAAGGCCGCCGTATCACTCAGCTCTGATTCCGGGTACTAGGTGCGGCGGCCTCGATGAGGATCTTAGCTCTTAGCGTGATAGGGGCAGTCTGAGCTTTGGCGCCAATTCGTAGCGACAAATACGCCATAACTCAGGATCAGGCAGCAGCAACATGCCTCGATGCTGAGGGGTAGCGGTCCCCGGAGTTCTGCAGATATGGGCGCAGCGAGCGCCAAGTCTGCCTATGTTCCGGAAAATCTCGGAGGATCTCTCTAGCGCACGATCTCGCGGGCGGCTGCAGAACCAATCGAGGATAATAGATGACGAAGTTCATCGGCGGGGAGCGCTCGGGCTCGCTTAGAACGTCTGGTGCCCTGGCTAAAGAGCGCTCCTGATGAACCCTCATCGAAGAATATGTGACACGGCGGCATGAGCAAGTCGCTGCGGCGTCTTCCGAAAGTTGCGAGGTCCTGCAGAACGGCCGCACCGCCTGCCTGGAGGATCACCTAAGACGGTCTAGCGGCTGCTGTTGCCAAGTCCGCCTGCTTCACCCGATCGTTTTCGGTTCGGCTTGCCGTCCGTCAGGTCCTCCCTGTGCGCGTCTGATAATCCGGCCTTCAGCCATCATCTAGCTCGCTCATAGCGTCATCCATGTCTGACTGGGTATCGCTTATGACCTGGGTAGCGACGGCAACCAGAGCTTTTTCGAAGGCCCGCTGCAACAATGCTGCGTGCGAGTTGTCGCCGCCGTTCGCGGCGTTATCGGTGTTTGTGCCAGCGTCTGGCGCCGTTGCTGCGATATCGGCTGCGCCTGTGTCCATGTCATAAAACTCAGATAGCGGCGGTGCCGCGAGATGACCTATTCCTTTCGTGCTAGCAGGGGCAGCTTGCAAGAAGCTGACGAAGAGTGAGGCCGGATTGATGCCGCGATTCGTGCCCCGAGTGATCTCAGGTGGTCCGGTGTTTGGAGGTTTGTGCGAAGAACTGTGCTGGTTCTAACAACCGGTATGTTGAAGGTATTTAGGGGGGCCGGTCATACCCAGACTATCCTGATCCGCAACGCGCTTACCTTCATCTCGACGACATGGATCGCCTCGCGGTCCTTTCTGGCGGAGCTTCAGAAGACCCAGGTTGGGGCGGTCCCGCCTGCAATGGCCGGGCATGCGAGGGGCCGGCGTGCGGCGGCTCATCCTGAAAAAGGGGCGGTGCGCGATGGTCCTGCATGCGATGTCCCCGCTTGAGGCTCACCGTGCCGTGGCTCGGCTTCCGATGGGCCGACATCCAGAGTCTGCCATATCACATCTTGATCGAAGCCGGGATGTTCCTCGATCGCCTGAGCTATGGCCTGCGGCGAGAGATGCTGCTGGCCGTTGTCCGGCTCTGGCGCAGCGACGGCCGCAGGCGCGGCATATAGATTATCCTGCCAACCCGAGTCTGGCCCAAGGGGATGCGCTAAATCTGGGTAAGGCGGATAGAGGTGTCCTGTCTCCAAGTATGGAGAGTAGGGATGGCCCGCGTCGAGATAGGGTGAATAAGCCTCGCCCTGCAGCACTGGATGGGCGACTCCCTGCGCCGAAGCGGGAGCCTCTGAACCGCTGAGCTGCCGCTCGAACTCGGTTGCATCTGTAGCCGTCCGTGCTGTGTCGGGCTCCGGGCTCGTATTCGCCGGGGCGACTGCATTGAAATCCACCCTGTTTCTCCTTCCAACTGATGACGCGCATTGAGCTATGCGAAGCCTCAGCTAGCTCGGAAGCGCGCGTGCGGAGGCCCACATTGATCTTTAATGCCTCGCACTGCGTGAAGGCAGCGCTACCCAATTTCCCTCGAGCATCCGGTCTCTTATCCATCTATCGGGCTGCCTCAAGCAGGGCAGCCGTCAAGACCTCGCAGGCTCATGCTGGGGGCTTTAGCTTTCGAAAAGCTGACGATCGGATGCGACTTCAGTCGGAGCGGTCTTGCATCTTCGACCATCACTTCTGGCCTGGACCGGCTTCGCGCACAGCGCCCCCATGAAGCGGCGTTTCGGGAGAAGCTTCCGGCCGCCCGTCCCGGAAGACCGTGCTCGAGGAGCCGCGAAACAACATCAAAACCGACTCGTGTTGTGACCTCTCGGCGGCGGGACTGCGCCGGGCCTGCGCTTCCGCCACAAGGCCCTTGAGGGTCTGGTCCACCAGCGCAACAAATCTGGGTGGGCCAGAAGCAAGGATGAGGCCCTCTCCCGGGGCAGGTTTCACGATATAGCGCTCATCCGAGATGTTGAGCGCGTCGAGCGCGGCCTTGAGCGCATCGAAGCTGATTGGGTTCAATACAATGAGCCGGCTTTGCGCCTCTTGGGCGGCGGAGATGTAAAGGACAAGTCCGTCATAGTACCACTGGAGATTGTACAAAGCAGTCAAACGGTCAAGGAATTCTCGTGGCGGCAGGTCCGGCATTCGTCCACGAATCCGGCCCCTGACGTCGGCGCTGACATTGACCCTGATATTGAGATTGTTTCCGAACTCCTGCAGCGCCGCAGCAAGATCCTGATCGAGAACGGTGTAGCTATAAGGGGCGGGCGGCAGCGAAAGGGATGCAGCAGACGTGCGCAAAATTCCGACACAGATGAGAACACCGGCACAAAAAATTCTTTTTAAGATATGTACCACCGTGGACCGCGCGAGCATTCCTTGACGCCTTCCGCTCATTATGAAGTTAGAGTTTCGCCGCAGCTTGGAAGCCAAACGTGATCATTAGATGACCAAGTCAACCTGATCTCCGTCAGGTTTTCGTCAGCTCGGCAGCCTATGAACTTGATCGGTTCATCGGCTAAAGCTTAGGTCATCAAACCAGCACAATGACACACTCCATGTTGTTAGGCGCAACGCCGATCCCTCCCAGTTCAGCCGGTTGTCTTTCCGGTGCCTGCTCTCCGGCAGCTGCTGGCGAGCAGGCGCGTTTCGAGCAGTCCCTGGCGCAAGTAGCTCCCAATCAGGGGTCGCCTTTCCCGACCGCGAATCCACCCGCAGCGACTCCTCCGATATTGGAGGTCCAGCGCACGAATGTGCTGGCAAGTCCGCCGGGCGACCGAATCCTCCAAACCCTTTCCGGCATCTACCAGGGTCGAGCCGTTTCTCCGGCGATTGCGCCGGCTGTCGTAAATGGGGTGCAGCCTGGGCCGGCTGCGCAGCCACTTTTGCCGGCGGATAACGCCGGAGCCAATGCGGCTGTTAAGCCGGTTGGAGCTGATTTCGAATCGATGATGACGAATCTGCGAGACGTCTACAAAGACGTTGTTCAGGTTTCCCTCGTCTCCAAGGGCACCAGCGCCGTCAGCTCGTCGCTAAACAAGCTGCTATCGGCCGGCTGAGTAAGCTGATGACTGGCGATATGAAGAGGGGGAGCTCCGGCGGCCGTCAATCGTGGCGACGGCTTCGCGTGTTTCTTGCTATGCCCCTTCTCCTCTCGCTGATCGGCTGTAAGACCGATCTCTACACCAAAATTCAGGAGCGCGAGGCTAATGAGATGCTCGCGCTTCTCCTTGGCAAGGGCGTTGATGCTGTCCGTGTTGTCGCCAAGGACGGAACCAGCACAATCCAGGTCGAGGAAAAGCAGCTCGCTTATTCGATTGACCTGCTCAATGTTGAGGGGCTGCCGCGCCAATCCTTCAAGAATCTCGGCGAGGTGTTCAAGGGATCGGGCCTCGTTGCCTCGCCGATCGAGGAGCGGGCACGATACGTTTATGCTCTAAGCGAAGAATTGTCGCGCACGATCAGCGATATAGATGGCGTCCTTTCAGCACGCGTTCACGTCGTTCTGCCGAAGAACGACTTGTTGCGGCAAGGTGCGACCCCATCCTCGGCATCGGTCTTCATTCGACATGGCTCCAGCGCGAGGCTTTCGGCACTATTGCCGCAGATCAAGATGCTCGTCGCAAACAGCATTGAAGGGCTGTCCTATGACAAGGTCGCCGTTGTCTTCGTGCCGGTCGAGCGCGCTCCAGTCGAGCAGTCTGCCGGTCCGGGAGTCCCTGTGGCTCAGTCAGCAAGAGCCGGCTCATCGCCGTTACTTGCGCTTGCTGTAGGAAGCGCCGGAGCGGTATTCGGCATCGTCGCTTGCGTATTGCTGGGCCCGCGCATGCGTCAGTTTGGAAAATCATCGCGTAAGCTGAGCGTGTTCGGTAGGGGCTCGCGCCTGTCTGCTGACCAAGCGGCGGGCAAGATGATTGCTGATGCGTCATAGTCTGGACGCTCATGCCGCCATCAATGTCAACCACAGCCACAAAAACCAATCGCTCGTTCACGCTCGCAGCCGATCGGCTGCGCGAGCTTGCTGCCTCGGCCGATCCCGGTCGTTTCGCCGGGCTTCTTGACCCGCTGCTTTCACCTTCCACTTTGGCTCGGCTACAGCAGAGTGCCAGGCTACAGCCAAGGCTCGCCGAACTGCTTTTGGGCAGCAAGGGGGAGGTGAGCTGCGGCGACTGGAGCGAAGATGCTCTCCTGGGGCATGATCCGCGGCGGGCTGCGCTGCTCGCGGGCGGCATTTGGCATGCACGCTCCATCCTCAAGCTGTTCTCCAGGCACGATCTGCCTGTGTTGGTGGAGTTGATCGGTGCCGAGGCGCATGCTTTCGCAGTCCGGCATTTATCCTGCGCCGTCGCAACGGCCCCGATCGCCGATCCAGAGCAATTGTCCCGACAGATCGAATATGACGGGCATGCTTGTCTCGGCGCTTGGCTCGAAGAGACTTCATCGCTTGCTCGTATCCGCGTGCTTCTACGCTTGCCCGCTGGGACGGCCGCCGAGAGCTCAACTGCCGAGCACCGTAGCGCAGCAGGCCCGCTGCTTTCCCTCGTCATGGCTCATTTGCGCACTGAGGATGCTGGGGCATGACGGCCGATGCCCTCGCACCACCCGCGGCCCCGAAGATTCGGGCTCTTGGACCGCTGATCCCAGCTGCGCAGCTTGAGATCTGGCACGATGCCATACAGGCGCTGGCCGCTGCCGAGCGGCATCTGCAGCGGGTTCGAGGGTGGGCACGCCTGGCTTATGAGCGGGAACGTGCGCAGGGCCGCGCCGAGGGTGCAAAGGCTGGCGCAGAGGAAATGGCCCGGCTGATTGCGCAGGCGACTTGTGAACTGGCCCAACGCAAGGCGGTTCTGGAGCGGGAATTGCCGCAACTGGTCTTTGAGATCGTTCGCGATCTGCTTGGCGCATTTGATTCGGGCAAGATGCTGGTCCAGTGCGTTCGTCATGCCATCGAGCAAAGATATAAAAACACGGAGGTCTGCCTTCACGTATCCCCACTGAAAGCCGACCTGCTAGCCAGTGAGTTCAAGGATTATGACGGACTTGAGGGCCGGCCGAAGCTCAGGATTGAGGCGGATCCGGCGCTGAGCGCGGACCAATGTGTTTTATGGAGCGAGTTCGGCAACGTCGATCTTGGGCTTGCCGCGCAGCTGCGCGCGCTGCGCCTCGGCTTTGGCTTGACGGAGGAAGCTGAATCGTGACCGTGCAACGACCGACCCATCATGCCGCGGCCGCAGAAGGAACCGTAAAGGCCGCACTCTCATCCTTAAGATCTTCCGCCAAGCACATCGATACACGCGCTGTCCGCGGCCGGATCACGCGGGCCGTGGGCACGCTGCTGCACGCCGTCTTGCCGGAGGCCAGGGTCGGAGAACTGTGCTTATTGCAGGATCCTCGCAGCGGATGGTCGCTCGAGGCCGAGGTAATCGGTCTGTTGCCGGATGGGGTGTTACTCACGCCCATCGGGGACATGGTGGGGCTGTCCAATCGCGCAGAGGTGGTGACGACCGGGCGAATGCAGGAAGTGGCTGCCGGCCCCGATTTGCTCGGCCGCGTGATCGACAGTTTTGGCCGGCCGCTCGACGGCAAGGGCCCTATAAAAGCCGGCGAAGCCAGACCGCTGCGCGGCAGGGCGCCTAATCCGATGAAACGGCGCGCGATTGAACAGCCGTTCCCGCTCGGCGTCCGTGTCCTGGATGGTCTTCTCACATGCGGAGAAGGTCAGCGGATCGGAATTTATGGTGATGCCGGTTGCGGCAAGTCGACGCTGATGTCGCAAATCGTAAGAGGCGCAGCGGCCGACGTCACTATCGTTGCGCTGATCGGCGAGCGCGGTCGAGAGGTGCGTGAATTCATCGAACGTCATCTTGGCGAAGCCCTTCACCGTTCCGTCGTTGTGGTGGAGACTTCCGACCGTTCGGCGATGGAGCGGGCCCAATGCGCCCACATGGCGACAGCGCTAGCCGAATATTTTCGTGATCAGGGCCTTCGCGTCGTTCTGATGATGGATTCTTTGACGCGCTTTAGCCGCGCCATGCGTGAAATCGGACTTGCCGCAGGAGAACCGCCGACCCGGCGCGGATTTCCGCCATCCGTTTTTGCACTGTTGCCGGGCTTGTTGGAGCGCGCCGGCATGGGCGAGCATGGCTCCATTACGGCCTTCTATACTGTGCTTGTCGAAGGTGACGGCACGGGTGATCCGATAGCGGAAGAATCACGCGGCATCCTCGATGGCCACATTATTCTCTCCCGCGCGTTGGCCTCCCGGGAGCATTTTCCGGCGATCGACGTGTTGTCGAGCCGCAGCCGCGTCATGGATGCGATCGTGTCCGTGCCGCATCGCAAGGCGGCATCCTTTTTCCGTGATCTGCTGTCACGGTACGCTGAGGCCGAGTTCCTGATCAAGGTCGGTGAATACAAACAAGGCTCTGATCCGCTGACCGATCGGGCGATCGCCTCGATCGAGCAACTGCGGGCCTTTCTGCGCCAGGGGCAGGGTGAGGCGTGCAGCTTTGAGGAGACGATCGCATGGATATCGCGTCTGACCGCCTAAGTCCCGTTCACGCCTCGAAGCTGCGGCTCGTAAAGGACATGCGGGAGCGAAGCGCCATTCGTGAATTGTCTAACATGGAAGCCAAGCGCCACCTTGCGATCCAAGCTGTCCAACGAGCTTTCGAGCATCTTACACATGCCGAAGAGCGCCGGGCAAAGCTCGAGGCAGAGCTCTATCGGGAGATGCTAGCAGCCGATGCGATGTCTGTTTGCGAGCTGCAGCGGCGCTATCATCTCATCATCGGCCGGCTCACAGACGAGATTGCAGCGGCGCAGCAGGTTCTTGAAAATGCCCGTGCTGCTCAGACGCAAGCTGAGACTGCGGTTCTTGAGGCGAGGGCCGTTTGGGCCAGGCGTTCAGCGGCGAGCCAGAAATGGCGTGAGATTGATCAAGACGTTCGGCGCACCACGAGTGCTCATTTCGAAGCCGCCGCCGAAATCGAAGCTGATGATGAAGTCTTGCTCCGCTACCGGCGCGGCCCGTCAGGGCAGACGGGAGGTGAGCCAGCATGATTGCAGATCCTCTCACGCGCGAGCTCGGGGCCTGCGGCGCGGAAGCCGCACCGGCCTCGGACCGGCCGGCTGAGCGCGCAGCCTTCATGCCGTCGCTGATCCTGTCGCACGCAGTGGCCTCGTGGCTTAACGAGATCACAGCGTTGCGTGCGCCTCTACAAGGCCTCCTCGGCGAGAAGCCGCTATCTGTGCGCGTGAGCCGGACCGTCTGGCAGGCGGAGCCGGCTGCGGCACCGATGCTCGACTGCGTCTTCGAAGTAGAAGGTGAAACCTTGATCCTGTCCTTGCCGGGTAAGCTTGCGGAAGCGCTGGTTCGGACCGTGCAGAATGGGCTTACCTTACCTTCTGAGCCGGCGCGTTCGCTGGTCCTGGAACTTGCGCTTGAACCCTTGCTTGCTGCGCTGGAAAGAATGACGCAGCGGAATCTGCAGCTTGTTCGCACCGAGGAAGCGCGGAGTACGCAGCCTTATCTTGAATTTGACGTCGCCTATGGTGAGCTCGCCAGCAAGGCTCGGCTGCTTCTATTCTCTCCGTTCGACGGTCCGGTGCCTCCGGCTTTCACCGTCCTCGGCGAGCTGCTCGGCCGATTACCGCGACAGGCGGCCAGGCTGCTTTCCGAACTCCCGGTCATCGTTGCAGGCCATATCGGCTCGCTCCGCGTCGCGATCGGCGTTCTTCGCCAAGCAGAGCAAGGCGATGCGCTGCTCCCGGACACAATTCCACTCGCGCGAGGCCAAATTGTTCTCGTTGCAGACCGATTGTGGGCCCCTGCAGAGATTGGCGGCGACAGGCTGGTGCTGCGAGGACCATTCCGCTTGCGATCCCACCCTCTAAAAAGTGAAGATGTGATGCCCCAAAACCAGATGCAACAGCAGCCCCCGTCAGAGGCGGATATCGACAGCATCGAGATCACACTCGTATTCGAATGTGGCCGCTGGCCGATGCCGTTGGGAACCTTGCGAACCATCAACGAAGGCCACGTGTTCGAACTTGGCCGGCATCTTGACGGGCCGGTCGATATCGTTGCGAACGGCCAACGTATCGGCCGAGGCGACATCGTGCGGATCGGCGAGGAGCTCGCCGTCAGGTTACGCGGCAGGTTGGCGCTTAATGACTGAAATTCAACCCAGCATCCTGGCGCTTCTTGCAATAACGGTCGGCCTTGGTCTCCTGGCCTTTGCTGTCGTCACAACTACAGCCTTTATCAAGGTCTCGGTTGTTCTCTTCCTCGTGCGCAATGCGCTAGGAACTCAATCGATACCGCCGAACATCGTCCTTTACGGAGCGGCACTCATCCTGACCGTCTTCATCAGCGCTCCAGTCTTCGAGCAGACCTATAACCGCCTTACCGATCCGCAACTTCGCTACCAGAGTTTCGATGACTGGGTGATGGCCGCCAAGGAGGGACAGGAGCCGCTGCGTGTTCATCTGAAGAAATTCACCAATGAAGAGCAGCGCCGCTTCTTCCTGTCATCCACCGAACATGTCTGGTCGGAGGAGATGCGCGGCAGCGTAACGGCAGATGATTTCTCAATTCTTGTGCCGTCGTTCTTGATTTCCGAACTCAAGCGGGGCTTCGAAATCGGTTTTCTTCTCTATCTTCCCTTCATCACGATCGATCTGATTGTCACCACGATTTTGATGGCCATGGGTATGTCGATGGTATCCCCCACAGTGATATCTGTCCCCTTCAAGCTCTTTCTGTTCGTCACTATCGACGGCTGGTCACGTCTCATGCACGGGCTAGTACTAAGCTACACCACGCCAGGAGGTTGACCATGAACGAAGCCAGCATCCTTACGCACCTCAGTCAATCGCTCGTGCTCTTCATGATCTGGGTTCTGCCGCCGTTGCTCGCAGCTCTGATCTCCGGACTGATCATTGGCCTTATCCAGGCGGCAACTCAGCTCCAGGACCAAACCCTGCCACTGACGGTCAAGCTTCTGGTTGTCGTCGCCGTGCTCGCCGGTTTTTCCCCGGTTCTCAGCGCCCCGCTGATCGACCAGGCCGAGCGCATCTTCAGCGAGTTTCCGGCACTCACCGCAAGATACTAGCAGAGCTTGGATGGCTGGCCTGTCACCCGCAGAGGCGCAAGTTCTCGTTCAGGGCTCGATCGAATTCGTCGCCGCAACCGGCCTGAGTGCGGCCCGCGCCCTAGGCATCATGCTGGTGCTTCCTGTCTTCACCCGGCCGCGTATCAGCGGCCTCATTCGGGGAAGCCTGACGATTGCGATTGGCCTGCCTTGCCTTGCTCAGATCAAGCTCGGTCTGCAGGCCTTGGACCCGAACACGCGCTTGGTTAGCGTTACCATGCTTGGCGTGAAGGAGGTGTTCGTCGGTCTGATGCTCGGCATCCTGCTCAGTATTCCACTATGGAGCATACAGGCAGTCGGCGACATCATCGATACCCAACGAGGAATTTCAAGCCAAGTTGCGGGGGAGGATCCCGCGACGCACAGCCAAGCGACTGGAACCGGGCTCTTTCTCGGTGTTACGGCGGTTACGATCTTCGTTCTGGTCGGCGGGCTGCAGACCATGGTGAGCGGCCTTTATGGCAGCTACCTAGTGTGGCCTGTCTATCAGTTTTTGCCTGCCTTGACAGTGCAAGGGGCAATGGAGTGTCTTGCCCTTCTCGATCGTATCATGATGACGACCTTGTTGGTCGCCGGGCCGGTTCTGGCCCTGCTGTTGCTGGTGGATATCTCGGTCATGATGCTCGGCCGTTTTGCATCTCAGCTCAAGATGAACGATCTCTCTCCGATGATCAAGAATGTTGCATTCGGGGTCATTATGGTCAGCTACACCGTCTATCTGCTCGAATATGCCGGTTCTGAAATCCTGACCTCGAACGACATGCTCGATCATCTGAGGAAGCTGTTGAAATGAGCTCTACGAGTGAGGAGAAAAAGCTTCCTCCGACGCCCAAGAAGCTGCGCGATGCGCGCAAGAAGGGGCAGAGCGCGCGCAGCTCCGATCTAGTGAGCGGCGTCAGCGCCTGTGCCGGTTTCGGCTGTCTGTGGTGGCGAGCGGGTGCCATTGAGGACAAGTGGCAGGAGACGGTCCGGCTGGTCGATAAACTGCAGGAGCAGCCGTTCACAAGCGCGGTGCCACAAGCGCTCAGCGGCTTGCTAGAACTTTCGATTGCCACTGTCGCTCCGTTGCTCGCCGCTGCCGTGACAGCAGCTCTTCTGGCCAATGTCCTGGCCAATGGCGGCTTTATGTTTGCTTCGGAGCCGCTCAAGCCGAAGCTCGAGAAACTCGATCCCATCAAAGGCTTGAAGCGTATCGTCTCGAAACGTTCGGCCATCGAGCTTGGCAAGACCCTGGCTAAAGTGGTTTTGCTTGGTGCGATCTTCTTTTTAACCGTGACCGCGAGCTGGAAAGCGCTGGTGTACCTGCCAGTCTGCGGCATGGGCTGTTTTGGTTTCGTCTTCACCGAGGTTAAACTGCTGATTGGCATTGCCGCTGGAGCTTTTCTGGTCGGCGGATTGGCTGACCTTCTAATCCAGCGTTGGTTGTTTATGCAGGACATGCGCATGACGGAAACGGAGGCCAAGCGGGAGAACAAGGAACAGCAAGGCAATCCGCAGGTGAAGCGCGAGCACCGGCGGCTGCGGCAAGAGTCGGCAAACGAGGCTCCACTCGGCATCAGCCGGGCCACGTTGATATTGCGGGGACCGGCAACGTTGATTGGTCTGCGCTATGTTCGCGGCGAGACCGGTGTGCCGGTGTTGGTCTGCCGTGGCGAGGGTGAAGCTGCTTCACAGCTGCTTGGTGAGGCGCGCGCGCTTCGCCTCAACATTGTGGAGGACAATGTTCTGGCGCGTCAGCTGCTCGGCAAGGCAAGGCTCGGCAACCCGGTGCCTTCGCAGTATTTCGAGTCAGTCGCAAAAGCGCTCTATGCGGCGGGGCTAGTCTAGGGTCCAGACTCAATTGAGCCAATATGCGACGAGAGCGGCGAGATGAACAGCGGCCAAAAAATTACGGGCGAGCTTGTCATATCGCGTGGCGATGCGCCGGAAGTCCTTGAGCCTGCAAAAGCAGCGTTCGATGACATTTCGTCCTTTGTAGGCGCGTTTGTTGAAGCGATGGATGACGACACGGTTAGATTTATTGGGGATTACGGGCTTGGCGCCACGACGAATGATTGCGCCGCGAAGCTTGTCGCCATCATACCCTTTGTCGGCGAGGAGCACGCTCATGGGTGGCGCGAGCGCCAGGACATCGGGAGCCGCAGCGATATCGGCATCCTGGCCTGGAGTCAGATGCAGGACGACCGGCCGGCAGAGCGGATCGCTCAGCGCATGGATTTTTGTCGTGCGGCCTCCGCGCGAGCGGCCGATTGCTTGATTGTGCTTCCCCTTTTCCGCCGGAGGCACACCGGTGAGCTTTAATCGAGGTCGAGTCGAGCGACAGTACGACGCCGTCTTCGCCAGGCTTGGCCAGCGCTTCGAAGATTGCGCACCATCGTCCTCGCTTGGCCCAGCGATTGAAGCGATTGTAGATCGTCGTGTAAGGGCCGTATTCACGTGGACAATCACGCCATCGTGCACCCGATTGCAGCATGTGAATGATGCCGCTGACGATGCGTCGGTCGTCGTCCCGATCCGGCCCCGTCAGTCCCCTCGGCAGATGCGGTTCGATACGCGCCCATTGCCTGTCGTTCAGCCAAAACAAACCAGCGCGCATTCTCTCGCCCCCGAATCAACACGTAGGCAAGAGAATCACGTGGCGCTATTTAGGTACAGACCCTAGTCATCCGGAACGCAAGTTCGTCGCATTGGTTGATAGCTTGAATCTCGAGAGAGGAGAGCGCTTGTGGCGAATGCAGGTGGGAAAGGCCGGCCGATCGCGCCGTTGGTGCTGAGTCCGCAGGAGCGGGCGTACTTGGAGAGGCAAGTTCGTCGTCATCGTGCTGCGCGGTTGCTTTCCTGAGCGATGCCGCGCGATCCTGCGGTGGGCGGATGGCTTGCCAAGCAAGTCTGTGGCTGCCGAACTCGGCCTCCACGAACACACCGTTGGCAAGTCGCGCCGCCGATTTTTGAAGGATCGCTGTGATGGCTTGCTTGACGAGGCACGCCCTGGCCGCCCTCGCACCATCAACGACGATCAGGTTGCCGCCATGATCGATCGCACGCTGCGTACGACGCCGGCCGAGGCGACGCAATGGTTGATCCGCTCGATGGCTGCGGAAACTGGCTTTTCCCGCACCACGATCCGCCGAATGTGGTCGGCGTTCGGCTTGCAACCGCACCGTAGCCAGACATTCAAGTTGTCGAGCGATCCGCGGCTCGTCGACAAGGCACGCGACATCGTCGGCTTTACCTGTCCCCGCCGAACCGAGCCCTTGTCCTCAGCATCGATGAGAAAAGCCAGATTCAGGCACTCGATCGCGAGCAGCCGGTCTTGCCAATGATGCCCGGCATACCGGAGCGTCGTACGCACAGCTATGTGCGGCATGGTGCGACCACGCTGTTTGCCGCGCTCGATGTCGCCTCGGGGTTCGTCATCGGCAAATGCTACAAGCGCCACCGGGCAGTCGAGTCTTGAAGTTTTTAAAAGAGATCGATGCTCAAGTTCCTGAAGGCCTCGATGTCCATATCGTCATGGACATGTGTAGACGCCCCCGTTGGTGCAAGAAGAATCTTTCGAAGAGTGCGGAGCGTGGTCGGGCGCTGACATGTGTTCGGCCTTTTGTTGCGGCTGCCACATGCCGCTGGCCCGTATGGGAGTTCGCGGAACGGGTCCAATTCAACTTCGCGTGCTCGAGGCGCGTATCCATGATCTGGTTTTCCCATTCCTGTCTCGTGACCGTGCGCCATACTCTCCGGTTGACCTTCTCACACTCACGGTCCCTGCCGCGGAACTACTTCGCCGCAGCCGGAGCCCGATAGGTTCCGCCTCTCGCCATCAATGCCCAGACGATGCGCGCCATCTTGTTAGCGAGGGCGACGATCACCAGCATGGGCGGCTTGAGGGCAAGCATGCGCGCAAGCCAAGAATCCGCTGTCGAGTCTTTGCGCATTGCCCAGCGCACGGCCGCGCTCGCGCCGATGATCAGTAGTCGTCGCAGGGTTCGTTCGCCCATACGTGACGTCTTGCCGAGCTTCTGCTTGCCTCCGGTGGAGCGCTGCAGCGGGGTAAGCCCCAGCCATGCCGCAAAGTCGCGTTGCGACCGTGCACGTCGGCTGCGCGGCAAGACATTTAAGGATCTGATCCCGGCGCAGCTTCTTGCGGAAAAGCACGGTTCCTGATGCATCCGCGCCGTGCATCTGGAACACATTCTTCGCCAGATCCAACGCGATTATGCTAAATTCCGACATGGACGCCTCCGTTCAAGTGATGGTCAACGACACCACTTTGGCACAGCGATGCCGTGAGGGGGCGTCCACATGGGGTAATCGCAGGAGCGTGTTGCCCTAAAGACAATCAATAGTCTTGGAGGGTGGCTGTTCCCCGATAGGATGGAAATACGGGCTCACGACTGGACGCCGGGCCCAAGCATCGAATGGAGAACAGCCATGGAAGAGTATATCGGTCTCGATGTGTCGATGAAAGAGACGGCGGTCTCGATCCGTCGAGCAGGTGAACGGATCTGGCGCGGCAAGTGTGCATCTGATCCCAGTGTCATCGCCGCGCTCATCCGCAAGCGGGCGCCGGCCGTGAAACGCGTGGTGTTCGAGACGGGACCGCTGTCGGTATGGTTCTATCATTCTTTGCGCACCGAAGGATTGCCGGCGATCTGCGTCGATGCGCGCCATGATAAAGCGGCGCTCGATATGGCGGCGAACAAGACGGACGCGAACGACGCCGATGGTCTGGCGCAGCTCGCGGAAGTCGGGTTCTTTCGTGAGGTGCGCGTGAAGGGATTCAACAGCATGCTGACCCGCACGCTTGTCGCGGCGCGCACGCGGCTGGTCCGGATCACCACCGAGCTTTCGAACCAGATCCGCGGCGTCATGAAGACCTTCGGTCTGCTTGTTCCCGCCGGAAAGGGAAGCACCTTCGAGAACGTCCGGAACCTTCTGGTTGATCAGGACGGACTTGCATCCATCGTGCTTCCGATGCTGGAAGCCTGGCGTGGCATTCGCATCCGCGCCGCCGAACTCGGTCGCCAGTTGGTTCGGGATGCGCGCGAGAGTCAGGCCTGCCGCATCCTCATGTCGATTCCGGGCATCGGTGCGATCACCGCAACCTCTTTTGCCACAGCTATTGAGGAGCCTGACAACTTTAGGAAATCCCGATCTGTTGGCGCGTGGATCGGCCTGACAACGCGCCGCTACCAATCCGGAGAAGTCGATTATGATGGCCATATATCCCGACGTGGCGACCGCCATTTGCGTGGGCTTCTCTATGAAGCGGCAGCGGTCATTCTGACGCGCAGCTCAACCGACAGCGCTCTGCGGACGTGGGGACGGCATCTCCGGGAGAGGATCGGCTTCAAAAGAGCCGCCGTGGCTGTGGCACGGAAACTGGCGGTGATAAGCATACGATGCTTAAGACCGGCGAGCTGTTCAATCCGAATGCCGGAGCTGCCGCATAAGCTCGGATAGCGTTCAGAACCTGAACGCCTAAGGTATCCCTGCCAGGACGTGAGCCGAGCCATTCCGCTGATGGGGTTGCACTGCTGACTCAGCAAAGTGCGTCGTCCACATTGAAGGCTCGTCCGCGAAGCTCCATCATGCGGCGACCAATGTCGACCGCGAAGACAACCACGCACCCGGCAGCGTCTCTTGACGAAACTAAATGCTTGACGTCCCAGCAGCGATTAGACGACACCTCCGTCGGGCAACTCGAGGCCGACATCTGCACCTTCATCCACCTGCACAACCAAAACCCGAAGCCCTTCAAATGGACCAAGTCCGCAGACCAGATTTTGGCTTCCGTCAAACGCTTCTGCCACAAAACCCAGCAGACTTTATGTGGCGAACATTAGATTCACGTGACTAGGTCGTCCTGTCCTGACGCTGCGATCTGCAGGCTGGCGCTCAATCGATGCTCGCATCTTCCGCGAGGCGCCGATGCGCTCGCCCGATAGCCTCTGGGCCGCGGCCTCGCCGACCGGATCACCGGATCAGCTGCGGCGCCAAGCGCAACAACTTGTTCGCCCATTTCGGGAGCTTCAGCGCCTACACCCTCGAGGACGTCGACTTGTACCACCTTGGCTAGGGGACCCTGCCACTCGGTTGACAAGCCGGTAGTGCTGATCGTCAACTAGTACCCACTTTTCTTGGAACGTGAGTCGTGATTCAAGGTCGGGATGATACCCGAAGGAAGAGAAGTCCACCTTTCGAGGAAAGATCGCAAGGTGCTTGAGGCGTGCTGTCGCTCACCGGTGACGTTGCAGCGCGATTTGAAGCGGGCGCGGATAGTTCTGTTGGCGGCGGATGGGCGCAGCACCCGGTCGATCGCCAAGGAAGTTGGGGTCCAGCCGCGGATTGTCAGCCTTTGGCGGCATCGCTATGCCGACCATGGCCTTGAAGGGCTGCAAGACAAGCCGCGGCCTGGCAAGCAGCCGATCTATACGAAGACGACCGACAAGCGGATTCTGAAGCTGCTGGATAAGCCGCCACCGCAAGGGTTTGCGCGCTGGACCGGCCCCCTGCTGGCCGAGGCGCTGGGCGATGTCGATGTCCAATATGTCTGGCGGTTCCTGCGCAGCCACAAGATTGACCTGGTGGCTCGCAAGTCCTGGTGCGAGAGCAACGACCCGAACTTTACGGCCAAAGCCGCCGATGTTGTCGGCCTCTATGTCGCGCCGCCGGCGAAGGCCATTGTGCTGTGCGTGGACGAGAAGCCCTCGATCCAGGCTTTGGAGCGAGCGCAGGGTTATCTGAAGTTGCCCAATGGCCGCGCCTTGACCGGCCAAAGCCACGATTACAAGCGGCATGGCACCACAACATTGTTTGCGGCGCTCGAAGTCGCCACCGGAAAGATCATCGCGACCCATTCAAAACGCCGGCGCCGCGTCGAGTTTCTCGATTTCATGAACAGCGTCACCGCGGCTTTTCCGAACCGCAAGCTTCACGTCATCCTCGACAACCTCAACACCCATAAAAAGAACGAGGACTGGCTCAAGGCCCACCCCAACGTGCAATTTCATTTCACGCCGACAAGTGCGCCATGGCTCAATCAGGTCGAAGTATGGTTTTCCATCTTGCAGGGGCAGTCGCTCAGCGGCACCTCCTTCACGAGCCTCAAGCAGCTTCAGGAACACATCGATGCCTACGTCAACGCATACAACGACAGAGCCGAGCCCTTCGTCTGGACCAAGAAAAAGGTCCGTCAACGCCGTTTCAAAGGCCGCCGTATCACTCAGCTCTGATTCCGGGTACTAGGGACGGTGCCATCTGGAGCATGTCTCTGGTCGTCTATCTCGAGCCGCGCTGCTACAAGTTCATACGATCACAGCGTTTATACGTCTCAAGATCGCCCGAGTGCCACATTGCGCCGCACACGTTCGAGAGCCACAGGACGTAAGCCTGCGTGCGAGAGAAAAAGCAAGCCTCCAGCTAAACTCGAGACGCAAGGGTATTGCCGCCATTGTCCATCAACGCCGTTTTCCCGCGCGGGGTGCTTGCAACGTCTATTGCTTCACCTAACCCAACCCGCTAGCTGACACCGGACAAGCTTCGCCGAACATCGCAAGTTTGCGCCGGCAGTTAGCTCGTCGTATCGAAGCATGGATTTCGCATTCGGTCGGCAAGAACCTCTGGATGATCCCGTATAGCGGTGCCGCGGCGGTTAAGTGCCTGGCGGTCGCCTGGTTGCGCGAGCCGCCGAGATGGTTCTAATAGATCATATACGCCAGCCGGCCGAATCGGCTTCCAGCCGTCGAGGGCATCCACCGCGATTCAAAGTCGCTTTCATGTGGCCCGTCCAGAAGCGCTCGTTGGCTCAGAGGGCAGGGCCGTCAACAGGCCGAGCAGGCTGCCAGTGAAGCCTTCGAAGCAGGGTAGAAGCGATCGCCCGTTCCAGCGGCTTGGAGAATCTTAAACAATTATTGAATGTTGATTGCTGCTCCATGTACGTGCGCTCACCGACTTTGCCGCCGCCAGCCATCTACGCGCAGCCGGCACCATCCTCCATCCGATCGCCCCAGTTCTCAGCCTCTGGGCCGGCACCGGTGGGCAAAGCGACAGCACACGGACGCGCGCTTTACAGCCTATGGGCTCTGGCCGTATCGCGTTCACTGCCTCCTTTGCTGCCACGTTACCAAATGAGGTAGGTATCGCGTGTTGGCAATTGTGGTACCTTGTAGGGGATGATCGAAATGAGCGGCGAACAACTTAGTACGTTATAAGCCCTTCAAGCTAGGAGATCTCGAATGGCACCGAATGCAAGCGAAGACGAGAAACGCGAGCGGCGGCCACATGTCGGGCACGACCCGGCTCTGATATCTGGCGCTTCCGCCGATGGCGCTGGGAAATCTACGACAGCCGCATCGCCTATTCCATTTACTTTTCGGGAATGGCAGAGCTCGATTGAAGCGACAAGCAACCTGTTCGCTGCGGCCCTGAAGGACGGACTAGGTTTGGCGGCTTCCTCCCTGCACGATCAGGCCACCTTTCTGAAGGATATCGCGGACTCCAAAACTTCCTCGGAGCTGTTGCGGTGTCACCTGGATTTTCTGGAGAAATTCTGGTCGAGGTCGTTCAGCGCCGGCTCGAAGATATTGGATCATCTCAAGCCACAGCCATCACCCGCGGGAAGGCAGGCGCTTCACTGAGCTTGCGATAAGAGCCCGATCGCAGCTACTTCCTCCAGAGCCGAGGGCATATGTCGCCCACTGACGAGGGTGTGGGTCGCTTTAGTGGCTTCAGCTCACCCGCCAAATCCCACGATTGCTCTGAACTCAAGATGCCGCGAGTTATCTAAGATTCGTTTGCCATAGATACCTCTCTTTTTGTCGAATAGAGCTTTTCTTAGGCGGAGGCAGGCAACCGCTGTCCGCTCAAGGGGGCGCAGATCCGGTTGGCGGCCGATGCCGGGATGAGTGATGACGTGATCGCCACAAGCCTGGGCGTCGGCCACTTGGCGGTCTCCCACCCTTCGACGTTTTTGTCGAAGGCAACCTGGCGGAGAACCAGAGCGAAGAGCCGCCTACCGGGCAGAGCGCGAACTCAACGACAAGGAAGAGGCCCTTCTGGTGGCCACCGCCTGCGGCCCTCCGGCAGGCCGGGCGCTGGACACCGGAGCTGCTAGCTGGCGAATGCTCAGGCTGACGTGGTACCAAGCGTGCCGCCGGAACGTCGTTCTCACGCTTGACTGCAACTTGCCCACACGGGCCGCTTTCGTTTTGGGAATTGCCGGGTCTCGTCAGCTTTCAGTAAGCCAGCCCGGATACAGAGCCGTTGTGGTTAACGGGACGTGGCAGGGACAGCGCTATCTATCCAGAACGGTCAGCGCCGAGTCACGCTTTCCGCTAAACTCAACGGCAGCGCGGAGCGGCAGGGATAGTGCCTTTATCCAGCCCCCCAGGTCGGTAGGCGCCAGGCCGCGCCCGCGCTGTTTCCTGTCGCTGACCTTCTGTAGTCGGCTTTAAGCGTTCAGGGGGTGGAACATGGACGGCTTCAACTCAACATCCTCGCCTTATGCGCCGCAAGTGCGGCGCAACCAGCCGCTGCCAAGTTTGTCTCTTTATGTGCCCCCGAGCTGGCAGCAGGGAGATCCGTGGGCGCCGGAAGACCTCAAGTTGCGAATGGGTTTGCACAAGCTTCTGCCCCATCCGGATCTGAGCCAAATAAAAGTCTTACTCTCGGGGACGTGAACTAAACAGCCGGTATCGGGCCGCCAGGCTCGGAACACGAGATTTTTCTCCGCAGAAACTGAACTAGCTCCCGATTGAAGTCAGCCAAGGCGGCGAGTCGCCCGCGCTGCCTGCGATCCGAGTCGATCGTTAATAAGCCGAATTGGGCTGAACTGGACAGTTGAGCGTTGGCCAGAGTGAGAGCAGGAAGAGGGACAAAAGGTCTCTGAGCCAAGCCAGGACACGGCGGAGGTTGTGGCCAACGGCCGAGAGGAGAACGTTAGCGGCATCTCCGGCGCGGCCTTTGAGATAGCAGCGGCCAAGGTGACCTTCGTTCTTCATGTGTCCGATGATGGGCTCGATGGCGGAACGGCGGCGTAGCTCGCGCTTGATGACGCCGAAGACGCCGCGCTTCTGGCCCGAGATGAAGACGCGGCGGGGATTTTGTGTGTCGTGGCCGCGATATCCCTTGTCGACATAGGCCCGTTCGATCGGGCAGCCGGTGAGGCTCTCGGTGCGCTCGATGACGTTGCGAAGGGTGTGACCGTCGTAGGGGTTGTCCGGCAGCGAGCAGGCGTGGAGCACGAACAAGCCGCCCGGAGCTCTTTGGTTGTTGGTGACGATGGAGGCCTTCACGCAGAACTCATAGGGCGCGGCGGCCTTGCCCTTGCCGATATAGCGCGACGATCTGGGTCGGAAGACGTATTGCCTCACATATCGATGCTCCCGGGCGCGATCAGTTGCCTCATTTATTTTGCTCCTGGCCTGAGTTGAGGAGGAGGCCGGGTGCGGAGATGGCCGGGGTTTCGGAGCGCCCGGCCTCCTCCGCTGGCACCTCGCACGTCATTGGGGTGTTGTGACCTCATGCCCTGGCGGCATTTTTTCTGAAGCAAACAGCAGCGCATTCGCTTGCTCGCTGCGCCAGGATTTCAACCGACGTTGAAGGGTTCGAAGAAGCTTGTTCGGATAGTCTCCAGGATATTCCACCTGCAGGCGCGAGAGCAGTTCGCTGCCGGTCCGCCAAGGCTCGGCTTCAAACCATTTTCTCAAATCTGACGTTGCCCGGATAAGCGGATCGGGACGACGCCGGCCCCTTTTAGCCTTCACGATTGGCCGATCCGTCGGGCGCGTGGCGCCGTCCTTCCAGGCCGTTCGCAGGCTTGCCAGGAAGCGATCAATCGATTGTGATGCCGCAGCAGGATGGGCGGATGGTTGGATATCCGCGAGCGCCGCGAGGCGCTCCTGCACGTCGCGGATGTCGCGCAACAACGTGACCGGATCGAGAGCGGTATAGATTTCCTGGAGATGGTGGCGGACCGCATCAGGCGTGCGGGCGTCCGCTGACAGGCGCTGGTGGGGTGTTGCCGGCGCGCTGTATGTCTTACGTACACGAGCACCGTCGCGCTGCTTGGCTAACAGTTTGAACGAAGGTTGGAAGAAGTTTACGAACAGCCGCGCTGACCGATAGAGTTCCGCCAGTAGCTTGGCCGCCTCCAGGCCTTCGAACCTACGATAGCCGACCATCCTGCGCACGACGGCGCCGTTCTTTTGCTCGACGAACGCCTGGTCATTCTTCCGGTAGGGACGGCAACGCGTGAAGACAATGTTGGCCGCCTCGCAGTAGGCCTTCAACGTCTCATTCATGAACACGGTGTCATTGTCCGTGTCGAAGCCGAGCAGCGCAAAAGGCAATTGCTTGCGCAATTCCGTCAGCACCGTGCTCACCAGCGTCTGTTCGCGCACGATCAGAGGTGCGCACTCTGTCCAGCCGGTAGCAATGTCGGTGAGCACGAGGGTCTGGATGAAGCTGCCGCGCGCAGATGGACCGCTATGCGCTACAAGGTCGGCCTCGACGAATCCCGGCGCCGGATCATTCCAATCTGCCGAAGTCCGTATTGGAATACTGCGACGCAGGGAATGCCCCGCGTGCCGCCGGCGCTTGCGACCCAATTTTTCTCGAACCCGCACCAAGGCGCGGTCGATCGTCGCAGCGCTCATCGCCAAAAGTTTGGTGCGAATCTCAGGGGCAAGGTCGAGGTGCCCGTACCGTTCCATCGCCTCAATCAGCGCGGGCATTAATGCTTTCAGTCGCTTCCCGCAGATGCGGTCTGACGCCTCCCAAAGCAGCACGAGTGCGGTGTGTTCTGCTTCATTATATATCCGACGTCGCGCCCGTCGGCCCGGATGTACGCCTTCCTGGTTTCGAAGTAGACGCATCGCATGCTTCCGATGGAATCCGGTGATGTCGACGAACTCGTCCAATATCCGCGCCTTCTTCGCGCGATCCGACCGCCGATAGCGCACGCCTGCCGCCGCCGTCAGTTCCTTCCGCGTTGCCATGCTTAGCCACCCCATCTCCGCCCCTCGCTCGTTCCCGGTCCAGGGGAGCAATTTACGTGAGGCAACGGCTTAGGATCCGGTAACAATTAAGGCGAGGCAATGCGGCTTTGATTGTCGCGGAGCGTCAATCAAGCGAGCGTTTTTTGTGTCGCGTGCTCCGGTGGCCGCCCTGGACCACGCTTTCGCTCGAGGGCAGTCCGCCTGCGATAGCTCTCGACGTTCATCTCGACGATGGTGGCGTGGTGAACAAGGCGATCGATCGCCGCGAGGGTCATAGCTGGGTCCGGAAAGACCTTGTTCCATTCTCCAAAGGGCTGATTGGCGGTGATCAGCAAAGAGCGTCGCTCGTAGCGTGCGCTGATGAGCTCGAACAGCACACTGGTCTCGGCCTGGTCCTTGGTGACATAGGCAAGATCGTCCAAGATGACGAGATCGAAGCGATCGAGGCGGTTGATGGCGCCCTCGAGGTTGAGCTCGCGGCGAGCCACCTGGAGCTTCTGCACGAGATCGGTGGTGCGGGTGAACAGGACGCGCCATCCGTTCTCGATGAGGGCCAAGCCGATTGCTGCCGCCAAGTGGCTCTTGCCTCCACCGGGCGGACCAAACAGCAGCAGATTGGCGCCCTTGCCGAGCCAGCCGTCGCCGGCGGCGAGTGCGGTCATTTGCGCCTTGGAGATCATCGGCACGGCCTCGAAGTCGAAGCTGTCAAAGGTCTTTCCGGTAGGCAGCCGCGCCTCGACGAGATGGCGCTCGATGCGGCGGCGGCCGCGCTCAGCGATCTCGTGCTCGGCAATGGTGGCGAGGAAGCGCGCCGCCGGCCAGCCTTCTTTATCGGATTGCTCGGCAAATTGCGGCCACAGCGCCTTGATGGCGGGCAGCCGCAGCTCGTTGAGCAACAGATTGAGGCGCGCGGTGTCGACTACGTTGGTTGTGCTCATGCGGCGCCTCCGATCTCGGCGGTACCGATGAGGCATTCATAGGTGGCGAGCGGTGCGAGGCGTACCACGACGTTCGGCACCTGGGCGGGATCCGGGGCGAAGTGAGTACGTAGCCGGTTGAGGTCGGGCAGCCGGCCGTCGTTCAGGTCAGCCGTGAGCTGATTGGCGAGTTCGGCCTCGCAACCGCGCTCATGGGCGAGTGCGAGGAGATCGACCATGATCCGGCAGGCCTTCTTGTCCGGTAAGCGTTTGCGCAAGACGTCGAAGGCTCGGCGGTAAGCTTCCCGGGGGAACAGCTGGTCGCGGTAGACCAGGTTGAGGAGCGCCATCGGCTTGCGCCGCAAGGAATGGATCACGTGCCGATAATCGACGACCTGATCGTGCTTGCCATTGGGATGCGGCCGCCCGCGCGGCAAGGTGAGGAGATGCGTGCCGCCGACAAACACGTCGAGGTGATCGTCATACAGGCGCACCCGCAGCCGATGGCCGATCAAGCGCGACGGCACCGTGTAGAACACCTTGCGCAAGGTGAAGCCGCCGGACGACGTCACGTGGACGATCACCTCTTCATAGTCCGACGTGCGGCGGTCCGGCAGATCCTGAAGTGCGCTACGTTCACTGTCGATCCGCTTGGCGTTGCGGGCATTGCGGCGGCTGGCGATCTCATCGATGAAGCCACGATAGGCAGCTAGATCGTCGAAGTCGGCGGTGCCACGCAGCAACAGCGCGTCGCCGATCGCTCGCTTGAGATGACCATGCGAACTCTCGATCGCCCCGTTCTCGTGGGCGATGCCACGATTGTTGCGGGAAGGCCGCATGCCGTAATGGGCACAGAGGTCTTCGTATCGCCGCGTCAGATCGTCTTTGGCGTCGCGGTCGAGATTGCAAAAGGCGGCCGACAGGCTGTCGGTGCGATGCTCCCGTGGCGCCCCACCGAGTGACCACAAGGCATTCTGCAGGCCTTCGGCCAGAGCGACGAAGCTCTCACCGCCGAGCACGACATGGGCGTGCTCAAACCCGGAATAGGCCAGCCGGAAGTGATAGAGACGATGGTCGAGCGGTACGCCCGCGATCGTGACACCCAATTCGCCCATGTCGGTGAAGTCGGACAGGCCGCGCTGACCGGGTTCGTGGGTCTGGCGGAAGATGACCTCCTGCTCCTCGCCGTGGATCGCCCGCCAGGCCCGGATCCGGCGCTCCAGCGTGCGACGGATGCCGGCGCCGAGCTCGGGATGGCGTCGGAGCAACTCCTCGAAGATCGTGACCGGCCGCACACCGGGGGCGGCCTTCAGCATCGGCGCGATATCTGTCTCAAATACGCGGGCCAAGGGATCTGGCCGGCGACGGCCGCGGGGAGCCTTCTTCTGCGACGGAAGGCGTCGATCCTTCTCGATCCGGTAAGCGGTCGAGGTGCTGAACGAAGCCTTGGCGGCGGCCACGGGTGGGCTATCGGTCTGACGGTACTTCATGTAGAGCCTCATTTGGTGATCGGTAATGTGTCGGCCTGGCACGCGAGTGATTCCTCTTGGCGGAAGAACCACTTGCATAACCAGCCGGCCGCGATCACCAGTCGGCGCGGTCCGCTGTGGATCGCGCCGACGCCGGGCTCGTAACTCCGGTCGGGCTACGCCCTCCCTGCGTCACGAGCCCGGCGTAGCCCTCTCATCATGGTCGACGCTCCACTTCCATCCTGTTCGCCGCGCGGCACTTGCCGATGCACTCGACCTCCGGAGCATGGAAGGAATACAACTTCCAGCCGCGCTGGCGCTGCTGCTGCGAGCCGATCTGGGTGGCTCGGCTCAGCGGCAGGGCGAATGCCCCCTCCAATGCGGCCTGGCCCTCGGTCTTGCGGCGAATGTCGCGGATGATCCGGCCCAGCCGGCTGCGCAGGATGCGCAGCTGTCGCTGATGCCGGTTGAATTGTTTGGCATGAGCGTAGCGGCCCGCCATCATCGCCGCGCTTTTGGCCACGCGAACATAGGATTGCCGGAGCCTGACCCCGTGCTTCCTCGCCAGGCGGTTCAACCCGCGGATCGCTGCATGCAGCAGCTTGGCGTCGGTCGGGAAGCTGATGGCCTTCGGTTGGACGGTCGTGTCGACCGTGACCCGCTTGAGGTCCTGGCTGCGCAACGCACCGCTCGCGTGCGCCACGCGAAGGCTCTCGGCCAACAACCGCTCCAGCTTGTCGCCGAGCCGCTTGCGCCAGTGGCTCAGGTCTGAGCGCTCATGCGGGAAAACGTGCTGGAAAAACTCTTCGCCGGTGAAGAACTGGAAGTACGGATCGTGGACCCAGCGCTCGCACACCCCCTCGTAGATGTGCTTGAGCAGCAGCAATCCGATCATGAAGCGGGTCGCGATACCCGGCCTGCCGTTGTCGCTGTAGAGCGGCGCGATCTCGCCGTCGATCCAGTCCCGATCGACCCTGCCGGCGAGCAGAACCAGCTCGTGTCGCATGTTGATGATCTGGTCCAGCCGGGACCGGAACAGATCGTTCGAGCCTGTCGTCCTGTGCTTCTTTGGTCGCATCGGTCCCTCCGATGCAGCACAGAATCACGGTTCGCAGCGGCAGGGAAATCCAAAATCGAAATTGCAGGTTTTTGCTGTGAAGCCCCAATCCCCTGCAATCTCAAATGCCGCCGCAACCGGAAAACAGACTCTCAATCAAGTGCTTGGAGGCTTGTTCACGGACAACATCCGAAGCTGATCGCCGAGACACGTGAGGCGACTACCAGTCCTGGGGCGAGAGCTTCGTCGCCCTGGCCGAGGGTCTGCAGAACGCGCTGTGGTCGCTCGGCGGGCCAGCGCGTAAGCATCGCACCGGGCCAAGGCGCGAGCCCGTATCAGAGTCCCGTGAATGGTGTCGTAGTTCAGGTATCCCTGCAACACGCGGCGGAGCCACGCGCCGGTATCAACGATGAACGCCTGGCGGCGGTTCGTTACGCCGTGTCGTATCGTGCCATCCTGGCATTGCGGGAGTCGATTGTCACCCGTCGGATTGTGATGCGCGTTTCGCGGGATCGTGAGCGCGGATTTCAGGGGATCGTGAGCAACGATTTCGCAGGATCGTGAGCAAGGCTTTCGGAGCCTTGCAGCGCTTCGGCCGACAACTCAACCGGCTTAGGGATGACCTCGTGGTTAACGAGGAAGTCCAATGCCTACCCAGAGATTGTCGATGCGCCGGATCAAGGAAGTCCTTCGGTTAAAACATTTTCAAGGCCTGCCAGAGCGGGCCATCGCGCGGAGCGTGGGCGTCAGCAACGGCGTTGTGCACAGCTACCTGAGCCGCGCCCGCTCTGCTGGGTTGAGCTGGCCGCTTCCGGAGGGAATGACCGATGAAGACCTGGAGCTTTTGCTTTTCCCGGCCCCACGACCAGCGTCTCAGAGCCCGCAGCGGCCGGTGCCCGACTGGAGCTACATCGATAAAGAGCTCCGCCGGCGCAACGTAACCCGTCGCCTGCTCTGGGAGGAGTATCGCGCCGTTAATCCCGACGGTTTCGGGTACACGTGGTTCTGCACTACCTACGAGGCCTGGAAGGGGCGGGTCCGACCTTCGATGCGGCAGATTCATCTGGGCGGCGAGAAGGTGTTCGTGGATTTCGCCGGCGACACCATCGACATCGTCGATCCCCTGACCGGGGAAGTGCAGCCGATGAAGCTGTTCGTCGCGGCGATGGGCGCTTCGAACTACACCTACGCCGAGGCCTGCCCCAGCGAGAGCTTGGCCGACTGGATCCGGGCCCACGTCAACTTGTTCACGTTTTTGAGCGGAACGCCGACGTTCGTGGTCTGCGACAACCTCAAAGCCGCCGTCAGCAACCCCGACCGCTACGATCCCGGCCTCAATCGCACTTATGCCGAGATGGCGAGCCATTACGGCACCGCCATTCTCGCCGCACGGCCGCGGCGCCCAAAAGACAAGGCGAAGGTCGAGGTCGCGGTGCAAATCGCCCAGCGCTGGATTCTGGCCCGGCTGCGCAATCAGCGCTTCTTTTCCCGGGCCGAGCTCAACGCCGCCATCAAGACACTCGTCGACGAACTCAATGCTCGTCAAATGCGTGGCTTCGGCTCAAGCCGCGCCGAACTGTTTGCCGAACTCGACAAACCCAAGCTAACCCCGCTGCCAGATCAGCCTTATGCCTTCGCACGCTGGAAGCGCTGCCGCCTCGCTCCCGATTATCATGTCGAGGTCGACGGCCATTGGTACTCCGCGCCGTATCGTCTGATTGGCGAGCTGGTCGATGCCCGTATCGACGATCGGACGGTCGAGATCTTCCACAAGGGCCAGCGGATCGCCAGCCATGCCCGCGCGCCCAACCGACGCGGACACACCACCATCGCCGACCACATGCCCAGCGCCCATCGCCGCTACGGCAAATGGACCCCCGCCGCGGTGATCGCCGCCGGCGAGCGGATCGGTCCTTCGACAGCAGCGTTTTTCCAGGCCGCGATCGACGCCCGGCCCCATCCAGAACAAGGCTTTCGAACCTGCCTTGGCATTCTGGCGCTCGTCAAAAGCTACGGCGCCGACTGACCGGAATGGCCAAGGCCTTCGAGGAGCAGCGCCGATCGCCCGATCTCGAAGCCCTGCCGTTCGAAGATCGCATCGGCCTGTTGGTCGACCGCGAAGCCGCCGAACGCGACACCAGGCGGCTCACCACGCGCCTCAAGATCGCCGCACTGCGCCAGACTGCTTGCGTCGAGGACGTCGATCTGCGCACCCCGCGGGGCATCGACCGCGCCGTTTTCGCCAAACTCGTCGAAGGTCGCTGGATCGATCGCCACGAGAATTTGCTCGTCACCGGGGCAACCGGCCTGGGCAAAAGTTGGTTAGCCTGCGCGCTCGGCCACAAGGCCTGCCGCGACAACCGATCAGTCCTCTATCATCGCGTTCCAAGGCTGTTCGAGGCGCTCGCGCTCGCGCGCGGAGACGGACGCTACGCCCGGCTCCTCAAAAGCCTCGGCCGCGCTCAGCTTCTGATTTTGGATGATTGGGGACTATCGGTGCTCACCGCCGCGGAACGCCGCGATCTGCTCGAAATCCTCGAGGACCGACATGGCCGCGCATCCACCATCGTCACAAGTCAGCTCCCGTGGACACCTGGCATGGAGCCATTGGGGACCCCACGGTCGCCGACGCCATTCTCGATCGCCTCGTCCACAACGCCCACCGCCTCCAGCTCACCGGAGAAAGCATGCGAAAACGCAGCGCCAAAACCATCACCCTTGACGGCCAACCAGAACACTGACTCTATCTCCCATCGGCCGTAGCGGGCTGCTCACGATCGTCTGAATTCAGTGCTCACGATCGCGCGAAATCGATGCTCACGATCCGTGAAATCCGCATTGTGAAGTGCGGATTTCGTTGGGTGCACCGCGCAGATGTGCGTGAACCCGAGGAAGTCGAACGTCTTCGGGCGGCGTTGCCCCGGCGCGAGAGGCGCTCGGCCCCGTACCGTCCAAATTTCAGAATCCGGGTCTTCTCCTCATTTAGCGAAAGACCGAACTCCGCTATTCGCTCACGCAGGGCGTCGAGAAGGCGTAGGACCTCGGTTTTATTTCGAAGCCCATAAGACTGCCGCCGGCATAGCTGCCGCTGCTTCTCCACTCGTGGGTCCAGAGGTCGAAGACGTGATGCACATTCATATTTACGAAGAGCGGCGGGAGCACCGCCCGTTGCCGCGTACTTACTCGTGCTACGGGCTTCGATCTGAATTTTCATTGCACGCAAGGAACTCGCAACTGACGGCATTTCTGATTCTAGAGTGGCCAAGTTCAGAAACATGGCGAAGAAGCCCGCGCACTACATCGCACAGGCGAATCGAAAAAGATTCGGGATTAGCGGGATGAAGGAGATCGTCACGTGACAACGCCAGCGGTCAGCCGCTTGCGTATCAAATCAATCGCAAGAGCCGGAGGTCTGACGGAAGATGAGTTCCTGCCCGCCGCCGTGCATTGCCCGTCAGTAGCGGATCCGGCGCTGCAAGGAAGGCGCCGCGCTTTGGCAGGGGAGCGGAGCTGGTCGGCGACGCAGCGCCATTACGCCCGCGCGTCCTCGGCATCGTCCTGGGCGCACACCGTGGCGATGAAGGCGGAGACGAGGCGCCGTGCGCTCTTGCCGGCACGTGCCAGCGCATTGCGCATGAAGTGGACGCGGCAGCGCTAGTGGCGTTGAGAACTTCGCCGACCGTGGCCGTGATCCCTCATGAGTATCGGAGACGACGAGCCCGTAGCCCCGCAGGCCGCGGCGGACGAGCTTGCGCAGGAGCGCGGCCCAGAACGTCTCGGCTTCGGATGGGCCGACGTCAATGCCGAGCGCCTCACGCCGGCCGTCGCTGTTAACTCGACGCGATGGTCACCGCGACCGAGACGATGCGCCCCTGCTGACGCAGCTTCACGTACGTGGCCGATCCACAGATAGGGCCGATCGCCCTAGAGCGGGCGGTTGAGGAAGGCCTTCACGTTGTCGCCGATCTCACTGCACATGCCGCGCCGGTCATGCCTTCGACCACCAGCGCCATCAGCCGGAGGCCGAGTGTGTTCCCTAGTCACGAAGGCAGCATGAGCATCGTCGTTATGCGAGACGATGCCGCTCCGTCGGGGTCGATGGCCGCATCACGCATGGAAGGCAATCATCGGAACATGAGAGGCCCGATCGGGTCCACTGGATTGGTCTCCAGTGGGGGACAGCGGCGAGGCACTGCCAGAGCCGCGGTCCGAGCTGAGGTCGGGAGTCGGACTGGTCCATAGTACCTGTGAAGTCGTCGAAGGAAACGAGACGTATGGAGGGAAGGGGCCAGCCCGAGGGGAGCCCGCGCGAGAAGGCCAGGGTCCGGACACAGAGCCGGGTTGCCTTGCCGCCGAACCTCGATCGGGTGAACGCGGCGGCCAAGCGGGCTGCCCAAACCCGGTTCACGGCCTTGCTGCACCACATCGACGAGGACGCTCTGCTTCGGGCGTTTCGACGACAAAAGCGGCAGGCCAGCGCGGGGGTCGATGGGGTAACGATGGCGAAGTACGAAGAGGGGCTCACGGATAACATCCGCGACCTCTGCGGACGGGTCCACACTGGTCGCTACCGGCCACAGCCGGTGCGGCGAGTCTACATCCCCAAAGCCGATGGCGGTAAGCGGCCTCTCGGTGTGCCGGCGCTCGAGGACAAGATCGTCCAAAGCGCGGTGGCCGAGGTGTTGAGCGCCGTCTATGAGGCCGACTTCCTTGGGTTCTCCTACGGCTTCCGGTCGGGGCGGAATCCTCATATGGCGCTTGATGCCTTGCATACGGCGATCATGAGCCAGCGTGTGAACTGGGTGCTCGATGCCGACATACGCAGCTTCTTCGACTCGGTCGACCACGAGTGGCTGTTGCGGATGGTGGCGCACAGGATCGCCGATCCTCGCATCCTACGGCTCCTCGAGCTGTGGCTGCGGGCCGGTGTTCTTGAGAGCGGCGAGAAGCGAGAGACGGACAGGGGCACGCCGCAAGGGGCAGGCATGGTTCCCTGAACGCAAAAGATAACTTTGCGGTGGGGGAGCGGTCACGGAGCTATTGGCGGCGCCGGGCGCCTTTCCACCGGGAGGGGTGGGTGGGAGGGGGATGGAGTGGTGGATGACGATCTTGTCGTCGCCAACGAGGACTTCCTTCACGAGAAGGCGCAGCACGCGTTGGCGTTCGATTATATCGAGCGCGCCGACGGACGAGCGGAGGCGCTCGAGGAAGCTAGTCACGGATTCAGCGAGACGCAGACAAACCTCCTGCTCCTGCGATTGGTCTTCGATCGCCTGCAGCGCCGACAAGCAAGCCTGTTCGCGGCTACGCAAATCGGGCATGCGACTGCGCAGCTCTTCAAGTGAGAGAAGGCTCTCTTGATAGGCCGTGAGGAGACGCTCGATGCTTTTCCGGGAACGCGCAAGATCGCGGCGAAGCGTTTCCTCCCGGCGCTGTGTGGGATCGGAGTTGCGCGCCGCCTTGAGCCGGCGCTCAAGTTCGTCTTCGATGAGCTGTCGGTCTTCAAGTAAACGCGCGATCTCTTTCCATACCACCTCGTCCAGCAAATCCTGGCGCGTCGGGCGACTGTCGCAGACCGGCCCGCCGAGCCGGCGCCAGCCATCCGAGCCCAAGCAGCGGTAGTAATGGATGGTTCGAGCGCTCGACCTGGTCGAGGTGCGATAGAGCCCATAGCCGCATTTGGCGCAGCTCAACAATCCTTGCAGGGCGCTCGGCGTGATCGTGCGTCGCGGGGCATGCTTCTTGTTGGCTTCCAAAAGCTCGTTCGCCAATGCGAAGGTCTCTTCGCTGATGATGGTCGGCACAGGGATTTCGATCCACTCTGTGCGAGGAAGCTCATGATTTGCGCTATTGCGAGGAGCGACGCCGCCGCGCAATCGCAACGGCCGCGTCACACGCATGCGCGGCGCGATCCGCGTCTTGCCAAAGCAGGCCGTTCCTTTATACGCGGGATTGCGCAGCATCGCCCAGACCGTCGAGCGCTCCCAGCGGCCTGTTTCTTTGGCTGTCGGAATCTGGCGCTCATTGAGCAGGCGCGTGATGGCGCCGATGCTGTGGCTTTTTGCGGTGTAAAGCTCGTAGACCCAGCGCACGATACCGGCCTGTCGCTCGTCGATCTCATAATAGGCGGCAGAGTGATCGGTCTTGCGCTTGTAGCGATAGCCAAACGGAGCGCCGGAAAGCACGCTCACTTGGCCTTGAAGGGCGCGATGGCGCTTCCCTCGCCGCGACCGTTCCAGGATTTGCGCGCGTTCATATTCGGCGATCATGCCCTGAAACTGCAGCAGCAGCTCGTCTTCCGGCGTCGCTGCCCGTCTCGAGCGAATGAACAAGACTTCGACGCCGGCGCGCGCGAACTCTTCGATAAGAAGGATTTGATGCGCATAGCGCCGGCTCAGCCGATCGGGAGCGTAGACGAGCACGGCTTGGATCCGCCCTTCTGCGGCGAGGTCGCGCAGTCGTTCAAGTCCGGGGCGCAACAAGCTCGCGCCGCTATAGCCGTCGTCTTCGATCACCCATTCCGCCGGCACGTCGCAGTTCTGCTCGCGCGCGAAAGCGATCAGCGCGCTCGTCTGACTGGCGATCGTGTTCTCCTCCTTCTGTTTGTCCGACGACACTCTGGCGTAAATCGCGGCGGTCTTCATCTTCGCCTCCCGTCACATCGGCGCCAGCGCGCGCGAAGCGCACCTGATCTGGAACGAGAATTTCGTAAACCTGTTCAAGTTTGACGGCGACGAGGCGATCGAACGCAAATTCGAGTCGAACGTCGCGTTTTTTTCGCCGCTCAGCCATCTTCGCGGACAGACGCGAGATAAGCGGCCACCGCTCGGCGCATCACCTCGCTTGCCGAAAGCCTGGAAGCCGTCGCATGCGTCTGGAGTTTTTGGGCAAGATCGGCCGGCATCTTCAGGGAGAGCGTCACTGATGGCTGCGGCGCGGGAAGGAGCCGCTCCCTGCTTTTGGCCACTTCGAGATAGCGATAGGCCTGCCGCAGCGACAAGCCGCTTTCGCGCGACAGCACCAAGGCCGCCTCCGCCATGCCGATTTTCTTCGCGAGCAAGCGTCGCGCCGCCCTCAGCCGCTCGGCTTTCTGCGCTTGCGTCGATCGAATCATATGACATAACGGTATTACCTTTTGCGTCTCAAATCAACAACGGCTCTATCACGCCAGCCGACGATGACGCGTTCAAAGCGGAAGTTATCTTTTGCGTTCAGGGAGCCATCAGCCCGCTCCTTGCCAACATCTTCCTGCACTACATCCTCGATCTCTGGGCCCACCAATGGCGTCGTCGTCATGCCCGCGGTCGCGTCGTGACCGTGCGCTATGCGGACGACTTCGTCATGGGCTTCGAGAGCAAGGCAGATGCGCAGGAAATGCTCTTGGCCCTCAAGGTGCGGCTGGCCAGCTTTGGCCTGATGCTTCATGAGGGCAAGACGCGGCTGATCGAGTTTGGCCGGTTCGCGGCCGTCTCGCGTCAGCGGCGCGGCGAGCGGCGACCAGAGACCTTCGCCTTCCTCGGCTTCACCCACTACTGCGGGCGGACCCGAGATGGCCGGTTCATCGTGAAGCACAAGACGGAAGGGAAACGCCTGACGCGCAAGCTGACGGCGTTGCGCCAGGACGCCTGGCGGCTCATGCACGCGCCACTGGCCACGCAGCACGAGCGGTTCGCCGCCGCACTGCGCGGGCACTACGGCTACTATGGCAGGCCGCACAATTATCCAGCGCTCAACGGCTTCTACCGCGAAGTGCGTCGGATCTGGCTACGTTGTCTGAGACGACGCAGCCAGAAAAGTCGGCGCATGGGCTGGTCGGAGTTCGACACCCTGACGGCACGCTTCCCTCTGCCCGTTCCACGCATCACTCGCACTTGGGCGCAGGCGCGGATATGACGCGGGTTACCCTCGGGAAGAGCCGGGTGCGGGAAATCCGCCCGCCCGGATCTGTGAGGGCGAAAGCCAAATGGCTGAGCTACTCGACCGCGCCTCTCTTGCTCTGCAGAGTGCGGTGCTGCCGAATGCTTACTTGATCGATAGCTGCTTGAGATCATGGTGGCACTGGAAAGGTCGGATTTGCTCACCGCCCGGCATCGTTGAAGCGTGCTTCTAAGATCTCCGGAAGGAGGATCAGACGTGGTTTTAGGTCCGCCTGAACAGCTGTCCGAGGTGCCGACGAGCCCCTCATTCAGCCAAATTGTGGCTGATGGAAGAGAAGAACGCGGCTTCCCGGTAGGCTCTCTGCCGTGTAGAGCTGACCGTGGATAAAAAAAGCGGTCATTGGGACGTCCCGGCTCGGCAGAAGGCCTAGATTCTGCAATATGTCGATCACGGCGGGCGAAGCCTCTTGGGAGGCGTGCGTCCAGCCGTCGCCCAAGAACTCTCCCAGTTCAGGCACTTGCGGGACTGGCTGATGGCCTGATGCAGGTGCGGCAGACGGCAGAGGAAGGTTCGGCGCCAGCGCCGAGGGAGCGTCCCTACTCCATTCGAACGGAGCCGCCGAATCAAGCCCTGGCGCAAGACCGCCGTAGATATCTGAGGAAGTCCTCAGTGCCGCAGGCCTAGCTTCGCCCGGCAAAGCGGGCCGAGGGTGATGAATGAGCTGAACGTCCTTGGGCCCTTCCGGTCCCAAGATGGCCGTGTAGCGTTCGCCGCCGATCTCAAAGTTCATGATTGGATGTTCCACAACAGGCAAGAAGTCCCACTCGCCTAACTTGGACAGCATCTCGTCGGGGGCCGGCTGGGTGCGATGGGAAAAATTCTTGGGAACGGCGAAAGAAACATCAAACGTATCGCCGACAGCGGGCGACAGCAGATGGACGAGCTGAACATCGTTGAGCCCTCCCGGTCCCAAGACGGCCATATAGCGCTCACCTCGAATGTCGTAGGCCTTTACCCGCTGTGCTGCATCCGGCAAGAGGCCCCAGCGGCGAAGCCTGTGCATCATATTCGGCGCGGCCTGAGTCCCGTGGGAGAAATGTTCGGGAACGCTCAAAGACGCATCAAAGGCTTCGCCGGCTGCTGCGATCGTCTGCTCAAGGGTGGTCTGCGCCGCAGCGCCTTCGTTCATCATCTGTCCAGAGTGGTCTTCAGAGGCGAAATCGGGCTGCCGCAAGCTCGGATGCCAAGCAGGGGCATCGAAAGGCGCTTCTTGAGCAACACTCTGCGCTGGCGAGGGAACGGTTGGACTCATCGTTGGCCAAGGCATCAGCGCATCGAAGGTCGGCGTTGGCAAAAGGTTCTCGCGGTCCGCTGCATCGAAAAGCGCGTCCTGAGGGACACTTTGCACCGGCGAGTGGATGATTGAACTCATCATTGGACCAGGCACCAGTGCATCGAAGGTCAGCGCGCGAAAGAGGTTCTCGCGACCCTCGGCATGGAAAAGCGCGTCCCGAGGGACACGTTGCACCGGCGAGGGAATGGTTGGACTCATCGTTGGCCAAGGTACCGGCGCATTGGAGGTCGCCGCCGACAAAAGGTTCGCACGATCCGCGGCATCGAAAAGCGCCTCCTGATCGACACTTTGCACCGGCGAGTGAACCATTGAACTGACCGTTGGCCCAAGCATGGTCGCCGGCAAGAAGCTCTCGGCTTCTGCAGCATCGAAAAGCACGTCCTGGGCGACACTTTCCGTAGGCGAATGGACGGCCAACCCCACTCCATGCCAGACCTGCGGAGCATTGAACCCCGGCGGCCGTGAGCTGCGCTCATCTGCATCGTCCCCAATCGGCTGCTCATCGGCCGGCATAGCTGAGGGGGTGGACGGCTGGATGACCTGGCGCGAACTGCCTCCTTCTCCGCCTAAATTGGTCTGCAGGGTAATGGCGCGATAGTCCCGAAGGCCATTCAAGGCGGAGATGAGCATCTTGTCCTTCGGGAACAACCTATCCGCGTGTCCGAGCAGTTTATCATCACTGAGGTCGGCAATGGACAAGGGTCGGAGCGCTACCGCCAACTTCCGCAGTCCGCTCGCATAGCTCTCGGCCGTTTTCCTGCCGATCTGTCGACCAAAACCTGCCTCGGCGGCATCCCTGATAAGACCCTCATCTTCCCTGGAAGGACGATAATGTGTTGAGAGGGGGCGAGCGTTGGCGTCGGGCTCGCGGTACCGACTGATCATTAACAATGCTGGCGCGATGACCCTGTCGTTTGGCAGCAGCTTCCTAGCGTTAGCGAGTAAGGCATCGTCATCGAGCCCAGCAATTGATTTGCCGGACTTCTTCAGCCCCTCGGCGAATTTGCGAAGCCGACGATCATAAATTTTGACGGTGGTCTCACTCGGCGGCGGCCCTCCATTGAGAGCAGCGGCCGATGCCGCCTGGATGAGGTGATCGTCTTCCTCAGTGACATCATGAAGCGCCGCGTGCGGATATACAGGGCCCGCCTCTCGCACGCCTGCCAGGTGCTGCTCAAACGCCACATGCTTTTGATCCGGCTGTTCCACGGCGGCATCCGACGCAGCGGACGCCTTATCGGCTGGGTTGATCGTGTTGAATCGGTCCATGTTCAGTCCGCAGGGCTCGCTCTCTCGCTATTTCGCTACTCACGTTTGCTTTCCAAAACCTGACATCGCCAAGCGGAAAGGTAGAATGAAAGGATAAATGATGGCTCGCAATTGCCTTCTCTGCGCCTTGCAGCATCGCTCGTGCGCCTGAGCGCCAGGTGCTGCACAGTAGGTTCCGACAAGCGCTTAAAGCGCCTATCGGAGCGGCTGCACATTCTGTGTTGTTGGTCCCGCTGCGTCCGGCGCTGTCGTGCTTGCTCCATCTTCTCCGTTGCCCTTGTTGCGCGCTGCGAGAGTAGAGTGACTAGCAAGAGGAGCGGCGGCGCGATCGCCATTTACCGTGCTGACAGACCGATTATCAACCAGGTCGAGCGGATCGTTCACCATCACTCCCAGGTTGTTTTTGGTCGAGCAACCAAGAGTCGGTTCGAACGAATTGTCGTCCACTGCTGGTCCTGCGATCAAAAGCGACGGACAGTTCGGAAGATGCGCTTCAAACGTAATCGCCTCGATCCTGACGGCGGAACGGCCCGATAAATTGAGGGGAGAAGCGGACAGCCGGATGTTAGAGGGAACAACCCCCATGGCGCGTGCTTCGTGCGCCACCTGCGCAATGAGCTTATGGGAGCCGCTGACATCCACATGGAGCGCATCCCGCCGGCCACCACTTGCGTCGGCGATAAAATTACGCAGCTGAAGCTTTTCGAGGGCATGGAGGCTCTGCAGAAGCAAGACACGCTTTTTCTGTTCGACCTGGACTCCTTGTTCGGCAGGATTGGGATGGATCGACGCAGTATTTGCGCAGCCCCCCAATATTGCGGCAAGGACAATCGAATGGGACAAATATCGCATGTTCATATGTCGATCCTCATTCGATGATAAAGCCGGCGTTGCCCGTCAGTCCCGGTGCGCTCGCGCGCGGCGCATCGCGGCCTTGAGGCGGCCGTGCCACCGTGTTCGTCAAGATGCGGCCTGCATCTGATGGCGGTGCGATGCGGTTGGTCGGAATACTTATCTGGCTTGGATTTGATCCCGGCCGTACGATGTAAGGTGTAACAACGATAACTAGCTCGGTTTCGCGTTTTTGAAACGATGAAGAGCGAAAAAGCGCACCAAGGATCGGTACGTCGCCGAGCCAGGGAAACTCGCCGATATCAGTGTTGAAGTTGCGCCTGATGAGGCCGCCGATTGCAAAGCTCTGGCCGCTGGCGAGCTCGACCACGGTGCTCGCCCGCCGCGTCGAGAGGGCAGGAACCGCCATACCATTGATCTTGACTTCGCCTTCGGTCGATAGTTCGCTGACTTCGGGCTTCACACGGACAATGATCTGGTTGTTGCTGAGCACTGTCGGGACGAATTCCAAGCTCACGCCGAACTGCCGGAATTGGACCGAAACCTGCCTGTTGTCCTGCATGACTGGGATCGGAAACTCGCCGCCGGCGAGGAAGCTTGCGGCTTCGCCGGACATTGCCGTCAGGTTCGGCTCAGCCAGGATTGAGGCGAGGTGCTCACTGGCGAGAGCGTCGAGAACAGCGCTGAGGTTGATATTGCCGGTGCTAAACCCGATCCCAATCGTGCCGCCGCCGCCAGCCCTGCCGGACCCTCCCGGTTTGCCGGTGGCAAGGAAAGCGCCGTTTGGGCCCGAGGCGGTGAAGTTGATGTTGAGATCCTTGACGGCGGTGCGGGAGACTTCTGCTACGCGCACGCTGAGATTTACCTGCAGTGAGCCGGCGACCTGGATCTTGTTGACGACCGGGGCGCCCGCGCCAACAAATTGCTCAGTGACCTTCCTCGCAGCCTCAACGACATCGGCATTGGGCGCTATACCGCTAAGGATCGCCCCGCGCGGGGTATAGCTGACCTGAATTGGATAGTCGCCGACCTCGGCCTTGAGCGCGGCCCGTAGATCCTCGAGTGGTTGGGTTACGACAATACGCAGCTCGGCAAGAGCCTCGCCGTTTTCGTTGAGGGCGAACAGGCTCGTCCGCCCGGACTTTTTGCCGAACACGAAAATTGTACTGCTCGACGGAGCTTGATAATCGGCAATTGCAGGGTCGGCGACAAAAATGGTCGCCGCCGGTGCGCTCAAATGCACCGTCTTTCCCTGTGACGAGGTAATATTGAGCGTGCCCGTGGTGCTGCCGGGTGCCGCACGTGGCATCTCTCCTTTGCCGTCCCGCTTGGTCTCGGCTGAGGCCGCAAGCGGAAACAGCAAAGCAAATCCGCATAGGAGGTAGCAGAGACGATTGAGAGCGGCAGAGCGTTGTGGGTTGGTGATCGCAGGCGGCTGGGTAGCGCCGGCGGCATTATTAAGGACCTTCAAGCGATTGTTGCCTTTAAGTGACGCTGCTAGGCAGCCGATGCTGTGCCAACGAGTTCAAGAGTGTAACCGACGCCGCGCGCGGTCTTGATTCTGAGCGTCGCACCCGCCTGGTTCAAATGCGCGCGTAAGCGATAAATCCCGACTTCCAGCGCATTGGTCGAAACCTCGTCATCGAACGCGTACAAGCTATCTTCCAGCGAAGCGCGCGGCACAGTGCGGCCGGCGCGATTGAGCAGATGCTCGAGAATGCACACCTCACGCCGAGCAATCCTCAGGATCCGGCCACCCACCGAGACTTGTCTGGCGATCGGATCGAAATGCAGATTCCCGAATGTCACGACCGGCGCCGTCATTTGCGTTGACCTTCGCAAAATGGCCCGCATGCGAGCGATGAGTTCGTCGATCGACACAGGCTTGGGCAGGAAATCATCCGCTCCCGCATTGAAGGTCGCGATCCGGCGGCTGAGATCATTGAGACTGCTCATCATCATTGCCGGCATTGATCGTCCTTCGCGCCGCAACTGCTTCAACCAGTCCAAACTATCCCCATCCGGCAAGACGGACTCCAGCAGTACGAGGTGGTAGTTTGCGCAATCCAGCGCGGCTGACGCCTCATCCAGCGTGGGCGTCACGTCCACCGCGAACCCGCAATTCACGAGCGTTGCCTTCACAGCGCGGCCAAAGTCCGCATGATGATCAACCAGGAGAATTCGCATCCATCGCCTCTCGTCCGTCCTCGGCAAGACTTGAGCGTGTTAGGGTTGACCAAGAGATCCGGCGACTGGATGCTGCCGGTCTGGCATGAATTCGAAAAGCCGTAGACGACCCGCAAGAGCTTGTTGGCAGGCGACCGATGCATGCGCATCCATTGACATCGGATATGTGACGGCTCGCGGCGGGTCGCCTGGGCGGGCGGCGCAGCTCAACATATCCGTTATGTTGGCAAGAGCTCTGCGATGACTTACGGGGTTGAGAGCCCTGGCGGCGCACTGATGCATCTGTGGGCGGCACATAGCAATGCCTGCATGCGCTGCGCGAATGCTAGCGGTAGTGATCGCGCGAGACTGCCCCAGCGAAAGCAAGGCACGGGCGAGATCAGCTGTATTTGTCGTCGAACAGGCTTGCGAAACCGACATTGAATACTTCCCAGTTCGTCTTGATCCGCGGTCAGTCTTGCGAGGCTGTTGGCCGTAGTGCCGTCAAGTCGCGGCATTGCAAGTGTTCCGCGCTAAAGACACTTCGCGCGCTATGTGCCGGCCAATGGGGCGTAAAAGGCCGAGATGCGACGAAACGATCAACGCGTCCTTCGGGACAGACGTCCTCTCGTTTGCCGGCGTTATCCAAGTAAGATGTCAACCGTTCCAATGCTCGGTCGCTTCCGAGGCGTTCTCCGTCCCAACTGAGCTAGTGCTGCCAATGAAGGACAAATTACGTGCGGCATTGCTGTCGTGCCTTGTCTGAGGCGGCGACGCCGGCTCCATGTCGTCGGATCGGGTGCACGGCTCAGGAACTCTGCCTTTCGTCGGCATAGGCGAAACAAAGACTGCCCGCGTTGTTCTCGCGCGCTGGATCCAGGTCTGCCTGCGAAGACGGCGCTTCGCCCAGCCCTCACAGAGCAGATGAACGATGCAAGCTCTAAAAAGGAGGAGTTGGGTAGTGTGATCAACCGAATCGGCCGAGCATTGAGTTTTTGAGACGTTCGCAATTGTTGGTACCCGTCAGGAAGAGTTCACACGAGCGGACTGTGTCGCGAGACTGTCGGAAATCCTACAATCTGACGCGAGGTGAGATTCAAGTGCAATTGAATGCTCTTTGTCGGGGTGCCTTCAGTTTGGAATCGTTGTGAGGCAACGGCGACACAGTTCGACCATGCCGTCGAACTGCGCGCGGCGGTCCGTCTCGCTGTGTACAAAGCCGTGAGCATTCGTCCGTCCAATTAAACGTCTCGCAGAAGCGCTATTGAGTGCAGAAGAGGCAGGCGCTCTTGGCAAGCGGGGTAAGCCATGACACCAGGAGCGGGGCGATCCGATCCGCCTCATGCGTGTCAATTTAGCGGGGAGACCGTGGCGAGAGGTGGACGTCCACTTGATGAACAGGAAGCAACGTTCGAGGTGAAGACTGTCGATCGCTCGAGCCAAGTTGTTCGGCAAGGGATTGAGGAGAGAATCGATTGCCAGACGTCATCTTGAATGCGGCCTCCTTATATTGCGATCGACTATGAGCCTCTTAGGCGCGCTCCGCAAAATCGATTGTTTTGATGGAACGCATCCAGGTGACGGATCGGCTGTCTTGTAACAGCGCGGCTTATCGCGGGGAGCGAATGCCCGATGCGATCGCGGCCGAAACACCTGTTGCTTGACCGCGCGGCCAATTTCAGACCGAGTACAGAGAGGGACGCAGCGCGTTCAGCGGCGTAACTCCACCAAAGCCGCCAGCCAGCCGTGAGCTCGTATGTCGTTCGAACTCACAATGTCCAAGGCGCCGGGATGCTCCAACGAGCGCGCACAGGAGGAGGATTGTCCGACATCCTCGCGTCGCCGGAAGTGCATCTTGTCGGAGACCCAACCGCTCTGCCGCTCGACCGGCGAGTTGATCGGGCCGCCGGTCGCCGCATAAGCTTAAGCTGTTCTGCGTGTGCGGAGTTGGTACGCCGCTTCAAGGTCTTTCTTTTGGGAGTTTGGGTGCTTGAAAACCAACGAACCAGCCCAACGGTTTGGCCGAGAGACCATCTACTCATTGCTCTCGCGCTTATAGGGATTTTCTTCTCTGCCGGTGCGGTAGCTTTCCAAGTTTCCGCCCAAGAACAGGCGCTCGGTCTCTTTCGTTGGCGTTCTGCCAAGTGAGCACATCAAATCGACGTCCGCATCGATGTTGTCGTAGTCTTCAGCATTCATTCTGAGCGCAATGCTGCTCATCACGTCGTCTGGCGTCCAGACACTGTGCTTCGGAACAGTGTAGGTGTGCAGTGCGTTCGCATTGTTGGCGATCGCCCTCGCCCAATGATCGCGAGAAACGGCGAGTTTCGCCGGATCTTCGACCAACGATACGAAGGGTGATGTTGTTGTCTTGCCGCGCATATGCCAGCCAGCTTGGCGCGCCCGGTCAATAGGATACCGCTCTGGATGATCTCCAATGGAAGAATGATCCCGAGCCGTGTTGCGAACATGCAATATGGCGCTTGTGTTTTCGTCCGTATGCGGCTTGCAGTCACTATTCTGATTCTGAAAACGCCGCAGTGTGACATAAGACGACCTCACGACGTCGTCAAATACGCCGTCTCGGTCAATGCTAGGTGCGCTCGCCGGTGACCAGCGCGCCGCCTGCTGCACGGCAAGGTCGATCTCATTGCGAAGCACTTCAAGATTGGCACCTGTCAGTGTTGCTGCAAGCTGAGCGCGGGCACTGACAAATGATGGGGCTGGGCAGCTACCGGGTTCCGAGGCGGCCTCGCCTGGCGCAGACGAGGACGTGGCAGTCGCGGAATTTGCCGCTAAGCAGAGTGAAGGCGGCGTCGGGTAGGCCGAATCGAGGTCGTCTATATCCAAGTCATTCAGCTGCTGCTCGAAGCTTGCTTGATCTTCGGAATTGTGTGCCGTTGCGCTGCTCTCGGCGCCAAGCTCATCCTGTTGTCCATGGACGCGGCGCGCCTGCTGTACCACGTTGTGAACCTCAAAGGGAGTGTCCACAGCATTTCGTGGATCAACGTTCATATCTCTCTCCCTTCGAAGTGCCGGATGCCAGCCTAGATTGTTGCAGGCGCAGCTTTCGAGAAGCTGACAGACCAGAGAGGGCGCCATTTAGTTTCAGCTCTTGACGGAGTCGAATTGAGTCAGTCAGCATGGCGAACAGCCAGCCGGAAGGAAG